>DDGC01000014.1:264661-409360 GCA_002337455.1 Rhizobiales bacterium UBA1912 | reverse complement strand
AAGCCGGAATCGCAGACCGAAGCTCCCGACGGGCCGCTTCTCGATCTTTCCGATGCCGCAGTCAAGAAGCTCATAAAGACCGCCAAGAAGCGCGGCTATGTGACCTACGAAGAGATCAATGCGGTTCTGCCTTCGGAAGAAGTGACCTCCGAGCAGATCGAAGACATCATGGCCATGTTCTCGGACATGGGCATCAATGTCGTCGATGAGGACGAGGTCGAAGAGGCCGAGGCTGACAACAGCAGCGACGACGAAGGCAGCGAAGTTGCGACCACCGGCACGACAGCGGTCGCCAACACGTCCAATGCCAAGTCCGGCTCCGACAGGACCGACGATCCGGTGCGCATGTATCTGCGCGAAATGGGATCGGTCGAACTGCTGTCGCGCGAGGGCGAAATCGCCATTGCAAAGCGCATCGAGGCGGGCCGCGAAACCATGATCGCCGGGCTGTGCGAAAGCCCGCTGACCTTCCAGGCCATCATCATCTGGCGCGACCAGCTTGCCGAAGGCGAAATCCTTCTGCGTGACATTATCGATCTCGAAGCGACCTATGCCGGACCTGACGCCAAGATTGCCGATGCGACCGCAGGGAACGACGACGATGAGGATGAGGACGACGCTCCCGCCCCAGCTTCGGCTCCGGCGGGCGCAGTGTCATCCGCAGCCCCGGCAGCGCGGACCGAGCGCCCTGCCAAGGCCGAGGGCGAAGAAGAGGGTGGCGAAACCAGCCAGCCTGACGACGATGACGACGACGACGAGTACGAGAACAACCTCTCGCTCTCGGCAATGGAGGCTGAACTCAAGCCGCAGGTTGTCGAGACCTTCGATCGGATCGCCGAGACTTATGGCCGGATGCGCAAGGTCCAGGATCAGCACGTCGAGGATCAGCTTGCCGCCAAATTGCTGGATGCCGGCGAGGTCAAGGAACTCGATGCCTGGCGCACCCAGGTGATTCTGGACGTCAAGTCCCTGTCGCTCAATGCCAGCCGTATCGAAAGCCTTGTCGAACAGCTCTACGATATCAACAAGCGCCTCGTGCGTAACGAGGGCCGCCTGCTGCGTCTTGCCGAGAGCTACAAGATCAAGCGCGACGACTTCCTCAACGCCTATTACGGCTCCGAACTCGATCCCGATTGGGCCGACAAGGTGTTCGGGCGGTCCGAAAAGGGCTGGGCGGATTTCGTGGCCCGCGAACGGGCGACGATTGACGAACTGCGCGCCGAAATCCAGACGCTGGCGACCGAAACCGGTCTCGATATTGCCGAATATCGCCGCATCGTTTCCAAGGTGCAGAAGGGCGAGCGAGAGGCGGCCATTGCCAAAAAGGAAATGGTCGAGGCCAATCTGCGTCTCGTGATTTCGATTGCCAAAAAGTACACCAACCGTGGCCTGCAATTTCTCGATCTGATCCAGGAAGGCAATATCGGGCTGATGAAGGCCGTCGATAAGTTCGAATATCGCCGCGGCTACAAGTTCTCGACCTATGCCACATGGTGGATCCGGCAGGCGATCACCCGCTCGATCGCCGACCAGGCGCGCACCATCCGTATTCCGGTGCACATGATCGAAACGATCAACAAGATCGTGCGCACGTCGCGGCAGATGCTCCATGAAATCGGCCGCGAGCCGACGCCGGAAGAGCTCAGCGAAAAGCTGCAGATGCCGCTCGACAAGGTGCGCAAGGTTCTCAAGATCGCCAAGGAGCCGATCTCGCTCGAAACGCCGATCGGTGACGAGGAAGATTCAAACCTCGGGGATTTCATTCCCGATACCAACGCGATCCAGCCAATCGATGCGGCGATCCAGAGCAATCTGCGCGAAACCACGACCCGTGTTCTCGCCTCTCTGACGCCGCGCGAGGAACGCGTGCTGCGCATGCGTTTCGGTATCGGCATGAACACCGATCATACGCTCGAGGAAGTGGGCCAGCAGTTCTCTGTTACCCGCGAGCGTATCCGGCAGATCGAGGCCAAGGCGCTTCGCAAGCTCAAGCATCCCAGCCGCAGCCGCAAGCTGCGGAGCTTCTTGGACAACTAGTCCGTGTGGCGTTAGGTTAGAACAAATCGGGGCGGCCATTGGCCGCCTCGTGCATATGGAGGGTTCGAGATGTCGTTTTGGAAAAATCTGTTCGGCGGTGGCGGTGAAAAGCAGCCGGCTGCACCCAGTGTCGACGCTCAGGAAGAGTACGAGGGCTATCTCATCAAGGCCACGCTGATGAAGACTGGTGGTGAATACCAGATCGCCGGAACCATCGAAAAAGAGATCGATGGGGAGACCAAGACCCATTCTTTCATCCGGGCCGACAAATTTACCGACAAGGACGATTGTGCCGCGGCAACCCTGGGCAAGGGCCGGCAGATCATCCGCGAACAGGGCCGCTTCCTGTTCGGCTAAGCTCGGTCTCATCACAAAATCAATAATGGGCTGTCGCGTTGGCGGCAGCCCTGTTCAGTTTCAAGATTGGAAAAAACATGGCCAAAAAGCCAACCATGCGCACGGAGTTCGTGCTTTTCGACATCGTTTATGAAGATGGCAGCCAACGGTCCAACCGCAAGGTAGATTCGGGCCTGCTGGGCGGGCTGGACGGCGATGAGCCGGCGCTGACCGCCATTATGGATCAGGACCGGGCCATTTCGGAAAAGTCCGGGGTGCCGCCGCTCAAGATCACATCGATCAAGCGCAGCGGCAAAAAGTAGGCGTCAGGACGTACTGACCATTGGCTCGGGAACGATTTCAGGGCGCCCCGTCGAGTCCTCGCTTCCGACAGTGAGTGCAAACCACCCGAAAGCCAGAATGGCAAGGATCGCAGCGATCCGCAGCACGAGAGAGCCGACGCCTGCATGGCGCGTCTGATCTTGGTCGAGATAGGTCATATCAACCTCCCGCTTCCATGTTCGATCAATAATAAGCGCAAAATCGGCGATTCGTTCCCGAAAGTTAGCGCGCCGCCGCCTTGTGAATTTCGGTGACCAGCGCATCGGGCAGGCTGAGCCTGCTGGCCAGCGCGTCGAGATAGGCGCGTTCGGTTGCCGTGTCGGCGTCGATGGCAACCAGCGAGGCGGCATAGATTTCCGCCGCGTGTTCGGGGGTATCGGCGCCGCGCACCACCGCTTCGATATCGAGCGGGGTCGAGAGCTCGTCAAAGACGAACGCCTTTTCCTGGGCTGAGAGGTTCATATCTTCGAGCCGCTGGAATATGCGTTCCTTTTCATCTCCATCGATGCGGCCATCCGCCTTGGCGGCCGAAATCATGGCGCGAACGAGCGCTTTGCCCAGCGCTTCCTGACCTGTCTCGTCGGACGGCGCGGGCATGAACGGGCCCTCAGGCGGGGTTTCGACGTCGGTGGCCGTGTTATCCTGCCGGCTCTTTTGCCAGGCGTTGTAGGCGAGACCGCCGATGGCGGCGAGGGCGCCATATTTGGCGATCTTCTTGATACCTCCACCGCCCAGCAGCATGCCTGCGGCAAGCCCCGCGGCGCCCGCACCGGCGGTGCGTTGCATGTTGGGGTCGGTTTTCAGGGCCGTAACGATCTTGTCGATGTCGAACATTGCGTAAAAAGAATCTCCGATGTTTGCCGAAGCCCACAGATGGGGATTGCGGGCAAAGTGCGCAAGAATTCTTTCCAATCTTTAAGGGTGCCCCGTATCGTTGTTGATCGAAGAGCGGGGAGAATCTCCAATGGAAAAGGTCGACTTCAAAAAGCAGCTCAAAGCGCTTTACGGCCCGACAAAATCGAAGGGTCTCCACGTCGTCGACGTACCGGCCATGCGGTTCCTGATGATCGACGGGCACGGCGATCCCAATGTCGTGCTCTCCTATAGCGAGGCGGTCGAGACGCTCTATACGGTCGCCTACACGCTCAAATTCGCCTCCAAGACCCAACTGGACAGGGATTACACGGTTCCGCCGCTGGAGGGGCTGTGGTGGGCCAGCGATATGCAGAGTTTCGTGACCCGCGAGAAGGATAAATGGGACTGGACGATGATGATCATGGTGCCCGACTGGATTGGACCGGCCATGATTGCGGCGGCTATCGAAACGGCGCGAGCAAAAAAGAAGCCGACGGCGCTCGATCTGTTGCGGGTAGAGGCGCTGGAGGAGGGCAAGGCCGTTCAGGTGCTTCATATCGGCTCTTACGACGATGAAGGGCCGATCCTGGCCCGGATGCACGAGGACTACATGCCCAAGCGCGGATGGGTGCCGACCGGCAAGCACCACGAAATCTATCTCGGCGATCCGCGCAAGACCGCCCCGGAGAAGCTTCGGACAATTCTGCGGCAACCGATAAAAGAAAGGCCGGAGCTCTAGCTCCGGCCTTTCTATTGTTTGATTTGCTTCGCGCTTATCCGGCGGCGCCGGTCATCGGGGTGATGAGCGGGGTAATGCGGCGGATCGTGACGCGGCGGTTGGTGCGCTCTGCGGCCTGCGTGTTGACCTTGAGGTAGCGCTCGCCATAGCCCTGCGTTGCAAGGTTTTCGGCGGGGACGCCATAAACGCGGGTCAGAGCATACGCGATGGCCTCGGCACGGCGGTCGGACAGGGCCAGATTGGAGATATCCGATCCCACGGCATCGGTATGGCCTTCAATGAGGAAGGTTTCCGCGGGATTTTGCCTGATCAGCGCCAGCATGGCGTTGGCCGTCGCCGAGAGCGTTCCAATTTCGCTTTGCGAAATGTTGGCGCTGCCTGTCTCGAAGGTCAGGTCGGCGATTTCGAGGCGGCGGACCATGTCGCGCAGACGGGACGAGCGTTTGACTTCGTCGATCGTGTAGTAGCGCTGGATGGTTTCCACCGGCGGCTGGTCGAGGAAGGTCGCGACCTGCTGCTCATTGGCAGCCGAGGCGTTGAGCACATACTCACTGGGCGGAATGTTGAGCACCAGCGGCGGAAGCTGGCGGCCCGGATCGATCCAGCGGCCCTGTTCGTCATAGCGGCGATAGCTGGGGTCGACATAGACCAGCAGGATTTCGCGCCCATCGGGTTCGATGCGCGAACGGCGGATAACGTCGCCATACTGATCGCGGATCGTTACGATGCGGCTACCATCGGCCCGCAGGATGGTTTCGCGGGTGCGACCTTCCGACAGGTTCTCGACATAGTACTGCTGGTCATCGGGATAGACGATACGCGGTGTGTCTGGCGTGTTGATGAACTGGTTGGCGCCAATCGCAAAGATGGTGGCCAGACCGATGGTGGCGATGATTTCGGCGTTGGACGGACCTTCACGGACCGGGCCGACGAGTACGCCGCCCTGCTGGTTGGCCTGTTGCTGGCCAGATCCCTGCTGAAGCTGGGCCGAGGATGATGCCGATGCGGCTTCCTCGATCTCCTGGATCGAGACTTCCTGGCGGTCTTCACCCTCTTCGGTTTCGATCGACGGGATCTGGGTTACATCGACCTGCTCGGGAGCAGGGGCCGGTTCTGCCGGAGTTTCCGGCTGGACCTCGGCGTCTGCCTCAGCCTGCGCTTCACCTTCCGCCTGGACGTCCGCGTCGGCGTCGTCTTCGGCCATGGCACCGGAGGCGGCATCCTTGTCGCTGTCGAGAAGTGGAGCAACTTCGTCGGCATTGGTGCCTTCAGGAACGATTTCGCCCTGAACGTCACCTTCGAGAACGATGCTGTCGTCCATTTCCTGGGCTGGTGCTTCTTCTGCTGGAGCTTCGCCTTCAACAGGCGCTTCCCCTTCCGAGTCAGCAGGCGTTTCAGCGACGCCATCGAGGGCGGCCTGTACGTCGATGATATCGAGTTCGATATCAAAGCCGGTCAGGCAGGCATCGAGGTCGGTCTGCCCAAGAGCTTCACAGATGCCGCGCAGTTCAGCCTCGGCATCGGTTACGGCCTGAGCCGCTGCTGCCGTATCACCACCGGCAGCGACGGCAGCTTCGAATTCGGCGACGGCCGTTTCATAGGCGGCGACCGCATCGAGCAGGGAGGCAGGAGCCGAGGACTCGGCATCGGCGGCGGGTTGCTCAACAGGAGCAGCGGGCTCGGCTGCCGGAGCTTCGTCGGCCTCAGGCTCAGGTTCTTCCATGGTTTCAGGGGCAGGAGCGGGCTCTTCAGCCGGTGCCGGTTCAGGCGCGGCCTCTTCGGCGGGGGCCGCCTCTTCCGCGGGTGCGGGTGCGGCTTCCTCAACCGGTGCAGGCTCTTCGGCGGGCGCCGGTTCCGGCTCAGGGGCAGGTGCCGGTTCCTCGACGGGGGCTGGCTCAGCCTCTACCGGAGCGGGCGCAGGTTCAGCCGGGGCGACCTCTGCCTCTGCCGGAGCAGGTTCTTCGGCTGGCGCTGCTTCGGCCGCGGGTGCCTCAGGCTCGGCAGCGGCTTCCCCTTCCGCTTCGACCGACATTTCGGCTTCCGGCGCCGGGGCGGCAGGCGCTATCTCGCCGCCTTCGAACATTGCGATGCAGGCGTCGATATCGGTCTGACCGATGGCGGCGCACAGCGCGCCGAGTTCGTCGCGTGCGGCAGACAGGGTTTCCTGGGCGGCGGCAACATCGCCACCGCCGGCTTCGGCAGCCTCCAGGGCAGCTTGCGCCTCGAGATAGGTCTGAATGGCTCCGGCGAGAGCCGGAGGCGCTGCTTGCGCCACGGTGAACGATGCGTTGCCGCTTTGCGCAAAGAGCGGCGCCACAGGGGTGCCGAGCATGAGCATAGCGGTACTGGTCAAGAGCAATTGTTTGAGCTTCATGGGATTTTCTCCTCTGCCCCCCGGCAAATGATGTGGCCGCTGAACGCGGTCACACGAAAAAGGGTCGATAACATTGTCAAAATGACGCCAAGCTGAACGAAAAGCGGGGCGTGTCCGGACGACACGCCCCTAATTGGAAAATTTTATTGTGCCGGGGCCGCTTCCACGGGAGCCGCTTCAGCAGGCGCAGCCTCAGCCGGGGCAGCTTCAGCCGGAACCGTTTCCACCGGGGCGGCGGCTTCGGGGGCAGCTTCAACCGCCGGGGCGGGTTCAGTTGCCGGAGCCGTTTCCGTCATGGGGGCGGGTTCGGTCGCCGGAGGGGTGGTTTCAACTGCGGTGGGGGCGGTGTCCACAGGGGCAGGTTCACCACCGCTCAGCGCGATAAAGCCAATAATCAGCACAGCGAGAACGAGCACGCCGCCGATCCACCAACCGGTGCTGCCGCCGGAATTGACTGCATAGACGCGCTCGCGTTCGGTGCGATTGCGATCCGTGTAGTCGCGATCAATATCAGCCATTTTGAGTCTCCATTCGGTTGAACATCGTGGGGCGGGCGTCGCCTGTCGATGTCAGGTGTCAAGCGCGCGCCTGTGTCAGCACCACTGAAGGGGCAGTGCGATGCCGCATTGAACGGCGCGCGCTTGAGATGTCACAAAAACGCGACCGGCGCGTTTGGGTTCCGTTCCACGTTTCGGATAGGGTGGCGCAGGCGGCAAAGGACGGTGCAGGATGCGGCAATCGAGCGAGACTTTGGAAATCACCACACGCGGGCAGGGACTCTATGAATTTACGCCCGAGCTGGGGCGTTTCATGGCATCGAGTCGTATTGGTGACGGGCTTTTGACGGTCTATTGCCGGCACACGTCGTGCTCGCTCTTGATCCAGGAAAACGCCGATCCCGACGTTCAGGCCGATCTCAACGCATTCTTTGCCAAATTGGTGCCGCGCAACATGGAGTGGGTCACCCACACCACCGAAGGGCCTGACGACATGCCTGCCCACATCAAATCGGCACTGACCCAGACCTCGATTTCCATTCCGGTGACCGACGGTCGTCCCGCACTGGGGACGTGGCAGGGCATCTATCTTTTCGAGCATCGCGATGCGCCGCACCGGCGGCAGATCGTTTTGCACGTTCTGGGCGAGGGTTAGAGCATTTCAGCGCTTCTTTGGCGCGCTTCCGAACAGGATAAGTGGTGCCCACTTATCCTGGAAGCACTCCAGGGTCGACACCGAGCAAGAAGTACTCAATATTTCCGAAACTGCCGCCGCCCAAAAGAGTCGGGCCCCACCCGATATTCTCGCACAGGGCGCATGACTTCCCCGCGCTCAGGAACAGACTTTCTTGTCCGATCTCATCACGCAATTTCTTCCCTTCGCCATTGGCCTGGCGCTGACCGGGGCTGTGTCCGGGGTCATGGCGGGCCTGCTCGGCATCGGAGGCGGGATCATCATGGTGCCGGCCATGGTGTTCGCCTATCAACTGCTGGGCTACAATCCCGATGTCATCATGCATGTGGCGGTGGGCACATCGCTGGCGGTCATCATTCCTACCGGCATGCGCAGCGCACGCGCCCATGACAAACGCGGGGCGGTGGATCGCAATATCGTCAGGCTCTGGGCGCCCTGGATCGTTGCCGCTTCGTTGCTGGGCGGTCTGATGGCTGGTCTCTACAGCGCCGCAGCGCTCAAGATCATCTTCGGTGTGATGGCGTTGTTCATAGCGCTCAACATGGCGCTGCCGGTTCAGCGCCGGCTGATGGAAGCGCTGGCCGGGGTCCCGATGGTCAATCGGGTTTCGGCAGCGGTGATCGGTTATGTCTCGGCGCTCATGGGCATCGGTGGCGGATCGCTGACGGTACCGACGCTGACAGCGTTCGGAACGCCCATTCATACAGCCGTCGGCACCAGTTCGGCGCTTGGCGTCATTCTTGCCGTTCCGGCAGTTATCGGGTTTATCGTTTCGGGCTGGAATGCGGTGGGCACGCCGGCCCTTAGCATCGGCTTTATCAACATTCCCTCCTTCGTTCTCATAGGGGGACTTGCGACGTTGACCGCGCCCATTGGCGTGGCGCTGGCCCACCGGCTCGACGCGAGACTGCTCAAGATCGTGTTTGCGATCTTTCTCATCGTCGTGGGGGCGCGGATGATCCTGCAGGCGATCGGCATCTAACAAAAAGGCCGGATCCATTGGACCCGGCCGTTTCGATATTCAATGCCGTCCGATCATTCGCTATCGTCTTCGATTTCCCAGGCGACTGTCGCAGTGATCGAATAGGACATTTCACCGGCTTCCACCGGCACCGACGCGTCGCCAGCCATTTCCATGGCCTGGGCGCGGTACATAGGCATGGGCGGCTGCTGCATATCGCCTTCGCGGATCGATTCGATCGAGCCCAGACGCAGCCCGGCTGTACCGGCATAGGTCTCGGCCTTGGCCAGGGCGTCCGCGAAAGCCAGCTTGCGAGCTTCTTCTTCGAGCTTGGTCACATCGTCGACAGCAAAAACGATACCGTTGATGGTGTTGGCGCCCACGGTCACCGCCTGATCGAGCACAGAGCCGAGCGCTTCGAGGTCGCGGACCACGATGGTAACGGTGTTGGATACCTGATAGCCCTGAATTTCCGGCGGCAGGTTGTATCCGTTGTCGTCGCGGCGGTCGGAATAGACATATTGCGGGCTGACGTTGAAGTCAGAGGTCTGGATATCGCGGTTCTCAAGACCCGCCTCGCGCAGGGCGGCGACCAGATCGGCCATGGCGGCTGAATTGGCGTCGAGTGCTTCGCGCGCGGTTTCGGCCTGCGTTGTCACCCCGGTGTTGATGGTGGCCATATCCGGTGCGGCGCGCACGGTCCCGGTGCCACTCAGTGTCATGGTGTCGGCAAGAGCCGGACTGGCGAGCAGCGCGGCCATCGCGATGGGTGCGAGCGTCAGGGGAAGGCGCATGAATAGTCTCCTGGAATTCTTAATCGTTGGAAATTGGTTTTGCCCCACGCAGAACACCCAAGTTTTCCTAATGCATTGAGACGGATTTGCGGCAGCCGGGGCGGCTGTCCGAAAAAACGGTAAACAGACGCAAAACCCCATGGACCTCCCAGTCCCGACCCGCTAGGAGAACCGGGCCGCAGACCCGTAGTTCAACTGGCCAGAGCCGACCGCTTCGGAGCCGCAGCGGGGCGCGTAGCTCAACTGGTTAGAGCCATCCGCTCATAACGGATTGGTTGTCGGTTCAAGTCCGGCCGCGCCTACCACCCCTATCTCTGCCAGCACTCCGTCCGTTCTCAAGCCGCCAGGATGCCGCCGGTCAGCGGCTGTGGGGCGCCGGTGGTGGTCGGGAAGCTGATGGGCAGGCCGCGCAATACGCGGACGGCGAGGAAGGCAAAGCACTCGGCTTCGGTGGCGTCGCCACGCCAGCCAACGGCTTCGGCCGGGATGGCCTCTACGTTTGCGCGGGGGCCGAGCATGGCCATGATTGCCGGATTGTGCCGGCCGCCGCCGCACACGATCAGCCGTTCGGGACGTTGCGGCAAAAGGTCGAGCGCCTTGCCCACCGCGCCAGTAGTAAAGCCGGTAAGGGTCGCCGCGCCATCCTCGGCGCCCAGGCCATCGGCCATGGTGGCGAGGAAATCGAACCGGTCGAGCGATTTCGGATAGGGCGCGGTGAGGTAAGGATGGGTCAGAAGGGTTTCAAGACGCGCCTCGTCCACTGTACCACGTAGGGCCATCTGGCCGTCCGCATCCATATCGCCAAGGCCAAGGTCCTTGACGAAATCGTTGATGGGCGCGTTGGCGGGACCCGCATCAAAGGCCACCAGATGGTCCGCGCCGTCCCACCAGGTGACATTGGCGACGCCACCAAGATTGAGGACCGCCGTTTTGCCGTCCGTGGCGTTGATCATGCGCAACAATGCCTGATGATAGAGCGCGGCGAGCGGGGCGCCCTGGCCGCCGGCGCGGACATCGGCGGAACGGAAATCATAGGCTACCTTAATGCCGGTCAGCTCGTGCATGAGCGCGCCATCGCCCAACTGGCGGGTCGCGCCGATGCGTTCAGGCTTGGGTGCGCGGTGCAGCACCGACTGGCCATGGAATCCGATAATGCCGATGTCATCGGGGGAGAGCCCGGCCTGTTTGACAAGATCGAGCACCGCTGCGGACTGGGCGCGGGTGAGGGCATCTTCAGCTTCCGCGAAGATCGTGGGTTCGGGGCCCTCGAAATTCCACTTGCGCGCCTGCGCCAGGCTCTCTTCGAGTAGGGTGCGGATCGACTGCGGATAGGGAGCGAGCGTATAGGCACCGAAGCGCTCGACATTTTCGCCATCGGTACGCAGCAGCGCCACGTCGATATTGCCGTCGAGCACCGTGCCGGTCATCAGCCCAATGGCCCAGATCGGCTCCATGATTTTCTCCTTAGCCCGCGTTGATGAGATCGCCCACAGCCCGCCGCAGGGCGATGATGCCGCTGTCGAAATGGCGGGTCGGGTGGACGCGATTGGTCAGCAATGTCCAGGCGTGGCCGCGATCGAAATCGATCCACAGTCCCGTGCCCGTAAAGCCGGTATGGCCGATGGTGGCGGGCGAACAGTGCTCGCCGCCCGACCAGCCTTCATAGGGGCGCTCCCAGCCATGGGTGCGGCGGCCCGAAAGGGGCGTGCGGATCAGCGCGTCAGGACCCGCCCGGTCTAGCTTGGTGGCGGCGAAATCGAGAACGGCGGCGATTGTGCCGAACAGCCCGGCATGGCCGGCGCCTTGGAGCGCCGAGCAATTGTCGTCATGGACCTCGCCGGCCAAGACGCGATGGCGCCAGTAACAGTCTTCAGTGGCGGCAGAACTGGCGGGATCGGCCGACCAGGCAAAGCCGGTGCCAGGGTCCATCTCGCGGATCCAGTGGCCCTCGATGCGCTCCAGCGCCAGGCCCAGCAGAATGAAATTGATGTCCGAATAGACGGCGGGGCCAGCCTGAAACTCATGCTGCAGCAGGAAGGTGCGCAGCAGGTCGGGATCGCGGCCATAGGTGTAGAGCGGAAAGACGCCGGGGAACGGCGTCTGGTGGCCCAGGCACTGGCGGAAGGTGATCTTGCGCTCCCAATTGTCCAGATTGTAGTGCCGGAAATCGGGCAGGACGCTGGTCAGCGGCGCGTCGAGATCGATCTTTCCGGCGTCGGCCAAAGAAAGGATGCGTTCCGTGGTGAACAGCACCTTGGTCAGAGAGGCAAGGTCGAACCAGGTGTCTTCGGCCATCGGGCGTGTGTGCGGCACGGTTTGGGCGTGGCCCATGGCCCTAGCGGCGCGGTTGCCGTCGGCGTCGACAAAGCCAAGCACCCCGCCGGGAATGCGGCCGTTCCCGATGGCGGTTTCGAGCGGAGCGAAGGCGCGGTTGAACCGGGCTTCGGTCTGGGTCATTGCGTATCCTCAAGGCGGTAGCTGTGGTCATCCCCTGCCTGGCGCCAATGGGCAGGCGGCGGTTCGTAGCCTGCGGGGCGCACGAGCGAGGGGACCTGGGTTACGTCGACGGAAAAGTGCTGCTTGCGCCGCTCGATGGCGGGTACGGCGGCGATCAGGCGTTTGGTGTAGCTGTGCTGCGGGTCGGCGAGCACGGAGCGTGCATCGCCGATCTCAACGATCTGGCCGGCAAACATCACGGCAATACGGTGGGCGATGCGCTCGACCACCGCCATGTCGTGCGAGATGAAAAGGTAGGCCAATCCGAACTCGCGCTGCAGATCCACCAGCAGTTCGAGCACCCGGGCCTGCACCGAAACGTCGAGCGCGGAGACCGCTTCGTCCAGCACCACGACGTCCGGGTTGAGCATGAGCGCCCGGGCAATACACAGGCGCTGCCGCTGCCCGCCTGAAAACTGGTGCGGATAACGGGCGAGGGCATCGGCAGGCAGGCCGACGCGCTCGAGCAGGAAGTGCATGCGCTTTTTCAGATCGGCGTCGCGCTTCCGGCCATTGGCAAGCGCCGGCTCGGCCAGCAGCGCTTCGACGTTGAGGCGCGGATTGAGCGAGGCGAAAGGGTCCTGGAACACCATCTGGACCGGGCGTTTCGAGTGGCCCGCTTTGGTTACGATATTGCCGCGATGGGTGTCGTTGAGACCCAGAATGGCGCGAGCAGTGGTCGATTTTCCCGATCCGCTCTCGCCAACGATTCCCAGCGTTTCGCCCGGCATCAGCTCAAAGCTCACTCCATCCACTGCATGGATCGCGCCGCTGGACTTGAACAGCCCCTTGCCGATGGGGAAGCGCACGGCCAGATCGTCGACCTTGATGATCGGATCACTCGCTTTCCCCCTCGCGCCATCATCGCGGACCGCGTTGCCCGAGGTGAAATGGGGCACTGCCTTGAGCAGGTGTCGGGTGTAGTCGTGCCGAGGGGCGTCGAGGACGAGATCGGTGTCGTTCTGCTCGACGGCAACTCCGTTCTGCATGACCATGATGCGGTCGGCGATGCCCGCCACCAGCCCGATATCGTGGGTGATAAAGATCATCGACATGCCCGTTTCGGCGCGCAACTCGGCCAGTAGCGCCATGATCTGGGCCTGAACGGTTACATCGAGCGCTGTCGTGGGCTCGTCGGCGATCAGGAGGCGCGGGCTGCAGGCGAGGGCCATGGCGATCATCACCCGCTGGCGCATACCCCCGGACAATTGGTGTGGATAGTATTTCAGGCGCGACCGGGCATCGGGGATGCGGACCCGATCGAGAACCTCAAGGCTGGCCTTGCGGGCCGCATCGCTCGACATGCCCTTGGAGAGACGGAACGCCTCCTCGATCTGCGCGCCGATGGTATGGACCGGGTTGAGCGAGGTCATAGGCTCCTGAAAGATCATGCCGACGTCGCGGCCGCGGATCCCTCTGAGGGTTCTTTCATCGGCCTTTGTGACATCGAGCGTAGATCCATCGGCTCGGGTCAGAAGGATCGACCCCGAGGTGATGCGTCCGCCGCCGAAATCGACCAGCCGGTTGATCGAGAGCGCGGTGACCGATTTGCCCGAGCCTGACTCGCCGACAATGGCCAGGGTGCCGCCGGGATCGAGATCGAAGCTGACCCCTTTGACGACCTCATTGGCCTTCGGGTCTTGCCCGAAGCCGACGCGGAGGTCGCGCACCGAGAGGAGTGGTGTCATGCCTCCCTCCTTTGCGTGCGCGGATCGAGAATGTCGCGCAGGGCGTCGCCTGTCAGGTTGAAGCCTAAGATGCCCAGCATGATCGTGATGGCCGGAAAGATCATGAGCCAGGGTGCCTGTTGCATCAGGTTGCGGCTCTCGGCCAGCATCAGGCCGAGCGAGGGGGTGGGGGGCTGGGTGCCCAGGCCCAGGAAGGACAGGCCCGCTTCGGTCAACAGCGCCCAGGCTAGAGCGAGTGTAACCTGCACGGCAAGCGGGGCCACGAGGTTGAGCAGCAGGTGCCGGGTCAGAACATAGCTTTGCGAACTGCCGAAGGTGCGTGCAGCGTCGACGAAATCTCGCTGTTTGAGCGACAGGGCCGGCCCGCGCACGACACGCGCGAAAATTGGGGTATAGACGATGCCGATGGCGACGACGCTGGTCATGGTGCTGGGGCCGACAATGGCGATGATCAGCAGCGCCAGAAGGATTGCCGGGAAAGCCAGCAGCACGTCCATGATGCGCATGAAGACCCCGTCCCAGATGCCGCCCCACCAGGCCGACAAAAGCCCGATGATCGTACCGGCCAGCGTGGCGCAGGCGACCGAGGCGAAGGCGATGATCATCGATTGCCGAATGCCCACCATGAGGCGGCTGAACGCGTCGCGCCCCAAAAGGTCGGTGCCGAACCAATAGGTGCCATTGGGCGCCTTGAGCCGATCGAGGGCGAAGAGCTTAAGCGGGTCATGTGGCGTCAGACCCGCAGCGCCTAGGATTGCAACGATGAGGTAAGCCGTGATGATGACGAGGCCAATGCGGCCGGACGGGTGTTTGACCAGGGCTGTGGCGAAATTTCTCATCAGCGGCCCCCGATCCGGATGCGCGGATCGAGCGCCACATAGGCAAGATCCACCAGCAGATTGACCACCAGGAAATTGAAGGCGATGAACAGGACGGTGCCCTGGACAAGCGCGTAATCGCGCTGGGTAATGGCGTCGAGCACCAGTCGGCCAAGGCCCGGCAGCGCGAAAATCTGTTCAACGATGACGGCGCCGCCCAGAAGATAGCCGAACTCGACGCCTGAAAGGGTCACCACCGGGATCACGGCATTTGGCAAGGCATGGTGCCAGATAACGCTGGCCGGAGACGCGCCCTTGGCGCGTGCGGTGCGGACATAATCATCGCTCAGGACGTCGAGCATGGCGGCGCGCGAAATGCGCGTTACCGAGGCGGCAAAGGCAAATCCGAGTGTGATGGCCGGAAAGATCAGTTGCCCGATGCTGGCGAGCGGATCGACGAGGAAGGGGGTAAAGATACCCATGGCCGGAACGAAGCCGAAATACACCGAGAGCACATAGATGATGAGGATGGCGACAACGAAGTTGGGTGTGGACTGGCCCAGCATGGCCAATACGCGCACGACCAGATCGCTCGGGCGTTCGTTGCGCGAGGCAGCGAGCACCCCGAGCGGCACGCCGACGCCCAGCGCAATCACCATCGACATCAACGACAACTGCAAGGTGAGCGGAAAGCGCTCCAGGATCACGGTGAGAACCGGCTTTCCATATATCGAGGAAATGCCGAGATCGCCCTGGAACAGGCCAGCGAGCCAGCGCAGATATTGTGACCAGATCGGCTGATCGATGCCGAAATAGGCGGCCAGTGCCGCCCGCTGATCGGGGGTCAGCAGCCCCGCTTCCGTGCCCAGCATGGCCACGATCGCATCGCCCGGCACCAGCCGGATCGAAATGAAGACGAGAAGCGACACGCCAAGAAGGATCAGGGGAAAGGTCAGCAGACGCTGGACCACATAACGCATTGAAAAATACCCGTCAGGCGGGCCGGCCCGAGGACCGGCCCTCTGCTATTGTTATTCCACCGAAACCTTGGTCAGCCCGAACAGGGTGCCGGTCGGTGAGGGCTCAAAGCCGGAGATGGTATCGCGTTGGGCAGTGTAGCTATAGCCGGTGGACAACCACAGCCATGGAGCCTGTTCCGCCAGGTGCCGTTCGAACTCCTGGAAGATTTCCACGCGCGTCGCCGGGTCGGTTTCAGCCTGTCCCTGTTTCATCAGGCTGTCGAGCGTTTCGTCGGTGAAGTTGGAGACGTGGACCAGATTGCCTTCAGCGGTGAAGTAGCGGTTATACATCGGATACGGATCAGGACGGCCGCCATTCTGGGCTACGGCCATGTCGAATTCGCCGCTGAGCCAGGTATCGACATAGACGTTGAGTTCCATCATCTCGATCTCGAGATTGATCCCGATCTCGGCGAGCTGAGACTGGAGGACCTGGGCTTCGGAGGCCGCAACCGGAGGTTCGCCTGTCGCGGCAATGACCGTGGCCGTAAAGCCATCGACGCCGGCCTCTTCCATGAGCTGGCGGGCCATATCCAGATCCTGCTCGTAGCAGAACAGGTCGGCCGGGTCCTGAGCGAAAGCGGGCATTGTCAAAGGACCGGTAACCGTGCCTTCACCGGCCAGAGCAGCATCGATGATCTCCTGACGGTCGATGGCGCAGGACATGGCCTGGCGCACCTTGAGGTTGTCCATCGGTGCCCGCGAGGGATTGAGCTGGAGCACGTTGTAGGCCAGCACGCCCACACGATTGAGCTCCAGATTGGGCTCATTGGGCACCAGCGTGGCGATCAGCGGATCGTTGAGGAGCGCAAAGTCGATCTGCCCCGCGCGGAGCGAGGCGAGAATGGCCGTTTCATCGGGAAGCACCGAAATGTCGATGCCGTCGATGGCGAGCTCGCCGCCGGCCCATTCGGGATTGGCGCTGAGCACTTCGCGGGAATTGGGCTCCCAGCTGTCGAGCGTGAAGGGGCCCGAACCGATGGCCGTGGTGCCGATCGAGCCTGCTTCGATCTCGCTGGCCGGAACGATCGCGGCGTTGATCGTGGCCATCGCCACAAGGATCGGCACATCAGGTGTGTTGAGGTTGAAAACGACGGTCGCCTCGTCGGGCGTATCGATGCTTTCGATCGAGAGGAAGTTGGAGCGCGCCGCTGCCGAGGTGGCTTCGTCGAGCAGACGCTCGAAGGAGGCCTTGACGTCAGCCGCTGTCACCTGGGCGCCGTTCGAGAACGTGGCGTCGGGATCGAGCATGAACGTCAGCGTCTGGGCGTCCTCGGAAAACTCCCATTCAGATGCAATGGCCGGAACGACGTTGAGGTCGGCGTCCAGGCGGACCAAAGGCTCATAGACCAATTCGAGCAGACGCAGGGACGCAAAGGCCGTCTGCTTGTGCGGATCCAGCCCGGTCGCATCCTGCGACCACGCCATGCGCAATGTCTGAGCCTGGGCCGGCAAGGCGATTGCCGATGTCGACAGGGCGGTCGCTACCGCCAGACCTGCCAACACTCTTCGTGTTGTATTCAAGTGCATGGTATTCCCTCCTTTGGTATCCGGCCCACCCTCAGTCGAGGCCGCGATACTGCCATCAGACGTACCCCGACTGCCTTGGCTTCAAACGCGATCCTTGGATCGGGCGGACATGGCAGGGGATCCTGAACTCCCATGAGCCTATGAAGTCATGGAAGTGTCTGTCAATAATTTTCACACTTGCCCTGATGTCTGAACTTTTGTTTCAATACGCTGTCGCCGGACCGATGAGATATGGTCGCGCCGATTCATGGGCGCCGGGCGCAAGCGGGAGCGAGTTTTTGGGGATACAGTCGACCATCGAAGCCTCTGCGGGCAAGTTCACCCCGGCTATGGAGCGGGTGGCAGCCGTCATCCGCGAGCAGCCCAAGATCGTTCTCGAGCAGACCATTTCCGAACTTGCCGCGACCTGCGGCACGTCGGTGGCTTCGATTGTGCGCTTCTGCCGGACCCTCGGGCTTACCGGCTATTCGCAATTGCGGATGTCGCTGGCGACCGAACTGGGCAAGGAGGCTGCGCAATTCGGCAGTGACCTCATGCTTGGCGCCGAAATCGCACAATCCGATACCTTGCAGGAAATGGCCTCCAAGGTCGCTTCGCTGGAAATCCTGGCAATCGATGAAACGGTGTCGGGGCTGGACTATGGCGCCCTGGAGCGCGTGGTTGCGGCGGTCGACCGGGCCGACAGGATCCTGCTTTTCGGCATTGGGGCCAGCCAGTTCGTCGCTCAGGACCTTCACCACAAACTGTTTCGAATCGGACGCAACGCGTTTCTGCTCGCCGATCCGCACGAGGCCTGGACGGCAGCGTTGCTCTCGCCCCCGGGCACTGTGGCCCTGGCGTTCTCCCATTCCGGCACCACCGCCGATACCGTTCGCTATATCGAGATCGCGCGCCAGTCCGGCGCTTTAACAGTTGCATTGACCGGATCGCCGGATTCGCCCCTGGCCAAGGCGGCCGATGAACAGCTGGTGAGCCGGGCGCGGGAGAGCCGGTTGCGGGCCGGCGCCATGGTCAGCCGCATCGCCCAGCTTGCCATTGTCGATTGCCTGTTTCTCGGTGTCGCCAGCCAGCGTTACGAACAAACAGTGGATGCGCTGCGGCGGACACGCGATGTGACCCATCCAAGATAGCTCAACCCCAGAGCGGTGACCGGCGTCCGTCGATAACGCCGTTCTCATAGGTAAGCCCACCGGCCCGGTCTTTGGCGAGGAGCAGTGGCCCATCGAGATCGATCCAGTTTGCGTATGGCGCCAGAAGACGCGCCGGGAGCATGGACAGCGAGGTGCTGACCATACAGCCCACCATAATGGACAGGCTGAGTTCCCGCGCGCGGCGAGCCAGGGCCAGCGCTTCGGTCAGCCCACCGGTCTTGTCGAGCTTGATATTGATGGCATCATAGCGCCCGACAAGGTTTTCCAACCCATCCAACGCATGTACGCTTTCGTCGGCGCAGATGGGAATTGGCCGCGCGATGTCCGAAAGCGCAGAATCAGCGCTGGCGGGAAGTGGCTGTTCGACCAGTTCGACGCCGCAGTCCTGGCAGGCCTTGAGCAAATCGGGCAGATCGGCAGCTTGCCAACCCTCATTGGCATCAACAATCAGGCGGGCGTCGGGCGCGGCCCTGCGCACGGCGGTCAGCCGGGCGGCATCGCCGGGGGCGCCGAGCTTGATTTTCAGCAGGGGCATACGCCGCACCTTCGCGGCGTCCTCGGCCATCGCTTCGGGCGTCCCCAGACTGACGGTGAACGCCGTCTCGATCCGCTCGAGCACGCTGACGCCGGCCAGGGCGGCGACACTGGTGCCGGCGATTTTGGCTTCCAGGTCCCAGAAAGCGCAGTCGAGCGCGTTGCGGGCAGCGCCGGGCGGCAGGGCGCGCTGGAGGCCGGCCCGGGTAAGGCTATCGGCAATCGACGGTGCCAGCGCCTCGATTGCGGCAAGGGTGGCTTCGGGGGTTTCGTTATAGCGGGTATAGGGCACGCATTCGCCGCGTCCGACATGGCCGTCTCTTTCGAGCCGGACCGAAACGACCACCGCTTCGGTTCGGCTGCCGCGGGCGATGGTGAAATGCCCGGCAATCGGAAACCGCTCGATTGCGGCCTGCAAGCGTGTGGTCATGGCCGGGTCAACGGATCATTGGCCGGATGAAGTGGTTGTCGCCAACCTGCACCGTCTCGGGTTGTGGCAGGGCGGCCTGCCGCCGGATGATGTCGGTCTGGCTCAACTCGTCGGTGAACCGGGTGTCGTTGAAACGGCGATCCGGATCGGGCACTGCCGCGAGCAGAAGGCGCGTGTAGGGATGGTGCGGCTCGCCCAGCACGCTGTCGACGCTGCCCCATTCCACGATCTGGCCGGCATACATCACCATGATGTCGTCAGCGACGTAGCGCGCCGTGGCAATATCGTGGGTGATGTAGAGAAGCGCCAGACCCAGTTCGGCCTTCATGTCGTTGAGCAGGTTGAGAATGCCCTGACGGACCGAGACATCGAGCATGGAGGTGGGCTCGTCGGCGACGATGACCTCGGGATTGACCGCAAGGGCGCGGGCAATGGAAATGCGCTGGCGCTGGCCACCGGACAGCTCGTGGGGGAATTTGCCCATGAGCAATGCCGGGTCGAGTTTGACCCTTGCCAGCAGCTCTTCGATGGTCGCCTTGCGCTGTGATGCATTGAGGTGCGGCTGATGCAGTCGCAGCGGGCGCTCGAGATGGTAGCGGATCGTGTGCGTTGGATTGAGCGAGGAGAACGGGTCCTGAAACACCATCTGCACCGACGAACGATAGGCCTTGATGGCTTTGGTGTCGGCCTTGCCAAGCGGCGCCCCGCGGAACATCAGCCGGCCTTCGTCGGGCACATATTCTCGCATGATCAGCCGGGCTGCAGTGGTCTTGCCCGAACCGGATTCGCCCACCAGCGCCAGCGTCCGGCCCGGATGCAGCGCGAACGAGACCGAGCGCGCCGCGTAAACCGGATTGTCGGCTTGGCCAAAAACCTTCGAGACGTTGTCGAGCGCGAGGATGGGCTGATCGGTAGCGGCGGTCGTCATTGGGCGTCCTCCCGCGCTGCCTGCTTGCCATAGAGCTTGGGCATCGAAGCCCACAGACGCTTTGTGTAATCGTGCTGGGGGTTCTTGTAGATCGATTGCGCGTCGTTGACCTCGACCAGCTCGCCCTCGAGCATGATGCCGATACGGTCGCTGACCTGAACCATCAGCCCTAGATCATGGGTGATGAACAGGACCGAGAACCCGAGCTGGTGGCGCAGGATTTCGATGCGCTGCAGGATTTCGCGCTGCACGACGACATCGAGCGCAGTGGTCGGCTCATCCATGATCAGCAGCTTGGGATTGAGGGCCAGGCAGATGGCAATGACAATGCGTTGCCGCATGCCGCCGGAGCATTGGTGGGGGTAGGAGTCCAGACGCTCGGGGGCGATATCGACCAGCTTGAGCAGTTCGGTTGCCCGCTCGCGCGCTTGCGCCCGGCTAATGCGGGTATGGGCCTTGAGCACGTCGTAAAACTGCGTCTCGATTGTGAGGACCGGATTGAGCGAGTTCATGGCGCTCTGGAACACCATGGCAACCTCGCTCCAGCGAAAGCGGCGCAGCTCCTCTTCGCTCAGATCGAGCACGTTGCGGCCATCGACCTGGATCTGGCTGCCGGTGCGGATGAGGGCAGGAGGCCGGTGCAAACGGCTGACGGCAAAGGCGATTGTCGACTTGCCACACCCCGATTCCCCGGCAAGCCCGAAGAACTCGCCCGGCGCGATGTCGAAGCTGACATCCTTGACGGCGTGGAAATTGGTGTGGTCGCCGACATAGTCGATATTGAGATTGCGGATGGACAGGACGGGTTCGCTCATACCTTGCCCTCCCCGAGACGGACCATTCGGGTCCAGCGATTGAGCATGCCCCCGGTGCGCAGACGCGGATTGGCAATCTCGTCGATTGCAAAGTTGATAAGAGCGAGCCCCAGCCCCAGAAATGCAAGGGCAAAGCAGGGCGCCAGCAGATCCCACCAGGCGCCGACCGATAGGGCTGCCGAGTTCTGCGCGTTGTAAAGCATGATGCCCCACGAGACCGTGTTGGGATCGCCAAGGCCAAGAAATTCAAGGGTCGCCTCGGTGATCACCGCGAAGATGACACTGCCGATGAAATTGATGCCGACAATGGAAATCAGGTTCGGGAAGATTTCAAACAGCATGATGCGGCCGGCCGGCTCGCCCAGCATTTCTGCCGATTTGACGAAATCGCGTTGGCGGATCGAGAGCGTTTCCGACCGCGTCACACGCACGCCCCAAGCCCAGGAGGTCAGGCCCAGAATGACTGCGATGACCAGCGGGCTCGCCTGACCGATGAACGCGGCAAGAACGAGGAGCAGCGGCAGGTTGGGGACGACAAGCACCATATTGGTGAAAAAGTTGATGACCTCATCGACCACCCCGCCTTTGTAGCCGGCAACGATGCCGAGCACCGTGCCGATAAGGGTGATCATCAACCCCGCGCCAAAGCCCACGGCCAGCGATACGCGGGCACCATGGACGAGGCGGGAAAACACGTCATGGCCGAGACGGGTCGTGCCCATCCAATGCTCCCAGCTGGGAGCCTGATGCGGACGGCCGACGCGCTTGACGGGGCTGTATTCGGTCAACAGAGGCGCAAAGATGGCGACCAACACGATGATCGTCAGGATCACAAGGCCCGCCATGGCCTTCTTGTTGTACAGCAATTGGCTGAGGAGCTTCATGTGGTCATGCCTTTTTGAGGCGCGGGTCGAGCAGCACATAGCTGAGATCGACCACGAAATTTGAGATGAGCATGGCGCCCGTCATGATCAGCAACTGACCCTGAATGACCGGATAGTCGCGCGCGATGATCGCCTGATAGAGGGTGTTGCCCAGGCCCGGGTAGTTGAACACAACCTCGGTGACCAGCGAGCCGCCCAAAATGGTGCCGATGGCAATGGCAAGGCTCGATACGGTCGGCAAAAGCGCATTGCGCGCCGCGTACCACAGCATTACCCGACTGTCCGTCAGCCCCTTGGCGCGGGCCATCACGATATAATCCTCTCCGAGAAGGTAGATCATGTTGTTGCGCATGGTGACTGCAAAGCCGCCAGTGAGCACGATGACCAGCGTCAGCATGGGCAGGGTGCCGTGATAGAGCACGCTGGAGATGTATTCCCAGTTCCAGGCGGGATCGATCAGCGGATTGGCGGCATAGCCATTAGGGAACCAGCTGAGCGTGTAGCCGAAGACGAAGAGCATGATCAGCGACACGACGACCGCGGGGACCGAGCTGGAAAAGATGGCGCTGAGCGAAATGGCCGAGTCGATGGGTTTGCCGCGGTTCCATGCGGCGACGACGCCCATGAAGGTGCCAAGGCTGAAGCTGACAACGGTCGCGATGCCCATCAGGCCCAGGGTCCAGATCAGCGCGCGGCCCAGCAGTTCAGTAACGGGCAGGGGGAAGTATTTGACCGACCGGCCCAGATCCCCGGTGAATACGCTTTGCAGGTAACGCAGATATTGCTCGCCCAGCGGCGCATCGATAAAGCCGAACGTCAGCTTGAGCGCGTTGAGGTTTTCAAGGCTCAGCTCGGACCCGGCACTGGCGAACATGATCTGGATCGGATCGCCCGGCATCAGCCGGGGCAGGAAGAAATTGATGGTCGCGGCGACAAGAAACGCCGCCAGGTAGAACGCCAGTCGCCGTAGCAAAAAGGCCATGGTGATGTGTCCTCCTGAAAAGAACGAGAGGAGACGCGCCTTGGCGCGCCTCCAGGGGTGAAGTCTGCCTTATTGGGCGACCGGTTCCAGATCGAGCAACTGGAGCAGGCGCGCCGGATTGGCATTGGAGACAACCGGAGAGAATTTCGGATTGTCGGCATCTGCCCAGCCGGTAAAGCGGCTCGTGTTGTACTGGTAGAACGAGGGGCTGTTATAGACCGGGATGACCGGCATGGCTTCCGCAACGATCATCTGGATCTGGTCCATGACCTCAGTGGCTTCGGCCGGGTCCTTGATCTGGGTGTACTGCTCAAGAAGGTCCATGACCTCTTCATTCTCCCAATGGGGAGCGGTGAAGCGGCTCTTGCCAAAATCGTTCGGGTTGAAGGAGCGGATATAAGGGAAGTAAGGGTTGGCTGCCGACGCTAGGGCGTTCAGCGTCATCGAATACTCACCCGAGATCAGCCCCGAGGTCCAAACCGCGGCTTCCGGCGTGCTCATCTTCACGTTGAGCCCGGCTTCGGTCAGGCTCTCCATGGAAATCTGGACCGCATCGATCCAGTCGGTCCAGCCATTGGGCACCATGATGTCGATGGCGATTGGGCTGCCATCGGGATTGTTACGGAAACCGTCGCCATCGGCGTCGACATAACCGGCCTCGTCGAGCAGAGCCATGCCCGCTTCAAGGTCGAACCTGCCATACTGGCCAAATTCTGCCTCGACTTGGGGATTGGCGAAGCTCTTGTAGAGCTCACCGAGCATGGCGGGATCTTCGTTGATCAGCGGATAGCCATAACCGGCAATGTCGATGATTGTCTGGCGGTCGATGAGCATGGAAAGCGCGCGGCGGAAGTCGACGTCGTTGAACGCCTTGCGGTTGTTCTCGTCGGGCGTCGTCATGCTGATCTGGAAGGACACAAGGCTGGACGGCGTGAACCAGTATTTGTGGTGCTCTGGGTCCTTGGCGACGAAGGTGTTGTCGATATCGGGGATGAAGCTCGTCGCCCAATCCAGCGTGCCATCGGCCAGTGCCGCAAGAACCTGCGGGTTGTCGGCAAGCTGGGGCATGCGCAGGCAATCCACATCCAGATTGTCCGCATCCCAATAGTGGGGATTGGCGCACTGTTCATAGACCTGCGGGGTGAAGCGGGTGATCTCGGTCATCGGACCGGAACCGACCGGGTTCTCATTGGCGAAGGTCACCGGGTCTTCGATATCGGCCCAGATGTGCTCGGGCACGATGGGCATGCCCACGAGGGTGTTGGCGATCAGCGAATTGGGTTCGTTGAGATTGAACCGAACCGTCCGGTCATCGATTTTTTCGACCGAAGCGAGCTGGGCCGAAACGGAAATGAAATCGAGCGCCGGGAACTGCTTGATGTAGTCATACGTGAAAACGACATCGTCAGCGGTCAACGGCTCACCGTCGGACCACATGAGACCTTCGCGAAGGATGAAGGTGATCGAGGTGAGGTCGTCCGCCAGCTCAAAGCTTTCGGCCAGACGGAAATGGGGCTCATTGCTGTTGAGCCGGTTGAAAACCACCAGCGGCTCATACATGAAGTCGAGCGTCGTATAGCGCGCCGACGTCTGGCCGAAGGGGTTGAAGTTGCGCACGAAAGTGGTGGTCTGTTCCGAACTGAGGGTCAGAACATTGCCGCTGTCCTGAGCATGTGCCGGCGCTGCCGCCAGCAAAGTCAGTACGGATGCGGCTGCAATCCATGAAGTCCTTGCCATTGTAATCTCTCTCCTTGCTTGATCGACAGCGCGCTCAGGCGAAGCCGTTCTCCCTAAATATTTCCTCCACTTCGGCGTGCAGGGCCTGCACGTCGACACGGTCCGAGCCGAGCCTTTTGTTGGCGCGGTCAATGCGGGCGAGGCTTTGAGTGCTCAGCGGACGCGCCGCTTTCGCCGCCGCCTCGCTGGCCGCCAGATCGCCCTGGCTGTGCAGGGCAATGTCGTAGCCGGCATCGAGCGCAGCCTGCACCCGCTCCGGCCATGTTCCGGTCAATGCCTCCATGGTGAGGCAGTCGGTGATAAGCACCCCGTCATAGCCAAGATTCTTGCGGATCATGTCGCACACGATCGGTGAGACAGAGGCAGGGCGCTCGCTGTCGATCCGGGTAAAGATCAGGTGGGCTACCATTGCCCAAGGCGCATCCCTGAGCGCGACGAAGGGACGGAAATCGGTATCGCGCATGTCCTCGACGCCGGCATCGACGATGGGGCAGTCGAAATGGGGATCAACGCTCACCCGGCCATAGCCCGGTATGTGCTTGATGATGGGCATTTCGCCCACTTCGAGCATGGCATCGACGACGACGCGGCCAAGGGCCGTGACAAGTTCGGGATCGTCGCCAAAGGCGCGCTGCCCGATAACGTCATGGGTGTCCTTGCGGGCCAGATCGACCACCGGCGTTGTGCCGCTGCCGATGCCCAGCTCGGCCATCATCGACCCCATGGCGAGTGTCGACAGGCGCAGCGCGCGCTTGCCCAACTCCAGATCCTTGCGGGCCAGGGCGCCGAAATTGCCGAGCGGGCGGAACAGCGGCCAATTGCCATTGTCGAGCCGCTGCACGCGGCCCCCCTCCTGATCGATATAGACCGGCGCGTCCTCGCGCCCCACCGCTTCGCGGAACTGGGCACACAGGTGCCGTATCTGTTCGGGGGTCTCGAGATTGCGCCGGAACAGGAAAAGGCCGAAGGGATTGGCCTCGCGGAAGAAAGCGGCCTCGGACGGCGTGAGCTCAAGGCCGGGCATGCCGACGAAGAGGGCCAGGGGGGTAGTCATTGTGCAATTCCTTCGG
Source organism: Rhizobiales bacterium UBA1912 (assembly GCA_002337455.1). Classification (GTDB taxonomy): domain Bacteria; phylum Pseudomonadota; class Alphaproteobacteria; order Rhizobiales; family Devosiaceae; genus Pelagibacterium. The sequence goes on along the minus strand of DDGC01000014.1, from coordinate 383,649 downwards.
CCGGCTGGCTGACGCGCAACAAGCCCTGATAGATGTCTTGATTGTCCGTGGGGATGGGCATGGCGTCGGCTGCGCCCACGTAGAAATCGACGGGGCCAGCCGAACCGACGATGGCGTAGGCATAGCCGTGTGTCTTCATGGCCGCCAGCGTGTGATAGAACAGGGCCACCCCTATCCCCTTGCCACGCTGATCTTGGGAAACCCCGGTGGGGCCGAAAAAGCCGCGGGCGGTGGCGTCGTAGCAGGCAAAGCCCACGAGTTGGCCGTCAATGGTGGCGATAACGCAGCCCGGCGGCTGGTGCGCCATGGCGGCGGTGACTTCGCTCACCCAATATTCGCTGAAATGGGCCTGGACCCAATCCTTGATGATGTGCTGTTCCGGCGGCAGGGCGACCCTGATCGTGGCGTCGACCTTCTCGGCGCGCGCTTTGAGGGCATCCATGCGGCGGCTGTAGAGATTGACGAGCAGATCCATGGCTGTCCCGCTCAGCCCGCAGCGCGAGGCTTATGCTGGGCGGCGGCGCGGCGCAGGAAGCCATCGGCATCACGAAGAGCGCGCTCGCCTTCGGCCGCATCGAGCCCGGTCAGCGCCATGAGGATCGCCAGTTTCACATTGTTGTTGCTGGCGACAAGGTAGTCCTCCGCCTCGGCGGGCGAGCAGCCGGTGACTTCGACCAGCATACGCGTGGCGCGGGCGGCGAGCTTTTCATTGCTGACCGAGAGGTCGACCATCAGGTTTTCATACGACTTTCCGCTGCGGATCATGCTGGCCGTGGTCAGCATGTTGAGCACCAGCTTTTGTGCGGTGCCCGATTTGAGCCGGGTCGAGCCGGTCAGCGCTTCGGGGCCAACCACCGGTGAAATGGCGATGTCGGCCATCCGGGCGATGGCGGAATCGGGATTGCAGCACAGCGAGGTTGTGACGGCGCCAACCTCCTTGGCATAGGCAAGGCCACCGATGACGTATGGCGTGCGCCCGCTGACCGCGATGCCGACCACGACATCCTTGGGCGAAAGCTCGACCTTCTCAAGGTCACGACGCCCTTCGTCAGGAGAATCTTCGGCGCCCTCGATGGGGTGGCGCAGGGCCCGGTCACCGCCGGCGATGAGGCCGACAACCATGCCCTCGGGCACGCCGAAAGTGGGCGGGCATTCCGAGGCGTCGAGGACGCCCAGCCGGCCGCTGGTGCCGGCGCCCATGTAGATCAGACGTCCGCCGGTCTTGAAGGCTTCGACAATGCGCTCAACGGCTGCGGCGACCTCGGGGAGTACCGTGCGCACTGCATCGGCCACCCGCGCATCTTCTGCGTTCATCGCCGCGAGTATCTGCGGCGTCGACATCAGGTCGATCTGCAAGGTGTCGGGATTGCGGGCCTCGGAAACGAGCTGTCCCAGCTCTGCCATCAGGGTCGTTTTTGCCATGGTGCCTTTGCTCAAATTCCGGGAACGATGTTAGAAGTGAATATTCCGGGTGTCAACGAAACAAGGAATATTGTATTCCATTTAATGTGCCCCGCGTCGACCATGGCGGTTCGCCTGTTCTGGGGGCAGAGGAGAACTCGGTTGCAATCACGCGCCCGTACCCTCTAGACCTCGGATTACGAGGCTTGGGATCAGGGCCCGGCGTTACGGGAGCCAGCATGTCCATTCTGAAAATTCTCAGCGCCAAGCTGGAGTCCATGACCCAGGCTGACCGGCAGATCGCCCAATTCATCATCGATCATCCCGAACAGATGCTGACCCTGTCGTCAGCGGCGCTGGCCAACGTCACTGGGCGTAGCCAGTCCAGTGTCGTCAAGTTCAGCCAGAAACTGGGCTATGCCGGCTACCAGCAGCTCAAGCTTGCAGTGAACAAGGCCAAGGCGCTCGAATGGCACGCGCCGGGTGGGGTTATCCACGGCACCATCGATGCCAGCGACAGCTATATCACCATCCTGCAAAAGCTCATCGGCAGCAAACTGCTCTCGATGCGTGAAACCCTGGCGGCCAACAACGAGCAGACAATCGACCTGGCGGTGGATGCCCTTGTAAATGCGAGGAAAATTCAACTTGCTGGCGTGGGGGCGTCTTCTCTGGTCGCCAAGGATTTTTCCTACAAGCTGCTCAAGCTGGGGCGCATGGCGCTGATCGACAGCGACAGCCACATCCAGATTTCCAATGCCTCGGCCCTCAACCAGGCGGACGTGTTGCTGGCCCTGTCCCATTCCGGGCGCAGCGTTGAAACGTTGCGGATCGTCGAGATCGCCAAGCAGCGGGGCGCCACGGTGATCTCGATGACCGGGTTGCAGCCCAACCCGCTGATCGACCTGGCCGACATCCACCTGTTTACCGTTGCCGATGAGGAGCGTGTGCGCTCCTCCGCCATCACCTCGCGCGACGCGCAATTGATGCTCATGGACATGCTGTTCATCCTGTTGATTCGCCGCCAGCCGGACGCCCACGACTATATCCACAGCAGCGAAACGGCCGTTACGGTTCTTAAACAGCGCTAGCGCAGTCGGTTAGCGACGTTCACCGCGTGGCCATCGCCGCGCCGTGACGTCGTCATCGCTGTGTAGTAATTGTATATTCTTGACATTGAACTTTTTTGGAATTTAGTATTCCATCGTGGCAAGTCTCGGTCGAGGCTTGCGCGACTGGGAAGCCTGCCTGACCGGTAGGGCAGACGGAGGATCGAATTGGCCCAACTCTCGCTTCGCGGCATCAAGAAGCGCTTCAAGTCCTTTGAGGTGTTGCACGGGATCGATCTCGATATCGGGGACCGCGAACTCGTGGTGTTCGTTGGGCCGTCCGGTTGCGGCAAGTCCACCCTGTTGCGGCTCATTGCCGGACTTGATCCGATCAGCGATGGTCAGTTCTTTCTGAATGGAAAACTGATGAACGAGGTTGCGCCATCACGGCGCGGTATCGCCATGGTGTTCCAGTCCTACGCGCTCTATCCGCACATGGACGTTTACGAGAACATGGCCTTCGGCGCCCGGCTTATGGGGCTCGACAAATCGGAAGTCGAGGCGCGGATCGCGGAGACGGTTCGCATGTTGCGCCTTGAGGAATTGCTGCAGCGAAAGCCGCGCGAGCTCTCGGGCGGCCAGCGCCAGCGCGTTGCCATCGGGCGTGCCCTGGTGCGCAAACCCGACGTCTTCCTGCTCGACGAGCCGCTTTCCAACCTCGACGCGGCGCTACGCTCCGAGGTGCGCCTCGAAATTGCCCGGCTGCACCGGGACATCGGCGGCACGACGATTTATGTGACCCACGATCAGGTCGAGGCGATGACCCTGGCCGACAAGATCGTTGTGATGAACGCGGGCCGGATCGAACAGGTCGGCTCGCCCCGCGATCTTTACGAAAGACCGGCCAACGCGTTTGTCGCGACCTTCATCGGATCGCCGCGCATGACGCTCGTCGACGTTTCGCGCGACGGCGCCCGCCTTGGCATGGCCAACGGCGGCTCGATTGCGATGGAGGCACTCCCGCAGGAGAAAAGCCAGCGCCTTGGCCTGCGTCCGGACGCTGTGACGCTGCACAATGGTCATGCCGACCAAGGGTTTCATGGCCAGGTGATCTATACCGAATATCTGGGCGACAACGCCTACGTCTATGTTCGTCTCGCCGACGACACGCTTCTGGCGGCGCGAACCGCTCCCAATGACAATTTTGCGCCTGATGCGCCGGTGACAGTGACTGTCGATCCGGGCGCAGCGCATTTCTTTTCCGCCGAGGATGGTCGGCGGCTGATGCCTTAGGCACCGGACAAGACCGTCCACAGAAGTTTCAAGGAGAGGGAACTCAATGAAAACCACTATGATCCGTATAAGCGCGGCGCTCGGCGCCGTGATCATCGCCGCCCCGGCGCTCGCTCAGGATTTGACATTCTGGAGCTGGCGTCAGGAAGACCGTGCTGCCTACGAGCAGTTCATCGGCACGTTCGAAGCGGCCAACCCCGGCATCACCGTCAACTTCGAGACCTTCGAAGCCACCAATTACAACACCATTCTGTCCACCGCGCTTGCGGGCGGCACGGGCCCTGATGTGATGATGGTGCGCGCCTATGGCGGCCTCGAAAACGTTGCGTCGGCGGGCTATCTTGAGCCGCTGAGCACCGAGACGGTTCCGGCCCTGGCTGACTTTGCCGAGTCCGCGCTGGCCGCCGAAAGCATGCGTTCGGACGGCACAATCTACGCTGTGCCCTTCGCCAGCCAGACCCAGCTTGTCATTTATAACAAGGCGATCTTTGACGCCAACGGCCTCGAAGAGCCCCAGGATTGGGCCGAACTCGAGGCGGTGAGCCAGACACTTCTGGACGCCGGCGTTATCCCCTTTGCCAATGGCACGGCAACCGCCTGGCAGAACGAGACAGTAACCTTTGGCCTGGGCTCCTCGCTGATGGGCACTGATTTCTACAACGAGCTCGTTGCCGGTGAAACCGACTTCACCGACGAGCGCTTCACCAACGCGCTCGCCGCTGTCAACGATATCGCCCAGTCCTATTTCCCCGATGGCTTTATCGGTCTTGACTATCCCTCTGCCCAGCAGCTTTTCAGCTCGGGCATGGCCGCCATGTTCATTGGCGGTTCGTACGAGTTGGCCAACTTCGCGGCTCAGAACCCTGATATCGAACTGGGCATGTTTGCAGCGCCCGGGGAGACGGCTGAAGACGAAAAGCTGGTCGGGCTCTATTTTGACGGTGGCTACGCAGTCAACGCCGCCAGCGCCAACAAGGACGCCGCGATCACCTTCGTGAACTACCTGGCCAGCCAGGAATTCGGCCAGGCCTTCGCCAATACGCTCAACAACATCTCGACAATTCCCGGCGTCAGCTTCGACAACCCGTTGCTGGCCGAGGTGGCGGAACTGAACCAGTCCTCGATCCCCTATCTGATGCTGGCGCACTTCCGCTATGGCGAGCCGTCCGGCTCGGTGCTGATCCAGAGCGAAATGCAAAAGCTCTTCGCCGGCGAAACCGAACCTCAAGCCATCGGCGAAGCGCTCACCACCGGCCTTTCGGCCTGGTACGAGCCCTTCCAGGACTAAGCTCCATTGAAAAATACCCCTTCCCGCACTCGGGGAGGGGCCGTAACAGAGATCTCCAGAGCGAAGCGACACGTAATGCCACAATTGAGGATGACCGGCCGCGGTCTCTGGATCACCGCCCTGATCGTGCCGCCCCTGGCCTTTGTGGCCCTGTTCGTCGTCTATCCGATCATTTCCGCCTTCGCCTATGCCTTCTTTGACTGGCAGGGTCTGCGCCGCGGCGATTTTGTCGGGCTGGAGAACTTCCATACCGTCCTGTTCGTCGAGCCGTATAGGAGCTGGACGATCAATGCCTTCAAGAACAACGTCATCGTCTTTTTTGCGCTCATGGTGCTCCAGAACGGTTTGGGCTTCATTCTGGCCTATGCGCTCTGGCGCGAGCTGCCGGGCGCGCGCTTCCACCGGATAGCGGTGTTTCTGCCCGTGGTGCTCTCGACAATCATCGTCGCCTATCTCTTCAAGCTTTTTTATCACCCTCTGTTTGGTGTCGTGAACATCAGCCTCAGGGGCATCGGACTCGGTGAATTGGCGCAGCCCTGGCTGGGGCAAAGCGGAACGGCCTTGTGGAGCATCATCGTTGCCCAGGCCTGGCATATGGTCGGGTTTCCGACGCTGGTCTTTCTGGCCGGCATGCAGCGCATCCCCGGTGAAATCCTCGATGCCGTGCGCATGGAAACCGAAAGCGAGTGGGTGAAAATCACCAAGATCGTCTGGCCGCTCGTCGCTCCAAGCGCCACCATCGTTTTCACCCTGCTGTTCGTGGGCGCCTTCAACTGGTTTGAGCTGCCCTTCATCATGGGTGGGCTCGATGGTTCGCCATTCGGTTCGACCGACGTTCTGGGGCTCTATTTCTATCGCACCGCCTTCGGCAACGTGTCCGCCGGGCAGCAGGATTTCGGGCTTGGTTCGGCGCTGGCCGTCTTGATCTTCATCTTCATCGCGCTGGTCGCCGGTGTCATCACGACGCGGCTGCGCGCCCGGGAGATTCAGCTATGAGCAGCGTTGCGACGAACTACTATGACCGTAAGGGCATGTTCGCGACCCTGGGGCGCGACGGGCTGCTGCAGATCATCCTGATCGCCAATACGATCATCATGCTGGCGCCCATCGTCATCATGGTGTTCTCGGCCTTCAAGACCACGCCGCAGATCTTCCAGTCGCCGTTTTCGATCCCCGATTTCACGCAGGTCTCCAACTTCGTGCGGATCTGGACCGAGACCAATTTCCTGCGCTATCTGTTCAATTCCTTCGTGGTTACCGGTGCCTCGATGGTGCTGATACTGACCTTGGGAACGATGGCGGCCTACGCCATCGGGCGATACGCCTTCACAGGCTCGGGCTTTATCCTGATGTTTTTCATCGCCGGGCTGACCCTGCCGCTCAAGCTGGCGATCATCCCGCTGTTCATGCTGATGCGGGACCTATCGATCCTCAACAACCAGCTCTCGCTGATCTTTGTTTATACCGCCATGGGCCTGCCCACGACCGTGTTCATCATGACCGGCTTTATCCGCAGCCTGCCCAACGAGCTCGAAGACGCCGCCCGCATGGATGGGGCGAGCGAAGCGAGGATCATGTGGGCGATCATGCTGCCGCTGGTGCGTCCGGCCATGGTGATCGCCGGTATCCAGAACGTGGTGCCGATCTGGAACGATTTCTTCTTCCCGCTGGTCTTCATCCAGAACGATGACCTCAAGACCCTGCCGCAGGGGTTGACCACCTTCATGGGCGAATACACGACCGATTGGGGCGTATTGTTTTCGGGGCTGACCATGTCCGCGGCGCCGATCATCGTGATCTATATCCTGCTGTCCCGGCAGTTTATCGCCGGCATGACGTCGGGCGCCGTGAAATGATCCTGCCCAATGGCCTTGTCGTATCCTGCCAGGCGCGGGCGGATAACCCGTTGCATGGCGCTCAGTTCATGGGCGCCATGGCGCTGGCGGCCCGCGATGGCGGTGCAATCGGCATCCGCGCCAACGGGCCCGATGATATTGCCGCGGCCAAGGCTGCGGGCCTGCCGGTCATCGGCATCCACAAGGTATTTTCCCAGGACCACCCGGTCTATATCACCCCGAGTTTTGCGGCGGCCGAGGCAATCGTTGCCGCAGGGGCCGGGATCGTGGCGCTCGATTGCACCGAGCGGCCCCGTGACGGCGAGCATCCCCGGATGATCATCCGTCGCATCCGCGACGAGTTGGGCGCCGAAGTCTTTGCCGATGTGTCAACGGTGGAGGAGGGGCGTGCCGCGGCTGACTGGGGCGCCAGCTACGTCGCGACGACACTGTCTGGGTATACTCAAGCCACCCAACCGCGTCCCGATGCTCCCGACCTGGCCCTGGTGGAAGCGCTTGCCACACGGTTGGCGGTTCCGATCGTCGCCGAAGGGCGCTACAATACTCCGCAGCTTGTGCAGCGCGCATTCGCCGTCGGAGCACATGCCGTCGTTGTGGGCACCATGATCACCAATCCTCGTGAAATTACCCGGCTGTTCGTGCGCGACGGCGTGCCCTCATGACCAAGGTCCATCTGGGGCTCGACGTCGGCGGCACGGCCAGCCGCTGGGTGGCATGCGACATTGGGGGCGAACTCGTCGCTCGGGGTAACCTCGGAGGCGCGACCGCTCATGTGTTCAATCCCGCCGAGAAAGACCGGCTTTCAGGCGTCCTGACCCAACTTGCCGGGGCGATAGCCGATGCAAAACTGGAGGTTTTGAGCCTCACGGGTGGCCTCACCGGTTTCGGTCCGGCCGCGGCGCCGGACATCTGCAGTCTTGCTGCCGGAGCGCTTGGCATAAAGCCCGACGCGGTCCTGGTCATCGACGATATCATATTGGCCTATGCTGCCCTTTTCCGGCCGGGCGAGGGGCATCTGGTTTCGGCGGGCACGGGTTCTATCGGCGTTCATGTCAGTGAAAGCGGCGAGGTCGTTCGGGTCGGCGGACGGGGCATCCTTGTCGACGACGCGGGGTCGGGAAGCTGGATCGCGCTACAGGCGCTCGACCAGATTTATCGCGCGTGGGATCGTTCCGGATCGTTTGAGGCTGTGGAGGCCCTTGCGCGGCACCTCTTTGACAAAGTCGGCGGCACGGACTGGCATGATGTGCGCCAGTTCGTCTATGCCGGGGACCGGGGCCGGATCGGCACCCTTGCGGTGGCGGTGGCCGAGGCGGCTATTGAGGGCGATACCGTCGCCCTGACCATCCTGCACAAGGCTGCGGCCGAATTGTCCGAACTTGCAAAGGCGTTGCAGGCACGGGCGGGGAGCGGGCCGGTCGCCATCATTGGTGGCGTGCTGCGATTGCACCCGGTCATCGCCGCCGACATTTCCAGGCACCTTGCCGGCACGCAGATTATCCAGCCTCAGATCGACAGCGCTCTCGCCGCCGCGCGTTTGCAACTCGGCGACGCGGGGGCGCAGTGGCGAGCTCTTTTGAGCCGGGATTCACTGGGGCTCTAAGAGCTCGGCATCGATCAGTGAACGCCGGTGATCATGGCGATAATCTCGTTCTTGTCGGTTTCTGCGGTGGGACGCACGCCGATCTGGGTGCCGCGACGCAGGACACAGATCCGATCCGAGAGCCTGAAGACCTGATCGAGGCTGTGGCTGACGATCAAAACGCCGATATCGCGCGCCTTGAGGCCCGCAACGATCTTTTCGACCTTGGCAGTTTCGGCCACCCCTAGCGCGGCAGTGGGTTCATCGAGCAGGATGAGCTTTTTCGCCCAGCGCGTCGCCCTTGCGATGGCGATGCCCTGCCGCTGACCGCCGGAGAGGTCGCGGATCGTGGCATGAGGTGAGGGGATGCGCACGTCGAGTTCGTCCACCAGCCGTTGGGTTTCCCCGATCATGGCCTTGCGGTCGAGCTGGCCGAACATGCCCTTGGTCATTTCCCGGCCAAGAAACAGGTTCATGTAAACCGACTGCTGGTCGGCCAGCGCCAGATCCTGATAGACCACCTCAATACCGTGTTCGCGCGCCTTTGTGGCGCTCGACATGGCAATCGGTGCTCCATCCATAACCATCGATCCCGATGTCGGCGCATGCACGCCGGAGATGATCTTGATGAGGGTCGATTTGCCCGCGCCATTGTCGCCCACCAGCGCAACGATTTCGCCCGGGTGGACGTCGAGCGAGAAATTCTCGATCGCGACGATGCCCCCGAACGCCTTGCGGATGTTTTCGAGCTTGAGCACCGGTTGGGTAAGCGTATCGGTCATCATCAACCTCCTAAACGGGCCAGGACTGGGGTTCGCCGAACCCGTTCTCGATGGATTCAACTCTGGGGGTCCCGGTGGAAATCCCGGAAACGCCGACAACATAGGCGCGGGTGACAAAGGCCTGTCCCCGGAACCCGAAGACGGCGGTATCGCCCGGCTCGGGTGCGCGCGGGCCCGTCGCATCGATCATCGCGTAATAGTCGATGGCCGAAGGGGGCGGCACCTCGACCTCGCGCAGCGCGTCGGCCGCAACCGTCGGCTCGGGCGAAACCAGGGCCTTGACCGGATAGTCGGGGAAGATCGGGTCGATATAGAACCCGCCACCGAAGCAGTAGGCCTTGCCGCCCGAAAGGTGCGAAACCTCCGTCAGATATAGCACGGACGGCAGTTCAGGGAGATCCTCCATCACGTGAAGCGCAGTGGTCCCGTGGATGCCATTGCCCGGTTCACATTGGGTCGCACCGGCCTGCGCGAGGCCCTCCATGAGGACCGAGGAGGTCGTGCCGGGCGCGTTGACTTCGATGCCCGTCCGTCCGGCGCTTGCGAGCGCCTCGGCGGCGCGCGTCAGCGTTGAAAGGTTGGGCGTCGGCTTAACCTTGCGGCTTTCGTGATCGAAAAGCAGTGCCGGAAAGGTCGTGATGCCGGCGAACCGGCCACCCTCCAGCCCGTCGAGCCGGTCGGCGACAGCCACGATGTCGTCGGCATCGAACCCGCCCTCGTGTCCGCGATAGAAGGTGTCTCCGTCAGCCTTGATGCGCGTCAGAAGGTTTTGGACGTAACCGGCCTTTGCCGCCGCCGATGCGGCTTCACCGGCCTTTGTGTCGTTAAAGACAGTCCAGTAGTCGGGCCGGAAAGTGGCCGCTGCGGCGTCCGCTTCGGCCCGCGCGATCTGGGACAGGTGCCCGAGATGGCCGACAGCCATTCCGGCGCGGTGCGTGCCACGGGCGCAGGCCATGTCCACGGCGACGGATTTTTCGATACCGGCGCCCATCACCGCCTTGCAGAAGCTCGAGGAGCGCCCGACCTGTTTGGTCATTGCAAAGATCTTGAGCCCGTTGCGGTCCGCTTCGCCCTTGAGCGTGCTCGCATTGGCCCGGACCTGGTCGAGGTCGATGACGTAGGAATTGGCCGGTATCTTGCTGTCGCGATGAAGCGCCATCGCGGCTTGGACAAATTTGGGATTCCGGCGGCGCAGGATGTCGAGAAACATGAGAATGAACCTCCCTTAGCGGGCTTTTTCGCGCAGCGACACGGCGACGGCGACAAGAATAATCAGGCCGCGCACGATCATCTGGTCGGAGACGGAAAGACCCATCAGGATGAGCCCGTTGTTGAGCATGCCCATCATGAGCGAGCCCACCAGCGCGCCAATGATGGTGCCCTTGCCGCCATGCAGCAGCGTGCCACCGACGATCACCGCGGCAATGACGGTCATCAGGTCCGCTTCCCCCAGCGTGTACCTGGCCGCCTGCAACCGCCCCGCATAAAGCAGCCCCGCAAGGCCGGCCATGCCGCCGCAGATCATGAACACCAGCAGCCGGATGCGCGGCACCCTGATGCCGGTCACCATCGCGGCCCGGGCATTGTCGCCCGTTGCCAGCACATGGGCGCCAAACCGGGTCTGGCGGTAAACGAAATGTCCGACAAGGACGGCGGCGATGGTCCAGAGCACCAGGGAAGGGATGCCGAACAGCGACCCGGATCCAAAAATCCCGGTGAATGTGCCATCGAGAACGGGAATGGACCGCAAATTGGTGAGCGAGCGTGCCACGCCTGCAAACAATCCCATGGTTGCCAGGGTCACCAGAAACGAGGGCAGGCGAAGATAGGCGACGAGCGCGCCGTTGATAAAGCCGATTGTCAGGCCCGCCCCGATCCCGGCCAGGATGCCGAGCGGAAAAGCCAAATCGGGAACCGCAGCCATTACCATCGCCGCACTCAACGCGGAGACCGCTACCGTCGAGCCGAAGCTGAGGTCGATCTCGCCCGCGCTCAGGGCAAAAACCAGCCCGATGGCCATGATCGTGGCCGGTGCGGTCTGAAGGATGATGTTGACGAGATTTCGCTGGGTCAGAAATCCGTTGTCGTGGAGCGTCACGGCAAAGAACAGGAAGATCGCCACAAAGCCGATATAGACCACATACTGCTGCAGGTTCAGCCGCGAGAGGCTGGCAACAAGCGGATTGGGGGATTGGGCACTGCTGGGTGTGGTCATGGCAGCCTCGAAACAATCGTGAACTTGGGCGCTGGCTGCAAATACGTCGATGTATTGCGGCCTTGAAGCGCGGGGGAGCAGGCAGCAACCCGAAGGGGCCGCCTGCCAGCAGATTTTATTGCGCGTTCAGCACGGAATCCGGTGCAGCGCGGCCAAGCGATTGTTGCCAGCCCTCAGCGACGGTATCCGGCTCGACGATGAGCGCGTCGACGACGAGAAACGGATCGACGTCGTGCCCGAGAAGGTCGGCCGCCGCAGCCCGGGCTGCATACACCCCGATATTGTAGGCCTCGTCGGCGATCAGAGCCGCTATGGAGCCACCAGAGACCATGTCGAGTCCGGCAGGTTCATTGAGGTCGATCGTGACGATCTTGATATCGGTGCGGCCCAACTGGCGCAGCACTGACAGAACGCCGGTCGCCGGTTCGGCCCACGGCACGTAGAGGCCGTCCAGATCGGGGTTTTGCGTGAGCATCGCACTGGCGATGTCCTCGATCCGGGCCGGATCGGCCATGCCGGCCTCGGCCACGATGTCGATGCCATCATACTCGTTTTCGATCAGCCACTTGAACGCGGAGTCGCGCAGATTGGTGACGTGGAAGTCGGCGTCATGGAAGATATAGCCAACCTGGCCCTCGCCTCCCAGCGCGTCGGCCATGGCCTGCGCTGTCTTTTCGCCGATCCCGACAAGGTCGGCAGAGACGGTGGTGACATAGTCCTCGCCGTGAGCAAGTCCGGCCGCGGCGTTGTCGATGAAGACGATCCGTGCTCCGCCATCGAGCGCTGCCGCATAGGTGCTGGTGCCGGCGCTCGGATCGATGGGTAGCGAGATCAGGATTGTCGGGTCGAGTGCCATGACGGTTTCGACGTCGGCTTGCTGACGGGCCGCGTCGAACCCGGCGTCGGTTTCGGCCACGACCTCGACCCCGAGGCGCTCGAATTCGTCCTTTGCGCCCTGGGCCACGGCGCCGGACCAGTCATAGAGTTCGTGCCATGCAAACGCTGCCGTGTAGCCGCCTTCGCGGATCTGGGCGACCTCGGCATCGGTCAGTTCGATCTCGGCCACGGGTGTGGCGGGCTCGCCGTTGGGACCCACGGTGACGGGGGCCTGTGCGAAGGCGAGGGTGGGCGTAAGGGCTGCAATCAGCCCGACCGTCCAAAGAGGAAGTGTACGCATTCTCGTAATCCTCGTTGTTGTCGTTACTGGGCGCCAAGCACCGTTGCGGGTGCATCGCGGTGGAGCGATTGCTGCCAGCCTTCGGCGACGTTGTCGGCGGTGACTGTCAGTGCGGGGGCGACGACGAATGCGGGGCTTTCTTCGCCCAGCAGGGCCTTGAGGCCCACCGCCGCCATGGCGCGGCCAAGCTCATAGGCTTCATCGGCAACGATGCCCGCGACAGCGCCGCCGCGCACCATGTCGAGTGCGACGGGTTCGGAAAGGTCGAGCGTAACGATCTTTGTGTGGCTGTTGCCCGCGCCGCGCAGTGCGGCCAGGACGCCTTCTGCCGGTTCGGCCCAGGTCACATAGATGCCGTCAAGCTCGGGGTTTTGCAGGAGCATGGCGTTGGCCAGCTCTTCGGCCCGGGCCGGGTCGGAAATGCCCTGTTCGGCAACGATCTCGATATTGGGATAGTCGTTTTCGATCGTCGTCTTGAACGCGTTGTCGCGCTGGTTGGTAACGTAATAATCGGCATCGTGGAAAATCCAGCCAACGGTGCCTTCGCCGCCTATGGCGTCGGCCAGCGTATCGGCGGCCTGCCGTCCCATCTCGAAAAGGTCATCGGTGACGATCGCGGCATAGTCGGTGCCGTGTTCGTACCCCGAAGGCAGGTTCGAAAGGAACACAAGCTTCACGTCGCTTTCCACGGCTTCGCGGAACGCCTCTGCGGATGTGACCGGGTCAAGCGGCAATGACAGGATGACGTCGGGACCGGCGCTCAGCGCGGTTTCGATGTCCGAGCGCTGCCGGGCGGCATCAAAGCCCGCGTCGGTGGTCGCAACGATTTCGACCCCGGCGCGCGCGAACTCGTCTGTTGCACCAGCCGAGACGGCGTTGATGAAGTCCGAGGAGGTGTGCCAGAGCAGAGCGGCCTTATGGCCCTGACCCTGGAGGGCCGCGATGTCGGCATCCGAGAGCATGACTTCGGAGGTCGGCGTTGCACTTTCGCCATTTGGCCCGACGGTCTGGGCGAAAACGGCGGGTGAGAGAAGGGCTGTGACCGCCAGAGCGGCACTCCCCAAAATCTTTGCAGTCATAGTTGTTTCCCTTTGTGCTTCTGGTTTTTGATTATTGGTCTTCGACGCCGCAATAGCTGGCGATGAAGCCTGCGAATGCCACCACGCCCGCGAGATATTCCTCGACGCTGACGCGCTCCTCGAACGTGTGGCAGTTGCGGATGTCCCCAGGGGCGCAATAGACGGCCGGTATCCCGAGGCGGTTGGTAAAGAACGACTTTTCCGACCAGAACGGCGCCCCCTCGAGCGCCCCCCGGCCAGCCATTGCGCTGCCAATCGCCGACTGCAATTGCGCAAGCGCCGGATGGCCGCGGTCGATCTCGCTGGCCTCCCCGCCAAGCGCATGGTCGCGCCCCGCGGGGTAACTGATTTCAATGTTGATGTTGGGGTCGTCGACAGCACCGCGTACGGCCGCCTCGATCTCGGCTGCCGCCTCGTCGAGCGATTCACCGGGCAGCAATTTGCGGATCAGCGAAAGCGTGCACTGCTCAGGCACCGCTATATAGCCGCCGCCATTGAGCGTCGTGATCAGCAGGAACCCCTCGCCGATCAGGTCGTGGCTGGCGCGCGCCGAGACCGCGTCGGAATGGGCCCAGAGCGCGCTCATGATCTTGTGGCTGGCCTTGAGAGCATCGTGGCCCAGCTCGGGCACGCCGAAATAGGCCGATTTCCCGGTGACGCTGATATCGGCGATGAAAAAGCCAATCTGGGCGGGATAGATGGCGAGCCGGGTCGGTTCGACATAGACAACGAAATCGGGCCGGTCGATTTCGCCGGTCTCGATCTTCTCGACATAATGCTTGATCCCGGCCGAAACCCCGCTCCCCGGCTGGCCGCTTTCCTCGTCACCGACAAAGGCAAAGTTGACGTCACCCTTGAGCGCGATGCCGGCACTGTCGAGCAATGACAGGGCGGAGAGCGATGTGCAGATGCCCGCCTTGAGGTCGCCCGCACCGCGGCCCCAGATTTCGCCGTCGATGACCGGCGCGCCGAATGGGTCTTCGCGCTCGTCGCCGGCCCAGTGCTCACGCCAGCCATCCACATGGACAGTGTCGGTGTGCCCGATAAAGAGCAGTTTCGGACCGCCGCCCTTGCCCTTGCGCGTGCCCCATATGTTGGGACGCCCGGGCATGAATTCTGCCGAGCCGAGATCGGACAGACCTCTCGCCAGCATTTCGTCTTTTAGTAGCGCAACGAAATTGCCTTCATTGCCCGTGATGCTTTGCCGCGCGATTGCGCTTCGCAACAGCGAAAGCGCGCCATCGCGGTCGAGAAATTCACTCAGGTTTTTGTCGTGCAGGGTCATGTTGCCGCGACCTTCAGTTCCAGGCCGTCGGCCGGTGGCAGCGAGATGCGCCCGCCTAGCATTTCCGTGCCGAACAATGTGTTGTGCAGATGCTCGAGGCCGATGGCCGCTGCCCCGATCAGCGCAGCGCGCGCGCCGAGCGGGCTCCTCTCGATTTCGATGGCCCGTGGAAAAAGGGCCGGCAAAAAGAGCTTCACGCGGTCCAGAAGTTCCTCCCGCAACCCTATCGAGCCGCCGAGGATGACTTTTTGCGGATTGGCGATGGCCACGACAGCCACGACGCCGCGCGCCAGATATTTCGCTGTTTCGTCGAGCACTTGCCCGGCGTGTTCGTCGCCTGCGTTGGCGCGTTCAAAGATCACCGGAACGCTGGCCTGCAAGCCCGAAAGATGCGCGTAACGTTCAATGATCCCGATAGAAGCCGCAACGCGCTCGAGCGCGCCAGAGCGCTGGGATTCTGGCTCGAAAGGATCGGCCCCGAACGGCAGGAAACCCAGTTCGCCCGCGGCATTGGTGGCGCCGCGCACCGGCTTGCCGTCGACCAGCAACCCGCAGCCCAGACCGGTTCCCACGGCGATGTAGGCGAGATTGTCTATGTTCTGCCCCACGCCCTGCCAGTTCTCGCCGATCACCGCCAGGTTGACGTCGTTTTCGAGGACGACATTGATGCCGAGGGCTTGCTCCAGCGCTCCGGCCACGTCCATCCGGTCGAAACCTGCAAGATTGGGTGCCATCAGCACCCGGCCGGTATTGTTGTCGGGCGCGCCGGGCACGCCGACGACCGCCAGTCGAATGCGGTCACGCGCGATCCCCGTCCGATCGGCAATCCGCCAGCACAGGGCGACGATCTGTTCGACCACGGCGCTCCCGCCTTGCGGATCGGTCGCTTCGACCTCTTCGGCCAGCACCTGGCAGGACAGATCAAGGATGGCCACACGCAGCTTGGTGCCGCCGAGGTCAACCGCAGCCAGGAATGCGGCGTTGGGGACAAGTTCGTAGTTCACCGCTGTCCGGCCGATATGACCGCTGCTCCGTCCGGTTTCCTGCACCCAGCCTTCCTGTTCCAGCTGCCTGACGATCTCAGAAACCGTTTGTTTCGACAGACCCGTCTGCTTGGAAATGGATGCCCGCGAGATCGGGCCGCCCTGGATGATTGCCTCCATGATGGTGCGTTCGGAAAACTTTCGAGAGACTTTGGAGGCATCGCCCATCAACGGTCACCTTAATTCGTTCTGTGGACGAACTAATTGCACTCTCACGCTGAGCTGTCAAGGTGATCGCCCTGTCATCCCGGCCAGAACGAGGGAAACTGCTCCTTGGCCCTGACCTCGAGAGCTGGCAGATGCCGACCGGCGCTTTCTAGAATATGGCTGCTAAAGCAAACCGCGGCTCATTCTCTGATGAGCCTTCGGATGGTTGGCGCAACGCATGATCATCGGCTTCAGCATCAATTGTCACCCGATGCTTCTCTCCAACATTTTTCTAGAAGTGCCTGGAGTTAGCGCGGTTTAGTTTGTAGCCATCCAGCAAGTGCGGCAATGAATATTATGACACCACTTAGAAGGACGGGAACGGTCAATCCGATCAAATCGGCGGCAATTCCGACTGCAAGAGCACCAATCAATGGGCTGCCGCGCGAGCAGATGGAAAAGACGCTAAGCGCCCGGCCCCTTATCGAATCGGGAACAGAGAGTTGAACGTACGTCTGGGTGAGGATCATACCGCGCACCATGCATAGGCCCAGGACGAACATGCATCCGATGGCGGCCCACGGCGCCGTGGCGAACGCGAAAACGCAGACCACGAGTGCCGCCGCCATCCAGTTTGCCATGATCCTGCGCACCAACAGGCTGGTGTCCGGCCCTGATGCCGCCGTCAGGGCACCGAGCACAGCACCTATAGCCATGGTCGAGGCGAGGATGGAAAGGCCAACCGAGGTGATCTCGAAACTGCGGGCGGCAAAGGCGGGGATGATCTCCGTCATGCAGCGCAACAGTGCGCCCGAAGCCAGCAGATAAAACAAGACGTAGCGCACGCCGCTCATGCGGAATATGGCGACGACGCCATCTCGGATTTCGGAAAATATGGAACTCGATGATCGGCTGCGGGGCACGTGCGGCGTACGCACGGCCAGCAGCGAAAACACCACGCTGGCCTGCAGCGCCGCGCAGACCAGGAAAACCCAGACCACGTCGAGATGAAAGATCAGGATCCCCCCAAGCGCCGGGCCGAAGAGCCGTGCAAGGTTGACGGTGGTCGAGCCGATGGAGACGGCGTTGGCCGCCTCTTCAGGTGGGACGAGCCCTTGCAGAATGGCCAGCCGCGCCGGATGACCGAGGGACTGAACGGATCCCTGAGCGAAGGTTAGCGCGAGCAGAGGGACAGGCAGCAACAGGCCGGCGCCCTGAAGGATCGCGAAGGTGGCCGCGACGCCCGCCGCCAGGGTATAGCAGGCGATGATGAGGCGAGACCGGTCCACCCGGTCGGCGGCCGCGCCGCCGAGCAGCGTGAAAATGGTGGCGGGCAGCAGGTCCGCTGCCGAGAGGAGGCCGAGCCAGAAGGTCGATTCCGTCATTTCCCAGATCAGCCAGGCCAATGCCATGCGCTGCATCCAGGTGCCGGTCAGGGACAGGAAATTGCCCGATACGAAAATAGCATAGCCGCGATGGCGCAACACCGCGAGCGATGAAAGCGTCCGGCTCCGAGCCCGCCATGGGCGGTTCATGCGTGTCCGTATCCGATGATGCCCTTGGTCTCGAGGAAATCCTCAAGTCCGAACTCGCCCCATTCGCGGCCTATTCCCGAGCGCTTGTATCCGCCGAACGGAGCTGCGGGATCGCGCGCGGGATAATTGACATGGACGGTGCCGGCGCGAAGCCGGCGGGCGACTTGGCGCGCCTGTTCGATGTCGCGTCCGCTGACATAGGCCGCCAGCCCGTATTCGGTGTCCTCGGCAATGCGCACGGCGTCCTCGATGTCGGTGTAGGTGAGGATTGTCAGGACGGGGCCGAAGACCTCTTCCTTCGCGATAGCCATGTCGGGGGTGGCCAGAAACACGGTCGGGCGGGCATAATAGCCGCAATTGAGCCCCTGCGGGCGTCCCGGACCACCGCACACAAGCGTGGCCCCGTCCGCGACGGCCTGTTCGATCATCTGCTGGACTTTTTCAAATTGCGGGCGATTGGCCAACGGACCCTGTGCGGACGGTGAGGCGGGATCGCCCACGATCACCGCTTCGGCAGCGGCACGCGCATGGGCCAGAACCTCATCGATCCGCTCTTGCGGGACGAGCAGGCGCGTCGGGGCGTTGCACGACTGGCCGTTGTTGATGAAGCAGCGCGCCACCGCCTTGGCGACGGCGTCGGGAAAATCCACGTCCGGGAGCAGGATGTTGGCACTTTTGCCGCCAAGCTCAAGGGTCACCTTCTTGACCGTTGGGGCTGCTGCCTGGGATACCAGAACGCCGGCGCGCGTGGAGCCGGTGAACGAGACCATGTCGATATCGGGATGGGCCGATATCGCCGATCCCACCCCCGGTCCGTCGCCATTGACCAGATTGAACACGCCCGGCGGCGTTCCAGCCTCGTCCATGATTTCTGCGAGTATGAGGCCACTGGCCGGAGACCGCTCGCTGGGCTTGAGCACCATGGTGCACCCCGCCGCGAGCGCCGGAGCGATCTTGCACAGGGTCTGGTTCAAGGGCCAGTTCCAGGGCGTGATGAGTCCGCACACCCCAATGGGTTCCTTGACGATGCGGGTGCGGCCGTTGCTGCGCTCGAAGTCGAACGTTTCCAGCACGCGGAGGATTTCGCTGAGATGCGATATTCCGGCCGGAACATGGACATCGCGCGCAAAGCCCAAAGTCGCCCCCATCTCCCTGGAGATGGCACTGGCCAGATCGTCCGTCCGGGCGATGCACAAATCCCTGATCCGCGCGATCAGGGCGATGCGTTCGGCAAGTGGGAAGGCGGCAAAGTCCGGGAACGCGCGCCGCGCAGCCCGGACGGCCCTGTCGACATCATCGGAATTGCCGATGGCCACCTGGGCGAAAGCCGTCTCGGTCGAAGGGTCGGCGACATCGAGGCGTTCGCTGGATGTCGGCGTTACCCACTGGCCATCGATATAGAATTGCGTCCAGTTGGGCATGGTCAGAAAACCTTCTTGCGGCGCCACATTTTGGGGTTGTCGCCGGGATATTTCAGGCCGCTGGCCGTTACGCCGAGATCGACCATCATCTTGGCCATGCTTATGGCAGTCTTGTACCCTTGGAGAACGGGCACTTCCCAGCCAAGCGCGTTTAGCCGCTCCTGCAGGAAGGGTTGGAGCCAGAAGGCCCCGGAGCACCCGATGGTGATCACCTCGGCGCCGTCCTCCTCGATGGCGGCGACTGCGGCGATAACGGCTTCCTCGACCGCATCGGAGTGCTGACCGGCGCGCGCCTTGGCCTTTTCGCCATGCAGCGTTCGATCCCTGCCGATGCCCGGCCGCTCATGCGGGAAATTTATCATCCGTATCGAGGCGCACCGCTGGTCCATGCGGTGCTGCACGACAAGGTTGTAGTAGTACATGTTGTGGGATTCGGCGACGTCGATGATGCTGAACTTGTTGCCGAGCATCGAAGCGACGTGCATCTGCGAGAATGCGCAGGACGTGACCGCAACGCCATAGGGTCGTGCAATTTCAACCGCTTCATGGAAACCCGGTTCACCGCCGCCGAGCAGGATGATGGCGTTGTATTTTCCGCTTTCGCAGGCCTCTTTGACGATAGGGAGGCGAGCCACGCCCGAATGGGCGAACTCCTGACGGTTTTCGACCGGCCAGTCGCCATAGGTCGTGATGGCTCCGCCGTGAACGTCCCAATCCACGCCCTCCAAAAGAGGGGCCAGGATCGGATAGTCCATGACCGTCTCTTTTTTTGTTCCCGTCAGCTTGCGATGCAGAAAGGGAGAGTCGGCGGGGAGGCGGAAGCCTTGGATCATCAGGAAACGATATTTGCTCGTCGGCTGCTCCGCGGCCACTGCATCCATTGTGCTTGTCCTCCTCGTCATTTGGCTGTCAGGCCCCCGTCCACCACCAGCACGTGGCCTGTGATGAAGCCGGCTTTGGCCCCGGCGAGATAGGCGATGGCGTCGGCCATGTCCTCGGGTTGCCCGAACCGTCCGAGCGGGAAGCGGGCCATCAGCGCATCGCGCTTGGCCGGATCGCTCAGCCCGGTCCTTGTGGGGGTCACCGTGGAGCCGGGAGCTATCGCGTTGACGCGAATGCGGTGGGGCGCCCATTCGATGGCCAGCATGCGCGTCATATGCGCGATGCCGGCCTTGGCGATGCCATAGGTCGAACTGGTCGGAACGCCGTGCAGGCCGTGGGTAGAGGCGACGCTGACAATGGCGCCAGGATGGCCGGTGGCGATCCAGTGCTCGCCTAGGGCGCGGGACATCATGAACGTGCCCGCCAGATTGACGTCCATGACGCGGTGGAAGTCCTCTCGCGTTACCTCGAGCGCCTCCTTTCGGAATGCGATGCCGGCATTGTTGACGAGCACGTCGATCGTTCTGAGCGTCTCAGTGACGGTCTGGACAGTCGCAGCAATGCTGTCATCGTCGCGAAGATCGAGCGCAATGGTCTCGGCCCGGCCGCCGTGCTGGCGCACTGTTGACGCCGTTTCCTCCAGCATGGCTGTATCGAGGTCGCAAAGCGCCAGATCGAAGCCGTCACGCGCCAGGGCGGCAGCTGTTGCCGCGCCGATGCCATAGGATGCTCCGGTGACCAGGGCCACCGGCCGCCGTTCGGCTCCGCTCATGCCACGCCCCCCGCGCAATTCCGTTCGACGAAAGGGCGGGCGACCTCGAACTTTCCATATTCGCCGCCGAAGAACACCAGCGGTTCTCCTTCGGGTGCATGGGTGCACTCGATAACTTCGCCGATGGCGATCTCATGGTCGCCGCTGATAAAAATGTTTTCGACCCGGCACACCATATTGGCCAGAGCGCCGTCGATCAGCGGGACGCCGAGTTCGTGATCGGTGCTGGCCACGGCATCGAACCGGGCGGCCGTCGGGCCAACGAAGCTGCGAGAAGCAAAGGTCTGATCCTCGGTGAGCAGGCTGATGCCGAAGACCTTGCTGTTCTTTATCGCTATTCCGGTAGGGCTGCCGGCATTGATGCAGACAAGGATTTGTGCCGGATCCAGCGATACCGAAGTCAGGGAATTGATGGTCATGCCATAGCGCTGACCCTGATACTCAGTGGTGAGAATGGCAACACCAGTCGCAAATCGCGACATGGCTTTCCGAAACTGCATCTGGTCTATGGTCTGAAGGGTCGAGCGCATGGTCAACTCCGCTGAAAGATCGACTGTGAAAACAGTGTGTCAGGGATTGGTGGAAGATAAAACTGCAACAGTTTTCAAAACATCTGTGCCAAAAATGCATTAATCACAGCATGACCTCAATGAGGCCGGGGCCGGATTCTTCAAGGCGCCGGGACAGGGCTTCGATCAACTCCTCGCAGTTAGTAACCCGCACGGCCGGCACGCCCATGCCGCGCGACATGGCAACGAAATCGAGCGCCGGATTGTCGATGCTGAGCATAGCGTTCGCCTTGGCACCGGGTTCGCCGGCGCCAACGCCGGCAAACTCCTGCTGCAGGATCTTGTAGCTGCGGTTGGCAAAGATGATGCTGGTGACATCGAGGCTTTCACGCGCCTGGGTCCACAGCGTCTGGATCATGTACATCGCGCTGCCGTCGCCCGACAGGCTGATGACCTTGCGGTCCGGACAGGCAATCGCTGCGCCGGTCGCAACCGGCATGCCGTACCCGATCGAGCCTCCCATGTTCTGCAGCCAGTCATGGGGCAGGGCGCCTGCGGTCACCGGAAAGCTTTCGCGGCCGGTGGTCACCGACTCATCCACCACGATGCCGTTTTCCGGGATGAGTACGGCCAGAATCTGAGCAATGGTTGTCGGATTGAGGGCGCCGGTCGGCAGCAGGCTTTCTGAACGCTCCTGGCGAACGGCATCGTCCGGCTTTGCGCCGACGGCACTGGCCAGCGCCCGCAACGCCCCGAGCCCATGGACGCCGCGCGGGCACAACTGGGTCACCTGGGCCTCGGGGTGCTTCATCTGGCTGGGCTTGTCGGGATAGGCAAAGAACGAGATCGGTTCGCCTGTTTCGACGGTGATGATCTCTCGGTAGTCCTTGAGCGCGGTCAGTGCCGCGTCGACGTTATACGGAATGCGCAACGCTGGAACCCGACCGGCGCCGCGTTGCGTCCGCGCGCTGAAAAATTGCGTGGCGACCCGGGCTCCGGTCTTGCCCGCGATCTGGCCGGCAAGGTCCAGCGCTTCGCCGCTGATGGAACGGCCACCGAGAATGATCATGGCCTGTTCGCCCGAAGCCAGGGCCCGCGTGGCGGCATCCACGGCGTCGGGGTCCACGGCGGCATCGGTATCCGTTTCGCAGCCACGACCGATGATCCCGCCATCGTTCCAGGCCGTGTCACCGGGCAATATCAGTGTCGCGATCTGAGCCCCGCGCGCGGCAGCGACCGCATCGACGGCATCCTGGCCGATCGCCTGGGCGCCACGCGAGGTGCGCACCCAATCGGAAAGGGGCCGGGCCAGTCCCTCGATATCGGAGGTGAGCGGCGCGTCAAATTCGAGATGCCAGGTGGCGTGCTCGCCTACGATGTTGACCATGCCCGAACAGGCCTTGCGGGCGTTGTGGATATTGGACAGCCCGTTGGCAAGGCCCGGGCCGAGATGGAGCAGCGTGGAGGCCGGCCGTTCGGCCATGCGCCAGTATCCGTCGGCTGCGCCGGTGGCCACGCCTTCGAACAGCACAAGGATCGAGCGCATGCCCTCGGTCCGGTCCAGGGCCGCAACGAAATGCATCTCCGAAGTGCCCGGATTGGCAAAGCAGGTGTCGACATCGGATGCGACAAGGGTTCGGACAAGGCTTTCAGCGCCGTTCATGCCAGTTCTCCCAAAGAAGATTGACCTCCCCCGCCAAAGGGCGGGGAAGGCGATCCCGCGCCGATCACAGGGCGGGGATGAGGATTTATTTCGCGCCGATGGCCGCGTTGACGCGCGGCATGACTTCGGTTGCCATCAACTCCATCGAGCGCTTGGCGAGGGCCGGATCGACCCAGTCCATGCCCGCATAGACGATTTCGCCGAAATCCCCGGTCTCTTCGCGCATCGCAAGGATCTGGTCGACGACGCTGTCGACGGTGCCCTTGATGACCAGGGTATCGAGGACGAAATCGAGGGTGACCTCCTCGTCGGGTTGGTCCCGGCTGGTCTTGAACAGCGGCAGGCGCCCGATCTTGTTGAACTTGGTCACCATCTGATTGTAGTAGAAGCGATAGGGGCTACGGGCATCTTCGCCGCCATAGGAACGGGCGGTCGCCTCGTCATCGGCGACGAAGATGGTCCGCGCGACGCGCCAATCGGAGACCTTGGCCTCTTGGCCGACGGCCTTCTTGCCCTCGCTGTAATTGGCCCAGTGAGACCCGACCCATTTCGACTGCAGGAAATTGGCCGAGAGGGGATGGAAGTCGCGCTGTCCCATGAGAATAACTCCCTTGGAAAACGGCGCGACCACGGTTCCAACGATCTCGGGACGCGGCGCCTGATAGGGTTTGCCGAGATAACCGATGCCCAGATCGAGCCACTGGGTCTGCTGGGTGGAAACCTTGAACCGGTTGTCCGGGAGGTCGATGCAATAGGGCGCCTCCCGTTCCCAGATCTGCAGGATGACATCGATGGCCTCGGCAAAGATCTGGCCGCGATCCTCTTCGAGCTGCCCAAGCGCCTCGGCGTCCGAACGCAGATTGCCGGGACTGATACCCAGAATGAACCGGCCCTGGGCCATGTGATCGAACATGGCGGCGTTCGATGCGATCAGGGTCGGATGCATGTAGGACAGATTGGTGGTCCCGGTCGCCAGCTTGATGTTGCTCGTCGAATGGATCAGCGAGGCGAGAAACAGCATCGAATTGGTGATGTTTTCGACCCGGTCGGTCAGGTGCTCGCCGATGAAGGCGTCGTAGAAACCGAGTTTGTCGGCGAGAATGACCGCCTGACGGTCTTCCTCGAGAGTATCCGCCCACGCCCGGTGAAGCGGGTGCATCGGCATGGCAAAATAGCCCAGTCTCATTTGGCTTCTCCTCAACTGGCGTGGGGTGCTTGAGATTCGGTGATGAAGATGTCGACGAACCGCTCGGGGTCATCGATCATCGGGAAGTGGCCGCAATCGGAAATGATGTGCGTTGTCGCATCGGTCAGTGCGGCTTCGAACTGGCCCGCTTTTGCGACCGTGGGACTCTTGTCGCCGAACACCAGGACCTGGCCGGCGGGAAATTTCGCGAGGTCGGCCGCGATATCGTATTCGCGCAGCGCCCACATGACGCTCAGGCAGGTCTTGGATCCGGCCTTCGCCCTGTCGATGTTCCAGCGGACCATCAACTCGTCGGTCACATTGCGAAGCCTTGGCGCCACCCGCTCCCGGGTTTGGGTGACCGGAGCATAGTTGGCCTCGGTGTTGGCCCAGTTCCCCTTCCACTCCTGTGGCGTGCGAAAGGGGCATTCGACGACGACGATCTTTTCAAAGCGCGCGGCGTGACTGGCGCCAAGCGCCACGCACACAGCGCCGCCGATCGACGCGCCACCAACGATGCCCGTTTGCAGGCCCAGCGCATCCATCACCTCGACGGCGACATCGGCATATTGCTGCACGCTGAGATGTCGGAGCAGGGGATCGGAATCGCCCTGTCCCGGCATGTCCCAGGCAAAGACCTGAAAATGTTCGGCAAGAGGGTCGATGACGTGCTCGAATTCATAGGCCGAACCGCCATTGCTGTGGAGCAGCAGGAGCGGACGGCCCTGTCCCGCGGTCAGCAGGTGAATTCGGCCCTGGGAAGTGTTGACGAAAATGTCTTCCATGACGATCCCTCTTCTTTGTCTTTGCCACCGGTATAGCCAAGGCCGTTGCAATCAGAAAATGCATTGATTAGAACATTACTTGTGCATTTTTTTCCGAAGAGGCGTCCGTGATGAACAAATTCGCCGCATTTCAGAGCTTCGTAGCGGCCTGTGAGCAGGGCAGTTTTACCGCCGCGGCCAAAAAGCTCGGGACATCAGCCTCCACGGTTACAAAGACCATCAGCCGACTTGAAGACGAACTGCGCGTCAGGCTGTTCAACCGGACGACCCGGCAACTGGTGCTGACCGAACAGGGGCAGGAACTGTTCGAACGTGCCCAGGGCATCCTCCAGGATCTTGCCGACGCCGAACTGCG
The DNA here is from genome assembly GCA_002337455.1 of Rhizobiales bacterium UBA1912. Classification (GTDB taxonomy): domain Bacteria; phylum Pseudomonadota; class Alphaproteobacteria; order Rhizobiales; family Devosiaceae; genus Pelagibacterium. Next base: position 358,344 of record DDGC01000014.1, on the reverse strand, counting down.
CATCCATGCGGCCAACAAGACAGTGCAGGGCACCGTGCGCATCGTGGTGCCAAATTTGTTCGGGCGCCTGTCCCTGGTGCCGGCGCTGGGAGAGTTTTTCGAGCGCTACCCCGATGTGAACCTTCAGGTGCATTTCAGCGATCGTCCGACAGACCTCATCGAATCCGGCTTCGACCTTGGCGTGCACACCGGTCAACTCGAGGATTCGAGCACCATTCGGCGGCTTTTGACCCAGGGCCCGGTGATCACCGCTGCCGCGCCGAGCTATCTAGAGCGGCACGGGACGCCCAAAAAGCCCGAGGATCTGCTGCGCCACAATTGCATCCATGGACGCTTCGGGTTCGAGTGGACGTTCAAGAGCGAGCAGGAGGGACGCCAGCGCGTGCGCATTGCCGGCAATCTGGCCGTCTATAACGGCGACGCTCTGCGGGAGGCTGCGGTGAAGGGCCTGGGCATAGTCCATTCAAGCTGGTGGGCCCTCAAGGACGATCTGCAGTCGGGCCGGCTCATCCCGGTGCTCGAGGAGTACAAGACCGAAGGCCCGCCGGTTTCGGTGATCTTTCCGGCTGGTCGCCATCTCCCTGCGCGGGTGCGCGCCGTTGTCGACTACCTCGTCGAAATCACCGCGCAATAGGCCGCCTCCGCCGCCGTCCGCGGAAAATCTTATCAGGCGTGGCGCCAAACTTAGGTTCGGGGCCCCCATCCTGCTGGCTACACTGCCGGCCGGACAATCACGGGTTCATTGGAGAATACGACGAGCTGGGAGTTTTTCTTCGGAAGTTTCTTCACAGATCAAGTGACCTTTTTCCTGCTTAATGACAGCAGGTCCCTTCGATAGGTTCCGGATCGCACGGAAGCAGGGGAGGAACCAGGGGCCGGGCCAACGAAGCATGTTGGCCCCCAGATGCCTCTCAACCCCAACCTGATCCAGATCCGGTCCTGCGCCCTTGCAGGAAGGCCATCGTTGGCGGTTCGCACCGGCCCACGATCGCACGTGAGGATCGCCACGGCGAGAAAGGTATAGCGCAATGAACATATTCGGAACCACGTTCGACTACGAGGGGCGCCTCAATCGGCTCCGCAAGGTGATGGAGGAGAATGAACTCGACGCGTTCATCGTCCACAACTGGACCAATCAGTATTACTATGGCGGCCACTATCAGCATATGCCCTGGTATCCGCTTTCCCATACCCACATCACAGAAGCGCCCCTGATCCTGTTCAAGGATCATGACCCGGTTTTCCTCAGCGCCTTCATCACCATGAATGCCATTCGCGAGGGCACCTGGATCAAGGACGTGCGCGTCAACGACACCGGTTTTGCCACGAGCCCCGCCGACGGTGTCGCCAAGGTTCTGGCCGAAAAGGGTCTCTCGAAGGGAAATATCGGGTTCGAGGAAACCACCTGTACCGCCAAGACCTATCACAGCCTTGTCGCCGCTCTGCCCGATGCCAAGCTCAAACCGGCGGGTGACCTTCTGTTCATCGCGCGCTCGGTCAAGGAGCCGGCCGAGATAGCCTTGATCCGCAAGGCTGTCGAGATCGGCCATTCGGCAATCGACGTCGCCATCAAGACAGCCCAGCCGGGTGTGACCGAGATGGAAGTCCAGTTCGCCATGGAAATCGAGATGAAGCGTCTCGGCGCCATGCGCGAGGTCGAGACCATGTGCCAGGCCGGCATCCGCACCGCCAACTACCGGGCCTTCGCGTCCGAGTGGAAAAAGATCGAGGAAGGCGAACTTGTCACCATCGATCTGGGCGCGCTCTATCATGGTTACGGCTTCGACATCGCCCGCACGTGGTGCATTGGCGAGCCCAAGGAAGAGTATCGCAAGATCGCCAACGATCTCTACGACATACACGACACCTTCATGGACTATCTCAAGCCAGGCATGGAGTTCGGAACTGTCTTCGACCATATTCGCCAGGCGATGATCGACCGGGGGTATCCGGCCAACAAGGCCGTCATGCCCTGCCAGCAATTTGCCATCCATGGGGTCGGGCTTGGTCCGTTCCACGATTTCCCGCATCCCACGCACCGCGAAACCATTTTCGAACCCGGAATGGTGATCTCGTTCCAGCCGTCGGTTCGCACTGAAACCTATTCCATCCGGTTCGAGGACAACATTCTCATCAAGGAGGATGGGCTTGAGCTGCTCAGCACCACGGAGCGCAAGCTGATTTGAGGTTAGCGGTCGTTCGGCGCGCCGGGCGGCCCTTGGTGGGCCAATCGTGCGGGGAGGCAGTCTCCCGGAAATCGCAGGCTAGGCCATTTGATTTGTGAAGAAAGTTCACGAGTTTTGCGAACAATATGCATCTTATGTCGTGAAATGGCGAGCGCTACGGTCAAAGGCAGAGCGAACGGAAGGTTTGTGTCGGAGAGGACGACAAGAGCCCCGGGCGCCGGAAAACCGGAAGAGAACCAGCAACAATAGCCGGCAAACGGCAGGGACTTTTCCGGTTTGAAACAGATCATTCCGATCACAGGAGGAGAGAATGACCAACAAGTACCTATCGGTAATCGCGTGCAGCCTTCTGGCGCTCGCTATCGCGCCGGGCGCCGTCGCCCAGGAACAGAGCGTCGAAGAGTTCTACAGCAATAACGACCTCACGCTGGTGGTGGGCGCCGCCGCAGGCGGGGGCGCGGACTTTTACGCCCGGCAATTCGTGCCGTTCTGGCAAAAGCACATTCCGGGAAATCCTGACATCATCGTGCGCAACCTGCCGGGCGCCAGCGGCATGTCGGCAGCCATCCAGATGATGTCCGCCGCTCCCAAGGACGGTACGGAAGTGGCGATGTTGCTGCGCAACAATCTCTATTTCCCGCTTGTCTCCGACGTTCCGCTCGATTTCGAGCCGCTCGAAGCCAACTGGCTGGGCAGCCTGACCAAGGAAATCTATACGGTCGCTATCATGACGCGGGCCGGTATCGAGTCCGCCGACGACCTGTTCGACACGACCATCCGGATGGGCGCCACTTCGTTTGCCAACGAAAACCGCGTTCTCCCCGCCATGATGAACGAGTATCTGGGAACTCAGTTCGAGATCATCACTGGTTATGAAGGGGCCGCCGCGATGACGCTGGCCCTCGAACGTGGCGAAATCGACGGCCGCATGCTGCCCGTCGATAACCTCATCGGTTACGGCAACGAGGCGCCTTTCCTCGAAGACGGCACCATCGAAGTGGTTCTTCAGACGGCCGTCAATTCAAGCGAGCACTTCCCGGACGCGCCAAACCTGTTCGATTACATCGAGGACCCCGAGATCGAGGCCCTTGCAAGGTTTGTCCTTGCCCCGATGGAGGCAGGACGTCCGTTTGCCGCTCCGGCTGGCATCCCCGAAGACCGCCTTGCGGCGCTTCGCCAGGCCTTCATGGATGCGACGGCTGACCCTGAATACATCGCGCATATGGAACAGGTCGCAAACACGCCGACACCGATTTCGGGTGAAGCCGTTCAGGAGATCGTGGAGGAGATTTACTCCGCGTCCGACGACGTGCTCGAAAAGGTCCGGCCGCTGGTCAACCCCCAGTCCTGATCTTGCGCCGGTCCGGCCGGGCACCCTCGGGTGCCCGGCAACGGCGCCAGTCCTTGTCGAAAAAGGCAGGGCAGCCAACAATGAGGAGGAGTAGAACATGTATAGCAAAATGCTACAGATAGTGGGCGCAGGACTTGCGTTGTCGCTGGCCGGCATGCCCATCGCGAACGCCCAGACTGTCGAGGAATTCTACAGCAACAATCCCCTGACCATCGTGGCCAGCGCGGCCGGCGGAGGCGGTATCGATACCTATGTCCGTCAGTTTGCCCCGTTCCTGCAAAAGCACATGCCGGGCAATCCCGACATCATCATCACGAACATGCCCGGCGCGAGCGGTATGACTGCGGCCATCCATATGCAGGCGGCTGCGCCGCGTGATGGAAGCCTCATCACCTTCCTGCAGCGCAACAACCTTTACCTGCCACTGGTTTCAGAGGTTGATGTCGAATTCGATCCGCGTGAGGTCAACTGGATCGGCAGCCTCAATAAGGAGGCATACGCCCTGCTGGTCCGCAGCGATATCGAGGCGCAGGTGCCGGAGGACATCTTCAGCACGCCGATCAAGCTTGGGGCGACCTCTTATGCAAATGAGAACCGCGTCCTGCCGGCGATGATGAACGAATTTTTCGATACCCAGTTCGACATCATTCCAGGCTACGACGGGTCCCCGGCGATCAGCCTTGCCATCGAACGCGGCGAAGTCGATGGCCGCATGATTGCGATCGACTATCTCATGGGGTTCGGCATCGAAAAGCCCTGGCTCGAAGACGGGCAGGTCCAGGTCCTGTTGCAGACGGCGATGGAGCCCGATCCGAGATTCCCCGACGCGCCCAACATCCTCGAATTCACCGACGATCCGGCAAAACGGGCGGTTGCGGAATTCTTTCTTCTGCCCATGGAAGCAGGTCAGCCGTTCGCCGCACCCCCGGGCATCCCTGAAGACCGCCTTGCCGCACTGCGTCAGGCCTTCATCGATGCGGCCACCGACCCCGAGTATCTGGCCGTGGCCAATACTTCGGGAGCCGACCCCAAGCCGATCACCGGTGAAGAGGTCGAGGACGTGGTGGGCCGCATCTACGAGGCCACCGATGAAACCCTCGCGGTTGTCCGGACCCTGATCAACCCGCCGTCGTAACGATCGGGTTCGCCGCCGCGCGTCTTCCTCCCATTTGGCGCGCGGCGGCAATCGGACCAGGCACCCGGGACCATCAGAAGCAGGAGTTGATCCATGAACGCTTCATCCAGCCTCACCGAGCTTGCTGCCGGCAGCACATATGCGCTCCACAACGTCATCGCGCTCGACGGGAGGGTAGGGCACTATCCGAGCCAGGCCCGCGGATACGCACCATGCAATTGCTACCTGCTGGTGGAGGACGACGAGGCGCTGCTGCTCGATACAGGGTTTGGCATCCACAAGGACCAGATGCTGAGCCAGATTGGTTCGCTGATCGGCCCTGACACTTCGCTTTCCATCATGGTGCTTCGTCTCAATGACTTCCTCTCGGTCGGCAATGCGTTGCCGATTGCCCGGCACTTTCCCATCAAGAGACTGTTCGCCACCATCAAGAACGCCGCCGCCGCCCTCGATTTTGAATCGACGAGCCAGGAGGAAGCCGAGGCGAACGCCGGGCGGTTTCCCGTCGAGCTGATTACCGGCAACGAATGGGTGGAGATCGGCAGCCGCAAGCGGCCGGTCAAGTTCAACCAGTCTCCGTTGCGCCTCATCAATACCCGCTGGGTCTACGACCCGGCGAGCAAGACCCTGTTCACATCGGACATGTTCGCCCACTCTTGGAGCGAGAGCATGGAGCCGCAGTGGAGCATCGATGCCGGTGCCGACGAGACGACGGAAGAAGACGTCCGGCGGTTCCTGCTGAGCACCCGCTACTGGTGGCTCGAAGGGGCTCGGACGGACGAACTCAGGCGCGGCATCGACGCGATATTTGATGCTCACGACATCGAGAACATCGCGCCGGGCTATGGAAAGCTGTTGCGCGGCAGGCAAACCGTCGAACGACACTATCGGATGCTCGATACGGTGCTGCGCGAACTCGACAGATCGCAAACGCCGCCCGTCTATATTCCGCACGACAAGCAATACTACCCCTCAAAAGAGGTGCGACCATGAGTAGCCTGCCAAGAGAACTGGCGCCAGGCGTCTTCTGGATCGGCGATTGCCAGGTCCAGCGTGTGCGCGGCAAGGTTTATCACGGGTATAATTCTGCGTTCGTGGTTTGCGGCGACGATGCCTCGTGTCTCATCGAAACCGGCGCGCCCAAGGATTTCGCCGTCGTCCACGCCCATCTGCGCAGCCTGCTGGACGGTGGCCGGCGCCCCCCGCTCAAGCATCTTTTCCTCACCCATCAGGAAACGCCCCATGCCGGGAGCTTGGGCCGCCTTCTGCAACTATATCCCGACATGACCTTGCATGGCGACGTCAGCGATTATCACCTTGCCTTTCCCCAATTTGCCGATCGCCTGCGCCCCATGGTGGCCGGCGACAGCCTCGACCTCGGCAATCGTTGGCTCACCACGCTGGACTCTGTGATCCGCGACCTGCGGACGACACTGTGGCTGTTCGATGAGCGCGAGCGAGTGCTGTTTCCTGGCGACGGGCTGGCCTACAGCCATTTCCATGAACAGGGCCATTGCGGCCTGCTGGCCGAAGAAGCACAGGACCTGGACCTCAAGGACGTGTCGGCGGTCTATGCCGAGCGGGCGCTGTTCTGGACCAAGTTCGCCGATATGAACGTCTATATCGAGGAGTTCGAGCGCATGGTCGATGCGCTCGACGTCCGCCTGCTTGCGCCCACGCACGGCCTGCCGGTCGGCGATATCGAACGCACCATGCCCAAAGTCATGGAAGGGCTGCTGTTTGGCGCTGAAGCGGAAATGACCGCCCAGGGCGATCTGGCGCAGGGGGCGGCCCGATGACGTCCGGATCGCCAGAGCAGGGACCACTGAACCGCGAGGGCCGGGCTTTTGCCAGATTCTCCTTCGAGGACATCGAGGTCTTCCAGATATTTGAAGGCTCGGTATCACGCGAGCTCGACGCCGCGTTCTTTTCCAATGTATCGGCGGAAACGGTCGAGACGGTCCTTCAGGCGAACGGGTTTCCGCCGGGCAGGATCCCCAATTCCTACACCGTTACCATCGCTCGCATCGGCGGATCGCTCGTCATGTTCGATGCCGGGCTGGGCGAGCATGGCCGGCCCAAGAGCGGGCAGCTGCTTGCCAACATGAAGGCAGCCGGTCTGGACCCGAGTGGTTTGTCGGCGATCGTGGTGACCCATTTCCACCCCGACCACATCTTCGGGTTGATGACCGCGAACGACGAGCAGGTCTATCCCGACCTGCCGATTTATGTTCCGGCTGCCGAGTACGATTTCTGGACACGTTCGGACGCCATTCCCCGACAGCGCCAGGCTTTGGCCGAGCGCATCCGCCGAACGCTACCCCAATGGTCCAATATCGTTCGCTACGAGAACGATGCCGAGATCCTGCCCGGGCTGACGGCGATCGCTAGCCATGGGCATTCGGCCGGCCACACAAGTGTGTTGTTGAGTTCCGGCGCGGCGCAGATTTGCGTGACGGGCGATGTCACCAATATCCCGCCCTTCAACATGCACCACCCCCAATGGTATCTGGCCGCCGACGACGATCCCCAGCAGGCAGCCTCCACCCGGGAGCGGATGTTGGACTGGGCCGCGTCCGATGGCGTCATATGCACCGGTTATCACTGGGGGATGCCTGGGATCGGCCGCGTCGTCCGGAGAGCTGCAGGCTACGGCCTCGAGGCGCTGGAGATGACCTGACCTTTCCAGCCGGGCAAAACCGGACATACGCGAAGCAGCAATCAACTGACCAATAGCTACACGACTGGAGTTTAATCATGGAGGCGCTGGATTTTAGCGTGATCGACGCAGCAGGGAGTGCCCTGATGCTCGTCTTCCAACCAGAGCGCATGATCTTCATGGTTTTCGGCGTCGCCGTGGGGCTTATCATCGGGCTCATTCCCGGAATTGGCGGGCTCACCGGTTTCGCCCTGCTGATCCCGTTCACCTACACCATGGATCCCATAGCGGCGCTTGGCATGCTGCTGGGCATGCAGGCGGTGACCACCACCTCCGATACGTTGCCGGCAGTGCTGATCGGGGTGCCCGGAACATCGAGCGCGCAGGCGCTTGTTCTCGACGGGCACGAGCTCGCCAAGAAGGGGGAGGCGGCCCGGGCGCTGGCTGCCGGCTATACGTCGTCCCTCATGGGCGGCGTGTTCGGCGCGTTTCTGCTCGCATTCACCATTCCCTTCATCCGGCCATTCGTGCTGGCAATCGGGACGCCGGAACTTTTCGCCATCACCACGCTGGCACTCGCCATGGTCGCGGCCCTGTCGGGGAACGCGCCCCTGCGTGGCGTCGCCATCGCCTGTTTCGGCATCCTGATCTCAATGATCGGCATCGACGCCCAGACCGCTCAACGCAGGTGGACGGGCAGCTTTGTCTATCTCTGGGACGGCGTGCCGATCATGCCGCTCATGCTCGGGCTGTTCGCGCTGCCCGAACTCTGCGAATTGGCGATTGCGCGCAAGCCGCTGGCCGATAACGTCAAGTTCGATCCCAAGAAGGGGCGGTCGCAGGGGATACGCGACGCGCTGACCCATTGGTTTCTTGTGGTCCGCTCGAGTATTCTGGGCGTGGTCTGCGGCGCCATTCCGGGCTTTTCCGGAGCGGTGGTCGACTGGATGGCTTACGGCCATGCGGCGCGCACCGAAAAGGGCGCATCCGAGACCTTCACGAAAGGCGATATCAGAGGCGTGATCGCGCCCGAAGCCGCCGCCAACGCGATCAATTCGGGGAGCCTTGGCACCACGCTTGTGTTTGGTGTTCCGGGCAGCGCCGCCATGGCCATCCTCATCGGCGCCATGCTGGTCCACGGCATCGTGCCGGGCCCCGACATGATGACCACCCATCTCGACATCACCTATTCGATGGTGTGGAGCATGATGGTCGCCAACATCATCGGAACGCTGGCCTGCATAACGCTCAGCGTCTATTTCGCCCGCATCGCGACGCTTCGCTACACGCTGCTGCTGCCGGCGATCCTGGTGGTGGTCTATATCGGTGCGTATCAGGCGTCCTCGAGCTGGGGCGACATGCTCGTGCTGCTCGTGGCCGGTCTCGTCGGTTGGGCGATGAAACGGCTCAACTGGCCCCGTCCGCCACTGGTGCTTGGCCTTGTGCTGGGCGTATTGCTGGAACGCTATCTGGGCATATCGATCGTTCGCTATGGAGCCGATTGGCTCTACCGTCCGGGCGTCATGGGGGTTTTGGCCATTGCAGTGCTTGTCCTTGCTCGTCCCCTGATCAACGAGATACGCCATGGCGGGCTGAGTGCCCTCGTTCCCTCGGGGCGGCCGGTGTTCAAGTTGAGCGACCTGTTCTACGTCATTCTGATGGGTATCACCGTACTGATGATGTTCGAAGCCTCAAAATGGCCGACAGCGGCAAGGCTGGGCCCGCAAATTGTCGGCACGGTGCTGCTGATTGGAGCGGCCGTCAGCTTCTACCATGCCGTGACGGCGCGCGGACGGCCCATCGAGGACGAACGCGATATCTCCTATCGGGGAATCTACATGGACATCGGCTCGGAGAAAGACGATCTGGGCAACCGACTGGTTCTTTCACGCGCTGCACAGTTCTTCGGATGGTTCCTGCTGTTCATGGGCCTGATGGCCGTTATCGGGCTTATTCCCACGATACCGGTTTTCGTGATCGCCTACCTGCGCTTTCACGCCCGCGAACCGTGGCGGCTGACCGTGCTCTATGCCGCCGGCGTTACGCTGTTCGTCTATGTGGTGTTCGACCAGCTGATCCGCGTATTCTGGCCCAATACCGTGCTCGGTGCGCTCTTTCCGCAGCTCACCAGCATGATTCCGTCAGTCTAGGGGCCGCATGTCACAATCGAGCATTGCACCGGGAGGGCGGCTTCGGGCCGCCCTCAATCTCGGCAACAGAAATCTCGTCCGGCTGGGGCCCGACAATAGCCCCGAAGGAATAACTGTTGACCTCGCGCAAGGCCTGGCCGAGCACCTTGGGGTAAGCGTCGAATTCATCCTGTTTGAAAGGGCCGCGGCGGTAACCGCCAACGGCGCCAGCGACTGGGACATCTGCTTTCTGGCCAATGATGCCGCCAGAGCCGACATCATCGCTTTCAGCCGTCACTATGTCCGCCTCGAGGGCCGCTACGTGGTGGCCGAGACCTCGCCGGCCCAAAGCTCCGAGGACATCGAAAAGCTCGGGCTCGTTGTGGCGGCGCTTCGTGGCAGCGCCTATTCGCTGCATCTGCTGCGGCATCTACCGGCCGACAAGGTCCTGCTCTGTGCGACAAAACCGGAGGTTCGCGCCGCGATGGCGGCGGGAACCGCTCAGGCGGAGGTCTTTATGGGTCCGATACCCTCGGCAGGCAGGATCGAGCCCGGGCTGCGCGCCCTGCCGGACCCCTTTTTTGCCGTAGACCAAGCCATCGGCGTTCCGGTGGCCCGCGCCGGGGCTATCGATTTGGTGAATGCGTTTCTCGACCATCTATAACGCCCCCCGTTAAGTTCGCTCCTCCCCACTATACGCGCTCGCCATAGCGGCATTCATCTATGTGATTTTCGTAAAAACGCTAAATGTCCCCTGGCCCCGGAGCATACTCGGGAATTTGTCCTCGCGCTTCGCGAGTTCATTGCCACCATTTAGCACGCTGGATGCGCCGGTTTCCCGCGAACACAAACGATAGGGGTGGGTCAAGGGCAACCACTCGGTTCTGGTCACAACAACACATGCTTGGGTCTGCCATCTCTTGGCCCGGCGGCAAATTTGAGGGAAGGACTGCAGTGTTCGAGCTTGAAATTCAGGATCTGGTATATCTTGATCGCAACAACCTCGCGCTTGGAGCGCGCGCCTATGTCCCGGTGGGAGATGGCCCTTTTCCAACCGTCGTGGATGCGCATGGCGGGTCCTGGGTGAAAGGAAAATATGCCAACAATGACCCGATCAACCGGCGGATTGCGCAGGGCGGGGTTATGGTACTGGCAGTGGATTACAGTCTGCCGCCCCATGGCACCTATCCATCATCGGTGGCTGATATCAATTTCGCGGTGCGCTGGCTCAAGCTCAATGCGAAAAAATTCCGAACTTCCGCCGATCTTGTGGGGGTCATGGGTACGTCTGCGGGAGGGCATCTCGCCGTACTTGCGGCAATGAAACCCTTCGATCCTCGCTATTGCTCGATAGCGCTTTCTGGCGGTGAGGCGATCGATGCGACGGCCGCTCATGTGGTGACCATGTGGCCCGTGATATGTCCGGCCACCCGCTACGAGGAAAATCTCGAGCGTCAGGCCAAAGGTGACAAGAGCCTTGAACACAGGGTTGGTGCGGGTTTCGCCCAGATGAAATACTGGGGGGATAAAGAGGCGATGGTGGATGGCAGCCCTGTGCTGGCGCTTGAGCGCGGTGACAGTGTGGCAACCCCCGACATCCTCTATGTCCAGGCCTGGTGCGATACCCTGCATACAAAGGAAAACATGGATCGCTTCTGCCGCGCATACACGTCCGCTGGCGGCAATGTCGAAACAGAAATGCTTGACGGAGAACCTTACGACGCCTTGCGCTCGGCGCCAGAGACGCCCCAGGCCCGCAAAGCCTTCGAGCGGATATCCGCATTTCTCAATGGAGCGCGCGAGAACACCGAGTGAATTCAGGGTGTGTACGAACAGGCATCGGGCCGGGGTGGCGCCTAGGACGGGTAACTTCCAAGACTGAAGGACGGGCGGCTCGGCCCGCCGGTAGCGGAGATCAGTTTTTGGGGCTCGGGCTCGCCTCGTCGCGCCCGTCAAGGTGGCGGACATCGCGCAATTGCGGGAACATGATCGCCCAGGCCGCGGCGATCGGGATGATGAGCGCACCACCAAGTGACAGCGCCGCGACGGGGCCGATCCATGTAGCCATGACACCGGCCCTGAAGGCGCCTAGCTCGTTGGAAGCACCCACAAAGATCTGGTTGACGGCATTGACGCGTCCGAGCAGGGCATCGGGTGTCCATATCTGGATGAGCACGTTGCGGATATTGACGCTGATCATGTCGAAAGCGCCAATCAGGATCAGAGCGGCAAGCGAGATCCAAAGCGTTGCCGAAAGTGCAAAAACCAGTGTGGCTACTCCGAACCCGGCCACGGCAGCGAACATGATCTTGCCGGCGTGATTGCGGATCGGAAACACGATCAGGGCAAGGCCCATGGCGATGGCGCCGATGGCCGGACCGGACCGCAAGAGGCCGAGCCCCTCTGGTCCGATATCGAGCACATCGCGCGCATAGACCGGCAATAGCGCCATGGCGCCGCCAAACAGCACGGCGAAAAGATCGAGCGATATGGCGCCCAGCACGGGCTTGTTGGTCCAGACGTAGCGGAAACCGGCACTCACCGACTCCCAACCCGCCATGGGTTTCCCGGTGCGTGGGACGGTTTTGGGGACGCCGACCAAGATAAACAGTGACGCCGCGCCCAGAAACGCGGCGGCCGCGCCGAAAGCCAGCCGCACATCGATCGCATAGAGCAGGCCGCCGGCCACCGGCCCGCAGATCGTGGCAAACTGGGTGGCGGTGGCGTTGGCAGCGACCGCCGGGGGCAGGTGGCTGGTTGGCACGATATTGGGCACGAGGGACTGTCGCGCCGGATTGTAAAAAGCCCTGGTGGTGCCGAACAGGGCGATGATGAGAAACATCATCCAGTTTGTCGCAATTCCCGCCCCGGTCACCGCGAACAGGGCGATGGCGCACATCCCCATCAGGGCCAGCGTCACGCTCATGATCGTCCGACGTGAAAACCGATCTGCCACCGATCCGGTCACCAGAACCAGCAGCAGCGCGGGCAGAAATTGCGAGAGGCCGACAAGGCCCAGATCGAGCGGGTCGCGCGTGAGGTCGTAGAGATACCAGCCCACCGCAACCGTCTGGACCTGTACGGCAAAGCCGGTCAGCACCAGAGAAAGCCAGTAGCTGCGATAGGCAGGAATTGAAAAGGCGGCAAAGCGGCCGGGGGCGGCAAGATCAAGGGGCGTGGTTGTCACTGCGGGGCTCTATAGGATGACGGAAACGGTATGTCGGGGCGGCGTTGCCGGAACCCGTATGCGGCAGAAATCTGATCTTGGTTCAGGCAGATCACCTTTTTATGCCGCTGATTTTGAGGCACGTCGCCACCAAAGGCAATTCGCTCCCTCAGGTCATGAGCGCAAAACTTATGACCTCATGCCACGTTCAAATGTCGGCCTTTCCGATTTCACGTCGTAACACCTCCAAGGAGACAAAAGATGCATTGGCGCGCTGCCAGGAGGAGATTACCGTGGGAACCAACCGCACCTTTACCATGTCGCTTCGGACGACCGGATATACCGAAGCGCTCAAGAGTGGCGATGTCACGATTCCCGGTGTTGATCTGCAGTTCATCGAGGTCAAGCCGCAGATCGCCGCCTTCCGCCGCATGGTGCGCGATGTCGAATTCGACATCTGCGAGTTGGCATCAACGACCTATATGGTGGCACGTGGACACGGTAAACCCTTCAAGGCGCTACCTGTATTCTTCAATCGCCGGTTTCACCATGAAGGAATTCTCGTTCGTCCCGACGCAGGTATCATCGAGCCCAAGGATCTGGAGGGCAAAAAGGTCGGTGTGCGGGCCTATTCCGTTACCACCGGCGTCTGGGTGCGCGGCATCCTTCAAAACGAATATGGCGTCGACCCCTTCAAGGTCACCTGGGTCGTCGATGATGAAGAACACGTCGCCGAGCTCGAGCTGCCCGACAATGTGGTCCATGTTCCGGAGGGCAAGTCGCTGGCGTCCATGATGGCGGCGGGCGAGATCGATGCGGGCCTCGCCGGAAGTGCCGGCATCGGCCGCGAGGGGCCGCCAACCGCCGCCTGGGAGGATAAGGCCGCCCCATCGATGGACGGATACCGCCAATTGTTCGAAGACCATGACGCGCTCGAGGCCGAATGGTACGCGCGCACCGGGATTTACCCTTGCCATCCCACTATCGTCCTCAAGGACACGGTCGTCGCAGCCAACCCCGACCTCCCGCAACTGGTCTTCGATGCGCTGGTGAAATCCAAATCGATCTATCTCGAAAAACTGCATGCGGGTCAGGGTACGAGTAAGGAAGACCAAAAGCTCAAACGCCTTGCGGGCATCGTCGGTCCCGATCCCATTCCCTATGGTCTGACGCCCAACCGGCCGGCCATCGAGACGCTGATGAAATATGCCGAACAGCAAAAGCTGATCCCGGCGCCGCTTGAGCTGGATGCGCTCTTCTACGATTGCGAGGTGACATAAGCAAATGCGCGCTTTCCGGGGCGGTTGCTAACCGAAAGTCCATCGATTCAAGATCGTGAGACATAAGTTTGGTGATGAGCTTGTTTTGCTACCTGCCACGAAGGGCTAGCATCCCTCTTCATAAAAGCAGGAGGAGTTGAACTTTAGCGGCAGCGCCCATTGGCGCTCCCGATCGTCAAGAAGCGGACCTGTAGTGCAGTATCAGCAGACAGGGACGAGAGGCGGCCGATGAGCGGATCGTGCGATCCGGCGGTAGCCGTCAAGGTGACAGTTTTGCAAGAGGAGGTTGCAATGTCGATGATGAAGACTATCAAGATGTCAGGCGCAGTCCTGGTGATGAGCTTGGGCATGGCCCATGCGGTGTCGGCTCAGACGGCCGAGGAATTCTATTCCGGCAGTCCCGTCACGATCATGGTCAGTGCGCCGGCAGGAACGCTGTCGGACGTTCTGGCGCGTCAGTTTGCCATATTTTTTTCGCGGCACATTCCCGGTGAGCCCGACATCATCGTCATGAATGTCGCCGGTGCGGGTGGCATGGTGGCGGCCGGGCAGTTGCAGAACAATCAGCCCGCTGACGGATCGGTCATCGGCTTCCTGCAGCGCAACAACCTCTATCGTTCGCTTGTCGATGGTACCAACGACACTTTCGATCCGCGCGAAGTGGAATGGATCGGCAGCCTGAACAAGGAAAAATACGCCATCGTCGCGTCGGAACAGTCGCCGGTACAGACCGCTGACGACATGTTCACGACGCCCATGGTGATCGGCGCAACCGGATTTGCCAACGAGAACCGCACGCTGGCGGCCCTGATGAACGACCATCTGGGCACACAGTTCGATATCATCCACGGCTATTCCGGACGTGAAGAGGTCTATCTCGCCATGGAGCGCGGCGAGGTCGATGGCTGGCTTCCCACAATCACCGGACTGATTACCGGAGATCAGGCGCGTCAGGTGGCCGAGGGCGAAATGACCGTCCTTATGCAACTGGGCTGGGAAAACGATCCCGCATTTCCCGACCTGCCCAATTTCTCCGACTATGTCGAGGATCCCGAAGTCGAGGCGCTGATCGATTTTCTGATCCTGCCCTTCGAAGCCGGACGGCCGCTTGCGGTTCCCGCCGGTGTGCCCGAAGACCGCGTCGCCGTCTTGCGCGATGCCTTCACAGCGACCATGGAGGATCCCGAGTTCATGGCCCTGATGGAGGAGGCAGGTTCGCCTCTCGAACCCATCTCGGGTGCCGAGATCGCGACGGTCGTCGGCGAGTTGTACGCAACGCCCGAGTCCACACTTGAGGACGTTCGTACTCTGGTCACCGCCACGGACTAAGGTCAGCGCCGCGGGGAGGGGAGCTTCGAGCCCCTCCCTGTCTTGGCGCCGCAAGAAGGCGAGCCGCCTCATGGTCGGCGCTCGCCCGTCTTTTCACTTTCGCACCTCCTCATGCCAGGATGTGCAGGTCCGAAGGTCCAGTTGGGCCCGGATCAAGGGAGAAATCGCCAATGGAAACCCTGTTCGATGGAGCCATGCTGGACGCCGCCGGTCAGGCGTTGCTGACGGTCTTGCAGCCCGAGCGGATCATGTTTCTCTGGCTCGGTGTCCTGGTGGGGCTGGCCATTGGCCTGCTACCCGGTATCGGCGGGCTGACGGGCTTTGCGCTGCTGGTTCCGTTTACCTATACCATGGAGCCGTTTTCCGGTATCGCCATGCTGCTGGGCATGATGGCCGCCAGTTCGATCTCCGACCCCATTCCTTCAGTTTTGTTCGGCGTGCCCGGAACGACGGCCTCGCAGGCAACGGTTCTCGATGGCCACGCCATGGCCAAAAAAGGTGAGGCGGGCAGGGCGCTCAGCGCCGCTTATGGGTCCTCGCTTGTCGGCGGATTGGTCGGGGCGGCGGTCCTGGGATTGGCCATTCCGATCCTGCGCCCGCTGGTGCTCACCATCGCAACACCCGAACTGCTCGCCATCACCATTTTTGGCATTGCGATGGTGTCCGCGCTTTCCGGCAGCGCCCCGCTTCGCGGCGTCGTGGCCGCCTGCATCGGAATTCTCGTCGGTATGATCGGCACCAATCTGATGACCGGAGAGCAGCGCTGGACGGGCGGCGTACTCTATCTCTGGGATGGGGTGCCCATGCTACCTGTATTGCTCGGACTGTTCGCGCTGCCCGAGCTTTGCGATCTGGCCATCAAGCGCCGCGCGCTGACTGAAGAACGAAAGTTCAGCGCGACCGAGGGCATGATCAAGGGACTCAAGGACTGCGTCGAGAACTGGTTCCTGATCCTGCGGTGCAGCGGCTTGGGCGCTGTTCTCGGGGCGATCCCCGGCATCAGCGGGTCTGTACTGGATTGGTTTGCTTACGGTCACGCCATCCAGACCGAAAAGGGCGCGCGTCAGACGTTCTCCAAGGGGGATGTGCGCGGTGTCATCGCGCCCGAAGCGGCCACCAACGCGAGCACCGGCGCCATCCTCGTTCCGGCCATCGCCTTCGGCGTTCCCGGCGGGGCGGCGACGGCCATCCTGCTCAGCGCTCTCATGGTCCATGGCATCGTGCCGGGACCCGAAATGCTGACGCGCAACCTCGACATGACCTATTCAATGGTGTGGAGCATCGCGCTGGCCAACGTCTTTGGCGCCGGTGTCTGCTTCCTGCTCAGCGGGCAGTTGGCCAAGATCTCCACCCTGCGCTACACGCTGGTCCTACCGATCATTCTCTCGATCGTTTATGTCGGCGCGTTCCAGGGCTCGAAGAGCTGGGGCGATATGATCGTCCTGCTGGGCTTCGGTGTTCTGGGATGGGTGATGAAGCAGCTTAAATGGGCGCGCCCGCCGCTCATTCTTGGCCTGGTGCTTGGCGCTCTGATGGAGCGCTACATGTCGATCTCCATCATGCGCTATGATGCCGATTGGCTCTTACGACCGGGCGTCATCGTTTTGCTGGGCTTTTCGTTCCTCGTACTCTTCCGTCCGCTGTTCGGGCAATTCGGACGCAAAGGACTCAGGGTCTTGCTACCGGCCAGCACGCGCCCGGTATTCCGCCCCGAGGACCTGCTCTATGTGTTTTTCATAGTGGTCGCCGGCTACTTGCTCGTTGAAGCGCAGCAATGGTCGTTCAGCGCCCGCATCGGTCCGACCGTCGTGGCGTCGACGGCGATCATCGCCGGTGCAGTCAGCCTCGTCTTCGTCATCTTCTCGAACCGCGGCGTCCCAAAGCCCGAAGGGACCGGCGAAGAAGACGATGTCTACATGGATCTCAGAATCGACACTGGCGACAACCTGACCCCGCGCACCATCGTCATGCGCGCCGGGATGTTCTTTGCCTGGGTTCTCGGGTTCCTGCTGGTCATGGCCTTGATCGGCATGATCCCCGCCATCGCCGTGATGATCATTGCCTTCATGCGTATCGAGGGGCGCGAACCCTGGAAGCTCTGCATCGTCAACTCGGCGGCAGCGACGGCGCTCGTCTATGTGGTCTTTGACCAGATCATCCGCGTGCCGTGGCCCTCCACGGTGCTCGGTGCGCTGGTCCCACCGCTTGCGGCGATCATCCCATCGGTGTGACCTGCTGACATGGCGTCCGCTGGCTGATAACGCTTGGCAGGTGGTCTATCCTGTTGGCAGTTATGGCGAACGATTTGCACGATACCGAGGTTTTCTTTCCCAGCCTCACCCAGTTGCGGGCATTTTACGAGGCCGCTCGGCTAGGAAGCATTTCGCGGGCATCCGAGGGATTGCTGCGCTCCCAGTCAGCAGTAACCCAGGCGGTGCAGAGTCTCGAGGCCGAGCTCGAGGTGACGCTGTTTGATCGAACGCGCACGGGGTCCTACGTCACCGAAATGGGCCGAATCCTGCAAAACCGGGCAGGCCGGTGCTTTTCCAAGATGGAGGTGGCCATCGATGCGGTTCAGGACAGCGGGGCGGATAATTCGAAGGCCAACCTTGCCAGCCGACGCCTGACGCGCGCACAAATCCTGGCGCTGATCGCCGTCCATGAATATGGCTCATTCGCGCAAGCCGCGCGACATATGCCTGTCTCGCTCGCATCCTTGCAACGTTCGGCCCGCAACCTCGAAAAACAGCTCGGCCGCAAATTGTTCGCCCACACCGCCCACGGGATCAGCACCAATCCGGTGGGCGCGCGCCTGTCCAATGAACTCCAGCTCGCCATCCGCGAACTTGAGTGGGCACAGGAGGAGATGCGTTCGTATCAGGGCTTGCTGCGTGGACGGCTGCTTGTCGGCTCGCTGCTTCTGGCGGGCAACAATTACATCTCGGTGGAATTGGGAAAGTTTGCCGAGCTTCACCCGCAGGTCAACATTCGCCTGATCAATGCCCCCTATGACGAACTGCTCTCCAAGCTGCGCGGTGGATCGATCGACTTTCTTGTCGGGCTCCTGAAATCACCGCCCCCCACCGACGACGTGGTCGAAGAGCCCTTGATGTTCGATTCCTATACCGTGGCGGCGGCCCGCACCCATCCCCTGGTGGGCAGGAACGATGTCACACTTGAGGCTTTCCGCAATTATGAATGGGTCGCGCCCGGAGTTGGCGCCCAGCGGCGCAAGGTGTTCGAATCCATTTTCGTCGATGGCCCGCTCCCCCATTTCAGCGTCGAAACCCATTCGCTGCTGACAATTTTTATTCTGCTTTCACAAAGTAAGCGGATCGCTGTGATGACCCATTCGGAGCTGTCGGTGGACAAGAAGCTGGGACACAATCTGGCGGCCATCGACTATCCGATCGAAGCGCCTCCGGCGACCATCGGGGTCACGACCCGGATTAACTGGGAGGCAACACGCCTTCAGCGGGCATTTCTCGATTTCCTCCGCGAAGGGCCGCATCAGATAGACTGAGCCGAGCCGCCATTTTTCTTATGTCCAAGCCTGCCGGAGCGAATAGACGTTTCGCAGGGTGGGATTTGCCTCGCTCTGCTTTTTCTTATGCCAGATGGCAGATTTGGAATTTGAGCGGAGGGGGCATGACGGTGTCTGTTGGTAGGCAAAAGGCGGTTCGGAGCGGGCGCGCGATCAAAGCGTGATTCAGACCTGACGAACGGCCGCCCACAGAGGAGATCCAGCATTATGACCGTCGTCGACATTCACCCCCATATCGTTTCGCGGGATACGGCGCGCTATCCGATGTCCCCGATCGGTGGCAAGCGTTCGGACTGGTCGCACGACCGCTCCATCGAACTCGATACGCTTATCGAGAGCATGGACGCTGCCGGTGTCGACAAGGCCGCAGTGGTCCATTCCTCCACCACTTATGGGTTCAATTGCGACTATGTGGCCGACGCCGTTTCACAACATCCCGGTCGGTTGACGGGGGTTTTTTCGGTCAATGTGCTTGAGCCGGACGCTCCAGCAGAGATGCGCCACTGGTATGAGCGCGGACTGACCGGCATGCGCATCTTTGCGCGTGGCAGCACGCTCAAGGAAGCATGGCTGTCCATCGCCGATCCACGCGTGTTCCCGTGCTACGAGCTGGCGGGTGAATTGGGTATTCCTGTCGCGACAAATGCGACGGTAAAAATGCTCGACCAGATCGAGACCGTGGTGACCAGCTTTCCCAATGTCTCTTTCGTGATCGACCATTTGGGCCGCAGCGACTTTTCCGACGGCGCACCTTACGAGAATGCCGCACCGATCCTGAGCCTGGCGCGCTTCCCTAACCTTTATCTCAAGGTCACAACCAACAATTTCCGTGAATCGCGCGACGGCAAATCCGACCCCCTGACCCTGTTTCCCAGGCTGGTGTCGGCCTTCGGTGCGGATCGGATGGCATGGGGTTCGAATTATCCCGCTTCGCAGGGCACGCTCAAGGACATGGTCGATCTCGCCAACGATTGCCTTGCCGGCGTTTCGCAGGCTGATCGCGACTGGATCATGGGCGGCACCGCCCTCAAGCTTTATCGGGCGCTTGCAGGGGAGACCGTCTCGGCCTGATCCGCATGGGTAACGCAGGCTATTCCAGCAGACCCCGCGGCTCATGGCCGGCCGACGAAATCCGGGCGGCACGCATGGAGTCACCACGGCTGGCAAGATCGACGACAGTACGAACCAGCGGGGTGTCGTTGATCCAGGCGGCCGCGGCGGTCACCACTTCGAGATCGGGTTTGAGAGGACGGAATTCGACATGCCCGACGTAGAAACTCTGCAGCGATTGCGGCAGCAGGGCAATGCCAAGGCCGCACGCGACGAACGCCATCTGGGAGAGCTGGTTGGTGACCTGATGGGTGAGGCGCGGGGCAAATCCATGCTTGCTGCAGGCTGCCGTCACCAGGTCGAAATTGCGCGGATTGATGCGGCGGGGAAAGTGAATCCATTCATATTCCGCAAGGTCGGTGATGAAGATCTCGTCCTTGGCCAGCAGGTCGTGATTGGTGGGCAGTGCGACGTGCAATTTGTCGATCACCAGATGCTTGACGTTGACGCCCTGCTCGGCGGCGTGGAAACGCCCGAGAGCCAGGTCGATCTCGTTGCGCGAAAGTGCCTGCAGAGCGCTCGTGGTGTCCATTTCGAGCACGTTGACGCTGGCGTCGGGATGGATGGCGCGCAGATCCTCGATCACGCCGGGCAGCAGGTGCAGGATGGTCGATGTGATGGCCCCGATCGTGATGCGCTCGAGATTGCCGCGACGCGCCTCTGCGACCATGATGTTGAGCCGGTCGGCCTGCTCGAGCAGCCGGTTGACCTCGGGCAGGATGGCTGCGCCCTCAGGCGTGAGCGTCGTTTCGCGATGCGAACGCTCGAGCAATTTGAGCTGAAGCGAGCTTTCCAGGATCTTGATCTGCTGGGTCAATGGCGGCTGGGAAATGCCCAACCGTTCGGCAGCCCGGCGGAAATTCTTTTCCTCGGCGACGATCGAGAAATACCACAGATGCCGCAAGAGCCTGAAATTGAACACGAACCTGTCCCATCGCCAAAGTTGATATCTTTTGCATATCGTAACGCTAGTCGCAAAGAAATAGCGATATGAAGTTGGAGTTTCTAGAGTGCTGGCGGATGCCAAACCCATTGGCATCGAACAAGAAGAATTCTGCCGGCGTTACGCCGAGCACGGGAGAGAGAAGCTGATGTTGGATCTTTCGATCGCCCTGGGCGATACGAGCACGACACGTGCGCTCAAGAACGGCGAAGTGTCGATCGAGGGCGTCAATCCGGATTTCGTCGAGGTCAAGCCGATCATTGCCGCGTTCCGGCGCATGGTGCGCGAGCAGGCTTATGACGTGTGCGAGATGGCGCCGACCACCTACATGATCGCCCGTGCACATGGCGCGCCGTTCAAGGCGCTGCCGATCGTCCTGATGCGGCGATTCCACCACCAGGGGCTGGTCAAACGACCCGATGCCGGGGTTGATACGCCCAAGGACCTGGAAGGCAAGGCGGTTGGCGTGCGGGCCTATTCGGTGACGACGGGCGTCTGGACGCGCGGCATTTTGCAGAACGAATACGATGTCGACCCCGACGAGGTGACCTGGATCGTCGACGACGAAGAGCACGTTTCGGAGATGAAGCTGCCCGAGAACGTCAAACACGTCCGTCAAGGTACTTCGCTGGCGGAAATGATGCACAAGGGCGAGCTGGCTGCCGGCTTCACCGGCAATGCCGGGATTGGCCGCACCGGCGCACCGACCGCAGACTGGTCGGGTGGCGGAATTGCCGACGACGCCTTCCCCGAGGTCATCCCCGATACGAGCAAGGCGGAAGTTGAGTGGTTTGCGCGGACTGGCGTATATCCGATCCACGGTGTCCTTGTGGTCAAGGACAGCGTGCTGGCCGACAATCCCTGGCTCCCGGGCGCGCTCGTTGACGCATTCGAAGCGTCCAAGAAGGTTCAGCTTGAGATGCTGGCGCGTGGAGAAACCCACGACGCTGCCGACAGGCGCTACCTCAAGGATATGCCCGTCGTTGGACCCGATCCTCTGCCCTTCGGCATGGCGGCCAATGCGGCGGCAATCGATACGCTCATCAAATACGCGCACCAGCAACGGCTGATCGATCGGCTGTACTCGCGCGACGAAATGTTCGTCGACATCTGAGCCTTCGTGGCGGCAAGACAACAAAGAAGGGCCAGAGACATGTATCCCCGTATCGACATCCACCCCCATATCGTATCGCCCGACACCGACACATATCCGATTTCGCCGTTGGGCGGGAAGCGCTCGGACTGGTCCAAGGACGCCCATTCGGTCACCGCGGCCGAGATGATTGAAGCCATGGACGCCGCCGGTGTGGCGAAGTCCGCATTGGTGCATTCCTCGACGACTTACGGGTTCGATTGCAGCCTTGTGGCCGACGCAGTCGCCCAGCATCCCGATCGCTTCACAGCTGTCTGCTCGATCGACGCCATGCTGCCCGACGCCGTAGAGACTCTGAAATCATGGGTGGCCAGGGGATGCACGGGGCTTCGGTTTTTCACCACGGGCAGCACAATGCCGGGACAGGCCGATTGGCTCAACGATCCTAAGACCTATCCGGTCTGGGAATATGCATCGGAAACCAATTTGCCGATCTGCGTCCAGTTGACCGTCGGCGGGTTGCCCATGCTCACGGACATGATGGATCGCTTCCCCGACGTTCCGGTGATCCTCGATCACCTTGCCAAGCCCGACCTTTCCGCGGGCGATCCTTATCCCGATGCGCAGGTGGTTTTCGATCTTGCGCGGTATAAGCAACTGGTCGTCAAATTCACCCCTTCCGTGCTCAAGATCGCCCGCGAGGGGAAGGCGTCGATCCAAACCCTGGCGCCGCGATTGTTCGATGCCTTCGGCGCCGATCATATCGCCTGGGGTTCGAACTATCCGGCCTCGTCCGGCAGCCTCGCCGACATCGTCGAGATGTGCGAATCCGCCTTTTCGTTCCTGCCCGAATCCGATCGGGCCAAGATCATGGGCGGCAATGCCCTGCGGCTTTATCCTGTTCTTAAAAGGGAGTTGTGAGCATGGCCAACACGCCGCTCAAGCTGGTTTTCGGGGACCACCCAAGCGTCATGCCGATCAAGAACGGCGATATCGCCGTTCCCGGCGCCGATCTTGAATTCATCCACTACGAAGCGACCCATGATGCGTTCAAGCCCATGGTGAACGGCCAGGCTTTCGATGTTTGCGAAATGGCCATGACCACACTCGTCATGGCCAAGGGCTACGGACGGCCGTTGCACATGCTGCCGGCCGTGATGATCGGCCGCCTGCAGCAGCCCTTCGCCTCGGTCAACGCCAATGTGGAAATGAGCAGTCCGGCCGATATCGCCGGCAAACGCATCGGCGTGCGGTCCTTCGCACAGACAACAGTCACCTGGCTGCGCGGGATCCTCAAGGAGGAATATGGCGCCGACCTCGATTCCGCGCATTGGATCAGCTTTGAGGACGGGCATATCCCCGAGGCACCCGACCCCAGCGAGCGTGCACCGGCTGGCAAGAAAATGAACCAGATGCTGTTTGACGGCGAACTCGACATCGTCCTGGGCCTAAAGTCCGACGATCCGCGCGTCAGGCCGCTGATCCCCAATCCTCAGGCGGCCGCGCAGGCCTGGTACGACAAGCACCAGTGCTTTGCCATCAATCACGTCGTTGCCGTCACCGAAGACATGGTGGCCAATCACATGGACCTGCTCGTCGAGTTCTACGGGGCGCTCAAGAAGGGCAAGGCTTCGGTGCCGCAACCCGAAGGTCCCGACCCCAAGCCGATGGGGTTCGACGGTGTCCGCAATTCACTCGATCTGCTCATCACCTATGCCAACTCCCTTGGCCTGCTGCCCGGACCGATCAGGGCTGAAGATCTGATCGATCCGCGCATCAGGGAGGCGATTGGCGAGTGATGAGATATGGCGCCGTCAAACAGTATGGGCGGCGCCCCATTCCCCCGGCGCCTGCAGTCCGGGGAAATACTGAACCGGAAGTGCGGACCTCCGCACATTCCAATGTCCTGGGAGGATGAGTTGAACAGTTTTGTTAATTTGAAGAAGGTGACTCTAGGTGGTCTTGTGGGCGTCGCGGTCGCCCTGTCCGCGGGTGCAGTGCAGGCACAGGAGGATTTCCCGACCCGCCCCGTGTCGATCGTCCTGCCGTTCGGTACGGGCGGCGTTTCCGACATTGCGGCCCGTCTGCTGTCCGAAAAGCTCGAAGAAACATTTGGGCAGCGCTTCCTTGTAGAGAACGTACCGGGTGCCAACGGCCTGACTGCGACCCAGCAGGTGCTGCAGGCCGGAAACGACGGCTATACCCTGCTCAACATGGGCAACTCGGCCACCATTCGCCGCACCCTGGCGCCCAACGATCAGCCGAGCCAGATCGATGATTTCGAGCCGGTTACCCCGGTTGCAGAATTCGGTCTGGTGGTCGTGACCGGTCCCGACTCAGGCTATGAGACGCTCGAGGACCTTGTTGCCGCTGCCAAGGAAAATCCCAACACCATCAATATTGGTTCGGTTGCCGCTGGCAGCACGCAGAACTTGACGGCGCTGCTCTTTTCCAGCGTCGCCGAGATCGAGGCTTCGGTCATTCCCTACAATTCGAGCCCCGAGCTCATGGGGGCCGTCGCCCGTGGGGAAGTGGACATTGCCTTTGAAATCGTCGCCGGTGCCATGAGCGCTATCGACAATGAACAGGTTCGCCTGTTGGCAACGACCATGGCCGACGGTTCACGCGTCTTCCCCGGTACCCCGACCGTCGAAGACGCCGGCGTCACGCCATTCGACGTTTCGAGCTGGAACTCGTACGTGGCTCCCAATGGCGTTCCTGCCGAGATCGTTGCTGAGCTCAATGCCGAAATTCAGCGGATCATTCAGGATCCTGAAGTCCAGGAGGAAATGCTTTCCTTCGGCCTCGAGCCGTTTATCGGCGGACCTGAAGCCGTTGACGAACGCATTGAAGCCGACGTCGCCAAATGGCGCGCGGTGATCGAAGATGCCGGTCTGCCGATTCAGCAGTAAGATCGGACCTAAACCGGAGAGGGTGCGCAGCGTGCCCTCTCCAACCAATACCAAATCGCTTTCAAGCCACGGCGGATCGCCGTGCGCCAGCCCCGGAGGAGGGGATATGCGCAGAGATATGGTTGCCGGATCGGCGCTGATCGTCGCAGGTATGCTCTACGCCGCCTGGGCCGTCATTTCGCTGCCGCTCGGCACACTCAACCAGATGGGCCCGGGCATGTTCCCGCTCGGGCTGGGCATCCTGCTTGCATTGTTCGGGGCCGGCATTGTCGGCCCGGCCTTCATCAAGGATGAGCGCATTCCCCAGTTCAATCCCCGGGCATTTCTCGTCGTCCTGGCGTCGCTGGCGGCCTTTGCGCTGGTCATCCGTCCGTTTGGCCTGTTCCCGGCTGTGATCGCGACAGCTGTTGTGTCTTCGTTCGCCATCCCCGGCCCACGACCGCTGACCATCGCTGCGCTCTGCGCCGTTCTTATGTTTCTGACCTGGTTTATCTTTATCTATCTGCTCGCCTTGCAGATTCCGTTGGTCCAGTGGAGGTTCTGATGGGTTCGTTCCTCGATACCGTCCTGCAATCGTTTTCCAACCTTGGACTTGGGTTCGAGACCGCTTTCAGCCTGACCAATCTGGGCTTCATCTCGCTCGGTGTGCTTGTTGGCATGTTCGTGGGCGTGCTGCCCGGTATCGGCTCGGTGACCGCCATCGCGCTGCTGCTGCCGATCACCTACCATCTGGGCGCGGAATCCTCGCTGATCATGCTTGCCGGCATTTGGTACGGCTCGACGTATGGCGGCTCGATCACCTCGATCCTTCTCAACATTCCGGGTACCACAGCCAACGCCGTGACCTGCATTGACGGCTACAAGATGACCGAGCAGGGCAGGGGCAGCACCGCGCTTTTCACCGCCGTCATTGCATCGTTCCTGGGCGGCAGCTTCGGTATCATTATCATGATGCTGTTTACGGTGCCGATTGCCCAGTTCGCGCTGGGCTTCTCATCGGTCGAATATTTCGCGCTGATCGTGCTTGGCCTGGTGGCCGCATCCTCCATCGGCAATGCTGCCATGATGAAGGGACTGGCCATGGTGGTCGTCGGCATCATGGTCGGCGTCATCGGCACCGATCTCTACACGGGCTACCAGCGCTTCACATTCGGCAATCTGGACCTGATCACAGGCGTGAGCCTCGTTTCGCTCTCGATGGGCGTGTTCGGGATTGCCGAGATCATCATGTCCATCCAGAACGGCGCCGACCGCAAGAAGATCGACAAGGATACCGTCAGCTTCCGCGCCATGCTTCCGCAAAAGGGAGAATGGGGCCGCATCGGCATGCCCATCCTGCGGGCCAGCGGCATCGGATCCATCCTCGGTGCGTTGCCCGGAACGGGCCCGGCGATTTCGGCCTATATGGCCTATGCGCTGGAAAGCCGGATCGCCAAGGACAAGAGCCGCATCGGCAATGGCGCCATCGAGGGTGTCGCGACGCCCGAGGCCGCCAACAATGCCGCCGACGTCACCTCGTTCATCCCAACCCTAGCCCTGGGCATTCCTGGCAGCGCCACAATGGCGCTCATGATCGGCGCCCTGATCATCAACGGCGTTTCGCCCGGTCCCCAACTCATGAACAACGAGCCGGGCCTTTTCTGGGGCCTGATCGTCAGCTTCTGGATCGGCAGCCTGCTGTTGCTGGTGCTGTGCCTGCCGCTGGTCAGCGTCTGGGTGCGGCTGCTGATGGTTCCGTTCCATCTGCTCATGCCCGCCATCCTCGTTTTCGTCTGCATCGGTGCCTACAGCGTGCATGGCAGCCCGGTGGACGTGTGGCTGGTCGCGATCTTGGGGATATTGGGCTATCTCGCCCGCATGTTCGCATTCCCCCAGGCGCCGCTGATCCTGGGCTTCGTACTCGGACCGATGCTCGAAGAGCATTTCCGGCGTGCCATGCTGATCTCCCGCGGTGATTTCGGCGTGTTTTTCGAAAGCACGACCAGCGCCGTAATTCTTGCCGTGACGGCGATCATCTTCGTGTGGGGCATCTGGTCAGGCATCAGCGACAAGCGCCGTGCCGCAGCGGCGCGGGTGCAACAGGCCGCTCAGGGACAGACAGTTAACAGCGACTGAATCGTCCCAACAAACCGCAACAGGACTTGAACGACGCTGCCTTGGCAGCGCGCAAATAAGAGGACTTTACCCATGATTGTCGATTGTCACGGCCACTATACTACGGCGCCACAGCCTTTGCGGGAGTTTCGGGCGTTGCAGATCGAAGCGCTGGAAGATCCTTCGCGCAACCCGACCAAAGATTGGGTCAAGATCAGTGACGACCAGATTCGCGAGAGTCTCGAAGGCGCACAGCTCAAATTACAGCGTGACCGCGGGATCGACGTGACGATCTTTTCGCCCATCGCCGGGCAGATGGCCCATCACATCGGCAACGCCGTCACCAGCCAGGTATGGTCGGAGGCTTGCAACGACCTGATCTACCGCGTGACCCAGCTCTATCCCGACAACTACATCGGGGTCTGCCAACTGCCGCAATCGAGCGGCATCCCGCCAAAATCGGTGATCCCCGAGCTCGAACGCTGCATAAACGAACTGGGTTTTGTGGGCTGCAACCTCAATCCCGATCCCTCGGGCGGCCACTGGAAGGATGCGCCCCTCTACGACAAGAGCTGGTACCCGCTGTATGAAAAGCTCGTAGAACTGAATGTGCCCGCGATGATCCACGTCTCGGGTTCGTGCAACCCGGCGTTCCACCACACCGGCGCTCACTACATCAACGGCGACACCACCGCCTTCATGCAGTTCATCCAGTCCGACCTGTTTACCGACTTCCCGGACCTCAAATTCATCATTCCCCATGGCGGCGGCGCCGTACCCTATCATTGGGGCCGCTATCGCGGCCTGGCCCAGGACATGGGGAAGCCGCTGCTGTCCGATCACCTGCTCAGGAACGTCTATTTCGACACCTGCGTCTATCACCAGGACGGGATCGACCTGCTCACCAAGGTGATCCCGGTCGAAAACATCCTGTTTGCTACCGAGATGGTCGGCGCCGTGCGCGGCATCGACCCCGAAACCGGGCATTATTACGACGACACCAAGCGCTATATCGACAACACGCCGGTGCTCACCGATGCCGACCGCGCGAAGATTTACGAGGGCAACGCCCGCAAGGTCTATCCGCGCATCAACCCCATTCTCGACCGTATTGCAGCAAAGGGGTAACCCATGACCCAGATTCCACGCCTCAACGGCATCATAGCAGCGCTCGAAAAGGGCCAGCACGCGGTGATGAGTTTTGCCAAGCCCGAGATCGAGGAGGCGATTGCTTTCTCCACCTCGCGCTATGACGGCATCATGCTCGAAACCGAGCACAACATCTGGGACGGACGCGGCCTGCGCGATGCGATGCAGTACCTGCTCAACCGGCGCCAGCTCGTCACTCGCGGCACGCTCGCGCCATCCGTAACCCCCATCGTGCGCATTCCGCCCAATGGCGGGGAAATGAACCAGTGGTTTGCCAAGCAGGCGCTCGATCTTGGCGCTTATGGTGTTGTATGGCCCCATATCACCAGTGTGGAGGAAGCCTATAATGCGGTTTCCGCTTGCCGTTACCCGCGCCTTCCGACGGCGCCCCTGGCCGAGCCCTCCGGAGTGCGTGGCGACGGACCGCATACCGCATGCCGCTATTGGGGCCTGACCAATCTCGAATATTACGAGCGCGCCGATGTCTGGCCCCTGGCGCCGCAGGGCGAAATTCTGGTGCTGCTGATGATCGAGGACACCAAGGGCATCGCCAATCTGCGCGATATCCTCAAGAACGTCCCCGGCATTGGCGGCATTCTGATCGGGGAAGGGGATCTGGGTCAGGAACTTGGTTTCCCCCGGCAATACGACCACCCGGCGCTGCGCGAGGCGATGGGGGAAATCCTGGCGATTTCGACGGAGGCTGGAGTTCCCGTGGGCCATCCCCATGTCGAACCGGGCAATGTCGAGCGGATCGTCGAAGAGGGATATCGCATCCTGCTAACCCCGCCCGCCCGTAGCTACGCATCCCTCGACAAGACGCTCAAGCTCGTCGGCAGGGGATAACTCTCGCGAGGTCTCTGGACGGGCTGGGCCTTTCCGGAGACCTTCGACAGCCACCGATATTTCTCAGGAGCCCGTTCATGGCAAACCGCACTGGCGGACAGATACTCGTCGATCAGCTCAAGATACACGG
This sequence comes from Rhizobiales bacterium UBA1912, assembly GCA_002337455.1. GTDB lineage: Bacteria > Pseudomonadota > Alphaproteobacteria > Rhizobiales > Devosiaceae > Pelagibacterium. The sequence continues at coordinate 329,288 of DDGC01000014.1, read as the reverse complement.
CGCCGACCATGTGTTCTGCGTGCCGGGCGAGAGCTATCTCGCCGTTCTCGATGCGCTCCACGACGCGCCGCAGATTAAAACCATCACCTGCCGGCACGAGGGCAACGCGGCGATGATGGCCGAGGCGCATGGAAAGCTCACCAACCGCCCCGGCATCTGCATGGTGACCAGAGGGCCGGGAGCGACCAACGCCAGCGCCGGGCTTCATGTGGCCATGCAGGACGCCACCCCCATGATCCTGTTTATCGGGCAAGTGGCGCGCGATCAGGTCGAACGTGAAGCGTTTCAGGAGATCGACTATCGGCGCATGTTCGGGCAGGTCACCAAATGGACGGCCCAGGTCGATGATGCGTCCCGGCTGCCCGAATTGATCGCCCGCGCCTTCCGGGTGGCAACCAGCGGTCGTCCGGGTCCGGTGGCCATAGCCTTGCCCGAGGACATGCTGACCGAAATGGCCGATGTGTCCGATGCATTGGCCTACACACCGCTGGAAAGCTGGCCGGGCGCCGATGAGCTTGAAACCATGCGCGGCATGCTCGCCAAGGCGCAGCGCCCCATGATGCTGCTCGGCGGCGCCCCATGGGATGCCGAAGCCGTTTCCGCCATCCAGAGCTTTGCAGAAACCAACCAGCTGCCGGTCGCCACAAGCTTCCGTCGCGCCGACAGGTTCGACAACGGCCATCCGCTCTATGCGGGTGATCTGGGGATCGGGCCAAACCCCGAACTGCTCGAAGCCATCAAGAGTTCGGACCTGCTGATTGTGGTCGGTGCTCGGCTGACCGAGATGACGACGGGCGGCTACACGCTTTTCGACATCCCCGTGCCCAAACAGGCATTGGTCCATATTCACCCCGATCCCGAAGAGCTGGGCCGGGTCTATCATCCTGCGCTGGCCATCAACGCCACCCCGCGCGAATTTGCCAAGTCGCTGGCGGCGCTACAGCCCGTCGACAACCCGGTCTGGGCCGGATCGGGCGAGGCAACCCACGCTGCATATGCCGAATGGCAGGTTTGTCCGCCCAATCCCGGCGACATCCAGTTGGGCGCGGTGATGGAGTGGCTTGAGGCCAATATGCCGGACGAGACGATCTATACCAACGGCGCGGGCAACTTTTCCGTCTGGCTGCACCGCTTCCATCGCTATCGCCGCTTTGCAACCGAGTTGGCCCCCACTTCGGGGTCCATGGGCTATGGCTTCCCCGCGGCCATTGCCGCCGCGATTGTCGAGCCCGAAACGCCGGTCGTCTGCTTTGCCGGCGACGGCGATTTCCTGATGAGCGCGCAGGACCTTGCGACGGCCATGGCGGCCGGTGCCAAACCGGTCACCATTGTCTTCAACAATGGTATTCTGGGCACGATCCGCATGCACCAGGAGAACCATTACCCCGGTCGTGTCTCGGCCACCGATCTGGTCAATCCCGACTTCGCGGCTTACGCAAAAGCCTTCGGCGCGCATGGCGAGACCGTGAGCACGACCGCTGAGTTTGCCCCCGCAATGCAGCGCGCGCTGGCATCGGGCAAGGCGGCGGTGATCGAACTCACGCTCGATCCTGAGGCGATCACCCCTCGAACCACTCTCACCAAGCTGCGACAGGCGGCTCAGGACAAGGCGTAGCGATACTTTGCTTCGTATAAGAGCAAAGCAAGATCTTTGTCCATGTGGTGTCGCCCATGAACAAAACCGGTTAGGGGGACAGAAACGCACTTGACCCCGTTCCAGACCAAACTGTAGTAAAATCAAGCGTCTCCGGCGCGGGGCCTGTAGCTCAACTGGTTAGAGCCGACCGCTCATAACGGTCTGGTTGGGGGTTCGAGTCCCTCCGGGCCCACCATTTTTTCGCTCGCGGCAGTTTCACGTCGTTCAACCTTCCGCGGGGGCGGGCGAAAGCCCGGGCCGCGGTCGCGGCCTTGTTCCGGTTCGCGGTTTCTCCGCTCACCTCCACCATTTTTCATCCAGCAAAGCGTTTCGCTAAGAAACGCGGGCCCAGGCGCCAACCAGGCGCGGGTAGAAAATGCACGGGTCATCACTGGCTTGGGCTTCGTCGATCAAACGCTCATGCAACGTTTCGATTCCGATTTCTGCTGCACCGGCAATTCCCAGCGCTTCCATTGCCGGCATCAGACTCCGGGTGGATTCGACGATGAACTCGAACCCGTCGACGTCCTGATCGTTGCTGATCCGGGTCAGTCCGATCATTTCGGGGGCAAGGCCTGCGGCCCGGTACGCGGGATATAGGGAAGCGCCCATGTCGGCGGTTCGCCCCGAGCGGCGGTAGACTTCGCCGATCCGTTCTATGCATTCGTGCAGCAGGGGGAGGGCGGGGAGTGCGTAGGACGTGGAAATATCGAACTCGATGAAATTCACGAGGGTGCCGGGTTTCAACCGCTTTGCCAGTCCGGCCAGGGCCGCGCCGGGATCTGCCATATGGAGCAGGAGGAACCGCCCGGTCACGGCGTCGATGTCGGCCGGGATATCGGTGGCTTCCAGCGTGCCGGGCACGAACGAGATATCGAGGCTCTTGGCCTGCGCCCGCGCGCGCGCCACCGAGAGTGCGGCCTGTGAGGGATCGAGACCTATAACCGCGCCGTCCGGGCCTACAATGTCGGCAGCGATCAGGGAAACGTCGCCAACCCCGCAGCCAACGTCGAGCACGCGCATGCCTCTTTCCAGTCCCGCCCGCTCAAGGATATCACGGGTCAGGTCGGCAAACAGGGCCGCCTGGCGCTCCAGCCGCACCAGTTCGCGTTCGGAATGGCCCAGTATGTAGGCCTGATCTTGTGCTTGGGGCTGCGGGGTGCTCATGACTGTCCTCTGGAGATGATTTGCCGGCTGGAAACTCGGAACGTCGCTAGAAAGGCTCTCTATTGCTTTGTTAACGCGGCTTACACGCGCGCTCGGATAAGCTGGATCGGTTGGTATCCTGAGCGGAACCTGAGATGTTGTACAGGCGCATACAAACAAGGCAAGCGAGTATCGCGCTGGTTGAAACCCGGAACGACGGGTTTCCGGTGCTGTTTTTGCATGGCAATTCGAGCTCCAGCGATGTTTTTGTCCGGCAGTTTGAAAGCCATCTTGCAAGCCGGCATCGCCTGATCGCGCTTGATCTGCCGGGCCACGGTGCGTCCGACGATGCCGCCGATCCCAAGACAGCTTACACTATTCCCGGATTTGCCAACACGGTCGTCGAGGTGCTCGATGCTTTGGCGATCGACCATCTCGCCATCGTGGGGTGGTCGCTTGGCGGTCATATCGGCATCGAATTGCTCGAGCGGGACCCGCGTATTGCGGGCCTGATGATTATGGGCACACCGCCGGTATCGCGCGGGATTTTCGGCATGCTGCGCGGCTTTCAGCCGCAATTTGACCTGACCCTGACCACAAAGGGCCGGTTGACGCGCCGGGAGATGGACAGGCTGGCCCGCCTTTGCTTCGGCGAGGCGCCGCAGCATGGCTTGCGCGAAGCGATAGCGCGCACCGACTGGCGCATGCGAAAAATCATGGGACACGGCCTGATGATGGGGTCGGGGGTCGATCAACGGAAAGTCGTCGAACACTGCCCGGTCCCTCTTGCCGTGGTCAATGGAGAGCGGGAGCCGTTCGCTCGCCTCGATTATCTCGCCGGGCTCGATTATGCCAATCTCTGGGACGGGCAATGCCATGTTATCCCGGCGGTGGGACACGCCTCGTTTCTTGAGGCTCCCGATCAGTTCAACGTTCTGCTGGGCCGGTTCATCGACGACGCCGCGGCGTTTGCCGTGCTCAATCAGGCATCCGACCTTGGCCGGCGCCACGGCTGATCTTTCGGCACGAAACGTTGAGTCTCGACCTTAATGCAGGTTTGCCGGCTCCACGCGCCCTGTGAACATCGCGGTCGCCACCGTCTCGAGAGGCGAGCGGCTCGGACCAAAGAGGAAGTTCAGTTCGGCAGTTGTGGCGCCCATGAAGGGGTAGCGGGCGATGACACTCTCGCGCACAGCGCAATAGTCGATGCCCATAAGGCTCAACTGCTTTTTCAGCCCATGGTACTGGCGGGGCGGGCACAGGGGCCGCATGCCGAAAAGGCGCCGGTAGAAAGCCTGATGCTCTACCCGCACCGAGGCCAGGCCCAGATTGGCAGCGTAATATTCCGAAGCAAGAAAGCCCAGCCGTGCGGTGATATAGGGCAATTCGGGATGCTTGCCGCTCACTGAAGGATGCACCGCAAAGCGCGTCGGATCGACGACGATGTGCCCCTTGTCAATTTCCGGTCTCAAGGTTTCGGGAAACGCATCCACTGTGGGCGAATGGGGATTTTCCGGGCTCGCGTAATGCACCCGGATGGTGCTGGCCATCTCGCCGTCCATATAGACGCCGAAAACATGGCCATTGTCGGCGTGGTCATAGTCGTCCGTCAGGCGCTTTTCAAAGCCGATCGGGATCATGCCTTCGCGAACATAGGCTTCGTAGCGCAAGCTGAACGCGTGCTCCCGCTCGCCGAATCCTTCGAGCCGCCGATATTCGATCCTGTCAAGAAAATCGATCAAGCGTTGGGAGAACGAAAGTGCCCCGACCGATGATACGGAACTCATGAACTATCCCCTAAACCGTACAGAGATCACCTTTAACCAACTTTTAACCAAGGTCAATTGTCAGTGTTCGTCCGGCGGGGTCAGTTGATTGCCTTGATGGCTCTTTTTGTTACGATGACGCTAAGTTGTTCTTTGAATTAACGCAACGTTAACCAAATACTATATGAGAAAACAGGAAGCACGAATCCTGTTTTTTGGAAACGTTCCCTAGATTTTAAGAAAATCGGCGGTAAATTGCGCGCCTCCGTGTGGCGCAAAACTTTCCACAACACTGGCGGTGGTATGGTAAATAGTTAAAATTGCCCCGATGGGGTGAGCAAATTTTAAAAATTTTCAATTTATATCGTATTGGTCCTGCAGGGGTATGGCGAATTAACCATGGGTATAGGCTCTCCCGAAAACGCGCCCAACCTGCCCGCCGAGGTCTACATTTCCTCGGTGAGCGCACTTTATAGGGACAGGCGTTCGCTCTTTTCAGGTACCGCGAGTGCAATCGCGGCCTCCCTGGTGACGGGCTGGATAAGCGGGATTGTCTGGCTTGCCATGTGTGCTTTTCCGCTGGCACTGACCGGCGTCCTGCGCTGGATGGACATGAATGCCTATGAGCGCAGCGTAACAACCTCGCAAACGGTAGCGCAGGCCCGCAGCTGGGAGAGGCGCTATATCGTGGGGTCGTCCACCTTTGCGGTGCTGCTGAGCCTCTGGTGCTTTCTTGCATTTGCGCTGTCTTCGGATCCGGCCGTCCACCTGGTGAGTTTTGCCGTCTGCCTGGCCTACATGATCGGAATTACCGGCCGCAATTATTCCTCGGACCAGCTCGTTACCTTCACTACGGCATGTGCCGCCATCCCGATGATCATGGGGCTCCTGCTCCACCTCGAGACGGCCTATGTGTTTCTTGCAATGGTGCTCGTCCCGTTCTTTTTGAGCGTCAGGACCATCGCAACGCGGCTGAGATTCACGCTGTTCGACGCCGTCGTCGCCTCGCACGACCTTCGGGCCCTCGCCACCCATTTCGATACTGCGGTCAACAACATGCCGCATGGCCTGTGCATGTTCGACGGCGACCAGAGGCTCGTCGTTTTCAACGACCGCTTCACGAGCCTGCTCAATCTCGATGCAAGGGCTACCTGGAAAGGGCAGGAGGTCGGTTCGCTGCTGGAAACGGCACTGGAGGCCAACGGCGTTCCCCTTCAGGCGACCGATGCTGTATTTTCTGCATTCCGTAAGTGGACCGTCGCAGCGGGCAGCGCGGCCCTCGTCGTCGACGCTGCAGGGCACAGGATATTGCAGCTGACGTTCCAGCCTATCAAGGCCGGGGGGTTTGTGCTGCTCATCGAAGACATCACCGAAAAGCGCAAGGCAGAAGCGCGGATCGAGCATCTGGCCCGCTATGACGCGCTGACCGGGTTGCCCAACCGGTCTCATTTCCAGGAGCAGTTTGAAACCGTGATCGCGCGGGGTCGCCCCTGTGCACTGCTCTTTATCGACCTCGATCAGTTCAAGGTGGTCAACGACACGCTGGGTCATCCTTGCGGTGACGCGCTTCTGTGCCAGGTGGCCGACCGTTTGCGCAAGGTGATGAAAACGTCCGATATCATTGCGCGGCTCGGCGGCGATGAATTCGTTGTCCTCCGCGAGCTCAAGGGGCCGGCGGACGAGGCGAGCCTTGTCGCCCAGCGGATCGTGCGGACGCTGAGCGAAGTCTTTACCGTCGACGACCATCAGTTCGTCATCGGCGCGAGCATCGGCATCGCCCTCGCGCCGCGCGACGGCACAAGTTTTGAACAAATGCTCAAGTGCGCCGATCTGGCGCTCTACAGCGCCAAGGCGGACGGCCGCGGTGTCTGGCGTTTCTTCGAGCCCGAAATGGATGCGAGGGTGCAGGCGCGCCGGGCGCTGGAGATCGATATCCGCAACGCCCTCGACAACGGAAATTTCGAGGTGTTCTTCCAGCCCATCGTCAATCTGAGGTCGGGCAAAAGCACAGTGTGCGAAGCGCTGGCGCGCTGGCGGCATCCCAAGCGGGGATTGATATCACCCGACGAGTTCATCCCCGTCGCCGAAGAAACCAACCTGATTATCGAGCTGGGCGATTTCATACTGCAAGAGGCCTGCCGGCAGTGCATGACCTGGCCGGATGACGTACACGTTGCAGTCAACATCTCTCCTGTGCAGTTCCGGCGTGGCAACGTCATTGCTTCAGTGCTTGCGGCGCTTGATCGCTCAGGCCTGCCGGCCCATCGCCTGGAGGTCGAGATCACTGAATCGCTCCTGCTCGAAAACACATCGGCTATCCGAACGACGCTGGAGAAGCTGCGCGGCCTTGGCGTGCGCGTCTCGCTCGATGATTTCGGTACGGGCTATGCCAGCCTGAGCTATCTGCACCACTTCCCGCTCGACAAGGTCAAGATTGACCGTTCCTTCCTGCAGGACGTGGAGGTGAGCAGCCGCTCGCGCCGTCTGCTCGCCGGGGTGGCCAATCTGAGTTCGGAGTTGGGTATGTCGGTGGTCGTCGAGGGCGTGGAGACGCATAGGCAGCTTGCCCTGCTTCTGGAGCAGCCCGGTGTCGACGAAGTTCAGGGCTTCCTCTTTTCACCGCCAATCCCGGCTGCCGAAATCGGCCGCTTTCTGGCCGCCGGCAGCTTCGATTTCGAAAAAGTCGCTTAGGTCACTGCGGGGCGTAGGGGAGCGGCGATGGTCGAAAAGCAGGCAATGGTCAGGACCCTGGCGGCTATCGATCAATTTGACCGGGGCAACGGGGTTGTCACCCGTCTGTTCTGCAACGAGGCGATCTGTGGCGCGCAGGTTACCACCGGAACGACCTCGCTTCCCATCGGCAAGAGCGTTGCAATGCATCATCACAATTGCGACGAGCAGATCGTTATCCTGAGTGGGAAAGCCGAAACCGAGTTCGAAGGGCAGCGCCGCGCCGTGGGTCCGATGGAAGTCGTTTTCATTCCGGCGGGACAGGTTCACTGCTTCCACAATGTTGGCACGGACCCGGTGGAGATGCTGTTTATCTACGATGCCGGCGAAGTTACGCGCACCTTTGCCGCCACCGGGGAAACGGTGGTCCATCTCGGCGCGGGCGATCGGGCGCAACCTGCCCTATAGGGCAAGGCGCCACGCCGGGAAGCCTGTCAACAGGCGCCTGTTTCCGACGGGCATAAAATCCCCGCATCCAGACCGTAGTTTTCGGCCAGCTGGACCAGCGTCCCATCGGCGCGGATTTCGGCCAGGGTCGATTCCACTGCGCGTTTGAGCGTCAGGTCACCCTTCCAGAACCCCATGCCCAACGGAATGCGTTCGAGCGGCGCGCCGAGCACTGTGATGTCGAGATCGCTGTCGGAGAAAATGGTGTTGGCCAGCAGCGCTTCGGTGATCGCTGTGTCGTAATCGCCCGCCTCCATGCGCGAGCGCAGGGTTGCCGCGTCGTTGACGATTGTCGCCGTGATGCCGCGCTGGCGGATATACTGGCCAAGGCCTATCCGGTCGAGACCAGTGAGCCCGGCCATGAAGCCCACCGGGCTTTCGACGGTCTCGATGGTGGTGCCGGAGGGAGCAATTAAGGCCCATCCGGTCACAAGATGTGGCTGCGTCGTGTCTAGGAACGAGCTCGTGGTCGAATTGATCGCGATGCCCCCGGCCAGCATCTGGCACTGGGCGCGGTTGATGCGCCAGTTGCGCGGATTGAAGTCGCGACCCATCGAGGCGTTGGAAACGATGTTGAGCCGCCAGCCGAGGCGCTCGGTGATCTCCTGCATCAACTCGACCTCGAAACCGGGCATGTCCGCATCATCGGTCACAAGCGGTGGGTAGAGACTTGGCATGCACACGCTCAACCGCCCGAGCCTGTCGACGTCGTACCGCGCGTTGTCCGGCGGCAGGAAGCTCACACCAAACAAAAGCGCAAAACACAAGCCAAGCGGGATCATGTCGAACAGCCAATGCCGCTTGCGCGGCCTTGCGGAGGCGGGAGCGGACATCAGACTTTCCTGAACTCCCACATGGCCAGAAGGAACAGCCCCACGGCCATGATGCCCACGACCTGGAAGCCAAGAGCGGGATCGAACTGGTTGAACTTGATGAGGATGCCGCGCATGGCATCGACGGCATAGGTCAGGGGATTGTGCTCGACGATGATGACCAGCCATTCGGGATAGGTCACCAGCGTCTGGGCCCGGGTCAGCGCCGGATCGAGTGGAAATACCGAGCTGGCGGTAAAATAGAGCGGCAGGATCACCGCGTTGGAGAACACCCCGAAACTTTCGAAACCGCGCACGTAGTTGGCAATGACGATGCCGAATGCGGTCAGCCCAAAGGCCAGGGCGAACATCAGGCCGATGGCTGCGGCGATCGTCTCCCATGTCAGGGTCACGCCGACGAAACGCGCCACGACAAGCACCATGCAGCCATGGATGACGGCGGTTGTCGCGCCACCGAGCACCTTGCCCAGAAGGATCATGTTGCGCGACATGGGCGAGACAAGAACCTCACGCAGGAAGCCGAATTCCCGATCCCAGATCAGCGAAACGGCCGACTGAATCGAGGTGTAGAGAATGTTGAGGACGATGACGGCGGGAAAGATGAATTGCAGATAGGTATAAGGCACCACGAACCGAACTTCGCCATACACTTCGCCCCGGAAATAGGGATTGAGCCCGATCCCCAGGATCAGCACCCACAGCAATGGCCGGCTGATGCCGCCGATCAACTGGCCCTTGTCGCGCAGTGAGCGTTTGACCTCGCGCAGCCAGATGGCATAGACGCCGACCAATTGTCCCCAAATTGCCGTCATCGGGAGCTCCTATTCGTTGAGATTGCGGCCGAAGAATTCGGAGGCCGGGTCGGTGAGAACGAGGTCGCGGATGCGGTTCCACAGATAGGACCGCAGCTCGAGGAACTTCGAATCTGCGCGCATTTCGACAGTGAGCCGGGGCCGTGGCAGGTCGACCTTGATGGTTTCGAGGACTTTGCCCGCACCCATCACAACGATCGTATCGGCCAGCACCAGCGCCTCGTCGACACTGTGGGTGACAAACATCACCGTGGGGGTCAGTCGCCGCCAGATGGCCAGCAATTCACCCTGCATCAACTCGCGCGTCTGCGCGTCGAGGCTGGCGAAAGGCTCGTCCATCAAAAGGACGCGCGGCTCTCCGGCCAGCGCGCGGGCCAATGCCACGCGCTGCTTCATGCCGCCGGAAAGCTGGGCCGGGTAGGCTTTGGCCGACCGCGACAGGCCGACGAGATCGAGATAATGCCGGGCCCGCTCGGCGCGTTCGGCCTTTGAGAGCGGCAGGCTCTCGAGAGCGAATTCGATGTTGGCCTGCGCGTTGGCCCAGGGGATCAGGCGGAATGCCTGAAACACAAACCCCATGTCGGGCCCGGGTTTGGGCGGCTGGCCATCGATATGGATCGTTCCCCCATCCGGGGCGATCAATCCGTTGGCCAGCCGCAGCACTGTGGTCTTTCCGCATCCCGAGGGGCCAATCAGGGCAACGAACTGGTGTTCGGCGACGTCGAGCGAAACGCCGTCGATAGCCGTGTTGACGGCACCGTCTGGCTGGACGAAGCGTTTCTGGACGTCGGTGAACGTAAGCAGGGCTTTCGACGCCTGCGGTTCGGCTGCCACGCGATTATCTCCGGGGAAACGGACGACGCTCATCGATCGGCCGGGTCCATGCTGTCGTCGGTGCCCAGTTCGGCAAGCACGGCGTCGACCGGTCCGAAATCGACCCAGTCTTCAAGCGCCAATTGCTCGAAATCTGCAAAGTCGTCGGTTTCGTAGAGCCAGTCACTGGTAAAGCCCAGTTCCTCGGCGCTCAGGCCGCCGTTGACGCTCCAGCTGCCGACAAATGATTCCGCCAGCATGTCGAGCACTTCGGGGCTGACGTCGGGGCGAGCCTCGGTCATTGCGTCCACCCACATCTGGGGGTTTTCCGCAAAGTCGCGCGACAGCTTGGTCAGCGCCCGGATCACGGCTTGGACGTCTTCGGGCCGTTCGGCCAGGACGTCGCCGGTCACCGCGTTGACCTTGTTGACCACCGGTGCGCCCTCATAATAGGCGTCCTGATCGATCAGCACATGCAGCCCTTCGGTGTCGGGCAACTCGCTCCAGACGCCGATCGACATGGTCGTCGCATCGACCTGGCCGGCCAGAAGGGCCTGTGCGCGGATGTCGGGTTGGCCGAGCGAGACGATTTCGGAATCGTCGATCGAGACGCCCTGGCTCGACAGCACCAGTGTCGAAAGCGAGTGATCGAGACTTCCAACCCGTCCAACGCCAAAGCTGCGGCCCGCCAGATCGGCAGGGGTTGCAATATCGTCCTTGGAGGCGATGAGGAACGGCAGCGATTTGTTGGGCGAGGTCACCGCGCGGAAATCGGTGGCGCCGTTGTGGATCACCTGCAAAAGCGCATCGACGCCGATGTTGGCCATTTCGCCTTCGCCCGATTGCAGGGCTGCAATGGCGGATGGCGTCTGCTGGACCCTGACGAGTTCGACATCGACGCCTTCAGCTTCGAAATAGCCCAGCTCTGCGGCCAGATCCATCACGGAATTGGGCACAAGCGGTGGCTCGAGGTGGGTAAGGATCAGGCGGAAGGGCTCGCTCGATTGCGCCAGCCCGGCGCCGGTCATCAGGGCCAGGCTCGCGACCGATCCGGCCAGAGCCAGCATCATTGATTTCTTGGTCATTTACTCTCTCCCTTTTGGGTTTTCAGCGCCGCCATTTGGCAAGGCGCAGTTCGACGAAACGCAGTCCCTCGGTCACGATGACTCCGATGACTGCCAGCGAAAGGACGATGACGAAGTACTCCGCCATCCTGAATGTGTTGCCGTAGATGGCCAGAAGCCCGCCCAGGCCGCGCACGGCGGTATAGAGTTCGGCAACGACAGTATTGATGAGACCGATCGTGGCCCCGAGCCGCAGGCCGACGATGACGTAGGGTACGGCCCCAGGCAGCACGATACGGGTAAAAATCCGGAACCGCCCGGCACCCACTGAACGGGCCATCTCGATAAGCTCGGGATCGGACTGGCGCACGCCCGCATAGGTGTTGATGAGGATGGGCATTACGGCGCCCAGAAACACGATGAACACCTTGGCTTCGCTCCCCAGCCCGAGCAGCACGATGATGAGCGGGATGAACGCCACGCGCGGGGTGGCCGAAAGTGCATAGACGTAGATCTCGAGCGTGCGGCCAAACAGGTTGAACGCGCCCATGGCGACCCCGAGCGGGATAGCGCACAGGATCGCAAGGCCATAGCCGGAAAGATAGACCGAAAGAGAATCGACAAAGGCGGTCTGCAGCCGCCCCTCCTGCAGCAGCCCGCCGGCTGCCAGCAGCGTTGCCCAGGGGGAGGGGATGATGTTGCGCGCGACGTTGACCGAGGCGATCCACCATAGAACGATGAGAAGCGTCAGAAACCCGATCCGGGTTGCAGCCACGAGCCAGGGGCCGGGCTCGTCGCCCGGTTGAATGGCCACGGCTTTGGGTGGGGGCTGGCTCATCCACGCCCCCGCTTCTTGCCGGCGGCCGGCGGCGCCTCGCGCAGATCACGGCCGGTCAGCGACAGGAACACGCTTTCAAGGCTCGGCTGGTCGACGGAGACCTGCCGCAATTGCGTTCCGAACTCGGCCAGAAGGGCATCGGCACTGCCTGCGTTTTCGGCCTTGATGAGCAACTGCCCTTCAGCGCCTTCAACGGTTCCGGGATAGCGGGCCAGTAGCGCCGCATGGGCGTCGGGCGTGCGCGGCGTTACGCGGAACAGGGAAGTGCCGTGAGCGGCCTTGAGCGATTCCGGTGTGCCACTCGCCAGTATCTTGCCGTGATCGATGATGCAGATCGTATCGCACGTATCGACCTCTTCGATATAGTGAGTGGTCACGACGATGGTGATGTTCTGGCTGGCCCGGAGCTGTTCGAGATAGGACCATATCTTGGCCCGTGACTGGGTATCGAGGCCGATGGTGGGCTCGTCGAGAAACAGTATCTTGGGCTCATGCATCAGGCCGCGGGCGATTTCCAGCCGCCGCCGCATGCCTGAAGAGAGCGTCCGGACCACCGCATCGCGCCAATCGGAAAGCTCCACAAGCTCAAGCATTTCGTCGATGCGCCGGCGCCGGTCGGCCCGGCCCATCTGATAGACCATGCCATGGAAATCGAGGTTTTCGTAAACCGAGAGGCGCGTATCGAGGGTTGCTTCCTGGAAAACCACGCCCAATTGCTTGCGGGCGCGCAGGGGGTGCTTGACGACGTCGATGCCGGTAATTTCGGCCCGTCCGCCGTCAGGCTGGCTGATCGTGCACAGAATATCGATCAGGCTCGATTTTCCGGCGCCGTTGGGGCCGAGCAAGGCAAACGTTTCGCCCTGCTGCACCGACAGGGACACATCATCGAGCGCCAGCACGCGTCCGAAGCGCTTGGATACGCCTTCAACCACGATTGCAGGTGCGCTGGCGGCATCATCGCTCATGAAAGAACTCCCTGTGCCCGTAGCGTTCGGGTGAATAGCTGGCTGATATCATCGTCGGTCGAAACGGTCACGAAATGCCAGTGCCTTGAATTGAAAAGCCCGCGCATTTCCTCCTGCCGCGCGGCAAACAGCTTGCGATAACGGCTCAGCAGACCCGCGTCGATGGCCAGTTCAAGTTCCACGCCGGTTTCGGCATCCTCCATTGTGACGATTCCAGTCTCGATCCCGGCCGGATCGATTTCCTGGGGCGTCAGAACCTGGACGGCGAGAATTTCATGACCGGCGGAAAATAAAATATCGAGGACGGGGCTGATCTCACCATCCCACCAGTCGCTAATGGCGATGACCAGGCCATGAGACGGCAGGTCACGCCTAACGGACCGCAACGCCTCCCCGAAATCGCTTCGGCCTGCCGCCGGCTCCCGGGCGATCCAGTCAAACATCATATCCGCTCGCGCTGCGCCGTGCCAGCGTGGCGAGAATTTGTTACCCTTGTCGCCGGGCACGATTATTTGAACACGGTCCCCTCCGGCCAGCGCTGCAAACCCCAGAAGTTGCGCGATCAGCTTCGCATGGCCCGATTTTTCGCCGTGTCCGGCGGCCATCGACCCCGAAAGGTCAAGAACGATGGTTACCGGCAATTGCTGATTAAGCGAATATTCGCGCATCACGAAATCGCCGGTGCGCGCGTAGAGATGAGGGTCGAGGTGCCGTGTGTCGTCGCCGGTCTGATAGGGACGGTGGTCGATAAATTCCATGCCCGGTCCCTTGCGGCGTGAACGGCGCTCGCCCGTACCGACGGATGGCTGCGCAAAGGCCGGCAGCAAGCGGCTGGTCGTCAGGCGTTCGAGAAGGGCGGACGGTGGACGCATCAGAGTTTGCCCATTGTCTGGTCGAACAGGCGCAGCAGCAATTTGTCGATATCGATATTGGCGGCGCGGCCCTCGAAATTGACCTGCACCCGATGGCGCATGACCGGCAGCAGCACGGCCCGCAGGTCGGCGACCGAAACGTGGTTGCGGTCTGCCATGAAGGCGTGAGCCTTGGCCGCCACGACAAGTGATTGCGCGCCGCGCGGGCTTACCCCAAAGCGTACATAGCGCGAAACGTCCTTGTCCGCCGTCGCCCCGCCGGGCTGGGTGGCAAGGCAGAACCGCGCAACCGCTTCCTGTATCGCCGTGGCGATGGGAACCGAGCGGACGTGGCCCTGCAGGGCCAGAATGTCCTCGGCATTCATCGCCTGGGTCAGCCTGTCCTGGGCAATGCCGGTGGTCGCCGTAAGGATGCCCGTCAGCACCTCCTGATCGGGATAAGGCACGTCGATGCGGAACAGGAACCTGTCGATCTGGGCTTCGGGCAGCGTATAGGTGCCCTCCATTTCGATCGGGTTCTGTGTCGCGAGGACGAAGAAGGGTTTGGGCAGCTCCATAGTGGTGCCACCGGCCGAAACGGTCCCCTCCTGCATGGCTTCGAGCAGGGCAGACTGGGTGCGTGGGGTGGCCCTGTTTATCTCGTCGGCCAGAAGCAATTGGGCAAAGATCGGGCCTTTGCGGAATTCGAGTTGGGTGCGCCCATCGGCGGTCGGGACCAGCACCGACGCGCCGGTGATATCGGCGGGCATCAGGTCCGGGGTGAACTGCACGCGCGAGAATGTCAGACCCGCGGCCCTGGCCAGCGAGCGCACCATCAGCGTCTTGCCGACGCCCGGAGGGCCTTCGAGCAAAACGTGCCCGCCGGCCATCAGCGCGATCAGCATGAGATCGACAACCCCTTGTTGACCGATCACCGTCGTCGCGATTGAGGCACGCGTCCGCGTCAACGCCTCTCGCAGCGCGGCCAACTGGGGCGCGCCGTCTTCGGGCGGTGTTTGTGGCGAAATCGCAGTCATGAGATTGGTGCTCCTTGGCGCGAGGTCTGGGGTTGGTCATCTGTCGTCCCGGGTTTGCGCCGGGACGAAAACCTGCGGTAGCGCAGGCTGAGATCGATGAGAAAGGCGGCAAACGCCAACAGGGCCCATGCCGGCCAGTTGTGCAGCCATGTCAGCGTCAGGCCAGCGCCGAGCGTTGAAATCTCTTGCGGCGTTATTGCCGCACCTCCCGTCGCGCGGGCCAGCGCCTGGGCGCCGCCCACACGCGAGAAATCATAGCGCGTATCGTAGGAATGGTAATAGGCCGCTTCAATGGGGTCGACATCGCCGCCCTGATCGATGCTGAGCCCATAACGGCCGATGGCGTCGAGCACGCGGCGCCCCTCATAGAGGCCCGGTCGCACTTCGGTCAGTGCCGTTGTCTCGGACACCAGATCCTGCGGCGGCGAGATGGTGGCAACCAGCGACCGGCCGGTCAGCGGCAAGCCATCCTCGTCAAGCGCGCTGACGCGCAAATCGAGATAGTCGCCATCGCTTGCCGTGGTCAGCGTCAGGCCCGGGCGCGGCGTTGTGGGCTGGAACTGAAGGAGGATGTCGTTCCAGAGCGCGCCATATTGGGGCAGGCGCTGCCAGGCATCCGACCATGGTCCCGTGGCGTCGGTGGTCAGTGCCATCACCATGCCATTGCCATAACGCCAATAGGCGAGAACCGGCATGTCGCGCCCCTCGTCATCGGTCGTTGTGGCCACCAGTTCCGCATCGGGTTTGGCGGTTGTACCGACAAAGCCGCTCAGCTGTGGCAATTGTGCCGGAAGGGCCTGAAGGAAATTGGCGCTGCGATCCTGCCAGACGGGCTGGGTCGAGCCTTCTTTGACCGGCGAGGCGAGCAGCATCGCCTCCTGCGAAAGAATTGAAGGCAGCGCCTCGAAATCGGCGGTCACATGGGCAGCGCCGCCGCCGAGATCGGCGATGGTGCGGGCAACGGTGGTGTCGGCGCCCTGGCCGATGGCCACCGCGGAAACCGTCACGCCCTCGGCCCGCAACTGGCCGACAATGCCCGGAAAATCGCCCGGTTGGCTCAAGCCGTCCGTCATCACCACGATGTGCTTGGCCGCCGCTTCAACGCCTTGGAGCATATCGAGCGCCTCGACGAGACCAGGGTAGATCGCCGTGCCGCCGCCCGGATCGAAGCCTTCGAGCGAAGCCTGAACGGCACCCTGAGCATCGGCCAGCCGCGTCAGGGGCAGCAGGGCCCGCGCTTCGGCGTCAAAGGCGATGATGCCGACGCGGCTCTGGGGATTGAGCAGTTCGGTGGCGGCCATCGTGGCACTTTTGGCTACGTCGAGCCGGTTGCCCTCGCCAACCGGCTGCTGCATGGATCCAGAGCGGTCGAGAACGAACACCATAACGACTTCCGGCGCATCCTGGGGCACGCGGCTCGACAGAGGCGAGACCGCTTCGAGCGGTGTTCCAAAGTACCCGCCCGGCCCAAAACTGTTCGGTCCACCGAGGATCAACAGTCCCATGCCGTATTCTTCCACTGCCGTTTCGATCAGCGTTTGCTGCAACGTCGTCAGGGACAGGGCAGGGGTGTTTAAAAGCACGATGTCACCGAACCCGAGCCAGTCCTTGATGTAGTATGGCGCCCGGCGCGGCTCGAAAACGACGGCTTCAAGACCCTGATCGTCAAGAAGGCGCCGGAAGGCTTCGCCGTGGGCGGGGTCGGCGGAAACAATCGCGATGGGCCGGACCGGAGCCGTCGAGAGCATCTGGCCGATAGCATCGTTTTGCGGGTAAGGGTCGGTGGCGCCCAGCCGGATCTCGACCAGATTTTCACCGCTTTCGATCTGGGGCAGCACGGCCTGGATCCGGTTCTGCCCCACAGTGAGAGCGACGTCCTGGCTGGCGATGGCTTGTCCGTTCGAAACGATCTCCATACTGACCGTCTGAACATTGGCGCTATGGACCAGTGCCGTCACCGGAACAGCCTCGCCCGACAGCACCTGTTGGGGCACATCGAGGCGCCCGACAAAAACTTCCCCGTCATCGAGTTGCGGTGTTTCGAGATAATCGACAACGATACCCAGCGCCGCCAATTCGCGCCCAAGCTGAGGCTCGGAGGCGGTATCACCGGCGAGGACCAGGTAGCCGTCCCTTTCAGGTGGGATCATGGCCGCAGCCAGTTCGAGCGCCTGCGAGGTATGGGTAACGCGCAAGGCGTTGGATGTGGCTGGACCAGACATGTCAAGATCGGCAACGACATAAGCGGATGGGCCAGCGACAATACCGCCGGCGTCTGCCGAAATCGCAGCCTGCGGGTTGTCGGGCTGCGCCGTTACCACCACCACGCTGGCTTTCGACCCCGGCCATGGCCACGCAAAGTTGGCGATCCCCGCCACCAGCAGGGCCAGCGTTACCAGCCGAAGCGCCGACAGGCGCGGCAACCAGCCTTGCTTCTTTGCTGTCAGAACGCCCTCGACAGCCAGCACGACAAACCCTGCAGCGAGCAGCCAAAGCGCCCAGCCTTGCGGCCACCCGATTGCGTCAATGCCTTCGAAGTCTGCGGAACCAGTGCCCGGCACCGCCGGGTTGATGGCCAGCAGATGGGTCAGGGCGCCTTGTCCGGCGCGGAACAGCCCAACCTCCTGGGGAATAAAATCCTCCTCGGGCACACGGGCCGATGGTCGTCCGGGCATTTCGAGGTTGATGAGGGGCTGACCCAACAATCGAGCATCGATCCGGCAGGGCACGCCCACGGTGCAGCTTGCGGCTGGAGGTGCACCCGGCTCACGACCGATCCAGTCGATGAGATTGGCGACAAAGATCGGCATACTGCTGGTTTCGGGCCAGTTGGACCGGCGGGGATCAAAGCCGATGCGGACATGGCGCCCGGTCCCGGTTGCCATGGCGGTCATGAGGGCCACACCGTCGGCTGACAGCAGCGTGGCTTCTCCCCCTTTCGGCGTCAGCCCGGTGCCGGTCTCGATGGCAAGCGAAGCCCAGTCCATATCTCGGGAGAGCGCATGGTTGCTCGACCAATCGTCGGGATCAGCGTCGGCCAGGGGCGCGCCACCGGTTTCGATGATGATCGAATTGGTTGCCGGTACGGTGAGCGTTTCGCGGGTTTCTACGATGACCAGCCCAAAGCCATCTACGGATTCGGGCACCGTCGAATCCTGGAATATCCGAACCCCCGAAACCGCATTGAGCGCACGCAGCAGGGGCAGTTCACCGTCGCCGACATAGAGAACATCGAGCGTTTCACCGGTGGGTTCAGCAATAAAGCGCAGCCGGTTGTCGCGCGGGTTGGCATCGGCCGGGATGAAGGCCGTGACGATGCCCGGACCGGGCAGTTCGAGCTCTTCGGAAAACGCCACAGTTCCGGTTTGTCCATTGGATCGGTCAAGGTCGATCGTCGTCCAATCGAGCGGGGTTCTGCTGCTGTCGGCGGCGTATTGAACGCTGATGGCGAGCGTTTCCCGCTCCCCGCCCAAGAGAGCCTCCCCACTCAGCGTCCACATGTTGGCCGCTGGATCCGTTAGTGTCAGGGTGGCGCTGATGCCTGCATTATCGCCGCTCGCCGCAACGATATGTTGGGAGAGCGCCATATCCCCGATGGCATCGACGAAAAACGCGGGTGCGGGGCGATCGGAAACGAAAAGGACTTCGGTGGCTTCGTCCGACCTGGCGATACCGGGGATGAGCCGGGCCGTCTCCGACCAGTCGCTCGTGCCGTCTGTCAGGGACACATCTTCAAGCGTCCTGCCAAGGGCGTCGCCTGTCCATGCCCAGCGGGCGGCGATATAGCCGGGCCGTGGACCGGCGGCGATCAGCGAAACCCTTGCGGGCGTCGGCTGTAGATCGCCCGAGAAGCCAGCCAGCACTGCGCTCCTGGCCGCTTCGAACGCTGTCTCACCATCAGTACTGTTGCGCATGCTCGCGCCGGTATCGATCACGACAATCAGATGGTCGGGCACCGAACGGTTGCCCCAGAATGGCTGGGTCAGCGCCAGCGCAAACAGCCCAACGGCCAGAAGCTGGAGCAGCAGCGGGATGGTGATTGGAGGGATCAGCCGCGCCTTGGGTTTTAATCCCGCATGGGTCTGCAATTGCCGCCACAGCGCCAGGCTGGGCACAACGTGCCTGTATTCCCGGCGGCTGTGCAGGAACCACACGAAACCAGCGGCGAGAAGCAAGGTCGCAAACAGGGGCGCGGCAAATCCGATCATCATTGTGCCGCGCGCTCGAAATAGCGGGCGGTGATGTCGCGTGCCGGGAATGGAATAAAGTCGCGCGCCACGGGCTCGGACGACCCCGAACCCGTCTGGCCGCCGATCGCATTGGCGGCGCCGGGGCCACCACCTTCGGCCGCCTGGGGGACGATCTCGATGCGGATGCGGCTTCCCCCCGCTTGCGGCTCGGCACTTACGATCATGTCGTCGCCCGGCGCGGCACCCAGTTGGGTGAAGGCGTCGTCGGCCTGCATGTCCTGCTCGCCCAGACCGGCAGCGTTCGAAAGGCCACGACCCGATTCCAGTGCCGCGCCAACCGGAATGCTGCCGATGGACTGAAGCTGCTGGGGCTCCATCAATTGCGGGCCTCCGCTGGACGATCCACCCCCGAGATCGGTTGGCGGCTCGCCATTGGAGACGATTTCGGCGTTGGCGAGGCGTTCGTCGTCGGCCCGGTCGCCATATTGCTCTGCGAGTTCGGGCCGTGCTTCGTACATGCCGGGCCCTTGGGACGTCGGCTGTATGGCATCGCCGCGCCCCAGAGGTGGTTCGAGCGGTTGTGTCGAAGGCGGCGTCTGGCTTTCGTTCCGCATCGCGTCCAGACCGGCTTCGAGCTCGTTGAGGCGCGTGCCGTCGGCGTTGCCGAGCCAGTCAGGAGGATTATCGCCATAAGCGGCGGCCGCCTGATCGAGAAGGTCGTTGATCTCGCGGGCAAGCGCGTCCGACAATCCCTCGGTCCCCGCCGTTTCAGCGCGTTCGGCAAGGGTCCGCGCGATGGCGCCGAGCAGAACGTCATCGCGCGTTCCGGCATCGTCTGCGAGCATTTCAGCAATTGTCGAAATCGTTCCCGCATCGGCGGGCTGGCTTTGCGTCGTGGGTTCGATGGCACTTTCCGGAGCAATCGGGGCGGGCATCTGCATCAGCCAGAGCGCGGCGAGCGCCAAAACCGCCGTCAGGACCAGCGCCACAGCGAACCCGGGGGTAAAAATGTTCAGGAGGCGCGACGGCGTCACATTCCCGAGACGGCCCCGGACCGATGCGATCAGCTCCCTTGGGACCGGATTGGCGAGCGTTCCCGGGCTTTGCACCAGCTCGACAGCAGTGCCGTAGGCTTCTCCAAAACCCGTCGCGTGGTCGATAAAAAAAGCCTCCTCGACCAGCGATCTGCGCTGCACCCATGCGACAATTCCCGCCGTCAGCGCCGTTGCCAGCCCTGTGGCGGCCATGACCGGTACGGCATTGAACGAGGCAATCCCCAGATGGTCGAGGACAAGCACGACCAGTAGCGCAGCCAGCATCGAGAGAACGCACGCCAGCGCGATGCGGGCAAATGTCCGGGTGCGACGCCGGACCATGACGGCATGGAGGGGCTTGAGGATGGGATCTGTCAGCGTCGCGTCGGCCATGGATCAGCGCGCTCCAAGAAAGCGGGCCAGATCGCCAAACGGCGTTGCCGGAAGGCTGGGGTAGATGAGGACGATGACCACCGTCAGGGCAATCGACACATAAAGGTGGCGCTTGACCAGCCATTGATGCGCGCCAGGTGCCAGCGCAAAAAGCAGATAACCGCCAAGAAGTGGCGGGATCGGGATGATGTTGATGGCTAGTGTCCAAGCGGCCACGTCTGCCATCATCCTGATGGTTGCATCGGTGAACGCGGCGCTACTGGTGGGCCATGAAGTGGCCACCCAGGGAAGGGCCAGCAGAACAAGGCGGCCGAAGAAAAAGACCGCCGCCATGCTCAGCAGTGCGACGACGACCGGGGTGGCGCGCCCGATCCGGCCCTTGGCCGGATCGATTGCGATGGGCCGCACCCATCCCACGCGCCCGACCGTTCCGGCAAAAAGTCCGAAGATGTCCACATGCACGAACGGGTTGAGGGTCAGCTTGCCGTCATAGGCAGGACCCCGGTCGCCAAGAAGTCTTGCGAAACCCGCGACGCAAAAGCCCATCAGGGTCAGGACCACAATTGTGGCAATGGCCCGGGTCAAGAGCTGCAGGAAGCTTAGATCGAACATCGGCAAGCCTCCGCAGTCATGCTATCGATAAACCCGGAAACCGTCATTGCTCAATTGCCGCTTGCGTCGGTCAGCCCGTTTTCGGCCAGCAGCGTATCGATGGTGCCATCGGCCCTGAGCGCCGCAATGGCATCGGACAGCAGATTGTTGAGATAGGTATCTTCGGCCCGCGTGGCGATGCCGATTTCTATGGGATCGACCGGGAAGGGCAGATCGTAGGAATAGCTGAACCCTTCGGCTTCCGGGTTCCCTTCGGTCGCGCCGAACAGCCCGTACTCCCAGATCATCCCGGCACCGATCGTGCCGTCCACGAGGCGTTCGAGCATCAGTTCGTTGTCGGGGTAGGGCGTGCGGCGCCAGCTGCGATCCTCGGGCTGGGCAGCGAGATACTGGATCAGCCGATTGTCTCCGGCGGCCATCATGCGCACGCCAATCGTTTCACCGAACGGGATGCCGGTGAGGTCGGGGGCGTCCGACCGCGTGACCAGCACCGTGCGCGCGCTGAGATAGGGCTGGCTTATGGTCATCCAGCTTGGATTGCTCGTTGACAGCAGAAAGCCCATGAAGCCGTCGCACTCCTGCGCCAGCATGATGAACATCTGCTGTTCGGTGAGCACGATGCGATAGTCGAGCGGCAATGGCCGGGTCGGCCAGTCGCGGGCGCCGACCTCGTAGAATTCCACGTCGGCCAGCAGGCTCTGGCCAATGGCCTGTGCGAGATCGCGTTCGAACTGGGCCAGCACGCCTTCGGGGTTGATGCAGAAGACGAGTTTGCTGCCCTCCTGGCGCATGCGTTCGGTGTAAAGATCGCGTGGTACGATGTCGAAAGACTGGGCAAACGCCGATCCAGCAAACAGCGTAAGCGTGGCGGCGAGCACTCCGATGTGGGAAGCAGTTTTGCTCAAGAGCGGCATCCATCCTCCCTGAAGGTCCGCAGATGCCGGACAAGCGGCATGCAAAGGCAATAAGGGGTCCAGCGGCGTGCCGCTGAACCCCGGTTTGGTCGTCAGGTTCTATTCTTCGGGCAGTGCGAAGACATAGACGGCCGAATTGCTGCCGCCCTGGTCGACGCTGCCCTCGGCGATCATCAGGGCCGACGAGAAGCCGGCGGGACCTGCCGGGATCGCGACATACTGGCGTCCATCGACCTCGTAGGTGATCGCGTGGCCGGAGGCGTCCGATGCAAGGCGCGAGCGCCACAGGATATCACCGGTTTCGGCGTTGAATGCCTTGAGGTAGCGATCGCCACCACCGGTGAACAGAAGATTTCCTGCCGTTGCCATTACCGGCGAGTACTGCGAGGCGGGCTGTTCCCAGCTCCAGACGGTTTCGCCGGTCGAGATGTCGATGGCGTCGATACGGCCAACATTGGTCTCTTCGGGCGGCAGCGTATACTCGGAATCGGTGTTGTACACGTCAAGGGCCGTCGGCTCGTTGTCACGCGGCGTCGAAATCTGGCACGTGTTGTTGAGCGGGATGTAATAGATGCCCGTGTTCGGGTTGAACGCAGAGGGCGGCCAGTCGCGGCCACCGAGATAGGCCGGGCAATGTTCCACCGGAACGCCGATTTCGCTCAGAACGACATCTTCGTTGACGGTCACGAGACCGGTTTCGTCGATGCTTTCGATCATGTTCTGGTAGTTGGTGTCGCGGGCCCAGAGGAACTCGCCTGTTTCGGCATCGAACTGCCACATCACACCGGTCTTGCACGGCACGCCGGTCAGAACGCGGCGGTCTTCGCCCGATGCGTTCGTGCCGATGGCCTGCAGGCCGTCCATGGATTCGCTCGGGTTCACGTCAGTATCGGCGACGATCATTTCGAACGTGCATTCCTGATCCCAGTTATCGCGGGGCAGGGTCTGGTGGCGCCAGGCGATTTCGCCGGTTTCGGGGCGAACCGCAAAGCGGGTGTTGGTGCCGTAAAGCGTGCCACCGGGCGTGCCGCGCTGGGTTTCGGAAGCCGGGCCTACAGCGCTCGAGCCGTAGAAGACGAGGTCGAGTTCGGGATCATAGGTGATCTGGCCCCAGACGCCTGTCATCCAGCGGGATTCGTAATCGTTGCCCCAGGTTTCGTCACCTTCTTCACCCGGCTGGGGGATGAAGGTGTTGCGCCAGAGTTCCTCACCGGTCTCTGCATCATGGCCTGAAATAAAGCAGCCGAATGCCGAGAACTGGCAGGTCGAACCGGCCACGATCACGCCGTTCGCCACAATGGGCCCGGACGTGTTGGAAACCAGATCGGTGCCCTGTCCACGGTCGACTTCCCAGGCAAGCTGGCCCGTCTTCATGTCGAGCGCGACAAGGAAGTTGTCCCAGCTCATGAAGTAGAGGTGGTCGCCATAGATCGAGATGCCGCGCTTGCGATCGCCGAGCGAATGGAGCGTGTTGGTATCGGGCAGACGGCGGCGATACTGCCAGATCAGATCGCCGGTTACGGCGTCGATTGCCTGGATCGTATCACCGGGATTGGCGATGAACATGATGCCATCGTAAACGATCGGCGAGGTCTGCATTGGGCCGGTTTCAAGACCGCGCGCCCAGACCATCTGAAGCTGGCCGACATTGCCGTCGTTGATCTGCTCGAGCGGGCTGAAGCGGTAGTTATCGACAGCGCGGCCATAGGCGAGCCAGTCGCCATCGGCGGGGCTCGCGAGCATTTCGTCGGTCACCGGCGCCAGATCGCTGATCGCGGTCTGGGCGAACGCCGGAACGGCGATCAGCCCGAAGGCTGTGGTCCCTGCTAGGACCATTTTCAACAGTTTGGAAGACAATTGCCTCACTCCCTTTCCCTTTAATGCGAGATTGTTGTTTGGCAGAAAGCCGGAGCCCGGCCTTCCGCTGGTCGTTACCCATCGCAATCCTAGCCCTCGGGCGTCGGTACGATCGTGATTGTCGAAAGCGCCTCTTCGGTGCCTTCGAGTTCGGTATCCCCGGCCGGTGCGCCGTGCAGTTCGAGCAGGTATGCGACGATGTCGGCGTATTCCTGATCGGTGAACCAGCCGGCATTGCCCGGGGGCATGTTGGTCCGCATGTAGTCGAAATAGTCGTAGAGCGGCTGGTCGGCGTATTTGTTGTCCAGCGTGTAGCCGATCAGGCCGGGAGCGGCGGATGAACCGCGCGCCGTATTGGCGTGACAGGCGGCACAGTCGGAGCCGAAAAAGCCCATGCCGCGATCGGCCTGTTCCTCGGTGTAGACGCCATCGAAGATGGTGCGCTCGCCACCTTCGGCGCCGGCTTCACCTTCAACTGCGGCTACTTCCGTTGCCTGGGCCTCAAGCGCGGCGCGCTGCTCGGGCGACATGTTGTCGAACGCAAAAGCCGACGTCGCGGCCAGTGCGGCAATACCCGCTGCGACAAGCGCAGACCGCCCGGCGAGACCCAGATTTGTGGGTTTCCACATACTCAAATCCTTCATTTTCAGAATCGAAACTCCTCCTCCTTGGCCGACGACCGGTTTTCCGGTTCTGTCTGCCGCGGTCACCTGCGCGGCAATCGGCCGGGGCGACGAGGCGCCGCATTGTGAAACGCCATTTCACAAAATTGCGCTGCTCGGACGGGCTGAGTCAAGCTGATATGTCAGTGATGCTGCGCAAAGTTATTTCGATTTGCGGCGATCTGCCGGAACGAATGTGTCTGGAAGCCGCGATCTGCCCAAAATTTGGCTCGAAATCGTGCATGCTGCCTGTGTAATCACGTCACGGCGCAACTGTGCACACGGGGGATTAGACGAAAGTCTAGTTACATGCATTATACTGCGTCAGTGACCGGGTAAGGGGTGTGGGCTACAGGGGGAAGCATGGTTTCGTACAAAAAAGTGGAGGCGCTGAGCCGGGGGCTGGCCATCCTGCGTTATGTCAACGAGGAGCCCGAGGCGACAGTGGGGAGCCTGCATGCCAAGTCTGGGCTGGACAAGGCAACCATCGTCCGCATGCTCGAAACGCTTGAACATGATGGCTATGTGACCCGGTGTGACGGCGCCCACTGGCGGGTTACCGGCAAGACCCTGCTTCTGACTGCCGGATATACGGCGGTTCGGGAAATGGGGCGGCTGGCCAGTCCGGTGCTCAGCGAGAGCCGGGAAAAACTCAAATGGCCCGCCAGCTTCGGCATTTTCGACCGCGACGCCATGATCATCGCCGACACCACGCATGACTGGCGCGGGATGATGGTTACGCGTCACCCCAACCATCGGCCGCCCATGCTCACCACCTCGTTGGGGCGGGCCTATTTTGCGTATATGGATGACGCAGACCGTGATGCCCTACTCACCCTGTTGCGTCGCGATCCGACCGGCTGGAATGCGCTGGCGAACGAGCCGGGCAAAATTCGCGAGTTGATCGCCGATATCCGCCAGAAGGGCTACGCGCTGGCCGACAGCAATTACCTGGCCCACACGTTCGGCGGCGATATCTGGGGGATGAGTGTGCCGGTTCGGGGCAAAACGCGGCTTTACGGCGCGTTGGTCATCATGGTGCTGCGCCGGGTGATCGGAGAGGAAGAGGGCGTCCTCGACCTCGCACCACGCCTGCAGGAGGTCGCGCCCCGTATAGCGGAGGCCCTGGGCGGATAGGACAGGAAGGAAAAGTCGATGATGGTCGTGCTACGCTGCGTGTTCGCCCTTGCGATGCTGGCCGGTGCCGCTAATGCCCACGAACCCGGCCAATGGCAGGGCGGCGTCGAAGGCCCCCAACCGCGCTCGGAAATGGCCGTGGTACAGGACGGCGCGCTGGCCTATCTGATCGGCGACTATAACGGAGCCACCGAAGTTCTGATCTACGACCTCGATGCGCAAAGCTGGAGGGTCGGACCTGATTTCCCCTATCCCGTGCATCACCCAATGGCCGCGGCGCTCGACGGAAGCGTCTTTGTTTTCGGCGGTTATGTGAATGGCTGGGAAGCAAGCGATGCTGTCTGGGTGCTTGATGGCGAGACGCTTGAATGGAGCGAGGCGGCGCCTATGCCCTCGCCCCTGGCGGCGGGCGGCGCGACGACCATCGATGGCAAGATCCACGTCGTGGGTGGTTCGCTTTCGGGTGCCGTCAATACAGACGCGCACATGATCTACGATCCGCAGGCCGATGCCTGGGAAACCGCGTCTCCAATGCCCACGCAACGCGACCATCTCGGGGTCGTGGCGATAGAAGGCGAAATCCTTGCCATCGGAGGGCGGGTCGATGGCGACCCGGCGTTCAACCTGGACACCGTCGAGATCTATGACCCGCAAACCGATCGCTGGCGCAGCGGGATGCCCATGCCCACCGCGCGCAGCGGAGTTGCGGCCACTGTCCTTGACGACAAGGCATTCATCTTCGGCGGCGAAACGCGCGAGGTGACGTTCGCGGCGGCCGAGGCCTACGATCCGGCGACCGACAGCTGGACCGAGCTCGCACCTCTCCCCACGCCGCGGCACGGCTTTGGCGCCGTGGTCCATGATGGACAGATCCTCACCCTCATGGGCGCGCCGACCGCCGGCGGCGACCGCTCCAATCTTGTGGAAGTCTTTGTGCCCTCGGCCCAATAGGCTGATTTTGCTTGCGGGCAATCTGGCGGCGGCATAGGCACGCTCATGGTGTCAATTCTCTATGTCATGGCCGCCGATCCCGAATACGGACCGCACCTGCGGGCCCGGATCGAACCTTTGATGACGGGCGTCGGTCCGGTCGAGGCGGCGGTTGCCGTCACGCGCGCCCTTGCCGAAGCGAAAATCGGCCACGGCTTGCCCGATCTTGTCGTTTCGCTCGGCTCGGCGGGCTCGGCAACTCTTGAGCACACTGGGGTTTATCAGGCGGCCTCGGTCTCCTATCGCGACATGGACGCGACGGCGCTGGGGTTCGGACGCGGCGTGACCCCGTTTCTCGATCTGCCGGCGGTTTTGCCGCTCGAGCCGCATATCCCGGGCATAGCGCAGGCCCGGCTATCGACCGGCGCCAATGTGGTTTCAGGCGCGGGCTACGCGGCGATCGATGCCGATATGGTGGATATGGAATCGTTCGCGGTGCTGCGCGCCTGTCAATCATTCGACGTTCCGCTGGTTGTGGTGCGCGGTATTTCCGACGGCGTGACCGAGTTGACGGGCATTGCCGACTGGACGCGCGATCTCGCCGTCATCGATGAAAAGCTCGCGCATGCCGTCGCCCTTGTCCAAGCGCATGCAAGTACCATTTTCTAGCAACCAAGTCCGGCCGGCTTCATTGACCTGCCACATCGCTATGGCAATTATGGAAAAATGATTTCTGTCGCTTCCTACAACATCCGCAAAAGCGTGGGCACCGACTGGCGGCGCGATCCAGCCCGCATTCTCGATATCATTTCCGAAATCGGCGCCGATATCATCGCGCTCCAGGAAGTCGACAGGCGGTTCGGAAGCCGGGCAGCTTCGCTGTCGCCCGAAATGGTTGCCGACCGCAGCGATTATTTCGCCATCAGTTTTGGAGTACGCGAGCAGAGCCTTGGCTGGCACGGAAACACAATTCTCTATCGCCAGGGCATCGAGGTGCTCGACACGAAAACCCTGACATTGCCCGCGCTTGAGCCGCGCGGGGCGGTGCTCGCCGATTTCCAGGTCGGCAATGAGCGTCTGCGCGTCATCGGGCTGCATCTCGGTCTCGTCGATCTTTGGCGGCGCCGGCAGGCCCAGTCGGTGCTCAACCAGCTCGACGTTCTCGATGAAACCCTGCCGACCGTCATCATGGGCGATCTCAACCAGTGGACGACGGAGGGTGGGTGCCTTGCCCATTTTTCCGAGAACCATCAGGTGATCGCGCCGGGTCCGAGCTTTCATTCCTCGCGCCCGGTGCTCAATTTCGACAGGATCATCACAACCATGGACATTGATGTGGCGGCGTCGGGTGTCCATATGTCCGAGCTGGCGCGCAAGGGCTCGGACCATCTTCCTGTCTGGGCCCGCATCAAGATCAACGCCGAGGCGCGCGAGATCGCACAGTCCGCCTAACCGCGGGGCTTGCATTGGCCAGTGATATTGGCCATCTGTCACCTACGACAGACTTCCCCCGAAATGACCAGAGTTTTTCATGGCCGCGCCACTTCTCGCCCTGCAATCGATCCGCCTCGTCATGGGGTCGACGCCCCTGCTGCAAGGGGCCGACCTCTCGGTGGCGTCCGGCGAAAAGATTGCGCTGGTGGGTCGCAACGGATCGGGCAAGTCGACGCTGCTCAAGATTGCCGCCGGAACCATCGAGCCCGATGGCGGCGAGCGGTTCTTCCAGCCCGGCGCCACTGTGCGCTATCTGCCCCAGGAACCCGATTTGTCGGGTTTTGAAACCACGCTCGCCTATGTCGAGGGCGGTCTGGAAGGCGCCGACGATAATTACCGCGCGCAATATCTGCTCGAACAGCTGGGCCTGACGGGCACGGAAAACCCTGCATCGCTTTCGGGCGGTGAGGCGCGCCGCGCCGCGCTGGCCCGCGTTCTGGCGCCTGAGCCCGACATCCTGCTGCTCGACGAGCCGACCAACCATCTCGACCTGCCGGTCATTGAATGGCTCGAAGACGAGCTTAAATCGCTCCGCTCCGCTCTCGTTTTGATCAGCCATGACCGCCGCTTCCTTTCCGATCTGACGCGCAGCACAGTCTGGATCGATCGGGGCCAGACTCGCCGCATCGATCAGGGTTTTGGTGCGTTCGAAGCCTGGCGCGACGATTTCCTCGAACAGGAGGAAAAGGACCAGCACAAGCTGGCGCGCAAGATCGCTGCTGAAGAGCATTGGGTGCGCTATGGCGTCACCGCGCGGCGCAAGCGCAATGTGCGGCGCATGGATCTGCTCGGCGGATTGCGCCAGCAGGTCAGGGACTACCGCGGCCCGCAGGGCACTGTAAAAATGACGGTTGCCGAGGGCCGAAGCTCGGGCGCCATGGTGGTTGAGGCCGAGAACATCCACAAGGCGTTCGGCGAACGCGTGGTGGTTGGCGATTTTTCGACCCGCATCATGCGCGGCAGCCGCGTCGGCATCGTCGGCCCCAATGGCGCGGGCAAGACCACGCTGATCCGCATGCTGACGGGCGAACTCGAACCCGACAGCGGCACTGTACGGCTCGGCACGCGGCTCGAACTGGCCGTACTCGATCAGCGCCGCGCTTCGCTCGACCCCGATGCCACGCTCAAGGACGTGCTGACCGGCGGGGGCAGCGACACGCTCACCATCAATGGCCAGCCCAAGCACGTCATCGGCTATATGAAGGAATTCCTGTTCACCCCCGAGCAGGCCCGTACCGTTGTGGGCAAGCTCTCGGGCGGCGAGCGCAACCGGGTGACGCTGGCGCGCGCCCTGGCGCTGCCGTCGAACGTTCTGGTGCTCGACGAGCCGACCAACGATCTCGATCTGGAAACCCTCGACCTGCTCGAAGAAATGATCGCCGATTATCAGGGCACGGTCATCGTGGTCAGCCACGATCGCGACTTTCTCGACAAGGTCGCGACCTCGATCATCGTTGCGGAAGGTGACGGGGACTGGAACGAATATGCCGGCGGCTACGCCGATATGGTCGTCCAGCGCGGGGCAGGGGTGTCGGCACGCAGGGTGGAAAAGCCGGCTGCTGCGCCGAAGGGCAAATCGGCGCCCGCTGCGCCCGCGCCGCAGCAAAAGCGCAAACTCTCGTTCAAGGACAAGCACGCTCTTGAAACGCTGCCCAAGGAAATGGCCGGCTTGCGTGCCCTGATGGCCACGCTGCAGACAACGCTCGACGATGCCGGCCTTTACAATCGCGACCCCGGCAAATTCGAGAAGGCTACGTCCGATCTGGCGGTCGCCCAGCAAAAACTGGCCGATTTGGAAGACCGCTGGCTGGAGCTCGAAATGCTGCGCGAGGAGATCGAGGGCTGATTTGGGGTTCTCACAAATCTGCGAGCGCATTTATCCTTTCCCGATTGTAAACCAATATTCTGCTAGGTGAGGCTCGGAACTGCCGCGCATAGAACATGCCGGTTTCCGGGCCGATGGGCCGTTTTTCCTGGATGTGCGGTGATCCGCGGGGGACCATCCGGACGCAAACGAGGCGTGGTGCCGAACGGCAACACATCCTCTGCCAGCGTCGAGGAAGGCGGAACAATGTCGCGCCTGCCATATTTCTCATCGCGCCGTGCATGCCATTCGCATAACAAAAAGCAGACAAGATGACCCCATTGACCACGACACTCCCCCGCCGCCGATTTCTAGCCGGAGCCGCCAGCCTCTCGGCTCTCGCACTCGCCGGTTGTTCAAGCATGGGCACGCCTGCGCCACAGGCGCCCCCGCTTCCGCAACTGGATCCATTCTACGTCAACATGTATCGCGGCGTGCAGGACGGCGAGTTCTACGTTCCGGCCGTCGATTTGCGCTATGTGGATTCGGCCTATTACCGCCGGATCGTCCCCGATCCCACAGGGGAACGCGCGGGTACCATTTATGTCGATACCGCCAATCACTACCTTTATCTGGTTCAGGAAGATGGCCAGGCCATGCGCTATGGCGTCGGCCTGGGCCGGGAAGGGTTCGGCTGGTCGGGCCGCGGCACGATCCAGTTCAAGCGCCAGTGGCCGACCTGGACACCGCCGTCTGCAATGATCGACCGTCAGCCTGAGCTCGAGGAATGGCGTAACGGCCAGCCCGGTGGTCTCGACAACCCGCTTGGCGCCCGTGCCCTCTACATTTTCCAGAATGGCCGCGACACGCTCTACCGCATCCACGGAACGCCCGAGCCCTGGACCATCGGCTCCAACGTCTCGTCCGGCTGCGTGCGGTTGATGAACCAGGACATCATGGACCTTTATTCACGCGTTTCGACGGGCAACACGCTTATCGTCGCTTGATCGCTTTTCGGCGTTTGCGCCAAACCCGCCCGTCCGGTACCAACCGGGCGGGTGTTTCTTTGTGCAGGGTGTTATGCGTTCATTCGATGTGGTTGTGATCGGAGCAGGGGCGGCGGGCATGATGTGCGCTGCAACGGCGGGCCAGCGCGGGCGGTCGGTGCTCATCATCGATCACGCCGAGGCGCCGGGCAAAAAAATCCGCATTTCGGGCGGTGGCCGGTGCAACTTCACCAATATCCACACCACGCCGCAATCGTTCCTGTCGCAAAATCCCAAATTCGCGATTTCGGCGCTCCGGCGCTATCGCCCGGCGGATTTCGTCGCGCTGGTCGAGCGCTACGGCATCGCCTATCACGAAAAAACGCTCGGCCAGCTTTTCTGTGACGGGTCGGCTCAGCAGGTCATCGACATGCTGCTCGATGAAATGGATGCCGGTGGGGTGGCGCTCGAACTTGGCGTCGGCGTCGACGCCATCGAACTCCGAGACAACGGCTATATCCTGCGGATGGCTGACGGACCGGTCACCTGCACATCGGTGGTCGTCGCGACGGGGGGAAAATCCATTCCCAAGATGGGGGCCACCGGTTTTGCCTATCAGGTTGCGGCGCAGTTCAACGTTCCGGTCATCGAGCCGCGCCCCGGTCTGGTGCCGCTCACCTTCGAGCCAGGCATGCTCGAACGCCTGCGGCCGCTGGCCGGCGTGTCAGTGGACGCACGGGTCAGCCATGGCAAGACAGCGTTCCGGGAGGGTCTGCTGTTCACCCATCGCGGGTTAAGCGGCCCGTCGATCCTGCAAATTTCGTCCTATTGGCGCGAGGGCAGTTTCGTCGCCATCGACCTGGCGCCCCAGACTGACGTTGGCCAATGGCTGGCCGAGGCCCGCGCGCGCAACGGCAAACAGTCCGTTTTGAACGCCCTTGCGGAAATTCTGCCGCGCCGGGTGGCCGAACTGGTCGTGGCCGAAGCGGGGGTTTCGGGCAATCTGGCCGATCTGGGGCGCAAGGCGTTGGACGCCATCATCACCGCGGTTTCGTCGTGGCGGGTCAAACCGGTCGGCACTGAAGGGTATCGCACTGCGGAAGTGACGCTGGGCGGGATCGATACCGCGGCGCTCAGTTCAACCGACATGCAGGTCAAGGCCGTGCCCGGTCTCTATTTCATCGGTGAGGCCGTCGATGTCACCGGTTGGCTCGGCGGTTACAATTTCCAATGGGCCTGGGCCTCGGGCAAAGCAGCCGGTTTGGCCGTTTAGCCGGGACTGAAAACCGTATGGACCGTGCCCGCGACGTTGGCGAGGCGCAGCTGAGCACTTGAAGGGGAAAGCTGGCTAGAGGCGAGCATGTACCCGGCCGCTGCAAGGACGATGATCGCAACCCACCCGATAATGAATCCCCGTCGGCTGTAACCCCTGATCGGGGCCGATGATGAGCGGACGGTGCTACGGGCAAAGCCTGGAAAACTCATAAATCACAAATCCGGGAGGGTTGATGACTGGCCCGGTTATCGCTTGTGAATGTGCTGGGCCAAAGGCGCAAACGTGCCGAGACAAAGGCATTAGCGACACATTTTTGCTCCAAGCCGAAGCGGCCGATTCAAAGGAAACGACCTTAGCCGCCACAATGTTCCAAACCCCGGAATTGTTGGGGATTCTTGTTCCATGGGGGAACCAAGCGGGGGAGGCGACGTTCAAAAGCCATGACGGCTGGAGCGCCGATCGGGGCATAAGTTGAGCCTCGCGGTCCCAGCCCGAGAACTTGAAACAAGCGATTTCAGGAGAAAACTAATGTATCGCAAGCTTCTTGCCTCGACCGCGCTGGCTCTGGTTGTTACCGGCGGCGCTTATGCTCAGGAAATGGCCCCGGCCGAACCGGCCATGGCCCCCGCAGAACCCGCAATGGAGACGCCCGCGGCACCCGAAACGCCCCAGGAACCTCTTGTTAGTGCCGAGGAAACCGGCATCAATGCGGATGGTTGGCTCGCCACCGAAATTATCGGCGAAACCATCTACAATTCGACGGGCGACGACGCCGAAGCAATCGGCGACGTTAATGACTTTGTGCTCGACCAGAATGGCGAAATCGGCGCCGTTGTCGTTGGCGTCGGCGGCTTCCTTGGCATTGGCCAGAAGAGCGTCGCCATCAACTGGTCCGACCTTGAACTCTCCCAGGATATGGATGGCAACAACCGCCTCGTTGCCAGCATGACCCGCGAGCAGCTGGAAAATGCTGCCGAGTTCAATCGTCAGGAATGGTTGGCCAGCGAAGCGCAGATGGCCGCCGAAATGGACGCAGCTGGCGCCGGCGATGCCATGGCTCCTGCGCCTGCCGGCGATGCAATGGCCCCTGCCGGCGACGCAATGGCGCCCGCAGCGCCCGCTGACGATGCTATGGCCCCTGAGGAAGCCCCGGCTGAAGATGCCATGGCTCCTGAGGAAGCAGCCCCGACCGACGACGCTATGGCTGCCGAGGACGCTCCCGCTGAAGACGCGGCAGCTGCCGAGGAAGCTGCTCCGGCCGACGACGCCATGGCTGCCGAAGATGCTCCGGCCGAAGATGCCATGGCTGCCGAAGAAGAAGCTCCGGCTGACGACGCAATGGCTGCTGAAGCCGACGCTGCCGCAGCAATGGATTTCGACGGCATGGAATCCGTTGCCACTGCCGATATCTCGGCAGAGGAACTGACCGGTACGGCAGTCTACGGTTCGGGTGATGAGGAAATCGGCTCGATCGGTGACATCCTGCTTTCGGAAGACGGTTCGGTCGATGCGGTTATCATCGACTTTGGCGGCTTTTTGGGCATTGGCACCAAGCCGGTTGCAGTTGCCTTTGACAACCTGACCTTCGTCCGTGACGAAAATGGTGGCCTGCTCCTGCGCACTCCGCTGACCGCGGAAGAGCTGGAAGCTGCTCCCGAGTACAATGAGGAAGCCTATACCTCGGCTCCCCAGGACAACTCGCTGATCGTCCAGTAACAGCGCCTCTCACCAATCATCGAAAGGGCCGGCTCTCGAGCCGGCCCTTTTTTCATGCCCGGTTCGTCAACGCCGGGAACTGCCCATCGCGCCAGGCCTTCTCCTTCAAAGGAGAGATGCCACGGGTGACAAGACCGTTTCTGTCTGCTTCGATGCCGGAGCGGTTGCCCGTACCCCTGCTGAAATTGCCGGCGATCCGACGTTATCCAACGCGCGCAAGATAGAGCTGCTCAAGAGCTTGAAGGCGCACAACGCAGCGCCCGAAAGCAAAGGCGTTCTCAGGGATGCCGATCTCGAACTGGGCAAGCTGCTCGAGCTCAACACGCTGGCCAACGATCATTGATGCGTGAAATCGCAGACGCAAAAAAGTCGGTCATGGAGACCGGCTTTTTTTAGCTCAGGACATAAATCTCAATCGTCGTCGTGATCGCCGCCCGAGGTGCCGAAATACCAGCCGACGGCTATGGCGGCTACGGCCGGCCAGAAAAGAGGCCCCTTGGCTCGCGACGCAATACGAAGTCCGGCCGATGCCAGCGAGACGGTCGATGCCATCATGGCTGTATTGGCGGCATTGCGGCGCTTTTCTTCCTTCTTGCGGCTGTTGCGCGCGATAACGATGGCCAGCGAAATGCCGGCGATTGCCACAAAACCGGCCCCCATGAGCAGGGCGGCACCCAACGGAGTGGTCTCCTGGGCTAGCCAGATATAGAGCGCGGCAATGAGAAAGCCGACGCCGATAGCGCCGATCAATGCGATGGTGACATAGGCGGCGACCGACTGGCCCATAGACCGGACGACCGAACTTGCGCGGCCGGTGACCGCGGCAAAAGGTGCGGTGAGCGCCATGGCGCCGCTCCTTAAAGAATTTTGGAAAGAACGTAACCGATGCCGGCCGCGATAAGCACCGACGAGATCGGCTTGTCGCGGATCATCGTTTTGAGCTCGCCCTCCGCGGCCTCGAAACTGTCCTGGACCTGCTCCAGCGTTTCTTCGCCCTTTCGTTCGGCAGTCTGGCGGAAACGGCGCGCCTCGGCCTTGGCTTCACCTGTGCGGTGTTTGACGACATCGCCAAGCGTCGCGGTTATGGCGGCGACGTCTTCACGCAGCGCGGCGATTTCGGCATCGAGATCTTTTGCCGGATCGTCGCCGGTGGCTTTTGCAGTTCGGGCTGTTGTTGCGGCTCGGGCCATGATCGGCCTCCCATGTTGGAGTTACACCCGATCCTAACGCCGCAACAGAAAAGAGGTTCCGGGCGGAATGCCCGAAACCCCTGAATTTCATGCGTTTTCGTCTTATCAGGCGGCGCTGGATGAGGTGAGGTTCATAACCCCTACTGCCACGGCGTCGGGACCGAACTCGCCGTCTCCTTCGAGCTTGAGAATGGCCGCAAGCTGGGTGCGTGCGCGGCTGACCCGGCTCTTGATCGTGCCGACCGCGCAGTCACAGATTTCGGCGGCTTCCTCGTAGGAGAAGCCCGAGGCCCCGACCAGGATAAGCGCTTCACGCTGATCCTCGGGAAGCTGGTTCACGGCCTTCTTGAAATCTTCCATGTCGAGCCTGCCGACCTGCTCGGGGTGGCTCGACAGTCTTTCGGCCATTATGCCTTCGGGGTCGGAAACCTCGCGCTTGCGCTTGCGCATCTGGCTATAGAATTCATTGCGCAGAATGGTGAAAAGCCAGCCCTTCAAATTGGTGCCGGGCGTGAACGAGGATCGCTTGTCCCAGGCACGCACCAGCGTTTCCTGTACCAGATCGTCAGCCTTGTCGGCCGCGCCGACGAGCGACATGGCAAAGGCACGCAAATTTGGAATGACGGCGAGAAGTTCGGCTCGAAAATCGTAAGCGTCTGACATGACCGCCTCCTATTTGGACTTGGGCTTGTCATCGTCTCCGAGCTTGCCAAGCAGCTCCAGAAGGCGATCCGGCACGGGCTCGGCGACAACATCGTCATAGAGTTCTCGGAGCTTCAGGCCAATGAATGCTTGAGAATCGGCGCCCATCGTGGGCTCGGTTGCGCCCTCGGGCACCTTTTCGTCCTGATCGTCTCGGGCCATATTCCTGCTGCTGAGTTGTGTCACGTTTACCCCACGTCGCGTGTTGTTCATTGGCCTCGGAAACGTCGCGAGTCAAAAAAAGTTCCATTGCCGCGGAACTTTTTCTCAAAGGTGCCGTTATCGGTCCAGTGTCGCCGCCTGCACGCCGGGCGAGGTGACTATGCGAGGGAGCTATATTTATGAATCTTGCTGAGTTGATTGCGCCGCACATTCCGTACCTTAGACGTTTTGCGCGGTCGTTGACCGGTAGCCAGTCGAGTGGCGACGCCTATGTTTCGGCAACGCTCGAGGCGCTCGTTGCCGACAGATCGATTTTTCCGACCAATCTGGACTCCAAGGTCGCCCTTTACAAAGTCTTTTCCCAGCTTTGGAAATCGGTCGACATCAACCTCGCCGACCTGCCCCCTGCCTCCCATGCGTGGGAAGAGCAGGCGCGCCGCAGCCTTCGCGCGATCGCGCCCTTGCCGCGTCAGGCTTTTCTGCTGATGGCGGTTGAACGGTTTTCCAACGACGAGGGCGCTGAAATCTTGGGCGTGAGCGACGTTGAATTTTCCCATCTCATCGACACGGCCTCCCAGGAGATGGCCCGCCAGGTTGCGACGAGCGTGCTCATCATCGAGGACGAGCCGCTGATCGCCATGGATATCGAGCAGATGGTGGAATCGCTGGGCCATTCGGTGACCGGCGTTGCGCGGACCCACAAGGAAGCCGTCGAGCTTTTCAATCAGCGCCGCCCCGGGCTTGTCCTGGCCGATATTCAGCTTGCCGATGGCAGCTCGGGTATCGACGCCGTCAACGACATGCTGCGCTCGGCCAGCGTGCCGGTGATCTTTATTACCGCGTTCCCCGAAAGGCTCCTTACCGGCGAACGGCCCGAACCGGCCTTTCTCGTCACCAAGCCCTTTCAGCCGGACATGGTCAAGGCGCTGGTCAGCCAGGTGCTGTTCTTTTCCGAGCAAATGGAACAGGCAGCATAAATCTACGTGGCGCCGGAACCACCCGGCGCCCCGGTTCGTTCTCCCACAAGTTCAGTATTTTAGGGAGTATGATCCATGCTTGGCTGGGCACTGGCATTTCTTATAATCGCTATCATTGCGGGCATTCTCGGATTTGGCGGGATCGCCGGGGCAGCATCTTCCATCGCGCAGATTCTGTTCTTTGTATTTCTGATCGCAATGGTTATTGGTCTCGTCATGGGGTTGGGCCGGCGTGCGCGCTGATAACGGCTTCTGCTGGGGACATAGATCGGGCCTTCGCTTAAGGGGGCTCAAGTGGGGCTCGTGGAACATTCCGATAAATTCGCGTCACCTATGAGGGGGCAGGACAACGGAAAGACAGGCGAGGGCGGCCTTGAGAGTTCGCGCCGCTTCGCCTTTGCCATGCGCGCGCTGAGCCGGACGCCGGTATCGCTGAGCTACCAGAACCGGGACCTGATTTACGAATGGGCTGAAAACCTGCCCACCGGCATCGAGCTTGACGATGTGCTGGGCAAGACCGATGGCGATTTCCTGCCACGCCTGGCTGCCGAGCGTCTACGGGCCACAAAACTCCACGTCATCGAGACCCGGGATCCCCAGCGCTTCGA
Source organism: Rhizobiales bacterium UBA1912 (assembly GCA_002337455.1). Taxonomy (GTDB): domain Bacteria; phylum Pseudomonadota; class Alphaproteobacteria; order Rhizobiales; family Devosiaceae; genus Pelagibacterium. The sequence goes on along the minus strand of DDGC01000014.1, from coordinate 291,706 downwards.
GTTGCCGGTCAATATCGGCGGAGAGGTGCGCTGGTTCGATATCTGGATCGACCCCGATCTTTCACCAGCCGGCTCGGCCGTCGGCGTTTATTCGACAGTCATCGACATCAGCGCCCAGAAACGGCGTGAGGTTCAACTCAAGAACCTGCTTCGCGAGGTTAGCCACCGCTCGCGCAATCTGCTGGCCATCGTGCTTTCGCTTGCCTCTCAGACAGCGCGGAGCGCGACCAGCATTCCCGCTTTCGTTACGGCATTTTCTGGCCGCCTGCAGGCTATTGCCCGCGCCCAGGATCTGGTCACCGACCGTGACTGGCAGGGCGCTTTGCTGAGCGATCTTATTTCGCGCCAGGTCGCCCTGTTTCACCGCGACAACGCGCTTCCTGTGGAACTCGTTGGCGACGATCTCGTCGTATCGCCCAATGCGGCGCTCTATGTCGGTCTCGCCATCCATGAGTTGGCAGCCAATGCCGTGCGCAACGGCCAGTTGTACCCCGGCGACGGGGCCATCCACGTGGCTTTCAGCGTGGAGTCGCGCCCGGACGGTGGGCGCAATCTTGTCGTAAAGTGGTCCGAGCGCCTGGGTACGGGGAATTCGGCTCATGAGATTGAACCGCTGACCCGCAAATTTCTTGAAAGCGTGGTGCCGCTCGCCGTGGACGGCATGGGCGAACTGGCCGTCAACGGCAGCCAGGTGGATTATGCGCTCCGCATAGACGGCAATCACATCACCTGACAAACGAGAAAGGACCGGGAAGCCTTTTGGGGGCACCCGGTCCTTCTATCAGCGAAAGCGCTTGGGGGAAACGCGTCCGCGTGATCCATAAATGCTGGTGCCGGGAATTGGTTCCGGCCCTCGGGCAAAAAAAGAGGATCGCCGGGCAGCAATCCTCTCAGGGTCAGGGCTTGGCACGATGAAGGTAGGGGCGCCTCCATCGGCTGCCTCTAAAACGCACTATCGCGCTACCGGTTCCGAAATCGATGCATTTTTGTTCAACCATGTTGGACGCGCATGAGCGCCATGACGCTAAAGGTGCTGGAAAGCGGCCAGAACTCGTGCAACACTGAACTTCTCTGAGGGGAGGAACAGACATGAACCATGGGTTGCGACATGCCGCAAAAGCCAATCGTTTACGATGCTCCCACACCTCAGCCCCGGGCCAGCGATGCTGAAACGCTCCGCAACGAGATCCTCGAAAAGCTGACCTATGCGGTCGGTAAGGATCCGATCGTTGCGCGCCGCACGGACTGGCTGACCGCGACCATTCTGACCATTCGCGACCGGATCATCGACCAGTGGATGGAGTCCACGCGCGACACGTGGCGGACCTCTCAAAAGCGCGTCTATTACCTCAGCCTCGAATTTCTGATCGGTCGCCTGATGCGCGATGCGGTCTCCAATCTGGGCATGATGGAGCCGGTGCGTGAGGCGCTCGCTTCGTTCAACGTCGATCTTGACGAACTGATCGAGCGCGAGCCCGACGCAGCGCTCGGCAATGGCGGTCTGGGCCGGCTTGCCGCGTGTTTCCTTGAATCGATGTCCACCATCAAGGTGCCGGCCTATGGCTATGGCATCCGCTACGTCCACGGGCTTTTCCGGCAGGAAATGAGCGATGGCTGGCAAGTCGAGTTGCCCGAGGACTGGCTTGCGCATGGCAATCCGTGGGAGTTCGAGCGGCGCGAGAGCGCATATGAAATCGGTTTTGGTGGTACTGTCCAGCCGGTCACCCAGCCGGACGGCAGTGTGCGGCAGGTCTGGCATCCGGCCGAGCATCTCAATGCGGTGGCCTTCGACACGCCGGTAGTCGGCTGGCGCGGCGCGCGCGTCAACACGCTGCGCCTGTGGAGCGCGCAGCCGATCGATCCGCTGCTGCTCGACCGCTTCAATTCGGGTGATCACTTCGGGGCGCTTGAGGAAAGCGCCAAGGCGGTTTCGATCACTCGCGTTCTCTATCCCGCCGACTCGACCCCGGCCGGTCAGGAACTGCGGCTGCGGCAGGAGTTTTTCTTCTCGTCCGCGTCGCTGCAGGACATCGTACGCCGCCATCTTCAGCAGTATGGCGACCTGGGTTCGCTCCCCGACAAGGTGGCCATCCAGCTCAACGACACTCACCCGGCGATCTCGATTGCCGAGATGATGCGCATCCTGATGGACGTCCAGGGACTGGCCTGGGACGAAGCCTGGAAGCTGACCAAGGGCATCTTTTCCTACACCAATCACACGCTGTTGCCCGAGGCGCTGGAGACCTGGCCGGTGGCCCTGCTCGAGCGGCTGTTGCCGCGCCAGATGCAGATCGCCTACGCCATCAACGCCATGGTGCTCGAGGAAGCGCGCGAGAAGGGTCTCGAAGATTCGCGGATCGCGGCGATTTCCCTGATCGACGAGAATGGCGGGCGCCGGTTGCGCATGGGGCAGTTGGCGTTTGTGGGCTCACATTCGATCAACGGCGTTTCAGCGCTGCACACCGAATTGATGAAGCAGACGGTGTTTGCCGACCTGCACAAGCTCTATCCCGACCGCATCAACAACAAGACCAATGGTGTTACGCCGCGCCGCTGGCTTATGCAGTGCAATCCGGCGCTGACGCGGCTGATTTCCGAGCGCATCGGCCCCGATTTCCAGGATGATATCGAGCAGCTCATCAAGCTCGATCCGCATGCCGAGGACAAGTCGTTCCAGGACCAGTTCGCTGCCGTAAAGCGCGGCAACAAGGAGCGTCTTGCGGCGCTCATCAAGGAGCGGGCGGGGGTTACGGTTTCGCCCGATGCTTTGTTCGACATCCAGATCAAGCGCATCCACGAATACAAACGCCAGCTGCTCAACATCATGGAGGCCGTCGCCCAGTACAACATGATCCGCGCCCATCCCGAAAAACGCTGGGTGCCGCGGGTCAAGGTGTTCGCGGGCAAGGCGGCGCCGAGCTACTGGAACGCCAAGCTCATCATCAAGCTCATCAACGACGTTGCCAAGGTCATCAACAACGACCCGGCGGTGCGCGGGCTTTTGAAGGTGGTGTTCCTGCCCAATTACAACGTGTCGCTGGCCGAAACCATTATCCCCGCTGCCGATCTGTCCGAACAGATTTCCACCGCCGGCATGGAAGCGTCGGGGACGGGGAACATGAAGTTCGCGCTCAACGGGGCTCTGACCATCGGTACTATGGATGGCGCCAACGTCGAGATGCGCGAGCGCCTGGGCCCTGAAAACATTGTGATTTTCGGGATGACGACCGATGAGGTCGATGACGTCCGGGCTCAGAACCGTTCGCCGCGCGAGCTGATCGAGGCGAGCCCCTCACTGCGCGAAGTGATCGAAGCCATCGGGTCGGGCGTCTTTTCGCCGGACGACCGGGCACGCTATCGCGGGCTGATGGACGGGCTTTACGAGCATGACTGGTTCATGGTGGCGCGCGATTTCGACGCCTATTGCGCCGCCCAGCGCAAGGTCGATACCCACTGGAACGACCGTAACGTCTGGAACGCCATGGCGATCCGCAACACAGCGCGGATGGCCTGGTTTTCCTCGGATCGCACGATCCGCGAATACGCCGATGACATCTGGGGAGCACCGCACACCTGACGATTTGACTGCGGGACGCCGGAACTTGAGGGGTCCCCGGCGGGTTCACAACAAGAGACTGATGCACCGACATCAGAGGGGGAGTAGAGCACTTGGCAAAAAAGCAGTCCGGTTGGCAGGCCGATCCCAAACAGATCGCTCGCGTGGTGAGCGGCCAGCACGACGACCCTTTCGCGATCCTGGGGCTGCACGAGAGTGACGGTCAATGGACCGCCCGTGCACTCGTGCCCCACGCCCAATGGGCAGAGGTGCGCACCCTTGACGGAAAGTCTTTGGGAAAGCTTGAAAAACGGGACGATGCGGGATTTTTTGAGGGTCGAGTGACAATCGAGAAATTTCAGCCGGTAATCTATCACGCCGGAAACGATGGGGGAGAATGGGACGTCATCGATCCCTATTCCTTCGGCCCGGTTCTCGGCCCGATGGACGACTATTTCATCGGCGAGGGGTCACATCTGCGCCTGTTCGACAAGATGGGCGCGCATTTCATGACATTCGAGGGTGTCGAGGGCACCCATTTCGCTGTCTGGGCGCCGAATGCGCAGCGCGTCTCGGTGGTTGGTTCGTTCAATGATTGGGACGGGCGGCGGCACCCGATGCGGCGGCGCAACCAGATCGGGATCTGGGAAATCTTCCTGCCCGGCGTCACGCCCGGAGCCCAGTACAAATACGAAATCATCGGCAAGGACGGAAACCGGCTGCCGCTCAAGGCCGATCCTTACGCGCAGCAATCGGAATTGCGGCCAAAGACCGCCTCGGTGGTTGCCGATCCGGCGCCCTTTGCCTGGACGGACGACGCGTATATGGAAGCGCGCAAATCGCGCGACTACCGCCGCGAACCGATGAGCGTTTACGAGGTGCACCTGGGCTCGTGGCGCAAACGGCCAGATGGCGGGTTCCTGAGCTATGAACAGCTTGCCGAACAGCTCGTGCCCTACGCCGCCGACATGGGGTTTACCCATATCGAGTTGCTGCCGGTTACCGAGCATCCCTACGATCCGAGCTGGGGCTATCAGCCGACCGGGCTTTACGCGCCCACCGCGCGGTTCGGCGATCCGGCAGGGTTCGCGCGGTTCGTCGATGCGGCGCATAATGCGGGGCTGGGCATCATTTTAGATTGGGTGCCCGCGCACTTTCCAACCGACGAGCACGGGCTGGCCAAGTTCGACGGCACGGCGCTCTATGAGCACGCCGATCCGCGTCAGGGCTATCACCCGGACTGGAACACGGCGATCTACAATTTCGGGCGCAAGGAAGTCTCGAGTTTTCTCACCAACAATGCGCTCTTTTGGCTGGAGAGATTCCATATTGATGGGCTGCGCGTCGATGCTGTCGCCTCGATGCTCTATCTCGATTATTCGCGCCAGCCGGGCCAGTGGGTGCCCAACCAGCACGGCGGCAACGAGAACATCGAAGCCATCGCCTTTCTGCAGCGCGTCAATGCCGAGACCTATGGTCAGCATCCCGGCACGTTCACGGTTGCCGAAGAATCAACAAGCTGGCCGGGGGTGACTGCGCCCACCTATGCCAAGGGGCTCGGGTTCGGGTTCAAGTGGAACATGGGGTTCATGAACGACACGCTGCGCTATATGCAGCGCGAGCCGATCCATCGCCGCTTCCACCATCACGATCTGACCTTCGGGCTGCTCTACGCCTTCTCGGAAAATTTCACCCTGCCGCTCAGCCACGACGAAGTCGTGCATGGCAAGGGGTCGCTCTTGACTAAAATGCCGGGCGATGACTGGCAGAAATTTGCGAACCTTCGCGCCTATTACGCTTTCATGTGGGGCTATCCGGGCAAGAAGCTCTTGTTCATGGGCCAGGAGTTTGCCCAGCGCGAGGAGTGGAGCGAGGCCCAGGCGCTCGATTGGTGGCTGCTCGATGCACAGTCCCATGAAGGCGTGCGCCGGCTCGTCTCGGACCTCAATACCGTCTATCGCGAATTGCCGGCGCTGCACGGGCGCGATTGCGAGCCCGAAGGGTTCGAGTGGATCATCGCCAACGATCATGCCAATTCGGTGCTGGCCTGGGTGCGCAAGGCGCCTGATGCGTCCCCGGTGGTGGTCATCACAAATCTGACACCGGTGCCGCGCGAGAAATACCGGCTGCCCATGCCGGCCGCCGGGCGGTGGATCGAACGCATCAACACCGACGCTGGTTGGTACGCGGGGTCCAACACAGGCAATCAGGGCGTCGTCAACGCAACCAAAGGCAATGAATTTGGTTATCCGGCAACGGCAGAGATCGTTCTGCCACCCTTGTCGACCCTCATCCTGCAATTCGAACCGGAATAGCGAATCTAAAAAAGACTGCAAAACGCCGCCGGAGAGGGACCAGCCGGACGCGCAACAAAGGAGAGGATCATGGTCGACAAGAAGAACCCGGCGCCCCTTGCCCGTGATGCCATGGCCTATGTCCTGGCGGGCGGGCGCGGAACCCGTCTTATGGAATTGACCGACCGGCGCGCCAAGCCGGCCGTGTACTTCGGGGGGAAGTCACGCATCATCGATTTTGCGCTGTCCAATGCCATCAATTCGGGCATTCGCCGCATTTCCGTGGCCACGCAATATCAGGCGCACAGCCTTATCCGGCATCTCCAGCGCGGCTGGAACTTCCTGCGCACCGAGCGTAACGAAAGCTTCGACATCCTGCCGGCCAGCCAGCGGGTGGCCGAGGATATGTGGTACGCCGGCACGGCTGATGCGGTTTACCAGAACATCGACATCATCGACGATTACAACACCAAATACATCGTCATCCTGGCGGGCGACCACGTCTACAAGATGGACTATGAGGTCATGCTGCGCCAGCATGTCGATACCGGCGCCGACGTGACGGTCGGGTGCCTCGAAGTGCCCTCCAGCGAGGCTTCGGCGTTCGGGGTCATGCATGTGGACGGGCGCGACCGGATCGTCGAGTTCATGGAAAAACCCAAGGACCCGCCCTCGATCCCCGACAAGCCGGGCATCTCGCTGGCCTCGATGGGCATTTACGTGTTCGAGACCAAGTTCCTGATGGACCAGTTGCGCCGGGACGCGGCCGCTGAAGGGTCGAGCCGCGATTTCGGCAAGGACATCATTCCCCATATCGTCGCCAAGGGCACCGCCTGGGCGCACCGGTTTCCGCGCTCCTGCGTGCGCTCCGAGCACGAGCAGGTATCGTACTGGAAGGATGTGGGGACGATAGATGCCTATTGGGAAGCCAATATCGATCTGACCGACATCACGCCGCAGCTCGATCTCTACGACCGTGAATGGCCGATCTGGACCCACGCGGAAATCACCCCGCCGGCCAAGTTCGTTCACGATATCGACGGGCGGCGCGGGCACGCGATTTCCTCGCTGGTCTCGGGCGATTGCATCGTGTCTGGCGCCCAGTTGCGCCGTACGCTGCTGGCGACGGGCGCGCGGGTCAATTCCTATTCCGAGCTCAACGAGGCTGTGGTTCTGCCCCAATGCACAATCGGGCGCGGCGTGCGGCTCAACAAGGTGGTTGTCGATGCGCGGGTGGAAATTCCCGAGGGGCTCGTTGTCGGGGAGGACCCCGAGTTCGACGCCAAATGGTTCCGGCGCACCGACAGCGGCGTCACGCTTATCACCCAGCCCATGATCAACCGACTTGTTGCCTCGCGATGATGGACGTTCTTTCGGTCACTTCCGAAATCTACCCGCTGGTCAAGACCGGCGGGCTGGCCGATGTGGCCGGGGCGCTGCCGGCGGCGCTGGCCGATCATGACATCGCCATGCGCACGCTGGTGCCCGGCTATCCGCAGGTCAAAGCTGCCATCAAGCGCGGGCGGACGGTCGCAACATTTGACGATTTGTTCGGCGGTCCGGCCGAATTGATCGCAGCGCGGGTGTCGGGGCTCGATCTGATCGTTATCGATGCCAGCCATCTGTTCGAGCGTCCGGGCGGCATCTATGTCGACCAGACCGGAGCCGACTGGACAGACAACTGGCAGCGTTATGCGGCGCTCTCGTGGGTGGCCGCGGAACTGGCCAAGGGGCTGGTCGAAGGCTATTGGCCCTCGATTATCCACGCCCATGACTGGCAGGCGGCCATGGCGGCGGCCTATGTGGCGTTTGGCGGCGATACGCACACGCGCGTCGTCCTCACCATCCACAACATCGCCTTTCAGGGCCAGTTCGGGGCCGATATCTTTCCTCATCTGCGCCTGCCTCCGCAGGCCTTCGACATGTCTGGCGTCGAATATTACGGCGGTGTGGGGTTCTTGAAGGGCGGGCTGCGCTGCGCCCATGCCATCACCACCGTCAGCCCGACCTACGCACGGGAAATCCGCACGCCTGAATATGGCATGGGGCTCGAAGGGCTGCTGATAGAGCGCGGGCATGACCTCTACGGCATCCTCAACGGGATCGATGCCACTGCCTGGAACCCGCAGACCGATCCAGAACTGCCCGCCCATTATGCGGCGGCCAACGCAAGGGCTCGGGCCACAAACCGCGCGGCGCTGGCCGAACGCTTCGGGATCGAGCCGGGCGAGGGGCCGCTGTTTGGGCTGGTCTCGAGGCTGACCTGGCAGAAGGGCATCGACATCGTCGCCGAAAATGTCGATTGGCTGGTGTCGCTGGGGGGCTCTCTGGCAGTGCTGGGATCGGGCGACAGCCATCTCGAAGCGGCCATGACGGACGCAGCGGAGCGTCATCCGGGACGGGTCGGGTTCGTGCGCGCATATGACGAGGCGCTGTCCCACCTCATGCAGGGCGGAGCCGACGTTCTGATGGTGCCCTCGCGGTTCGAACCGTGCGGGCTGACCCAGCTTTATGGCTTGCGCTATGGCGCAGTGCCTCTGGTCAGCCGGGTTGGCGGGCTCGCCGATACGGTGATCGACGCCAATGAGGCTGCTGTGGAGGCGGGGGTTGCCACCGGCATTCAGTTTTCGCCGGTCGACGGGCCAAGCCTGGGTGAAGCGATTTCGCGGGCCGTCTCGCTCCACCAGCGCCCCGACATCTGGTCGCGCATGCAGCGCAAGGGCATGAAAACCGACGTTTCATGGACCAACAGCGCCGGCAAATATGCCGGTCTCTATCAAAAGATATTGGGGGAAGCCCAGTGAGCATCCGGACTGTCGCCACAACGCCGTTTTCAGACCAGAAACCGGGCACGTCCGGGCTGCGCAAGCGGGTCACCCATTTCCAGCAGCCCAATTACGTCGAAAATTTCATCCAGTCGCTGTTCGACAGCCTGCCGGGCCGCGAGGGCCAGACGCTGGTCATCGGCGGGGACGGGCGCTATTTCAATGACACCGTTATCCAGATCGCCATCCGCATGGCGGCCGCCAACGGGTTCGGCAAGGTAATGGTCGGGCAGGGCGGCATTTTATCGACCCCGGCCGCCTCCCACATCATCCGCCACTACAACGCGTTTGGCGGGATCGTGCTTTCGGCCAGCCACAATCCGGGTGGGCCGGACGGGGATTTCGGGATCAAGTACAACGCCTCGAACGGAGGGCCGGCGGCTGAAAAGATCACCGATGCGGTTTATGCGCGGTCCATGGAAATCACCCGGTACAAGAGCGTCGATACGGCCGACATCGACCTCGGGCAAATCGGCGTGCACGATGTTGCCGGGATGAGCGTCGAGGTGGTCGATCCGGTGGCCGATTATGCGGCGCTGATGGAAACGCTCTTCGATTTCAACGCCATCGCAGCGATGTTTGCCGCCGGGTTCACCATGCGGTTCGACGCCATGCATGCTGTAACCGGGCCGTACGCAAAGGCCATCATCGAGGGGCGGTTGGGCGCGGCGGAGGGCACCGTTGTCAATGGCGTGCCACTGCCCGATTTCGGTGGCGGGCATCCGGACCCCAATCTGGTCCATGCCAAGGACCTTTACGACCTGATGATGAGCCCCGATGCGCCCGATTTCGGCGCAGCATCGGATGGCGATGGCGATCGCAATCTCATCATCGGGAAAAACCGGTTCGTGACGCCCTCGGATTCGCTGGCCCTTCTGGCCGCCAACGCGCATCTGGCGCCCGGCTATGCCAAGGGGCTGGCCGGGATCGCTCGTTCCATGCCGACCAGCGCCGCCGCAGACCGTGTTGCTCACCGGCTGGGGATCGCTCTCTACGAGACACCGACGGGCTGGAAATTCTTCGGCAATCTGCTCGATTCGGGGCAAGTGACGATCTGTGGCGAAGAAAGTGCTGGCACCGGGTCGGACCATGTGCGCGAAAAGGACGGGCTGTGGGCGGTGCTGCTCTGGCTCAACATTCTCGCGGCGCGCAAGCAGGGCGTCGACGAGATCGTCCTCGAACATTGGGCCACCTATGGCCGGAATTACTATTCGCGGCACGATTACGAAGAGGTCGATGCCGACAACGCCAAGGCACTGATGACCGATCTGCGCACCAAATTGCCGGCGCTGCTGGCCAACGGGCTGGATGGGCGCAAGGTGATCCTTGCCGATGATTTTTCCTACAACGATCCGGTGGACGGTTCGACCGCCACGGGGCAGGGCCTGCGCATCGGGTTCGACGATGGCTCTCGCATCGTGTTCCGGCTGTCGGGAACCGGAACGGTCGGGGCGACTTTACGGGTTTACATCGAGCGGTTCGAACCCAGCGACGGCATGCATGACAGGGATACCCAGGAGGCACTTGCCGACCTGATCGCCTTGGCAGATGCTGTCGCCGACATCAAGGCGCGAACCGGCCGCGATGCGCCGACTGTGATTACCTGACAGAAAGTCCTTCAATGTCATCAGACAAAAAGCCTGCCTCACCCGCGCCGCTGGGCGCGACGGTGACAGACAGCGGCGTGGCGTTCGGCGTCTATTCGGAGACAGCCGAAAAGATCTGGGTGTGCCTGTTCGACGATCAGGACGAAGAGACCGACCGGGTCGAGATGAGCCGGGGCGAAGCCAACCGCTGGTCGGTCCATATCGATGGGCTCACTGCCAATGCCAGCTATGGATTGCGGGCCGACGGGAAGTACGATCCGGCGCGGGGCTACTATTTCGATCCCAACAAGCTTTTGGTCGATCCTTATGCCCGGCGCATCGACAGGACGTTCGTGCGCAGCCCGAAGCTGCGGCTGGCGCGCGATGAATCGGTGGATACCGCGCCGGTGGTGCCCAAAGCGCTGGTGCAGGGGCCGGTGCTCGAGCCGGACTGGGCGCCCGATACCACCCGGCCGAACCTGATCTATGAGCTCAACGTTCGCCCCTTCACGATGCGCCACCCGTCGGTGCAGGGGCCGCTGCGCGGCACGCTGGCAGGGATGACGACGAGCTATGTCATCGAGCATCTCAAGCATATCGGCGTCGACGTCGTCGAGTTGATGCCCATTGCCGGTTGGATCGATGACGGGCATCTGCCCTCGCTGGGGCTGACCAATGTGTGGGGCTACAACCCCATCACCTATTTCGCCACCGATCCGCGGATCATCCCGCGCGGGCCGCAATCGCTGCGCCATATGGTCGAGACCTATCGCTCGGCGGGTATCCGGGTGGTGCTCGACGTGGTTTACAACCACACGGGCGAGGGCGACTCCCAGGGCCCTGTCATCTCGATGAAGGGGCTCGATGCGCTGACCTATTACCGCCATGTCGAGGCGGACGGGGAGATGCATCTGGTCAACGATGCGGGCACCGGCAACACGCTGCGCTGCGACCATCCGGCGGTGCAGGATCTGGTGATCGACAGCCTGCGCTATTGGGTCACCGAATTCGGGATCGCCGGATTCCGCTTCGATCTGGCAACGGTTCTGGGGCGCTCGCTCGACGGCTTTTCGCGCGATGCCGAACTGCTCGAGCGCATCCGCACCGACGACATCCTCAAGGATTGCCTTTTGATCGCCGAGCCGTGGGACCCCGGTCCGGGCGGCTATCACGTGGGCCAGTTTGGTGAGCCATTCATCGAATGGAACGATCAGTACCGCGACACAATCCGCAAGTTCTGGCGCGGCGAAGATCACATGATCGGCGCGCTGGCCGGCAAGGTTGCCGGATCTGCCGACCAGTTCAACCATGACGGCCGCAAGCCGTCCGCGAGCGTCAATTTCCTTGCCGCCCATGACGGGTTCACGCTGGCCGATCTCGTTGCCTATGAAAACAAGCACAACGACGCCAATGGCGAAGACAACAGGGACGGCCACAACGCCAACTATTCCTGGAACAATGGCGCCGAGGGCGAAACTGACGACGAAGCGATCAACACGGCCCGCCGCAATGACGTCAGGGCCCTCCTGGCCACGCTTTTCGTCTCGCACGGTTCACTCATGTTGACCGCCGGCGACGAATTCGGGCGCACCCAGGGCGGCAACAACAACGCCTATGCCCAGGACAATGAAATCACCTGGCTCGATTGGGAAAACGCAGACGGCGATCTCGTCAATTTCGTCGCCAGTCTCGCCGACATGCGCCGAAACCACCCGGCCTTTCGAAGCGACAAATTCCTGACCGGCGAAAAAGCCGACGGGTTCAAGGATGTCATGTGGGTCCGCCCGGACGGAGCGGAAATGACCGAAGAGGACTGGAATAAGCCTGATTCCAGTGTCTTGGGCATGTTCTTGCACGAAGAAGGTGAGGTTCTGCTGGTCTGGTTCAACAGGCTGCGCGAGGAGATTGAAGTCGTCCTGCCGGGCGAACAGGGGCTCAATTTCGAGGTCGCTCTGGTCTCCGCCATCGATGCCGAGATTGCAATCGAGGATGCCCGCTTGAAACTGCCCCCGCGCAGCGTCGTCATTCTTGCGCATACGAGCAGGAAATCCTGAATTGATTTTCAGCCTGTTGTGTTCAACGCGGTTCCATTGATTGTGGTGCTGCTGGACCCCGGGAACGAGTCCCGGGGTGACAGGGGGTTCCTGCATTCCGATTCAGCTTTAGCCCGCCAGCACCTGTTCCGCGGGCACATACGGATATCCCAGAACCTCGGCAACGGGCGCGCAGGTCACCGCGCCGTTGGCGACGTTGAGCCCGTTGCGTAGATGGGCGTCATCGGCCAACGCCTTCTTCCACCCCTTGTTGGCGAGCGCCAGAGCGAAGGGCAGGGTGACGTTGTTGAGGGCGTAGGTCGATGTGCGGGCCACGCCGCCTGGCATGTTGGCAACGCAATAGTGGACGATATCGTCAACCACATAGGTCGGGTCGGCGTGTGTGGTGGGCTTTGAGGTTTCAAAGCAACCGCCCTGATCGATGGCGACATCGACCAGCACCGCGCCGGGCTGCATGGTCCCCAGCATTTCGCGGGTCACCAGCTTGGGTGCTGCGGCACCGGGCACCAGCACGGCGCCGATCACCAGGTCAGCCTCGGCGATTGCCGTGGCAACAGCGGCGCGGTTGGAATAGAGCACGCGGGCCGAAGCGCCGAAATGGTTTGAGAGGCGCTCGAGCGCCGCAGGGCTCTTGTCCAGAATTGTTACGTCGGCCTGCATGCCGACGGCCATCTGCGCCGCATGAAAACCCACGACACCGCCGCCCAGCACTGCAACTTTGGCCGGATGAACGCCGGGAACGCCGCCCAGCAGGACGCCGCGTCCGCCATGGGATTTTTCCAGTGCCGTCGCGCCGGCCTGGATGGACATGCGCCCGGCCACTTGGCTCATGGGTTTGAGCAGGGGCAACCCGCCCGATGGATCGGTGACGGTTTCATAGGCGATGCACACGGCACCCGATTTGACGAGATCAGCCGTCTGGTCGGGATCTGGGGCAAGGTGAAGATAGGTAAAAAGGATCTGGCCCCTTGAGAGCATGGCGCGCTCTGTGGCCTGCGGTTCCTTGACCTTGACGATCATATCGCTTTGCGAAAAGACCGTGCCCGCATCGGGGGCGATTTTGGCACCGGCGGCCTCATAGGCGGCGTCGGTGGCACCGATCCCGGCGCCGGCGCCGGTTTCGATCAAGATTTCATGGCCTGCAGCGACAAGTTCGACAGCGCTTTCAGGGGTCAGGCCGACCCGATATTCATGGTTCTTGATTTCTCTCGGCACGCCAATACGCATGTCGATCTCCTCTCCTCGTGAAGATAACAGTGTAACGCCGCTTGGACACAGTAGCGTTGCAGATTGCATTGCAATTATTTAAACGAGCAGGATGTTATTGCGCCAAGCAGGGGATATGCGTGATGAAATTGCCCATCGATGAGATCGACCGCAAGATCCTGCGCGCCATCCAGACGGATTCCGCGCGGTCCATGAGCGAGCTCGGTGACCGGATCGGGCTCTCTGCATCGGCCTGCCACCGGCGCCTCAAAGCGCTTGAGGAACGTGGCTATATCGCAGGGTACCGGGCTGTGCTGAATCGGGAAAAACTTGGGCTCTCGATGCAGTTTTTCATCGAGCTTTCGCTCACCAGCCAGTCCGAAAAGACGTTTGAGGCGTTTGAAAAGGCAGTGCGCGATATTCCCGAAATTCTCGAGTGTCACCTGATGGCCGGTCAGTCCGATTACATCCTGCGCGTCGTTTGCGAAGATGCGGCGGCGTTCGAGCAGCTGCACCGTGATCTCGTTGCGCGGCTGCCGGGCGTGGCGCGAATTCATTCAAACTTGAGTATTCGCGAAGTCAAAGAATGGAGTCATTTTCCACTATAGAGTGTTTCCAGGGCAAAAAACTGGACCGGTGACGCGGCGGTTCATCGAAATTTAATCGTAATGTTGGTTTGTTTACGCATCTAAAGCGACAGGTGCACGATGAAATTTTCTCGCCCCACATTCAAGAATATAAAGATATCCACTTCGGTCGTTCTTCTGTTTCTTGTAACGCTTGCATTGTCAGTCGGCAGTATTTTCTGGCTTGTCGATAGCGAACTGCGCTCGGAAATCGCCCGGACGGCCCATGACAATCAGCAGTCAAATCTACGCGTAGCGGCCACGATGCTGGTCGATGCCGTGGAGGGTGGCGAGGTGGCCTGGAACGGCCAGAACGAGGTTACCGGGGTCACGCTGCCGGCCATCCCCGACTTTATCGACAATGAGTTGATCGACCGGATCACGCAGGTCACCGGTGAAACGGCCACCGTATTCGTGTGGGACGAGGCGACGCGGGATTTCTGGCGCCGCACCACAAACATCATCAAGCCGGACGGCACACGCGCCATTGGGACCGAACTTGGCCAGAACGGCGCTGTGTATCCGGTCGTGATGGAAGGCGAGACCTTCCTAGGGGAAGCCGTTATTCTGGGTAAACCCTATTTCACCGCCTATCAGCCGATCTTGACGCCGGAAGGCGAGATTTCGGGCATCCTTTATGTGGGCGTGGAAAAAGCCAAGATCGTGGCCCTGCAGGACCAGGTTCTGCTGCTTCTGGGCGGGCTCTCGCTCGCCGTTTTCCTTGTCGCCGGGCTCGTGGTGTTCGTGGCGTCGCGCCGGCTCATGCGGCCGCTCGGGCGGCTGGCCGCCGCCATGGAAGACGTCGTTGAAGATCCGGCCAGCGCGCAGGTGCCTTATGTCGATCTCGGCAATGAAGTGGGGCTGATGGCGCGGTCGGTCGAAGTCTTCCGCCAGAACGGGGTCCGGGTCACCGAGATGACCGATAGCGAGCGCGACGCCAGCGAAAAGCGCGGGATCGAGCGCGCGGCCATGATGGCGCAATTGCGCGATGCTTTCGGCGCCGTGGTGGATGCGGCAGTGGAGGGCGATTTCAGCCACAGGGTGGAAGAAGCGTTCCCCGACGAGCAACTCAATGCGTTGGCGCGCAGCGTCAACGGGCTGGTGTCGACGGTTGCCAACGGCCTCGACGAGACTGGCGACGTGCTGGCGGCCCTGGCCCAGACGGACCTGACCCGGCGCGTCGAAGGCGAATACAGCGGCGCCTTCGACAAGCTCAAATCCGATACCAATGCGGTTGCGGACAGGCTTACCGAAATCGTCGGGCAGTTGCGCCAGACATCGCGCTCGGTTCGCACGGCGACCGGCGAAATCCTGTCCGGCGCCACCGACCTTGCCAATCGCACGACGCGTCAGGCGGCGACCATCGAGGAAACGTCCGCCGCTATGGAAGTCGTCGCCGCGGCCATCGCCTCGAATGCCCAGCGGGCGCAACAGGCTCTGGAGCGGGTCAACGAGGTGTCTGACCTTGCCGGAAGCGGCGGCGAGGTGATGACCAGCGCCACCCACGCCATGGAACGCATTACGACGTCTTCGGGCAAGATTTCCAACATCATCGGCATGATCGACGACATCGCCTTCCAGACCAACCTTCTGGCGCTCAACGCTTCGGTCGAAGCGGCGCGGGCCGGTGAGGCGGGCAAGGGCTTCGCCGTCGTCGCCATCGAAGTGCGCCGGCTGGCTCAATCGGCCGCCCAGGCGTCCTCGGAGGTCAAGGCGCTGATCGAGCAGAGCGCCAATGAAGTCGGTGGCGGGTCGAAACTCGTGGCCGACGCGGCAGGCATGCTCCAACAGATGCGCGAGGCGATCATGGCCAACGCCCAACTGATGAGCGACGTCGCCAGCGCCAATAGCGAGCAGGCGGCATCGATTTCCGATGTGAACAAGGCGGTCGGCCAGCTCGATGAGATGACCCAGCACAATGCCGCGCTGGTCGAGGAAACCAATGCGGCCATCGAGCAGACCGAAGTCCAGGCCCGCCAGCTCGACGAGATTGTCGAGATCTTCCGCGTTTCGGACGGTAACGCCGACCGCGCGCAGCCGAGGGTTCGGGCCGCCTAGCGACAGGCGGCGCGCGCTACTGCCCATGGCGAAACCAAATCCCCTGTGCAGCCTGCCCAAGCCTTAGGCAATTGGCTGGGCTTGCACAGGATTTGGCATTTTTTACTTTACAGTCAAAAATCGCCGCGCTTCTATCACCCTTGGCAAAACCAAGGGGTACATCCATCATGCTTAACCGCAGAATGTTCACGCTGGCCGCCGGGTCGCTGGTTCTGGGCGCCGGCCTTACAGCTCCGGTAATGGCGCAGGACCTTACGCCGGTCCGCTTCACGCTCGACTGGCGTATCGAAGGTCCGGCCGCCGGCTTCATGCTGGCCCGCGACAATGGCTATTTCGCAGAAGAAGGGCTCGATGTGACGTTCGACGTCGGCAACGGGTCGGTCGAAGTCATCCCGCGCGTCGCCACCGGTGCCTATGACATGGGCTTTGGCGATATCAACTCGCTCATCAAGTTCCTCGATGAGGATGCCAGCCAGCCGATCAAGGCGATCATGATGATCTATGAAACCCCGACCTTCTCGGTCGTGGGCCGGTCGTCCCTCGGCATCACCGAGGATCCCGCCTCGCTCGAAGGCAAGACGCTGGGCGCGCCGCCGCCCGATGGCGCGTTTGCCCAGTGGCCGGCGTTCGTTGAGGCTTCCGGCATCGACACGTCCGACATCACCATCGAATCCATCGGCTTCCCGGTGCGTGAGCCGATGCTCGCGCAGGGCGATGTGGACGCTGTGTTCGGGTTCGCCTTCTCGGTGATCCTCAATTTGAAGGCGCAAGGCGTACCTGACGAAGACATCGTGCCGATCATGATGGCCGATTACGGGCTTGAGCTCTACGGCAACTCGATCATGGTCAACACCAACTTCGCCGACGAAAATCCTGAAGTGGTCGAAGCCATGCTGCGCGCGCTGGCGAAAGGCTTTGCCGATGCGGTGGCCGATCCGGCAGCGGGTGCGGCTGCCGTGGTTGCCGCCAACGACATTCTCGATATCGGCATCGAAACCGAGCGCCTGACCATGGCCAACGAGATGAACATCAACACCGCTTACGTTCAGGAGAACGGGTTCGGCGGCATCGATTTCGACCGTCTCGACCGCGCCATCGCTCAGTTGGGCACCTCGATCGGCATTTCGTCTGACATCTCGGCTGCCGATGTGTTCGACGACAGCTATCTGCCGCCCGCCGAAGAGCGCATGTTCGAGTAGTTGACGCAATCCCGGCCGGACCGATCAACGGCCCGGCCGGGCCAGACTTGGGGGCAGGGGCTGACCATGAGCAAACCGCTCGTTGAAATCGACAATGTCGACATGCGCTATGGCGGCGCCGATGGCACATTGGCCGTGTCGGGTCTCGACATGGCCGTCGCCAAGGGCGAATTCGCCGCTGTTGTCGGGCCGTCAGGTTGCGGAAAATCGACACTGATGAAGCTGGTCACCGGCCTGCACATCCCGCAGACCGGGGTGGTGACGGTGGCGGGCAGCTACGTCACCAAGCCGGTCTCCATCGTCGGCATGGCGTTCCAGAATCCTACAATGCTGCCCTGGCGCACGACGCTGGACAATATCCTGCTGCCGCTCGAAATCGTCGAAAAGCACCGCCACCGCCTGCGCCGACACAAGGCGGAATATGTTGCCAAAGCCGAGGCGCTGCTCGAAACTGTTGGGCTCAAGGGCTTCGGCTCGAAATTTCCCTGGCAGCTCTCGGGCGGCATGCAGCAGCGGGCCAATCTGTGCCGCGCGCTGATCCACGAGCCCGAGCTTTTGATGCTCGACGAGCCGTTCGGGGCGCTCGATGCGTTCACCCGCGAGGAGCTCTGGCAGGTGATCCGCGATCTGCACGCCGCGCAGGGTGTTACCATTGTGCTGGTCACTCACGATCTGCGCGAAGCGGCGTTTCTGGCCGACACTATCCACGTGATGAGCGCGCGCCCGGGCCAGGTGGTCAACGTCCACAAGGTGCCGTTCGCGCGGCCGCGCGAGCTCGATGTGATGTACGAGCCGGCGTTCAACGAGATGGTTCACGCATTGCGGGCCGAGATCGCCGAAGCGAGGGCAGTGGCATGACCGACAATCCCGCCCCCGCCGTAACCGTCAGCCAGCCGATTGCCAAAAAGCCGTTCAACTGGCTGCCGTGGATGCCGTGGATCTATACCGTCGCGCTGTTTGCGATCTGGGAGGTCGGGGTGCGGCTTTCGGGCTTACCCCACACTGTATTTCCGGCGCCGTCGCGGATTTTCGAGGCGATCATCCAGTATTGGCCGGCCATCCAGCGCCATTCGATCCAGACGCTCTATACCACCACTCTCGGCTTTATCCTCGCCGTGGTCGGCGGGCTGGCGCTGGGGCTGTTGATCGGCTGGTCGCGCACCATTTATGCCGGGCTTTACCCGATCATGGTGGGGTTCAACGCCATCCCCAAGGTGGCTCTGGTGCCCATCCTCG
This sequence comes from Rhizobiales bacterium UBA1912, assembly GCA_002337455.1. GTDB lineage: Bacteria > Pseudomonadota > Alphaproteobacteria > Rhizobiales > Devosiaceae > Pelagibacterium. The sequence continues at coordinate 273,066 of DDGC01000014.1, read as the reverse complement.
TCATCTGGTTCGGCATCGGCACGGTGCCGGCCGTGCTGACGGCATTCCTCATCGCCTTTTTCCCCATCGTCGTGAACGTCGCGACGGGGCTTGCCACCATCGAGCCGGAAACCGAGGACGTGTTGCGGGCGCTCGGGGCGAAGAAAATGGATATCATGCTCAAGGTGGGCATCCCGCGCTCGATGCCGTACTTCTTCGGCTCGCTCAAAGTGGCGATCACCCTGGCGTTCGTCGGCTCGGTGATTTCCGAAACCGTCGCCGCCAATTCCGGGCTCGGCTACATGATGAGCGCCGCGCAATCGCAGTTTAACGTGCCGCTGGTCTTTGCCGGGCTGGTGATGTTGGCCGTCGAAGGGATCATCATGTACGCGCTGATGGCCTGGATCGAAAAGCGCACCACTGGCTGGGCGCACCGTTCGACGACGATGGCGGGGTAGCGCGCCCCTCTGCGCTGCCCCGGTGAAAACCGGGGTCCATGGGCATATCCTCGGGCAACAGCGCAAGGCGCCATGCTGCTGGCCCCCGGTTTTCACCGGGGCAGCGAAGGAGGGCGGCGGCAGCGCTTCTGTTCAAACCGGAACCGCGCCACTCGATCAGGGCATCTCGATAATCACGTCGCCCGCCTTGGTTTCCTGTTCGACGTAGCGGTGTGCTTCGGCGATGGCGTCGAGCGGCATCACACGGTCGATAACGCCGTGCAGGACGCCCTGTTCGACCAGTTGGGCCAGGACCAGCATGTCTTTGGCCTTGTCGGGCAGGGACCGCAACCCCGTGGTTGCCAGCTTGCCGCGTTTACCTTGCGCATCCTTGCCGCGCAGCATGGCCCACAGGATGGCGAGCGAAGGTGTTGTCGTAAGGTAGATGCCGCCGGGCTTCAGCGCCCTGCGGCATGCCAGAAAGCTGCTTTTACCAACCACGTCAAAGATCACGTCATAGGCCGCGTTTGCCGTGGTGAAGTCGGTGGTGTGGCGGTCGATGACGGTATCGGCGCCAAGGCCGGACACCAGTTCGGCGTTGCGTGCGCTGCACACCGCCGTCACCCGGGCGCCCATGTGGCGGGCCAGTTGCACGGCCACGGTGCCGATGCTGCCCGCCGCGCCGTTGATGAGAATCGATTGGCCCGGCTGGAGTTTGGCCTCGTCACGCAGAAACGGCATGGCCGTCAGAAAGCTGTAGGTCAGGCCCGCCGCTTCGCCGAAGTCGAGCGCGTCGGGCATGATGGCGAGCGCCGCATCCTCGGCAATGGCGACGTACTGGGCCATGGCGGAAGGCTCGGGGTCGGTGGTGCCGAACACGCGATCGCCGGGCGAAAACCGGGTGACATTTTCACCCACGGCTTCGATTTCTCCGGCCACCGCGCCGCCCGGAATTGGCGATTTGGGACGGAGCAACCCTGTGAAAAACCGCACGATAAAAGGGTCTGCGGCCCGAAAGGCGCAATCGGGCAGCGTGACGGTCGAAGCGCGCATGCGGATCAGCACGTCGTTGGGCCCGACAACCGGCATTGCGGTTTCGCGCACGGTGATCACTTCGGGAGGGCCGTAGCGCTCGATCCAGGCAGCCTTGATCTTGTAGGGGGTTACGGACTGGGTCATTGGATGTCCTCGTCGTATTGGAACGCCTCTTCGAGCGGAACGCTGAAGGCGCGCGCTATCCGGAAGGCGACTTCAAGAGAAGGCGAATAGCGCCCCTGTTCGATGGCCACCACCGTCTGGCGGGTCACGCCGACTTTTTCGGCCAGCGCCGCCTGGGTCATTTCCCCGGCATGGAAGCGCAGGGTGCGGATGGTGTTGGAGATCTTTGGTTTTCCCTTGCCCATCCGATCTATCCGATCCGGTAGTAAACGAGCTGGGATGCCGCAAAAACGCCGCCGGCCAGCATGGAGATGCCGAACAGCACATGAGGCACCATTACTGTGTCGAGGCCCAGGGCCAACGCGACGATAACGCCGGCGGTGGCCACCGAAAGCACGCCGTACCCGTTGCGCATGGCGCGGGCGCCAACCGCCAGATCGCGTTCGTCCCCGGCCTCATCGACCAGTTCCTCGCGCTGGATAATGCTGACCACGATTGTGACGAGGATGGATGCGACGATGTTGAAGATAATGACATAAAATATGGCCCAGAGCATTTGCCAGGCTCCGGCGGACACGTCGGCCGGAGGGCCGTCATTTATGAGCCGCCAGCCCACCCATGCCGAAAAGATGAGGGCACTCGTTACCATGATGGCAGCGTTCCATTGTTTGTAGCTCATTTGGCTGTTCCCGTTCTTCGATGTGTGCGGCGAGGAATAGGGCTCAAATTCTCATAAGTCAAGTTTTTTTGACATAGAGTCGAAAAAACCGGATTACGAGTCGTGTTTACCGGACCTGTTGCCATGCGTGCCGTATTTCACTGACGGGCCGGATTTTTGTCGGGCATGGTTGTCGGAAACCCGTCGGGTGGGCCGTCTTAATGACAGGCAGGGAGAACGGCGATGACCATTACGATTACCGCTTTTGAAAGCTCGCCCGATGGCGGCAGGGGCCTGGCGCGGGACACGCGGGTGCGCTGGGCGCTTGAAGAGGTGGGCCGGCCCTACGCGGTTCGCCTTGTTTCGTTCAAGGAAATGAAGGAGCCCAGCCACCTCGCCCTGCATCCGTTCGGGCAGATTCCGACCTATGAGGAGGACGATCTCGTCCTGTTCGAAACGGGGGCGATCGTGTTTCACATCGCCCAACACAACAAGGGTCTGTTGCCGGAGGATGGAAATGGCAGGGCGCGCGCCATCGCCTGGATGTTTTCGGCGCTTAACACCGTGGAGCCGCCGATCGTCGAGCGCGAACAGTCCCGGTTCATTGTGGGCGACAAGCGCTGGTACGGCGAGTTGCTGCCCATCCTCGAAGATCGCGTTCGCGTGCGGCTCGATCAGCTTGCCGATCGGCTCGGCGATGCGCAATGGCTGGACGGCGCGTTCAGCGCGGCCGATCTGATCATGGTTTTGGTGCTGCGCAGGCTGGAGCGGTCGGGCCTATTGGAAGAATACCCCAACCTTTGCGCCTATATCGCGCGCGGCGAGGCGCGGCCCGCCTACAAGCGTGCGTTCGAGGCGCAGCTAGCGGTCGCCAATCATGATCGAGGCGCCAAAGATGCCAAGCGCCAATAGGCCGAAGCCGAAGATCATGACGATGTTGGGATTGTGCACCCAGCCCATGGGGGCGAAGCGGCCGAGCCAGACCGGGTGATAAATCGCCACGCCGAAACCCGACCAGCCGCCCGCAAACAGCGAATAGAACCGCTCGCGCCATTTCGCGCTGGGCAGCAGCCCCTTGATTGCGGCGACGAGGATCATCAGTCCGGCGACGGGGACGAGCAGGGTCTGGAGCATGGCGCGCAGTTTCCGGTTGGACAAAGCCGCTATACGCCCATCCGCGCGGCTTCGCCAGCGCGGTGATGTCACAGGTTGGGGGCTGAATTTGCCTGCCTTTGCCTTTGCCTTTGCCTTTGCCTTTAATCGCGCTTTTGCGTCAGCGCCATGCCGGCAATGATCATCGTCACCCCGATGGCGCTGGCGAGAAGGTTTTCGGTGTTGCCGCGCGCCAGATCGAGCAGGACGCCGGAAATCATCTGGCCGCCGATGACCAGCATGGCGGTGTTGATGGCGCCGATGCGGGCGATCAGCCAACTGCCCGACGCGACGAAAACCACCCCGATCGTTCCGCCCAGATAGGCATACCATGGGGCACTCAGCGCGCCCTCCGGCCACAATCCGCCGAGGATCAGACCCAGGACCGTGAGTACGGCAAAGCCGACGACGTGGTTCCAGTAGGAGGCGATCAGCGCCGTTGTGGACAGGGCGAGCCGCCCGTTCAATTGGCGGGAAAGCGAAACGAGAATGCCCGCCAGCAGGGCGAAAAGGATGGCCGTGGTCATCGGTTCACCCCTGTCCGAAGATGATGATCATCGAGCCGGCAAAGATCAGCGCCAGCGCAGCGAAATCCTTGAGCCGGGGGATGCGTTTGGGCAGGCCGAACAGGCCCCAGCGGTCGGCGGCCAGCGAAAACAGCACTTGTCCGGCAAGACCCAGCGCCAAGGTGCCCGAAAGGGCCAGCGGAGTGTTGACCGTAGTCGAGGTCAGCATCACCGTCACCGCGCCCGAGACGCCTCCGAGATATGCCCAGAGCGGGGCGTGGGGCTTTTCGGTTGGCTTGGATCGCGGACCCAGGCGCAGCAGCGCCAGAAAGATCAGCGCCGCAACTGTCCCGGTGCCATGGGCCACCCATGAGGAATACATGGCCCCGCCGTGAAGCCCGACCAGCCCGTTGAAATCGACCATAAGGGTCAAAAGCCCGCCGCTGGCGAAGGCCAGAAGCAGGTGGATCGGGGCGGGGCGCAATGCGGAAGATGACGAGAGCGATGACATGGCGAATCGTCCGGTGGGCGATACAATGGCTATATGCGCATTCTTTCGGCTGCCAAAGGCAAAGTCTGACATGACATCAACGCCCCCCATTCTCAAAACCGAGCGTCTGGTGCTGCGGGCCCCCAGAATGACCGATTTCGAGGACTATTCGGCGTTGATGCAATCGGAGCGTGCCGTCCATATGGGCGGGCCGTTCGACCGGGAGGGCGCCTGGTACGCCTTCTGCCACGATACGGCCCAATGGCTACTGATGGGGCATGGGGCCCTCATGGTGGAAGCGGATGGCCAGACCGTGGGGCAGGTGGCGATCAATTTTGGGCCGCTGTTTCCCGAGCATGAATTGGGCTGGCTGGTCTATGAGGGAGCCGAGGGCAAGGGTTACGCTCTTGAGGCGGCGCAGTGCCTTAAGGATTGGGGGCGCGAGACGCTGGGGCTGCCCTCGCTGGTCAGCTATGTCGATCACGACAATCACCGCTCGCGGCGGCTGGCCGAACGGTTGGGCGCGGTGCTCGACGCTGACGCTGCGCGGCCCGATCCCGACGATCTGGTGTACCGGCACTGGTAGCCGATAGCGAGAAACACTGTTGCGCTGCGATCTGTTGCCAGTCCCGCCCGCCGTGCCCATACTCGCCTCGAGGAGATTTGACGTTATGCCGCATTCGCACCAGACCGTCGGCGGGGGCCCCAAGAAGGTCCTCTATACGCTGCAGACCGTGGCCCGCATGGGCGTGGGCAAGGCAGCCAAGGCGCTGACGGCCAAAAACACCTGCAAGGCCTGCGCCTATGGCATGGGCGGGCAGATGGGCGGCATGACCAACGAGTTGGGCGAGTTTCCCTCGGTCTGCAACAAGTCGGTTCAGGCGCAATCGACCGATGTGCAGCCCGCCATTCCGCACGCCGTCTTTACTCATGAGCTTGACGACCTCAAGGAATTGACCGGCAAGGAGATGGAGCATCTGGGGCGGTTGGGCGACCCGGTTTATAAAGCCGCCAATTCGGACCGCTATGAAGTGGTCGAATGGGACTGGGCGCTTGATCACGCCGCCAAGCGGCTGCTGGCCACGGTGCCGGACCGGACGTTCTTTTATTCCTCGGGGCGGTCATCGAACGAGGCGGGGTTTATCTTCCAGCTTCTGGCGCGGGTCTTCGGCACCAACAACGTCAACAACTGTTCCTATTTCTGCCATCAGGCGACCAGCGAGGGGCTGGCCACCACCATCGGCAAGGGTACGGCCACCGTCGAGCTTGCCGACCTTACGGGCGCCGACATGATCTTTGTGATCGGGGCCAATCCCTCGTCCAACCATCCGCGCTTCATCCACATGCTCAAGCACTGCCGCGACCGGGGCGGCGAGGTGATTATCATCAATCCGGCGCGCGAGCCGGGGCTGGTCAAATTCGCGGTGCCCAAGTCGCCGACCTCAATGCTCAGGGGTGGCGACGAGATAGCTTCGGACTATCTCCAGCCGCGTATCGGGTCCGATATTGCGCTCATGCTTGGCATCGCCAAGGCGGTGATCGAGGCGGGGATGGAGGACACGGACTTTATTGAAAAACATACCGGCAATGTTGCGGCCTATAGAGCACAAGTCCATGCAATATCGTGGGTAAATATCGAAACATCGACGGGGCTCTCGCGGGCTGAAATCGAGCGCGTGGCGCACCGGTATGGCCGGGCCAAAAACGTGGTTTTCGCCTGGGGGATGGGCATGACCCATCACGTCCACGGCGTTGAAAACGTTGAATTAATCGCCAACCTCGCCCTGCTGCGCGGTATGATCGGGCGGCCCAACGCCGGGCTGTTGCCGCTGCGCGGGCACTCCAATGTGCAAGGCATCGGCACCATCGGCGTCAAGCCACTGCTGGCCGAGGATGTGATGGCCGAAATGGAGCGCCAATTTTCCATTTCTCTCAGCCGTTCCAAGGGCTTGGACACCATGGCCTGCCTGCACGCCGCCCATGGCGGCGAGATGGACGCCGCCGTCATCATGGGCGGCAACCTCTATGGCGCTTCCCCCGATACGGCATGGGCCGGGAGGGCGCTTAACTCCATAGGATTCAAGCTTTTTTTGACCACAACGCTCAATCTGGGGCACGTCCACGGGCACGATAATTCCGAAAGTCTGATCCTGCCGGTCACGGCGCGCGACGAGGAATGGGAGCCGACCACCCAGGAATCGATGTTCAATTTCGTGAGACTTTCGGATGGCGGCATTAACCGGCTGGCCAATGTGCGTCCCGAAAGCGTCATCCTCACGGACCTGGCCACCCGCATCCTGCCCGACAGTCCCATCGACTTTCAGGCGTTCAAGAAGCACGCCGAAGTGCGACGGGCGATTTCGGAAATCGTCCCCGGTCTCAAGGACTTGGCGGAGATCGATGTGGCAAAGCGCGAGTTCCATATCGCCAACCGCGTCATGCACGAGCCGCGCTTTTCCACCTCGGACGGCAAGGGGCATTTCCAGGTGATCCCGCTGCCCCAAACCCCCGTGGCGCCTGAGGGCCGCAAGGCGCTGACGCTGGCGACGATCCGGTCCGAGGGCCAGTTCAACACCATCGTTTACGAGGAAACCGACAGCTATCGCAGCAAGGCGCCGCGCTGGTCGGTGCTGCTCAATGGCAAGGACATGGAGGAAATGGGCATCGCCGAAGGCGATCTGATCGATCTGGCGTCCGAACAGGGAAAGATGAGCAAGCTCAAGGCGTTGAGCTTCGATATTCCCCGCGGTTCAGCGCTGGCCTATTACCCCGAAGCCAATGTCTTGGTCGGAACGGCGATCGATCCACGCTCGAAGACCCCTGCTTTCAAGTCTGTCCCGGTGTGGATCGAGCGTTGATCGGATAGGCGACGAAGGCGAAGCGGCGGCTGTCGGGCGCCCATGAGTTGACGTTGATCGTCCCCTGACCGCCGAAAAAGGCTGTGATGTCGGCCTGCCCGGTGCCGTCGGGACGCATGCGGCGCAAGACGATGTCGCGGTCCGGCGGATGGCCGAGCGTATCCTCTGGATAACTCAGATAGACGATCCATTCGCCGTCCGGCGATGGATGCGGGAACCAGTTGACCCGCTCGTCATGGGTCAATTGTTCGACATTGGTGCCATCGGTGCGCATGCGGAAGATTTGAGCGTGGCCGGCCCGTGTCGCGGCGCGCTCGGAGTTGAAATAGATCCATGCTCCGTCGGGTGAATATTCCGGGCCATCATTGGGCTTGTCGATGTCGGACAGGCGGGTATCGGGGCCACCCGCAGCGGGGATGGTAAAAATGTTGATGCGGCGTGGTTCGTCGCCCTCGATAGCGACATAGGAGAGGGTTTCGCCATCTGGCGAAATGCCGTGCAGATAATAGCGAAAGAACCCAGCATGGTCGTTGGAGACCTTGCGCGGCTCGCCGCCGGTTATCGGGCCGGCGTAGAGATGGCCGTCGCCGTTGCTCATGTAGATGGTCTGGCCGTCAGGCGAGAGCACATGATCGTTGTTGAGCTGGCGGATGGAGCCGGTGTCGATCCTTTCGGGTTCGGCGCTGCCGTCCGCGGGGAAGCGCCAGAGCTCGCCACCGGCGTTGAAAATCAGCCATTGCCCGTCCGGCGTCCAATTGGGCGCTTCGATCACCTGATCGGCGATGAGGATGGTCCGTTCGTCGCTGCCATCGATGCCGATGGTGCGCAATTGAGAGCACTGGCCGGGGCGGAGCGAGCGGTCACCGGGCGAAAAATGTTCAGAGAGGACGGGGATTGGCGTGGAAATGTTGGCACCTTTGGCGAGCATTTGTCGAGACAGTCTGTCATCGAAGCATAAGGGCTGGAAGAGCGGCGCGCGAAAAATGTCTGCGGGTTTCCATGATACTTATCCCCGCACCCAATCCTTCCCCCATACTCCCTCCCACGAACCCGCTTCTAATGGACGCAAGCGCAACGAACGTTTGGCGGGAGGTTGGCAGGAAAAGTGGGGACCGGTTTTCCGGTTCGCCAAACGACCTGCCAACTAGTGTCGGTTCGGGTTCCTTG
>DDGC01000014.1:22250-264473 GCA_002337455.1 Rhizobiales bacterium UBA1912 | reverse complement strand
AGCCCGAGACGCCGCCATAAGCCTAAAATCCCGGATGCACGGGGCGATGACCGCTTCATATAAAACAAATTTCAGTGCGGAGCGCTCATCGCCCCATGCCGTCTATCTCGTCAGCACACCGAGGCGATCCCGCCGTCGGCGGTTTTCGCGCGGCCATTGCACCGCCTGACGGCTTGTCCTACATACGGCTCCAAGTTTCTGAGACACGAATTTTTCGAAGAGGCACACGCTTTATGGCGCGTCAATTCATCTATCATATGCACGGCATGTCCAAGGCCTATTCCGGTGGGAAGAAGGTCATCGACAACATGAACCTCTCGTTCTACCCCGATGCCAAGATCGGCATTCTGGGCCCGAACGGTGCGGGTAAGTCGACGCTTTTGAAAATCATGGCCGGGATCGATACCGAGTTCACCGGCGAAGCCTGGGCGGCCGATGGCGCGACTGTGGGATATCTTCCCCAGGAGCCCCAGCTTGACGAGCAGCTCGACGTCAAGGGCAACGTGATGATCGGGGTCAAGGAAAAGCAGGCCATCCTCGATCGCTATAACGAGTTGATGATGGACTATTCGGACGAGACGGCCGATGAAGCCGCAAAGCTTCAGGACCAGATCGACGCCGACGATCTCTGGGATCTCGATTCCAAGGTCGAGATGGCCATGGATGCGCTGCGCTGCCCGCCAGGTGGAGAAAGCGTCGACAAGCTTTCGGGTGGTGAGAAGCGCCGCGTGGCGCTGTGCCAGTTGCTGCTGAGCCAGCCCGATCTGCTACTGCTCGACGAGCCGACCAACCATCTTGATGCCGAAACGACGGCGTGGCTGGAAAAGCATCTGCGCGAATATCCCGGCGCCGTGCTCATCATCACCCACGACCGCTACTTCCTCGACAATGTCACGGGCTGGATTCTCGAACTCGACCGTGGGCGTTCCATTCCCTACGAGGGCAATTATACGGCCTACCTCACGGCCAAGGCCAAGCGGATGAGCCAGGAAAAGAGCGAGGATCAGGCCCGCTCGAAGGTGCTGGAGCGCGAAAAGGAATGGCTGGGCCAGTCGCCCCAGGCGCGCCAGACCAAATCCAAGGCGCGTATCCGGGCCTATGACGAACTGGTCAAGATCAACGAGGCGCGGACCCAATCCAATACCGCCCAGATCATCATTCCGCCCGGCGAACGACTGGGCCAGAACGTCATCGATATCGAAGGCGTCAAGAAGGGCTTTGGCGACCGTCTGCTGATCGACGGGCTGAGCTTCAAGCTGCCGCCGGGCGGCATTGTGGGCGTGATCGGACCGAACGGTGCGGGCAAGACAACGCTGTTCAAGATGCTCACGGGCCAGGAAAAGCCCGACGACGGGTCCGTTACGGTCGGCGATACAGTCCATATGGGCTATGTGGATCAGAGCCGCGACAGCCTCGATGCGAAAAAGAGCGTCTGGGAGGAAATCTCGGGCGGCAACGACATCATCAAGTTGGGCAAACGTGAAGTCAATTCACGCGCTTACACCTCATCGTTCAACTTCAAGGGCGGCGATCAGCAGCAGCCGGTGGGCACGCTCTCGGGCGGACAGCGCAACCGTGTGCATCTGGCCAAGATGCTCAAATCGGGCGCCAACGTTCTGCTGCTTGACGAACCGACCAACGACCTGGACACCGAAACCCTCGCCGCGCTCGAAGAGGCGCTCGAGGAATTCGCCGGTTGCGCCGTCATCATCAGCCACGATCGCATGTTCCTCGACCGCCTCGCCACCCACATCCTGGCCTTCGAGGGCGACAGCCATGTTGAATGGTTCGAAGGCAATTTCCAGGACTACGAGGCCGACAAGGTGCGGCGGCTGGGCCCGGATTCGGTCAACCCCAAGCGGGTCAGCTACAAGCCGCTGACGCGGTAGGGCGCCATTGCGTGCAAGACAGCAAATTGTGAAGTGGGGGCCGGGGATTTTTCCCGGCCCGTTCGTTATGCGATAGGCTTTGGACTATGACTGAACCGTTTTCGCTTGAAATCGACGATGCGACCTTCACCGGCATTGAGGCCGGGGAGGGGATTCCGGTGGTGTTTTTGCATGCGGGGGTCTGTGACCGGCGTATGTGGGAAAACCAGATCGAGGCGGTGGCGGCTGCCGGGTTCTGGGGCATTGCCTATGACCGGCGCGGGTTCGGAGATACCACTTCGCCCGATGAGGGGTTTTCCCATCTCGAAGATCTTGAAGCGGTGCTCGACGCGCTCGATGTTCATGCTGCGGTTTTCGTGGGCTGCTCGATGGGCGGGGCTTTAGCGATCGATTTCACGCTGGCCAATCCCGAGCGCACGGCGGGGCTGGTGCTGGTGGGCACTTCGATCAGCGGCGCCAGGGTGCCGTCCTTGCCGCCCGAGATCATGCAGATCGCCAACGCAATGGAAGCGGTGGAGGAAAGCGGGGATGTCGATGCGATTAACGCTGTCGATACCCATGCCTGGCTCGACGGGCCTCTTTCGGAAAGCGGGCGGGTCAAGGGCGAGGTGCGGGTGCTGTTTCAGGCGATGAACGGCAACATTCTGCGCAAGAGCGATATGACGCGTGAAGACAAGCCGGAGCGCGCAATCGATCATATCGGCGAAATCGATACGCCGGCGCTGCTGGTGGCAGGGGAGCTCGATTTTCCCCATATCGTCAACCGGCACGACGATCTGTCCGAGGAGATGGAAAACGCTTTTGCCGTGGTGATCGAGGGGACTGCGCATCTGCCCAGCCTTGAGCGGCCCGACCTCTTCAACCCTTTGTTGCTTGAATTTTTGAGCATGGTGACCGGGCAGGCCGACCCCGAAGACTGAACCGGTCACGCGATCTGGCGCAGATCGGTCCGCAAGCTGATTTCTCCAACCTTTGTGACGATGTCTGCGATCTTTCGATAGAGCGCTTCGTAGGGCGAATTGGCGCGCCAGGCGAGCCGGAGCACACGGGCTGCGCCGGGCGCGCCAAGCGTGTGGAACTCGATGCGCTTGTTGTATTCCTCGCGCCTGAGGCTGATGGTGGGCAGGAGCGTGACGCCGTAGCCATTGGCAACCAGTTCGAGAATCGTGGTCAGCGAGGTGGCGGCGAATGTGCGGCCCTGCAGGTCGGGCTTGAGCGCGCAGGCATCGACCATCTGGTCGCGCAGGCAATGCCCCTCTTCGAGCAGCAGGAACTTGTCGCGCGGCAGGTTGGCGAGGCTGACCGGATCGGGCAGGTCAGTGCCATTGCGGGTCGCGAGGACGAACGGATCGGCAAACAGAGCGACCGACGTGAGATTGGGGCGGTCGGTTTCGGTGGCGATCAGCGCAATGTCGAGATCGCCGTCGTTCAGTGCCGACAAAAGTCGCTCGGTCTTACCCTCGCTGATCGAAAAGCGCGTATCTTTGAGGTCGTCTGTCAATGCCGGCAGAATCTCGGGGAGAAGATAGGGCGCGACCGTGGGGATCAATCCGAAACGCAAGGGACGGGCAGGTTGCCCTGCTGCCATATCCGCGAATGTTTCAAGATCGACTGCCGCGCTCAGAACGCGACCCGCATGGGCCAGGAACTCACGGCCGAACGGCGTCAGCGTCACGGTCTTGCCGAGCCTGTCGAAAATCTGGGTCTGGCAACGATCTTCTAGCAGTCGGATTTGCTGGGAGAGCGCTGGCTGGGTGACATGGCAGCGTTGAGCGGCCCGGCCGAAATGCCCTTCGTCTGCAATCGTTTGGGCATAGTGGAGCTGGCGCAGGGTAATTGTGTTCATCGGCGGCCTTCGATTGTCGATTAGTTATTGTTATCATAACTGTCAGTTTTATCAATTTGCATGATTGCCACGCTGCGGTTAGGAAAGACCATCTCTTTAGAATCGATACAAACTAGGAGGCCTCATGTCCGACAAACCGACAATGACGACCAGCGCAGGAGCGCCGGTTCCCGATAATCAGAATTCGATCACCGCAGGGCCGCGCGGCCCCGTGTTGATGCAGGATTACCAGTTGATCGAAAAGCTGGCCCACCAGAACCGCGAGCGGATTCCGGAACGCGTGGTGCATGCCAAGGGATGGGGCGCTCACGGTACCCTCAAGATCACCGGCGACATCTCGATGTACACGCGCGCCAAGGCGCTGCAGCCGGGTTCGGAAACACCGCTGATCCTGCGTTTTTCGACTGTGGCGGGCGAGCTCGGCGCGGCTGACGCCGAGCGCGACGTGCGCGGCTTTGCGATCAAGTTCTACACCGAAGAAGGCAATTGGGACCTGGTGGGTAACAACACGCCGGTGTTCTTTGTTCGCGATCCGCTGAAATTTCCCGATTTCATCCACACCCAGAAGCGTCACCCCAAGACCAATCTGCGGTCGGCGACGGCCATGTGGGATTTCTGGTCGCTTTCGCCCGAAAGCCTGCACCAGGTGACCATCCTGATGAGTGATCGCGGTCTGCCCGTGGCGCCGATGTTCATGAACGGGTACGGCTCGCACACCTATTCCTTCTGGAACGAGAATGGCGAGCGGTTCTGGGTGAAGTTCCACTTCAAGACCCAGCAGGGACACAAGCATTACACCAATGAACAGGCCGAGAAGGTCATCGGTTCGACCCGCGAAAGCTACCAGGAAGAGCTGTTTGGTTCGATCGAGAAGGGCGAGTTCCCCAAGTGGACGGTGCAGGTGCAGATCATGCCTGAAGCCGACGCAGAAAAGACTTCCTACAATCCGTTCGACCTCACCAAGGTGTGGCCGCACGCCGACTATCCGCCGATCGAGATCGGCGTGCTCGAACTCAACCGCAACGCCGAGAACTATTTCTCGGAAATCGAGCAGGTCGCGTTCTCGCCGTCCAACATCGTGCCGGGTATCGGCCATTCGCCCGACAAGATGCTGCAGGCGCGCGTGTTCTCGTACGCCGACGCGCACCGTTATCGTCTGGGCACCCATTACGAAACGCTGCCGGTCAACGCGCCCAAATGCCCGGTGCATCATTATCACCGGGATGGGCAGATGAACGCCTATGGCGGTATCAAGACCGGCAATCCAGACGCCTATTATGAGCCCAACAGCTTTGAGGGCCCGGCCGAGGACAAGTCGGTCCAGGAGCCTCCGCTCAAGATTTCGGGCGATGCCGACCGGTACAACCACCGCGAGGGCAATGACGATTTCGGCCAGCCGCGGGCGCTGTTCAACCTCTTCGACGCTGATCAGAAAAAGCGGCTGTTCGCCAATATCGCCGCGGCGATGGGCGACGCGCCGGACGCGATCATCGAACGTCAGTGCAAGCTGTTCGATCAGGTTCATCCTGAGTACGGCGCGGGCGTGCGGGCGGCAGTTGCTGCCGGCAAGACGGATCGTCCCGCGGCCATCTCGGCGGCCGAATAAGCCTTAGCCATCGCGAGACTTTTTGGGGCCCGGTTCGTGAGAGCCGGGCCCCATTTCTGTCGCTACGGAGAAATACGTAGCCTTTTATTTAAATGTCTCTCGATGAATTCAGCGGGCCGAAAAGGCAAGCCGGTTAGCTAGGCCGAACATGCGGCAATCAGCCGAGGAGAACATCATGACCGAAGCAAGTGAAAGCGTGCGGGCCTTCGCAAATTTCAGGGTTCTGAATGGTGAGGCCGATGCGGCCGAGCGGGATCACCTGATCCGCAATCTGGCGCAATTGTTCTCCTATGTGTCGGATCGCTGCGACGACGAGCAGGTCGCCCAGTATGACGAAGTGCTGTGCCAGCTCGCCGACATTGTGGAAGTTGAGGCTCGGGCTCATGTGGCCCAAATGCTGGCGCCCCTTGAGCGCGCGCCCGGCTCGGTTGTGCTCAAGCTCGCCAATGACGAGATCGAGGTGGCGGCGCCGCTGCTCGAATTCTCCCAGGTGCTTTCCGATGATGACCTCATCGACATCGTCGAACACCGCTCGGAAGCCCACAGGTTGGCGATCGCAAATCGCAAGGGCCTGGCGGGGCGCGTGGGCGAAGCCATCGCTACGTTCGGGACGGAGCCTTCGATCATTCGCCTTTTGGGCAATGTGCGGGCCGAGATCACTTACGGCACAGTCGATCAAGTCGCCCAGCGGGCGCTCGACAACGAATCCTTTGCCCAGTTGCTTCGCGGCCGCAAGGACATTGACTGGGCGGAAGTGCGTGCCGAAGTTTCCACCACGGGCATGGCGGCGCTTGAGGGCCTCGGTATTTTCGCCCGGACGGAAAATCCGGGGACGGCATCGCGCGTGCAGGCTGTCGTGTATAACCGCATGAAGAACCAGGCGGGTTTTTCCTCTCAGGAGTGGAAGCTGGCCTGGAACCAGGTGAAGGCGCTTGCCGACCGGCGCCGGTTCGATCTCAAGGCGCTGCACCGGTTTACGCGCTTTGGCTACGGCCATCACACGGCGGCGGGGTTGACCATGCTGCTTGAAGTGCGGCCTGAAATCGTCGTCAAGTGGCTGGCTATGCAGGATTATGTGGCCTTCACGGTGGCGGCTCGGGCCATCGGGCTCGATGCCAATTTGTTCGAAGCTGTCGTTACCGTTCTGCCGTGGCGCGACATGCCGAGCCGGGACGATATCGTCAACGTGCGCAAGCGCTATGAAGCGTTGAGCGAGGACGAGGCGTCGGGCATTTTCGATCTATGGCGGTCTCATTCCTTCCGCCGGCGTCAGGAAGAAGCCGTGGCCTGATCGCGCGCGAGCCTTGACAGCAAAGATATAAAGATATCTTTATGTCCCGAACTGCTTTGACAGATAGGGACAGCAATGCGGCAACCGCAGGACATCGTCTTGCTCTTGAAGGCGGCGGGTGAAATCACCCGTCTGCGCCTGCTTGCGCTGCTGGTTCAAGGCGAGTTGTCGGTCAAGGATTTTACCGAAATTCTGGGACAGAGCCAGCCGCGAATTTCCCGTCATCTGAAATTGCTGGCCGATGCCGGGCTGGTGACGCGGCACGCCGAAGGGGCGTGGGCCTATTATCGGCTCAATCGCGACCGGACCAGCGGGGCGCTGGCCGAGTGGCTGATGGACCATCTGAACACCGACGCTGCCGAATTGCGGCGGGATATCGAAAAGCTGTCCGGTCTGCGCGCCGCCCAGCAGGAACGGGCCGCCGCTTATTTCGCGACCATCGCGCAGAGTTGGGACAAGTTGCGCAGCCTCCATGTTGCGGATTCGGCGCTGGAGACGGCAATAGTTGCTGCAGCGGGGCAGGGACCGGTCGAAATGTTCCTCGATCTGGGGACCGGAACCGGGCGGATGCTGGAGCTTCTGGCCGGGAAATACGCCCAGGGCATCGGGCTGGATTCAAGCCGGGAGATGCTGTCGGTGGCGCGGGCCAAGCTCGATGCTGAAGGCATCGAGAAGGCGCAGGTGCGGCTGTGCAATATCACCGAGTTGAGCGACTATCAGGGTTCGGCTGATCTGGTGATGCTGCATCAGGTGCTCCATTATTTCGACGATCCCTCGACCGCCATTGCTCACGCGGCATCGAGCCTTAAACCTGAGGGGCGAATGCTGGTGGTCGACTTCGCGCCGCACGATCTCGAATTTTTGCGCAGCGAGCAAGCGCACCGCCGGTTGGGTCTGTCTGACGAGCAGATGACGCTCTGGGCCGGCGCGGCGGGATTGGAGATCGCCTCGTGCAGACGCTTTCCGCCATCGCGGGATGATGGGCTGACCGTGTGCCTGTGGGTGCTCGAAACCAGAAAATCCAACATTACAAAAGGAGTCTGATCGTGGTGTCTGCGACAGGCGAGAGCCGGCTGAGCCGTCAGCCCGAGAGTGGGCGTCCCAACCTTTCGGTGAGCTTTGAGTTCTTCCCGCCCAAGACCGACGCGATGGAGGACCGCTTCTGGGCAAGCCTCTCGCGGCTGGCGCCGCTGGGTCCGCGTTTTGTTTCCGTCACCTATGGCGCCGGCGGTTCGACCCGCGAACGCACGTTGCGCATGGTGTCGCGGATTACCAACGAGACCGGCGTTCCGGCGGCGGCGCATCTGACCTGTGTCGGTGCGACGCGCGACGAGGTCGATGACGTGGTGCGCGGCTACGCCGAGGCGGGTGTCAACCGCATTGTCGCGCTGCGTGGCGATCCTCCTGAAGGGGTCGGGCACGCCTTTACCCCCCATCCCAACGGGTACAACAGTGCCGCCGACCTTGTGGCGGGCATCCGCAAGCTGGGTGATTTCGACATTTCGGTGGCGGCGTACCCCGAAAAGCATCCCCAGAGCGCCGATTGGGATGCGGATATAGACAATCTCAAACGCAAGCTCGACGCTGGCGCCGACCGGGCCATCACCCAGATGTTTTTTGAAAACGGGGACTACTGGCGGTTTGTCGAGCGGGCGCGCAAGGCGGGGATTTCCGCGCCCATCGTGCCCGGTATCCAGCCGATCCACAGCTTTCGGCAAATTGCCGGCTTTGCGGGCCGGTGCGGGGCATCGATCCCACAATGGCTAGCGGACCGCTTCGGGGGGTTGGACGACGATCCGGAAACCCATGCGTTGGTGGCGGCGGCAGTGGCCGCCGAGCAGGTGACAGAACTGCTCGATGCCGGAGTGACCGAATTCCACTTCTATACGCTCAACCGCTCCAATCTGGTGTTGGCTCTGGCGCGGTTGCTGGGCATCCGGCCCTGAACCGCCGCAGGGAAACGCATCTTCAGGTTCCATTCACCAAACTGCTGCCATTTTCAGGGTGAAGAGATTGGCCGTGCGGGGGCACATTGGCCAATGGGCCGACTGGAATGCAGATATGATGCTCTCTAAGCCCGTTGCATCGGGCGCGATGCTGGTTTTGATGATGGGTGCCGTTGGCGCTGCTGCCTTTCAGCAGGAGCCGGGCGCCAGCTTTGTCGCGGCACCCGGTGCGCCGGGGGAAACTGCCGATCGTGCAGCGACGGCTGCCGATCGGGTTGTCGAAAGTGCTGGGTTTCCGGTCGTGCCGCAGGCGGAACGAGACCGGGCCGGCGAGGCGACGCATGGGCCGATGGTGACGGTCAACGGGCGGCCATTGGGCGAGGATCCTGCGCCGGCCAGCCAAACGGTTGCGTCAACGCCTACGGAGGGGCCGGCCTCAGAAGCTCCGGTCGCGCAGGCTGAAGCGAGTGCTGGTCAAACGGCAGCAATCGAGCCGCCGCGCCCTTTACCGCGTCCTGAAGGGCTTGCCGTGCCTCAGGAGCAGGAGCCGACCGGTATCGATTACGATTCGATAGCACGGGCTGCCAGCGCGTCGAGCCAGAATTCCCAAGTGACGGGGGCGGGCTTTCTGGCGCCGCCCGATACACAGACCCTGGCGCCGCTGACGGGGCCGGACGGCGGATACGATCCGCGCACGGGGGGCACGCCCGGGCAGGATGAACTGGTGGGCGTTGTCGGCCCGAACGGGGAAATCCTGTGGGTCTATCAGGAGCAGGTTCCGACGCTGAACAGCCGCGTTACAATCGAGCGCCGGCAGCAGGTTCCACAGACCAATCCATTTGGCTTCGTTTACGAATAGACGCATGGCCTGCGCGTATTGACCCATGGGGGTGCCGTCTTGCTTGTGCCTGATTGCTGCGGACGTTAAAGAACCACTCGGCGAAGGTTCGCACGGAACATGGTCATGTCGATCTGGCAGCAAATCGCAGCGCTCCTTGGCTCGTTCTCGCAGGGGACAGGGTTGGCGGGCGGTATTGCCAGCATTCTGGATCCCGACAATTGGGCGCCGGGCGGCCGCGAGGCGGCGTTCACCATGTCGATCATCGCCCTTTCGGCCAAGATGGCCGTCGCAGACGGCGTGGTGAGTCGGCGCGAAGTCATCACGTTTCACACGCTTGTCGATATTCCCGAAGGCGCAGATGCCCATGTGGACCGGTTTTTCGCGCTCGCTCAGCAAGATGTGACCGGGTTCGACAGCTATGCGCGCAAGGTACGTAAGCTGTTTGCCGATAGTCCGGCCACGCTCGAGCACGTTCTGGACGCTTTGTTCGAGATCGCCACGGCGGACGGGTTCGTGCATGGGGACGAGATGGCTTATCTCGAAGCGGTGAGTGAGATATTCGGCTTCGATTCCGTTCGCTTCGAGCAGATCGCATCACAGCACGTGCTGTTGCCGTCGGGCCATCGGGATCCGTACGCGGTGCTCGGGCTCGCGCCGGACGTGACTGATGACGAGTTGCGTCGCGCCTATCGGCGGCTGGTGGCCGAGCATCATCCGGACCGGATGGTCGCCAAGGGCGTGCCCGAAGAATTGATGGGGCTGGCCTCCGCCAAGATGGCGTCGATCAATACGGCCTATCGTGACGTGACACGCGCGCGCGGTACGCGGTCGGCGCTGACTTCGACTCAATCGACTTGACCGTATCACCATGAGCACCCTACATCAGCCGGTCACCAGTTGACCGGGCGGCCGCTGCGCAAGCAGAGGAAAGTCCGGGCTCCATGAGAACACGGTGCCGGGTAACGCCCGGCGGGGGCGACCCCAGGGAAAGTGCCACAGAAAGCAAACCGCCGCGGACTTGTCCGGGGTAAGGGTGAAAGGGTGCGGTAAGAGCGCACCGGGTGCCTGGCAACAGGGACCGCACGGTAAACCCCACCGGGAGCAAGACCGAATAGGGACGATGGAGGCTTGCCTCGGCCGCGTTTTCACGGCTTGTCGTCCGGGTTGGTTGCATGAGGGCTCCAGCAATGGGGTTCCCAGATGAATGGTCGCCACGTCCGCGTTTCGGCGCGGGCCCTACAGAACCCGGCTTACAGGTCAACTGGTGACCGTTTTTCCCGCTCTTTGTGCTTCCAAATCGGTTTGGGAAACAAAATCTTAAAGACTGGGATGCAATCTGCTCAATGTGGAGTAATGCCACGTGTTTAGTTTGAGTTCCGGCCGAAGCCATCGGCTGGCCCAAGGAGCGCCGGGCGCGAGTATCTGACCAGATGGGCGAGCCACAATCCTCCCATGAATCGGTGTTGTTGAGCGAAGTGCTCGATGCGCTCGCGCCGCTCGATGGCGCGCGTATCGTCGACGGCACGTTCGGGGCAGGCGGGTATTCGCGGGCGCTGCTCGAGGAGGGCGCGCAAGTGACGGGGATCGACCGCGATCCGACGGTTGCGCCCTTTGTGGAAACGCTGGCTGCAGATTTTCCCGAGACATTTGTGTTTGTGGCCGGACCGTTTTCCGAGCTCGATGCGCTGGTGGCTGAACAGCGGGTCGATGGCGTCGTCCTCGATATCGGCGTGAGCTCGATGCAGCTCGACCAGGCCGAACGCGGGTTTTCCTTCATGCGGTCGGGTCCACTCGACATGCGGATGGGGCGCGAGGGCGAAACGGCGGCCGATCTGGTCAACACGCTGAGCGAGACCGACCTTGGCAATCTGATTTTCGCATTTGGCGAGGAGCGGGCGTCCCGGCGGATCGCCAAGGCGATCGTCGAGATGCGCAAAGACACGCCGATCACCGATACGCTGGCGCTGGCCCAACTGATTGAAAAGACCGTCGGGCGCAAGCCGGGTGCTCCCCATCCTGCGACACGGACGTTCCAGGGACTGCGGATCGCGGTCAACGGCGAGTTCGACCAGCTGGTTGCGGCGCTTTTTGCCGCCGAGCGCATCCTCCCCGAAGGCGGTCGGCTGGCGGTGGTGACCTTCCACTCTCTCGAAGACCGGATCGTCAAGCGCTTCTTCGACCAGACCAAAACGGCAGCACCGCAATCGCGGCACCTGCCATATTCGGGGCCGGTCGAGGCGCGGTGGGCGCCGGTGCGCAAACCGGTCAAGGCCGGAGCGGATGAATTGGGACGCAACCCGCGCGCCCGCTCTGCCACCCTGCGCAGCGGGGTTCGGACAGCGGTTGCGGCGCGGCCACAGCAATCTGCGGGGCTGGGTGTGCCCGGTTTCAGGCGGGGTGCGGCATGAGCCGGTTCCTGCAACGCCTCAACATCATACTCGGGGTCATCGCGGTGATCGCGGTGGTCGCCGTCTATTCGCAAAAGCACATGGCTGAGCTGACGGCTGAAGAGATCGGTCGCATCGAAACGGCGATCGCCCAGCAGCAAGCCGATCTTTCGGTCCTCAAGGCTGATTGGGCCTACCTCAACCAGCCGACGCATGTGCAGCCCATCGTAGATCGTCATAATGACGTACTGAACCTGCAGGTCGCAGAGGCGCAGCAGTTCGGCAGCTTCGCCGATTTGCCGATGCGGCCCCAACAGCGCCTCGATACCGAATCCCTTGATGCTCTGTTTGAAACCATCGAAGCCGGGGAAGATCCGATCGGTTCCCTTTTGGAGGGGCTGCTATGAGTGCGATTACCCCGGAAACCATTTCCATCGACGGCACGCGCAAGGCGCGCGGCAATCTGACCGG
Source organism: Rhizobiales bacterium UBA1912 (assembly GCA_002337455.1). Classification (GTDB taxonomy): domain Bacteria; phylum Pseudomonadota; class Alphaproteobacteria; order Rhizobiales; family Devosiaceae; genus Pelagibacterium. Next base: position 252,196 of record DDGC01000014.1, on the reverse strand, counting down.
TGCGCGCATTCGCTGGGCGATGGCGTTCGTTCTGATTGTATTTTCGGTGATGTTCGGGCGGCTGATCTGGCTGGGCAATATCGAACTCGATACCACGATCGAGGGGCAGACGCGCGATGCGATCATGGCGTCCCGTCCGGCGATTCTCGACCGGAACGGGCTTGAACTGGCTGTCGATATTCGCGTGCCATCGCTCTTTGCCGAACCGCGGCGGATACTTGACGTCGATGAAGCCGCCGATGCGATTTTGACTGTCCTGCCCAATCTCGACAGTGCCTGGCTGCGCGATCGGTTGACTGGGGACCAGGGTTTTGTGTGGGTGGCGCGGGAATTGACGCCGGCCCAGCGTGACCGGATCATGCGGCTTGGTATCCCAGGGCTCGATTTTCTCGAGGAGAGCAAACGGTTCTATCCCGGCGGCACTGTGGCTTCCCATTTGATGGGCGCGGTCAATATCGACAATGTCGGGATTGCCGGTGTCGAAAAGCACCTCGATGACGACAATCTTGCCCTGCTGCAAAATCTGGGACTTGCCCGCGATAGCGCTCTGACGCCGGTCAATCTTGCCATCGATTTGCGCGTGCAGAGCATTCTGCACGAAGAGTTGGTCGGGTCGATCGAACGCTATCAGGCGATTGCGGCGGGCGGGGCGATCATGGATGTACGGACAGGCGAAATCATCGCCATGGCGTCGCTTCCCGATTTCGATCCCAATAACCCCGGGACCATGCTCGAGGAAGGGCGCTTCAATCGTTTGACGGCTGCCAAGTTCGAGGTTGGCTCGATCTTCAAGCCGATCACCTTCGCCGCTGCTCTGGATGCAGGCGCGGTCCAGATCACCGACAGCATCGATGCCCGATTTGGCGTACGATTCGGGCGGTATACCATTGAGGATTTTCACGGGAAGTACCGGATGCTTTCGGTATCCGAGGTCTTTCGCTATTCGTCCAATATCGGCACGATCCGTATCATGCAGGCCATGGGGAAGGAAAATTTCCGGGCCTTTCTGACGCGTATGGGGCTGGACGGCGCGCCCGAAATCGAGCTGCCGGAAGTGACACGGTCGAGCATTCCGGCGAGCTTTTCGGAAGTCGGCGCCGCGACCGCATCTTTCGGCCATGGACTGAGCGTAACGCCGCTGCAGATGTTGACAGCAACAGCCGCGCTGTTGAATGGCGGACACCTGATGGATGCCACCTTGTTTCCGCGCACCGAGCAGGAGGCGCTGGCTGGATCGACGCAGGTCATTTCGCAGCAGACGAGCGATTACATTCGCTATCTCATGCGGATGAACGGTGTGGTGGGCTCGGGCAGCACGGGTAACAGGATTGCCGAAGGCTATCGCTGGGGCGGCAAGACGGGCACCGCGGAAAAGGTCGTGGACGGACGCTATTCGAGCAGTCTTGTCACTGCCTTCTTTTCTTCTGCCTTTCCGCTCGACGATCCTAGATATGCCCTGATTATTTTTGTAGATGAACCCAAGGCGGAAAATGCGCAATCGGGCCGTACCGCGGGTTGGAATGCGGGGCAGATGTCGGCCCGGATCGTCAAGCGTATTGCGCCGATGCTGGGCATCCAACCCATTCTGGGGCCGCAAATCGACGCACAACTGGTTCCAGTCCAGCTCCGTAACGGGGCCGAATTTACCGGGTTCTGATGCAAGTGGCGGATAACGGGGGACGTGATATTGCCGCATAAACTTACCGACATTCTGCATCGGGTCGCCGGCGCAGGGGCCGCGCCCGACATGGCGATTAGTGGGTTGAATGCCGACAGCCGGCTGATCGGGCAGGGTGAGGTGTTCTTTGCGCTGCCCGGCACGCGCGGGCACGGAAACATTTATGGCAAGGACGCGGCCGGCCGGGGTGCTGTGGCCATGGTCACCGATCTGGCGCCCAAAGCCGATCCGGGCATTCCGGTGGTTATGGTCGACGATGTCCGGGCGGTCTATGCCGTTGCAGCCGCCAATTTCTCTGGGCCGCAACCGGCCATCTGCGCCGCGGTGACCGGGACGAACGGCAAGACCTCGGTTGTCTCGTTTTTGCGCCAGATCTGGGCCCATGCAGGTATCCGGGGCGCCAGCCTTGGGACGTTGGGCCTGATGGTGGGTGATGAGCACATTCCGGGCGAGCTGACGACGCCGGATTCGCTGTCGCTGCACAAAACGCTGGCAAAGCTCAAGGCGGATGGTGTGGATCACGTGGCGCTGGAGGCCTCCAGCCACGGCATCCATCAGCGCCGTCTCGATGGGGTGAAGTTCACTGCTGTTGCCTTTACCAATCTCAGCCGCGACCACCTCGATTATCACGAAACCATCGAAGCCTATCGCGACGCCAAGCTGCGTCTGTTCCGTGATCTGATCGATGGCAACGCGACTGCCGTCGTCGATGCCGAGAACGAGGAGGGCCTGCCCTTCATGTTCGCGGCGCTCGACAAGGGTGCGACGGTGTTCACCGTCGGGGCCGGCGGGGCGCATATCGACGTCGAGAGCGTTCAGAGCGAAGGGTTCGGGCAGCGGGTCAAGGGCAAGCTTGTCGGCGAGCCGATGGAGTTTCTGCTGCCGCTGGTCGGGCGGTTTCAGGTGGACAACGCTGTCGTTGCGGCCGGGCTGGCCATGGCGACGGGGGTTGCCAATGGCGATGCCATTAAAGCGCTTGAAACGCTTGAGGGCGCAAAGGGGCGGCTGGAGCAGGTCGCCCAGCGCGGGAAAGCGGCGGTATTTGTCGATTATGCCCATACGCCCGACGCGCTGGAGAATGCACTTGTGGCGCTTCGGCCGTTTGCAAAGGGGCGGCTGATCGTTGTGTTCGGGTGCGGCGGGGACCGCGATCCCGGCAAGCGCCCACAGATGGGCAAAGTGGCTGAAGACCTGGCGGACCTGGTGATCGTTACCGACGACAATCCTCGGACCGAAGATGCTGCTGCGATCCGATCGCAAATTCTTGCCGCAGCGCCGGGCGCGACGGAAATCGGCGACAGGGCAGAGGCGATCGGTCATGCAATTGCCGGAATGGGCGCAGAGGACGTTGTTCTGGTCGCCGGCAAAGGACATGAGGACTACCAGATCGTGGGCAAGACAAAGCACCATTTTTCCGACCACGAGGTCGTGCGCGCGGCCTTCGGGGGCTGAGCTTGCCCGCACTCTATGACATTGCCGAGGTTGTTGCCGCGACTGGCGGCGTGGCCCGCGATGTGGCTGCAAAGACCGTTTCTTCCATTTCCATAGATTCCCGCGAGATCGCCGCCGGGGGCCTGTTCGTTGCCATCAAGGGCGAGAATTTCGACGGACATGATTTCGTTGCCAAGGCCATCGAAGCCGGTGCCGTCGCGGCGCTGGTGAGCAAGGATAAGGCCGGGGACCTCTCGGGGTTGCCGCTGATTGTTGCCGAGGATGCGCTGCAGGGGCTCTATGGGTTGGCCGCCTTTTCCCGTTCCCGATCGCAAGCCCGCATCATAGCGGTGACGGGAAGCGTGGGGAAAACTTCGACCAAGGAAGCGATGCGGCTAGCGCTTGAGGCCAACGGCAAGACCCACGCCTCGATCAAGAGCTTCAACAATCACTGGGGCGTGCCGCTGATGCTGGCGCGGATGCCGGCCGACACCGAGTTCGGTGTGTTCGAGATCGGCATGAGCGCGGCGGGAGAGATCACGCCGCTTTCGGTGCTGGTTCGTCCGCATGTTGCCGTGGTGACGACGGTGGCGCCGGCTCATCTTGAGTTTTTTGCCTCCGAAGCGGCGATTGCCGATGCCAAGGCGGAGATTTTTTCCGGCGTGGAGCCGGGCGGCAAAGCCATCATCGGGCACGACCACGCCCATGTTGAGCGGTTGGTTGACGCGGCTCAGGCGGCAGGGCTTGAAACGCTGACCTACGGATTTGCCGATGCCGATGTGACGATTGCGGACTATCGGACGACGCACGAGGGAGCGGCGGGGCATATCGAGGGCGATGGGCTGTCGCTGGAGGTTTCGATTGCCACTGCGGGACGGCATATGCTGGCCAATGCCGTGGCAGCGCTGTTGGCGGTCCGGGCAGTTGGCGGCGATGTGCAAAAGACATTGACGGCCCTTGCTGTCCATGGCGCGCCCGAGGGGCGCGGCGCCGCGATTTTGCTTGGCGACCATGCCAACCCGATCCGGCTGATCGATGAAAGCTACAACGCCAATCCGACATCGATGCGTGCGGCGCTCGAGGTGTTCGCCCAGATGCCAACCCCGGGGCGGAGGGTGCTGGTGCTCGGCGACATGCGCGAGCTGGGTGCGGCGTCTGCCGACTATCATACCGGGCTGGCCGAAGCGGTGATCGCGGCAAGGCCCGATCTTGTGTTTGTGGTGGGCGACCATATGGCCAGATTGGCCGATGCGCTGCCGGCCGCGCTTGTCGCCGGGCGGGCACAGGCTGTGGATGAGATTGCGCAACATGTTTTGGAAACGCTTGCACCGGGCGACTCAGTTATGCTCAAGGGATCGAACGGAGTGAGGCTGGGCGCCCTGGTGGCCCGGATACGAGACCGGTTCGGCGAAAAAAAATAAAGGCACAGACGGTAACCCCATGCTCTATTTCCTGCAGCAGTTTGCTGACGCCTTTCCGGTTTTCAACGTGTTCCGCTACCTCTCGTTCAGGACGGGCGGCGCGATCATCACCGCGCTGTTCTTTGTGTTCCTGTTCGGGCCGGGCATGGTCAACTCGCTGCGTGTGCGGCAGGGCAAGGGCCAGCCGATCCGCGAGGACGGGCCGCAGAGCCACCTTCTGACCAAGAAGGGCAAGCCCACGATGGGCGGGCTGATGATCCTTTCGGGGGCGCTGGTCTCGATCCTGCTGTGGGCGGATCTTTCCAACCTGTACGTCTGGGCCGTGCTGCTGGTGACGACGGGGTTCGGGCTTGTGGGGTTTTACGACGACTATCTCAAAGTCAAACACCAGAACCACAAGGGGTTCGGGGGCAGGGCGCGGCTGGCCATCGAATCGGTGATCGCCATTGCCGCCTGCATCATCATCGCCAGCCAGGCGCCGGCGGGGTATGAAAACGCGCTGTTGCTGCCGTTCGTCAAAGATCTGGCGCTCAATCTGGGGCTGTTCTTTTTCATTTTCGGCGCCTTCGTGATCGTGGGCGCAGGCAATGCGGTGAACCTGACTGACGGGCTGGACGGGCTGGCCATCGTGCCGGTGATGATCGCGGCAGCGGCATTCGGGCTGATCGCCTATCTGGTCGGCAACCAGGTCTATTCGGACTATCTGTTTTTGAACTTCGTGCCGGGGACTGGCGAGCTGTCGATCGTCTGTGGGGCGCTTATCGGGGCTGGGCTCGGGTTTTTGTGGTTCAACGCGCCTCCGGCCCAGATCATCATGGGCGATACCGGCTCGCTGTCGCTGGGCGGCGCGCTGGGGACGATTGCGGTTGCCACCAAGCATGAGCTGGTCATGGCGATCGTGGGCGGGCTGTTCGTTCTCGAAGCGGTGTCGGTGATTGTGCAGGTCGTTTCGTTCAGGCTGACGGGCAAGCGGGTGTTCAAGATGGCACCCATTCATCACCATTTCGAGCATCTGGGCTGGACCGAAAGCCAGATCGTGATCCGGTTCTGGATCATTGCCATGGTGCTGGCGCTGATCGGGTTGAGCTCGCTGAAGCTGCGGTGACATTTTTTCTCGGTCTCACGCATGCGAAGACCTCCGACGACGAGATCGCCTCGGGCTCTGATGAGATGAACGGCATGGGGCGATGAACGCTCCGCACTGAAATTTGTTTATATGAAGCGTCCATCGCCCCATGCGCTCGGGATTTTGGGCTGTACGTTCCCTCGCTCAGGGACACGTTCGTCCCTGTCGGTGTTGCGGGCCGAGCTGAGTCCAGCCTCGCTGAAGTGGAACGCTCGCCTCCGGCAGGACGACTCCCGCCGGACCAGAGCCAAACCCGCCAAACGTTCGTCGCGCTTTCGTCCATCAACCGGGTTCGTGAGCGCAAGTATGGGCGAGGGATTGGGCGCGGGGATAAGTTTGTATCGCACCTCTCCAACCCTCCATCGTCATCCTCGGGCTCGACCCGGGGATCCGCTGCATCGGAGAGCCGGTGAAGGGGCTTGGGAGCGATGAGATGCGAGGGACACCACTTCTGCGCTGCACAATGGCGGCGTTGTGGATCCCCGGGTCGAGCCCGAGGATGACGCGGGGGTGGGGTGAACGGTGGGGAACAAGTTTCTCGTTCGGTTCACCCCTCACCGTCGCTGTCCCGGACTTGATCCGGGACCCAGCAGCCTCACCGATGCTCTGGACGATGCGGAAAAGCGCATGGGCCCCGGCTTTCGCCGGGGCAGCGATGGTAGGGGCGGCTGGGGCGAGAGCAACGTGTCCGGGATAAGATTTTCAGCGCAAGCGTCATGGTTGCGAAATGGTAACCACTGGGGTGGTAATTTCGCATTCTGCAATTTTGTACCCCCGCGTACCGGAGTATCCCGTGACCGCCATTTCCGCCTGGTTCTCCCGCGAGCGAAAGACGCCCATTGCCGAATGGTGGTGGACAGTGGATCGCGAGCTGATGTTTGCGCTGATTGCGCTGATGGGGTTCGGGGTGCTTTTGAGCTTTGCGGCAAGCCCGCCGGTGGCCGAGCGCATCGGGCTGGGGCCGTGGCATTTTACCCAGCGGCACGTACTGTTCTGCATCCCGGCGCTGATGGCGATGCTGCTCGCGTCGCTGGTCAATGCGCGCTGGGCGCGGGTTATCGGATTGGTCACTCTGGTGGGCGGCGTTGTGCTGCTGGCGCTGACGCTGCGTTACGGCGTGGAGGTCAAGGGCGCGCGGCGCTGGATTTCCTTCATGGGGCAATCGCTCCAGCCTATCGAGTTCGTCAAGCCGGCGCTGGCCATCATGTCGGCCTGGTTCATTTCCGAGCAGATGAAACGCAAAGATGTGCCCGGCCACATCCTCGCCCTGGGGGGGACCGGGGTCGTGGTGGGCCTGCTGCTGCTGCAGCCGGACGTGGGGCAGACCATCCTCGTCGCCGTAGTCTATGGGGGACTTTTGTTTCTGTCGGGCATTTCCTGGCTGGTGATCGCGGTGCTCGGGGTGGCGGCGATCGTGTTGCTGGTCATGGCCTATACATTCTTCCCGCACGTGGCGCGCCGCATCGATGCCTTTCTCAACCCCGAGACCGGGGACAATTACCAGGCCGAACGGGCGCTTGAATCGCTGCTCGAAGGCGGATGGTTCGGCATGGGGCCAGGCGAGGGGATCGCGCGGCGCTATCTGCCGGACGCCCACGCCGACTTCGTGTTTGCGGCAGGTGCCAGCGAGTTCGGTATCCTGTTCTGCCTGATGCTGGTGGGGCTGATCGCCTTCATCGTCATCCGGGCGCTCAATCTGGCGATGGGGCAACAGAACCTTTTCAACAGGCTGGCGGCCAGCGGGCTGGCCATTCAGTTCGGCGTGCAATCGGCGTTCAACCTTACGGTCAATCTCAATCTCATCCCGCCCAAGGGCATGACGCTGCCCTTCGTTTCGTATGGCGGCACTTCGATGATTGCGATTGGCCTGTCCATGGGGCTATTGCTGGCGCTGACACGGCGCAAGCCGGAAGAAACCTTTGCCACCGGCCTGCCGATCCGCAGCGCTCTCGACCGTCAGGGCGTGCCGGGCAAACTCTAAGACCAATCGACATTCAACTGATGGTGGCCTGCAAATGACAATTTTCTGCGCTTCCGGTGCTCACGTACCAAAATGTACGCTCCGCTCCGGTTCTCGAAAACCGCCATTTTCGGCTCACCCTGAGCTGAATGTCGATTGGTCCTAAACTGGCTGCATCCGGCGCACCGAAAAACAGGTAGATATGAGTACATTTGCATTGATGGCCGGGGGGACGGGCGGACATCTTTTTCCAGCCATGGCGCTGGCGCAGGAATTGCGCCGGCGTGGGCACGAGATTCATCTGGTGACCGATGAACGGGTCAGCCATTATGGTGCCGAATTTCCGGCCAGCGGCATCCATGTGGTGCCCGCAGCCACGCCCTCGATCCGCAATCCCATAAAGTTTGTCAAAGCGGGGTTCACGATCCTTGGCGGGACGGCAACGGCAATCGGTGTGTTGCGGGAGATCAAGCCGGCGGCTGTGGTCGGGTTCGGGGGCTATCCGTGCTTCCCGCCGTTTCTGGCGGCCGCGATCTTGCGGATTCCCGGCATTCTGCATGAGCAGAATGCGGTGATGGGACGGGCAAACCGGGCGCTGGCGCGTTTCGCCAGGGTTTTGGCCATGAGTTTTGCCCAGACGGCGCATGCCGACACATTCAAGCTCGAAAAGGTGCTGGTGGGCAATCCGGTGCGCGACAGGGTGCGGGCAATTGCCGGGATGAGCTATCCGGCGCTTGCCGAGGACGGGCCGATCAATCTTCTGGTCTTCGGCGGCAGCCAGGGCGCACGGGCCTTTTCCGATATCGTGCCCGCGGCGATTGGCGAACTCGAGGAACCGCTGCGGCGCAGACTGGTCGTCACTCAGCAATGCCGCGAAGAAGACCTTGACCGTGTGGCGGAAGCCTATCGTGCTGCGCGGGTCAATGTGGAACTTGCAGGGTTTTTCACCGACCTGCCCGAACGCATCGTTTCGAGCCATCTGGTTATCGGGCGGGCGGGGGCCTCAACGATTGCCGAACTGGGCGCTTTGGGGCGTCCGTCTATCCTCGTGCCTTTGCCCGGATCTCTCGATCAGGACCAGAAGGCCAATGCGCTGGTGATGGAAGACGCAGGAGGGGCGTGGGTTTTCGATCAGGCCACGCTTTCACCGCAATCTCTTGCCACCCAGCTTCACGAACTCTTCCTCGCTCCGGATCGCCTTCGGGCAGCAGCGGCCGCCGCATTGTCGGTGGGCATGCCCGATGCCGTAGAACGGCTGGCCGATCTCGTCGAGCAAACCGCCAAAGGACACTCATGAACACCAAGATGCCACGCGATATCGGGCCCGTGCACTTCATCGGCATTGGCGGGATCGGGATGAGCGGTATCGCCGAGGTGCTGCACACCCAGCACTATACGGTGCGCGGCTCGGATGCGGCGACCAATGCCAATGTGCAGCGGCTGCAGGGCATGGGCATCGAAGTGATGGTCGGGCAGAAGGCCGAGAACATCGGCGATGCGGCGGTTGTCGTCGTGTCCTCGGCGATCAAGAAGGACAATCCGGAACTTAAAGAAGCCAGGGCCAAGGGGCTGCCCATCGTGCGCCGGGCCGAGATGCTGGCCGAGATCATGCGGTTCAAGAACGCCATTGCGATTGGCGGCACCCACGGCAAGACGACGACGACCTCGATGGTCGCGGCGCTGCTCGATGCCGGGCAGTTCGATCCGACTGTGATCAATGGCGGCATCATCAACGCCTATGGCACCAATGCGCGGCTGGGGCAGGGCGACTGGATGGTGGTCGAGGCCGACGAGAGCGACGGGACGTTCGTCAAACTCCCGGCCGATGTGGCTGTGGTGACCAATATCGACGCCGAGCATCTCGATCATTATCACGACTTCGACGGGGTCAAGAAAGCGTTCCGCAATTTCGTCGAGAACGTGCCGTTTTACGGCTTTGCCGTGATGTGTCTCGATCACCCCACGGTGCAGGCGCTGGTGGGCGAGATCGAAGACCGGCGGATGATCACGTATGGGAGCAACCCGCAGGCAGATGTGCGGCTGATCGATGTGGTCAACGACAACGGGATTTCCAAATTTTCAGTGGTGGTGCGCGACCGGATCAGCGGCAAGACGCGGACTATTGCCGATATCGAGCTGCCCATGCCGGGCATGCACAACGTGCTCAACGCGACAGCCGCGATTGCCGTGGCTCAGGAGCTCAAGATTTCCGATGCGCAGATCCGCGCGGGGCTGAAAGGGTTCGGCGGGGTCAAGCGGCGCTTTACCAAGACCGGCGAAGTCCACGGCATCACGATTATAGACGATTACGGGCATCACCCGGTCGAGATTTCCTCGGTGCTGCGCGCGGCGCGGCAGTCGGCAAAGCGGGACGTGATCGCCGTGGTGCAGCCGCACCGCTATTCGCGGCTCAACGACCTGTTCGACGATTTTTCGGCGTGTTTCAACGAAGCCGATACGGTGCTGGTGGCGCCGGTCTATGCGGCGGGCGAGGCGCCTATCGAGGGTGTGAGCCATATCGAGCTGGTGGACAGGATCCGGGCGCGCGGGCATCGCGATGCGCGGACGCTGTCCGGACCCGAGGAACTGGCGACGCTGATCGCGGGCCGGGCGGGAGAGGGCGATTACGTCGTGTGCCTGGGGGCGGGAAACATTACGCTCTGGGCGGCGGCGCTGCCGGGCGAGCTGGAAGCCGAACTGGCCGGGAAGACCAAGGCCAGCGCATGAGCTTTCCCGACCTTTTGCCGCAGTTTTCGGGCTGGATCGGCGATGTGCGGGGCAAGCTGATCCCCAATCATCCGTTGGCGAAGGCCGTGTGGTTCCGCGTGGGCGGACCGGCGCAGCTCTATTTCGAGCCTGCGGACGAGGCCGATCTGGCGCTGTTCCTGAGGCATTTGCCAGCCGACATCAAAGTGACGGTGATCGGGCTGGGGTCGAACCTTTTGATCCGCGATGGCGGGATCGACGGGGTGGTCGTCAAGCTGCCCGCCAAGGCGTTCGGCGGGGTCGAGGTGCTGGACGGCAACCGCGTGCGGGCCGGGGCCGGATTGCCCGACGTCAAGATCGCCACGGCGGCGGCCAAGGCGGGGATCGACGGGCTGGAATTTTTCCGCGGCATTCCGGGCGCGGTCGGCGGGGCGCTTTACATGAATGCGGGGTGCTATGGCACCGAAGCAAAAGAGCGAGTGGTGAGCCTGCGCGGCGTCACCCGAGGTGGCGAGATCATTGAACTGACCAATGCCGACATGGCGTACCAGTACCGCAAGTCGAACGGGCCGGTGGGGGTTGTGTTCACATCGGCGGTGTTCGAGGGGCTGGAAGGCGAGAGCGAAGAGATACTGGCCAAGATGCGCGACATCACCGAGCGGCGTGAATCGACGCAGCCAACCAATACGCGCACGGGCGGTTCGACCTTCAAGAACCCCGAGGGGCAATCGGCCTGGCAACTTGTCGACGAGGCCGGGTGCCGGGGATTGCGGATCGGGGATGCGCAGGTTTCCGAAATGCACACCAATTTCCTCGTCAATCTCGATGCGGCGAGCGCATACGACATCGAGACGCTGGGCGAAACAGTGCGGGCGCGGGTGCTTGAAAAGCACGGTATCAAGCTCGTGTGGGAAATCCGGCGGATGGGGCATTTTGCGCCGGGCCGCGAAGTCAAAGAGTTTCTCGACGGCGACTTTTTTGCCGGCGTTGCCTGAATAAGCGGAAGGGGCGAACCAATGGCCAAACATGTTGCTGTGCTCAAGGGCGGATGGTCGCATGAACGCGAGGTGTCGCTGAGTTCGGGCGGGGAATGCGCGCAGGCGCTGCGCAATGCCGGATACAAGGTGACTGAAATCGACGTTGAGCGCGACATCGCCTCGGTGCTGAACGATCTCAAGCCCGACGTTGTGTTCAATGCGCTCCATGGGCGGTTCGGGGAAGACGGGACCATTCAGGGGCTGCTGGAAATCCTGGGGATTCCCTACACACATTCGGGCGTCCTGGCCTCTTCGGTGGCGATGGACAAGCATCAGGCCAAGATCATGTTCAAATCGGCCGGGGTGCCGGTTACCGATCACGTGATCGCGACGCGCGACGCCATCGCCAAAAGCCATGTGATGGCTCCGCCCTATGTGGTCAAACCCTATAATGACGGCTCGAGCGTCAATGTGTTTATCGTCAAGGAGGGCCAGGAGCATCCGCCGCAGGAGATCCTGCGCACCGATTGGGATGGCGATGAAGACCTGATGGTCGAGCGGTTCATCCCCGGGCGCGAGCTGACCTGCGCTGTGATGGGGGACGTCGCGCTGGGGGTCATCGAGATCATGACCGACCTCGCTTTCTACAATTATGAGGCAAAATACGTGAATGGCGGGTCGCAGCACGAGTTGCCGGCGCAGGTTTCACCGAAAATTTACGAAAAAGTTCAGAAGATGTCGTTGATGGCGCATGCCGCTTTGGGCTGCCGTGGAGTGACGCGGAGCGACTTCCGCTACGACCCGCGCGGCGGCGACGATGGCGAGCTTGTATGCCTTGAAATCAATACCCAGCCGGGGATGACAAAAACCTCGCTGGTGCCCGAGTTGGCGGCCCATGCCGGCCATTCGTTCGAAGAGCTGGTGAGCTGGATGGTGGAGGACGCAAGTTGCAACAGATGAGGCGTAAGGAAGTTGTCGGGGCCGTGCCCGCTTCCAGCCCTCTCGCGCCGCCCGCGCCACGCATCGAGCGTCCTGCCCTGCGGGTGGTCCCGAGCCTTTCTCCCTTAACGCGCGACCGGTCGCCGGCCCTGATCGGCGGGCGTGGCATGCTGGTGCCGATCCGCCGCCGCGGCGGGATGCTGGTTTCGCTGGGCAATTGGTGGGTGCTGCATAAAAAGCTGGCGCTGCGGGTCGTGGCGCTGCTGACTGCGCTCTGCATTGCCGTGGGCGGTTTTGTGCTGCGTGACGAGGTGTCCGAAGGTCTGGGCGTTGTCGGCAACGTTTTGACCGGGCATATGGCCGATGCCGGGTTCGGGATCGAAAAGATCGAAATCAACGGGCTTTCGCTGACGCGGGAGGCCGATGTGGCGCATGCGCTGGGGATCGAGGGGGGCTCGACCAGCCTTGGCTTCGATATTGCCGAAGCGCGGCTGCGGGTCGAGGAAATCCCCTCGATTGCCTCGGCGACGATCCGCAAGGTCTATCCCGACAGGCTCCTGGTTTCGATTACCGAGAAAGCGCCAATGGCGCGGTGGCGGATCGACGGGGCGACGATGCTGATCGATGCCTCGGGCTCACCCATTGCGCCGGCCAGTATCGAGAATGGCGATTTGCCGCTGGTGATCGGCGAAGGGGCAGGGGACAACGCTGCGGCGATGATAAACCTCGTCAACCGCTACCCCGATCTGACCTTCGATCTGGCGGCGATCAACCGGGTGGCCGACCGGCGCTGGGATCTGATCTTTTATTCCGGGCTGCGTGTGCAGTTGCCCGAAACCGGAGTTGTCGACGCGCTGGGTCGGCTCAACGATTACCAGCTCGACCATCAGGTTCTGCAGCGCGATCTCGATCTGATCGACATGCGCGTTGCGCAATATGTGGCCGTGCGGCCCACAGTTCGTGAAGAAGAAGACGACCAATGATGACCTCTGCGATGACAGCGCGTTTGAAGCCGGTTCAGCCGGGGCGGTCGTCGCTTGTGACGGTGCTCGATATCGGCTCGACCAAGATCTGCTGCGTCATCGCGCGGCTCGTGCCGCGTGAGGGCCGGGCGCTGCGTGGGCGCACGCATATGGCCGAGATCATCGGGTTCGGCTATGGACCGTCTGCCGGGGTCAAGAGCGGGGTGGTGACCGATCTGGACAAGGCCGAGCAGGCGATCCGCTCGGTAGTGGGCATGGCCGAGCGGGCCGCGGGGATTACCGTGCAGTCGGTGGTGGTGAACGTGACGGCCGGGCGGCTGGGATCGGAGACGTTTTCGGCCAGCGTTTCGCTCGATGGGCACGAGGTCGAGCCAAGCGATATTTCGCGGGTGCTGATCGCGGTGAACGACCGCAGCGTGCGTGACGAACGCTCGATCATCCATGCGCTGCCCATCGGCTACGCGCTGGACGGGCAGAAGGGCGTGCGCGATCCGCGCGGCATGGTGGGGGAAACGCTGGGTGTCGACGTTGCCGTGATTTCGGCTGAAACGCTGGCCATGCGCAATATCGAACTGGCGCTCAACAAGTGCCATCTCGAAGTCGAAGCGCTTATGGCGACGCCCTACGCTTCGGGGCTGGCGACGCTGGTTGATGACGAAGCCGATCTGGGCGTTGCCTGTATCGACATGGGCGGTGCGACGACCACGGTTTCGGTGTTCAACGAGGGCCATCTGGTCTATGCGGACGCCTTGGCGATTGGCGGGCACCACATCACGCTCGATATCGCGCGGCAGCTTTCGGTGAGCGTGGCGGACGCGGAGCGTTTGAAGACGCTCTATGGGTCATGTCTGCAGGGGCAGACCGATGAGAGCGACGTCATCACGGTGATGCCGATTGGGGCCAATTCCCATGAGTCGCCCAATTCGATCTCGCGCGAGATGCTGACGCGGGTGATCCGGCCACGGGTCGAGGAAATTCTCGAAGCCATCAGGGACCGGATGCAGGCGACGGGCATGATGGATGTTTCCGGGAGACGGTTCGTCCTGACCGGCGGTGCATCGGATTTGACCGGGCTGCCCGAACTGGCGCGGCGGATGCTGGCGCGCAATGTCCGCAATGGGCGTCCGCTCGGTGTTTCGGGGCTGCCCGATCGCGCCAAGGGCGCGGCGTTTGCCACAGTGGCCGGAATGCTCGTTTATCCGCAGGTGTGCGGCGCCGAATATGTCCAGCCGCGCCCGACCCGGAAACTGATCGGCTCAGACGGGTATTTTGCCAAGGTCGGGAGCTGGCTGAAGTCAGGCTTTATGTAAGCCAGACGAGCCCGCCCGGATTGCTCCGGGCGGACATCCGTTTCTATTCAGCAACACCGTAGATTTCGGCGATATCGTCGAGCAGCAGGTTTGCGGCGAGGATGCCGCCGGCCGTGTTCCAGATGGCGTCGGACACCTTGTGCGCGTTGCCGGCCTTGACGACTTCCAGGTTCTGCCAGAGCGGATCGTTGGTCCAATCCTCGGCCTGGGCATCGCCCTCGCCATTGCCGGTCTCATAGACGAAATAGAACAACCGGTCGCCTTCGGCTTCAGGAATCCGCTCCTTGGTGATCTGTTCGGCGAACTCTTCGCGGTCCTGTGCCGCGGGGCGCGGGAAGCCGAGCTGACGCAGGGTCAGGCCCGAGAAGCTGTCGTGGAAATAGATCCGCGACATGCCCGAACCGAAGCGAACGACCGAGATTTCCTCATCGAGACTGTCACCGAGCTTTGCGGACAGGTCGGCAATGCGGGCATCATAGGCGGCGAGAAGGTCGGCGGCCTTGTCCTCGAGCCCAAGGGCTTCGGCATAGAGGTTGTAGTTGATGCGCCAATCGCCGCGCAGGCGTTCGGACATCACAGTGGGGGCGATGGCGGAAAGCTGCTCATAAACGCCTTCCTGACGGGTCATGTTGCCCAGGATCAGATCGGGTTCGAGGGCGGCGATCAATTCGAGATTGACTGCGGATTCCTCGCCGACGACCTCGACGCCTTCCATCCGGGCGGCGATGTGGTCGTACCACGGGTCACCGAGCCAGGAGCGAACGGCGCCGACCGGAGTGACGCCGAGGGCCAGCAGCGCTTCGGTGCCTTCATTGGTGAGGATGATGACCCGCTGGGGGGCATCGGGAACATCGGTGGTTCCCATGGCGTGAGTGACCTCACGGGCCTGGGCCGCTCCCGAGAGTGCGACTGTGGCGGCCAGGGCCAGCCCGGCCAGCAATTTGTGCAGCGGCAACATGAATACCTCCTTGGTAACTTGACAAGTGTTCTCATAAAATGATTTTGGGCAAATGGTCAGAAATTAAATTGACTGTCAATATCAACTTATGAGGTGCCGCCGGTGCACACCATTGCGGCCTCAACCGGGGCCATGACAACCCGATCGCCGCGCGATGCCATGCTCTATGGCGGTCTTGCGGCGGCGCTGGCTGTTGCAATGGCCTGCAGCATGATGCTGGGTCTCAAGATCTATTCACCGGCCGAAGTCTGGCGAGCGTTTACGGCGTTCGATGGCAGCGAAACGTCGGTGGTGATTGTCAATCTGCGCCTGCCGCGGGCGATCATCGCGCCGATGACCGGTGCGGGGCTCGGAGTATCGGGTGTTATCATCCAGACGCTGGCGCGCAATCGTATCGCTTCGCCCGATACGCTGGGGCTCAATGCAGGGGCATCGCTGGCCGTGGTGGTGGCGAGCTTCTGGCTCGGGGTGTCTTCGCTGGCCGGGTTGTCGCTGGCGGCGGCCGTAGGGGCATTGCTGACCAGCCTGCTGGTGTTCGGTATCGCTGCGGGAGCAGGGGGGCTTTCGCCGCTGAGGATCGTGCTGGTGGGCGTGACCATGGCAGGACTGGGTCATGCGCTCGTCGAGATCATCCTGACATCGAACGAAGCGGCGCTCGAGCAATTGCTGTTCTGGCTTTCGGGCGCGATTGTCGACCGGCCGGTTTCGCTGGCGGCAAATGGGGGCGTCATGCTGGTAGCCGGCGCAATGCTCGCCTGGGTGCTCGCGCCGTCGCTCGATGCGCTGCAGGCCGACGATGCGACCGCAAGCGGCCTGGGCGTACCGTTGGGGCTGGTGCGTGGCGTCAGCTTTGTTGCCATCGCGCTGTTGACCGGGAGTGCCATTACCATGGCGGGGCCGGTCGGGTTCGTGGGGCTGGTCATTCCGCATGCGGCACGCGCGCTGGCCGGACTGCGCCACCGGCACCAGATTGCCGCTGCTGCCCTGCTGGGGGCGATCTATGTGACGGTGGCCGATATTGCGGTGCGCTACGTCATCTATCCTGCAGAGGCGCCGGTGGGCGCGGTAACGGCGGCTGTGGGTGGCGTCGTGCTGCTCGGACTGCTTAAGCGGAGGGCGGCATGAGCGCTATTGCTGCATCGCATAAATCTGCGCGCACCGGGGTAGTGCTTGGGCTGCTCGCCACGGGTTTTGCCGTCGTGGTCATTTTGGCCGTCGCGCTGGGTTCGACCTGGATGCCGATTGCCGATGTCGCCCGGACGCTTGCCGGGCTGGGCGAGCGCACACAGACCATCATCGTCTTCAATCTGCGCATGCCGCGCGTGGCGCTTGCCATTCTGGCCGGGGGCTCCATTGCGGTGGCGGGGTTCCTGCTGCAGCGGGTGACGCGGAACGAATTGGCGTCGCCAAGCGTGCTCGGGGTGATCGATGGCGCGGCGCTCGGCGTCGTTGTGTTCCTGATGCTGTTTTCCAACGAGAGCAACGTCCTTGTCGTGCCCATTGCCTATCAGCCGGCGGCGTCGGCCATCGGGGCGGTGCTGGCCATTGCCACAGTGTTCATCCTGGCCGGGCGGCAGGCGGTGTCGGCGATCCGATTGCTGCTGTTCGGCATCGCGGTTGCTGCGGTGGCCAAGGCGATCACCACCATCATGATGATCGTTGGGCCCATCTACCGCACATCTCAGGCGACGCGCTGGATGGCCGGGGCGGTCAACGAAGCAAGCTGGGGGGAAATCCAGATCACCGGGCTGGCGCTCATCCCGTTGCTGGTCTTGACCCTTATCGCCCTGCGCCATCTGCCGCCCGCCGATCTCGACGAAACTTCGTCGCGGAGCGTGGGGCTGAACACGCCGGTGTTCCGGGTCGTCATCTTCGGGCTCGCGGCGCTGATTACGGCGGCGGCGGTTGCCTTTGTGGGGGGCGTGGGGTTCGTGGGACTGATGGCGCCGCATCTCGCGCGCCTGCTTCTGGGCCGCAACGTCTATATCGTCATGGCTGGGAGCTTCCTTCTGGGCGCCATGATGCTGGTGAGCGCGGACATCATCGTGCGTGTGCTCTTTGCACCGCTGGAGGTTCCGGCCGGGACCGTGACCGCGGTTATCGGTACGCCCTATTTCCTGTTCCTGCTCATGCGGAGACGATCGAGCGATGGATGAAACAGTCAAGGCCCGGATCACAATCGAGGGCGTGACGCTGGGCTATGGGCAGGCGGTGGTTCTCGACGCGCTGAGCCTGCCCGTCGCGCCGGGGCAGGTGACCGTTCTGGCTGGACCCAATGGATGCGGGAAATCGACCCTTTTGCGGGCCATCAGGCGATTGCACCGGCCAACTGCCGGGCGGATTCTGGTCGAAGACATCGACGTCGCCAAAATCGGCCACAAGGCGCTGGCGCGCCAGATCGGTCTTCTGGCCCAGAGCCCGTCGGCACCCGAGGAGATGACCGTCGAGGAACTGGTGCGGCTGGGCCGCTATCCGCATCAATCGATGTTCCAGCCCTGGAATCCTCACGATACGGCGGCCATGGACAAGGCCATGGAGGGCACCGGCGTGCTACATCTGCGCGATCGGCGTATCGGCTCGCTGTCGGGCGGGCAGTTGCAGCGGGTGTGGATCGCCATGGTGCTGGCGCAGGAGACCGATATCATCTGCCTCGACGAGCCGGTCAATCACCTCGACATGGCGCATCAGATCGAGTGCCTGAACCTGGTTGGCGCGCTCAAGAACGATCATGGGCGCACAGTGGTTCTCGTGCTGCACGATCTTAACCTCGCGGCCCGGCATGCGGACGTGCTGGTGTTTCTCAAGGATGGGAAGGTGGTGGCGCGCGGGGCACCGGAAGATCTGATGACCCCGGACACCATCGAGGAGGTGTTCGGGGTCAAGACCGCAATCATTACCGATCCGTTGCATGGAAGGCCGCTGTGCATTCCGCGGTAGAAATCTAGCGGCCTTCGTAGGCCGCCTCCAAATCCGCGACGATCAGTTTTTTCATCTTGAGCATGGCCTGGGTGGCGCGTTGGGCGCCGGCGGGGTCTTTGCCGGTCACGGTTTCATAGAGCGCTCTTGGAACTACCTGCCAGGAGACGCCGAACTTGTCCTTGACCCAGCCGCACTGACTTTCAGCGCCCTCCTCCTGGGTGAGCTTGTCCCAGTAATAGTCGACCTCGGCCTGATCGGCGCAGTCGATGATAAAGGACGTCGCTTCGGAGAATTGGAAGTGCGGGCCGCCGTTGATCGCGTTGAAGCGCTGGCCGAGAATTTCGAAATCGCCGGTCATGACCTTGCCGGGTTCGCCCATACCGCCCTCGGGATAGCGCGTGGTGCCGTGGATTTTGGTGTCGGGAAACACCGACGCGTAATATTCCATTGCCTCTTCGAGATTGTCATCGAACCAGAGGCTGGGGGTTATCCGGGACATTTGCCCTTCCTTTCAAGAACCAATATGTTATATTCTGATATGGTTATATACTGGCGCGAGCAAATGTCAAGCCGGTGCCGGTCCTGAGAGGCGGGCAAATCATGCTTAACATGCGGTGACTTTGTGGTTGTCAAGTCTCGCATTCTGCAGACTGGTTAACGAAATCGGTAGCTTTGTTAGGGTCCGGTTAACGAATTGAGCGCTACATCTTTGCCATACAGCCACTAAGAGGCCAGAGATGACAATCAACCTACAGATTCCGGGAATCCAAGAACTTAAGCCGCGAATCACCGTCTTTGGCGTCGGTGGTGCGGGCGGAAACGCGGTCAACAACATGATTAACTCGGGCCTCGAGGGCGTCGAGTTCGTCGTGGCCAATACCGATGCGCAAGCGCTGGCTTTGTCCCGTGCGCAGCGTGTCATTCAGCTGGGCGTAGGCGTGACCGAGGGCCTCGGCGCCGGTTCGCACCCCGAAGTGGGGCGCGCGGCGGCCGAAGAAAGCTTTGACGAGCTCAACGATCACCTCTCTGGCTCGCACATGGTGTTCATAACCGCCGGTATGGGCGGTGGCACGGGGACGGGCGCAGCGCCGGTCGTGGCGCGCGCGGCGCGCGAACAGGGCATCCTGACCGTCGGCGTGGTGACCAAGCCGTTCCAGTTCGAAGGCAATCGCCGTATGAAGCTGGCCGACGAGGGCATCGACGAGCTGCATCGCCATGTCGATACGCTGATCGTGATCCCGAACCAGAATTTGTTCCGGGTGGCCAACGAGAAGACCACGTTCGCCGACGCTTTTGCGATGGCCGACGAGGTTCTGTTCTCGGGCGTTGCCTGCATCACCGACCTGATGGTCAAGGAAGGCCTCATTAACCTCGACTTTGCCGACGTGCGCGCCGTGATGCGCGGCATGGGCAAGGCGATGATGGGGACGGGCGAAGCCGAGGGCGAGGATCGTGCACGTCACGCCGCCGAGGCCGCCATCGCCAATCCGCTGCTCGACGATGTTTCGATGCAGGGTGCCCGCGGGCTCCTGATCTCGATCACCGGCGGCAAGGACATGACGCTGTACGAAGTGGACGAAGCTGCTTCGCGTATTCGCGAAGAAGTGGATTCGGACGCCAACATCATTCTTGGCGCGACGTTCGATGATTCGCTGCAGGGCAAGGTTCGTGTTTCGGTCGTTGCCACCGGCACCGACGCGCTGATGGTTCAGGCGCTCGATCCCGTCAAGCCCAATGCCAACCGGCAGCCGTTGCAGGCCAAGCGGTTGCCCGAGGCCGTTGCCGCTCCGGCCACTGCACAGGCGCCGCGCGCCGAACAGCCCGCTCCGCAGCAAGCCGCTCCGACCCAGGCAAGCGCTCAGATGAGCGACGATCAGTTCGAAGCCGCGGTTGCCCAGGCGATCAAGGACGGAAATTCCGCGGCTGCCGCGGCGGCGACAGCTGCACGGCAGGGCGAGGACAGCGGTGTTACCATCGAGCCCTACACGCCCACTGCAGCGGTGCGTCAGCCGGTCGAGGAAGCGCAGCGTGCGCCCGACGCCGCTATGCCCAAGCCCTATGTGCCCTCGGGTGCCGAGCGTCCGCAGCTCCAGCGCCGCATCCCGCGCGCCGAAGATATGCCGGCGGTTGCCCGTCAGCAGATGGACCAGCCCAAGGGCGAAGAGCCGCGCAACGCGCGCGCCCTGTTCCGCCGCTTGGCCTCCAATGTCGGGCTGAGCCTTGGTGGTGAAGCCGAGCCGCAGGCCCAGGGCGAACGCGTGCAGCCTCAATTCGACGATGCCGCTGCCCGCAGCGCTATCGAAGCTGCTCCTCCCCGTCCGGCGGCACCGCGTCCGCAGGCTGAAGGCGCGGCGGGACAACTCGACGCACATGGCCGTGCCCCGGCCCGTGCGCCCCAAAAGGAACAGCTGGAAATCCCGGCGTTTCTCAAACGCCACGGTTAATTCAAAATTGCCATTTAGGCGCTAAATCGGCCTGACACGGGTTTCGTGTCAGGCCGTTCTTCGTTATTAGGGCGATTGGGCCACTCGTCAACAAAAGGGCCCGGAGTACCAATGAAAAACAATACCGTGCGCCAATGCACGCTTACGCGTCCTGCAGAGTTCGCTGGAATCGGTGTGCACAATGGCAAGCCTTCGCGCCTTGTCATCAACCCGGCGCCAGCTGATTCCGGCTATACGTTGACCCGTATGCTGGACGATGGCAGCAAGTCGGCGAGCGTCAAGATCGATCATTCGCGCGTCAGCCGGACCTCGCTGTGCACGGTAATCGATCTGGGCAATTCGATCAGCATCGCGACTGTCGAGCATGTGCTGGCGGCGCTGAACGGGCTGGGTATCGACAACGCGGAAGTCGTGGTCTGGGGCGAAGAATGCCCGATCATCGATGGCAGTGCCGAGCCGTTCGTGGATGCGGTGCTCGATGCGGGCATTTCGATTCAGCCGCAGCGCAAGAAATTCATTCGCATCCTGCGGTCGGTGACGGTCCGCGACAATGACGCGTTCGCCATGCTCGAGGCCTATAACGGGCGGGCCTTCGACGTGGAGATCGATTTCAACAGCAAGGTGATCGGGCGCGAGCGCATGATCTTTGACTGGTCGCCGCGCAAGTTTGCCCTCGAAGTTGCGCCGGCGCGCACATTCGGGTTCGTGGCGCAGGCCAAGGTATTGCGGCAGGCGGGCTATGCGCTGGGATCGAGCCTTGAAAATTCAATCGCTATCGAGGAAGAAAAAATCGTCAATCCCGACGGGTTGCGGTTCGACGACGAATTCGTGCGTCACAAGCTGCTCGACGCCGTGGGCGATCTGGCCCTGGCCGGGCTGCCGATCTACGGGCGGTTCAAGTCCTACAAGGGCGGGCACGGGCTTAACGCGCTGGTGCTCAAGTCGCTTTTTGCCAGCGAAGCCAACTACGAAATTCTCGAGGCTGATGCGTTGCCGCTCGAAATGGAAGCGCTCGGCGATCTGCCCGAGAGGTTGTCTGTCGAGCCCTACTTGCGCTCCATTGGTTGAATGGGCGATAACCCCCGTCACAGTTTTGAACAGATTGCCCGCTAGCGGATTGTGGGCACGCGCGGGTCACGGTTAATGCCCCGGGCCATGAGGACGGAGTTTTTCGTGAATATCATAGCCAGACCAAGCAAAGCGCCAAAGATTTGGAAGATGGCCGCGGCCGTGGCCCTCGTTGGGGTACTTGCCGCCTGTTCGCCCATGTCGATCTTTTCGCGCACGGGGGACGAAGAGCCGTTGGTTCCGGCCGAGCAGCTTTATGCAAGCGCCGTCGCGAACATGGAAAACAACCGCTACATCGCCGCAATCGAAAATCTTGAAACGCTCGAGCGGCAGAATCCCTTCTCGGACGTCAACGAACGCGCCAAGGTGATGCAGGTCTTCGCCAATTTCCGCCTGGCTCGTTTCTCCGAAGCCGCGCGGCAGGCCGACCAGTTCCTGGCGCTCTATCCCCGCTCTTCGGAAGTGCCCTATATCCTGTTCCTCAAGGGCAGCTCGTACTTCGAGCAGATCACAGATATCACACGCGATCAGGAATTGGCGCAGGACGCCATCGAGACCTTCACCCAGCTGCAGGCCAGCTATCCCGATTCCCGCTATGCCCGGGAATCGCGCCAGATGCTGCTGATCGCCCGCGATCAGATCGCCGGCAAGGAAATGAGCGTGGGCCGCTATTATCTGGGTAATGGCCAGTACACGGCGGCGATCAACCGCTTCCGCGTGGTGGTCGAGGACCACCAGACTTCCACTCATGTCGAAGAAGCGCTGTTCCGGCTGACCGAAGCCTATCTGACGCTTGGTCTTGTGGGCGAAGCGCAAACGGCGACGGCGGTGCTGGGCACCAACTATCCGAACTCGGAATGGTATCAGCGGGGCTTTACGCTGCTGCAGAATCAGGGCCTCCAGCCCCAGATGATGACCGGCAACTGGATGGCGGACCGCTAGAGGCGATCCAGGCAGCAATTTGATGGTGCCCCGGCCATTGGCCGGGGCATTTTTGTACCTGCTTGTCGCTCAACGTTTGTTCCTGTAATGTTCGCATCGTCAATGGTGCGAAACTCGTGTTCGAGGTTTGCAGCGGGGGTGCCTTGCGGGGTACACAGTCAGGACCACCAAACGGAGAGGCGGGGGCGATGCTGAACACGCTTTCGGTCCGCAACATCGTTCTGATCGACCAACTCGACCTGGCGTTCGAGACGGGGATGACCGTTCTGACGGGCGAGACGGGTGCGGGCAAGTCGATCCTGCTCGACGCGCTGACGCTGGCGCTGGGCGGCCGGGGGGATGCCGCGCTGGTGCGCAAGGGCGCCGACAGCGGGCAGGTGGTGGCGGTTCTCGCTCTGCCCGAGGACCATCCGGCCCGGGTTTTGCTGCGTGAGAACGAGATCGAGGACGATGCCGAGATCATCCTGCGGCGCGTGCAGCACGCGGATGGCCGCACGCGGGCGTTTATCAACGATCAGCCGGTTTCAGCCGGGCTTTTGAAGTCGATCGGCGCGCTGCTCGTGGAAATTCACGGCCAGCATGACGATCGCGCGCTGGTCGATGCGGCAACCCATCGCGTGTTGCTGGACAGCTTTGGCGGCTATGAGGCCGATCTGGCGGCTGTCGCTAAGGCGCATGGGCGGCTGGTGGCGGCGCAGAAGGCTGTCGATGTGCAGCGGGCCCGTGTGGAGCAGGCGGCGCGTGAGGAGGATTATGCGCGCCATGTGGTCGAGGAATTATCGGCCCTCAAACCGGAGGTCGGTGAGGAAATAACGCTTTCGGACCGCAGGCAATGGCTGATGGGGCTTGAGAAGGCGGCGGGCGAAGTCAATGACGCCGATGAAATCCTCAATGGCACCAATGCGCCGGGGCCGACGCTCGCCATGCTGTTGCGGCGGCTGACGCGGAAATCGGAGGCCGAGGCAGCGCTGTTTGCGCCCATGGCCGATGCCGTCGATCAGGCGCTGGTGGCGCTCGATATGGCCAGCGAGGCGCTGGAAGCGATCCGGCGGGAGATGGCGTTCGACCCGCGCGAGCTTGAACAGGTCGAAGAGAGGCTGTTCGCCCTGCGGGCCGCAGCGCGCAAGCACCAGGTGGAGGCCGACGCCCTGGCCGATGTGCTGGCGAAATATGAGGGCGACATCGAAGCGCTCGAATCGGGCGCAGAGACGCTGGTGGTCCTGGAGGCCGAGTTTAAGGAAGCTGGCGTCGTCTATCGGGCAGCGGCGGAAAAGCTCTCCAAGGCACGCGAGAAGGCGGCCAAGGCGCTGAGCAAGGCGGTCGAGACCGAACTGCCCGATCTCAAGCTGGGCGCAGCGAAGTTCATTGTCGACCGGCAGGTGGATGGCGAGCGCGTTTCCCCGCACGGGATCGATCAGATCGCCTTTCACGTGCAGACCAATCCGGGCACGGCGTCGGGGCCGATGATGAAGGTGGCTTCGGGGGGCGAGCTGTCGCGATTCCTGCTGGCGCTCAAGGTGGTGCTGGCCGACAAGGGCTCGGTGCCGGTGCTGATTTTCGACGAAATCGATACAGGGGTCGGGGGCGCTGTAGCCGATGCCATCGGCAAGCGGCTGGCGCGGCTGGCGCAGTCGGTGCAGGTGCTTACCGTTACCCACGCGCCGCAGGTGGCGGCGCGCGCCCTGACGCATCTGCTGATCGAAAAGCAGGCAATCGAGGAAGGCGCGTTCATGCGCACTCATGTCCGGCCGCTCGACATCGAGACGCGCGGCGAGGAGGTGGCGCGGATGCTGGCCGGGGCGACGATTACCGAAGAAGCGCGGGCGGCGGCGCAGCGGCTGATGCGCGAAGTGGGCGTTTAGGAGAGTAGTCGTGAGTATAGATCTGCCGGTTGCCGAGCTGTCGCTGGACGACGCCAAAAGCGAACTCGACCGGTTGCATGGCGTGATCGAGAGGGCCGACAGAGCCTATTATCAGCACGACAAGCCCGAAATATCGGACGCCGAATATGACGCCGCGCGGCGTCGCTACATGGATATCGAGACGCGGTTTCCCAAATTGCGGCGCGCCGATTCGCTTTCCGAGCGCGTGGGCGCCGCGCCGGTTGATGGGTTCGCCAAGGTGCGGCACGCGGTGCCGATGCTCTCGCTGGGCAATGCGTTCGATGATTCCGATGTTGCCGATTTCGTTCAGCGGGGGCGAAAATTCTTCGAGCGCGACAAGGATCTGGAGCTGGCCTTTACCGCGGAGCCCAAGATCGATGGGCTATCGGCCTCGCTGCGCTATGAGAGTGGTGTTTTCGTGCGCGGTGCCACGCGAGGCGACGGTACCGAGGGCGAGGACATCACCGAAAACCTCAGGACTATTGCCGATATTCCCAAAATGCTTTCAGGGTCGGGGTGGCCGGATGTGCTCGAGGTGCGCGGAGAAGTTTACATGACCCATGCCGATTTCGCGGCGCTCAAGAAGCGTTCGGCGGAAGAAGGCGGGCAGGATTATGTAAATCCGCGCAATACGGCAGCCGGGTCGCTACGCCAGAAGGACCCTTCGGTTACCGGCAAGCGGAACTTGAAATTCTTTGCTTATGCCTGGGGGCAGGTGAGCGCGCCGATCGCCGATACGCAGTATGAGGCGGTGCAACGGCTTGGCGCGTGGGGGTTTGTGGTCAATCCACTGATGATCCGTACGACGAGCGTTGAGGAACTGCTCGAGCATTACCGGTCCATTGAGGTGCAACGGGCAACGCTTGGCTATGATATCGACGGGGTTGTGTACAAGCTCGACAAGCTCGATCTGCAGCAGCGCTGGGGATTCGTGGCGCGGGCACCGCGCTGGGCGATCGCGCATAAATTTCCAGCCGAACAGGCGACGACCATTCTGCACAGGATCGACATTCAGGTGGGGCGTACGGGCACGCTGACGCCGGTGGCGCGGCTGCAGCCGGTGACTGTGGGCGGCGTGGTTGTGGAAAACGCAACGCTGCACAATGAGGACTATATCGCGGGGCGCGACAGCTTTGGGGCGACCATTCGCGACGGCTACGACATTCGCGAGGGCGATACGGTGATCGTGCAGCGGGCGGGGGACGTGATCCCGCAGATCGTGGCCGTTGTGCCCGAGAAGCGTCCGGCGGAGTCCAAGCCGTTTGAGTTCCCCCATATCTGCCCCGAGTGCCAATCCGAAGCGGTGCGTGAGGTCAATCCGAAAACCGGGAAGCTGGACGCCCGGCGACGGTGTACGGGAGAGCTCATCTGTCCGGCGCAGGCGGTGGAAAATCTCAAGCATTTCGTTTCCCGCAATGCGCTCGATATCGACGGGCTGGGGGACAAGCAGATTGCCGCTTTTCACGCCGAGGGGCTTATAAAAGAGCCCGCCGATATTTTCACGCTGGCCGAGCAGGACGCCAGGAGCCTGAAAAAGCTCAAGGACCAGGAAGGGTGGGGCGAGACCTCGGTCAAAAAGCTCTTTGCGGCCATCGACGCGCGGCGTGAGCCCGATCTGGACCGGTTCATTTTTGCGCTCGGCATCCGCCATGTGGGCGAGTCGACGGCGGCGCTGTTTGCCAAGACGTTCTCGACCTTCGAAGCGTTTCGCGAGATCGCCTTTCGGGCAGGCAAGGGCGATGAGGAAGCCTATGACACGCTGTTGGGGATCGATGGCGTCGGTGACACCGTGGTGCAGTCGGTGACGGGCTTTTTCGCCAATGAGCGCAACGAGAAGGCCATCGACGCGCTACTCGAGGAGGTGAAGCCCAAAGACTATTTCGTCAACATTTCCGCCGACAGCGTGGTGGCGGGCAAGACCGTTGTGTTTACAGGCAGCCTCGAGCGCATGTCGCGCACCGAGGCCAAGGCGATGGCCGAGCGGCTGGGCGCCAAGGTGTCGGGTTCAGTGTCTGCCAAGACCGACCTTGTGGTGGCCGGGCCCGGAGCGGGCAGCAAGCTCAAGCAGGCCGAAGGGCTCGGGGTGGAAGTGATTTCGGAAGACGAATGGTTTGAGAGGACGGGCCAATGATGGGCAGAATCTGGATGGCTGGCTTGCTGTTTTGCGGCGCGGTAACCGGCGGCGCTGCGCAAGAGAGCACTGCCGATATCTTGCGCGGCCATCTCTATGGCGGCCAGCTTGCCGAAGGGCTCGCGGCGATGGAGGCGCTGCCGGACGATGATCCCGAAGCAGCGTTTGGTGTCGGCGTCCTGACGCTGTTCTCGGGCATCGAAAATCTTGCACAGCCGCTATATGCGCACGGGTTCGATCCGGAGCGGGGAATAGCGGTCAGCCCGTTTTTCGGGATGGCCTGGGCGGAAGAAGGCGAGGAACGCGTTCCCGAGCCTCTGACCTACGAACAGCTGCGCGGCTATCTGGAGGCGTTCTCCGACGACATGGACGCGGCCATTCCCGCGCTGCTTGCATCGGCGGAAGGGGATTTTGCTGTCGAGATCGATGTGACGCAAATCCGCGTTGATATCGATGGAGATGGGCAGGCGAGCGAAGCGGAATCTGTTGGTGCGTTCCTGGCCACTGCGGCGGGCGCCGGGCAGCGGCTCGACATGGGATCAGGCATGGCGCCCGAGCTGGGCCTGCCTGCCACGGCATTCGCCTTCGATGGATCGGACGCGATCTGGCTGGCGGGGTACTCGCAGGTGCTGGCGACGCAGTCGGACTTGCTTCTAGCCCATGATTTCGAGGATTTCTTCAATGCGGCGCTGCACAGGTTGTTTCCGGGCGCCGGGCTGCCGATGGAGACCCATCCCAATGGCGGGCAATTGTTCATGGATCGCGACAGCGACGCGTTGCTGGCCGATGCGATTGCCATGATCCATACGATCAACTGGCCGATTATCGATCGCGACCGGCTGATCGGCGCCAGGGACCGAGCGCTCCGCGTGCTTGATCTGTCGCGCCAGAACTGGAATGCGATCCTGGCGGAAACCGACGATCATCTCGAGTTCATTCCCTCTCCCTATCAAACGCCGTTGGCCGACCAGATGACGGTGACCAAGGAGATGGTTGGGGCATGGCGCGAGACGCTGGACGTTTCGGAAGCCATTTTGCGCGGCGAACTGCTGCTGCCCCATTGGCGATATGCCGATCTCGGATTCGATCTTGCTGCGTGGTTCGCGGCGGCAGAGCGGACTGATTTTGTGTTACTGTTTACGGGGCTCGATGCCTTGCCCTTTCTCAAGGAGGGCGAGATTGCCGATGCGCGATCCTTTGCGGCGGCCAATACGGTGTTCGGCGGCTCGATCTGGAATTACGCCGCCTGGTTCAATTAGGACGATACACGGAGCGCGGACATGCCGGAGGTCCAAAAGATTTCCTGCCACTGCGGCGAAATCGAACTTGAAGTGTCCCATGAGCTCGGGCGGCTCGAGGAATGCAATTGTTCGACCTGCGCGCGGTCGGGCTTTATTCACTGGAAGGTGCCAGTGGAGGCCGTGCGGCTCGTGACGCAGAAGCGCAGGCTTTCGGTCTATCTGTGGCGCGACGTGGATGGTGGACACCATTTTTGCCCGACCTGCGGCACTGCGCTGTTGCGGACGGGGTATCGCGACAGGATATCGGTCAACGCGCGGTGCCTTAAGGGCGTCGACGTCTTTACGCTGGATATCGCGCGCCTCGATGGCCGCAACGAAATGCCGCCGGGGCCGGAAGTCTGAAGCGTGAGGTTGCTTGCCTTGCCTTGTTCTGAGGAGGCGGGCTCAGGGGCGCTCCAGCGGCAGAAAGACTTTCCGCAAGCGCTCCGGTCGACCTGCGCGCAAGGCAGTGCGGCGCGAGGCGGTGTTGAGCCTGTCGATCGTGCCGATCAGCACAGTTGCTCGCCTTTGCCGTCTGCGGCCCAGCGTCTGCTGGGCGGAGGCGGCCAGACCCTTGCCGCGCCACTCGGGGAGGATGAGTTCCTCAACGACCTCGTCGCCCTCTATCCAATCGATGGTAGCGGGCCGTACTGCCAAAAGGCCCGCCAAGGGGTCGGCAGGTGTGGCGCGAACGGCAAACAGGCCCTCACTTTCGTGGCAGGCTCCAAGGTCGGAGGCATCGGCCGGCCCTATCGCTTCTGCGAGTTCGGGGTTTTCGAGCGCCAGTTGGTCATAGACGCCAGTCGCGACGGCAGCGGCGGCATTGATGTCGGACATCGGGGTGAGGCTTATCGGTGGAAGACCCGCCTTGGACAGCTCGCGGTAGCTGGCGAAATGGATCGATATGTCCAATTGGGCGTCGGCGGCCGGAAAGCGATGCGCGTGAGCATTCAGGCGCAAATGGGTTGGGCTGAAACTGCGCCACTCGGAGGCAACCGCGGCCCTTAGGGAGGCAAGATTGGCAAAGCTGTGGGCGATAATTTCGACAAAAGGGCGGGCGATGTTGCGCCGGTAGAAGCGTATGCCACCGAGCAGCGTGCCATCCCGTGACCTCATCAGACGATGATTGTAATCTGCCTGGGCGATGCCCTCCAATGCTATATGATCGAAAAAGAGACGGCTGAAGTCAGGATCGCTGCAGCGCCTGACTTCCTCTTGCAGCCAGCATGCGATCATGGCCTCGCCGGACGGTCCAAAATGGTGTTCGGCGAGTGCCATTTGATGGGCGAGCGATGGCCAGTTCCGGGCTTGCGTCGGATCTTTGTCCATGCCGGTTGGCCTACCGCCGGGAAGGCGGCCCTTTCCGATTCAAAGCGGTGCTGTGGCCTGGTCCAGCCAGCGCCGGGCGTTGTCGTCGAGGTGTGGGCCAATCTCGCGGGCGATGCGGGCGTGGTAGGCGTTGAGCCAGTCGCGTTCGGCCGGTTCGAGCATTTCGACGGCGACGAGACGGCGGTCGATGGGCGCGAGCGTCAGGGTCTCGAAGTCCAGATAGCCCGGCGCGGCTTCGCATTCCTGCACGATGATGAGGTTTTCGATGCGGATGCCGTACTGGCCCTCAAGGTAGTACCCCGGTTCATTGGACAGGACCATGCCCGGTTCGAACGGCACTGTGTAGCGTGGCGAAATCCCCGCTGGGCCCTCGTGGACCGACAGGAATGCGCCGACGCCGTGGCCGGTGCCGTGGTTGAAGGTGAGGCCGACCTGCCAGAGGAACTGGCGGGCCAGAATGTCGATCTGCGCGCCGTTGGTACCCTTGGGAAACCGGGCGCGGGATATGGCGATCATGCCCTTGAGGACACGCGTGAAATGGTCCTTTTGTTGCGCGCTGACCGGGCCGGTGGCCATGGTGCGGGTGATGTCGGTGGTGCCCGAGAGATATTGGGCGCCGGAATCGACGAGCATCAATTCGCTTGGATCGAGGGTGCGGTTGGTCTTTTCCGAAACGCGGTAATGGACGATGGCACCATTGGGGCCCGAGCCTGAGATAGTCTCAAAGCTCACGTCCACAGCCGTCTGTTCCTCGCGCCGGTAGGCTTCGAGCACTTTTACGATGTCGATCTCGGTCAGGCCGCCGCGCGGTGCTGCCTCATCGAACCAGGCGAGAAATTTGGCAAAGGCGATGCCGTCCAGCTTGTGGGCTTCGCGCATGCCGGCCAGTTCGACATCGTTCTTTTTGGCCTTGGGCAGCAGGACCGGATCGCGCTTTTCGATCAGCCTTGCGCCATTCGAGAGCACGGATTTGACCTGAACGGGCGCGGTTTCCGGGTCAAACCAGACGGCGCTGCCCTGTTTGGCCAGATCCGCGAGTGCCGCTTCAAATCCGTCCTTGCCCGCGAGTTCGACGGTGCCGGCCAGGGCCGAGCGATTTTCGTCGGTGAGCTTGTTGTCGGCCACAAACAGAGTGGGGGTTCCGTCGGCCGGGACGATAGCGAAACCGAGAACGAACGGGTTGTGGGGGACGTCGCGGCCGCGGATGTTGAACAGCCAGCAAATCGACTCGGGCAAGGTCAGGACGACGGCACCGGCCTCTTCCTTTGCCATTGCGGCGCGCAGATCTTCCAGCTTTTCGGTGGTCGGTTTGCCGGTACGGTTGTTGCCGAGCACTTCGAGCGGGCCTTGCGGGGGCATGGGCCGGTCGGTCCAGATCGTATCGATGGGGTTGGCGACCGGGATGAGTTCGATGCCTGCCTTTTCCAGCGGCTCGCGGATCGAGGCCAGGCGGCCCGGCGTGTGCAACCAGGGATCGAACCCGATGCGGGAACCGGAGGGCAGGTTTTCGGCTATCCAGTCGCCGGGATTGACCGATGTGGTGTCGTGGATGGAAACCACGGCCGTATCGGTCTGGGCGGGCGCCTGGAGCGTATAGCGGCTATCCACGAACAGGGCGGCGAGATCGGTCGTTACCACGGCCATGCCCGCCGAGCCGGTAAAGCCGGTCATATAGGCGAGGCGCGCATCGCAATCGGGCACATATTCACCCTGATGCACGTCGGTGCGCGGGATCAGAAATCCGTCGATCTTCTGGCCCGCGAAGGTGGACCGGAGGGCGGCAAGGCGCGGGGCGACCTGGGCGGGATCGGACTTTTCGTCGAAGGTCTGGAATTTGGCGTCTGGGATGGCGGCGTATTCGGGCATGATGGGCTTTCTCGTTAACCGTCCATGCGCTTCCGGCATGGCTGGGTTTCGTTTTGAGGCCTAACTAACAGAAGCGAATGGCTCTATCTATTGTCTCGAAGGCAAAGGTTACCCGAATTTGCCAACCAAGGAGAGATGATATGGTTGAAGACAAGAGCTTCTTCCGCAAGGCACTCGATGCCATGATCGAAGCCCGCAGCCGTGAAGCGGCTCGTCAGGTCGATCGCTATACGCGGATTTACGGGTGTGACTTCGGCACGTCCAAAAAGGGCTCGGCCGAATAGAGTCGCCTGGGGCTGAACGGCCCCAATCGCTACCGTGAACATGAGCCCCTACGGCATGCCAGCCGCCGGGGCTTTTTGTTATGCTTTTTCAAGGATCAGCGTGGTCCAGTCCTTGCGGACGACGCGGTCTTTCAGGACCATGCCCTGGCGATTATAGGCTGCGATAATGCGCTGCGCCTGGGTGTTGAGCAGGCCCGAGAGGACGATGGCCGCGCCGCGATCGGCGATGCGGCCGATATCGGGCGAAAGCTCCACCAGCGGCCCGGCCAGAATGTTGGCGATGATGAGATCGTAGGGCGCGTTGCCCCTTATGGTCG
Organism: Rhizobiales bacterium UBA1912; assembly: GCA_002337455.1. Taxonomy (GTDB): domain Bacteria; phylum Pseudomonadota; class Alphaproteobacteria; order Rhizobiales; family Devosiaceae; genus Pelagibacterium. The sequence continues at coordinate 220,244 of DDGC01000014.1, read as the reverse complement.
TGTGGTCGACGCCGGCGGCATCGACGGCGACGATCATGTGCGCAACGCCGTTGGCGCGGGCGTTTTCCAGGGTGATGCGGACGGCGAGCGGATCGATGTCGGAGGCGATGACCGGGAGTTTGCGGCGCTTGGCGACGGCGATGGCGAGAATGCCGGTGCCGGTGCCTATGTCTATGGGGCGCATGGGTTTTTTGCGCTTGAGGACGCGCTCGATGGCTTCGAGGCAGCCTGTAGTCGTTTCGTGATGGCCGGTGCCGAAGGCCTGGGCGGCGTCGATGCGAATGGGGATCAGCCCGCGCGGCAGGGCGCCCGTTTCATGGCTGCCATAAACGTAAAATCCGCCCGCTGTGACGGGCTTTAAGCCCTCGAGCGCGTGGGTAACCCAATCGGCATTTTCGTCAATGGAATCAATTGCGAAGGCCACATTTCCGCCGAGCGTTTCGCGTGCCAGCGCCTCAAATGCAGCGATGTCGGGCGGGCTTTCGCAGGTGGCTTCGAATATCCATTCGCCGGTGGTTTCGTTCTCGTGGGCGGAGGCGGTGAGGGCCAGGTCGTCGCGATCCATCACGGCGTCGACCAGGGCGTAGGCCTGGTCTTTGGTGAGGGGGGTGGAGATCTGATCCTGGGGCATTGCGGTCACTTTCGCTGGGCTGGCGCGGGTTGTGAAACGGGCGCGGGGAGAAGTCAACAATGGCGGTAAAAGCTATGGACTTGAGCGAAGTTATGTTCCATGTTTGTTCTAAATTGGCGAATGTTTGCGAGCGGTAGAAATTTGCCATCGCGGGCGGGACGGGCGATGGTTGCAAACCCGGCAAAGTGGTGCGCCCGGTTGCGCCGATGCAGGGGTTTGGAGGAAAGATGTATGGATTGATCGGACGGATGATCGCGGCGGAGGGCCGGCGCGAGGAGTTGATGGCCATTCTCAAGGGAAGCGCCGGCGGACGGATGCCGGGGTGCCATAGTTATATCGTGGCGCGGTGCAACGAGCATCCTGACGGTATCTGGGTGACCGAGGTGTGGGACACGCCCGAGAGCCACAAGGCGTCGCTGGATTTGACCGCCGTACAGGATGCCATCGCCCAGGCGCGGCCACTGATCGCTGGGTTCGACAACCGGTTCGAGACGGAGCCGGTCGGCGGGGTCGGACTTTAGGCTGCGCGAACAGTTGGGTGATGGTGGCCTGCAAACGACAGTTTCCTGCGCTTCCGGTGCTCACGTACCAAATGTACGCTCCGCTCCGGTTCTCGAAAACCGCCGTTTTCGGCTCACCCTGACCCAACTTTCACACAACCCCGAAGCAGAGCAAAAAAGCGCAAGGGCGGTCAAGCCGGGGGCGGGCGGCTGGCGCACAGTCGGGCTGTAAAGGCATCAAGGGAAACGCCGTGCGGTTCGTGGGCAAGGTGATCTGGTATATCGAGACCAATTTCCGCAAGGGGGTCGGGCTCGATGAAATCGCGGCGGCCTGTGGCGTGTCGCGGTTTCATATGTGTCGTGGCTTTGCGGCGGCGACAGGATATCCGGTCATCGAGTATCTGCGGGGCAGGCGGCTGACCGAGGCGGCCCGGCAACTCGCGGCGGGCGCGCCCAGCATTCTCGATGTGGCGCTCGAAGCGGGATACGGGTCCCATGAAGCCTTTACCCGCGCCTTTCGCGACCGGTTCGGGCTGACGCCCGAGACTGTGCGGGATGGAGGCGCGGTGGATCAAACCCTGCTTGTGGAGCCCATCAGAATGGAAAGAGCTGAAGAAAAGACAATTGAACTGTCAGAGCCGCGGCGCGAACGGAGCGGCCCGTTGACCATCGTCGGGTTGAGCCGGCGGTACAAATATCGAGAGGTTGGCGGCATTCCTGCGCAATGGGTGGATTTCCAGCCCTTCGAGGGGACCCTGGGCGAACGCAAAGGGCTTTGGTACGGGGTATGCGACGGGTTCAACGAGACCGAGGGGACTTTTCGCTATACCTGCGGTGTTGCGGTGGACGCGGCAAACGATGTGCCGCCCGAGCTCGAAATTATCGAGTTGCCCGTGCGGACCTATCTGGCCTTTGCGCACAAAGGGCATATTTCGGAATTGCGGCACACGATGAATGCCATCTGGGGGCAGTATCTGCCCGCAAGTCCGGATCAGGCCGATGGCGCAGCTCCGATGTTTGAGCTTTACGACGAAAAGTTCGATGCCAAAACCGGACGCGGCGGGCTGGAAATCTGGATTCCGATCAAGGACTAAGACACAAGTTCTGAACCGATGCTACCGATTGGGGATGCCTGGATCGAAGCTAGGCGATGGTGGGGGATGCCGCGGCAACCCTCCATCGTCGCACTTGGCGCCGGGCCCGGAACCGGTCATGGCAAACAATGAATGGGAGGGCTAAGGGTTCTTTGATGCGTCGCTGGCGGGAGGCATGGTGGCCTTTACGTTGCACCCCAGTGCTGTTGTCGGTCCGGAAAAGTTGCCGTTCAGCTTTCGACCCCATTTCGGCCGTTCACGCTCGGCTTCTCGACCGACCGCTTCGAGCCCGAACCTGACAATGACCGACAGATGCTCTATGGTCGGAAGAACCCAACTCGGAGGAGAACATGCCACTTACGGCCGGATGCCAGCATGTCGCGCTGGTGACAGGAGACCTGGAACGTTTCACTTCATTCTATGAGCGTGTCTTCGATGCCAAGAGGCGATGGGCTCTTGAAGAAGGGCAATTGAGACATGCCTTCATCGATCTTGGCGGTGGCTTTTGCCTGCATCCATTCGAACTTGGCGAAGCGCACCCGGAAGCGAAGGCAAAACCAGACATGTTCGGGCGCGGCCATATCGATCACGTGTCCATCGAAGCGCCGGACCGTGCGACATTCGATCTCCTGCGCGACCGTCTCATGAACGAGGGCGCAAGCGATGGGACGATTGCTGACTGGGGCATGCTGGAACAGATTTCGTTTGTCGACCCGGACGGGATGGAAGCGGAAGTAAGCCTGATCAAGAACGGAAAACCCCGCACATTCCAGGAGCGCACGTTGGCGCCCGCGCCCAGCTAGACGGCAGATTGTCCTGCGGGCGAACAATCGTCTGCAACGTCCCTATAGCTGCCGTTCAGCAGTCGACCATTGGCGTGACCGCTCACCACCCCGATCGGGTCGTTCGGAGATCGGTCCCCGTCCCTTCGTTGTTCTCGCGGATCAGATATGGGGCGCGGGGCGGGGGCTTTTGGGCAGCCTTAGCCCTTGAGGCGCTCTAGCAGGGGCTGGAGTTCGGCGAGGGTTTCGATTTTGGTGAAGCGGGGGGTGGCGGCGGGTTCTTCGGCGCGTTCGTAGTCCCATGTGAGCGCGTGGGGGACGTAGGTGCCCCAGCCGCCGGCTTCGATGGCGGGGAGGACGTCGGAGCGCAGGGAGTTTCCCACCATCATGGCGTGCTCGGGTCCATCGCCGTGGCGGGCGAAGGCGGTTGAATAGGTGGCGGGCGATTTGTCGGAGACGATCTCGACGGCGTTGAAGAATTCGCCAAGACCCGATTGAGCCAGCTTGCGCTCCTGATCGAAAAGATCGCCCTTGGTGATCAGCACCAGCGTGTGGCTGGCGGTGAGAACCTCGAGCGTGTCGTGGACGTGGGGCAGGGTGTTGACCGGATGGCTGAGCATTTCGCGGCCGGCGGCCACGATGCGGCCGATGATTTCGCCGGGCACCTTGCCGTCGGTAATCTCGATGGCCGTTTCGATCATCGAAAGCGTGAAGCCTTTGATGCCGAATCCGTAATGGGCGAGGTTGCGCTTTTCAGCGTCGAGCAGGCGGGCGGCGAGATGCTCGGGTTCGGCATAATCGGCCAGCAGTTCGGTAAAATGGGCTTCGGTCAGCCGGAAGAAATGCTCGTTTTCCCAAAGCGTATCGTCGGCGTCAAAGCCGATGGTGGTGAGGGTGCTCATGGGGTGTGTTTGCCATGAAAGCGCCGGGAACGGTAGTGCGCTTTTCCCGCCGGGATCGCCTCAGGCGTAAGCGAGACCTGCGGAGGCTGCCCTTTTGGCCTGGTAGAGTTCGCGGTCGGCGGTGACAAACAATTGCTGCGGGTCGAGTTCGGCGGTGCCCGATGCAAAGGCGATGCCGACCGATGCGCTGATCGGCAGGTGATCGCCATTCCATGGCACCGGGCCGAGAAGGCTTCGGGTCAGCCAGCGCACTTCGCGCTTTGTCTTGCTGTGCGAGCCGAGCGGGGGGAGCAGAACTGCAAATTCGTCGCCACCGATGCGGGAGACCAGGCGCGCATGCGGGAATGCCCGCCGCAGGCGCTCCCCGAACGCGACAAGGCAGGCGTCGCCTGCTGCGTGGCCCCAATGGTCGTTGATCTGCTTGAACCCATCGAGGTCGAACAGGATCAGCGCGCCGATACGATCAAGCGCCGGCTCATCATTGGGCCGCTCAAGGAAGCGCTGGAAGCGCGCGCGATTGGCGATGCCGGTGAGGGGATCGCATTCTGCCTGGGCGCGCAGAATTTCCCAGCGGGCGTGATCCTCGGTTATGTCCTGCTTCATGCCGTAAAGGGTGTCGGCCCGTCCGTTGACGCTGCGCACGGCCGCGTTGATCCGTATCCAGCGCTCGGTGCCGTCGGGGCGGATGATGCTGGCATCGAGCGAAAAGCTCGAACAGGTCGCGATGGCCTGCGAGCGCCTGCGCCCGAGCAATTCGCGCGAGGCTTCGGTGTACATTTCCACGGTTGCCTGGCGCTCTGGCGCCTGCGCGCTCGACAGGCCAAAAATATCGAACACGCCGCTGGTCCAGCTCAGCCGCTCGTCTGCAAGGTTGCACGAGAAGGCGCCCATGGGGACGATCGATGCCGCCTGGTCGTAGAGGTCCAGCGCGCCGGTCTGTTCATTGCTGGCGGCGGCCGGGGCGGCGGTCTCTTTGAGGAGTATGTTTTTCATCGACGCTGTTCTCGGCCGCCCCCAGATTTTCTCCACCTTGGCAGCGGCGAGTAAATGTTGCGTTTATCGGGGTGCGTCGTCCTGACCGAGAATGTTTGCAGTCATCTTTTCGAGCACACCATTGGCCTGGGCGATTTCATCGGGCGAAAGGCCCTTCGTTGCCTGGGCAATGAAATCGCTGACGATGGCGGTAAGCGGGGCTTCGAGGGCGCGGCCCTTGGGCCCGAGATCGACGAGAACCGATCGGCGGTCGCCGGGAGCAGCGGTGCGCTCGAGAAGCCCCTTTTTCACCATGGAATCAATGAGCCGCGTGACCGTTGTGCGATCACGCAGGGACATCGCCGCCAACTGGCCCATAGACTGGGGAGCCCTGGCCCAGAGCAGCATGAGCATTGCCCATTCCTCGGCCGTTATTGCATGGCCCGCCGCCTTGAAGCGCTGCTGCACCTCGGCGCGGATGACAAACGACAGACGGTTGACCCAGTGGGGCGTGGCAGCTTGATAGTCGAACATTTATGTGTATATTACACTATATGTAATTAGCACGCAAAGGGTGCGCTCATGAATGCGATCGTCAACACGGGGTCTCTCACTGTCGTCGGCCAGAAGGGGCGGTTCCCCAAGGTCGAACTGATCGAACCCAACGGGTATGGTTATATCGTCTTTGCGCTTGAAGTCGATCATAGCCCTTTGCCGTTTTATTTCGCCCAGAGTGGCGGCAAGAGGCGGCTGCTGGGCGATCTCAAGGGCATGGCTGGCGGGCTGCGCGTGCTCGAGGGGGTGCAAACGGCCGTGGTGTTCACGGCGCTGGTCGTGCCGCCCGGCGAGGGGCGCTACAAAACGAGCCGGGCCGACGTGCCGCAGGCCAGGTTTGATGTGGTGGTTCTGATCGAAACCGATACGCCCGAACGGGCGCGGGCGCTCGTTGCCACGCCAGGGTTCAAAGCGCTGGAGCGGCATGGCCGGGACGCAGCCAAGCGGGCGGATTTGATCGTTGGCAAAAATGTCCGGCGCATCGGGCCGGTCGATCACAGCCGCGACGGGGTGTTCCTGTTCAACTACTTCCTTGCCGAAAGCCGGGAGCAAAATCTGGCGGTGTGGGAATACACCGCCGGGTGGTTCACCGACCAGACGGGACTGGACAATTCGACGGTTGTGCTGCCGGACGCCAACCATTCGGGCGGGCTGACGCTGATCAACCATTGCCGTTGGGACCGGCTGCGCGACGTGCTGCCCAGCCTCATTTTCAAGCGATCGTTCCGTAACTATGTGCTGGCCAATTTCGACGCCAATCGGACGGCGCCGATGCCGGTGTTATACAGGCTGGCGTGACGGGTGCGCGCACCGCTGGAGCTAAGCGCCCGGGAGGTCGAGCCGGAACCGGTATTGGAGCGTGCCTGAGGTCCACATCGAGAAGTTCGTGCCCCATTTGTTGTTGAAGATGTTGAACCGGCTGCCGGCGCTCATGTTCGGTTGGGTGCGAACGAACGGCAGGAAGGGCTGGTTGCCGGGAATAAAAAGCGGGGCGTCGAGCGTTTCGAGCCGGAACGATACCTGCTGGGGCGTTCGGCCCGAGATCGCATCGACTGCATGAAGCTGGCGGCTGCCGCCTTCGATGACGCCAAGGGGATCGATGCTCTGGCCGAGCTTTTCCATGCGCCAGGCGTTCGGCTCGGCCTCGGGTGCAAAGGTGACAAAGCCCGCTTCGGGCATCCGGTTGGCCGGTTTGTCGCGCAACTCGACGGTGATCGAAAGCGATCCGTCCGGCGCGGGCTGATAGGTGGTTCTGACGTCCCTTGGGGCGCCGAGCGTTTCGAAGGCTTCGGGCGGGCACTCGGCAACGATCGAGATGCTGTCTGGCGTGTGGTCGAGCCGGGCATTGGTTGTGGTGACGTGCGTCGAGGTGGCGGATTTGGCCAGATCGAGCCCTGGCTTGCCGTGATCCTGGACGCCCCACCGGTACCAGGCGGTGAGATAGCTTTGCTTGTAGGCCTCGATGTCCTTGTCGTCATAGCTTTCATAGGCGAAGCGGAAGAGGCCATCGTTTTCGCCGGCGGTCAGCGATTTGCCGCCTTGTGCACATGAATGCAGGGCACCGGTTTGCGGATCGAACCGGAGCTGCCAGTCTCCGAGCAGATAGGCTTTTTCGCCGTCGATGGGGTTGCCATCGGGTGTGGCGATTGGTGCCGCCGGGGCCTCGTGGATGTGCGCACGATCGGTGGCATCCAGAAGCGACAGCGCCTGGTCGACAATGGCGTCCTGCTCGGCCCAGGCGCCCTCGGCGATTGCGAAGCGCTTGTCCGTCAGCCGTGCGGCGTCGAAAGCGGGCCGGTCCCAGGCCTTCTCGTCCCGCAGATAGACCTTGATATCGACGCCCCAGGTGTGCTCGGGCACTTCGAGCAGTTTGCGGGCGAAGGCGCGGCGCTCCGGGGTCAAACCCTCCGCAACAAATCCATCGAAGGCCCGGCGGGCCGCCAGATAGCGACTTACGCGCTTTGGCGCGGTGCCGATGCCGTGGATCCAGCTATCGGCGATTTCAGTTTCGATGACCGGGAGGCCGTCCCTGTGGGGGCGCAGGGTTGCGGCAAAGGCATCGAGCGTTGACGCGCGCAGGTCCATATGCGGGTTGTCCTGGGACAGCTGGTAGAAGCTGTCGACAACGTGTCCGACGTTCTGGGGACCCATATTGTCCATGGTGTGGGCAAAGGCGATGCCATCCTGCATGCCGTCGGGCACGAGGGTCGAGCCGTAATCGCTCTGGTACATGACCACCACTTCCGACCCGTCGGGCGCCCGCCAGCGGAAGACCGGCGGGACGGAGGGTGGGGTGGACGCCGAGTTCACGCCGATATGGAGAAATTCAATGCCGGCTTGGGCAAGGAGCGGCACGAGGCCGATGGTGTGGCCGGGCACATCGGTCATCTTGGCGGCAATGGTTCTGGTGCCGAACCGGGCATCGAGTTCCTGGGAGATCGAGAGGGCTTCGCGCACCAGGGCCGGCGACATCAATTCGGTATGTGTGGTGAAGGGAAGCCCGTGCCATCGGATGATGCCGTTTTCGATGCCGCGTTCGAGGCGGCGGACCTTATCGGCGGACTGGGTCTGGAGGTGATCCCAGACGAGCCACGATCCGGTCGTCCAGACAAATCGCGGGCGATCGGGATTTTCCCTGAGAAAATGCTCGCCGGTGTCGAGCGCCATGGGGATGAAATAGTCGTGGTATTGCCGGCGCACATCGGCGGCGTAGCCCGTGAAGCCGAGATCGAGATGGGTCTTGAAAATCAGATGAAGGGTGGGCGTCATGTGGATCCTGGCAGGCTAGGGTGTTCAGGCGCTCGAGCGCACGATGAGGCTGGCTGTGACCGTTTCCACGCGTCCGGGCGCCTTGGGATCGCTCAGGCGGGCCTTGAGCAGCCGCATCAGCGCGGCAACACGGGTCTCGACGGGCACGCCGACGGTGGTCAGGTCGTAGGCGCGCCAAGCGGCTTCGCGAATGTTGTCGAAACCGACAATGGCGATCTGGTCGGGTACTGAACGGTTGAGGTCGTAGCGGACGGCATCCATCGCGCCGAATGCCGAGCTGTCGTTTGCGGCAAAGAAGGCATCGGCTTCGCCTCCGCCACGCAGGAAGTTCACGACCTGCTGGCGGGCCGTGTCGTAGTCGAAATCACCTTCGAGACGGGCGGCAAGTTCGATGCCTTGCTCGGCGAGGGCATTGGTGAGAGCCATGAAGCGGTCATGATCGGAGTTGGCGTTTTCGGTCCTGCTGGCCAAGCGGGTGTCCGAGCCTGCAATGTAGGCGATGCGGCGTTTGCCCGAGCCTGCGAGCAGCTTGACGGCGCTTCTGATGCCGGAGTGCTGGTTGATGTGAAGCCGATCGACAACCACTCCGGGTTCTGGCACCGGCGGCTCCAGCCCGTAATGGGGATAGATGGCCGGCGAATTGCCAAACATGGAAGCAAGATCGTTCGGGGCGATCAAATCCATAAACGCCACCACGGCGGCGGGCTTATAGGCGCGCACTTGGGGTAGGCCGGCCGAGACCGGCTCGTCGGTGGAAACTCGGAACACCAGCGCGGCCAGCCCCTGGCGTTGCAGGGCGGCAATCAGGGCGTCCACTTCCTGGGATTCCCAGGCGCGGGCCAGGGCGGGGACGAGAATCGCGACGAGGTTGGAGCGCCCGGTGACCATTGAGCGCGCCGCCATATCCGGATGATACCCGAACCGTTCGGCAACCGAGAGGATGGCCGTGCGCTTGTCGGCGCGAATTGAGGCGTTGGGGTTGAAGGCCCGCGAAACCATGATGCGCGACACGCCGGCGGCGTCGGCCACGTCCTGAGCCGTCGCGTCGCTTCGCGGTTCATCCTGGGTTTCTCGTAAGGGCTTGGTTTCCAACGCAATCTCGTATGAACACGTGAACAAAATGAAAGAGGTAACGGCATTCTCCTACCGATGCAAGATGCCAGATATATGACAAAAGTGCCACGATATATGCTATGGAGGTTCCTGGTGCTCTTGTAACAAAAATGTTCACGTGGTCATTTAACTGTCATCGGGCAGCTCTAGCGTCCGCCCGTATCAGCCCGGTGCCATGTTGGCACGCAGGGGAGGCGACTTCGTCAGGGGAACCAACATGCAAGCAAAAGTGACTATCACCACTCTCGTACTCATGGGCTCGACAATCCTGAGCTCGGCCGCGATGGCGCAGGATCTGCGCATTCTGACCGCCGTGACCGGCGGCAAGGACGCGGCGGAACATGAGTTGTTCGTGACCGAACTCGAAGAGCATCTCGGTCTCGAAATCGAAATGATCAAGCCCGAAGCCGACTACAACCAGGTGATGTTCACCTCGCTGGCCAGTGGCGAGCGCTTCGATCTGATCTATGGCGATTCTTCGATGATCCCCACGCTGGTGGAGCAGGGCGCCATTATCGAAGTTTCCGACATCATCGAAGGTTCGGACGTTCTTTCCGACCCCGCCGTCATTCCGGAGGGTGAATGGGACCTGTTCGACGTCGACGGGGCAATCTACGGCGTGCCCAACAAGTTCGAGGGCGGCACCATGCCGACGCTGCGTCAGGATTGGCTCGAAGAATCGGGCATGGAAACGCCTGCGAGCCTCGAGGAATGGCGCGCATTCTTTGAGTGGGCCATGGAAGAAAAGGGCGCTTACGGCCTTTCGACCGCCGGTCTTTACGACATCCAGGGCTTTATGTCCGCCGCTGGCGTCAAAGCCGGTTACGTCATGGACGAGAACGGCAACCGCACCATTCCCTACGCCAGCGAAGCTGCCGCAGAGGTTTATGACTGGTTCGGCGCGCTTTACAATGACGGGCTGCTCGATCCCAACTTTGCCACCAACGGTTCGGGCGAATTCCGCAATTTGTTCATGACCGACCGCGCCGCCGCCGTCACCTACTGGGACGCGTGGGTGGGCCTGTTCAACAACATCATGACCACCGAAAACCCCGAGACCGAATTTGAAGCGCGCGGCGTGCCGGGTGTGCCCGGCCCTGATGGCGAAGTCATCCTGCGCCGCGGCAATGCTTCGCTCTGGTTTATCCCGGCCAATGCCGAAAACGTCGACAACGCCGTTGCCTTCCTCGAGTTCTGGCACTCCGAACCCGGTTATGTCCTCGGCACGCTGGGTATCGAGGGTCACGACTATACGATGGAAGGTGACGAATACGTGCTGACCGAGATTGGTCAGTCGCATGGCTGCGATCACGGTGCGCCGCGCGTCGCTTCGACCACCTGGGAAAACCCGTGCGGTGTCCTGCCGGGCGTGACCGACGCCGAAGAGATCATCATGGAGCACGCCACGACCGAATATCTGCCGGCCGACTGGACCGATGCCCAGCCGATCGTCGAAAACTACGCCTACCAGGCGATGAGCGGCGAAATCTCCGGCGCCGAAGCTGTTGCCGCCATGCAGGAAGAACTGCGCTCTGCCGACCTGATCGACTGATGGCAGTCACCGACGATATGAGCCCGCGCGAAGGCGCGGGCTTGCTTCGCATCAGGCTGGGACGAGTCCGTTCCAGCCTCAAGCGCTATTGGCCCTATTACCTGATGATTGCTCCGGCGCTCATCTGGCTGGCGATGTTTCTTGCCTGGCCGATGCTGCAGGGCATTCTGATTTCGTTTCAGAAATTCGGGCTTATGGGGTCCCAGGGTTATGTCGGTTTCGACAATTACCTCGAAGCCCTTCAGGACCGCACGGTGATCCAGGCGACGATCAACACTGTGCTGATCACCATCGGCATAACGATTTCGGGGACCCTGCTGCCGATAATTCCCGCCATTGCGCTGGCCGAGATCACGCCGCGCCCCATGCGGAGCCTTTTGCAGTCGGCGATCTATGCGCCCCACCTTCTGGGCTGGGTGATCATCATCGGCATCTGGGTCAACGTTCTTTCGCCCATCGGGCTGGTCAATTCGATCCTCAATGGTCTTGGCCTCATCGATGGGCCCATCCCGTTCTTTTCGTCACCCCATTGGGGCCAGCCGCTGGTTATCGGTCTGACGACCTGGAAGGATCTGGGCTTTCATGCGCTGATCTATTACGCGGCGCTCATGACGCTCAACACCGAGCTCATCGAAGCGGCCGCGATGGATGGCGCCAATGGATTGCAGCGCATCCGCGACGTGGTGATCCCGCACTTGATGCCCGCTATACGCGTGGTGCTGCTGATCACGGTGCTCGGTGCGTCGCACACATTCGATTCAGCGTTCCTGATGCTGAACGGGAGGACGGCGGAGACGGTCCGCACCCTTGCGATCTTCACCTATGAACGCGGGATTTTGCGCTTCGATCTCGGCGTTGCCAGCGCCGCCGGCGTGATCCTTTTGATCTTTTCGCTGCTGCTCGGGCTTGGCGTGCGCATGCTGCCCGGCTTCAAACGACAGGGTCTTTAGACATGCTTCACAGCCGCTCGATCCGTATCGGTTCCTGGGTCCTGCTCATTGCCTTGAGCCTGACGATGATCGTCCCGCTCATCAATGTGATTGCCACCTCGTTGACCACCAAGACCGGCAGCCTGCAGCCCGGCGTTATCCTGTGGCCCGATCCGGTCAGCGTGGAGGGCTATTACACGCTGATGAACCGCATGCGCATCTGGCTGCCGTTCATGAACACAATGTATGTCACCATCGTGGGCACGGCGGCGCATGTCTTGCTGTGCTGCGTGGCGGGCTATGCGCTGAGCCGGGAGGACTTGCCGGGGCGCAACTGGATCGTGGGGGGGATTCTGCTCACCCTCGCCATTCCGACGCAGACGTTGCTGGTTCCCCTGTTCATCGTCTTCCGCGATCTGGGGCTGCTCAACACGCTGCTTTCGTTGATCATCGTGGATCTGGTCACAGCGTTTTCGATCGTTCTGATGAAGACCTATTTCGAGCAGGTGCCGCGCGAGATCGTGGAGTCGGCGCAACTGGATGGGGCAGGGCATTTCCGGTTGTTCTGGAACTTCTATCTGCCGCTGTCGCTGCCCGGGGTGATCACCATCACGGTCTACGAGATGGTGAAGAAGTACAATCTGTTCATCCACCCGCTGCTGTTTATTTCAGACCCCGACAAGACGACGCTGCAGATCGCACTGCAATCGGTCGTGGGCGGGGAATCGAGCACGTCGACCAATGATTTCATCGCGCCCAACGTGATGATGGCGGGGATCGTCGTGGCGATCGTGCCGCTGCTGGTGTTCTTTGCCTTCTTCCAGCGCTATCTGATGTCCGGGGTCTCTGCGGGCGGCGTCAAGGGTTAGAGCGCTTCCGGCGAAAGCCGGAATCCATGGGCGCTGGTTGAAGCGCCCGCGCTTGGGGTCACGCTGCTGGACCCGGCTTTCGCCGGGGCGGCGATGGAGAGGACGGCAAGCGGTTTGGTCAAGACCTGAACGGCTCTAGCCGATATAGATCGGGCTGGTCAGGGCGCGCCGGATCGGATGGTTCGGCGCGTCGTCCCATTGCGAATGGCCCGGTCTTGCGTCTCCGAGATAGTCGAGCAAGTCCTGGACGATGATGGCGTGGCTGGCTTTGGCGATCAGCTCTGCCCGTACGAACAGTGAGGGTCTTTCGACGGCGACCGTTGTCTGGAAGTTGTTGGACTCGATCTCGATGGTCCTGAACACGCCGCTGACATCGATGAGCGCAATTTCGTCGCCTTGCGCGCCGGTCACGGCGACGGTCAGCTCGATCCGGTCCGCATCGACGCTGCCGCCTAGGGGGGTGTCGCCGGCCTGGATGGTCAGGCGGGGACCGTTGGGGGATTCCGTTACAAAGCTGCGGCCCTTGCGCATGGCGTCCAGCACGCCATCCACCGAAAGCTCTTCGAGCCAGAGGAACGTGCACGGCCGCGCCAGCGTGAAGGGGTTTCCTGCCGGTTCGATTTGGGGCTGATGGAAGTCGGAGGCGCCGATTGCCGTGACGCGTTCGCCGCGCGCCAGGCGGGCCTGATATTTCGCGAGCGAGATGAAATTGCCGGCGAGCCAGTGGCTTTGCCAGACTTCCATGCAGTCGATGGCGGGCACGTCATAATCGAAGGGAATGACGGGCTTGTCGTGATTGGGCGAAAAGAGCGCCCCGCTTGCCCTTATGCGCTCGACCATTGTGACGACATCGGCGTTGTCGGCAATCCGGAAATCGAAAAGCTCTTTTGCGCCGAACACATTGGCATGGCCGAATTCGGTGGTGAATTCATAGGCCGGAATAAACAGCAGATCCTCTGACGTGGCGGTGCTGAAATATCGCTCGTAGGAGGTCAGCGTGTTGTGTTCGGTGACGGCGAGGAAGTCGAGGCCCTCGCGGACGGCAGTTGCGTGCAACTGTTCGGGTGACCCTTTAGCATCCGAATGGAACGTGTGGCACTGCAGGTCGCCCTTGTACCAGCCCGGCTGCCGGCGGCGGATCTTCGCTGGTTCGGGCGCTGCATATGCGCCGCGCGCTTCGGATGAAAACCAGATTTCGACGCTGACCTCTACGGGGTCGTCGGGAATGCGATAGAGGCCCAGGATTACTTTCCAGACCCCGGTCTGGATCGGGCCGGGGACGTATCCCGGCGTTGCGGCATCAACCCCGACACATATCTCGCTTCGCGCCCCGCCGCTCCAGCCACGCAATCCGGTTGAAGAGGGAAAGGGTTCGAGCGTGGGGTCGCCGAGCCCGAGATCGATCACGCAAGTCTCGGACTTGGCATAGCCAAGGCGTATGGCAATGCGCGTCATGCCCTGCGGCACCTCGAACGGGATGTCGAGATAGGGGTGGCGCGCCTTGTCCGCTGCGCTGACCGAAATCGTTATCGACTTGGCGGGGTGGGGCCGGGCGGTAGGCGTCAGGGCGAGGGGGGAGATCATGCACTAAAAACGTCTTGGAGAGAGGGGGTTAGCTCGGGCCCTTAAGGCACTGAATCCCCGGAAAGGGCGGGCACGCGAGCATAGCCTCCAAGACAGGCGAAGTCACTAAGGCTCTATCCGTCCAACTTGCGTTTCAAGAGCTTGATGCGGTTTGTGGCCTCGAGGCTCGAGAGGTCATCGTCATAGGCGTCGGGCTCTTCGGCGCGCTGGGACAGGCAGAGCAGCTCGGCGGCCTGGGAGACGGTCATGGGCCCCTCACCGGAGTCGTAATCTTCATGATCGTCGGCGCGGAAGGCGTCGGGGTTTGCTGTGGCAATACCGGGGTGAAGATCTGACATTGGGCGACTCCGCTGGGCTGAAGTGTATGCAGACAAAACACTTTGCGCGCCCTTGCGGTTCCGTTCCTTGATCGATGTCAAAGAGAATTGTTGCGCATGGCGATGGGTAGCGCTGCCTGGGCGGGTGTAAGAGCGTAAGACGGGCCAGACGACCCGCCTTCGCACCGTTGAATTTTACGCTCTGACTGCGTAATCGAGCGCCATAGCGCCGGTGTTGTAGGCGCGGCTGGCGACCAGCTCGAATTCGGACGGCGCGGTTCCGCCCGGGAACAAATCCGTTCCGGCGCCCAGGACCGTTGGGAACAAGAGCAGGCGGAATTCGTCAATCATCCCCCGGCGCAGCAATTCGCGGACGACAGTCGCGCTCCCGATTACCATCATATCACCTTTCGATGAGCGCTTTCGTTCTTCTAGCGCCGCAAAGGGGTCCGCGCTCAAATGGCTCGATTGCGCCCAGTTCGAGACGTCGGCGCGGTTCGATACAACCAATTTGGTCATGGCGTTCATGTGGTCAAAAAGCGTTTCATGCCGCGCAGCGTCGGTCGGCCAGTAGCGTGCGAGGCTGTCGAAGGTCTTGCGGCCCATAATGAAGGCGGAAAGGCTCGCGTATTGCCGCGCGATGTCCTGCTCGATTGCTTCGCAGAAGCCTTTTTGAACGAAGTCCATTTCCTGGCCCTGCGGGCCTTCAAATTTTCCGTCGATGCTCAGGAATTCGTATGCGATAATCTTGGTCATTGGACCTCCGTTCGGTTGATAGACGTCCGAAGGACGTTCGCGCTTGGCCCGAACCGACAATGAGCAAGGGTTTTTTGGCGCCGGGCAGTTACCCCCGCTTCACAAAACTATCCAACACCTTCTTCGGCCCGGCCTTCTCGAAATCAATCGAGAGCTTGTTGCCTTCGGCGGACGTTACGGTTCCGTAGCCGAATTTGAGGTGGAAGACGCGTTCGCCGACGGCGTAGGCGGCGGATGGGCCGGAGGAGCGGGCGACGAGGTCGCCGTCTATGGTGATGGGGCCGGGGCCCTTGCGAGCCGATTGCTGGCGTTGGGCGCGTTGCCAGCCGGGGGTCTCATAGACGCTTTCGAAGGGATCGCGGGCGTCGAAACGGGTGCTGGCGCGGCCGCCATAGGTGTAGCCGCCGTATGAGGAGCCGGTGTCGGTGACCTCGACCACCTGAGCGGGAAGTTCATCGAGGAAACGCGAGGGGATGGCGGACTGCCATAGCCCGTGGATGCGGCGGTTCTGGGCGAGGGAAATGCGGCAGCGCTTTCTGGCGCGGGTGATGCCGACATAGGCGAGGCGCCGTTCTTCCTCCAAACCGGCGAGGCCGGACTCGTCGAGGGCGCGCTGGTGGGGGAACAGGCCTTCTTCCCAACCGGGGAGAAAGACCGTGTTGAATTCAAGACCCTTGGCGGAGTGCAGGGTCATGATGGAGACAGCATCGCCGCCTTCGCCGGAATCGCGATCCATGACGAGAGCGATGTGTTCGAGAAAGCCGCCGAGGTTTTCGAACTCTTCCATGGAGCG
The DNA here is from genome assembly GCA_002337455.1 of Rhizobiales bacterium UBA1912. GTDB lineage: Bacteria > Pseudomonadota > Alphaproteobacteria > Rhizobiales > Devosiaceae > Pelagibacterium. Next base: position 204,126 of record DDGC01000014.1, on the reverse strand, counting down.
GATGAGTTCTTTCAGGTTTTCCAGCCGACCGGGCGCGTCGGCGGATTTGTCGTTCTGCCACATGGCGGTGTAGCCGGATTCATCGAGGATCTGTTCGGCCAACTCGTGATGGGGGATTGTTCGCAAGCGGTCGGCCCAATCGTCGATCTGGCGGAGCAGTTCGCGGAAGGTCGAGCGCTGTTTTGGCTTTAATTCCTCGGTTTCGGTCAGCTCGCGGATGGCGGCGAGAAGCGGGATATTGGCGGCGCGGGCGGTGTCGTGGACGATCTGCAGGGTTGCGTCGCCAAGGCCGCGCTTGGGGACGTTGACGATGCGCTCAAGGGCGAGATCGTCGGCGGGCTGGGCGACGATGCGCAGATAGGCCAGCGCGTCGCGAATTTCCTTGCGCTCGTAAAAGCGCGGGCCGCCGATGACGCGGTAATTTAGCCCCAAGGTGATGAAGCGTTCTTCGAACTCGCGCATCTGGAAGGAGGCGCGCACGAGGATGGCCATGTCGTCGAGCGGGTCGCCCTGACGCTGGTATTGCTCGATCTCCTCGCCGATCTGGCGGGCCTCTTCTTCTGAGTCCCAGACAGAGGTTACCGAGAGTTTCTCACCCTCTTCGCCAACATCGGTCTGGAGCGTTTTGCCCAAGCGCGATTCATTGTGGGCGATCAGGTGGGAGGCGGCGGCGAGGATGTTGGAGGTGGAGCGGTAATTGCGTTCGAGCTTGATGATCTTTGCGCCGGGGAAGTCTTTTTCGAAGCGGAGGATGTTGTCGACCTCGGCGCCGCGCCAGCCATAGATCGATTGGTCATCGTCGCCGACCACACAAATGTTTGCGCTATTGATGCCATCGCGGGACTGGGCGAGGAGCCGCAGCCACATGTATTGGGCGGTGTTACTGTCCTGATATTCATCGACCAGCATATAGCGGAAGCGGTCGTGATACTGGGCGAGGATTTCGGGGTTTTCCTTGAACAGGCGGATGCCTTCGAGGAGGAGATCGCCGAAATCGGCGGCATTCAGGGTTTTCAGCCGCGCCTGGTAGTCCTTGTAGATCTTCTGGCCCTTGCCATTGGCAAAGAACCCGGCATCGGCGGGGGAGATGTCCTTGGGGAGCAGGCCGCGGTTTTTCCAGCCATCCATCATCGAGGCGAACTGGCGGGCGGGCCAGCGCTTTTCGTCGATGTTTTCGGCGGCGAGCAATTGCTTGATGAGGCGGATCTGGTCGTCGGTGTCCAAAATTGTGAAATCGGGGCGCAACCCGACCAGTTCGGCGTGGCGGCGGATGAGGCGGGCGCCGATGGAGTGGAAGGTTCCGAGCCACGGCATGCCTTCGACAGAGGCGCCGACCAGTTTGCCGATGCGCTCCTTCATCTCGCGGGCCGCCTTATTGGTGAAGGTCACGGCGAGGATCTGGTTGCCGCGGGCTTTGCGCGTGGCAAGGATATGGGCGATGCGGGTGGTCAGAACGCGGGTTTTGCCAGTGCCGGCGCCAGCGAGGACAAGCAGGGGTCCCTCGGTGGTTTCCACGGCCTCGCGCTGCTCTGCGTTGAGCCCGGCAAGGTATGCCGGCTCGCGCGCACCGAACTGGGAAGTGATGGGGCCCTGAGGGCGATGGGGCGGGACGGCTGACATATAGCTTGAATTTTTTCCTTGCTCGCGCCGCCGAACCGGGACCGATCCCGATCGGGCCGCGGACATGCTTTTTCGGGCGGTGCTCGAATCTCTTTTTGTTCTCCCGCCAATATAGGGGCGATAAGGGCAAAAGTATATGCACAGGCCTTATTGGCGCTGTCACAGAAGTGTTGTCGAGCGGGCCTAAGACGCCCGGCGTGATCGTCATACGCATCAGGGGACATTCAATGCGCAAATCGACTTTGCTCGCGGCACTTGCTGCCGGGTTGCTTGCCAGCGCGGCCATGCCGGCGCAGGCGGCATTCTTCAACCGCATCGCCACATTTCCAGTCGCGCTCAACACGCCCGATATCGAAGCTGAAGAAAATTCGGCCGAGATCATCACGGCAACTGAAGACGGCATGACGCTGGTTTATTCGAACGCCGTTCTCGGCGGCATCGGCTTTATCGACATCACCGATCCGGCCAATCCGCAGGCCGGCGGGTTCGTCGAGCTCGACGGCGGACCGACTTCGGTTTCGGTTATCGGCGGCAAGGCGCTGGTCAGCGTCGACACGACAGACGATTTCACCGCGCCGACCGGTTACCTGGCCGTTGTGGACATCGCGATCATGGAAGTCGAGGGCACCTGCGATCTGGGCGGTCAGCCCGATGCTATCGCCAAGAATGCCGACGGCTCGCTGATTGCCATTTCGATGGAAAACCAGCGTGACGAAGATCTCAACGACGGCGTCATCCCGCAGCTTCCGAGCGGCAATGTGACGTTCCTCGACGTTGCTGACGGCACGCCCGATTGCGGCAGCCTGCGGGTAACCGAGCTGGCCGGCCTTGCCGATGTTGCCGGCGACGACGCCGAGCCCGAATACACCGATTTCAACAGCGCCAACGAACTCGTCGTCACGCTTCAGGAAAACAACCACATCGTCATCATCAGCGGCGACACCGGCGAAGTCATCATCCACTTCCCGGCCGGTTCGACCGATCTGAGCGGCATCGACACCGAAGAAGACGGCCAGCTTTCGTTCACCGGCAGCCAGGAGGCCCGCCTGCGCGAGCCCGACGCTGTGCAGTGGCTCGACGACGACCGTTTGGTGATCGCCAATGAAGGCGACTATGAAGGCGGCTCGCGCGGCTTTACCATCTTCAACAAGGACGGCACCGAGCTCTACGAAAGCGGCGTGTCGATGGAATACATCGCAGCCCAGCTCGGCCATTATCCCGAAGGCCGTTCGGACGCCAAGGGTGTCGAGCCCGAAGGCATGGAAGTCGGCTTCTGGGACGACGAAACACTGATCTTCGTCAACCAGGAACGCTCCTCGCTCGTTGCCGTTTACCGCGACACCGGCGGTGAGCCAGAATATCTGCAGTCGATGCCCTCGGGCGTCGGTCCGGAAGGCGCGCTGGCCATTCCCTCGCGCAACCTCTACGTCACGGCCAACGAGACCGATCTTTCGGCTGATGGCCTGGCACCGGCGCACGTGATGATCTTCGAGCGTCAGGACGTCGATGCGCCCGACTATCCTCAGATCATGTCGGCGATGAACGACGATGGCACGCCGATCGGTTGGGTGGCGCTCTCGGGTCTCGTTGCCGATGCCGACGAAGCCGGCAAGCTCTATGCCGTCAACGACAGCTTCCTTTCGATCATGCCCACGATCTATACGATCGATGCCACGCAGACCCCGGCCATGATCACCGAGGCAACGCTTGTCACCCGCGACGGCGCTGCCGCCGAAGCGCTCGACCTCGAAGGCATCACGCTGGACGGTGAAGGCGGGTTCTGGCTGGCCTCTGAAGGCCGGACCGACCGCGAAATCCCGCACATGCTCTATCGCGTCGATGCCGATGGTGCGATCGTTGAGGAAGTCTCGTTGCCCGACTCTCTGCTTGCCAACGAAATCCGCTTCGGTTCGGAAGGCATTTCGCCGCTCGGTGAGGGCGACGACATGGTGCTCTGGATCGCCATTCAGCGCGAATGGGGCGATGATGAAGCGGGCATGACCAAGCTGGTTTCCTACAAGCCTTCGACCGGCGAATGGGGTGCCGTGAACTATCCGCTGGAAACCCCGGCTGAAGGCGCCTGGGTCGGCCTTTCGGAAATCACCATCCACGGTGATTACGCCTATATCGTCGAACGCGACAACCAGATCGCCGCGAACGCCCAGCTCAAGAAGCTCTACCGCGTGCCGGTTGCCGAACTCGCCGGCGCCGAAATCGGTGGCGAGCTGCCGGTGGTCACCAAGGAAGAAGTCCGCGACTTCATCCCCGACCTGCTGGAACTCAATGGCTACGTTCTCGACAAGGTCGAAGGCTTCGCCATCGATGCCGACGGCATCGGCTGGGTCGTGACCGACAATGACGGCGTTGACGACAGCTCGGGCGAGACCAATTTCTGGTCGATCGGGGCTGTGGAATAAGTCTCAGGGTTAGAAGCGATAGTGAAGGGGCCGGGCCGCAGGGCTCGGCCTCTCTTTGTGGGGAGGGGGAGATGGTTGCGCCCCCATCCCGACGTTCCATCCGCTGCGTTACCGGCTCGGCGTTCTTATCCGTACTGGACCGGCTGCGGATCAGGCTGTTTCACGGCCGCGCCGCGAACGGGCTGTATCTCTTCGCTCGGTGCGCCGATACGGTCCCCGTGTTCGCGGATCGCATCGGGGCTTTCGGCCTCGTAGAAACAGACCGATCCGATGCGGCCATCCTCTTCGTTCACGGCATAGCTGCGGATCCAGCGCACCCGGCCGGCCATGTCTTCGCCGACCTTGGCGGATTTCGCGTTGGTCACCGCAAGCTCGTCCTCATTGGCCCAGATGCTGCGACGGCGGATCATGTAGAGTTGCATGGGATAACTCCGGTTCATGTTACAACTGGTCTGAATATCTAGACTTGGCCGCTGCGATGGCAGACCACGATCTTGCCAAACGACAGGGGTGATCCCGCCAATTTTCGCGGTTCAGCTGGATTTTGGGCGGAATTTTCGTAAAAATAGGCTTCAACCGGAAGAAAGGAAGCATGGCCGACAGCGGCGAAAAACTTGAAGTGGTGATCGTTTTGGTCAACGAGGGACACGCCTCAACGGCGGTTGGTCCAATCGAGATTTTTTCCTCGGCCGGAGCGATGTTCGATGAATTGAGCGGTGCTGATCCGGACCCCAGGTTCGGGGTTACCACGGCATCAATCGACGGCAAGCCGATTGAAAGCGCCTATGGCCTGCGCATTGCGCCGGACTGCAGCATCGCCGAAGTTGGCCCGGCCGATCTTGTTATGGTATCTGCCTCTGGCCCGGTTCCGTCCGAATGGATGTCGCGACATGCCGCGCTGCTGCCGTGGCTTGTCGAACGCCACCGGCATGGCAGCCTGTTGGCCGGTGTCTGTTCCGGCGTGGCCTTCCTGGCCGAGGCGGGCCTATTGGACGGCCGGCGCGCCACGACCTATTGGGGCGTCGCCGACGCTTTTCAGGAACGATATCCCGACGTCGACTGGCAAACCGACCTGCTAATCACTGAAGATGCCGGACTCTTTTGTAGTGGCGGGGTGAACGCAGCGAATGATCTGTCCCTATACCTTGTCGAGCGGCTGTGCGGCCACCGAGTCGCGGTCGAGTGCGCCAAGGCGCTGCTGCTCGACATGCCACGCCTCAGTCAGACCGGCTACGCAATCTTGCCGCTTGCTCGGCCCCATGGGGACCGGAGGGTGCGAGACCTCCAAGATCACTTAAGCGCCAATTTCAGACGCGATGTTCCGATCGGGGAACTCGCGGAGATTTCAAGGATGAGCCACCGAAACGTGATCCGGCGTTTCAAGAATGCGACGGGATTCCAGCCCGGAGCCTACCTTCAGATGCTGCGCGTTGCCGCGGCGCGGAGGATGCTGGAGGACGGCGCACCGTCCATCCAGCAGGTCAGTACCTCCATCGGCTACGACGATGTGGCCTTCTTCCGGCGGGTGTTCAAACGGCACAGCGGCATGACGCCGGCGTCCTACAGGGAACGCTTTGGCGGAGACCCGAGGTGAGATTGCAGGTTTCGAGCGTTTTGTTTTCCGACAATCCAAAATCAGCAAAGTCCCGCACAGCAGCCGTTCGCGTGGAAGAGTTGCTATGGCAGAAAACCACTCCATTGTAGATGCGATCTCGCACCTAACTATGCTCTTCCCGCGAATGCGCCACCAGTGCCTTGTTGAAGCTTGAGAGGGCGTCGACGTGGTGGGCGTGGCCTATGATGGTGTTGGATTTGGTTTCGATGACTGGCAGGCGGGAGGCTTCGCTGGCGTCGAAGGCTTTGAGGGCGGATTCGAGGGTTTCGGTGGGGCGCAGCCAGGGCGCGCCCGAGGCGATGTCGAATGTGTTGTCCTGGTCCTCGGGGAGCGGGCGGAGGAAATCGCGGACGCGGATGAACTGGGCGGCGTGCTTGTGCGGGCCTTCTTCGAGCATGATGCCCCGGGTGTAGAGCTGCCAGTGGAAATAGGAGCGGCCCATCACGGCCTGGGTGAGCCCGGTGGCGATGGCGACCGCGAGCAGCAGGGCGATGGAAAAGGCAAAGCCGCCGGTCAATTCGAAAATCATCACGGCGGTGGAGATCGGCGCGCCCAATACGGCGGCGGCGACGGCGCCCATGCCGATCAGCGCGTAAAGCCCGACCGAGGAGGCGACATCGGGGAAGACCGATGTGGCAATGATGCCGAAGGCGCCGCCGGTCATGGCGCCGAGATAGAGGCAGGGCGAGAAGACACCGCCGCCGGCGCGCGAGGACAGGGTTATCGTCGTGGCGACGGTCTTGGCGACGATCAGGGCAAGCATGAGCCAGAGGTCGAGCGAACCGGCCAGAGCCATGTCGGTGGCTTCATAGCCGACGCCCAGCACGGGAGGGAAAGCCAAAGCGATCAGCCCTACCAGCAATCCGCCGATGGCGGGGCGAACCCAGACGGGAGTGCCGCTGCGCTTGGAGAGCCAATCGCCGCCGATCAGCGCTGTCTGGAACAGGATGGCGACAGTGGCGCAGACGAGGCCCAAAAGCGCAAAGGCGGGGATTTCGAGATAGGACGAAATGGTGATGGCGTCCGGATCGATGACGAAGGCGGGCGCTTCGCCGAACCAGAGCCGGGAGATGATGGCGGCGACGACCGAGGCGATAACCAGGGGCACGAAGGCGCTCATGGCGAAGTGGCCAAGGATCACCTCGTGGGCGAACAGTACGCCGGCAATGGGGGCGTTGAACGAGGACGAGATGGCGGCGGCGACACCGCAGGCCAGCGCGATGCGGCGCGCGGCGGCGGGCAGGCGGAAGATGCGGAAGCCGAGCTTGGACGCGGCGGCGGCGTAATAGACGATTGGACCCTCGCGCCCGCCACTGCCGCCCGAGCCGAGCGTGATGGCGGTGACCAGCGTTGCGACGGTCGCGCCGCGGAACGTCAGCGCCGATGATTCGCGCACGCGGGCCTCGATGACGTCGGCGACGCCGCCGGCGCGACCAAGCGGGCGCCAGAAATAGAGAATGATCCCAACAACGATGCCGCCGCCAACCGGGCCGATCATCGGCCACCACCAGGGGAGCGTGGACAGGGTGGTGAGCACCTGTTCGCTGGCGGTGCCCAGCCAGAGGGACTGGACAAAGCCGATGGCGAGGCGGAAGGCGATACCGAGTGCGCCACCGATTGCGCCAAGCAGGATGGCCAGAAGCCACAGGCGGGGCTGCTGCAGGGCGAAAAAGCTCGCAAGATGCGGGCGCACCCAGCGCTGGGTGACGGAATAGATCTGCTTGGCCGTTTTTACCGGCGTCGTCATCGGATTTCCTGCCTTGGCGCCACGCGGCCCGGTTGGTCCTAGGGTGCTGCGTTTGCATCTGCAAGCCAACTTGCCGCATACAGGTTGTGAAATCTTGAATTTACGGAGGATAAGCCGGGTGACGGGGCGGGGCTATATGCCTAAGGTCCAAATTCCGCTTTGTTGAATCGGAATTGGACCTTAGGCCATTGTTTTGGCGTGAGATTGAACCGGAAAAGTCTGCACCTTTTCCTGATCTCACTCTAATGTTCCCTCTACGTTGTAAAAGGACGCCAACGGCTTGGCCAATCGCATCTACATCGCCATCGGACTGATCGCGATCCTTTTGATGGGGGGAGCATTTGTCGTTCCCTGGTTCATCGACTGGAACGCCTATAAGCCCCGCATGGAGCAGATGGCGGCCGAGGCGTTGGGCGTTGAGGTCGAGATTGCCGGCGATATGGATTTCACCCTGTTGCCGCAGCCGCGCCTGCATTTCGAAAATGCAAGGCTGGGGCCGCAAGAGGCGCCGGTGGGATCGGCGCGGCTGGTCGAGGCCGATCTGTCGCTTATGGATTTCCTGCGTGACCGGTTCACAGTGACCCAGCTGCGGTTGATCGAGCCCGAACTCAATCTGGTGATCGATGAGGAAGGGCAGTTGCAGACGCCGATCACGCTGGCCCAGTCGGCCACTGTGACCAATGTGTCGATCGCCAATGCGCGGCTGACCGACGGCGTGTTGCGGCTGACCGATCTGCGCAGCGGGGAAAGCTGGCAGGCCGATGCGTTCAATGGCGACATGCAGCTGACCGGGGTTCGCGGGCCGTTCGCCATCGAAGGGCAGACGGTGCATGAGGGCACAGCGCTCGGCGTGCGGGTTTCGACATCGGCGATGAACAATGCCGGACAAATGCAGGTGAGCGCCTTTGTGCGGCCAACCAGCGGTGCGTTTTCGGTGGCTGCCGAGGGCTTACTGGAAACCGGCGGGGCGCCGAGCCTAAACGGGACACTGACCTATCGGCAGGCGGCTCCTCCTGACGATGGGGAAGCAGTGGTCGGCGGGGTGCTGCTGCAGAGCCCGCTCATTGCCAATGCCGAGCGCATTGAACTGCCCGAATTCGTGTTGCTTCCCGACGAAAACCAGACAGCGACGCGGCTGACGGGGGAAGCGTCAGTGAGCCTTGGGGCCGAACCGGCGTTCAACGCAATCGTTTCGGGCGGCGTGGTTACGCTGCAGCCGCGGGCGGTGACCGAAGAGAGCGCGCAACCGTTTGAAATCGTGCGCCTGCTGCGCGGCATGCCCGAGCCCTTGACCCCGCCGCTGCCAGGGCGGATCGCCATGTCGATCAACGAGCTTTCGGTGCGCGGGGTTGCCGTGCGCGACGTGCGGCTGGACGCGACGAGCGACGGCGATAGCTGGGCCGTCGAGGAATTTTCGGGCCGACTGTCAGGGGATACGACGCTCAAGCTGACCGGGCAATTGGGCAGGGCGGCGGGCTGGCCGGCCTTTGATGGCACCCTGGCCATGTCCTCGCCGCGGCTCGATGCGCTGGCGTTGCTCTGGAAGCGGGCCGGGGAAGGCAATCCGCTGTTCGGCATGGGCGGTTCGCTCAACGGGCAGGTGCAATTGGTCAACGACCGGCTGCGGCTTACCGACGGGCTGTTCGTGCTTGACGAAACCGTTCACACAGTATCGGGCGACATGCGGTTCGGGGACGCGCCTTCACTGGAAATAACCGCGGGGCTGTCGGCGCTCAATGGACGCCAGAGCACAGCACTTGCGGCGCTGTTGCCGCCGATCGATCCGACGGGGGCGTTCGGGCTGAGTTTTCCGCAGGGGCGGCTCGACCTCGATGTCGAAGCGGCGCGGGTTGAGGGGCTGGCGCTTGACGATCTGTCGCTGCGCTCGGCTTGGAGTGCCGAGGGGCTGGACCTCGAAAGCGTTACTGTCGGGTCGTATGGCGGGGTCGGGTTCGATGGCACCGGGCGGCTCTCGGGGACGCTGGCGGCACCGGTGATCGCGGGCGAAGGAAATCTCGACATTGCATCGAATGCGCCCGCGATGGCGCTATTGACCGGCGAGGACAATCCCTTGCGCCAGAGCCTTTTGGGCAGCCTGCCCGCGCAGGTGGCGGTGGTTCTCGAAGCGCCCGGACGCGATGGGGTGCAGACGCTGAACCTCGATGGCCGGGCCGGTGCGAGCGAGGTATCGGGGCGGCTGGAAATGACCGGGGGCATAACCGGGCTGGGGCGTGAGAATCTGGTGGTGGTGCTCGACGCTGGCGCCGAGAGCGGCGCACGATTGCTCGACCAGTTGGGGCTGGCGCCGCTGATTGCCGGAGAGGATGGCGCGATTGCCAGTGCACGGCTCGAGGGCAATCCGCGTGGCAATATGGACGCCGAATTCTCGCTTGAGGGCGGCGGCGAGCGGATCGATTTTTCCGGCACCTTGCAATTGTCCGACCTCGGCTCGATCCGGGGCGAGGGGCAAACGTCGTTCCTGTTCGCGGACGGAGTTGCGCTGGCCGAACTGGCGGGGGCGCAGGGCATCTGGTTTCCGGGGCTGGAGGGCCAAGCCAACATAGGCTTTGTCGGCAATGAGAGCGTGAGACTGTCCGAGATTTCGGCGTTTGCCGGCGAGCGCGAGATCGGTGGCACGCTATCGTATGCGGCCCAGCGGGACACCGCGCTGGTGACCGGGTCATTGGGGTTTGACGGGCTCGATGTCGAGACGGTGGCGGCCATGCTGGCCGGTCCTGCGGGAGTGCTCAACCTTTCGCCCGGTGTTTGGCCCGATGGTCCCGTCGATCTGGGCGTCAGCCAGCGGACGACGCGCGGGCGGATTGCGATTACGGCACCGGTGCTCATGGCGGGCGACGAGCGGCTGATCGAGGCATTGGCGTTCGACTATGCGTGGGGCGAGGAGGATGTGGGGCTGCGGGGGCTGTTTGGCGAATTTGGCGGCGGCACGATCCAGCTCGATGCGACGGCGTGCTGCGCCTCGGCGCTGGCCGACAAGAGCCTGAGCGGGCGGCTGACGCTCAATGGCGTGGAGATCGATGCGGCGCTGCCCGATACTCCGGCGGACATTCTGGGCGGTACCCTGACCCTGGGCGTGCAGTTTCAGGGGAGCGGGGACAGTTATCGGACGTTTGCGGGGTCGCTGAACGGGGAGGGAAGCTTTTCGGTGGAGGATCTGCGGATCGAGGGACTGTCTCCGGACGCGTTCCAGGCGGCGGCCAATGTGGACAATCTGATCGAGATCGATCCCGAAGCGCTGGAAATCCTCGTCGCGACGGCGCTGCAATCCGGTCCGTTCGAGAGCCAGGACGCGGGTGGACTGGTGCGGCTGATCGGCGGGGTGGCGCGGATCGCCAATATTGCCATCGACGGTGGCGACGCGCGGCTGGTGGGCGGGGGAAGCCTTGATGTGGAAACCGCCGCGCTCGAAGCGGACTGGACGCTGGCGCTGACGCGGGCGTTGGCCGGAAACGGGCTGATTACCGAAACGACCGGTCGGATCGGCGTCGGGATCGATGGGACACTGTTTGCGCCCGAGCGGAGCCTCGATCTGGGACCGATGGTGGATGCCATCCAGATGCGGGCCTATGAAATCGAGCTCGATGAGCTTGAGGCGTTGCGCGCCGAGCAGGAAGCACGCCAGCGCGCCGCGGCTGAAGAACAGGCGCGGCTGATGGAAGAGGAAGCGCGGCGGCAGGCCGAATTGCTGCTGCAGCAGCAACAGGAAGAGGCCGAGCGGTTGCAGAGCGAGGAGCAGCAGCGCCAGCTTCAGGAGCTGGAAGAGCAATTGTCCGACCCCGTGCCACCGGAGCCCGATGCCGGGGCTGGCGAAAATCCCAATTCGTCGATCACCGTGCTGCCGCCCGGCTCGCTGCAACTGCAGCCGCTATAGCCCAGGGGCCGAGCGGTACCAGGCGAGCACGAAGACACGGATGGCCGAGGACAGGTTCGGGTCCTCGCGCGTTTCGTCGATTTCAGCGATCAGATGGGGCAGAGAGATGCCGCGTGTGCCGGCGATGGATTCGAGCGCATCCCAAAAGGGCGGCTCGAGCGCGATGGAGGTGCGGTGGCCGGCAATGGTCAACGAGCGCTTGCGCACCGCGGACTACTTTTTGCGGAAGGAATCGAGGCTGACGACCTTTTCGCCATTCTCTTCGGCCGTGGGCTCGGCTTCGACAACGTCGCTGGTCTCATCGGCGTCGGGGTCATCGGGATCGGCGACAACGCGGGGTCCGGCCTGAACCTCTGCAACTTCGAACTGCAGGCCAAACTGGACGGAGGGGTCGAAAAAGCCCTTGATGGCCGAAAATGGAATGAGCAGGATTTCGTTGACACCATCGAACGACAGGCCGACTTCAAAACCGGTTTCAGAGACTTTGAGGTCCCAATACTGGTTCTGGAGGACGATGGTCATTTCCTTGTCGTATTGAGAGATCAGTTTCTGACTCAGGCGCACGCCGGGGGCTTGCGTGACGAAGGAAATGAAGAAGTGATGATCGCCGGGCAGGCCAGTGCGGGCAACTTCGCTCAGCACTTTCCGTACGACGCCGCGCAGGGCTTCCTGGGCCAGAATATCGTAACGGATGTGGTCTTGTGCCATTGATGGCGGCTCCCTAAGCGATTCTCATTTGGCCCATAACAGCCTGAATTTGCGCCGGGTTTCAAGCTGGCACGTTTTTCGTTTCCTGGAAACGAAAAACCCAGCGATTCTGTGGTGGTCGCGCTCCCGAACCGGAAAAATGGACCCACTTTTCCTGGAAGCGCTAAATCCGTTCTTTAGTGGTCGCGCTTCCAAACCGAAAAAGTGCACCCACTTTTTCTGGAAGCGCTCCGGAGAAAATGCAGGCTTCTGTTGCCAGGTGCCTGCGAACCCCGCCTTCACCCGGCTAGGAGTGAAGGGCTTAATTTCCCAATGCTAGCACTGCTTACGCAGCGATAGCGACTGGAGCCTTATTGTTGTCATTTGCAACTATAAGTTTTAGTCCGATGACGGTGGTACCATGCCGAGCGAAAACACACCCTTTACGCCCTCGTCGATCCTGTTTCGCCCCCATAAGCCTCTGTAAGCAGAGGGTTTTTGGTGGAGGCGCCGGGTACTGCCCCCGGGTCCGATGGGTTTATTACGATGGCAATTTATCGCCATAGCCGTTGCCGGCAGCTTCAATATAAGGCCCATCGGCGGCGATGAAAAGGGGGCAGCAACAAAGGGTGCAAAAACTTCCCCCGCAAACGATGGCCCCGCCGGTCCGCCGCGAATCGCGCTAGCATTGCCATACGATGAAGCAGTATCTCGATCTTTTGCGCCATGTGATGGAAAACGGTGTGGACCGGGCCGACAGGACCGGGACGGGCACCCGTTCGGTTTTCGGCTATCAGATGCGGTTCGACCTCAATGAGGGGTTTCCGCTGCTGACGACGAAAAAGCTCCATATCCGATCCATCGTCTATGAGCTGCTGTGGTTCCTGCGCGGGGACACTAATGTGCGCTGGCTGCAGGAGCGTGGGGTCAAGATCTGGGACGAATGGGCCGACGAAAACGGCGATCTGGGGCCGGTCTATGGCAGCCAGTGGCGGAGCTGGCCGGCGCCGGACGGACGACATATCGACCAGATCACCGATCTGGTAAACCAGATCAGGACCAAGCCGGACTCGCGACGGCACATCGTTTCGGCCTGGAACCCGGCGGAAGTGGACGAAATGGCGCTGCCGCCATGCCACTGCCTGTTCCAGTTCTATGTCGCCGACGGCAAGCTTTCGTGCCAGCTCTATCAGCGCTCGGCGGATATCTTCCTGGGCGTGCCGTTCAACATCGCGTCCTATGCGCTGTTGACCCATATGATGGCCGAAGTGACCGGGCTCGGGGTGGGCGATTTCGTCCATACGCTCGGGGACGCGCATATCTATCACAACCATTTCGACCAGACCCAGACGCAGCTTGAGCGGTCGCCAAAGCCCTTGCCGCGGCTTGAGATCAGGCCCGGGCGCGATTCAATATTTGATTTCGAGTTCGAGGATTTCGAGATCGTGGGATACGACCCCGATCCGCATATCAAGGCACAGGTGGCGGTATGAAAACATGGGCAATCGGGGCAATGGCATTGGGGCTGGCGCTCCCGGCCCATGGCAACGATACCACCGCCACTGTCGGGGTGGGCGGGCTGCAGTTTGCGCAGAACGAGAATGTGCGCATGCTCAGCGAGGACCTCTATCTCTCAATGGACGAGGTGCGCGTCACCTATGAGTTCGAGAATCTCACCGACACCGACCAGCACGTTCTGATCGCGTTTCCGATGCCCGATATCGAAAGCTCGCCCTATGAGATGGCGGGGTTTCCGACCGATGATCCTGAGAATGTGTTCGGGTTTTCGACCACCTTTGACGGCCAGCCGGTGGAGGCGGAACTGCATCAATCGGCTTTCGCGCTCGGGGTCGATCGCACCAAGGAACTGCAGAAGCTCGGCGTGCCGCTGGCGCCGCATCTTTTGTCCACCGAGGATGCCATCAACGCTTTGCCCGATGCAGACCAGCAGGTGCTGGTGAATATCGGCGCGCTTGGGGCGCACCCCTATGAGGATGCGAGCGGATATCACTCGCCGGCCTGGACGCTGAAATCGGCTTATCTGTGGGACGCGGTTTTCCCGGCGGGTGAGATTGTTGAAGTGCACCATCGCTATACGCCGGGGCTGGGCGGGACGGTTGCGGCGACGTTTGTCGACACCGAGTACGGCCAGCGGGCCGAGTATGAGGAGAAATACTGCCTCGAGGACAACCTGGTGGCGGCGGTCGAGCGGACGCTGACCAGTCCCGATGAGCCGTGGTCTGCGCCGTTCACCGAAGCGTGGCTGACCTATATTTTATCCTCGGGCGCTAATTGGGCACATTCGATCGGTACGTTCAGGCTGACAGTCGACAAGGGCAGCGAAGACAATTTTGTCTCGTTCTGCGGCGAGGGCGTCACCAAGACAGGGCCGACGACCTTCGAGATGGTGCAGGAAGATTTCTACCCCTGGCAGGATATCGAGGTGCTGTTCGTGGTGCGGAGGGAAGACTATTGAGACCGGATAAGGATGCGGCGCGGGTGCAGCTTGCGGAGCTGACGCGGGCGGTGGGGCAGGTGTCCGACACCTATGCCACACGATGCGATATCGAGAGAGACCGCGACTGGGCAGCGTTAAAGCTCAGCGAGGAAACCGGGGAACTGGTGGCGGCCTTTCTCAAGACGACTGGCCGCGGACGGCGCCAGGGCACGTCCGAAGATGGCCTTCGCGAGGCGCTGGAGGACGAAGCGGCGGATGTGCTGGCCATGCTGCTGATCTTTGCCGAGCAGAACGGGATCGATCTGACAGTGGCGCTGGAGCGCAAGTGGTTCCGGTATCTGAGTTAGAGACCGTTTCCGGCCCGACGCTTCAGTCGTGCTGACGGCACGCTAGAGCCCGATCCAGTCCGATGGAAACGGTCTGGGGCCCTAAGTCTTTGCTTTGTCGTGTGATCGCCCCGAAAAGTCTGCAACTTTTCCGGGTCACACTCTAGGATATGGCGATGATCTCGATTTCCCTGTCGCCGAGGTTCGCGACATCGCCGGGGGCCTTGCCCATCAGGGCGCGGGCCAGGGGTGAAACGTAGGAGATCGAGCCGGCTTTGGGATCGGCCTCGTCCTCGCCCACTATGCGGTATGTTTGTGTGCGGCCATCGTCGCGGCTGAAGGTGACTGTGCTGCCGAAAGCGACGGCATCGGTCTGGACGGGCGCCGGGATAAGCTCGGCGGTGCGTACGCGTTGGGTGAAATAGCGCAGATCGCGCAAGGGGCTGGCAGCCTCGCGGCGCCGATCGTTTACATCTTCAATTGCACTGGCAGCGTCATAGGCCTTGCGGGCGGCATCGAGTTGCGCGTGAAGGGCTTTCAGCCCCGCCTCGGTCACGAGGTTGGGCTCAGGGGAAATCGGGCGATCGGGAAGCAGGGTTTCCGATGCCGTTTCTGCACTTTCTTCCTTGGTAAAAGCGACGCTCAATCCTGTGAACTCCTTTGGGCCCGCGAGACTGCGGGCTGCACCGATTATCTGGTGTGTAACGGCCGAGGTTAAAAGGGCCTTGCGGGGGAATCCGGTGCGGCCTGATTGGGTTCATTGGTCAAATCGCCACCATCGGGCACCGCCACGCCTTCGCCGGGCCAATTTGCGGATCGGTCATATTGCTACCTCTTTGTCCATCTTACTCAACGATTTCGGAGGGGCGAGGTTCCTGCACCAAACCATGTGAAACGGACCGTCCTGCGCACTTTACCTTGTAAATAACTGGCTGGTCAGTTATTAATGAATGTGTGTCCGATGAGTTTATGAGTTGAGCGATGGTGAGTGAGCGTGCCAAACCGAGCGGTCCGAAATTCCGCAGACGGTCCGAAGCCCGGCCCGACGAGGTGCTGGACGCGGCGCTGGAGCTGTTTGTGGAAAAGGGATTTGCCGCAACGCGGGTGGAGGACATCGCGACACGGGCGGGGGTGAGCAAAGGGACCGTTTATCTCTATTTCCCTTCCAAGGAAGCCGTGCTCGAAGGGCTCGTGCGCCGGGGCGTCCTTCCGGTGGCCAACAGCGTGATAGAGCAATTTGCAAAGGTTAGTGGCGATCCGCGGCTTATCCTGGCGGGCGCGATCAGGATGTTGGGAAACCGGCTTTCCGATCCAATGATCGGCGCCATACCCAAGGTTGTGCTGCGCGAGGTTGTGAGTTTTCCGCAACTGGCCGAGATGTATCGGCGCGAAGTGCTCGATCGCACCATTCCGGTTCTTGTATCGCTCATCGAGCGGGGCATCGCCGAAGGTTATATGCGCCCGGTCGATCCGGAACTGACCGTGCGCTCCATTGTGGGGCCGCTGGTCATTCATGTCGTGCTTGCCCAGGTTTTCGGCATCGTGCCCAAGGGCGGCATGGAAATCGAGGCGTTGATCGACAACCATCTTAGTGTCCTGTTCGGCGGCCTGAGCGCGCCGGGCGCGCCGGACATCGGGTGAGCGCCATGGATGGGTTCCTGTCCTGGCTGTTTGGGCTGATTGCCATGATCGTTCCCGGGTTCGGTGTCTCCGAGCCACCGGCGTGGAACGGCTATGTGGAAGCCGATTATGTTTATCTCGCCGCTCCGGGCGCCGGTACGATCACGGCGATGTCGGCGCGCGAGGGTGAGGTCATCGAAGCGGGGGCCATGGTGTTCACACTCGACGATGGCCAGCAGCGGACCGCACTCGACGGCGCGTTGGCGCAGGTCGCGGCGGCGCAAGCCAATGTGGACAATCTTTCGACGGGCAGCCGGGATGCCGAACTCGATGTGATCCGCGCCAGCCTCGCCCGGGCGCGGGCCGATCTCGAATTGACGCGCCAGCAGGCCGAGCGTACCGGCGCATTGCTGGAGCGCGGGCTGGCGCCTCAGGCGCAGGCCGATCAGGCCGACGCCAATCTGGCGAGCGCCCAGGCGCAGGTCGATGAGCTCGAAGCTCAATTGCGGGTTGCCGAACTTCCGGCCCGCAATCCGCAACGTATCGCCGCCGAAGCTTCGCTTGCCGCTGCGCAGGCCAATGCCGAACAGGCCCGGCTGGCGCTCGATGATCGCATTGTTGCCGCTCCGGTCGACGGTCTTGCCGCGCGGGTATATTTCTCGGCGGGTGAGTTCCTGGGGACGGGTGTGCCGGCGGTGGCTTTGCTTCCGGATGGGGCGCTGGAGGTCAAGTTCTACCTGTCGCAGGCCGACCGGGCGGATTTCGCGCTGGGCGATCAGGTCGCGATAAGCTGCGACCGGTGCCGCGAGGGACTGACGGCCACAGTGGATTACTTCTCTCCCGACCCCCGGTTCACGCCGCCGGTCATCTATAGCCGCGAAGAGCGGGACCGGCTCACGTTCCTCGTCGAAGCTGTGCTGGATGAGGGCTCGGAGTTGCTGCCGGGACAGCCAGTTACGGTTTCGCGATGAGTGGCGAAGCGGTCATCGACGTCAGGGGGCTGACCAAGGCGTTCGGCGAGAAGCGCGTCGTCGATCATTTCGATATCGTCGTGCCGCGTGGCGCCATTTATGGCTTTCTCGGGCCCAACGGGTCGGGCAAGACGACGACCATTCGCATGCTTTGCGGCCTGCTGACGCCGGACGAAGGCGAGGGCACCTGCCTTGGGTTCGACGTGCGCAAGCAGGCGAGCCGCATCAAGCAGCAAGTCGGCTACATGACGCAGAAGTTTTCTTACTATGAAGACCTCTCGATCCGGGAAAATCTGGATTTCGTGGCGCGCATGTACGGGCTGGACCGGCGCCGGCAAAGGGTAGATGACGCGCTGAGCGATCTTGGCCTTGCCGACCGGCAGAACCAGCTCGCGGGCTCATTGTCGGGCGGCTGGAAACAGCGGTTGGCGCTGACCGCCTGTCTGCTGCATGATCCCCAATTGCTGTTGCTGGATGAACCGACTGCCGGGGTGGACCCCAAGGCACGGCGGGATTTCTGGGACGAGATCCGCCGGCTCTCGGCCAAGGGCGTCACCGTTCTGGTCTCGACCCACTATATGGACGAGGCCATCCAGTGCGATTTCATTACCTACATCGCCTATGGCAAAAAGCTGATCGACGGCAGGGCGGCGGAAATTCCCGCGATGATCGGACTTGTGACCTACCGTGTCTCGGGGCCGGATATTGCCGCGCTGGAAGCCGAACTCAAGACCGAGGACGCCGTCGAGCAGGTCGCGCGTTTCGGTTCGGTGCTGCACGTTTCGGGCACCGACCGGGCCAGGCTCGACGCGGTGGTCGACACCTACCGCAAGCGCGGCACACATGAATGGACGGAAAAGACGTCCGAACTCGAGGAAGCCTTTATATATCTGATGGCAGGGGCGCGGGACAATTTCTCCCGCGATGCGGCATGAGCTTTTCCCTGGCGCGGTTTCTGGCGGTCCTGACCAAGGAATTCATCCAGATGCGGCGCGACCGCGTCACGTTTGCCATGATGATCGGGCTGCCGATCATGCAATTGCTGCTGTTCGGTTTCATCATCAACTCAGATGCGCGGCACATGCCGACGCTGATCGAATTGAACGATGACGGCCCGCTGGTCCGCTCCATCATTTCGGGTATGCAGATCTCGGAGTATTTCGACATACGAGGGGCCGTAAGCGGGGCGGAGAATGGGGAGCGGGCGCTGCGCGAGGGCAGTGCGTCGTTCGTCATCGTCTTTCCCGACGATTTCGAGCGCGACGTGGTCCGGGGTCGTGCGCCGCAACTTCTGGTGACCGCCGATGCGTCCGATCCGGCGGCCGTCGGCGGAGCGGTGGGCGCACTCGACGGCATCGTACGGATCGCTATGGCGGAGACATTCGCCGGGGCGCTGGCGAGCCTTGCGCCGACGCCGGCGCCCTTCGGTATCGCGGTTCACAGACTTTATAATCCCGAGGGCAGCACCTCGACCAATATCGTTCCCGGCCTGCTGGCCATCATCTTGTCGATGACGCTGGTGATGATGACCGCCATCGCCATCGTCAAGGAGACCGAACGCGGCACGATGGAGATGCTGATCGCCACGCCGGCCCGGCCGCTGGAGGTCATGCTGGGCAAGATCTTGCCCTATGTCCTTGTGGGATACGTGCAGACCTTCGTATTCCTTCTGACCGGACTGACCTTGTTCAAGGTGCCGTTCGAAGGCTCGTGGCAGGCCTTTTTTATCGGCTTCAATCTGTTCATCGTCGTCAATCTGGCGCTGGGGTTCCTGATCTCGGCGGTAGCGCGCTCGCAGATGCAGGCCATGCAACTCTCGATGTTCACCATTTTGCCGTCGGTTCTGTTGTCGGGCTTCCTGTTTCCGTTTGCGGCCATGCCGGGCTGGGCGCAGGTGCTCAGTAACATCGTGCCCGCCACCCATTTCCTGCGGGTTGTGCGTGCCGTCATGCTCAAGGGGGGCGGGGTTTCAGACGTTACCGGCGAACTCTGGGCGCTGGCGGCGATCCTGATTGTCATTTCGGCCATCGCCATGCTGCGGTATCGCCAGACGCTGGACTGACGTGCATCTGGCGGGAACAAATTTGCCGCCTCCGGCGGAATCACCCATTGTCGGGGCCCGCAGCAAGCTCGAAGCCGCCAATGTCCCTCATCATACGCCGCGCCGAAAGCGCCGACGCCGCACTGGTGCACGGCTTCATCGTCAAGCTGGCCGAATATGAAAAGCTCAGCCATGAGGTCGAAGCGAGTGTCGAGCAGATCGGCGCGCAATTGTTTGGTGACGACCCCAAGGTCTTTTGCGAGATTGCCGAGCTCGATGGGGAGCCGGTGGGGTTTGCGCTGTGGTTTTACACGTTCTCGACGTTTCAGGGGCGGCACGGGATCTGGCTCGAGGACCTTTATGTCGATCCTGAAACGCGCGGGATGGGGATCGGCAAGGCGCTGCTGGCCGCTTTGGCGAGGCGTTGCGTCGACGAAGGGCTGGGCCGGTTCGAATGGTGGGTGCTCGACTGGAACGAGCCGGCGATACAATTTTACCAATCCCAGGGGGCCGTGATGCAGAACGAATGGACGGTGTGCCGGGTGAGCGGGGCGGAGCTGACAGCATTGGCGGGGAAGCTATGAATCCGGTGATTGCGATGATCGCGGCGGTGGGCCGCAACGGCGCTATCGGGGCCGAAGGCGATCTGCCCTGGCGGTTGCCGACCGACTTTGCGTTTTACAAGCGTACGACGATGGGCAAGCCTTTGATCATGGGGCGCAAGACCTTCGAAAGCATCGGCAAGCCATTGCCGGGGCGCACCAATATCGTTGTGACGCGGAGTGCGGACTTTGCCCATGATGGCGTAGAGGTGTTCGGGGATCTTGAGGCGGCGATTGCGCGGGGGCGCGAAATTGCCGAGCGCGATGGGGTGGACGAAGTGTTCATCAATGGCGGCGGGGAGATATATCGCGCCGCCATGCCAATTGCGCAGAGGCTTTATGTGACTCATGTGGATGTCGCGCCAGAGGGTGATACCTTCTTTCCCGAGATCGATCCGACGGTCTGGACCGGCACGGTGTTGCCGGAAATCTTGGCGGGCGAGAAAGACAGCGCAGGCTTTACGATCACGGTCTACGAGCGGCGATAGAGCCTTCCGCGATCACGGGGCGGTCAAAATCGCGTTTACCATGGCATCAGGTGCTTCGTGCCGCACCCGGTTTCCATTGATCGGGGAGCCAGCCTTCCCTATATAAAACATCAATAAGCAAAAGCACTTTCACGACAAACCGAAAGGGACGAAATGCCGTGGGAAGACAATAGGGGCGGCCGCCGAAGCCGCAGCGGTGGTCCGTGGGGCCAAGCGCCGGGCGGAGGAGGCGGTGGCAACGGACCACGCCGTCCTGGCGGAGGAAACAATACTCCCAATCTCGAGGACATTCTGGCACGCGGCCGGCAGCAGTTCGGCGGCGGCGGGAATATTCCGGGCGGCGGTCGCTGGCTGGTGGTTGGTGTGGTCGCGGCAGCGCTGGTCTTCTGGGGCAGCCAGTCGATCTATACCATCGCGCCCCAGGAAGTGGGCGTCGAGCTGCTGTTCGGGCAGCCCAAGGACGAATTCTCCAGTCCGGGCCTGCATTTCCATTGGTGGCCCATCGAGCGCGTCGAGCGCGCGTCCACAACGGAAAACCAGACCCGCGTGGGTTCGGGCGGAACCAATGCCCGTGACGAAGGACTGATGCTTTCTGGCGATCAGAACATCGTCAACATGAGCTTTTCGATCCTGTGGCGCATTGCCGATCCGCGGCTTTATTTGTTCGAGGTTCGCGACCCCGACGAAATGGTACGCCAGGCCGCTGAAAGCGCGATGCGCGAAGTGGTCGGACGTCGTACGGCGCAGGACGTGTTCCGTGACGACCGTACCGGTATCGCGCTCGAAGTGCAGCAGATCACCCAGACCATCCTCGACAGCTATAGCGTGGGCGTGACGATCTCCAACATTTCGATCGAAAACGTGGCACCGCCGGCCGAAGTGGCCGATGCGTTCGACGAAGTGCAGCGCGCGCTGCAGGACGAAGACCGCTTCCAGGAAGAAGCACGGCAATACGCCAATACCCTTTTGGGTAGCGCGCGTGGTCAGGCCGCTGCGATCCGCGAAGAGGCCGCTGCCTATCGTGACCGTGTGGTCAACGAAGCCGAAGGTCAGGCTGCGCGTTTCGTTGCCGTTTACAACGAATACCGCAACGCGCCCGAGGTTACCCGTCAGCGTATCTTCCTTGAAATGATGGAAGACGTTCTGGGCGGAACCGAGAAGGTGCTGCTTGAAGGCGGGCAGGGCTCGGGGGTCATCCCCTATCTGCCGCTGCCCGAACTGCGAAGCAGCGGGTCTACCCTCCAGACGGGAGGTAACCAGTAATGAACCGGCTCGTTATAGCAATCGTCGCACTGGTCATTGCCGCCTATGTGCTTTTTTCATCCCTGTTCATCGTCAACGAGCGCGAACAGGCCATCGTGATGCGCTTCGGCGAAATCACACGCGAAATCCAGGAGCCGGGAATTTATTTCAAGGTACCGACCGATTTCGTGGAAACCGTTCAGTACATCGACAAGCGCCTGTTGCGCTATGACCTCGAACGCATCCGCCTGCAGGTTTCGGGCGGCCAGTTCTATATCGTCGACGCGTTCATCACCTACCGTATCGTCGATCCCATCCGGTTCCGCCAGTCGGTGCTCGGCAGCCTCCAGCTGGCCGAACAGCGTATCGCAACCCGTCTGGAATCGGCTCTGCGTGCCGTTTACGGCCTGCGTGAGTTCGATGCGGCGCTGTCCGAACAGCGTTCGGAAATGATGCGTGAAGCCAGCGATCTGGTGGCGACCGACATGACCGAACTGGGCATCGAGGTTGTGGACGTCCGCGTTCTGGTCACCGACCTGACGCCGGAAGTTTCCCAGCAGACCTATGAGCGTATGCAGGCCGAGCGTAATGCTGAAGCCGCGCTTATCCGCGCTCGTGGTCAGGAACAGGCGCAAATCCTGCGCGCCATCGCCGACCGTCAGGCCGTCGAAGTGGTTTCGGCCGCCAATCGCGATAGCGAAATCATCCGCGGTGAAGGCGATGCCGAACAGAACCGACTGTTCGCCGAAGCTTACTCCCAGGACCAGTCCTTCTTCGAGTTCTACCGCTCGATGGAGGCCTATCGCAACGCTCTGGGCGATGGAAACACTACGATGGTTCTCTCGCCGGACTCCGCGTTCTTCAACTATTTCGGTTCGGGCGGCGCCTTGCCGGACTTCCCGGCACCGACGGCCACACCGATCGATATCGGGGTTGAAGGACCGAGCGAGCAGCCAATCGACTCCACCGAGATCGACGATCTGCTGGCAACGGATTCGCTGGTCTCAGGCGAAGGCGCGGATCTCGAGCAGAGCGTTCAGGACCTTGAGCAATTGCTCGAGACCGAGAACCTGGGCAGCGAGGGCGTGGACGAAGAAGCCGCTCCGGCTGAACCTGCACCCGATGCCGAGCCTGCTCCCGAGGAGGCCGCACCAGCCCAGTAAGGGCCTGGTCGCACACAAAAACGAGGCGCGCCCGAGGGTGCGCCTCTTTTGTTTGAGGAGGATACGGTGAGCGATCTTTTTGCGGCGCTGGCGCTGGCCATTGTCATCGAGGGGCTGCTCTACGCGGCGTTTCCCGAGCAGATGAAGCGCATGGTCGCCCAGCTTCTCACGCTACCCAGCCAGCAATTGCGGCTGGCTGCGCTGGGAATGGCCGGGGTGGGACTGGTGTTGCTGGCGCTGGTGCGGTTGTGAGGACAGTTAGGTGATGGTGGCCTGCAAATGGCAATCTTCTGCGCTTCCGGTGCTCACGTACCAAATGTACGCTCCGCTCCGGTTCTCAAAGATCACCATTTTCGGCTCACCCTGACCTAACTGTCCACACAACCGTTTCTTCTGAACGCTTGAACCAGTCAAATTTCTGCCCCGCTACCACTGGTTGCGGCCATCGACATGTTCGATGGGCAGGGCTTCGATATCGAAATCGTCAAGCACCCAGAGATTAATCGAGATGCGGCGTTTGGTGGGGTCGAAGCGGGCCTGGGCTTCTTCCCAATCGCCTTCGGCAAAGACGGAATAGTCGGGGTTGTCCGAGAAGGTGGCGCAGCCGCAGGTGGGGCAGAAATAGTGCCTGTTCTCCGGAGTGGTCGGGGAATATTGCGCGGCGTTGCGGATCGGGGTGGTCAGCCGGAACTGGTCAGGCTCGCAATAGGCCCAGAGCGCGCCCTTCTTGGTGCAGAAGGAGCAGTTGCAGCGCGTTGCAGTTTCTGGGGCGAAATCGATCTCGAATTTGGTGGCACCGCAATGGCAGCTTCCGGAAATGGGCATGGCTGATCTCCTCTTTTTAGTGCGAGGACACGCTACCCATACGCCCTGACAAGATATGTCAGGAGTGCGCTGGATTGGCGATGCGATAGAGAACGTGGGGGCGCAGGGGGTGGTTTTCGGCGATGCGGGGGTGGAGAAAGTCGCCCTCGGTATCGCGGACCATGCCCAGCTTTTCCATGACGCGCTGCGAGGGCGTGTTGACGGCGGCAGTGAAGGCGACCAGTTCGGGCAGGCCGCGACGCCATGCGGCAGCGATGTGGGCGCGGGCACCCTCGGGCGCATAGCCCTGACCCCAATAGCGGCTGGCCAGCACCCAGCCGATCTCTTCGCGCGGATTGCCGCGCAAATTCATGTCGATATGGGCGGTGCCGATCAGCCCGAGCAATTGGCCGTCGGATTTCCGCTCGGCGGCAAGGAAGGCCGAGGTGCCTGCGTCAAGTCCGGCCATCATCTTGTCGACCCAGGCATCGGCGCCAGCCCGGTCGCGGGTGTTTGGATAATACCGCATGACGTGAGGATCACCGACGATGGCAGCGAAGGGAGCGCGGTCGGCGTCTTGCCACGGGCGCAGGATCAGGCGGTCGGTTTCGAGCAATTTTCGACTTTCCTGCTCCATTGCTCGAAATCCTTTTTTGTCGCGTTTTCGAACCGGATAAGTGGTGTCCACTTATCCTGAAAACACTCTGTGCCTCATCGCACGATGTCGTCGTCCGAATAGCCCTGGAGGTAGAGCAGGGCGGTGAGATCGGAATGATCGATGCGGACGGACGCCTGTTCGGCGACAATGGGCTTGGCGTGGATGGCGACGCCAAGACCGGCGGCCTGGAGCATGTCGAGATCGTTGGCACCATCGCCCACGGCCATGGTCTGGGCCACCGAAAGGCCCTTTTCAGCCGTCAACGCCATCAGGCGATTGCGCTTGGTGGTCTTGTCGACGATGGGCTTTTCGACAGTGCCGGTGAGGCGATCTTCGGCGTCGAACTGGAGGACGTTGGCGACGGCCTCGTCGAAACCGATCCGCTTGGCGAAATAATCGGCAAAGAGTGTGAAGCCGCCCGACACCAGCGCGGTATAGGCGCCATAGGCGTTCATTGTCTGGATCAGGGCGCGGCCGCCGGGCGCGAGTGTTATGCGCTCGCGGCGCACGTCCTCGACCAGTTTGCGCTCAAGCCCCTTGAGAAGCGCGACGCGGGTATCGAGGGCGGCTTCGAAATCGAGTTCGCCGCGCATGGCGCGCTCGGTGATTTCGGCGACCTGGGGCTTGAGGCCCAGCGCGTCGGCCAACTCGTCGATACATTCCTGCTCGATCATCGTGGAATCCATATCGGCAACGAGCAATTTCTTGCGCCGGTTGGCGAGTGCCACGTATGCGGCGTCGATGGGCTGTGAGCCGATAACGTCGCGGGCGGTTGTTACGGGATCGGCGGCCTTGGGCGCGACGATCTCGCAAGCTATGCCTTGCGCGAGCCAGTTGATTTCGCCATGGGTTTCACGCTGGATCGTTTCGACCAGGGTGTTGGACAGGACCGGCTCATTGGGATTGGCGATCAGAACGAGGACGGACATTCACGGGACCATGGCAAGGGACGGGGAAAAGCGTGCGGTTTTGATAGCGGGTCCGACTGCCAGCGGCAAGACGGCGCTGGCCATCGCGCGGGCCCGCGAAAATGGCGCACGGATCGTCAATGCCGATTCCATGCAGGTCTATGGTGTGCTCGACCGGCTGACGGCGCGGCCCAACAGCCATGAACTGGCGCGGGCGCGGCACGAAATGTTCGGGCATGTCGATCCTTCGCAGCGCTATTCGACCGGCGCGTGGCTGGCAGATGCTAACAAACAGATTCAAGAGGCTGGCAAAGAGAATCAGGAGCTGATTTTCGTTGGCGGTACGGGGCTTTACTTCGATGCGCTCGTAAATGGATTCGCGCAGGTTCCGGCCATTGAGCGTGAATTTGTGGCGCAAGCTGAGAAACTGATTCAAGGCTTGGACGAGGCTGGGCGGATGGCACTGCTGGCCGAGAGGGACCCGGAAACGGCCAGCCGGATCAAGGTGGCCGATCCGCAGCGGGTTGTGCGGGCGCTCTCGGTTCTGATGGCGACGGGCAAGACGCTGAGCGCGTTTCAGGACGCCAACGGACCGGCGTTGCTGGATGGCTACGCTCTGGAGCGGATCGTTCTTATGCCCGAGCGCGCTGTGCTGCGGCGGCGGATAGGCGAGCGGTTCGAAGCGATGATGGAAGCGGGAGCCGTCGAGGAGGTCGAAGCCCTGATGGCGCGCCACCTCGATCCATCGCTTCCGGCGATGAAGGCGATCGGCGTGGGTGAGATTGCGGCAATGCTGGCGGGGGAGATGGACCGGGACGAGGCGGTGGAAAAGGCGGTGACTGCCACCCGGCAATATGCAAAGCGGCAATCGACATGGTTCCGCAACCGGTTCGGCGATTGGACTTTTGTCGATCCGTTTGGCGGTTAGCCCAGCGCCCCGAGCCCGAGCCAGCCGATATAGGCCACGTAGAGGGCCAGCAGCACGCCGCCTTCCCAGCGGACGATTTCGCGTTGGGTGTAAGAGAAGGCCAGCAGGAGTGCCGTGGCGCCGAGCATGACCCAGATGTCGAGCTCGATGATTTCGCCGGGGACGGGGATGGGCTGGATCAGGGCGGTGATGCCCAGAATCGAGAAGACGTTGAAGATGTTGGACCCGATGATGTTGCCCAGCGCCAGATCGGTGTGACGGCGGAGCGCAGCGACGACGGAGGTGACCAGTTCGGGCAGCGAGGTGCCGATGGCGACGACGGTCAGCCCGATGATCGTTTCCGAGACGCCAAGCGCCGTGGCGATTTCGACGGCGCTCGACACCAGGAGGCGGGCGCCCAGAACTGTGAGCGCGAGGCCGCCGATGACGAACAGGATCGACATGAGGACCGGCTGTTTGCCGCCGGTGGCTTCGACTTCCGAGGCAAGGCTGGCCGACGCCTGCGCCTTGCGATCTGACAAATAGGAATGGGTCAGATAAGCGATGAGCAGGGCGACAAGAACCAGTCCGGCCATGCGTCCCAGCGTGCCGATCACAACGATGGTGAGGGCGGCCAGTGAGGCCAGTACCAGCACCGAGCCATCGCGGCGCAGCACGGCCTTGTCCACGGCGATGGGGTAGAGAAGCGCGGTGATGCCCAGGATAAGCAGGATATTGGCGATGTTGGAGCCGACCACATTGCCAACCGCAATGCCGGGCGCGCCATCAAGTGCGGCCTGAACCGAGGTCACCAGTTCAGGCAGCGAAGTGCCGAAGCCGACAAGCGTCAGCCCGATCAAAAGCGGGGACATGCCCAGCTTTTCGGCAATGGCAACCGAGCCGCGCACGAAACCTTCGCCACCTGCCACGAGCAGAATGAGGCCGACGACGAGCAAGAGATAGACCATTTTTGTGTGAGCTCCTGGAAGGTCAGGTGACGGTGATGCGGGCCGCGCCTGTGACGCGGGCGAGATCGTCCGGTGCGATTTCAAACACGGATCGCGCATTTCCCGCGGCAGCCCAGACTGTTTGAAACGCGAACAGATCCTGGTCCATATAGATGGGAATGGATTTGGTTTGTCCCAGTGGCGAAACGCCGCCGATGGTAAATCCGGTGGCGTCGCGCACCAGATCGGCATCGGCGCGGCCCAGCTTCTGGCCGATCTGGCGACCGGTGCGTTTTTCATGGACGCGATTGGCGCCCGAGACCAGCACCATGATCGGCTCGCCGGTTTCCTCGCCGACAAAGACCAGCGATTTGACGATGCGGCCCACTTCGACGCCCACCGCCTCGGCTGCCATGACGGCAGTCGTCGCAAGCTGCTCCAG
This sequence comes from Rhizobiales bacterium UBA1912, assembly GCA_002337455.1. Taxonomy (GTDB): domain Bacteria; phylum Pseudomonadota; class Alphaproteobacteria; order Rhizobiales; family Devosiaceae; genus Pelagibacterium. Next base: position 176,571 of record DDGC01000014.1, on the reverse strand, counting down.
CACGACAATGCTGCCGGGGAGGTTGTGGCGGGCGAGGTCGGCGGCGACGCGGAGTTCGGATTGGCGCAAGTCTGTCATGGGACGAAGGGAGCCCGAACGATTATCGGTCGTCAAGTGGGAAGATGCTGACATGGGTTGTCAGTGAACCCGGCTAGGTAGCGCATCGACAGGTTCGTCTAACAAGGAGAATGACATGCTTGCGATCACTATCGTGCTCACCGAAGGCTATTCCGATTGGGAAATCGGAGTGCTTGCCGGTATAGGCGGCGCGTTTTACAGCGCCGATATCAAGTTCGTCTCCGCCGAGGGCGGGGCGGTGACGGGGATTTCGGGACTGAAGACGGGCGCGCTGGAGCGATTTTCGGCACCGGATGGTGGCATTGTCGTGGTGTGCGGTGGGCCGGCATTTGGGAGTGACACACCGCCCGAGATCGAGGAACGCCTTAAAGAAGCTTACGAGAACGGGTGTGCCGTTGCCGGCATTTGCGGTGCAACGCTGGCGCTGGCGCGAGCCGGGCTGCTCGATGATGTGGCGCATACCTCAAACGGGCTGGACTATCTGCAGGCAGTAAAAACCTATCAGGGTGCGGCGCATTACCGCGATCAGCCGCAGGCGGTGCGCGACGGGCGGATCATTACGGCGGCAGCCCCCGCGCCGGCGAGCTTTGCGGTTGCTGTGCTTGAAGCGGCGGGGGTTGAGCAAGAGGCCGCGGGCGTCATCATGGGCATGCTCTCGCAGGAACACGCGCGCGTGGGGAGTTGACGCGGCGCGCACGGCTTGCAGTAGTGCGCGTGACTTTGATTTGGGGAGGCGCCCATGGCCGGAAAAGCGTTGATCGTCATCGATGTGCAGAACGATTTCTGCCCCGGAGGCGCCCTGGCGGTGGAAGGGGGCGACCAGGTGGTGCCCGTCATCAACCAGTTGATGGGGCAGTTCGACCATGTCCTGCTGACCCAGGATTGGCACACTGCGAACCATTCCAGCTTTGCCTCCCAGCATGCGGGAAAAGCGCCGTTCGATAGCGTTGAGATGGCTTATGGCAACCAGACGCTGTGGCCGGACCATTGCATCCAGGGCAGCCACGGCGCCGATTTCCACCCCGAGTTGAACCTCATGCCGGCCGAACTGGTCATCCGAAAGGGCTTTCGGACGCAAATCGATTCCTATTCGGCGTTTTTCGAGAACGATCACACGACGCCGACGGGGCTCACAGGATATCTGCGCGAGCGGGGGATGAGCGAGCTGACATTTGTGGGGCTGGCCACCGATTTCTGCGTTGCCTATTCGGCGCTCGATGCTGTGGGGCAGGGGTTTTCGGCGCGTGTGCTGCTCGAGGCGTGCCGGGGGATCGATTTGATGGGGTCGATGGAAACGATGATCAGCAAGATGAAGGCAGCAGGAGTGGACGTAATTTGAGCTCGTCGTCCAAGACCGACATTGCGCGGCGCGTTTTCAACCATACGTTCAAACTCGATCCGATCATCCGTTCGCTGCTCGACACCGATTTCTACAAGCTGTTGATGCTGCAGATGATCTGGGGGTTGTATCGGGATGTCGACGCGACGTTCTCGCTGACAAACCGCACGACCAGTGTGCGGCTGGCCGACGAAGTCGATATCGACGAGTTGCGAGAGCAGCTCGATCATGCGCGCACGCTGCGGTTCACGAAAAAGGAAATGATCTGGCTGGCGGGTAACAGTTTTTACGGCACCAAGCAGATCTTTTCGCCGCAGTTTCTGGCCTGGCTGGAAAACTTCCAGTTGCCCGAATACGAGCTGAGCGAACGCGATGGGCAGTTCGAACTGCATTTTCCCGGTAAATGGGTCGAGACGGCCATGTGGGAAATTCCCGCGCTGGCCATCATCAATGAATTGCGCTCGCGCCGCGCCATGCGGGGCATGGGGCGGTTTGCGCTCGACGTGCTCTATGCGCGGGCCAAGGCCAAGACCTGGGAGAAGGTCGAGCGGCTGAAAAAGCTCCCCGATCTGAAAATTTCCGATTTCGGGACGCGGCGGCGGCATTCATTCCTTTGGCAGCGCTGGTGCGTGGAAGCGCTCAAGGAAGGGTTGGGGGAGGCCCTGACGGGCACCTCCAACGTGCTTTTGGCCATGGACACGGATCTTGAGGCGCTGGGCACCAATGCGCATGAATTGCCGATGGTGGCCGCGGCGCTGGCCGAGGGGGACGAGGCGCTCAAGGAAGCGCCGTATCAGGTGCTCAAAGACTGGCAAAGCTATTACGACGGCAACCTGCTGATCGTTTTGCCCGATGCGTTCGGGACTGCGTCGTTCCTCGAAAACGCGCCTGACTGGGTGGCCGACTGGACAGGCTTCCGGCCCGACAGCGCGCCGGCCATCGAGGGCGGTGAAAAGATCATCGAATGGTGGAAGGCGCATGGTCGCGACCCAAAGGAGAAGTTGCTGATCTTTTCCGACGGGCTCGATATCGAGACGATTGACGCTGCCTACCGGCATTTCGATGGCAAGGTGCGGATGAGCTTTGGCTGGGGCACGAACCTCACCAATGATTTTGCCGGGACGGCGCCGATGCACACCCCGCAGCTCAAGCCGATCTCGCTGGTCATCAAGGTATCGAGCGCCAATGGGCGTCCGGCGGTGAAACTCTCGGACAACCCGGCGAAGGCGGTGGGTGACCCCGCGGAAATCGCCCGCTATTTGCGGGTGTTTGGGGATGCGGAGATGGCCGAGCAGGCGGTGGTGGTCTGATTTTAGACCCGAGAGGGGCGCCAGCCGGCAGCAAGGGCTTCGGCGGGGGAGCAGAACCATCGTTCTCCAGCCATCGCGTCGATCCGCGTTACCGAGTAGTAGCGTTGCCCGGGAACATGAAAGATGCGTTCGCCCGAGGATGAGATGTTGCCCTTGATGCTGCAATCACTGGATATGATCTTCTGGCCCGCCTCTACAGCCGAAAGCAGCTCGTTGAACCCTTGTGGACTGGCAAAGCCATAGAATCCAGCAAAGCCAAGGGCGGCGGCGGCGCCCAGTTGCAGCGGCAATGATGACAGACGATTGGCCATAACATCCCCCGGAAGGGGTGAGACTGCGGGCAGTCGCGACTTCACGCAACGAGACATCCCGAACGCGGTAAACCCTTGCTTTCGGGAGATTGCGCAAATGTTCTAGGCGGCCGCGACCATCCGGCGTCTGTCGATCAGGCCCAGCCTGTCGCGCATGGCGAAACGGGCGGTGAGGACGACGGCGCAGAAGGCAAGGCCGGCGGCGAGGCCGAGCCAGATGCCGATGCCCGCCAGCCGGTCGGGCGAACCCAAATACCATGCGGTGGGCATGCCGACACACCAATAGCCGAACAGGGCGATATACATGGGGATCTTGGTGTCGTTCAATCCGCGCAGGATATGGACGGCCACGACCTGCGCGCCGTCGACGATCTGGAACAGGCCCGCGATGGCAAGAAAGGTCGTCGCCATGGCGAGGGCGGCGAGGTTGCCCGGATCGGTGGGGTCGAGGAACAGGCGGGTAAAAATCTGCGGCATGGTGAGAAACAGTACGCAGGTAATGACCATGAAGCCGGTGCCGATAATCATCGCAACCCAGCCGGCCTGGGCAATACCGCGGTCGCTGCCAGCGCCGAAGGCAAGGCCGACACGCACGGTAGCGGCCATGGAGAGGCCGAGCGGCACCATGAAGGCAAATGAGGCGCATTGCAGGGCCACGGCGTGAGCGGCAAGCGCATCCGTGCCGTGCCAGCCCATGAAGATGGCGGCGACCGCAAACATGCCGACTTCGGCCATCAGCGTGAGCCCGATGGGCGTGCCGATGCGGAAAATTTCCCTGAACCGCAGCCAGTCGGGCTTCCAGAAGCGCACAAGGATGTGGAAGCGGCGGTATTTGCGGTGCGTGAGCGTGTAGGCGAGCAGCAGGCCGAACATTATGAGGTTGGTCAGCACTGTGGCGATGGCAGCGCCTTGCAGTTCGAGCCGCGGGAAGCCGAAATTGCCAAAAATCAGGCAATAGTTGATCGCGGCATTCACGACGACGCCCGCGAGGGTGACGTAGAGGATGATCTGGGTGGAGCCGAGCGCCGACAGGAACGAGCGAATGGCGAACAGCCCGAGCCCGGGATACAGCACAAGGACAGCAATGTGCATGTATTGTTCCGCCATACGGGCCAGTTCCGGTTCTTGTCCCGTGGCGAGCAGAATGTGTTCGATTTGCCAGATGAGCGGGAAGAGCAACGTGGCGACGACGATGCCGGCCCAGAACCCCTGACGTGCTGTGCGGCGCACGTTCTTGATCTGCCGCGCGCCCAGTGCCTGAGCGGCGAGCGGGGCAACAGCGGAAACGATGCCGCCGCCGAGCAGCAGGAAGGGCGTGAAAAATGACGTGGCCAGCGTGCCGGCGGCCAGATATTCGGGGCCCAGCCAGCCCATCATGATGACGTCGGTGGTGAACAGCGCGTTCTGGGCCACCTGCGCGACCACAAGCGGCCAGGCGAGCAGAAAAGTGGCGCGCAGCTCCGCAGCCCAGCCGGGCGCGGTGCGCATCGTGTCGGTCGTATTCATGTTCTGGCCTTCCCAAGCCGCGCCCAGCGCTTGATGGCGATGGGTGAACAGAACCCGATACACGCGAATCGGGTTCTTGTCAGCGGTCTTGGTTCCAGGCGGATTGACGCTGACAGCGGAAGAGAAGCGGTTGCGATGCGCGCCAAACCACTTGAAAAAGTTCACGAAATGGAGAAAGTTAAGAAATTGTCGACGGCGTTCAGTTTCGCTTCATGTCGAAAATTGTATGGCCAAGGGCCCCGCTCGCGGAACCAAAAGCGGCTAACCGCATTAATGGCGAGGGAACTCTAGAGTTAAGTCGCAGGAGGCTTGGAAATGAAAAAAGCATTTATTATCGGCGTTGCCCTTACTTCTCTTATGGCCATTTCGGCCTGTACCCGTACCCAGGAAACCGCTGCTATCGGCGCTGGCGCCGGCGCAATCATCGGTGGCGTGACCACCGGTAGCGTGCAGGGCGCGGTTGTTGGCGGCGTGGTCGGCGGTGTCGCCGGTGCGCTGGTCGGCCAGGTGGCTGGCGAACCCAACCAGTGCTACTATCGCGCTTCGGATGGAACGCTCTACAAGGACGCTTGCCCGAGCAGCTAATCTGCCGCGCAAGGCAACAGAAAAGGGCTCGTGCTTTCCCAGCACGGGCCTTTTTGATTCGGCATGCCCGCTTTTTGGCTTGACCGGTGCCGTACCCGGCGGTACCAATGGCGCCGAAATCTGGAGACGCTTTCCGTGAAGACGGCACTTATTCTTGTAGTACGCAGGCGCATCGCAACATGAGGGCATAACCCTCGTGCGAAATGCGATGCGCCGAACACAGGTCCCTCACGGGGCCTTTTTTATTATCCAAATCCGGCTGTAGCGGGATGAAATTGAAGCAGGGAGTGGCTGAGAGATGGCCGAACAGATGACCGGCGCGGAAATGGTGATCAGGGCGCTGACCGATAACGGGGTGGAGCACATTTTCGGCTATCCCGGCGGCGCGGCCCTGCCGATCTACGACGCGATGTTCCAGCAGGACAAGATCGAGCACATCCTTGTCCGGCACGAGCAGGGCGCGACCCACATGGCCGAGGGCTATGCCCGCTCGACCGGTAAGTGTGGCGTGGTTCTGGTGACTTCAGGGCCGGGCGCGACAAACGCCGTGACCGGGCTGACCGACGCGCTGATGGACTCGATCCCGCTGGTCTGTATCACAGCCCAGGTGCCCACCAACCTGATCGGGACTGACGGTTTCCAGGAATGCGATACCGTCGGGATCACCCGCAGCTGCACCAAGCACAATTATCTCGTCAAACACGTCGACGACCTGCCGCGCGTCCTGCACGAAGCGTTTCTGATCGCGACGACGGGGCGGCCGGGGCCAGTGGTGATCGATATTCCCAAGGACATTCAGTTCGCCCTGGGCGACTACTACACGCCCGATGTCGAGAAGCTGCGCCATCAGAGCTACAGGCCGCAGATGGACGGCGATCTGGCCGCCATCGAGGCCGCCGTGGATCTGATGCTGCGCGCCGAGCGCCCGGTTTTCTATACCGGGGGCGGGGTCATCAATGCGGGGCCGGAAGCGTCCGAGCTTTTGCGCGAGCTGGCCGAACTGACCGGTTTTCCGGTGACGTCGACGTTGATGGGGCTGGGCGCTTTCCCGGCATCGAACGCGCAATGGCTGGGCATGCTGGGCATGCACGGAACCTATGAAGCCAATCTGGCGATGCATGATTGCGACGTCATGATCAATATCGGGGCGCGGTTCGACGACCGGATCACCGGGCGGATCGATGCGTTCTCACCGGGCAGCCGCAAGATCCATGTCGATATCGACCCGTCCTCGATCAACAAGGTCGTCAACGTCGATATTCCGATCATCGGCGATTGTGCGCGGGTTCTCTCAGAAATGATCCGCATCTATCGCAGCAAGACCAACCAACCGCGCAGCGAGGCGATTGCACCCTGGTGGGCTCAGATCGAGAAGTGGCGGGCGGTCAATTCGCTGGGCTACAAGAATTCCGAAACCACCATCAAGCCGCAATACGCCATCGAACGGCTCTATGCGGCAACGAGGGCGCAGGCCAAGGATGTGTTCATCACGACCGAAGTTGGTCAGCACCAGATGTGGGCGGCACAGCACTTCCATTTCGACAAGCCCAATCGCTGGATGACGTCTGGCGGGCTTGGCACCATGGGTTATGGCCTGCCGGCCGCCGTGGGCGTCCAGGTTGCGCACCCCGACGCGCTGGTCATCGACATTGCCGGCGAGGCGAGCGTGCAGATGACCATGCAGGAGATTTCAACTGCGGTTCAGTACCGGCTGCCGGTCAAGATATTCATTCTCAACAATGAGCGCATGGGCATGGTTCGCCAGTGGCAGGACCTGCTGCACGGATCGCGCTATGCACATTCCTATTCGGAATCGCTGCCCGATTTCGTCAAGTTGGCCGAAGCCTATGGCGCCAAGGGCGTGCGTTGCGACACTCCGGCGGACCTCGATGCGGCGATTGCCGAAATGCTCGATTACGACGGGCCGGTGCTGTTCGATGTGCTTGTCGAAAAGGACGAGAACTGCCTGCCAATGATCCCGTCGGGCAAGGCGCACAACGAGATTATCCTGTCAGATACCGCCAATATCGGCTCCATCATCGATGAGAAGGGGCGGCAGCTCGTTTAGAGCGCCGAGGAACGATCATGAACGCACATCTGCAACCCACGGGTTCGGCCTATTTTCTGACCACCGAGACGCAAGCCACCGAGCGCCATACGCTGACGGTGCTTGTGGACAACGAGCCGGGAGTTCTCGCCCGGGTGGTGGGGCTGTTTTCGGCCCGGGGATACAACATCGACTCGTTAACGGTCAGCGAAACCGAGCACGACAGGCACCGCTCGCGCATTACCGTCGTCACCGTCGCGACACCAAAAGTGCTGGCGCAGATCAAGCTGCAGCTCGAACGGCTGGTGCCGGTGCACAAGGTGCACGACCTGACTGCAGAAGGCGGCTCGCTTGAGCGCGAACTGGCGCTGCTCAAGGTGGCCGGCAAAGGGGAGAACCGTGTGGAGACCCTGCGGCTGGCCGACGCGTTCCGGGCGCAGGTGGTCGATGCGTCCACCGAGAGCTTCGTGTTCGAGATTACCGGCAAGCCAAGCAAGATCGACCAGTTCATCACGCTGATGACACCGCTCGGGCTTGTGGAAGTGGTGCGCACCGGGCTGGTGGCGATCACGCGCGGGCCCGAAGGCATGTAGGCCTGGAGCTCAATCCGTCCCGATTGGACCGGGCCGGCCGCTCCGGGACCTTGTTCTGTCGTGCGGTCGAACCGGAAAAGTCTTCAACTTTTCGCTTCGCGGCCCCTCGGGTCCTAACCGCACTCGAAAAGTTGAGGTTTGCGTGAGCCTTATTTCGCGATAGACGAGGGCCGTACATTTCGTACGGCCCTTATTTTTTCAGACTGCCGCCATGACCAAGCTTTCCGTCAATCTCAACGCAGTGGCGCAATTGCGCAATCGCCGGGATCTGCCCTGGCCGAGCGTCACGGGTATGGCGCGCATCGTGCTCGATGCGGGGGCGGTGGGCGTGACCGTGCATCCGCGCCCGGACGAACGTCACATCAGGCGCTCGGACGTGTTTGACCTGGTCAATCTCTTGCGCGCCGAATATCCGCATGCCGAATTCAACATCGAGGGCTATCCCACGCCGGATTTTCTCGAGCTGATAGCGGCCGCAAACCCCCATCAGGTGACGCTGGTTCCCGACGCGCCCGAACAGGCGACTTCGGACCATGGGTGGGACTTTGTCACGCACAAGGCGTTGCTGACCGACGTCGTCGCTGAGCTGGCGGCGCCGGGACGGAGGGTGTCGATGTTCTGCGATCCCGACGCGAGCGGGGCGGCGCTGGAGGCGGCAAAGGCGGCAGGGGCCGACCGTGTTGAGCTTTATACGGGGCCGTACGGCGCGTGCTACGACAACAGCGAAGCGGCGGTTTCCGCACTGGCCGATCTGGCCGAAACGGCCCACGCGGCCCACGCGCTGGGACTGGGGATCAATGCCGGGCATGATCTGACACTGACCAATCTTCCCGCTTTCCAGACCATCGTTCCGTTCGTCGATGAGGTTTCCATCGGTCACGGAATTACCGCCGACGCGCTGATCTTCGGGTTTGCGGAAGCCGTGCGGAAATATCTGGGCGCCCTGGGCCGCTAGAAACCGGGACAGGTCAGCGGTTTTGTCGTTTCGGACCTGTGGTTTGTTTGTTCGACATCGCCGAACAGTGGCATATTTCTGTTCCGATCCATAAATTATGCATAAATTTCAGATATTTAGATTTCACAAGAATGATCTTTAGGCAGACGGATATGCCTAGCTTACAGACATGTGCCTACTTGAGCGCCGGCCCAGAAGTCACATATGCAGCCCTACTTACTGTTCGTAACCAAGTGTAGGGAAGTCATCATGTCCAAGCCGAAAATCGCAATCATTATCTCTTCAACCCGCGAAAGCCGCTTTGCCGACAAGCCGGCCCAGTGGCTGCTCGCCAAGGCGCAGGCGCGTTCCGAATTCGACGTCGAACTCGTCGACCTGCGCGATTTCGATCTGCCGTTCTTTGACGAAGTTGCCTCCAACATGTGGGCCCCCAGCCAGGACCCCAAGGCGATCGCCTGGCAGAAGAAGGTCGCTGAATTTGACGGCTTCATCTTCCTCGTTGCCGAATACAACCGCTCGATCACCGCAGCGCTCAAGAATGCAATCGACCAGGCCTATGTCGAATGGACCAAGAAGCCGGCCGCTTATGTCGGTTACGGTTCGGTCGGTGCGGCTCGCGCCATCGAACAGCTCCGCCTGATCAACATCGAACTGCAGATGGTGCCCGTCCGTCACGGCGTGCACATCGGTGGTTCGGAATTCTTCACCGTCTGGGGCGGTGGCAAGAACGAGCCGATGGAAACCATCGAGCCTGCAGTCGGCCCGAGCCTCAACGATCTGTTCGACAACCTCGTGTGGTGGACCAACGCCACCAAGGCGGCGCGTGACGGCAAGATCGAAGCTGTCGCTGCCGAATAAACTCCGGCCGCATGCCAAGCTGATAAGGGCTGCCCGAAAGGGCGGCCCTTTTTTTGCCATCCGCAGTGTCGCCATTTTGCCATGGACGGCGATTAGAGCCACACGATCACGGTGCGCAAAGGGGAACGGGATGTTGGACTGGCTCGAGACAGCGGGTGACTTTCTGATGGGGACGGCGATTTCCACCCTGTCGGTGGTGGGGCTGGGCCCGGACGAACCGGTGCGCTACCAGATGGATACGTTTCTTGCCGGCATGACCGAAGGCTGTGAGATTTCAAGCGATCTCGGGGTGTTCTGGGAACAGCTCGTGGCCGATGGCACGTTGATCGTACCCGCTGACGCCGGCGCGTATTTTTCCGCCACCCAGATCGCGGTGCGTGAAGACCACAGGGAATTGCGCGTGCCGGTGCAGGGCACATGGATGGGCCATGAGGTCGCTGGGATCTCGGTTATCGCCGGCATCGACAACGGCTACAGCTCTATCGGTGTCGTATTCGAGCCTGGCCAGCAGGCGCTGGACGCCGCGTTTGCGCCGCTCGCGGCGCAGTCGGACGCCATCATGCAGGCTGATCCCGACAATCTGGTGGGAGCAAGCGCGGTTTACGGCACCTTTGGGGGCGAGCCGCAATACATCTGCGACTTTTCCAACTAGCGCATTTCGACGAATCGTCTCGATTGCGCCAGGTCTTGTCTGGTCGCGCTTCCGGGCGGGACAGGTGCTCTAACGCGGCATGTCCGGGCAAAGGAAGGGTACGGGCGAGGCGGTGTAGCGCTTTTCGACCGTTTCATCGCCTACCAGATGCAGGGCCAGAATCAGCTCGGCCTCGTTGAGTTCGACGATGTCGGCCTCAATGGTCATTGTGTCTTCCTGCCAGCTCAGCGAATCTTCGCCGGTCATCTTCCAGTTCGAGAGGCGATAGGTTTCCCAGCAGGAATCCTGGAGCATCGTGCCCTCGGACAGGAACAGGACCATCGAACCGGGCAAACCTGCATCCTCTTCGGACTGGACCCAGAATTTTTCGGTGAGCGAAGCGCCGATCATCGGCGCGGATGTCATTCCCTCGGCTTCCTGAGCTGAGGCGGGGAGGGCGCAGAGCGCCGAAACGGCAAGGGTCGCAAGGATAATCGGTCGCATCGTGGGCCTCGCTGGCGTTTGGTGGTCTGGAGCGTGCAGGGATGGTTGGCCCAAATTGTGGTGATTGCGAGCGGTTTCTTCCCGGTTCGCTCAAGTTTGTGGAAAGTGTCACCCCTGTGTCATTGCGCCTCCCTAAATGGCAGCTCCATTGTTCACGTTGGAGCCATATCCATGACCCGCAAATATCCCACCTCCTTTGCGCGCCTTTCCGGCACGCTGGCGTTCTCGCTGCTTGCCAGCACGGCGCTTGCCGCTCCCCTTGGCGTGGGCACGTTCACCGTGCCGTTGCCTGACGTCGCCTATCCGATGCCGGTCGTTGAAAATTATACCCATCAGGCGGGCGTTGCCGCTGATGGGGCCGAGGTCAATCGCTATGACCGCGCCGAAAATCCGGTTCTCGAGCTGCATCGCGGTTTTGACGAAATCTGGAATCTTGGAGACGAGGCCTGGCGCTCGGGTGGCGCAAATGGCGACGGCGCGCTCGATTACTCCAATGTCGAGATCGTCGACCCGGCCGTGTGGGCAGCCAACATGGCCTATGTGCTCTCGGTGACCGGAAGTGCCCGTGACGATCAGGAAGCACTGGAAGCCTATCTCGACGACCGCCGTTCGCAGGGTTTTTCGGTGATCGATGGAATGGGTCCGCTGCTGGCCAGCATCTACGCTGCCGAAGCGCAGGCTTTCACGACGATCAACCACACGCTGGGTACGTTCGACCCCAATATGGTGCTGCCGGTCAAGGAAGACGATCACGGCACGGAAGCAGGAACGGGCGGCGAATCCATGCAGGATTTCGTGGCGTTCATGGCCATGATGCGCGGGCCGGAAGGCACGACGTCGCCTTCGAAATACTACTATACCTCGCCGCGCCCATGGCGCATGAGCGATACGGGCCAAGTGGTGCAGACGGGCACCGATGTGATCGGGCCTAACAGCTTTGAGCGCTATGACAGCAATGTCGAGGTGATCCCCGCGCTGCTCAGCGCCCGCGAAACACGCGGCCGGAACAAAGATGGCGGCTATCCTTCGGGCCATACCAACGCCGGATATCTTGCGGCAATCGCCTACGCCTATGCGCTGCCGCAGCGCTACGAGGAACTTCTGACCCGCGCGTCCGAACTGGGCGAAAATCGCATCGTGACCGGCATGCATTCGCCGCTCGACGTGATGGGCGGGCGCACCATGTCCATGGCCATGGCCGCAGCGCTTCTCTCGGACCCCGAGCATGCCGAACTCAAGCAGGCCGCGCTCGAAAACATGCAGGCCGTGATGGCAGCCAGCGTCGGCGAAGAGACGACGATTGGTGCGGTGGCAGAGGACCAGCCGGGCGACCGCTGGGCAAACGATGCTGCCAACGCGGCGCTCTATCGCCTGCGGACCCATTACGGACTGCCGCAGGATGGGCAGGACATGGGGCAGGAGATGATCGTGCCGATGGGCGCCGAAGTGCTGCTTGAAACGCGTCAGCCCTATCTTTCGGCTGAACAGCGCCGCGTGGTGCTCTACACGACCGGCGTGCCGAGCGGCTATCCGGTGCTCGACGAATCCAACGGTTGGGGCCGGATCGATCTGGTGGCCGCGGCTGGCGGCTATGGAGCCTTCCCGGGCGACGTCACCGTGACCATGGAGGCGGATATGGGCGAAATGTACGCCGCAGACACCTGGGCGCACGACATTTCGGGCCCCGGCATGTTGACCAAGGCCGGTTCGGGTACGCTGACGCTGAGCGGCTACAACTCGTACGCGGGTGGCACGCAGCTGGAAGACGGCACGCTGGTGGCCGGAACCGCTATGGCACTTGGACTGGGCGATCTGCTGGTGAGCGGGGGCGTGCTGGAGGTTTCGGCACTCGGTCTCGACATCGCCGGTGAAGCCGCAATCGAGGGCGGCACGCTTGTGGTCGACCTTGGCGATGCCCAAGCAGGCAGCACGATCTCGGTTCTGCGCGCCGGCACGATCGTTGGTGCATTCGATGCGGTGACCGATGCCGATGGCAACGCGCTCGAAGTGCAGACCGCCGATGGCGAGATGACAATCGTCGTCCCTTCGGCAGGCTAGGGCGCGCCAGCCCCGAGGCTGACAAAACTGCATGAAACCGGGCCGTCGCCTTGAAAGAGGCGGCGGTTCATCGTTTAAGGGCCAGGCGGGCTATATGGCGGCAAAATCGCTCTTGAAAATTGCCGAACCGTACCGTACGGTACGCCTCGCTCGGAGGGGCTGATTTGCCCGTTGGGCGCGGCTTTCCGGCTACGTTAATCGATAAGAGAGAGCGAGTCACGCTTGACCCCACCAACCCTGACCATAAGCGACGATGTGCTCACCGGTCGCCAGAAGGATGTTCTGGATGCGGCGTTAGGGCTTTTGGTCGATGGCGGCGACGGGCTGACCATGACCGGGGTGGCCCGCCGGGCGAGTTGCTCGAAGGAAACGCTCTACAAATGGTTCGGCGACCGTGACGGGCTTTTGACGGCCACCGTGCAGTGGCAGGCGTCCAAGGTTCGCGTCGTGCCGGTGGACCGGGAAACGCTAGACAAGCGTACGTTGGCCATCGCCCTGGAAAAATTCGGGCGGGACTGGCTGACGGTTCTGACGGGCGACATTTCGGTGGCGCTCAACCGGCTGGCGGTGTCCCATGCGGGACAGGAAAAACGCAATCTGGGCGCCATCGTTCTCGAAAACGGGCCCATCGGCATGGCGCGGCGCTGCGAACCTTTGCTCGAGGCAGGACGTGAGGCCGGGTTGCTCGATTTCGACGATACCGACCAGGCGTTTCGGACATTTTTCGGTCTGGTGGTCAGGGACACACAGATCCGCATGTTACTCGGCGAACAGAGACGACCGAGCGAAGAGAAGATTGCGGGGCAGGCACGCCGGGCCCGCGAACAGTTTTTTGCGTTATACGGCGCTTAGAAAACTCAACCATCAACAACGACAAGCGACATAGGGAGAGACCAATGCGCGTTTATTACGATCGGGATGCCGATATCAATCTTTTGAAATCCAGGAAGGTCGCCATTATCGGATATGGCAGCCAGGGTCGCGCGCATGCGCTCAACCTCAAGGATTCGGGCATCACCGACATCGCCGTGGGTCTGCGCCCCGGTTCTTCGACCGCCAAGAAGGTGGAAGCTGACGGGCTCAAGGTGATGAGTGTCGCTGAAGCGGCAGCCTGGGCCGACATGATGATGATGGCCACCCCCGACGAATTGCAGGCCGACATCTACCGCGACGATATTGCGCCCAATATCCGTGACGGCGCCGCGCTGGCTTTCGCCCATGGCCTCAACGTCCATTACGGGCTGATCGAGCCCAAGGACACTGTCGACGTCCTGATGATCGCGCCCAAGGGCCCCGGTCACACTGTGCGCGGTGAATATGAGAAGGGCGGCGGGGTGCCGTGCCTGATCGCCATCCACCACGATGCGACCGGCAACGCGCACGATCTGGGCCTTGCCTATGCTTCTGGCGTCGGTGGCGGCCGTTCGGGCATCATCGAAACCACCTTCAAGGAAGAGTGCGAGACCGATCTGTTCGGCGAACAGGTTGTGCTGTGTGGTGGTATCGTGGAACTGATCCGCGCCGGCTTCGAAACGCTGGTCGAAGGCGGCTATGCACCGGAAATGGCCTATTTCGAGTGCCTGCACGAAGTGAAGCTGATCGTCGACCTGATCTATCAGGGCGGCATCGCCAACATGAACTACTCGATTTCCAACACTGCCGAGTGGGGCGAATACGTCACCGGTCCGCGCATCATCACCTCGGAAACCAAGGCCGAGATGAAGCGCGTGCTGGCCGATATCCAGTCGGGCAAGTTCACCTCCGAGTGGATGCAGGAGCACAAGTCCGGCGGCGCCCGCTTCAAGGGCATTCGCCGCAACAACGACGCTCACCAGATCGAGGAAGTCGGCACCAAGCTGCGGGACATGATGCCGTGGATCAAGGCGGGTGCCCTGGTGGACAAGTCGCGGAACTAGAGCCTGGCTTCTAGACCCTGAAGTTTACGCCGGCCCGGTAAAATCGGGCCGGCGTTCTTTTGTTCTGCGTCCAGTGGGAGTGTCGTCCCGCTAGAGCTTTTCCGATTTTGATGGGATCAAAATCGGGCTCTAACTCCTTGTTTTGTCGCGTTTCCGAACCGAAAAAGTGGTGTCCACTTTCTCTGGAAACGCTCTTAGCGTTTGCCAATGAAAAGATGCATGGCATTGGGGGTCGTTTGGGACCTTGTCATATCGTAGCCGAGCGCTTTGAGATCGAGCCCGGAAAACAGCGCTTCGCCGTGTCCAAGAAGCGCCGGTACAAAAGCAAGGTGCATTTCGTCGACCAGTCCAGCGGCAAGATAGGCGCGGATGGTGGCGACGCCGCCGCCGAGGCGCACATCCTTGCCTGCGGCGGCGTGCTTTGCCTGGTCCAGCGCTTCCTCGATGCCGCCGGTGACGAAATGGAAAGTCGTGCCACCTTCCATTTCGAAAGAGTCGCGGGAGTAGTTTGTCAGAACGAAAACCGGGACATGATAGGGCGGGTTGTCTCCCCACCAGCCTTTCCAGCTGTCGTCGGGCCAAGGACCTCGAATGGGGCCGAACATGTTCCTCCCCAATATCCATGCGCCGATATTTTCAAAACCCATGCGCGCGATGTCATCGTCGGGGCCGGTCTCGCCGCTGTCGCTGCCCAGCACGTGTTTATTGAACGTGCGGGTTGGGTGGAACCAGGACATCAGGTCGGTCCCGTTGACGCCGACCGGGTTTTCCAGGCTTTGATCCGCTCCGGCTCCGAAGCCATCGGCGGACACTGCGAAACTGAGGACCTTGAGTTTGGACATTGTTTGTCTCCTATGGTCAGCGACCCGGGCGTCGATAGAGCATGACGGAAACCCCGGAGGGGAAGGTTCGGCTGTCGAACAATTGCAGGTCGAGGGGGCGATCGATATTGCCGAACATCGGTTTGCCGCCACCGACCAGCACTGGGTAGATGATGGCCCAGTATTGATCGACCAAATCCTGGGCGATGAACTGGGCGGCCAATTGTGCGCCGCCGACGCTGATGTCCTTGCCCGGGTTGGCCTTGAGCTGCGCGATCTCGGTGGCAATGTCGGCAGTCGCAATACGGGTGCGTGGACCGACGGACTTCAGGGTGCGCGAAAAGACAAGCTTGTCGAGCGCGTTCCAGATGCGGGCGTAGTCGAGGATTTCGGGCTCGGCGTTCGGATCGTCAGCCGCCGTGGGCCAGAAGCTGTTCATGGTCTCATAGAGACGGCGGCCGTAGATGTGGGTATCGATCCCGGCTTCGAGGTCATTGATATAGGCGTGGACATCGGGTTCGGGGTGGGCGAACGCAAAATTGCCGGAAGCGTCCTCAATATAGCCATCGAGGGACATTTGCAGGGAATAGATCAGCTTGCGGGTCATGACATCTCCTGGCGTGGCTTGCCGACGCTGCAATACAGCCGGCTACAGTTCGTTGAGTGGCCAGATTTCGACCACGCCGTGCGCTACGGCACAGGGTGTCGTCGACGCCAGCGCGATAGCTTCCTCAATGTCGCCGGCTTCCACGATCGAAAAGCCGGCGATGGGCAGGTCTGAAGAGAGGTAGGGCCCGGTTTCGGTCTGGACGCCGAGGCCCTCGGGATTACGAACCTGGACCGGGGTTCCGGCAATCCCCATTGTGACGCCGCGCCGCTTGAGCCAGGCGTCGTGATCATGGGCGGCATGCCTGATGTCCTCTGGCGTCCGGTCGTACCCGGCCCTGTCGCCATAGCCGATAGCGATGTACTTTGGCATTGGTCGATCTCCACGTTCGATGGATTTGCGCGTTGCCGCGCCGTTCGGTTTTGGTCTCAGGTCGGATTTCCCAAGCGATAATAAAGAACGACACCGCCGTTCTTGAGCGGCTGGGTCTTGAGGAGTTCTAGATCAATCCGCAGGTCGGACCGCTTGAAGAGTGGGTTGCCGCGTCCGAGCAGGAGCGGGGCGATGCCGAGGCGATATTCATCGACAAGACCGGCAGACAGGAGCGAGGACAGAAGCTCGGCGCTGCCGTAGACATAAAGGTTGCGTTCCGACTTCGCCTTGATTTTGCGCAGCTCTTCGGCGGCGTCGCCGCTGACAAGGGTCGTGTTGTTCCATTTGGGGTCTGTCAGCGTATTGGAAACGACGATCTTGGGCAGGGCGTTCATGGCGTCGGCGATGGGGCCGCTTTCGGCTCCACTGGTCCAGTGCGCGGCCATGCCCTCATAGGTGCGACGGCCAAAGACCAATGCTTCGGTATCGGCCAACTGGGCATCGGAAAGGGCTGCCAGCTCGTCGCCCCAGATCGTTTCGTGCAGGGAGAGGTCCCAGGGCTCGGGGCCTTCGAAATAGCCATCCAGGCTTGCAACGTTCCAGACGATCAGTCTGCCCATCGTCAATCCTCCACAACTTTGGCGAGCGCGGCCAAGAGGCCGACTGTTCCGTTTTCGCGGATCTTGGGGTCGTCGAACCCATCGAGATATGCGCCCTGTTCGGTCAGCTTGAGTTGCGTGCCATCTGCTGCATCGGCCAATTCGATTGTGGTGAGTGATGCAGAGATGTGCTGGCCGTCGGCGTCCATGTCGTATGCGTAGATGATGCGCTCGTTCTCGATGATGTCGAGATAGAGGGCATCGAAACGGTAGGCGTGAGTGCTGCCGTGCTGTTCGGCGACGCCATGGCTGTGCTCGCGGCCCCCGACGCGGAAATCCATATTGGCAGCAGCCCCTTCGGGCGCATCGCTTCCGAACCATTTCTGCTTGGTCCTGAAATCGGAAAAGGCGGCGAAGACCTTGTTGCGCGGGGCGCGATAGGTGCGCTGGAGGGTGAAGGTGGCATGGACGACGGTACGGCCGGTCATTGTTATTGCTCCAGGTGTTGGTTCAGTCGGTCGAGCAGGGAGGTGGTGCCACTCGCCCAGAATTTCGGTCCGTCAAAGCCATCGAGATAGGCCCCTTGCTCTGTGATCTTGAGCAGGGTTCCGCCGCTTTCGGCATCGGCCAATTCGATGGTGGTCAACGTCGTGCCGGCGTTGCCTTGCCCGAAACTGAAGGAATAGGCATAGATAATGCGCTCGTTTTCGACGATGTCGTAGTAGATGCCGTCGTAGGTGAACGTGCTGCCCCCGGGGCCAGCCATCTGGACGTGTTCACGTCCACCCACGCGAAAATCAAGAGCGTATCCATCCGCTGGGGCCCCGTGGGCCCATTGGCGCTTTTGCGGTGCATCGGCAAAGGCCATAAAGACCCGGCCTCGCGGCGCAGAATAGGTCCGTTCGAGATCGAAAGTGGCGTGGACGACGGTACGACCGGTCATGTGTCTTCCTCCGTGGTGTCGGCTTCGAGAAGGGCTCCCAGGGCGTCGAGGCGGCGGCCCCATAGTGTGCGGCGCTCGTTGATCCAGTGTTCGGCCCGGCTGAGAGCGCCGGTATCGAGCGTGCAGATGCGTACACGGCCCTGTTTTTTGGTGATTACGAGCCCTGCCTGTTCGAGCACGGCGAGGTGCTGGAGTGTGGCGGGCAGGGAAATGCCAAGCTGGGCGGAAAAATCTCCCGCGCTGGCGCTCGACTTGCTTAGCCGGTCGATCATGGCGCGGCGGTTGCCGTCGGCCAGGGCGCGGAACATGAGATCGAGATCTGAAGAATGGTTAAGCATGCGCTTAACTATCTGCGTCACGATAGTTAAGTCAATACCTAAGTTTTGCGCGTTGATCGCGCACTGGCGGTCAGTCCGTCGGGCGGCGGGCGAAATCGGGTGCGCGTTCGGGGCGCGGGCCGAAAGCGATGAAGCGGGCGGGGAGCTTGCGGAAGCCGGGGACGTGCCGGGCCAGAAACAGCATGAGGCGCGGTGGTCCGGCGCGGCCGGACTGAAACCCGTTCTGGAAGACGACGCGATGGAGAACGCGCTGCATGGCCTGGATGATCCGGGTGGGCATCATGCGGCGCTGTTGCACAGCTTCAAGATCGCGCTCGGTCACCGTTCCGGCCCGCAGGGGATTGCGCAGGATGCGCGCGGTGGCCACGGCGTCCTGGATGGCAAGATTGATCCCGACGCCGCCAGCAGGCGACATGGCATGAGCGGCATCGCCGATGCAGAGCAGGCCAGGGCGGTGCCAGCGCTTGAGCCGGTCGAGCCTGACGTCGAGGGTCTTGACCTCATCCATGGAAGTCAGAGTTTCGACGCGGTCGGCGAAATCGGGGCGCAATCTGGCGATCATGGCGCGCAGGGGTTCTACCCCTTGGGCGCGGCGCTGGGCATCGGTGCCCTTTGGGATGAAAGCGGCCATCTGGTAAAAGCCCTCCCGCGCAATCGAGAGCATAATGTCCCGCCCGGCAAAGCTGGGAACAAGATTGGCCGGTTCGGCCTGTTCATCGGGGTGGCGGGGAAGGCGGAACCACCAGACATCGAAGGGCACATCGTAATCGCGGGGGAACAGGCCAGCCTGCTTGCGCAGGATCGAATGCCGCCCGTCGCAGGCGACGACAAGATCGGCCTCGATCGACTCTTCGCCATCGCTGGTGCGCACGGTGACGCCGGTGACCTTTTCGTCCTGCCAGAGCAGGCTTGTCACTTCGGTTTCCATCAACAGCGTGAAGCTGGGCTCGCGCCGGGCGTGAGCAACGAGGAACGCGAGAAAATCCCACTGGGGAATCATGGCGATATAATTGTAAGGGGGATCGAGGGCCGCAAAATCTCCGAAATCGACGGTCTCGCCGCCTGTCGTGGGCAGGCGAAAGCTTTCAAGCCTGCTCTGCGGCAATTGCGCGAACTCCGCTCCAAGGCCGAGCTCGTCGAGCAGCTTGATCGTCGAGGGGTGAACCGTGTCGCCGCGGAAGTCGCGCAGGAAGTCGGCGTGTTTTTCGCACACGATCACTTCGACCCCGCCGCGCGCCAGCAGCAGGCCCAGCATAATGCCGGCAGGACCGCCTCCGGCAACGAGGCATATCGCGCGTTTCATGCGATTTTTCTCCTCGCGCGCATTGTGACAAATACAACACGGTATGTCGCGGGGAAAAGTGGGCGCACGGTGCAGGAACAGGGCCGCAATTATGGGGGTGGTAACGATTGTGTCGATAGGCATAGTGTTTTGAGTACACGCATGGATTCCGCCTCCCAAACTGCCTCCAGGACTAGCCGAAAAATGAAGCTGACCTATTTCATTCTCGATGTTTTCACCCGCGACCGGCTGAGCGGAAATCCACTGGCGGTGGTGCTCCGGGCCGATGAGCTTTCAACCACCCGGATGCAGGCGATTGCACGTGAGTTCAATCTTTCCGAGACGGTCTTCGTCAACGCGCCCAAGGGCGAGCGGCATACGGCAGCACTGCGGATCTTTACGCCGGTGAACGAATTGCCTTTTGCAGGACACCCGACTGTCGGAACCGCCGTTCTGCTGGGTTTGCAGCACAAGCAGAGCGCCGTGCGGCTTGAACTGGGTGTCGGCAACGTCACGGCAGTTATGGAGCGGATCGACAAGCGAACCGGTGAGGCGAAGTTTGCGCTGCCGCAGCTTCCGGTGCAGATGGGCGAAGCCGTGGTGACAGCCGATGTCGCGGCACGCCTGGGGCTGACCGAAAGCGATATCGGGTGCGATGGGATGATGCCCGCGCAGTATTCGGCCGGGCTGCCGTTTTACCTGATCCCGGTGCGCGATGCGCGGGCCCTGGAAGCTATAACGCTCGAGCGCCGCGGTTGGGCCGATACGTTCCATGGCGAGCGCAATTCGGTCTATGTGTTCACAAAAACCCCCAAGGAACGCGCCAACGATTATGCAGCACGCATGTTCCAGGTCGCGCATGGCGCGGGGGAGGATGCGGCGACCGGTTCGGCAGCCGCAGCACTAATCGGCATGCTGGCCGAGCACGGCGGTTATGGCGACGGACATCACACCATCAAGGTCCGACAGGGACGAGAGATGGGGCGGCCGAGCGAAATCGGCGTGCAGTTCAACATCGAGGGCGGCCAACTCAAACACGCCGGTATCGGCGGCGCCGCGGTAATCATGGCTGAAGGCGTGCTGGACCTCGACGATTAGTCTTTGTGTCCGGATGCCGACCTACTTGGGTCGTTCGGCCGCGCCGGCGAGCATTTCATGCAGTGCCTTGCGCGCTGCGGCATCGGGACGACGGCGTTCGGCGACAGCGCGAAGTGCGGCACCCTCGATAAGATCAAGAACCATTTCCGCATAGAGATCGCCGTTCGATGTCTCGTGGCGGAAGGCCCTGCCGAGTGCTGCGATGAGCCTTGACCGGTTGGCCTGGAAGACTGTCGCAATCTGCGGATCGCGGAAGGATTCGGCGGTCAACTCAAGGGTCAGTAAGGCGTTCTCGGGCGCGGCCATATAATCGAGATAGGCATTTGCGAAGGCGAGCAGGGCTGCTGCCGGGCTTCTGGCGGTTTCCAGAGGCGCTATGAAGGCTTCGAGTTCCGCGCCTTCGATAGCGGCCAGTTCCATCAGGATGGCCTGCTTGCCGGGGAAATGATTGTAGAGATTGCCGAGGCTGACGCCAGCCGCCTCGGCGATGTCGCGCATGCCGGCCTGATGATACCCTTTTTTCAGAATACAGACGACGGCCGCTTCGATGATCTTCTGTTTCCGGAAGCCGGCTTTTTCCGTCCTGGACATGGGCTTGCAATTTCCTTTCTCTGCATCTAAACGAACGAACGTTCGTTTATTTTAATGGCGAGCCGGAGCGTTTTCAAGTCGCTGCCGGTCGGGTTGAGCCCATTGGGCGATGACGGGGAGATGGGACACATGCAGGCACCGTCCGTGAAGGGATCCGCCAGACGGCTCGAAGGGCTCGATCTGGCGCGCTTTTTTGCGTTTGCAGGAATGGTTCTGGTGAATTTCAAGATCGTCATGGGCGCCGAGGGCGGCGACGGTCTGCTGCACGGATTGAGCGTGCTTGTCGAGGGCAAGGCCGCAGCCAGCTTCGTTGTTCTTGCGGGGCTGGGGGCAGGGCTGGCCTATGAGCGTTCCGGGGCGAATACAATCGGCACCACGCTCAAGCGCGCTGCCTTCCTGCTGGTGCTGGGGCTGGTGAACATGCTGATTTTTCCTGCCGACATCCTGCACTATTACGCCTTCTATTTTCTGTTCGGAGCGGTTCTGCTCTCACAATCCACAGCGCTGCTGGTGAGCGCAATCGTGCTTCTCAATATCGGGTTTATCGCGCTGCTGTTCGTCCTCAACTATGATGCGGGCTGGAACTGGTTCGATTATTCCTACACCGATTTCTGGACGCCGGCCGGGTTTGTTCGCAACCTGATGTTCAACGGCTGGCATCCGGTCGTTCCATGGCTGGGGTTCTTTCTTTTCGGCATCGTGCTGAGCCGGATCGACTTGAATGCCCGGCGGGTGCAATTGCTGTTGATCGGGATTGGGCTGGCACTGATTGCGGCGGCGACGTTGCTTGGCGGGGTGCTGGCGGACGCACTGGCAGGGGTGGATCCTGAACTGGCGGCGCTGGCGACGACATTGCCGGTGCCTCCCGGCCCGCTGTTCTCGCTCACCGGGATGGCCTCGGCGTCGGTTCTCATCGGCCTTTGCCTGTGGGTCGCGGACCGGATGGGCAATAGCGGCATTTTGGGAATCTTGATGGTCACCGGACGGCAGACGCTTACGCTTTATGTCGCCCATATCGTCGTCGGCATGGGGCTGCTCGAAGCGTTCGGCCTGCTTGGAGGGCAGACGCCCGCCCGCGCTGCGCTTGCGGCCTTTGCCTTTTGCATTGCGGCCTGCATCTACGCGGCGGCCTGGGCACGAATCCAGCCCCGCGGGCCGCTTGAAGCTTTGATGCGCAGAGTGGCGGGGTGATGGAGAGGGGGCGACTTGTTTGCCATATGGGGTTGTGGTCTTAACGCTGACCATAGCCCGCGAGCCCAATCGCCCGACGAAAGTATCGAGCCTAAAGCGCTATTATTGTTGCGCGAAGTCTTGCGCATCGCGTCCGATTGGCCCATTGTTCGCGTGTTGATTTATCAGGAAGGGCAAGGCCGTACCGATGCGCCGCAGTGCAAACCGCGCAATCGCCATAGCCGCCAGCAGGCAGAAAGCCTTGCAGGCCCGTATCCTTATGGGTTCGGCACTGCTGCTTTCCGCCGCCCTCCTACTTCTCCTTATCAGCCCCTGATAACCGGCAGTCCGCTTCAAGCGTGGACGGGTCGTCAGGGGAT
Organism: Rhizobiales bacterium UBA1912; assembly: GCA_002337455.1. GTDB lineage: Bacteria > Pseudomonadota > Alphaproteobacteria > Rhizobiales > Devosiaceae > Pelagibacterium. Next base: position 153,679 of record DDGC01000014.1, on the reverse strand, counting down.
TTTGCCATAATGCCGAACGTCAATGTCCGGCCATAACCTGCTGCATACGCAAAGCGATCTGGCGCAGGTGGCCGATCAAGGAAGAACGAGATGACCAGCCAAGCAAATACCGACCGCGTCTATATTTTCGACACCACGTTGCGTGACGGAGAACAGAGTCCCGGCGCCACCATGACGCTGGAGGAAAAGCTTCAGGTGGCCGAAATCCTCGATACCATGGGTGTCGATATCATCGAGGCGGGATTTCCCATCGCCTCGAACGGTGACTTCGAGGCCGTTGCGACCGTCGCCAAGCGCGCCAAGAACTCGGTGATCTGTGGTTTGGCCCGCGCCATTCCAGCCGATATCGACAGGGCCGGAGAGGCCGTGCGCTTCGCCAAGCGCGGGCGCATTCATACCTTTGTTTCCACTTCGCCGATCCACCTGGCCCACCAGATGAAAAAGACAGAGGACGAGGTGCTGGAAATCGTCACCAAGACTGTGGCGCAGGCCCGGAACCTCATCGATGACGTCGAATGGTCGGGGATGGACGCGACCCGGACGCCTATCGAATTTCTGGCCCGCTGCACGGAAGCGGCGATCAAGGCCGGGGCGACGACCATCAATATTCCCGACACTGTGGGATATTCGACGCCGGAAGATTATTACCAGCTGATCCATGATCTCATCACCATGGTGCCCAATTCGGACAAGGCGATTTTTTCCACTCATTGCCACAACGATCTGGGAATGGCGGTAGCCAATTCGCTGGCCGGTGTGCGCGCCGGAGCGCGGCAGGTGGAATGCACCATCAACGGGATCGGGGAGAGGGCCGGCAACGCGGCGCTCGAAGAGATCGTGATGGCGCTGCGCACCCGCGCCGATGCGATGCCCTATCACACCGAAATCGAAACGACCCACCTCTCGCGCGCCTCGCGGGTGGTGTCGGCAGCGGCCAATTTCCCGGTGCAGTACAACAAGGCCATCGTTGGCAAGAACGCCTTTGCGCACGAGAGCGGTATTCATCAGGACGGCATGCTCAAGAATGCCTCGACCTACGAAATCATGACGCCCGAAAGCGTCGGCATCAAATCGACCTCGCTGGTCATGGGCAAGCATTCGGGCCGCCACGCGTTCAAGGAAAAGCTCAAGGATCTGGGGTATGAACTGGCCGACAACCAGTTCCAGGAGGCCTTCCAGCGCTTCAAGGACCTCGCCGACCGCAAAAAGCATGTCTATGACGATGACATCATCGCGCTGGTCGATGACGAAATGGGGTCGGGTGCAGACCGTATCAAGCTGGTCGACATGAGCGTGACCACCAAGACGGGCGGCGTGCACCGGTGTGAGCTCAAGGTTGCGGTTGACGGCGCACCGGTCGAAGTGTCGTTCGACGGTACGGGATCGGTCGATGCGATCTTTTCGGCGATCAAGAAGGCAGTCGATGCCAGCCCGCACCTGGTGCTTTACGCCGTCGACGGCGTGACCGGCGGCACCGACGCGCAGGCCAACGCGCATGTGCGGTTGGAAATGAACGGCCGCATCGCTTCCGGCAACGCCACCGAACCCGATACGCTGGTGGCTTCGGCCCGTGCCTATCTCAATGCCTATAACCGGCTGCTGGTCGAGCGGGGCGCTCCGGCGCAAGGTGCGCTGGCAGGCTGATCTTACGACCTTCGATCGCGTGCACCGGGAGGATTTCCGCTTTAATTGCAACAGCAAAATCCTCCCGGTCATTGTTTTGTCGCGTTTCGAACAGGATAAGTGGGTTCCACCTATCCTGAATATGCTCCAGGGGACGAATATATAGTGGCAATCGGAGCCGAGATACGTGGCGTGCTCACCGGCTTTGGCCTGGTTGCGGCGGGCGTGATCGTGCTGACGCGGGTCGACCTCGGCCTGCCCGGCCAGTCGCTGCTGCAATCGCTGCAATTGCATATGGGTGTCGGCCTTTTGGGGCTCGCCCTATTGCTCGCGCTGGCGAAGGCGCGGTGGCGGGCCGGACTGGTCGTCGCCATGGCGGTGTTTGCAGCAGGGCATGTGATGTGGCGGGTTGCCGCCCAATACGAGGGGCGCGGGCCGTTGCAAGGGCTTGAGCGGGAGGCAGGCTTTACGCTTCTGAGCTTTAACGTTCTCAACTCCAACGACCGCCATGATGAACTGGCGGACTATATCGCCGGGTCGGGGGCCGATTTTGCGTTCATCATGGAGGCGGGGCGGCTACGGCAGCATTTCGAGCAACTCGAAGCTGTCTATCCCTATCGCGTCGGCTGCGAGCAGGGCACGCCCTGCGATCTGCTCATGCTGTCAAAACTGCCGTTGGACAACGCCGAAATCCGCTCTCTGGGCAATATCCATCCCAACAGAATGATCGTCGCTCAGACCGAGATTGGCGGTGAAGCGCTGACGCTGGTCGCCGCGCATCTGACCAAGCCCTATTTCGACGATGCTGGGATATTCGAAGCGCGGCGCCTGACGCGGCAATTGGCGGCCATCGAAGGACCGCTCGTTCTGGCCGGGGATTTCAATTCCGCACCATGGGCCGATGCCATCGACGACCTCGTGCATGGGGCCAACCTGCTGCCTCCGCCGCGCTACAGCGCCACCTGGCCGACCGAATTGGGACCCCTGGGCATACCGATAGACCACGTCTTTTCACGCGCGCCGGTCATTATCGACAGGATCGAAGCCTTGCCCGATCCGTTGGGGTCGAACCATCTCGGGCTTATTGCCGAGCTGGGCGTCGTCGCGCAATAATTGGCCCTGAAAGCGCTCTAGGCCGTTTCGGGCGACCACCCTGCGGTTTCGTCGAGGGTGAATTTGGCACTCCACTGGCCGGTCCGCAGCGTGGTCTGTCCGGGGCGGGCGAGAAGCGCGGCATATTCGATGCGCGGAAGGACGGTGCCGCCGAGCGCCTGGACCCATGGCGACATGATCTGGTGATCGACAGCGTTGAAGCCGGCGTCGGCGAGGTGGTGATAGAGGCTGACGATGGCGAATTTGGACGCGTTGTCGGTGGTGTGGAACATCGAGAGCGCGGAAAAGACCGGCCCTATTGTTACACCGAACAGGCCGCCGACAAGGTTGTTTTCAGCGTCGAAAATCTCCAGCGAATGGGCATGGCCCTCGGCATGGAGCCGCGTATAGAGGGCGCGGGCCCTTGGAGTGATCCAGGTGAGGTGGGGGCGCGAGGAATCGCGCGGGGCGGCGCAGCCGTCGATGACGCCGGCAAAGTCGGTATCGAACGCCGTGCGCATGTCCGAGCCGCGCATGGTGCGGCGGAAGCGTTTGGCGATGTGGACTGACGCAAGATCCATGATGGCCCGTTCGGGAGGCGACCACCATTTCATGGCGCCCCAATGGCCCTGAGGATAAAAGCCTCGCGCCATGGCCTCAAGCACGACGGGCGTCGACAGATCATCGGCCAGGCCGGCAAATCCCGGTGGAGAGGTGCGGATGCGCGAGACATCGGGGACCGGCGCGGGAGGGACAAGCCGATCTCCGACGAGACCGGCGACCAGCCCTGGAAAATGCCGCACGCGCTGGGGCCTGAGCCAGTAGGCCGTGGCGAGCGCTAGCCGGCCAAGGCTGTAATTGCCTTGCCGGGAAGGGCCAGGTTGGGGAAGACCTGTCATAAATAAAAGCTCCGGGGGGCCGAACTGGGCGAACAATAGAGTGAAACCATTGCCGTGCGCTTACCGTAATTGTTTAAAATACGAAGAAACCCGTATGCTCACGCGGCTTTGACTTGCTGTTGATGGAGGCACGCGGTCCAACTGGTGCAAACGAGGAGGTGCAGCATGCATCGCACACTGATTGCCCTGGCAGCCGCCGCGAGCGCGTTTGCCGCGAGCCCCGCGCTGGCCGACACGGCGCTTTTTGCCGGCGGGTGCTTCTGGAGCGTGGAATCCAATTTCGAAAAGGTCGAGGGCGTGTCCGAGGCCGTCTCGGGTTTTGCCGGCGGGCACGTGGAAAACCCGACCTACAATCAGGTCGCTTATGGCGGGGATACCGGACATTACGAGAGTGTCGAGATCACCTTCGATCCTGAGGTCGTGAGCTATGAAGAGCTTCTGACCGTCTATTGGCACACGACCGACCCTACCGACGCGGCAGGACAGTTCTGCGACAAGGGGCCGATGTACAAGCCGGCGATTTTTACCCTCAACGATGAGCAGGCCGCTATTGCCCAAGCCAGCAAGGCCGCTATCGCGGAATCGAGTGGCTATACGATCGTGACCGAGATCAAGCCAGCAGCCAGATTTTATCCGGCAGGGCCCGAGCATCAGGATTTCTACAAGACCAACGCTGCCCATTATGAACGCTACCGGATTGGCTGTGGCCGCGATGTTGTGATCCGCGAGCTGTGGGGCGACCTGGCCTTTCTCGGCACGAGCGAGAACCCTTTTCCGTAAGGATTGCGAAAAAGCATTGATGTGGGTGGACAGCTTGAATGGCGTTTGCTAGAGAGGCGCCACTCTGGCGGTGCGGAGACGCGCTGCCCGATGGATCGGGTGTATAGCTCAGTTGGTAGAGCAGCTGACTCTTAATCAGCGGGTCCGAGGTTCGAGCCCTCGTACACCCACCATTTTCCTGGTAGTTACCGGGAAGACCTCATTTAAAAGTTGAACTGCCCATCTGGCCGGGCGACACGGAATTCACTCTGCCGTTTCGATGGCGAATTCCCTGGGGCAAGGACGGACTTCCCGGAATTTACCGATATCGGTCGACCTCATGCTGTTGCTTCAGGGCAAGCGCCATGTTGTGGTCCGGCCGTGTTTGACCGGGGAGGGACCAATGAGGTGGCTAAAGGGTATCGTTGGCATCGTGGGCCTCTTGGCATTGCTGCTGGGCGGTCTCTGGTTCTTGCAGGGCACGGGCCTGGTGGTGATTGAACCGATTGCCTGCGTAGGCGAATGTGATGCTCTTGAGGGGCCGTCGGTCGCGTGGGCCATAACGGGGTTCGTGACCATGCTTGGCGCTGGCGGCGCGCTCTGGTGGGTGTTCAGACGCCGGTGAGAGCGGCCCGCCACCGCAAGTTCCGGTTTACCACTTTGGCAATTGACGAGCTTTGTCCGCTTCGCGGAAAGCATTCCATAGGGTCGAGGCGGCTAGTGTGAGGTCAAGTTGACCTGATCCGGTGACGCCGATGTCTTTGACCAGCCATTCGCCAGCGATGACCACGCCTGCCTCCGCAGCAGCGGGCGCTTTGCGCACGAACGCGCTGCTGTTGGATCATCGCGTGCTGGATGGAGCCGCCTGGGACAGGGCGGTTTCCGGTTTCGACGGGATTTGCCAGGAGCAGCTTCACGCCTATGCGAGCCTGCGCTGGCCGGGGGTGGAACTCGAACCGGTTCTGTTTTCCGATGGCGATGAAACGCTGGGCGGCGCCCTGGTGATGCTGCAGCGCCTGCCAATGGGTGTGGCCACTGTAGCGCTCGTCAAATGGGGGCCGTTTCTTGCCCGGAACGAGGGCACGGATCGCGACGCTGTCATGGGACGGATGATCGATACGCTGGTGGCCGAATACGCGCAAAAGCGCTCCATGATGGTTTCGATCATGCCTCACGCCGAAGCCGGCGAGGTCAACGGCATGGTCGAAATACTTGCCGGGCGCGGGTTCAGGCCGGGCGTTGGCGTCAAATACCCTATGCGCTATGTGGTCGATGTTTCGCTCGACGATGAGGCGCGGCTGGCCGCGTTCAGCCAGAAATGGCGCTACAATCTGCGCAAGGCGATGAAGGCCGGACTTGAATTTGCCGTGGGTACGCCGGACGACATCGGGCGTTTCATGACGCTCTATCAGGCGATGAGCGAGCGCAAACTGTTCGCCGATCATTCGGGCATTGATACGCTCGATGGGCTGATGGCCATGCCCGACGGGACGGCGCGTCCGGAACTGTTTTTCGTCTCGCAAGGGGAAAAGACCATCGCGGGGGCGGCGATCTTCACGGCCGGGGAGACGGCCTGCTATCTTTATGGCGCGACCGACGATGCAGCGCTGGACCTGCGCGCCGGGTATCTGTTGCATTGGCAAATCATCGGCTGGCTGCGTGATAACACCAACGCCAGACTCTACGATCTTGGCGGCACCGATGGCTTTGCGGGGCTGCATCAGTTCAAAAGCGGCATGGTGGGCGATGCGGGCCATATCAGCCCCTTGCCGCCGACAATGAATTTTGCTTCGCACTGGCCCGCATACGTGGCAGGAACCGCTGCTTACAAGGCGCGCGAAATCCTGACGCGGAGCCGCGATGCGGCGATGGCGGCGCGGCTGGAAATGCAAAAGCGGTTCAGGACTTCTGTCCGGACTTCATCAAAACAGAGGCCATGAGTTCGTGATTTATCGCGCGTCCGAACCGATGATGCGGACCTCGGGGCCGAGGCCGGAAAGTTTCTGAGATAATGTCGATAGCGCGAAGGCTCGCCTCGAAATCGGTGATGATCTTTGCCCTTCGCATCTTTGGCGCGGGGTTCATCTTTCTCGTACAGGCTGCCATTTCCCGTATCTGGGGTGCGCAATCGCTCGGCGATTTCCTTCTGGTGGTCGCTGCGGCCAATCTGATCGCGGTGGTGTTGCCGCTCGGGTTTCAGACCGTCTCAACCTATTTTTCCGCCGAATACGGGTCACGCGGTGAGGGCAACCATCTACGGCGTTTCGTGGGCCGGGCCTATATCCAGATGGCAGTCATGGGGGTTGCCATTCTGGCGCTGGGCTGGCCGCTGACCTTCGTTCTGGGCGAAGCGGGCGAGCATTTGCGGCCGATCTGGGCGCAGACGGCGCTGATCGGGATTGCGACGGCCATCACCTATATCGGCACGACCACGCTGGTGGGCCTCAAGCAGCCCATGGCGGGATATCTGCCGGACATGATCTTTCGACCGGCGCTGACGCTTGCCGCGTTCGGTGCCGTGGCCTTGATGAGCCCAGTTGCCGATCTGGGGCGGATGTTGTGGTTTCTGGCCATCGCGCTTCTGGTGCTTTTCGGGCTCCAGAGCTTCTGGGTGCGGCGGGCGGTGGTGGCGGTGCCGCGTACCGATGAGCTGAGGGTGAGCGAGCCCCGGCGCTGGTGGCGCTTTGCGACACCGTGGGTGCTTATCACGCTGGCTTCGGATTATTTCTTCGACATCAACCTGATCCTGCTCGCCGGGCTGCTCGATCGCACAGATCTGGCGATCTTTGGGGTGAGTACGCGGATCTTTGCGCTGGCCGCTTTTGGGGTGGTCGCAGTCTATGCGCTGACGCTGCCCAACATGTTCGATGCGGAGCGGGACGCGGATCGCAGCGCTTTCGGCAAGCGGGTGGGCGAGGCCAATCTGGTGGCGACGGGGCTGGCTCTCGCCCTGTTCCTTGGTGTGCTGCTGGTCGGGCGGTACGCGCTGATGCTGTTCGGCGACGAGTTTGCCGATGGGGCGCTGCCGGTCGCGATATTGTGCCTTGGGCTCGTCGTCCGGGCCGCGTTCGGGCCAGCATCGCTGGTGCTTTCGATGCACGACCGGCCCTGGGCGAGCCTGCCTTCGGTCGGGCTGGGGCTTGCCGCGCTGATCATCGGCAATTTGACGCTCGTGCCGCCCTATGGGCTGATGGGCGCCGCGGTTTCGGCGTTTATCGCGATTTCGTTGTGGTCGGTGTCACTATGGGCGACAGCGCTTTACCGGGCCAAGATCGATGTTTCGATCTTCGGGCGGTTTCGCGCTGCCACGGCCTAGCGGTCCAGCAGGGCTCGTGCCTTGAGCTTGAGCCGGGTGGCCAGCGGCAGGGATACGCCGTCATCATATCCGTCCACCGCCTTGGTGAACTTGCGCTCCATGACGAAATAATCCTCCCCGAAAATATGATCCTCGAGATGAGCAACCTGGCTGTAGCCGTAGCGTTTGAGGAGCACGAGTGCCGGCCGGTTGTCGGGGCGGGTGTAGGTCGAGGCCTTGTGGAAGCGCGAATTGTCCCAATGGGAAATGAAGGCGTCCATGCCAAAGCGGCCAAGCGGGGTGCCGCGATAATCGGGGTAGATGGCCGACCAGAACTGGAAAATCGTCCCGTTGGCCGGGCCTGAAATCAGAAAGCCGCCGGTCTTGCCGTCCATTTCGAGCAGCAGGATGTGCCAGGGATCGATTTCGAGCAGGGTGCGCAGGAATGTGCGGTTAAACCGCTTCTTTTCAAACGCTTTGAAGCGCTCGCCGTAATAGGGCATGGAATCGATCAGGTCCATCAGCTCGCGATGGACATCGGCGATGTCGGCATGGGTGGCCGCTCGCGAGGTCATCTGTGCGTCGGTCATCGTCTTTCCCCCGGTTCACGGAGCAAGACTAGCTGCAGGTCCGCTAAAAAAGCGTGAGCGGGGCGGTGAGGCAAAATCGATCATATCGAAACTTGTGCGGTTTGCGGCCGGAGGGCGCCTTGCCGTCGGCTGAATCGGCGGGTTAAGAGAGAGGCAAAGTCAATGAAGTGGGAGGTATGGTCATGAGTTCGGAAGCAGTGTTTGCGCCGTCAGACGAAGTGGTCAAAAAGACCAAGGTTACCGCTGAGCAGTATGACCAGATGTACAAGCGCTCAATCTCGGACCCCGACGGGTTCTGGGGCGAACAGGCCAAGCGCATCGACTGGATCAAGCCCTTCACCAAGGTCAAGAACACCAGCTTTGAATGGCCCGATATCTCGATCAAATGGTTCGAGGACGGCCAGCTCAACGTTGCGGCCAACTGCATAGACCGCCATCTCGCCGAGCACGGCGATACGGTCGCCATCATTTTCGAGCCCGACGATCCCGAGGCGGAAACCCGCCATATCACCTATCGTCTGCTGCACGGCGAAGTTTGCCGCTTTGCCAATGTACTGAAAGAGCTCGGCGTTCAAAAGGGCGAGCGGGTCACGATCTACATGCCGATGATCCCCGAGGCGGCCTATGCCATGCTGGCCTGTGCGCGGATCGGAGCCGTACACTCGGTGGTGTTTGGCGGTTTCTCGCCCGACGCGCTGGCCGGGCGGATCAACGACTGCGATTCCCGTGTCGTTATCACCGCCGACGAAGGTTGCCGTGGCGGCAAGAAAGTGCCGCTCAAGGTCAATGTCGATACCGCGCTCGAGGATTGCCCGGGGGTGGAAAAAGTGCTGGTGGTCAGGAACACCGGCACCGACATCGCCATGAAAGGCAGCCGCGACGTCTGGCTGCATGAGGCGGAAGCCGGGGTTGAGGCGGTTTGCGAGCCCGAACCGATGAACGCCGAAGATCCGCTGTTTATCCTTTATACGTCCGGTTCGACCGGAAAGCCCAAGGGCGTGCTGCACACCACCGGGGGTTATCTGGTTTATGCCTCGCTGACCCACGAATTGACCTTCGACTACAACCACGGCGAGGTCTTTTGGTGCACCGCCGATGTGGGCTGGGTGACCGGGCACAGCTATATCGTCTATGGCCCGCTGGCCAATGGCGCGACGACGCTGATGTTCGAGGGCGTGCCGAACTACCCCGATGCCGGGCGGTTCTGGGACGTTGTCGACAAGCATAAGGTCAATATCTTTTACACCGCGCCGACGGCGATCCGTGCGCTGATGGGGGCGGGCAATCAGTTCGTCGAGCGGGCCGACCTCTCAAGCCTGCGGCTGCTGGGCTCGGTGGGTGAGCCGATCAACCCCGAGGCCTGGATGTGGTATTACAAACAGGTTGGGCGCGAGCGCTGCACGGTAATCGACACCTGGTGGCAGACCGAAACCGGCGGGTTCATGATCACCCCGCTGCCCGGCGCCATTCCCACCAAGCCCGGTTCGGCGACAAAGCCGTTCTTTGGCGTGCAACCTGTGGTGCTGGAACCGGAAAACGGCAAGGTTATCGAGGAGACCGAAGCGGCGGGCGTCCTGGCCATCGCCGATAGCTGGCCGGGCCAGATGCGGACCGTTTATGGCGACCACCAGCGCTTCAAGGAAACCTATTTCCAGCAGTACAAGGGCTACTACTTCACCGGCGATGGCTGCCGCCGGGATGGAGACGGCTATTACTGGATCACCGGGCGGGTTGATGACGTGCTCAACGTGTCCGGGCACCGGCTGGGCACCGCGGAAGTCGAAAGCGCACTGGTCGCGCACCCCAAGGTGTCCGAGGCCGCGGTTGTGGGCTTTCCCCATGACGTCAAGGGACAGGGCATTTACTGTTATGTGACCCTGATGGCGGGGGAACCAGCATCGGACGATCTGGCGGTTGAGTTGCGCAATTGGGTGCGCAAGGAAATCGGCCCCATCGCATCGCCCGACCATATCCAGTTCGCGCCTGGCCTGCCCAAGACGCGGTCGGGCAAGATCATGCGCCGGATCCTGCGCAAGGTGGCCGAGAACGATTATGGGGCGCTTGGCGACACCTCGACGCTGGCCGATCCGGGCGTGGTCGAGGACCTGATCGCCAACCGCAAGAACCGCTAAAGCGTGTCCGGATAAAGCGGGTTTCCGCGTTATCGGTTCGGACCCGAGACAAAACAAGAAGGGCGCCGGGTTCCGCAATCGCGGGGTCCGGCGTCTTGCATTTACGGGTTATTCAACTGCTTGGGAGATAAAGGAAAAAGCGTCCACGCAACAAATTGTGGGCGAAAGCAGGGGGCGGTATTTCAACGGTGGCGCGGGTTCAGCATCTCATTGTCGCGGCGGTAGTGTGCGCAACGATGCTTGTGGCGGTGGCCATGGGCTGGTTTGCCGCGCTCGATTCCGCCCTTCACGACATGAGATTTTCGGTCACGTCGCGCCCGGCCAGCGGCGACATCGTGTTCGTCGAGGCGGACGCCGCGGCAATGGCTCATGCTGGCAGCCAGTCGCGGGCCCGTAGCGTTTATGCCCATGCCCTGGGCGGCCTGATCGACGCAGGCGCGCGCACGGTGGTTCTGGACGTCGGACTGCAGAGCGCGCTGGGCTATTTCGACGACAATGCACTTGTCGAAGCCATGACAAAGGCGTCTGGCAAAGTGCATACGGTCGCCACCGAGACCCGCTCGTCTGATGCCGCACGGGTTTTGAGCATGCCCATGGACCGGTTCGCTGCCCTCGCTCCGCCGGTTTACATCGATGCGGTTGGCGGTGCTCGACGGGGCTATCGCGCACGTATCGTCAACGATGGCTGGGTCATCGAATCGCTCGCGACGGCCCTCTCTCCGGACCGTTCCATATCGAGCCAGTCCTTTTTGATCGATTTCTCCATCGATCTTGCCACTATTCCGCGAACGACCTTGTCGGAGGTGATCGGCGGCAGCTTCGAGCCCGGGCTGTTCAAGGGGCGGCAGGTCATTGTGGGGCAGGCCAGCTATTCGCAACAATCGAGCCATTCGGTGCCCCGGTATGGAATGCTCTCCACGCCTTCGCTCCAGCTACTGGCCGCCGAGACGGTGCGGCAGGGCAGGGCGCTGTCCGACATGGGGCGGCTGCCCACCATAATCATCGTCTTCGGCATGGCGTTGCTGTTTGCGTGTCTGCGGCCACGCATGACGCTGGGCTCGGCCCTCGCCGGGTCGCTGGCCTATGCGGGCATGCTCGAATTCACGGCGCTGGCCATGCAGGTTCATGCGGGCATACTGATCGATACGGCGGGCATCCATATCGCGCAGGTCGGATTTCTGGCCGTCGCTTTCTGGCATGAGCTCGAGGCGCGGGGCCGTTCGCTGTCCCATGCTGCGCGTGAACGCGATTCCATGCGGGGCATCCTGACTCGCGTCGTCGCTGATAATTTCGACGGTGTGGTGGTTGTCGATCACACCAAAGCCATCCGCGCAGCCAGCAGACTGGCCGAAGACCTGATAGCGCCGGGACTGCGCGGAACCCATATCGCCGACGTGCTCCCCGCGCCATTCCGGGAGGCGCTTGAAGCGGCGATCGATAGCGGACGGATGATGGATGCGGTGTCCGAAGAGGTCATCATGTGCAATGGCGAGAGCCGGACTGTGGAGTTTGTGGTCACGCTGTCCGATATCGACGGGGGCGAGGTGAGCGCGGAATCGGCCGGACGGGTGGCGTGCCTCACGTTCCGAGACGTGACCGAGCGCCGGCAGGTCGAGCACAGGCTGACCTATCTTGCCCAGCACGACCCGCTGACGGGTGCCGCCTCGCGGGTCAAGTTCGTCGAAACGATCGGCGCGCTGCTTGCCACCCCCACTGGTCGTGTGCGCGGTGCTAGCGTCTATCTCATCGGGCTTTCGCGGCTCAAGACTGTCAACGACACCTTGGGCCATGCCTATGGTGACGCACTGCTCAAGCAGGTGGTGGCCCGGCTCGAACTCTTGGGACCGATCAGCGTGGCGCGGCTGGAGGGCAATGCCTTTGCCGTGCTCCGCGAGGGTCTGCTGGGCGAAGACGGCGGCACGGGATTTGCCGAAACGCTGATTGCCGAGGTGGTGCGGCCCTATACGCTGGACGAGCACCGGGCCATCGTCGGCGCGCGGGTTGGCATGACCGATTCCGACCTTTCGGGCAGCGCGCCCGATGCACTGGTCAGTCACGCGGGCGTGGCGCTCTCGATAGCGTCGGACCAGTCGGGCAATAGCGTCCTTGCCTTCTCCAAGGAAATGGATACGCGCATCAAATCCAAGCAGGACATGGAGATCGCGCTGCGCGCGGCGCTGGCCCGTGAGGAATTTTCGGTTCACTACCAACCCCAGGTCGATCTCGAAACCGGAGAAATCACCGGTGTCGAGGCGCTGGCGCGCTGGACGCATCCCGAGTTGGGGGCGGTTCCTCCGGCCAAATTCATTCCCGCCGCAGAGGAGACTGGGCTCATCATCGAGCTTGGCCGCTGGATCCTGCACGCGGCTGCAAAGGAAGTGGCCAACTGGCCGCGCCCGGTGCGGCTTTCAGTCAATGTCTCTCCGCTTCAGTTCGAACTTGGCGACATCGTCGCCGATGTCCGGTCGGCTCTTGAGCAATCGGGGCTGCCGGCCGAGCGGCTGCAGGTGGAAATCACCGAGAGCCTTCTGGTGACCGAGACCTCCCACGTCACCGAAAAGCTTAAAGTCTTGCGGGCGGAAGGGGTCGGGGTAGCGCTCGACGATTTCGGCACGGGGTATTCTTCGCTGAGCTATCTGGGCCGGTTGCCGGTCGATACCATCAAGATCGACCAGAGTTTCGTGCGCGGCCTCCCCGGGGATGGGGAGGCTTCGGCCATTATCCGGGCGGTGCTCATGCTCTCGGAATCACTGGGCAAGCAAGTGGTGGCAGAAGGCATCGAGAACCAGGATCAGGCGTGGCTCCTGCGCCTTGCCGGGTGCAAGATGGGGCAGGGATATTTCTTCTCGCGCCCCGGTCCGGCCGAAGACATACTCGCCCAACTGCTCGCCGCCGAACACGACAGACTGTCCTCGGTGATGCGCGTGGGCTGATTTGTGCCCCAAAGTTGCGAAAGGTTGGCCCGTCCGGGCTGGGAATCGGGCACGTTTGCCATTCCCGACGCCCACTGAAAGTTGGCCATGCGCATTTTAGTCTCCGTCTGTATCGCCCTTGGACTTGCCATGTCCGGTGGCTCGATCGCCTCGGCGCAAAGCCTTGAGGACATGGCCGGGCAGATGGTGATGGTGGGATTCAGGGGTAATGCCGCCGATACCGCCGGGGTGCGAGCCGTGCGCGAGCAGATCGCGCGCGGGGAGATCGGCGGGGTGATGTTCCTGCGCATCAATGTGGCCAGCCTCGAAGCGGTGCGCGGTATCAATCGTAACCTCGTTGCCGCCCGTCCGTGGCTTCCCCCATTCATAGCGCTCGACCAGGAAGGCGGGCAGATCGAGCGCCTGACGGCTGCTGTGGGGTTTAATGAAATTCCTTCGGCGCGCGCCGTTGCGGCCCAGGCTCCCGACCGTGCGCGGGTTATCTATGCCGGTCTGGCCGACGATCTGGCGCGGCTTGGGTTCAACGTCAATTTCGGCCCCGTCGTCGATCTCGATCTCAACCCCGACAATCCGATCATTGCCCGCTATGACCGTGCCTATGGCGCCGATCCCGACGAGGTGGTCGCACGGGCCGCAGCATTCGTCGAAGCCCATCACGATGCGGGAATAGCGACGGCACTCAAGCACTTTCCGGGGCACGGCTCGAGCGCCGAGGACACGCATGAAGGGTTCGTGGATGTCACCGGTCGGTGGCAGCCAGTCGAACTCGAGCCCTATCGGGCCATGATCGATACCGGTCTGGCCGATATGGTGATGGTTGCCCATCTTTATAATTCCGAAATCCAGGGCGGCGGCGCCCGCCAGCTTCCGGCCAGTCTTTCGCGCACCTGGATCGAGGGTGTGCTGCGCAGCGAACTGGGATTTACCGGCGTCGCGATCACCGACGATCTGGAAATGGGCGCCATCCGCTCGCGGTTCGACCTGCACGATACCGTGGTGACGGCAGTGGAGGCGGGGGTGGACATTCTGTTGTTTTCCAACAGCGCAGCCTACGATCCGGCGCTGGGCACAGAAATTTATCAGGTGCTGGTCGATGAAGGGCGGGCCGATCCAGCGTTTGCCGACCGCATAGCGCAAAGCTATGAGCGCGTCATTGCCCTCAAGCGACAGATGGGGATCATTCCGTGACGCGGTTTGTGGGCCTGCTCTATTCGATCTCTCTGCCCGAGGGAAAGCGGGTGCTCAACGCGCCTCTGCGCGAACTGCTCGAAACACTGGGCCATGGCGACGTCAAGACGTTGCTGGCCACGGGCAATGTGGTGTTCACCGCCAAAGGCAACAATCCGCGAGCCATCGAGAAGGCTTTCGAGCCAGCCTTTGCCGAGGCGTTTGGCCGGCATATCGATTTCATCGTGCGCGAGGGCGCTCGTTGGGAAAAACTGGTGGCGGCAAATCCGTTTCCCGAGCAATCGAAAAGCGACGGGTCCCATGTGGCGGTGCGCGTGATGCGCGAGCCAGCCACCACCGAGGCGCAAAAACTGATCGAGGATCGGGCCACAGCGGCCGAAATCGTGCGCGTTGTCGATGGCGACCCCTGGATGTATTTCGGCGAGGGAATAGGCCGCTCGAAACTGGCTGGTGTGCTGACGCCCAAGCGGACGGGGATCGGTACAACGCGTAACTGGAACACTGTCAAAAAGATCGCCGCCGCGCTGTGAAGCAAAGCGGATTGGCAACCCGGTGAAATGCTGCTATTAGGTCAGCAATGCTGACATTATGAGCACTTCCATGACATCGACCCTACTTGCCGCCTTCCTTCTGGCTGGTGCGACTTCTTCGTTCTCGCCGGGACCGAACAATCTGATGGTGATGACCTCGAGCGCAAAATTCGGCCTGGGGCCGACAGTGCCCCATTGCATCGGCATCACCTTGGGGTTTCCGCTCATGGTGTTCATCGTGGGCCTTGGGCTGGGCGAGCTTTTCGTCGCGTACCCGGCGATCAGCACGGTCATGCGCTATGGCGCTGCCGCGTATTTTCTCTGGATGGCCTATCATATGCTGGGGATCACCATAGGGCCGGCGACAGGTCGCGAGCGTCCCATGCGGACCTATGAAGCCGCGCTGTTTCAGTGGATCAACCCCAAGGCCTGGGCGATGGCGGTGAGCTTTGTTGCCCTGTTCGTGCCACCGGGACCGGACCGGATCGCCAATCTGGCGCTTGGATGTGGTGTCTTTGGGGCGCTTTCATCGAGCACATGGATGATTTTTGGCAGGGGGCTGACTGTTTTCCTCGCCCGCACCGGGCTGGAGAAACATCTGGGTGTAATCCTTGCTGGCCTGATGCTCTGCGCCGTCGTCCTGTTCCTCATCTGACCCGTACCCTGCCTGTCGGGGCGAAACGGTTTTGCCATCGGAGATGGCTCGTCTAAAGTGCGCGCGATGCGCTGCCGGGGAATCAGGATGCGCTCTAGGTAGGACAAGGTACTTTCTGCATGGAAGAAACGGGGACCGCCCGGCACGTCAGGGCGCTCTTTATCAGCGACGTCCATCTGGGGATGCAGGCGATCCAGGTTGAGGAACTGCTCAAGTTCCTCGCGGTTCATGACGCCGATACGATCTATATCGTGGGCGATCTGATCGATGGGTGGCGGTTGCAGAAAGAATGGAACTGGCCGCCCGAATATGATGCGCTGGCCAACGCGCTGCTCGCCAAGGCGCGGGCAGGGGCGCGCATCGTCTATCTTGCCGGCAATCATGACGAATTTCTGCGCGATTATCTGGGCACCTATTTCGGTGGCGTCGAAATCGTCGACCGCATGATCCACATCACCGCCGACGGCAAGCGCTATCTGGTGATCCATGGCGACCAGTTCGACGTGGTGGTCGCCAATGCCAAATGGCTGGCCCATATCGGCGACTGGGCCTACAACTTCGCGCTGACGATCAATACGCCGATCAATTGGGTGCGGCGCCGGATGGGGCTATCCTATTGGTCTCTTTCGGCCTGGGCCAAACAGAAGGTCAAGAGTGCGGTTTCGGTCATGGGACGGTTCGAGGAAGCGCTGTCGCTCGAAGCGCGCAATTCCAAGGTCGAAGGGGTGATCTGCGGTCATATCCACCAGGCTGCCATGCACCACAAATTCGGCATTCACTACATCAATTCGGGTGACTGGGTGGAAAGCTGCACGGCGATCGTTGAGAATCACGACGGTGCGTTCGAGCTGATCCGCTGGAAGGATGTTTCGGCACCGCCGCGCAAGCGCCGCGGGCTGGGCCGGTTGCGGGCGAGCTGAATTCTTACGTAATTGACGATACTTGCCGCTTGCCAGGGTGCGCGACGCGGCGCATGGTCGCCTCTTCGACCCTGCCTTCCGGACCTTTTCCAATGTTTCCGAGCCTGCCCGAGCGGCTGACCACGCCCGAAGTGCGCACGGGCCTGTTCTATACGGCCATGTATCTGCCGATCGGTGTCTCGACGCTGCTTTTGCCCGTGTGGCTGGATGGCAGGGGCATTGGCGAAGAGGAAATCGGCATCATCAGCGCGACGCCGATCTTTATCATGATCGTGCTCAATCTGCTTGTCGGACGCGTGGCCGACAAGGCCAGCGACTGGCGCGGCGTGATCGTCGCCGGATCGCTGGTGAGCGCTGTCGTGTCTCTGGGGTTTGTCTTTGTCGACGAATTCTGGGGCATTCTGCTGTTCAACACCTTGCTCGTCATCCCCATCATGGCGATCGAGCCGGTGATCGATGCGGCGACCATAAGAATGACGCGGCGGCGCGGCACCGATTTCGCGCGGGTGAGAATCTGGGGAACTTTCGGCTATATCGGCGCCACGGCGCTTGCCGGGTGGACGTTTGGCTGGCTGGGTATCGCGGTGTTCGTGCCGCTGCTGATTGCCACGGCGCTGTTGCGGGGGCTTTCGGCGCTGCCGTTGCCGTTTTTCCGTTCGCAGAACGGAAGTGGACAGGCCGGTGCGCCGCTGGTGAGCGTGCCCGGTGCTGGACAGACCCTGCGGCAGGTGGCGCGGCCATGGTTCGTCCTCACGCTTCTTGGTGCTGCCATATTGCAGGCCAGCCATATGCTGCTCATCAGTTTCGGTGCGCTTTTGTGGCTCAGGGCGGGTGTGCCGGAATCTGCGGTGGGCATATTGTGGATCGTGGCGCCGGTCTGTGAGATCGTAACAATGCTGTTCTTCTCCCATTTCGCGCGACGGTTTTCGGCCCGGCATCTTTTGCTGGCAGCCTGCGTAAGCGGCGTTTTGCGTTGGATCGGCATGGCGTATGCGACCGAGCTCTGGCAATTGGTCCTGTTGCAGACGCTGCACATGATGACGTTCGGTCTGGCCTATATGGGCATCGTCACCTTCATCGCCAATTGGACGAGCGAGGAGATCGCGGCCCAGGCACAGAGCTTTTTTGTCGTCTTGAAGCAGATCTGCTCGGTAATTGCTTTGCTGTTTTTCGGTGCGCTGGTGGCGCGTTTCGGACTGCAGAGTTTCTGGGCGGCCGGGCTGCTTTCGGCGATCGGCGCGGGGATGATCCTGATTTCGCTCACGATCTGGTCCACCAAGGCGCAAAACGAGGCGCGGCCGTTGTCACAATAGAGTTGTGCAAATCAGGCATTCGAACATTCGCGAGCCAACAGCCTTGCGGTACGTTCAATGCACTCCGCATCTAAACCAGTTCAGTTGCGCGCGCTGTTCATCAGCGACACGCATTTGGGTATGCGCGGCGCCCAGGCGGGCGCATTGCTGGATTTTCTCCAGTCTGTCGAAGCCGAATGCATCTATCTTGTCGGCGACTTTGTCGACGGATGGAAGCTCAAGAAAAGCTGGCACTGGCCCCCGGCCTGCAACCGGGTCATCCAGCATCTGCTCGATTGCACGCGCCGGGGCGCGCGCATCGTATATGTACCGGGCAATCATGATGAATTCCTGCGCGAATTCGCGGCGCTGCGCTTTGGCGGCATAGATGTGCGCGAACGGGCCATCCATACCGGGGCGGATGGGCGGCGCTATCTGGTGATCCATGGGGATCAGTTCGACGTGGTCGTGCGTCACGCCCGTTGGGTGTCCTGGCTTGGTGACCTTTCCTACAATCTGGCGCTGCACGCCGCCATGCTCGTCAACAGGGTACGGCAGAGACTGGGCCGTCCGCGATGGTCGCTTTCGGCCTGGGCGCGGGCCAATGTGAGCCGCGCCGCGGCGCTCATCGAACGGTTCGAGACAGCGCTGGTGCGCGAAGCTGCCGAGCAGGGGTTCGACGGCGTGGTCTGCGGGCACATTCATGCCGCCGCCATATCTACCCACGGAAGCGTCACCTATCTCAATTGCGGTGATTGGGTCGAGAACTGCACGGCCATCGTGGAAACCCGAGAAGGGCGGTTCGAGCTGATCCGCTGGCTCGAGGAGACGGCGCCCAGCCGCCAACCCGCCCTGCCGCCCATGCAGGAGGTTACGCCATGACGCGGCTGCTTATCGTTTCGGACGCGTGGCACCCGCAGGTTAACGGTGTCGTCCGCTCCCTTGAAAATGTGGGCAACACGCTGGCCCGGCGCGGCTATGAGGTGCGCTACCTGACACCCGAGCCGTTCTGGACGCTGCCCTTGCCGACATATCCGGACATCCGAGTGCCCCTGCCGTCGCTCAGGGTGGTTCAGGATATGATGGCCGAGTTTGCTCCGGACCATATTCACATTGCCACCGAAGGGCCGCTGGGGCTGGCGGCGCGCACGCTTTGCGTCACGCGTGGCCTTGCCTTTACGACCAGCTACCACACGCGCTTTCCCGAGTATCTGGCAGCACGCCTGCCGGTGCCGGTCGAGTGGAGCTACGGCTATCTGCGCTGGTTCCATGCCGCTGCAGCCGCAACCATGGTGCCCACACCCTCGGTGCTCAAATATTTGCGTCGGCGGTTTTTCCGCCATCTTTCCCTGTGGTCGCGCGGAGTGGATTTATCGACGTTCAGCCCCGGACCGGGGGCGATGTTTGCCGGATTGCCGGGGCCGCGCCTTCTCTATGTGGGGCGGGTTGCAGTGGAGAAAAACATCGAAGCGTTTCTCGAGATCGATCATCCGGGCACCAAAATCGTGGTCGGAGACGGTCCGGAACGGGGCGCGCTCATGCAACGCTATCCCGACGTGGTTTTTACCGGCCAGCTGACGGGCGGGACTTTGCGCGATGCCTATCGCAGCGCCGATGTTTTCGTCTTTCCCTCACGCACCGACACGTTCGGCAATGTCATGCTCGAATCCATGGCGTGCGGCACGCCGGTCGCGGCCTATCCCGTTATGGGGCCAATCGACGTGATCGGGCGGGGCAAGGGCGGCGCGCTGGATGAGGATCTGGCGGTGGCCGTGCAGCGTGCGCTTCGCATCCCGCGCGCCGATGCGATTGGCAGGGCCAGGGACTTTACCTGGGAGGCGGCTGCTGACCAATTTTCCCGGCGGCTGGCTCCGATCCGGTGGCGGGCCAGGGTCGCGGCCTAAATCTCCAATCGAAGCTCGAAAACAAAAACGCACCCCGGAGGGTGCGCTTTTAAATTCAACGTCTGGACGTTCTAGTTCAGCCGGCCGCTGGCGTGGGCGAGCATTGTGTAGACCTTGCCCCGGTTGCTCACGAGCTGATTGAAGGTCTGCTGCATGCCATTGGGGCCGTTGGCGGCCTCGCCGAGCAGTTGCTCAAACTCGCCCATATAGGCAGTTGCCGTGCGCGAGAATTCGGCGTCACGCTGCAGCTTGCGGCGCACCTCGTCGAAGGTCGACTGGCCGGTGATGGTGTAGAGCCGGCGATTGAAGGCACCCGACTCGCCATCCTGATAGCGGTTCCAGGCGGCGGCCAGCGCATCATCGTCGATGGCGCGGGCGATGTCTTCGGTCAGGCTCGAAAGGTTCAGCGGGCGCTGGGTGCCAGCCTGCTGGCTGGCCGAAGCATTGCGCAGGACGTCGCGCAGCCATCCACCTTCCTGGGGTGCGGCAGGGGCCGTGGCGGGCGTCGGCTGCTGCTGGGTGCTGCGCGATTGGGTGAGCGCCTCGTTGAGGCGTTCCGAAGGTGATTTCTGCGGCCCGGCCGGGCGCGGCTCGGCCGGGCGTGGCTGGGTCGTTGCCGGAGCCTGCTGGCGCGCTGGCTCGGGCTGGCGGGGCGGAGCAGGGCGGGCAGGCTGGGGCGCCGGCTCCGCGCGGCGGGCCGGTTCGGCAGCGGCGAGCCGTGCCGAAGGTGCCCGCGGCGTGGCGCGGCTCGACACTTCGTGAGTGCCCGGCTGGGCGCGCACGATGGCATTGAGTTCGGACAGCGCTTCGATCTGTTCGGCGACGACGCGGCGCATCGCGGCAGCACTGGCCCGGGTTTCCTCCGGCAGGTCGAGCACCGAGCGTTGCAACTCGTTGCGGGTCGCCTCGAGTTCCTGGCCGAGTTGGGATGCGGTCATGCGCATTGCGTCGGCTGTGTCGCCAAACCGGCGGGTTGCATCGGAATAGGCCCGTTCGATATCGCCGAGCAGATCGGCCTGGGTCTGGCGCAGGGCGTCGCTGGCGCGTTGGCCTTCGCCGGTGGCCAGGTCGCCGATGGTCGAGATCTGGCCGGTGACGGCATCGGATGTCGATGCAAGCGCGTCTTCCATCGCCTTGCGGGCGGCGATCAGGCGGCGCTCGGTCTGGTTGACGGTTTCGGCGATCGACTGAGCGAAACCGCGCAGGCGGTTGTCGATTTCGTCGGTCCGGACGGCAAAGCCTTCGGCAAGCGATTCCATGGCACCGCGGCGGTTTTCCAGCGTATCCATCGTCGAGTTGGACACTTCTGCGAGGTTGGCGGCGGCGCTGGTGAACCCATCGGTCTCCGAGCCGAGCTTGCCCGAAAGCTGACCGAACTGCTCGAGCATTGCAGACATGGTATTCTGCAGCGCTTCCACATGCTGGCTCATCATGGTGCCAGCCTCTTCGGTGCCGGTCATCGCGTCGCGAACGGCCGCGGTGTAGGCCTGGGTCTGTTCGCCGACATTGCCCTGCAGGCGGGCGAGGTTGCCGGTCGAGGCTTCCAGAACACGCTGCAGCAGGAGATTGCCGTCGTTGAGCTTACGCAGCGACTCGGTGATCTCGTGCTGGATGCGGTTGGACGATTCCGACATGATGTCTTCGGCGTCGCGAGCATTGGCCTCGAGCGCGGCGCGCAGCAGATTGGTCTGGCCGCCCAGCGCATTGGTGAGCTGGTTCTGCTTGGTGTCGATGAGTTCGGCAAACCTGTCGGCGTGCTCGGACACGATCTTGTTGATCTCGGATGCCTTGCGGCCAAGTTCGTCCGCTGTATGAACGGCGCGGACTTCCACCAGATCCTCGATATGGACCGTAGCAACCTTGAGCTCGTCCATCGCCTTGCGGACCACGGCGTCCATGCGCATGGCGGTCTGTTCAACGTCGGCCGAAATGTTGGCGGTGACGTTGGCGAGCTTGTCGTTGAGTACGGTCTCGATGCGGCTTGCGCCGGATTCGAGATCGGCCATCGACTGACCGATGGCGCTGTGGATCGAACCGGTGAGGGTGGATTCGATGCGGTCGGCGCCGCTTTCCAGGTCGCGCATGGAATCGGTGATCGTGCCGTGGATGGCCTCGTTGAGACCGGCCAGGCGCTCGGCAGTGATTTCGGCCCGGGTGGTGATCGCTTCGGGCAGGGTGCCCAAGCGGTCGTCGACCATTTCGGTGATGGCGCTGCGCGCTTCGGTGAGCCGCGCTTCGACGAGGTCGGCGGCGTCGCGGGCGCTCTGGCCGACCGAGGATGCGGCCTCGCCGATCCGTGCGGTAACGCCGGTTTCTGCACCGCTGATCTTGTCGACAGCGGCGTCGATCTCGCGACCGATGTTGGAATTGAGCTCGGCCACCTTGCTTTCGATAAGCTCGGATACCTGGGTCGAGCGGCTTTCCATTGTTTCGGTGACGTTTGCGAGGCTGCCGTCGATTGTGGCGCGGATGCGCTCGCCGGAGGCGTCTACCGCAGCCGTGAGTTCGCTTGTCCGGCCGGAAATCGACTCGGCCATGTGGCGGGCTCTTTCGTCGAGCGATTCTTCGAGACCCCGAGCCTGCCCTGTGATCGAACGCTCGAGGCGTTCGGCGGACTCGTCGATGACGCCACCCATGTAACGGGTGCGTTCGGTCAGTGTTTCCGACAGCTGGCTCGATGTGATGTCGAGCATCGAATTCATGGCGTTGGAACGCTCGGCCAGCGTGTCGTCGAGCTGGGTCGTGCGGGCGGCCAGCGCGGTATCAAGCTGTTCCGTGCGCGCATCGAGGGCCGAAGTGATCTGTTCGCTGCGGTTGTCGAGTGCAGAGGTGAACTGTTCGGTCCGGCCATCAAGGGCGGAGGTGAAGGTCTCGGTCCGGCCATCGAGTGCGCTGTTGAACTGTTCGGTGCGGCTATCGAGCGCGGAGGTGAGCTGCTCGGTCCGGCTGTCTATGGCCGATGTCAGATTGCCGGTGCGGCTTTCAATGACCGATGCGATTTCATCGGCGCGGCCATCGAGCGCGGAACCGATCTGCTCTGCGCGACCGTCAAAGGCCGACGTCAGCGCCTCGGTACGGATATCGAGGCTGGAATTGAGCGCATCGGCGCGGGTGTCGAGGGCGGAAGACAGGGCTTCGGTGCGCAGATCGACCGCCGATGTGATGGCTTCGGCGCGTGCGTCGAGGGCTTCGGTGAGCGCTGCGGTCTTGGCGTCTGCCATGGCGCCAAAGCTTTCGCCGCCAGTTTCCAGGGCACTGGCAAGGGCGCGGCCCTTGTCGTCGAGCAGGGTTTCGAGCCGGTTGGACCGTTCGGCGATTTCGGACGTGTGGACGTCGAGCGAAGAAACGAGCTTTTCGCCCTTTTCACCAACGATCATATCGACCTGCCCGATGCGGCTGTCGAGAATGACCGAGATTTCATCGACCCGCGCGTTGAGCTGGGACAACGTGTCGGTGCCCGCCCGGGTGAGGGTGTCGCGCGTGCGTTCGGTCGATTCCTCGAGGGCGCCGTCGAGGCGCAGGCTCATGGATTCGATCTGGCTCTGGAGGGCGTTCGACTGGATCGAGAAGGTCTCATCGAGGCGATTGGTGATCTGGCTGAGCGTCGCTTCGGCCGTTTCGGCATGGCTGGCGATACCCTTGGAGACCTGTTCGCCCAGCGCCGCGAAGGTGGACCCGAGCGCCTCGGACCGACGCGAGAAGTCGACGAGAATGGATTCGGTCGAGCCCCTGAGGACGTCGCCGATGGTGGCGGACTTTTCTTCGATGGCGGCCGATACCGAAATGGTGTGCGAATCGAGCGAGTTCACGAGCGAATTGATACGGGTGTCGACAGTCTCGGTGATGTCGCGCGCGCGCTGGTCGAGGGCTTCGGTCAGGGCATCGGTGCGGCGTCCGAAGGCTGTCTCGATGCTTTCAACGCCCACGCCCAGAGCGTCGGCGAGAGCTTCGGCGCGGCCCTCGAATGCGGCCCTGACTTCGGCCACGCCCGTTCCCAGTGCAGTCGCCAGCGCGTCGGCCCGGCCCGCAAACGCGGCCTCGACATCCTCGACGCCGGTGCCCAGAACCTTGGCAACCGCCTCGGCGCGGCCTTCGAACGCGGTTTCGATGCGGCTGACGCCCGCGCCCAGCATGTCCTCAAGGATCTGGTTGCGGCTGTCGAGCGCGTTGGTGAGATCGGCAGTCCGGCTGTCGAACAGGGTGTTGAGCTGGCCGGTCGTTTCGCCCAGCGTTGCCTCGACCATGTTCGAATGGCCCTCGAGCGCGATCTGGACGCTGCTGGCACTTGAGGTGAGCACGGTATCGAGCCGGTCGGTCGAAGTATCGATAGCGCTGGCAAGAGCTTCGGCCTTGTCGGTCAGCGTGCCGTCAAGGCGGCTGGCGCTGTCGTCGAGGGCCGTAATGAGGTCGGCGGTGCGGCCCTCAATGGTCTCGGAGAAGCTCTGGGAGCGGCGCTCGAACGTGGTTTCTATGGTCGTCCCGGCTGTTTCGATCGATTCCGCCATGGCCGTCGCGCGATCGGAAATCGCCTGGGTGATTTCGCCGCCTGTCGTTTTGAGCCTGTCGGTGATCGATGTTCCGATCTGGTCGAGGTCGGTCGTTACATTGCCGTGCACGGCGGCGATGGCCTCGCGCATGCGCTCGGAATTGGTGACCACGGCATCGCGCTGGCTGGCCAGTTCCTCGATCAACTGACGCATGCGCGTCTCGTTGTCGGAATAGGTGCGCTCGAGGGCGGTCACTTCGTTGTGGACCATGACTTCGAGTTCGCCGGCCCGCGACAGGGCGCGTTCGAGCCCATCGCCGATGGCGTTCACCTCGCGGCGCACGGCCTGTCCGACGGTGGCGATCTTGTGGGCGGCGGCCGATTCCGGCTCGGTCAGGCGCATGGCGGCCTGGGTCATCGAGGCCGCGGCAAGGCGCAGGTCCTGAGCACGGCGCACAAGGAACGCGATGGAAATCATTGCCAGAATGGGCAGGGCGATAATGGCGGCAAGCGCTGCAAAATCAAGGCTCTGGACAAATTCGGCGACCGAGAGGCCTTCGGTAAACCGGGGGCCGTAGCGCAGGGCGGCAATCAGGCCCACCCCGATCAGCCAGAGCAGGGAGGCGGTAATGGCGAACCAGATCGGGGCGTTTGAAGCGCGCGACTGGAGCGCGTAAAGCGCGGAGGCGGCGGTGGAGCGGTCGTCATTGGCGACCGAGGAAGCCTGGGCGGCGATCTTGTCGGCGGCGCGCAGGCGCTCGGTATTGGTGGGACCTTCGCGGCGCTGTTCGCGCTTGGGCTCGCGGTTTGCCGGCTGGCTTTCTACCTTGCGGGCAGGCTTGTCATCCATAGAGAAGACCGAGTCCTTGAGTGCGTTTTCGACAGCTGAAAACGCAAGCGCTGCCGGATCGTCCTTGGGTGGGGTCGACTTGTTCGCCATACTCTAAATACTCTTTACTCATGCCGCATTTTTAGAAAAACGGCTTTTGCGGCAATATCTTGGCGGGAGCTATCCGCCTCGAACGCATCGCCGGCCGGGATACCGAACGCGCGGAAACATGCCCCGCAACGATCCCAACAGCCATTTCTCTATCCTGAGTTATACACGTTTTGGGGCCATTGCTGAAATCTTTATTAAAAGACCGTTAACGACTTTTTTCGTGTGCCCTCTCGAGGCGAAAATATAGCAGATATCAGCGATTAAGGGTCTTTTTATCCAATCAGGGTTAAGCTGGCGGTAGTGATTGTGACAGTTGCATAACGGGGTCTGAGATGATGCAGCCGCGGCCGGGGGTGAGCCTCGATTCTTCGAAGGTCGACAGGACCAGCAGGCCGATCGACCTGGTGCATCTGGCGCGCCAGACTCTGGGTGACAGGGCGCTGGAATGCGAGGTGTTGCGGATGTTTGAAAAGCAGGTCGCCATCTATTTCGAGCGGGTGAGTGCTGCGACCGATCCGCATGAAATAACGCTTGGACTTCATACGCTTAAGGGCGCCGCGCAGGGCGTGGGTGCCATGGTTCTAGCCTCTCAGGCGCGGGCTGCCGAGGTGGAATTTTCCCGTGACGGCACGCTCGACGAGGAAACCCTTGCCGACCTGGGCATGGCGGTTGCCGAGGTGTGCGGCTACATTTCCTCGATCGTTACCGACTGAATTCTTGCGCCAACAATGGCGCTAAAAACTGTGGACTTGTGCGTTCGGGGCCGCAACATTGCGAACTGTTGACGCGCTTGTGTGTGCGGGACGGTTTTCCTATATCCGGGGCACCTCACTGATTTATCCCCGGAGCTATTCCCAATGCCTATTATCACGTTCGTTGAACCCGATGGCGCGCGCCGCGAAGTTGAAGCGGAGAATGGCGCGACGTTGATGGAGACGGCGATTCGGAATGGGGTGCGCGGCATCGTGGCGGAGTGCGGCGGGGCATGTACCTGCGCGACGTGCCATGTCTATGTGGAAGAGGAATGGTATGGGGTAACGGGCGGGCCGTCTTCCATGGAAGAGGACATGCTCGACTTCGCTTTCGATGTTAAGGACACCAGCCGGCTCTCGTGCCAGATCAAGATACGGGACGACCTCGACGGCCTCGTTGTCAATGTCCCAAGCCGTCAAGGGTAGGGCCTGCGAAGGACGCATATCATTGCGTGACGAAGCTCCCATGGGCCCCGGCTTTCGGCGGGGAAGCGCAGGGCGCGATGTTGGAGCCTAAACCATGCGTCCGAATACAAAAGCCCCGCCGAAGCGGGGCTTTATTTTTTGTCGCAAAGGACGATCAGTTCAGCTCGAACCGGTCGAAGAGTTCGACTTCGCCTTCGGGGCGGGTGGTGTCGAAGACGTAAGAGCTGACGGTCGTGCCGTCGGGCCCGGTTTCAAGGACCGAGAACGCTGTCATCTCGTTGCTTGCGATGCAGGGGAGGTCTTGGCCGGACGAGGCGTTGGTCATGGGCGAAAACTCGGTCGGCATGACCGGTTCATAGCCGTGCGGATCGCCGGTCACCGCATAATCGGCAGGGTCGTAGTCGAAGCCCGAAGGGGCGTTGCCGCGGGCCTGATGGCCCTCGATGTAGCAACCGTAATTGTTGCCGACATTGGAGGTCTCGAGGATGTTCATGCCCTGGGGGTTCACGAAGCGATACCAGACGTGGGAATGGCCGGTGTGGACAAGCTGCACTCCGGCCTCCGAGAGGAGCGGCTCGACGTGGTTGACGAAGACGTCGGCATCGAGCGGGTAGTCGTAGCGCACGCCAGTCAGGCGGCCCTCATCGTCATAGTCGAGGATCTGTTCGGGGTGGGCATAGGCGGGAATTGAATTGTCGCCCATGCCGTGCGCCGGGTGGTGCATCAGGGCCAGCTTGACCGGTGCCGATTTGAATTCCTCGCTTTCGAGGACCGAAACGAGCCAGTTGTACTGCTCGGAGCCTTCGGCCATGTCCTCGAAGATGAATTCGCCCCAGCCCCAGTTGTCGGGGGTGTTGAGATCGGCTGCCGCTTCGCGGAATTTGCCGCGTGTGCCGTCGGCCTGCGAGGGCGAGCGCCAGATGCGGGTGCCGTAGAGCCCGATCATGAACACATCGCCATAGCGGATGGCGTAGTAGGTCTCTTCGCCCGGGCCGTCTGCAGGCAGGGTGAAGATCTCCTCGTAGGTGGTGGTGTTGAACGAATTGTCGGCAATCCACTGTTCACGGATTCCGGCATCGCCCGAGGGGTTGTAGAGGTCGGCATTGGCCTCATAGAGCGCCTCGGCGACGGCGCGGGGACGCGGGTCATTGAACTGGCTGCCCAGCGGCGTGGCGGGATTGTAGCGGCCCATGACTTCGTGATTGCCGATGACCGGGAACAGCGGGGCGTTCTGGATCAATTCGCCGCCGTGATAGGTCGTTGTGGTGTCGAACGTCGTGTCACCCTCGGTGCGCGACTGGGCGAGCGCATAAGCGGCGTGGCCCTGAAGGCCGGGGAAGAAGGCAAAGCCGCGATTGTCGTCGAACCATTCCGAGGCGCGGTCGGGGATGTTCTGGAGATCGCCGGAAAAGAACACCGCATCGAGTTCGCCGACATTTTCGGCGATCTTTTGCATGTTGGTGGGGGTCATCGGCTTTAATTGATGATCGGAGGTCAAAAGAATGCGCAGGGGCTGGCCTTCGGCGGGGAGCGGGGCGAGGGAAAATTCGCGGCTTTCGACGGTTTCGCCATTTTCATCGGCCGAACGGACGAAATAGGTTTGGCGCTCGCCGGGGTTAAGGCCATCGACATAAGCTTCGTGGCGCCAGACGTCGCGGGCGGCGGTGGCGGCATAGACCGAACCATCGCCATTCTGGGTGCCGACCCAGGACTGGTTGTCTTCGGCCAGCCGGCTCATTTTCATGGTTTCGGCGGTAAATTCGCGCTCGCCGACCATCACTGCGTGATCGTCACCTTCAAACTCGGTGAACCAGACGACGTGGATGCCATCTTCGGTGGGAAGCTGCAGGAACGGGTCGGTCAAAAGCCGCTCATCGGCCTGGCTGGCCTGGGCCATGGCCGAGGCGGGGGCGAAAAGGGCGGTGGCGGCGAGAAGGCCAGCCATCAAGAGGGTGTGGGGGGAGGGAGTCATCGCGTCCTGTCTCCTTGGGGGTAAGAAACGCTTTTTGCTGTACGGCTCCCGCCTTACAGGGATGTGACGAAGAGGTGTCAGCCCGGCGACACGGGCGAAGGCAAGCTGGAGATTGCTGCGCCCCTCACCGGCCTGCCGGCCACCCTCTCCCCATAGGGGCGAGGGTTAAGCTCACTGATGCGGTGGAGATAAACTTCAGTATCGGGGAAATTACAGCGCTACTCCCTCGCTCCTCTTGGGAGAGGGGTGCGTGGTAGTGTTTCCCAAGAAAGGCCCCCTCACCCGTCTGGCTTACGCCATCCGACCTCTCCCCCAAGGGAGAGGTGGCTGCGGGGCGTGCGGCATACCTTCCCCTCAGGTCGTTGAGCGTTCGGTTATTTTGCGGCGGTCAGGCGTCCCGAGATGGCAAATGCGATCTTGCCGAACGGAAGCGTCAGGCAGAAAGCGATGGGCCAGGCGATGATGAAGGATTTTGGCCAGCTGGCCAGCCATTCGGGCGTGGGTCCCAAGGCGATAAGGCCCATGATCCCGGACATTGAAAAGGCCATCATCAGGGTTATCAGGACCTGGGCGATCAGCAGAGTGTGTTTGTTGGACATGTCGATCTCACAAAAAGCGGATGGAGAACGGCAGATCGAAAAAGGCCCACCTGTAGCACCATCCAAACAAGGTTGGTGCCGTGGGTTCGCCCGGAGGCGACAATCCCCGCTGTCGCGGGTGCCGGAATAACCGTACCGGCCAGGATTTTTTCGACTTTCGAGCATTACGCCAACGGGCAATGCAGATCAAGGCTGAACGCGTTTGGCTGCTGCGGGGCGTCCGCCGGGCCTACCCTAGTGGTCGAGTCGTGTTTTTCGCCCCGGCAGGGTGAGGGAAATTTATTCGCGGATCGGGACATTGCCCGCGCGCGGCGTTCCAAGCGCTTCCATGGGAGGGAAATAAGTCTCCGAAAGCCGTTCTGGCGCTTGCTGGATGGACCGAGAACCCCTAGTTTTGCGCATGTTTGGCTGTGCGCGGTCCCTCCCGATCCCGCCGCCAATTCCGAAAAACTGAACCCGATCTCGTTTGCGGCCAGGAGAACCTCACCCGTGGCACGGCTTAACACATTCCCGGTTTCGGTCGCCGTCAAAGGGCGGCGCATCGTCATTGTGGGCGGTGACGAGGAAGCGCTGGCCAAGGCGCGGCTGGCCACCAAGACCAGCGCCGAAGTTGTGCTGTTCGCTCGTGAGTTCGAGGCCGATTTTTCCGGGTTGGACGTGACGCTGGTTGAGCGGGCAGTTGAGGCTGAAGATTTTGCCAATGCGGCGCTGGCCTTTGTGGCCGACCACGGGCCGGACGGCGCGCGGGCGCTGAAACTGGCGCGCGGGGCCGGTGTGCCGGTCAATGAGGTCGACGTTCCCGAAAACTGCGATTTCTTCACCCCGGCCATTGTGGACCGGGCGCCGATTTCGATTGCCATTTCGTCCGAAGGCGATGCGCCGGTGCTGGCGCGGCTGGTGCGGGCGAAGATCGAGGCGATGTTTTCGCCGCGGCTGGGCGATATCGCGCGGCTGGCCGGATCGATGCGCGACAAGGTTTCCGCGCTGCTTTCCGATGGCGTTGCGCGGCGGCGCTATTATGAAGCGCTGGTGACCGTGCCGGGCATCGAGAGCGCGCTTGCAGCCGGGCAGGGCGAGGCAAAAGCCGATGCGCTGCTGGCCGAACATGCGGGTGTAAGTTCAGGCAATGGCGTTGTGTGGCTGATCGGGGCCGGGCCGGGCGCCGAAGACCTTTTGACCCTGCGCGCGCAACGCCTGTTGCAGGAAGCCGACGTGATTGTTCACGATCAGTTGGTGCCGGGCGCTGTCGTCGAAATGGGGCGGCGCGATGCCGACCGGATTTCGGTGGGCAAGGCCAAGGGGCACCATTCGTTTTCGCAAGCCCAGATCAATACGCTGATCGTGCGCCTGGCGCGCGAGGGCAAGAAGGTTGCGCGGCTGAAATCGGGCGATCCGATGGTGTTCGGGCGGGCCGGCGAGGAAATCGCGGCGCTGCGCAAGGCGGGGATCGAATATTCAATCGTGCCGGGTGTGACCTCGGCGCTGGCTGCGGCGGCCGATACGGCAACGCCGGTGACGTTGCGCAAGGTCTCTTCGGGCTTTGTGTTCGCCACCGCGCATGGCGCTGACAATTCCGACCTTGCCCATTGGGCGTCGCTGGCCCAGTCGGGGCTGACGCTGGGGCTTTACATGGGCAAGTCGATTGCCGGGCAGGTGGCTGGCGATCTGATGGCGCAGGGACTTTCGGGTGCGGTGCCTGTTGGGATCGTGGTCAATGCCGGGCGGGCCGACAAGACGCTTTATGCGGGCACTGTGGGCGGGCTGGCGGCGGGCGCAATCGATTTTGCCGATGGGCCGGCGATCATCTTTATCGGCGAAGCGGTGGCCGAGGGCGATTGGGCGCAGGCCGAGGCGATTGTGGCGCAAGCGGAGCGGGTGGCGTGATGGCGATTGCGCTGGGCGTTTCAACAACCGCACCGTCATTGTCGGGCTTGACCCGGCAATCTGCAGTGGCGCCGCTGCCGCAGATGGTGTTCACGGCACCAGCGGTGCGACACACTTCTGCTGCGTATAATGGCGGCGAGGCGGATCCCCGGGTCGAGCCCGAGGATGACGGTGGTTGGTTGGGCTGGGCTGTCGAATGTCGTCCAGATGTCGCCTCTAAAATGAATCCGATAGATTCCGTAACGTATTGAGTGCAATGACAAAAATCCTCACAGGCAATGAACTGCTCTCCGGGGCGACGGTCTATCTCGACGCTAATGGCGATTGGGTCGAAGACATTCAGGCTGCGCGGGTGTTTGGTAAGGACGAGGCCGAGGCGCTCGAGGTTGCCATGGCGGCGACCAAAGCGACCGGGCGAATCCTGAGCCTTGAGACCGAGGACGTCGAAACGATCAACGGTGTGATCCACGCCAACCGTATCCGCGAGCGCATCCGGTCCGAAGGGCCCACCGCGCCGCGCTTTGACCGCCAGCATCTGGGCGAGGACGAACATGTATCGATATGACGAATTTGACGCCGCGTTTGTTTCCGAACGCGTCGAGCAGTTTTCAGACCAGGTCCGCCGCCGTATCTCGGGGGAATTGACCGAAGACCAGTTCCGGCCCCTGCGGCTGATGAACGGGCTGTACCTGCAATTGCACGCCTATATGCTGCGCGTAGCGGTGCCGTATGGCACGCTGAGCGGCGCCCAGATGCGGATGCTGGGCCATATCGCGCGCAAGTACGATCGCGGGTATGGGCATTTCACGACGCGGCAGAATATCCAGTACAACTGGCCCAAGCTGCGCGACATTCCCGAAATTCTTGCCGATCTGGCGAGCGTCGAGATGCACGCCATCCAGACGTCGGGGAACTGCATTCGGAACGTGACGACCGACCAGTTTGCCGGTGCTGCAGCCGATGAGATCATCGATCCGCGCCCGGTGGCCGAGATCATTCGGCAGTGGTCGAGCCTGCACCCCGAATTCACCTTCCTGCCGCGCAAGTTCAAGATCGCCATCACCGGCGCACCGAACGATCGGGCGGCTGTGAAATTCCACGATATCGGCCTGATGGCGCAGACCAGCGGGTCTGGCGATGTGGGCTGGGCGGTTTATGTCGGGGGCGGGCTGGGTCGGACGCCGATGATCGGCAAGATGATCAACGGGTTCGTGCCGCACGAGCATCTGCTGGCGTATCTGGAATCCATTCTGCGGGTCTATAACCGCTATGGGCGGCGCGACAACAAGTACAAGGCGCGCATCAAGATCCTCGTTCACGAAGAAGGGCTGGAAACCATCAAGGCGCAGGTGGAGGAGGAATTCTCCCAGATGCGCGGCGGCGTTCTTACGCTGCCCGAGGCCGAACTGGACCGGATCAACG
This sequence comes from Rhizobiales bacterium UBA1912, assembly GCA_002337455.1. Taxonomy (GTDB): domain Bacteria; phylum Pseudomonadota; class Alphaproteobacteria; order Rhizobiales; family Devosiaceae; genus Pelagibacterium. The sequence continues at coordinate 121,386 of DDGC01000014.1, read as the reverse complement.
CCTATTTCGCGCAGCCGGCCTATGTCGACCACAGCGTGGTTTCGCTCGATGTGGAGCGCGAGAAAATTCTCGACCCAGCCTATGGGCGGTTCCTCACGAACAACACGTTTCCGCATGCGCGGTCGGGCTATACGTCGGTGACGGTTTCGCTCAAGCCGATTGGCGGCGCGCCGGGCGATGCGACGGCGGAACAGATGGAGGCGGTGGCCGACCTGGCCGAGCGCTATTCGTTCGACGAGGTGCGGGTGACCCATGAGCAGAACCTGGTGCTGCCCCATGTGGCGCTGATCGACCTGCGGGCCGTTTATGACGGGCTGGTGGAAGCGGGGTTGGCGGATGCCAATTCGGGCGAGATCACCGACATGATTACCTGCCCGGGGCTCGATTTCTGCGCCCTGGCCAATGCGCGCTCGATCCCGATTGCGCAGGATATTTCGCGGCGCTTTGCGGCGCCCGATCGCCAGAAGGAAATCGGCAAGCTCAAGATCAAGATTTCGGGCTGCATCAATGCCTGTGGGCATCACCATGTGGGCCATATCGGCATTCTGGGCGTCGAAAAGAAGGGCACCGAGCTCTACCAGATCACCGTGGGCGGCGACGGGACCGAAGAGGCGTCGGTGGGCAAGATTTTGGGGCCGGGGTTCGTCGCCGAAGAGGTGCCGAGCGCCATCGAGCGGCTGGTCGATGCCTATATCGCCCAGCGGACGACCGCGGACGAAACGTTCATTTCGGCCTATCGGCGGCTCGGGGACGCGCCGTTCAAGGAGGCGTTATATGGCAATGGTTAGCCCCATCATTTCAGCGGCCGAACCCAAGCAGGACAAGCTGCGCCAGCTTGGCATCCTCTCGCTCAACGGCATGTTCGACGAGATGGACGCCGAGGCGGTGCTGCGTCAGGCTGTCGAGGAGCTGCTGGTTGGCGAGATCGCCCTGGTGTCCTCGTTCGGGGCGGATTCGGCTGTGCTTTTGCATCTGGTGAGCCTGGTCGACAAGAATCTGCCGGTCTATTTTCTCGAGACGGGCAAGCATTTTGACGAGACGCTCGACTATGTCGAAACGCTCAAGTCGCAGTTCGGGCTGACCAATGTGATTACGCTCTATCCCGACAGCGCGGATATCAAACGCTTCGATCCCGATGGCACGCTGTGGGAGAACGATCCGGATTCGTGCTGCCATATCCGCAAGACCGAGCCGCTTGAAAAGGTGCTCGAGGGCTATGGCGGCTGGGTGACGGGGCGCAAGCGCTTCCAGACGGCCGAGCGGGGCGTCTTGCCCCATTTCGAGCTGACGAGCGACGATCGCATCAAGGTCAATCCATTGGCCTACTTTACCCATGAGGACATTGAAGCGTACAAGGCCGCCCATGGGCTGCCCGAGCATCCGCTTTATGAGCGGGGCTACAAGTCCATCGGCTGTGCTCCTTGCACCAGCGCCGTGGCGGACGGGGAAGACCCCCGTGCGGGCCGTTGGCGCGGGCGCGACAAGCGCGAGTGCGGCATCCATTTTGACTTCAATGGGAGCATCGCGAAACCGGTGAGCCAACCCTCTGTGACCTTGTTCAAGGACGGTGCATTCAAGGCCGATCCGTGGCGTTTGTGGGCCGAAGGCGATGCGGCCAACGATGTGCGTTATACGCATGTGCCGCTGACCGTGTTCGTCGAAAACCGCAAGACGTTCCTTGCCAGCCCGCACCCGATCGGGTTGCTGGTCAGCCCCGGCGAAAAGGTCGAGGACGTGGCCGACGATCTCAATCGGTTTTCATCGATCGCCATCAACTTCCCGGCCTTTACGGACGGGCGGGGCTATTCGAGCGCGCGGTTGTTGCGCGAGCGGTATGGCTATGAAGGCGAGCTGCGGGCGGTGGGCGATATTCTGACCGATCAGATACCGTTCATGCGCCGCTGCGGCATCGATGCGTTCGTTGTGACCAACGGCCCGACACGCGCGGCGCTGGAAAAAGATGCGCTGGCCGAGGTTTCCCGTTATTACCAGCCGGTCGGCGCTCGCGTCGAAATTCCAGCCGGCACGCGGCCATTCCTGCGGCGGTCCCCAGATTGATCCATACTTGACAGTTCGCGTCATATATATATTCCAAGCGCGAACTTGCTAATTCCAACGACCAGGACTCCTATTAATGAGCGGAAATGAAATCGTCACCGATGTCGTGATTATTGGCGCGGGCCCCGTGGGTCTGTTCGCCGTGTTCGAATTGGGTCTGGTCGACCTCAAATGCCACGTCATCGACATTCTCGATCGGGCGGGCGGACAGTGCGCCGAGCTCTATCCCGAAAAGCCGATCTACGACATTCCGGCTTTCCCCGAGATTTCGGGGCAGGGGCTGACCGACAATTTGATGAAGCAGATTTCGCCGTTCGGAGCGGAGTTCCATTTCTCCCAGATGGTCAAATCGGTCGAAAGGCTCGATGACGGCTCGTTCCGCCTGACTACCGATGCCGACGAGGTGTTCTTGACCAAGGTGGTGGTGATCGCGGCGGGCGGTGGTTCGTTCCAGCCCAAGCGGCCCCCGGTCGAGAACGTCGAAGAATACGAAGGCAAGTCGGTGTTTTACGCCGTGCGCAAGATGGACGATTTCCGCGACCAGGACCTTGTCATCGTGGGCGGCGGGGATTCGGCGCTCGACTGGACGCTCAATCTCGAGCCGCTGGCGCGGTCCCTGACGCTGGTGCATCGCCGCGACCAGTTCCGCGGCCATGCCGATAGCGTCAACAAGATGCGGGCTCTGGTGGAAGAGGGCAAGATCAACTTCATCACCGGCCAGTTGGGGCGTCTTGAAGGCGAGAACGGGCAACTGAACGAGGTCTATCTCAAGACCGCAGGCGGTGAACTCGGCGTGCCCGCTACGCGGTTGCTGCCGTTCTTTGGCTTGACCATGAAGCTTGGGCCGGTTGCCGATTGGGGGCTGGACCTGCACGACAACGCGCTCATCAAGGTTGATACCGAAAAGTTCGAAACCAGCGAGCCGGGCATTTTTGCCATCGGCGATATCAACTGGTATCCGGGCAAGCTCAAGCTGATCCTTTCGGGCTTCCACGAAGGCGCGCTGATGTCGCAGGCCGCCAAACGGATCGTGCATCCCGATCAGAAGGTGATCTTTCAGTACACCACCAGCTCGACCCAGTTGCAGAAGAAGCTCGGCGTCGCTTAAATTCCAGCCTCGTCAAAGCTGGCGACAAAAACCTCACAGGATTTCACATGCAGATCTACGTCACAGACCAGAATGGGACCGAACACGAACTCGAAGCCCTCGAAGGCTGGCGGGTGATGGAAGTGATCCGCGACTGGGGGCTCAACATCAAGGCCGAGTGTGGCGGTTCGTGCTCTTGCGCGACCTGTCATGTGTTTGTCGATGCCGAATGGCAGGACAAGCTCAACCCGCCGACCGACGAGGAAGAGGACATGCTCGATTCCGTGCCCGATTACGAGGGTAATTCACGGCTGTCCTGCCAGATCCTGATGAGCGAGGAACTGGACGGGTTGCGGGTCACGCTGGCCGATTCCGCGAAACAGGAAGAAGCTGCCTGAAAACGCCATCAACTGGACCTTTGAGGTTTTCGCGCGCCGGTGTATGAGCGGTATGTGACCTGATGCCGTCCTGATCGAGTGCCTGCCATGAACCTTGTCGACTATCTCCCCTACGCCATTGCGCTGGCGATTGCTGCTGCCATTCCCGGGCCCGGCATTGCCGCGGCGGTGGGCAAGGCGCTGGGTTCCGGTTTCCGGCCGGCGGTGTGGTTCGGCACGGGGCTGGTGCTTGGTGACCTGACCTATCTCACGCTTGCCGTTTTGGGGATGGCAGCGGTGGCGGCGGCGTTTTCGGGCATTTTCATTGTCGTCAAAGTGCTTGGCGCGGCTTACCTCGCCTATCTTGCCTGGAGCTTCTGGCGCGCCGGCATCGATCCCGAAAAGATCCAGTCCGGCAAGGGCAGTGGCGCCTGGGCCTCGATGCTGGGCGGCTATTCGGTGACGCTGGGCAATCCCAAGACGATCATTTTCTACATGGCCCTGTTGCCCACTGTCGTCGATCTGCAGGCAGTAACCCCGGAGCGGTTTGCGGGATTGGTCGTCACCACGATCATCGTGCTGTATCTGGTTGTCCTGCCCTACGTGGCACTGGCCGCCAAGGCACGCGATTTCCTGCGCAATCCGCGGGCGCTGAAAGCGCTCAACCGTGGCGCTGCCGGCGCGATGGCCGGGGCGGCGGCCTATATCGTCCTCAAGCCCTAGCACCGAAGCGGCTTTTGAACGTCCTATGGTATCGTCTGGCGGAAAAGCCCACGAGACTCGCCTTCGCTCACCGATGTCATCCCGGCCCTGAGCCGGGACCCAGCTACCGGCAGCGTCTGCCGCCCTTGCCTGGACTTTTGGGGGTACTGGACCCCGGGTCTTTGCCCGGGGTGACCGATCGTGGGTGGCAGAGCAGGGCGCTACCCATGCGCGGAAATCGGCGCTATTAAAATTTAACCATGTTAATCGGCGGGCCCGGTTTTGCCCGGAAAACCGGGCCTTTTTTTGGGCGACTGAATGGGCAGCTTGGGCAATGTGAACGGGTGCGTCATTTTGTGACGAAAAACTAATATTATTAATCTGGAAATCGGCTGGGGAGCGCTTATCTCTTGTCTTGTCCCCAACGAGGGACGTCAAGAAAAGGATACTTTAAAAATGAAGCTCAATGCCCTTCTCGCCTCCTTCGCAGTTGTCGCCGGCCTTGCCGCTCCCGCAATGGCCAACACCATCGGCACCGTTACAGTTTCGGACGCCGACTGGACCTATGTAACCGATCACTGCGACGCCCTTGATGGCCTTTCGGTATCCGACGCCTTTGATTTCAACCCGTCGGCGACCGCTGAACTTTCGACTTCGAGCGTTCAGCTGAGCTCGATCAGCCAGAGCGACTGTCAGAAAGCCGGCCTGATCTGATTAAAAAAGCCATTGCTAAAGTTGCGACAAGGGCGGTTCGAAAAGAACTGCCCTTTTTGCTGTCTGCTCCGACCCTCGCCACAGCGATGCCGCGAAATGATCAAATTTGCGTTCGCAACCTCTCGCGGGGGGTCTGCATTGTGTCAGCAACGCCCGCTTGCCGGCTTCGAGATAATCGGATGAACGGCTGGTAATGCGTTGTTTCGCCGGCTGTCTTTTCAGTTTGGCCGGCAAAAGAACCAATGGAGAAAACCATGAAACGCACTGCTCTTTTTGCCTCGATCGCTCTTGCCGCCGGCCTTGCGGCTCCCGCCATGGCCCAGGACGCGCCTGCAATGGATGGGGAAATCGGCGGGATTGCCGTCAGTGCCGAGGACTGGGTCTATGTTGAAGACTACTGCATGACACTCGGCGAAGAAACGCAGGCCGATTCCGTCGATGAATCGCCCAGCTCGACCGAAGAGCTTTCGACCTCCTCGATCGATCTGTCGACCATTACCCGCGACGATTGCGTCGAAGCCGGCCTGGTTGACGGTCCGGTTACCGGCGGGTCGGATGACGGCGAAATGGACGACGGCGTGTCCGGAGATGACGCCGAGGAAGATGGAGAGGCCGCTCAGTAAGAGCTCTTCCTTCCAAATCCTTTTGGGCAGCGCTTCGGCGCTGCCCTTTATTTTGTCTTGCCGTCTGTCGCTACCTTGCCCAGATCGGCCACAAAGTCCGAGACGACGGGTGACGTGCGGGCGGCGAAGGGCAGGGGGCGAACCAGCTTGATTGCCGCGATGCCCACCCGAACCGTCATCAGTCCGTTCAGAACACCTTCGCCCAGACGCGCTGAAAGCTTGGCGGCAACGCCGTGGCCGATCAGCTGTTCGACGACGCCATCGGTCAGCACCAGGCCCCCTGTGACGGCGAGATGGGCAATGATGGCGCCCATCAGGCGGATAAACCCGAAAAAGCCCGGCCTTGCGCCGTAGAGGTCGGCCAGATTGCGGGCCAGCCGGAAACTCTCGAACACAACAAAAGCGATGTCGATAAGGGCGCGCGGCGCAACGGCTGTGACCAACGCGACGCGGCGGGCGCTTGAGGCGGTCAGCGCGCGGGCCCGGGCATCAAGCGGGGCCATCAGGGTACGCTCTGCGGTCAGGATCAGTTCGGCGCCGTCAAGTATCGATGCGGCATCGGCCTTGAGGCCGGCGCGGGCGCGGGCCAGATCCGCCCGTTCGGCGTAGAGCCCGTCGAGTTCGGACACGATTTTTTGCGCTGCGGGCAGATCGTCGGCGATCAGGGCCGCGGCGGCCTTGTCGCGCAGCCGGTCCATGGTGCGCAGGCGGGCTATTCCGATCACTTCGCGGATCGTCAGGACGACCAAGGCGACCACAAAGACCGCCAAGACGCCCAGCCCGAACCAGCCCAGCCAGTCATAGGCCGCAAACAGATCGCGGATCAGCCGGTCGGCGGCAAGCCCCAGCCCGAGCGAGACCAGCGTGCCGCCGGTCCACAGGGCCAGATTGCGCCAGAAGCCGCCACGGCGGCGCGGAGGCGGGGCGACATCGGTATCAGCGAGATCATCGGGGGTGGCCTCGAACACGTCGGGGGCCGGTTCGGCCAGCGCGGTTTCAAAGGCGCGCGGCGTGCGGGCCGCCGGCTCGTCGATGCGGGCTTTCGAGGGGATGGCGCGGGGCTGTCTCATTGCATTTTATCCCCGACCAGAAAATCCAGCGCCCGGTCGAGCCTTATGTGGGGAAACACCGGATCGCCGGTCTGGCTCGGTGAGAGGACTTTGGGCGGCAGGAAGCGCAGGAAGTTCAGTTGAGGTGTTGATTCAACCGATTTGAAAAGTGAATCGGGGTTCTCCGGCAAGTCACCGGGAAACAACGCGATTTCGGTTTTGCCGTCATAGGTGGTTTCGCCCAGAACCTGACCGTTTTCGGGCGTGCCGATGATCGTTGGCAGCGTTTCACCGCCGTGTTTGACGCTGCCCTCATGGGTGGCGCGAATGGCGGCGATGGCCAGCGAGCGGGTTTCGGCGCCGTGGAATTTGGCGCGGCGCGAGGCGTTGGCGACGAGCCGGTTGAGGATGGTTTCGAGGCGCGAATGCGAGGTGTGGTGCAGGAGATCGGCCTTGGTGGCGGCAAAGAGGATACGGTCGATCTTGCGGGTGAAGAGCCGCGAAACCGGATTTGAGCTGCCCTGCCGGAAGCATGAGAGCACCGAGGTGAGCGCGGTTTCGAGATCGGCCACAGCTTCAGGACCGGCGTTCAGCGCTCGCAGGGCATCGACCAGCACGATCTGGCGGTCGAGCCGGGCGAAATGATCGCGGAAGAAGGGGCGGACGACGACGGATTTATACGCCTCGTAGCGCCGTTCGAGCATGGCATAAAGGCTCGAATGGCGGGGCGTTGCGGCTGGAGCGGGCAGGGGCGCGAAGGTGAGGGCCGGGGAGCCTTCGAGATCGCCGGGCATCAGGAAACGGCCCGGCGGGAGCGTCGAGAGGGCGCGGGCATCGGCCTTTGAGGCCCGCAGATAGGCGGTGAAGGCGGTGGCGAGGGTTTCGGCTGTGGTGTCGTCGGCCTCGCGGGCGGGATCGAACGATCCGAGCGCGTCGAGGAAGGGTTTGGCTTCCTGGGCGCGGGCGGGGCGATGGGCGAGCGCCAGGGCCTCCTCGCTCCATTCGGCATAGGATTTGGTGAGGAGCGGCAGGTCGAGCAGCCATTCGCCGGGATAATCGACGATATCGAGATTGAGCGTGGAGACGCCGAACTGGGATTTGATCCAGCTTGCCGACTGGTAGCGCAGGGTGAGGCGGAGCTGGGAAATGCGGCGCGTCGATTCTGGCCAGACCGGCGGCGTGCCCATCAGGGCGGCCAGATGGTTCTCGTAGGCAAAGCGCGGCGTAGCGTTGTCGGGGTGCTCGGCGAGGCGCGCGCCGATCAGCCGACCCTCGGCCATCGGGGCGAAGCCGGGCAGGCGGGCGCCGGTCAAAAGATTGTGGATCAGGGCCGTGATGAAGATGGTCTTGCCGGCCCGCGACAGGCCGGTGACGCCCAGCCGAAGGGTGGGGGTAACGGTTCCGGTTGCCGCATCGGCGAGATTGCCCAGGGCGATGCCCAATTCGTCGGCGATGGTGGTGGGCAGGCTGGGCAAGAACACGAACTCCGGTTACGCCCGATCAAGGTAGGGGGAGAACGCCAGAATGCAAGAGAGGTGTTGGATCGATAGTGCTTGCCCTTGGCGCCGGTCTGCACTATCGATGCGGCGTCTTCGATCTTCGCCGATTGAAGGCTTTGGCCCGGTCGGAGATTCCACCTCCTGGCCGGGTCATTCATTTTGCAGAGCATGGTGACCACAATGGCCTACACCCCACGCCGACCCGCGAGCGGCAAGGAGCGCGCCGAAGCGCTGTTCAAGGCCGCGACCACCAAGCCCGCCGAGCCCAAGCCGAAAACCAATGCCATCCCCACCGGCAAGGAACTGGTTTCGATCCGTATCGATCGCGATGTGCTCGCCCATTTCCAGGATGACGGGCCGGGCTGGCAGGAGCGGATCAACGCGGCGTTGCGGGACGCTGCCAAGCTCGACTGAGGCGCATGATCGTCCGGGAAGCAAACGTTGACGATGCCGACGGCGTGAGCGGTGTGCTCACCGAACTCCTTGCTGCGGGCAAGCGCAGCAAGGCGAGCGATCCGGGTTTTGCGCTCAATCACTACATTGCCGATCCCGACCGTATCCTGTGCTCGGTTGCCGTTGATGACGACGGCACGATTCTGGGGTTCCAGTCGCTCAAGCATGCGCGTGAGGGTAACCCTTACGGCACGCCGGTCGGCTGGGGGATTATCGGCACGCATGTGCGGCCAACGGCGGCGCGGCGCGGCGTGGGGCGGGCGCTGTTTGCGGTGAGCGAGGCTGCGGCGCGGGGTGCGGGAATCGAAAAGATCGAGGCGTTCATCGGGGCGAACAACGCTCAGGGGCTGACCTATTACGAGGCGATGGGGTTTCGCACCTATCGCGAGCCTGAGGGTGTGGTGGCGAAAATGTTTGTTCTGTCAGACGAGCGCGGCTGACCGAGGGCCCGCCGCGCCATTTTACCACTCGCCCGTGCCGACCTTGTCGAGATCATAGGGCGTTGTCTGGTAGATTTCGTTGATCCAGTTCTGGAACAAGAGGTGCGCGTGGCTGCGCCAGCGGTTTTCGGGCATTTTTGACGGGTCGTTGCCGGGGAACAGGTTGATGGGCATGGGGGTTTCGAGCCCGGCTTCGACGTCGCGGTGGTATTCGTCGGCCAGGGATGTGTTGTCGTATTCGAGGTGGTTGAGCATGTAGGCGGCGCGGTATTTGCGGTCGTCGAGCATGCAGATGCCGACCTCGTCGCTGTCGATGAGGATGTCGAGATCGGCGGGCAGGCTTTCGCGGTCGATGTCGTTATAGCGCGATACGGGCACCGCCAGATCGTCGGAAAAGCCGCGCAGGAAGGGGTGGCGGGTGTCGAGCACCTTGTGGCGATAGACCCCGAACGCCTTGTGCTCCATGCGGTAGCGTTTGACGCCGTGCAGGTGGTGCAGCGCGGCCTGGGCGCCCCAGCAGATGAACATGGTGTGGTGGACGTTGGTCTGGGTCCAATCCATGATTTCGAGCATTTCGGGCCAGTAGCGCACGTCCTCGAAGGGCATATTGGCGATGGGGGCGCCGGTGACGACGAAGCCGTCGAACTTTTTGGAGCGCACGTCCTCCCAGGCAGAATAGAAGTTCTGAAGGTAGTCTTCGGGCGTGCTTTTCGACAGGGGATCGGCAACCCGCACCAATGTCAGATCGATCTGGAGCGGCGTGGAAGCGATCAGGCGCGCGAACTGAGTTTCGGTGCGCTGTTTGTTGGGCATCAGATTGAGCAGGCCGAACTGGAGCGGGCGGATGTCCTGCCGGGCGGAGCGGGACTGATCCATGACCACGACGCCCTCGTTTTCGAGCGTGACGCGGGCCGGGAGTTGATCGGGGATGCGGATAGGCATTGTGTCTGTTCCTTCAGAGGAAGCTTATATAAGTGCAGGCTTGTTTGCGGAACCGGAAACGGTTCAACGGCTGGCGGCCATCGCCGGACGATTGGCGATGGCCCTGCACATGAGCTCCATGAAGTCTTTTTCGTCGCGCACGTCTGAAAGATCGGGCGCGTCGACCTGATAGCCGAAATTGTCGGCCAGTGCCTGATAGCGCGGCAGCCGGTCGCGCAGCAGCGCCTCGAAGCCCCACACGCCAAAGGCATCGGGATCGACGTCATCGTCATGGACGACGCCGTTGAGGCGCTTGAACTCGTCCCATTTGGCGACGAGGAAATCGGGCGGGTAATACATCGGCTTGGGATTGGCCTTGAACCTGTCGATCAGGCGCTGGGCATCGGTTTCGGTGCCGCGCAGATAGAGCAGGACCGTGTTGTCGGCCAAAGCCTTGACCACGGGATCCTCGGGGTTGTGCGGGTCGAGCACTTCGATCAGCGAACCGCCGGTGTCGCACAGGAAATCGTCGTAACCGTAAAGCGTCTTGGCCCGCTCGATGAAATAGGGGACGTCGAGCAGGGCGTAGATTTCGGCCACGCGGTGCTGTTCCTGACGGCGCTGGTATTCGACGAAGGGCAGGCCGCCCTTTGCCGGATTGCCGGGGGTGCCGAGATAGCTCGAGAGCGGGTCGAGGTTGTTGAACGAAATGTTGGACTGGATCGAGATCGAATCCGAGCGCAGCAGTTCGGCAAGGAAGGGGACCTTCATCGCCTCGCGCTTGAAGTTGTCGACGATGTATTCGCCCATGTGCCGCGTGCCGATGCGGAAATCGACCGAGAAGTGAAACCAATCGGCCCGGCGCACGATGTTGCCCAGCCGCGTCTTGCCCACGCCCGCCATGCCAAAGACCGTGACGGCCTTGCGGGGGAGGGAGCGAAACTCATCGGCGGAGGCAAACAGCATGGGGCGTCCTGAAAAGTAAGTAAGTGCTGACTTAATCCAGCGTCTGCTTAGATTCATACAGAGCCCGCGTCCAGTCATTCGCTGGTGGCGCCCGATGAGGAAGCCGGGAAGTTCAAGCCCAGCGCTGCTCCGGTCCCGGCTTCCGCCGGGATAACTCCAGCCGGAGTCCATGGGAGCAAGCCGCAAGCGATTGAGAGTGGTCGGGGCTGCTGGGTCCCGGATCGGGGCCGGGACGCGAAGGAGGGTGCGATGTGCCGTCTCACCAGATTTGTCACCCCGGGTCTTCGCCCGGGATGACGGCGGTGGGAGGAAGCGAAGGTGGCAGGAGCGCGGGAGCCAACGGACAGACAGGGAAAAATTTGCCGGGTGGGCGGCTGAAATTTCCTGATGATGCGCCTTTTTCTGCGGCCATGATCGGATAAAAGTCAATAAAAACAGGGGGTATAGAGTCTGGCATTGCCCTTGCATCACCTCTCCCGAATGCGCGTGCTCGGCGTGCAGATGTTTGGGCTGTCGCGATCCCGATTGGGTTGCTGGTACGACGGAGAGTAAAATGGGTATCTATGGGGCATTGTCGACAGCCGTTACGGGCATGGCGGCGCAGTCGTTCGCGCTCGAGAACATTTCGGGCAACATCGCCAACTCGCAGACCACTGGCTACAAGCGCATGGAGACGGGCTTTATCGACCTGATCCCCGACGCTGCTGTGGGGCGGCAGAAGCCCGGCGCTGTGCTCGGCTATTCGCGCTCGACCAATGATGTGCGCGGCGACATCATCACCTCCTCGACCGGCACCCATGTTGCGCTGAACGGTTCGGGCTTTTTCGTCGTGGCCGAAAAGACCGGCACCTCGGACGGCAGTTCGGTCTTCGGCGATGCGAGCTATTATACCCGTCGCGGCGATTTCGAGATGGATCGCGAGGGCTATCTGCGCAACGGCGCGGGCTATTTCCTCAAGGGCGTGCCTATCGATGCGACGACCGGCAACGTGGCGGGTTCGGTGCCCGAGATGGTGAGGGTTTCCAACGGTCTGATCCCGGCCAAGTCGACCCAGCGTATCGTTTACGAAGTCAACCTTCCCGATACTCCGGCGGTCGGTCTTGCTGCAGATTTTGCCACGACGCTGTCGACGGCCGACGATATGGACGGCACCGAGACGCTTCAGGGCGCTGCACCCGGCCTGGGCTGGACTGCTGGCGACGATTTCACGATCACGGTCGGCGGCGGGGCCACCGAGACGTTCGTCGAGGGCGTAGACGGCGCCACGGTTCAGGACCTCATCGACTGGGTGAACGGATCGGTTCCCGGCGCAACGGCGTCGCTGGATTCCGAGGGGCGGCTGCAGATCACTGCAGAAAACACCAATCATGACATGGTCATCGGCGGTGCCGGCGTTATCGCGGGCGTCGCCTCGCAGCCGGTTCCCGATGCGCCTGAAGTGGGCGCCGACTTTGTCGGGCGCTCGGTCGAGGGTGGCGCGATCACCGTCTATGCGCCCAATGGCGCGTCGGTGAACGTGCAGATGCGCTGGGGCAAGCTTTCCAACGAGCCCGACACCTGGCAGCTCTACTATATGAGCAACAGCGAGCCCCAGGCCTGGTCCGAGGTTCCCGACGCTGAATTCACCTTCGAGGACGGCGTGCTCCAGACACAGGGCGGGGCATCGGTTTCGCTGTCCGAGCCGTTGCGATTGAACCTTCCGAACCTGACGATCAACGGCACCGTGGTTGGCGATGTCGAAATCGATCTCGGCGCTGGCGGGCTGACCCAGTTCGATAATGCCAACGGTCGCGCAGCGGTCTCGACGCTGAACCAGAACGGCTATCCCGCCGGTTCGTTCATGTCGGTCGCCATCAATGACAATGGCCGCGTGGTCGCTACCTATTCGAATGGCGAGCAGATCGAAATCTTCCAGCTGGTGACGGCCAATTTTAACGCCGAGAACCAATTGAAGCGGCTCGATGGCGGCATCTATTCGGCGACGGCGGCGTCTGGCGAGGCGATCCTTTCCACCGATGGCGGCATCACCGGCGGCGCGCTGGAATCGTCGAACACCGATATCTCGGAAGAGTTCACCAAGCTGATCGTGACCCAGCAGGCTTATTCGGCAGGCACCCGCATCGTTTCGACGGCGGATGAGATGCTGCAGGAAGCATTGAATATGATCCGCTAGTCATTGCCCGGCCGGTGAAGGCGGGCTGCGAATGGCGGCTTTCTGCGCTTCCGGTGCTCACGTACCTCAATGTACGCTCCGCTCCGGTTCTCGAAAGCCACCTTTCTCGCTCTACCTTAACCGGCCTTTTTCACTGCGGGTTCGAAGAGAAACGGGAGTTTAGGCGATGGGATTGAGTTCGACGCTATCGAATGCACTGGGCGGCATGAATGCCAGCCAGCGCGGGATCGATGTCGTTTCGCGCAATATCGCCAATCAGGGCACGCCGGGCTATCACCGGCAGTCCATCGTCATCGAGGAAACCGCCTACGGGACGAGCGCGCAGGTTCGCGCCTCGACCCTGAGCCGGGCCTTCAACGAGGCGCTGGAAAAGCAGCATCTGGTGGCGGTCTCGTCGGCCAGCTATCACGATGTGCGCACCAATTTCCTCGATCGCCTGCAGATGCATCTGGGTAAGCCGGGCGATGCGAACTCGCTCGATACGCTTTATGCGGGGTTCGAGAACGCGCTGCAGGCGCTGGTTACCAACCCCAATGACGTGACGACACGGGCCGGAGTGCTCAATACGGCCCAGCAGCTTGTCGAACAGCTCAACACCCTGACCGGCGCCGTGCAGCAGATGCGCGTTGAGGCCGAGCAGCAGATTTCCAACGGGGTGTCCGAGCTCAACCGGCAACTGACGGCGCTGGCCGACATCAACGTGCGCATCCTCGACATTTCGCAGGACCAACAGGCGCGGCTCTCGCTCATGGACGAGCGCGACCGGCTGGTCGCCTCGATTTCCGAACTTGTCGACGTGCGGGCCACTTACCGCACGGACGGCACTGTGGCGCTGATGACCGAGAGCGGTGTCGGTATTCTCGACGTCGAGGCCTCCCAGTTCGGGTTCCGCTCGGGTGGCGGGCTCAATTCAAGCTCGCTGTTCGACTCCGATCCAGCCAAGAACGGGGTGGGGCAGTTGACCCTGCGCACCCCATCGGGGCTGGAAGTCGATCTGGCCGGCCAGGAGCTGCTGTCCTCGGGCCGCATAGCGGGGCTTCTGGAGCTGCGCGACACGACGCTGGTCAACATGCAGGACCAGCTCGACGAGGTCGCTGCAGGTCTCGCCCAGGCGATGAACACGGTCAATACGACGGCCGAACCCGACGAGCTGACGCCCGATCTCTACGAGCTCGACCTTTCGGGCATGCAGGCGGGCAATTCGCTTGCCTTGACCTATAATGACGGCACGACCGACCGTTCGATCCGCGTCGTTGCGATGGGCGATGCGGCCAATCTGCCGCTGGCCTCGCCCAACGCCAAGGGTGAACGGGTCATCGGGGTCGACATTTCGGGTGGCGATCCGGCGGGGGCGATTGCTGCGGCGCTGGCGGCCGAGCTGCCGGGAACGGCGGTTATCGGCAGCGCCGGGGGTGTTCTGTCCATCGACAGCGCCGACATGCGCGCCATGTCCTCGCAGATCAGCGTGACGGGTACGCAGGACGGTACGGGGGCGCTCAATCTGTTCGTCGACAGCCGCGACCAGTCCTTCACCAATTCGCTGGACGGCAGTGGCCAGAAGCTGGGTTTTGCAGGGCGCATTTCCATCAACACCGCGCTGATCTCCGATCCGGCTCAACTCGTGCAATATGCGAGCGGCGTGTCGCTGGGCGATGCGACGCGGCCGCAGTTCCTGCTCGATAATCTCAAATCGATGGAATTTGTCTCCGACAAGATGACAGCGCTGACCGATGGCGGCGTGCGGCTCTCGGGCAAGGTTACCGACCTTATCGGCCAGATGATCAATCATCAGGGCAATGTGGTTTCCAAGGCCCAGTCGGAAAGTTCAGCCGTCAGCTACACGCTGCAATCGATCACCACCCGCATGGGGGCCGAATACGGCGTGACGGTGGACGAGGAAATGGCGCGTCTGATGCAGCTACAGAACGCCTATTCGGCAAGTGCGCGCGTGGTTTCGACGGTCCAGGAGCTGATCGATGCTCTGCTGGCTATGTGAGGTCTCATGACGATCATCAACAAATCGCTCTATCCCGTGTCGTCGACGCTTACGGCCATCTCCAGGATGACCAAGCAGTTCGAAAACCTCGAGATGCAGCTGGCGACAGGCAACAAGTACAACACGCTGGCCGAGATGGGCAGCGACCGGGTCCACGATATCAATCTGCGTAACCGGCTGTCGCGTATCGAGGGCTATCAGGCCAATATCCTGACCGTCGAAAACCGGCTGAGCTTTTACACCAACGGCCTGGAACGGCTGGACGAGATCGAAGGGTCCGCCCGGGCACTGGCCGTGCCCAACGCCTATGGCACCGACGGCATCAACCTCACCAATGCCCGCAATCAGGCCACCAATCTGCTCAAGGAAGTCATTGACGTCCTCAACACCGATATCACCGGGCAGTTCATTTTCGGGGGCAACAAATCCGACACCAAGCCGGTGGCGAGCTTTGACGAGATGATGAACGGCCCGAACGGCTTTGTGCGCTTCACCCAGAACCGCAACGAAGAAGATATGGGCACCGTGGCGGGCAATTCGGGCCGTATCGATCAGGCGCTGGCCACCGATACGATCACCCTGACCGAGGATGGCGACCACGAATACGGCTTCAAGATCGCTTCGGTGACCACGACGGGAGCGGCGATTACCGCGACGTCGGGGCCGGTCGATCCGCTGTTTCCCGACGCCGAGCAAACGGCGTCGATCACCGCGGGCGGCGTGCCGGCAGCGGGGGATACGGTGACCATAGGCATCACCTTCCCTCATGACCGCGATACGGTCCAATATTTCACCTTCACGGCCACCGACACCGATCCGGTGCCCGAGGGCGGGTTTGCCATAGGCGCCGATGCCGATGAAACTGCCGCCAATCTCGACGCCGCCATTGCCAGCAAGCTCGAAACGCTGACCAAGACCGATCTGCGCTCGTCCTCGACCTATGCGGCGGCCGATGACTTCTTTAACGGCATGGGCGAGGCGCAGGACCCCGCAGCGACCGCGTGGTATCGCGGGCAGGACAGCGCCAATCCGCGCCAGACCGTTTCGGCCAATATCGACGAGAACACCAAGACCCAGTATGGCGTGCAGGCCAATGAGAAAGGGTTTGTCGAACTCATCAAGGGGCTGGCGGTGTTTTCGGTGTCCGACCTCTCGCCGCTCGACGACGAAAATGCCGGGCGTTACGACGCCATGGTGGCCATCCAGCGCTCGCGGCTGTCGGAAGACAACAATGCCCAGACCGGGGCCATCGAGGTCATCACGATGGAACTGGGGATCGCCGCTTCGACGGTCAATACCGTCAAGGAGCGCCACTCCCAATATGGGGCGCAGCTTGAGACGATGCTGGCTGAAATCTCCTCGGCACCGCGCGAGGAAGTGGCCATGATGCTGCTGACGCTGCAGACCCAGCTTCAGGCCAGCTATCAGGCAACTGCGATGGCCAGCCAGCTCTCGCTGGTGAACTACCTTTAAGCGCACCATCCCGGACGCCGCAAAAGCAAAGCCCCGGCATCGACCGGGGCTTTTTCGTATTGGCGGTGGCGGTTGGGTCAGCCTTTGCTGCGCAGGCCGGCCGAAATCTGGCGATTGATGTTGATGAGCGCATCGAGCTTGGCCGGTTCGGCGCCAGCGAGCAACTCGTAGGTCTGACCCATGACGAAAATCCCCAGATTGGCGATGTTCTGGCGGATGGGGTCGGGGAGGGGGCTGTCGTCCTTGGTCACGGCCTGAACGAAGATGGACCAGACCTTGCGGTTCTTGTTCAGCGTTTCCTCGAGCTGATCGTAATGCTCGGGCCAGGTGTCGCGAATATTTTGCAGGCGGGAAGCGAGGCGGGCAAGCAGGTTGGCCTCAAGATCTCTGGGACTCGCCGTCTGTTGTGCGGTCCTCTGATATGCGAGTGCCCCCTGATGTTGCATTTGCCAGCAACTCCCCTTCGTATTCGATAAGCTTTTTAGCGGCCCTGAGAGCTTTGTAGAGATCGCCGGTTAATATCTCATTATTTATACCGTCCACATACGGCAAAGTGGACGGTGCAGCGCGGACCATTTCATTGATCAGCTCGAAATAGCTTTTAGTCAGTTTGTCCACATTGCCTTCCACATACATGATCTGGATGGCCAGATAGATGGCCTTGGCGGGCGTGTCGGCTGTCGCCGCGGACAGGATGTCCTTTTCGCGGAGGATAGGGGCCTTGCCCTCGATAAACAGGCGGGTGCGCTGGTCGGAATTGGTGATTACACAACTGCCAACAATCAGTTTTTCGCCAGGTTTCAACTCGACCTTAAGCGCCATGATTCGTACCCCGTTCAATTTGAGTGGATTATGGCGACCGGTGGGCCAAAAGAAAAGGGCGGGCCGTTCTGGCCCGCCCTTTCCGCAATACGTACTCCCGTTCTGGGAGCGTTCGATTTTTAGAACAGACGCAGGACGGCCTGATCGGCCTGCGAAGCCATGGACAGAGCGGTCGAGGACAGCTGCTGACGGGTCTGCAGGGCCAGAAGGTTGGCGGCTTCCTCATTGGCATCGGCCAGGGTGAGGTTGGACGCGCCGGTTTCCAGCGTGTTGATCATGTTCTTGGTGAAATCCTGACGGTTTTCGACGACCGACAGGTTCGAACCGAAGGACGAGGACTGGGCCCGGACTTCGTTGATTGCGGACTTCACATCGGCCAGAACGCTGTCGATGTTGGTGTCGCTGTCGAGATCAGACGCTTCGAGCGTGGTCGGAACACCCAGGTTCTGGGAGTTGATCGTTGCCCCACCTTCGGTCTGAATGTTGATTTCCGAAGTGCCGGTTTCGTTGAACGTGATCTGCAGGTTGTCGCCACGCAGAAGGTTGATACCGTTGAACGAAGCGTCGTCGGCGATCTTGTCGAGCTGGTCGCGCAGTTCGTTGAACTGGTCAGCCAGGCCGGCACGGACGGAGTTGCCTTCAATCGTGTTGGCGCCGGTAGAGGCACCGTCGACAGCGCCGCTCGAAGAAACACCGTCCACGTCAAGTTCCTGAGTGGACTGGTTCTCGATGCGGAGCTTGCCATTGTCGTTGGAGGCGCGAATTGCTCCCTCAAGCGACGCGTTATTGTTGATCTCGGAAACAAGAGCGTCAACAGATTTGGCCACACCGGCGGTGACGCTGTCAGCCGCAGCGCCGAGACCGGAGTCACTTGCACCAGCAAACGTTTCGGCAACGGCGCTGACGGTAACCGCGGCATCTGCCGTGTCAGCGCCGGTTTCGCCGGTCAGCACCAGCTCACCACCGTCGGTCGCTGCGTTGATTGCAATGCCTTCGGCGTCGAAGCCGGCATTAAGGACAGAGGCGAGTTCATCGACCGTAACAGCTTCGACGTCAGCGACATCGACTTCAACCGCTGTGCCGCCATCGATCGAAATCGAGAGGGTGTCAGCGTCGGTTGCGGTGATTGCCACGCTGCTGGGGGTGCCGCTGCCGTTGATTTCAACGTCAAAGCTGAGCGAGCCAGCATAGCTGTCGTCAGCCGCGCTATCGAAGTCGAGGGCAGCAAAGCCGGCACCGGTCGAAACACCAAAGGACTCGGTCAGGGCCACGTCGACAGCGGTATCGCCAACGGCACCGCCGGAGAACGAAATGTCGCCCGAAGTGAGCGTGTCGTCGAGCGTGTAGGACGCTGTCTCGAACGATTTGTCCTGACGGGCCTGACGCAGGGTGGACTGCATCGACTCGAGCGTCTTGGTGATCGAGGAGAGACCATTGTCGGCGGCTTCAAGGGTCTGGATACCATTGGCCATGGAGTCCAGAAGCGAATTCATGTCACCAGCGCGGCTGTTGAGCGAGGAAGCCGTGAAGAAGTTGGTCGGGTTGTCCAGGGCCGAATTGACCTTCTTGCCCGTGGCAAGCTTGGTCTGAGTTGCCGACATCATCTCGGCAGTGTTCTGGAGGGAGAGCAGGTTCGAGCGAACCGCCTTCGAGAGCGTTACATCAGACATTAGAAATCCCCTTCTAGGATTTATGCAATTTCATAGCGCCTCTTCCTGAGACGGCTGGCCCGACACTGTGCGATTATCTTCTAAGGAACGGTTAAAGCGTTTCCGCTGATCAGAAATATCTCGCAACAAAAAAGGCGGACCGAAGCCCGCCTTGTTCCGTCGCTTTTTTCCTGCGGCTTTACCCAAACAGGCGCAGAACCGCCTGATCGGCCTGACTGGCGAGGCTGAGGGCAGTCTGGGAGAGCTGCTGGCGGGTCTGCAGGGCCAGCAAATTGGCGCCTTCCTCATTGGTATCGGCCAGGGTCAGATTGGCCGCGCCGGTTTCGAGCGTATTGATCATGCGCTTGGTGAAATCTTCGCGGTTCTGAACCACCGAAAGCGTCGAGCCGAGGTCCGATGCCTGTGCCCGCACTTCGTTGAGGGCGTTCTGGAGGTTTGCAAGCTGGGCGTCGATATCGTCGTTAAGGTCGAGATCTTCGGCGGAGAGTTCGAGAAGGCCGAGGTTGGCAACGTTGATGGCGCGCGCCTCGCCCTTGGAATTTTTGGCCTGAATCTCGATGCTCGATGTGCCGGATTCGTTAAATACGATCTTGAGCTGATCGCCGCGCAGCAGGTTGACGCCGTTGAAGGACGCGTCCTCGGACAGCCGGTCGAGTTCAGTGCGCGTTTCGTTGAACTGACGGGCAAGGCTGGCGCGAATGTCGTTGCCCTCGATTTCGGACTGGCCGATGCCGCCGGTCATTTCACCATTGGTGAGCCCGGTCAGCGTCAGCGCGCTAGTCGACTGGTTCTCGATGCGCAGCTTGCCGTTGTCATTGGACGCACGGACGGCGCCCGTGAGGTTGGTATCGGCGTTGATGGCGGTGACGAGTGCGTCGACGGAACGGGCTGTGATGTTGATGTCGGTGCCCGTTGCGTCGGCGATGCCTGAACCGGCGGCACCATTTGCGACGGCAAAGTTGGAGATTTCGATGTCGGCCCCGCTCGTGCCCGCCGCGTTGTCGGTGGTAAAGACCAGGTCACCGCCATCCACGGTCACGGTCGCGGCAACTCCGGCATTGTCGAGCTTGGTGTTGAGAATGCCGGCCAGTTCATCGGCGGTGACGGCGGCGGGATCAGCCACGCCCGCAGTTACCACATCGGCGTGGGTGACCGTGATCGTCTGCGCTGCGCCGCCATGGATGCCGACGTCGAAACTGATTTGGCCGTCATTGGCGCCAACGTTGGTGAAATCGATGGCGGTGTAGGCGCCAGCCTGGATTTCAGACTGCGCGGCTGTGAGATCGACGTCAAAGTCGGTGCCGTCAGCCAAAGCTCCGCCCGCGATGTTGAGCACTTCGGTGCCAACCGGTGCGTCAGCGACATTGACGGCATAGCTCTGGGTCTTGAAAGAATTGTCCTGCCGGGCCTGGCGCAGTGTCGATTGCATCGACTCGATCGCCTTGGTGATGGCGGTCAGGCCGTTATCGGCCGCCTCGATGGTGCGGATGCCGTTGCTCATGGCGTCGAGCAGGGTGCCGATGTCCGCAGCGCGTCCGTTGAGGGACGCGGCCGTGAAGAAGTTGGTGGGGTTGTCGAGAGCCGAATTGACCTTCTTGCCCGTCGCCAGGCGCTCCTGGGTGGCATCCATGAGCTTGGCTGTGTTCTGAAGGTGCAGCAGGTTGGAGCGCACCGCCTTCGATAGCGTTACATCGGACATGGCCAGAACCCCCGTCGTCGATTGGTATGAACAGAATCACTCCCCGTTAGGAGCGCGTTAACCATACAGTGCTGCGCCAAGTGCTACCGAAAGGTTAACAAAGTCTGATCGTGCAGAGGTAAATTTACCTTTTGGCGCTAGACCGAACGGTCGCGCAGCGTCAGGCTTGATTGCGGTGGCTGCCAAGCGCCGTTACGCAGCATCAAGGCGGCGCTGTGCTCTGTCCCGGCATTGACCAGCGTCGATGCAATCAGGCTGGTCTCGAGCAGGGTTGCTGACGAGACAGGCCCCTCAAGTGCCTGGTCTTCCTCGGGATTTTGCCGCCTTTGGCGGTTCGGGGAGGGGCGCTTGGGGAGGGGTTGGCCAAGGCTCGCACCGGCGGAATCGCGGACGCGAAGGGGCGGTGGCGCTGCGGGCCGTTCGGCCGGTCGCGCCATGGCTGCAGCGATCCCCAGAGGGCCCTGCTGCGGTGGAATGAACCCCGTCACCTGTTAACCATTCCTTCGGCCAATGCGGCAAAATCTGCCGGGCATAATGTGCCGCAAAGGCTGTCAGGCGGGTTAGGCGGGACTGTGGTGTTTTATGAAAATTGGAGTGATTGCGTTTCGGGCGAAGGGGCCCTTGCTCTTTATTACAGCGCCCGGTTGATCGAAATGCCCTTCATGGACTCTGCCGAGGGCTTGGGGGACTGGCCGGCGGCGCCATAGGTCTTGGGCTTTGCCGCATTGCCGGCGGCGCGGGCGACGTCCGAGAGGAGGTTTTCGGTGACCGTGCGCGCCGTCGCCAGAACCCGCAGGTTTTCGGCCATCTGGGTGGCGAGCGCCTCGTGGCCGCGGCGCAGGGCATCGATACGGGTGGGCGCTTCGGCCTTCAGGCGCGGCGCGGCGCGCTGGATGGCGCGGGCCAGCGTGACGTAATCCTGGGCGAGCTGGGTCTTTTCGCCGGTCAGCGCCGTGGCCTCGCGCATGTGGCCGGCGCGCAGATAGGTGGTTTCGCGGTTCATGACCTCGACCAGGGCGCCGAGCGCGGTTTCGGCGCGGGCGCAGAGGGATTCAGCATCCAGGGATTCAAGCGCTATGAGGCGTTCTGCGGCGGTCATTATCTGTAAGCTCCCATGGATGACAGTTGAGGCGCGCTGTTTTCCGCTGCCTGCATTTCGATAAGGGCTGCGACCATCTGATCGGCAATGCCGATGCCGCCCGCCTGGGCCATTTCGGCCGCGTATTGTTCGCTCATCATGCCGCGCCATGTTTCTTCGGCATGACCGCCGCCGAACATGGAGTCGGTTTCCAGCCCCTTGAACATTTCCGAGACGAGGGTGTTGAGAAACACGCCTTCGAGTTCGACGGCCTTTTCGCGCAGATTGGCGTAGCCGGGCATGGACTGGTAGGCGGGGTTGAGGGCAACGGCCATCAGATCACCTCGATTTCGGCTTGCAGCGCGCCCGAGGCCTTGATGGCCTGCAGGATGGCGATCAGATCGCGCGGCGAGATGCCCAGGGTGTTGAGGCCATCGACAAGCTGCTGCAGCGAGATCGATTCCGGCACGACCGCAAGCTGGGTGGCGTCTTCGTTGACGTTGATCTGGGTGCGCGGCTCGACGGCGGTCTCGCCCAGCGAGAACGGTTCGGGTTGCACGACATTGGGGCTTTCGGCGATCGAAATGGTCAGGTTGGCGTGCGCGATGGCCACCGAGGAGACGCGCACGTCGCGGCCAATGACGATGATGCCGGAATTCTCGTTGATGACGATGCGGGCGGCCTGATCGGTCTGGATGACCAATTGCTCGATGTCGGTCAAAAGATCGACGATGTTGCCGTTGAAATTGTTTGGCAGGGACAGCCGGACATTTGCGGGGTCTGTGGGAATGGCGACCGGCAGGCCGATCAGATCGTTTATGGCCAGGGCGATGCGGCGCGAGGTTGTGAGGTCGGGGTTGCGCAACGAGAGGCGGACCGAGTGCTGGGCGCCGAGCGCGAAGTTGATCTCGCGTTCGATCAGACCGCCCGAGGACACCATGCCGGTGGTGGGGACGCCCGAAATTACCGTTGCGGCCTCGCCCTGGGCCGAAAAGCCGTTGATGAGGACCGGGCCCTGCGCAATGGCGTAGGCCTCGCCGTCTGCACCGAGCAGGGGGGTGACCAGAAGCGTGCCGCCCTGCAGGGACGAAGCATCGCCCATGGCGGCAACCGAAACGTCGATGCGCGAGCCTTGCGTGGAAAAGGGAGGCAGATTGGCGGTGACCATCACGGCGGCAACATTTGCCGTGCGCAGGGTTTCGCCACGGGTGTTGACCCCCATGCGCTCAAGCATGGCGATCAGCGACTGGCGGGTGAAGGGTGAGTTGTTGAGGCTGTCGCCCGTGCCGTTGAGGCCGACCACAAGCCCGTAGCCGATCAACTGGTTGTCGCGGATACCCTCGATTTCCACGATATCCTTGATGCGGGCCGGCGCCGCAAGCGCGGGAGATGTCCCCGTCAGCGCCAGTGCTGCGGTGAGGGCGATGGCCAATGTCCTGCGAAACAGTCCTGTTTTCATCTTCGTCCGATTCCCCGTTTCCGGGCGGCTTGCCGTCGTCCCCACGATGGCGTGCCGCAATTCACACCCAATAGAGCGAAAAGCGTGCCAAACAGGAGGCGGGCTGACTAACTTTCTGTTTTTAAAGAGATATCATCTGAATGACGGCGAGGCGTGACATCGCTGATGGGCAGTGTTTGCCGGGTTGTTAAGGGTAAATTAACTCCCTTAGGCAAAATCTGCCGGTTAGCAGTCCATTAACCACAAGCCAATCGGGCCAGATATGCGGATCGACGGAACAGGGCGGATCATCACCACGAACCGGCCAGGCACCGCTGCGAAATCGCAGGGGCCAGCGTTCCAG
The DNA here is from genome assembly GCA_002337455.1 of Rhizobiales bacterium UBA1912. Classification (GTDB taxonomy): domain Bacteria; phylum Pseudomonadota; class Alphaproteobacteria; order Rhizobiales; family Devosiaceae; genus Pelagibacterium. The sequence continues at coordinate 97,784 of DDGC01000014.1, read as the reverse complement.
ATCGAATCGGGGCAAGGTTCGGCCCGTAGCGCCCCGACCTCGGCACCAATCGCGGCGGGCGGTATCGATGCGCTTCTGGCGCTGCAGGCGGTGGACGATGCGACCACCGGACGGCGCAAGGCGGTCAAGCGGGCCAATTCGCTTCTCGACCTGCTCGAAGATATCCAGACCGATCTTTTGGTGGGGCAGGTGGGCGAAGGACGCCTCAACCGGGCAGTCTCGCTGCTGCAGCAGGCCAAAATGGAAATGGAGCCGGCGCTCGAAGACATTGTGGCCGATATCGAATTGCGGGTCCAGGTCGAACTGGCCAAGCTGGGCCGCTACCCTGGAGCGTGATCCGCGCCGATTGGGCCGGTCCGGTCGAACCGAAAAAAGTCTGCAACTTTTTCTGACCGCGCTTCGGTGCTGTGACCTGTTTGCGGCACCTCACGGTGTTGTTAACGCGTTGGCCACTTTCCATTTGCCCGGAAACTTGGACCCCACTATACAGGCGGCGACCTGATGCAAAGGGGAGTGAGTCTTACGATGTCGGTCGAGGCCCTTGCAGACGACTACCGTCCTTCCGAGGACGAAGAATTCATGAATGCGCGTCAGCGCGAATACTTCCGGAAGAAGCTCAACGCCTGGAAGGACGAGATCCTTCGCGAAAGCCGCGGAACTCTCGAAACCCTGCAGGAAGAAAATACCAATCATCCCGATATGGCTGACCGGGCCTCCTCGGAAAGCGACAGGGCGCTCGAACTGCGCACCCGCGACCGCCAGCGCAAGTTGATCGCCAAGATCGATGCCGCGCTCAAGCGGATCGAAGATGGATCGTACGGCTTTTGTGAAGAAACCGGCGAACCGATCGGGCTTGCCCGTCTCGACGCCCGCCCGATTGCGACCCTGAGCCTTGAGGCCCAGGAGATGCACGAGCGGCGTGAAAAGGTCTATCGTGACGACTGATTGTTGAATCACTGGAATCACTTGCAGCGGCCCGTTGAAGGAACACTTCGGCGGGCCGTTTTCTGTCTACCCCAGCCTTACCTCCCGCGTGATGCCGATGGTATCGAGGAACGGGCGGTCGTGGCTGACGACGAGCAGGGCACCGTCATAGAAGCGAAGTCCGGCCTCGACCGCCTCGATGGAATCGAGGTCGAGGTGGTTGGTGGGTTCATCGAGAATGAGCAGTTGCGGCGGGGTGTCGCCCAGCACACAAGCCAGCCCGGCGCGCAGGGTTTCGCCGCCCGAAAGCGATGCCGTCATTTTCAGCGCGGCATCGGCCTTGAACCTGAAGCGTGCCAGTGCGGAGCGGCAGGCGTTCTCGCTCGACGCCGGATTAAGGGCGAGAAAGTTTTCGCGCACGGTTTTCTGCGGATCGAGGATGGAGACCTGCTGGTCGAGCAGGGCGTGGGAGACGTGGACGCTGGCCGTGCCGACCAACGGTTCGAGGCTGCCGGATATGAGGCGGAGCAGGGTGGTCTTGCCAGAGCCGTTGGGGCCGACGAGGGCAATGCGTTCGGGGCCGGTGATGGCGAGGGAAAAATGCTTTAGGATCGGAGTATCCGGATCGTAGCCCGCCGACACGGCATCGATGGTCAACACTTTCCGGCCGGCGGGCAGATGGGTGGGTGGCAATGAGATCGTCACGTGCTGGAGCACTTCGATTTTCTCGCGCGCCGCTTGAGAATTGGATTCCGCCTGTTCGCGCAAGCGGTTGGCAAGGCGGGCATTTTCGCCCGTCGAATTCTCGGCAGAGTTCTTGCGGGCGTTGAGCAGGATTTTGGGCATATCGCCCTTTGCGCGCTTGCGCTTGCCCGATGCGTTGGACTTTTGCTGACGCTCGCGGGTCTGCTGGGCCTTTTTGTCTACAAGGGAGGCGCGCCGTTCGGCACCGGCCAGATCGTGCTCGGCGGCGGCCAACTCGACCGCCTTCCGCTCGCGATAGAGACTGTAATTGCCGCCATAGGTGGTGGCGCCCAGGCTGGTGAGTTCCACTATGGCGTCCATGGTTTCGAGCAATTCGCGGTCGTGGCTGACGACGATGGCGCCGCCGCGCCAATTGGCCAGCAGGTCGATCACGGCGTCGCGACCGTCCCTGTCGAGGTTGTTGGTCGGCTCGTCGAGCAGCAGGAAATCGGGATCGGCGAACGCCAGCGCGGCCAGCATGGCGCGGGTGCGCTGGCCGCCCGACAGCGTTTCGAGCGGGGTATCGGCGGTCGCGGCGAGGGAAAAGCGCTCCAGCGCTTCTTCGAGCCGGGCCTCGATTGTCCAGTCGGCATCGGCCAACTCGTCGGCGGTCGCGGTGCCGGCAGCGGCGCGAGCGAGGAGATCGAGCTGCGCGGTAGCGCCGAACAGATCGGCTATGGTTTCGGCCGGCTCGGCCCTGAGCGATTGGCGCAACAGGCCGATGGTGCCATCGATGGTGACGCCGCCCGATTGCGGGATCAGCGTGCCGGTGATGAGTTTGAACAGCGTCGATTTTCCCACACCATTGCGGCCCACCAGGCCGGTGCGCTGGCGAGCGAAGGCGAGATCGAGGCTTGAGAAAAGCTGCGTGCCGTCAGGCGTTGAAAAGCTTAAGCGCGAAAGCGTGATATGTGCGGGCATGAAGAATGGATTCCGTTCCGAGGCAATGGCGATTTGCTTTCGGAGAAAAATCCATTTGGGCACACATCCTGTTGGAGCATTTCGGCGCTTCTTCGAATCGCCTCAATTGCTCCAAGTCTTTGTTTTGTCGCGCTTCAGAACCGGATAAGTGGTGCCCACTTATCCTGGAAGCACTCAGTGTTGCAGTTGAGCGTCAAAATAGGCGCGAAACGGTGCAAGTCAAGGCCGGCAGGTTGACAGGGAAGCCATGCTGCCGCTTTCTAACCGCATGGGCTCAAAAGCATTTCTCACGACTGCTGTGTTTGCGCTTACGGCGGTAATGACCTCCGGGGCCGCTGCGATGGACATCTCGATCGGCTCGCAGGTGCGGCTGAGCGCGGGGTATCTCTCGCTCAATCACGACGCGTCACACCTTACGCCGCCTGGCGGATCGGGGTTTGCAAGCTATGGCGATCCGACGTCGATCCTGAGCTATGAGCCGCTCTATAATGCAGATATCGAAATCGTCGTCACGGGACGCGGGCAAGAGGGTTGGTTCGATCTGATCGCCGGCTTCCCCATCGCGGCGGGCGGCACGTTCGGGGATCGCGATTACGAGGCCGGACAGGCACTCTATTCGGAAACCTTCAGCGACATCACGCTGGGCAATGGCGGCAGCGTCGCGCTGCGGTATGGATTGCCGAGTGATGGAACGCTTGTGTGGAACGAGATGGTGGTGCGGCCTTACGTGACCGGCGGTTTCGGGCTGGAGCGCTATGGTATTACCGGGCTGCGGTGCGGGGCTGCTTGCCCCAGCGGCCCGATTGCGTCCAATGTCACGGTGATCGGCCACGATCTGTTTTCGGCTTCTGCCGGGGTGGGCGTGTGGCTGGAGAATGAAATTTCCGAAGCCGAGACCATCGATTTGCGGTTCGAAATCAATGGCGGCTATCTCGGAGTTACCGACAGCCACTATCTGCGCTCCGACCTTGGGAGCGTGCCCAACGTGTTTTATGATCTGGCGACGGTCGGCGGGCTGGCCGAGGCTGCCTACCGCTATGAAACCGAGCAGGGCGCCGAGCTTTCAGCAAGCGTCTTCGCCGGCGGGCAATTGGGGCTGGGCGGAGTGACCTTCGGCAGCGCAAGCGGCCCGCAGACTGGCCCGCTCTGGGCGTGGTCGGTGGCCGGGCATGCCGGGGTCACGGTCGGGGCGAGCGTGCCGTTTTAGGCGCGGACTTTTGGACTTCACTCCATCGTCATCCCGGGCGAAGACCCGGACCCAGTAACCGGCAGCGCTAAGGTTCCGTCTCCAATGCGGAGTGTACTGGACCCCGGCTCAAGGCCGGGGTGACAGCGTTGGGGGATGGAGCGCGGAAGGCCCCGCTCCAGTCAGAGCCCTACCCGTAGCGCTTTTTCAAGTGAGCGATGAAGATGTCGGGGTCGAGCGTTGAGCCGGTGGCGCGCTTGATGAGGTCGGGGGTCGAATAGCGCGAGCCTTGCGACCAGATATTGTCGCTGCGCCATTGGTTGACGCCGGAAAAATCACCCTTTGCAATTTCATCGAGCACATTGGGGCGGGCCTTTTCGATGGCCTGCCATTGCTGGGCGGCCAGCATGGCGCCGAGCGTGTAGGAGGGGAAATAGCCGAAGGCGCCGGCGGGCCAGTGGACGTCCTGCATGGGGCCGTCCTTGGGGTTATCGATGGTCGAGAGCCCCAGATACTGGGTCATTTTCGCGTCCCAGGCTTCGGGCAGGTCGACCACTTCGAGATCGCCGCCGATCAGCGCCTGTTCGAGTTCGAAGCGCAAGATGATGTGGAGCGGGTAAGTCACCTCGTCCGCATCGACGCGGATGAAGCCGCGCTGGACTTTGTTGACCTCGGCCACCACGTCCTCGATCTCCCAACCCTTGAGCGCGTCAGCGCCAAGGTGCTGGGACACGATGGGCATGGCCCAGTGCCAGAACTGGGGGGCGTGGGCCAGTTGCTGTTCGACGAACAGGGACTGGCTTTCGTGCATGGCCATGCCGCGCGCCTGGCCGACGGCCATGTGCGAGAGGTCCTTGGGCAGACCCTGCTCGTAAAGCGCGTGGCCGGTTTCGTGCAAAACGCCCATGAGGGCCGTCAGAAATTCCTCGGTCTTGTAGCGCGTGGTCATGCGCACGTCGGTGGGCACACCGCCGCAGAAGGGGTGGTGGGAGACGTCGAGCCGGCCATGGGTGAAATCGAACCCAAGCGCCTGCATCATCGAGAGGCCGAGTTCGCGCTGCTTTTCAATCGGGAAAGGGCCCTCGACCGATTTGGCCGGGCGCCTGGCGTAGCGGCTTTCCTGCGCATCGAGTGCCTCGGGCACGAAATCGACGAGGAAGGCTTTGAGTTTTTCGAGAACCGGGGCGACATCGGCAACGCGGTTGCCGGGGTCGAACTGCTCCATCAGCGCGTCATAGGGGGCCAGCCCGAGCACATCGGCGCGCATTTGCGCTTCCTCGCGGGCTAGCGCGACGACGCCTTCGAGCGCGGGGGCAAAGTTTGCCCAGTCGTTCTTGGCGCGCAGATCGCGCCAGAGCTGCTCGGAGCGTATTTCGGCCTGGGATTTGCGGACCACGAAATCGGCGGGCAGGCAGGTTGCGTTGGTATAGACGCGCTTGAATTCACGCACGGCCAGTTTCTGATCGTCCGAAAGGTCTTCGGATTCGGCCTTGGCGATCCAGTCGCCGATCTCGGGCGCGGTGGCGGTTTCGTGGCGCAACCCGTACAGGAACGACACCGATTCTGCGCGCTTTTCACCCCCGCCGACCGGCATGTTGGTTGCCTCGTCCGCCGAGAGAATGGCGATGGCGTGCTCTATGGATTCGAGCTTTTTGCCAAGGGTTTCGAGATCGGCGTAGGACATGGAAGGCTCCGGAAGAAAAGATATTTTGCCGACAGCTTTGTAGCTGCGGTCGGTGGCGAAGAAAAGGAAAAGGGACGCGCCGGGGAGGACGCGTCCCTTTTGGTTGGCCCAACGGGGAGGAGGGCCGGTTAACCGGCTGCCGCGAATTTGGGGAACGGCAGGCGGTTGGGGACTGGCGCGCCGGGGAAAAAGCGGCGCTGGGGGTGGGAGGGGCTGTGCCCCTTCCCCTTGATGGCTAGAACGGCAGGATGGCGTCGAGGATCTGCTGGCCGTAGCGGGGCTGCTGGACATCGGTGATCTGGCCGCGGCCACCGTAGGCGATGCGGGCTTCCGCGATCTTGGTGGACGAGATGGTGTTGTCCGATCCGATATCTTCGGGGCGCACGATGCCGGCGACAATCAGGTCGCGAACTTCGAAATTGACCCGGACTTCCTGACGGCCTTCGATAACCAGATTGCCGTTGGGCAGCACTTGCGTCACGACGGCGGCGACCTGGGTGGTGACCCGCTCGGTGCGGTTGACCGAACCGTTTCCGGCGTTGGCAATGCCCGAGGTGGTGCCCAAGGCGGCATCGGCGGACACATCGGCGGGGGCGACAGAATTGAAGATCGAGCCCAGCGCGCCGTTCAGCCCCGTGGTGTTGGACGAGGAGCGTGTGGCCGAGGTCGTGTTGCCGATCTGGGCGCGGTCATCGATGGTCACGACGACGGTCAGGATGTCGCCGATCTTTGAGGCGCGCTGGTCCTTGAAAAAGCCGCGCGCATCGGACGAGAACAGCGAATTGGGCTGGTAGGTGGCCGGCTCGGCGGCGGGCATGGGCATGGTCACCGGGCGATAGCCGGCGGTCACGGTTGGATCGACGATGGGTGTCAGGGCCGGAGCCTGACCCACATTGGCCAATCGGTCGGTGGTGGCGCAGGCGCCGAGCGCGGAAACGAGCAGCAGGCCCGTCGCGATCTTGATCAGTGTGTTCATTTCAAATTCCCCGTAATTTCTCAGTGGTTGGCCGCACTTCCCCAAGCGCGACAGTGAAAATCAGAGCCCGGCGAGTTGCTGGGGCCCGGAATAGACTGTGACAGTGCCGTTGTGCGTGGCGACGCCCTGCAGAACCTTGTTGGTCATCGTGTTGAGCACGGAAACCGGCTGGCTCAGGCTGGCGGCGTTCAGCGCCTTGCCCGTTGTGGTGAGGGTGAGGGCACCCTGTTGGAAGACGACGGTCACGGACTCATTGCGTGAAACGATCTCGGGCGCCGCGATATCGGAGGGCTTGAGCATCACGCCTTCGCGCGTCTGACGCTGCAGGGCCATGCCCATGATTTCCTCGATGGCCACAAGGCCGGTGGATTCGGCGTAAGCGAGGGGGATCATGCGCATCTCGATGTCGTTAGGCCCCAAAATGGTGCCCTGCGGCAGTGTGCGGGTGAGATGGGGCGCGGCGATCATCAGCTGGATCTGGCCCGAGACGTCGAGTGGACGGTCGACACCGGACACCTGGAAGCGGGCCGAAAAGCTGGACGAGCCGGGCATATAGCGCAGGATGGTCAGCGAAGCGGGATTGGCGGTATCGGCGGCGATCATGGCCGGGAGCGGCGCATCGAGTGCGATGTCCATTTCCATGTCGGCGGTGAGGATACCCCGCGAGCGCAGATCGTCGGCGATCAGACCCGAGAGCAGGTCCTGGCCGACATCGACACCGGCCCGGGCGACGCGGATGCGGTTGAAGCCGGCGGGCTCGAACGTTTCGATCCCGGCGGCGCGGGCCGCCGAAGCGATGTCTTCGAGCGAAAGAATCCCCGACGTGCCTGGAGCCGGAGCGCGGAACACTGCGGTTTCGGCAATAAGACCGGCCCCGTCGAACAAATCGCCCACGGTGACGATGGCCGCACTGACGGTCACGTCGCCGCGCAGCATGGGCTCGGCCTGGGCCGCGCCGGCAAGCGCGCTGAGGGCGATTGCAAATCCTGTGCGTTTGAGAAGTGAAACGATCATTGTTTGAACCCCCTAGTGAGAGATGTCAGCGAAGCTGGGCGGTGGCCTGGAGCATCTGGTCGGCGCCAGAGATCACGCGCGCATTCATTTCGTAGGCGCGCTGGGCCGAGATCAGGTCGGCCATCTCGGTCACGGCGTTGACGTTGGCGCTTTCGAGATACCCCTGGAGCAGACTGCCCATGCCCTCGACGCCGGGCACACCGATCTGGGCTTCGCCCGAAGCAGCGGTTTCGAGAAAGAGGTTGTCGCCCATGGATTCGAGGCCGGCCTTGTTGACGAAGCGCGCCATCTGGAGCTGGCCGAGTTGCACAGGCTCGGTGCCGCCGTTGAGGAACCCTTCAACGATCCCGTCGCGGCTGATCGAAACGTCGGTCGCATCGGTGGGAATGATGATGCCGGGTTCAAGTTCGTAGCCATCCACGGTCACGATCATGCCGGTGGCGTCGCGCTCGAAGGTGCCGTCGCGGGTATAGGCGGTGCGGCCGTCGGGCATGTTGACGATGAAATAGCCTTCGCCGCGGATGGCGAGGTCGAGTTCCTTTTCGGTGGGCGCGACATTGCCCTGGCTCATGATGCGGGCGGTGGCCGAAACACGGACGCCCGAGCCGATTTCGATGCCGACGGGGACCTGGGTTCCGGCTTCCGAGGTCGATGCACCGGCCCGTCGGTAGGACTGATAGAGCAGATCCTGGAATTCGGCGCGTTGGCGCTTGAACCCGGTGGTGCGCATGTTGGCGATGTTGTTGGAGATGACTTCGACATTGCGCTCCTGGGCGGCCATGCCGGTCGATGCGATATAAAGTGCTTTCATCGGTCTTTATCCTTGCTGGCTGCTTACGCTTGCGTGTCGCCAAGGCGCTGGATGGCGCTGCGGCGCAGTTCGTCTTGCTTGTTCATGAGGTCGGCGAGCGAGGAATAAGCTCGCGTCACCCGGATCATTTCGGTCATTTCGCCCACGCCCGAGACGTTGGAGCGCTCGAGCGCGCCCTGCACCACGCGGGTTGTCGAGATGGCGAGCGGCGTGCCGCCGGCAAACATCGTGTCGCCGGTGCGGGTCAATTCCTGCGGGTTTTCAAACTCGACGACGGCAAGTGTGCCCTTGTTGCCGGCGCTCGATGTGATTTCCCCGTCGGCCGTTATGGCGATGCCGGTTTCGTCGGCGCCAAAAACGATCTGGTTGCCGCCATCGGAGAGAACGGGGAACCCGTTCTGGGTGACGAGCACGCCGTCGGAATTGATTTCGAGGGCACCGTTGCGGGTGTAGCGCGTGCCTTCGGGCGCTTGGACAGTCAGAAAGCCTTCGCCGGACAGGGCGACGTCTAGCGGGTTTCCGGTCTGGGTCATGGAACCGGCGGCCAGGTCGTGCATGGTCGCCCAGTCCTGCACATAGGAAAGCTGCTGGCTGCCGCTCGGAAAGCTGCGGTCGGAAGCGACCGGCATCACATATTCCTCGAACAGGATCGCCTCGGCCTTGAAGCCGGTCGAGTTGATGTTGGCCAGATTGTTGGCCACGACGTCCATCTGCCGTTGAAGCGCCATCTGGCGCGACAGTCCGATCAGTTGCGCGTTCTCGATCATGCGCGTTTCCCCGTTAACACCTTTCGAGAGCCCTGCCTCCCCAGGCCGGGCGTCTCGCAAAAGACAATGCAGGGAGCGTGCCAACTCGATAAATCGTTATAAAACAACGGATTGGCTTGACGGGGTGGTATTGGTTTTCCGGTAAGGGTTTGCCGGTGGGGAAAAATCTACCCGGCAATACTTGCCGCGTTCAGGTAAATCGTAACCATTCGTTAACCCTGTGGGGATTAGCTGGGCACAAGGTAAAAGTGCCTGAAACCGGGGGATTCGGAAGGCCTGCATGAGCGACGTGACCGAAACAGAAGTTAACGCCACATCGGACGCGGCTCCCGCCAAAAAGGGGCTGCCCAAAATGGTGCTGATCGGCGGCGGTGCCGTCGTGCTTCTGCTGGTCGCGGGCGCCGGCGGCTGGTTCCTGACCCAATCTGGCGGCGATGGCGCCGGCCATGGGAGTGAGATCGAGGTCGCCGCGGAAACCGCGTTCTATGATCTTCCCGACATCATGGTCAATCTCAACGGTGGCGCCGGCGAGTTTTTGCGGTTGCGTACAGCCCTGGAAGTGCGCGACGAGGCGATGATCGAGCTGATCGAGCCGCGCATGCCGCGGGTTCTCGATGCCTTTCAGGTTTATCTGCGCGAGTTGCGTCCCTCCGATCTTGAAGGTTCGGCAGGGCTCTACCGGCTCAAGGAAGAGTTGCTGCGGCGCGTTAACCTCGCTGTCTATCCGGCGAGTGTGGACAATATCCTGTTCAAGGAAATTCTGGTGCAATAGCGGATCATGGCCAACGAGACGGGAAAATCGGAAGGGGCGCTCGGGGACGACTGGGCTGCCATGCTCGAAGCCGAAGCGGGCGGCGCGGAGGATGTGGACCGCGTTCTCAATCAGGATGAAATCGACTCCCTTCTGGGGTTCGATTCCAGCGCCGCGTCCAATGTCGAGCTGACCGGTGTCCGGGCGCTCATCAACTCGGCGCTCGTCTCCTATGAACGCCTGCCGATGCTGGAAATCGCCTTCGACCGCCTGGTGCGGCTGGCGACCACCACGCTGCGCAATTTCACCTCGGACAACGTCGAAGTCACCCTTGAATCGATCTCCTCGGTGCGGTTCGGGGACTATCTCAATTCCATCCCGCTCCCGGCCATCCTCTCGGTCATCAAGGCCGAAGAGTGGGACAATTTCGGGCTTTTGACCGTCGACAGCGCGCTGATCTATTCGATGATCGATGTGCTGCTGGGCGGACGGCGTGGATCGAGCGTCATTCGTGTCGAGGGGCGCCCGTATACGACGATCGAGCTGGCGCTGGCCCGCCGGATGATCGAGCATATTCTCGACGACATGCACAAGGCGTTCGAGCCCTTGGCGCCGGTCAACTTCAAGCTCGACCGCATGGAGACCAATCCCCGGTTCGCTGCCATTTCGCGGCCTGGCAACGCGGCGATCCTTGTCGAGTTGCGCATCGACATGGACGATAGGGGCGGCAAGATCGAGATCATGCTGCCCTACGCCACGATCGAGCCGATCCGCGAGCAGTTGCTCCAGATGTATATGGGCGAAAAGTTCGGGCGCGATCCGATCTGGGAGGGGCATCTTGCCACCGAGATCCACGCCGCCGACACCGAAATTTCCGCCGTGCTGCACGAGCTGGAGCTGCCGCTGTCCAAGGCCCTCAACCTGGCGGAGGGCGATACGATCATGTTCGACATGACCCCATCCGATCCGGTGACGCTGCGCTGCGGCGAGGTGGACCTGACCCGGGCGGTGATGGGCCATATCGGAAAGAATGTTTCGGTCCGGGTCACCCGGCCGCTCAACCCGCCAAAGGTGACGATGGCGGCCTTCGAAGCGATGGAAGAAAAGGCGGAGGGCAAATAATGCCTCTTGGACTGATGATTGAAATTGCCGTTGCCGCTCTTCTCGCAACGACAATCGGTTACTGCATAGTGCTCAACGGTCGAATCAAGAATTTGCAGGCCGACCGTGCAGCCCTCCAGCAGATGATCGCCGATCTCGTGCAGGCCACGACGATGGCCAATGGTGCCATCAAGGGACTGCGGGAAACCGCTGTCGAGGCCGACGAAAAGCTCAACACCCGTCTCAACGAGGCAGAGCGCTTCGCCATCGAGTTGGCCAACCACGTCAATGCGGGGCAGGCGGTCATGGACCGGATCGCCAAGATCACCCAGGCAGCGCGTGTGCCGGGAGATGGCGGCGATGGCAGCCGGGCCGGCAGCGCGCTGAAAACGCTCAAGGACCACCAGAAGCGCCGGGAGCACGCTGCGTGAACCGAGTTCGTCTCCTGCCCGTCGTTGTTGTCGCCGCATCGGCTTTGCTGATGCTCAAGACGTTCGGAATTGTGTCAGGGCAGGGCTATATCCTTGGCGGCGTGAGCGCTGCGCAGGCCGCTGGCGCTGGCCATGTGACCGAAGAAACGGTGGCTGAGCTCGAGGCCGCGCCGGAAGATGCCGAGCCCGCCGTCGAGATGTCGGCCGCCGATGCCGCAGCTGCGGCGCTGTTTGACAATTTCCCTACAGATGAGGCCGATCTCGCGACGCTGGAGAATGGTTCGGAAGCCGCTCCCGGATCGACCGAGGCGCTCATCCTCCAGCGTCTGGCGGAGCGCCGGACCGAGCTCGAAAGCTTCGCTGCCGAGCTTCAGACCCGGCTTGCCGTGGTCGAGGCCGCCGAAATGCGCATCGAGGAGCGCATGAGCGAATTGAGCGCCATGGAAACCCAGATCAACGCGCTGGTCGACGCCCAGGAAAACGCCGAGGCCGACCAGTTTACGGCAATCGTGGCGATGTACGAAAACATGCGGGCCGGCGATGCGGCCACCATTTTCAACGATCTCGACCAGGACGTTCTGGTGCGGGTCGGGCATGCGATGAACCCGCGCAAGCTCGGGCCGATCATGGCCAAGATGATCCCGGCCAAGGCGCAGCAACTTACGGTTCTTCTCGCCCAGACGGGGCCCACAGGGCCCGCTGAGGCGGCCCCACAGGAGTTTGCCAACCTGCCGCAGATCGTGGGTCAATAAGCCGACACGTTGCTTTTTGAATGTGCATGGTAATCCCATCTTAAGCGCTGCTGCCTAGTGTGCCCAATGAATAAGGGCGGCAGGCAGAATGCTTTCGACCACAAGAAAACGTGGACGCCAGGTTTATGGGTTTGTGGACGCTGCAAGAGTGATCTTGCTGGCGTTTTTCATGTTGGCGGGGGCCGCCGGTCCGGCGCTGGCGCAGGAAACCATTACCTTCGAGGCGCAGCGGCATGAAAATTACGGCCGACTGATCCTCACGTTTCCCGACCGCATGAAGCTGCCCGAGCACGCCGTCACCAGCGACAATGGCGTGCTGGTCATCGCTGTGCCCGATACGCCGATGGCCGGCGTGCTGCCCGACATCGGGACCACCCTTGGCGAATATCTGGCCGTTGCCCGGTTCGATCCGGACCGTACCGGTATCCGCATGGGCATGCGCGAGCAGTTCCAGATCAACACCATGGCGGCCGGCGAGCAGCTCTATATCGACCTTCTGCCGACTGACTGGGTTGGTCTGCCCCCGTCGCTTCCGCCGGAAATCATCACAAAGCTGGCCGAACGCGCCGAAGAGGCGGCCCGGATTGCCGAGGAGCGCCGGCGGGCCGAACTGGTGCTCGAATACGATCCCCAACCCACGATCAGGGTGGGCAAGCACCCGACCTTCTCACGCATCGAGTTTACCTGGAACGTGGGAACCAAGGCCGAGTTCACCCGCGAAGGCGAACAAGCCTCGATCCGGTTCGACTGGCCGGTGCCCGTCGATCTTTACGAAGTGCTTTCGGACCGTCCCGCACAGCTGGGCGAGGTGACCAACATCGTTCATGGCGGTGATACCGAGATTTCCATGGCCATCCCCGAGGATGTTTCGGTGCGCTTTTATGAGCAATCGAGCACCGAATTCATCCTCGATATCGACATCCCCGGGGCGACGGCCGAAGGGCTCGACCTCGGCGAGATCGCCGCGACCCTGTCGGAGCCGGAACCTGTTGTGGAGGGGGAAGAGCATCCTGAAACCCCGGCACAGGTGCCGTCCGAGGGGCCACAAACCATCCAGCCCTTTGTCAGCACTGTGGGCCAGACGGTCCGCGTGGTTTTTCCCTTTGTAGAGGAAACGCCCGCTGCCGTGTTCCGGCGCGGCAATGTCGTGTGGATGCTGTTTGACACACGGGCCCGGCTGGTGAGCCCCGATGCGCAATCGGGGGAAATTCTCGACGGCCTGGCCCGCGACCTCACCGTCGAAAGCACGGGCGCTGCCTATGTCGTGCGCATGGAGCTCGACCAGAACCGGCTGGCCACGCTGGCCTCGGAAGGGCGGAGCTGGGTACTTTCGCTCGGCGATATCCTGCTTTCGGCCGTCCAGCCGGTAACGCTCGAACGCCGCCGTTCGCCCACCGGGCTCTATGAAATACTGGCCGATCTCGAACGGCCCGCCAATGTGCACCAGCTGCGCGATCCCGATGTGGGCGACATTCTCGATGTGGTCACCACCTATCCGCCGGCGCGCGGTGTGGTGCGCGATCTGGGCTTTGTGGATTTCGAAGCGCCGCGCTCCATCCATGGGCTGGTGATCAAGCCGCTGCATGAAGGGGTCAGTGTTTCCATCGAGGACCGGTTCGCGGTGATCTCGGCCAATGCGGGGCTCACGGTTTCGACCGATGAGGGCCAGCAGCGGCTCTACGCACCGGACGCAACGAGCGTCAGCGCGCTCGACCTCAATGCGATGATGACGCCGAACCCCGATGAATTCGTGCTTTTGCGCGACGAATACCAGGAGCGTGCGGCGCTCGCCGAGGGCAGGGAACTCGACCGCGCCCGGCTCGATCTCGCCCAGTTCTACCTGAGCAACAATTTCGCTTTCGAGGCGATTGGCGTGCTCAACGTCCTGTCGCGCGATTTGCGGCAAGCGAGTCTCGAACCGGCCATGAACGCAACGCTGGCCGCCGCCAACGCGCTGGCCGGACGCCATGAGGGCGCGCTGGAACTGCTCAACGTCGACAGAATGCTCAACGATGCCGACGCCATGATCTGGCGCACCATCGCCAAGGTCGATGCCGGCGATTTCGCAGGGGCGCGACTCGACGCATTCGGCGGCGATCATGTGATCGACAATTATCCCAACTGGATCGGGGCGCGGTTTTACATCGCGGCTATTCGCGCCGCCGTCGAGCAGAACGATGCCACGATGGCTGCCGACATGATCCGCGCTGTCGATCTTGCCGCCTTGACGCCCGATCAGGTTGCCCAGTATCAGCTGCTGTCGGCGCGTCTCGACCATATCAATGGGCTCCAGGACGACGCACTGGAAGGCTATGGGCGGGTTATTGCCGCCGACCGGCGCGGCTCGACGGCAGAAGCGGTGTTGCACACCATCGAGATTCTGGACGACATGGACCAGCTCGATGTCGCCAAGGCGATCCATACGCTGGCCGTGCAATCGACCCTGTGGCGCGGCGATCAGCTCGAGATCGACATCGTCACCAAGCTGACCGACCTGCAATATCGTCACGGCGATTATCGCGACGCGTTCGTCCTTACCCGTGAAATGGCCGCGGGGTTCGAGGACAACCGCTCGCTCGATACGCTGCTGGCGCGGGCGCGCACAGAATTTTCCGGGCTGTTTCTCGATGGACGGGCCGATGCCCTCGACGCTGTGTCGGCGCTCTCGATCTATTACGACTACCGCCATCTCACCCCGCCGGGGGCCGAGGGCGACATGATGATCCGCAATCTCGCCCAGCGGCTGATCGAGGTCGACCTGCTGGCCCAGGCGTCCGAACTGCTGCGCTATCAGATCGAAAACCGGCTGGACGGGGCGGCCCGCGCGCAGGTAGCCGCCGATCTTGCCGTTGTCTATATCGCCAATCGCGACCCCAATTCGGCGTTGCGGGTGCTTTACGAAACGCGGTTGGCCGGGCTGCCACCGGGGCTGGAACGCCAGCGTCGCGTGCTGGAAGCCAGCGCGCTCATTCACGCCCATCGTCACGATCTGGCGCTTGACCTGCTTTCGAGCCTTACCGGCCGCGACACCGAATTGCTGCGCATCGATGCGCTGTGGCAGGCCAACCGCTTCTCGGCGGCCAGCGAGACGATCGAGGCGCTTTATTCGCCAGACATCGGCACCGGCGGCCTTTCTCCCATGGCGCGGACCAACATCGTCAAGGCGGCTGTGGGCTATGTGTTGTCGAACGACCAGATCGGGCTTGCCCGCCTCCGCAGCCGGTTTTCCGAGATCATGTCGACCACTCCCGAATGGCCGGTCTTTGCCTTCGTCGTTGAAAACGTCGATCCCAATGGGGTCAATTTCCGCGAGATCGCACGGCAAGTGGCCGATACCCAGGCGATCAATGCCTTCCTCAACGCCTATCGCGAGATCTATGCAGGGCAGGATGCGGTGACACCACTGCGGGCATCGCCCGAGACGGGGGCTGTGGCGAGCTTGTAGGTGTTTGCGGTGCTGACCCGGCTGTCGCCTATGCTCGGGCGTTCGTGGCTCAAATCGCTCCGCTGGAACGATTTGACCTTGCCTTTGGCAAGGTCGGCACTCACCCCGTAAAACTCCGTATCAGCGACCCTGCCACCAGATGCCAGCCATCGACAAGGACGAAAAAGATCAGCTTGAAGGGCAGCGAGATGATGACGGGGGGCAGCATCATCATGCCCATGCTCATCAGCACCGAGGCCACAACCATGTCGATGACCACGAACGGCAGGAACAACAGGAACCCGATCTCGAAGGCCCGTCGGAGCTCGGAGATCATGAAGGCCGGGATGAGGATGCGCAGTTCGAGGTCTTCGGGGTTTTCCGGGGGCGGGGTTTCGGTCAGGTCCATGAACAGCATCACGTCCTGAGGGCGGACATGGGCGCGCATGAACTCGTGTAATGGCCCGGCGCTCAACTCAAGCGCTTCGACGATTTCGACGTCGCCGGCAACCAGAGGTGCGATGCCCGCCTCATAGCTTTGCTGAAGGGTAGGGGCCATGATGAAGGCCGAGAGAAACAGCGCCAGCGAAATCATCACCGAATTGGGCGGCGCGGTCTGCAAGCCGATAGCGGTGCGCAGGAGCGAGAGCACCACCACGATGCGGGTGAAGCTGGTCACCATGACAAGAATCGAGGGCGCGAGCGCCAGGATGGTGATGAGCGCGATCATCTGGATCGCGCGTTCGGTCAGCGTGGTCTCGTCGCCGAAATCAATTGAGATGTCCTGAGCAAACCCGGTGGCGGGCAGCAGCAGGACCGTGGCAAGTCCAAGAGCAATGGCAAGCGCCGCGCGGAGCGCTATGGCCCGGCGCGGTGAGGTTTTACGAGCGGGTTGCCGTGTCCTCGTAATCTTTTTCCCTCGCTTCAAGCAGCGGTTCGGGCTCCACGGTCGTGGTGGCCGACATCGCAACGCTTGTAGCTGAGTCGGAGGAGGCGCGGCCCTTATTGTCGGGCTTTCCCCCATCGAGTTTGGGCTCGTTGTCCTCGACCGGACGCAAAAGGCCGGTGTGGCGCAGCGATTTGCCCACCGGGCGGGCAGGAGCCGTGGGCTCGGGCGCAACGGCGGGGGCGGGTTCGGCGGCCTTGCGGCGGGGGCGCTGGACCTGCTGGACGGGCGGAGCCTCGAACCCGCTTTCGACGACCAGATCGTTGGGTCCGCCAATGACGATAAGATGTTCGGTTTCGTCGCGGCGGATGATGATTGCCTGGCGCTTGTTGTCGATGGCGATGGAATCGATGACCATGAGGCGCCGGTTGCGGCCGCGGCCCACGCTGGCCGAAGCATCGCCCACAAGCTTGATGAGCCACACGGCAAGCACGATCAGAACGATCACTATGGCAAGCGCCACGATCATTGTCAGATAGCCGTTTTCACCGCCGAAAAGGCTGTTCAAAAATCCCACTGGGCACGCTCCTGGAAATGGGCACTTCGTCCCGCGACACATAGCCGTCTGCATCGTAGCGGGCAAGACTTGCCTAGCATAGAGCGTGATGCGGCCAAAATTGGGAGATTTCCGGGTCTTGATGTGGGTTCGGTTAACGCGTCGTTAACCATGGAGTGGGCAAAGTTTGCCCAGTTAACAATTCCTAACCGGATTCGGCGAACCGACATGGCCATTGGCGACCTGCCCATCTTTGCCGCGCTCAAGAACAGGATGCAATGGCACCAGACCCGCCAGACGCTTCTTGCCGAAAACGTGGCCAATGCGGAGACACCCGGCTATCGCGGGCGGGACCTGGCGCCGTTTTCCATAGAGAGCACGGCGCGGCGCTCGGGTACCAATGTCACAACGACAGCGACCAACCGCAACCACTTCTCGGTCGGGGGCGATCCCAGCCGGGCCATGGGGGCGCGGACGATGAACAGTTTCGAGGTCATGCCCGAGGGCAATGGGGTGACGCTGGAAGAAGAGATGATGAAGGTCACGACCAACCAGATGGACTATCAGGCCGCGACCACGCTCTACACACGCTCCATGCGGCTGATGAAGATTGCGCTGGGCAAGCAAGGATAGCGGATGCGTCGATATTCATATGAGCGTGGCCTGCAAACGGCAATTGGCTGCGCTTCCGGTGCTCACGTACTCCAAAGTACGCTCCGCTCCGGCTCTCACCAATCACCGTATTCGCTGACGCGGCCCTTCGGGTCGGGTCGCGCTCATTTGAATCTCAACACATCCCAAGGCTAAGCGATGAACGACTTCATGACATCGATCAAGATCGCCGGGTCGGGGCTCAATGCCCAGACGGCGCGCATGCGGGTGATCGCCGAGAACATGGCCAACGCCGATTCTGCCGGGCATACGCCCGACGAGGATCCCTATCGCCGCAAGGTGCCGACGTTCCATGCCGTGCTCAATCGCGAACTGGGCGCCACCGAAGTGGCAGTAGGGGCGCTTGCGACGGACATGAGCGATTTTTCCTCGCGCTACGAGCCGGGCCATCCGGCGGCCGACGAGAACGGGTACGTCAAATACCCCAACGTCAACACGTTGATCGAGACGATGGACATGCGCGAGGCCCAGCGCACCTATGAGGCCAATCTCAACGTCGTCACCGTGTCGCGCCAGATGCTTGGGCGCACGCTCGATATTCTGCGGGGATAAGGGGGGCTCTCAGCAAAAGTGGCCCCACTTTTGCGGTTCGAAGCGCGACAACTAAAGGATCGATATAGATGAGCACGCCATTCAATGCAGCCGCCGCAGCCTACGGCAATGCCTCACGCCTGATCTCGGATCAGGCCGGCGGCAAGCTGACCGCGCCCGCGGCTTCGCCCTCGGGTGCCGATTTCGGCCAGATGCTGGCCGACCAATTGAGCGGCATCGTCGAGACGGGGCAGCGCTCCGATCAGGTCTCTGTCGATATGATCAACGGCAAGGCAAACGTTGTCGATGTTGTCACGGCGCTGGCCGAAACCGAGTCGGCAATGGAGACCATGGTCACCGTCCGTGATCGGGTTATCTCGGCCTATGAAGAAATCATGCGCATGCCGATCTAGATTGCGTGAGGGTGGGCTGCAAATGGCAGCCGCCTGCGCTTCCGGTGCTCACGTATGATCGCTTGTTGTCGCGCTGCCGAACCGAAAAAGTCTGCAATCTTTTCTGGCAGCACTCCGAATGTGCGCTCCGCTCCGGTTCTCGGCGGCCACCATTTTCGCTCCACCCTGACGCAATCTCCACGCCACCCGAGCAGGCGCGTTTGGTGTAAGATGGCGTTAACGAATCGCGCGGGATTGAAATGAGCGGGGCAGAAACTCTCGACATCGCCACAGCCGGCATCTGGACCCTGATTATCGTTTCGGCGCCGATGATGATTGTAGGGCTGGTGGTCGGCGTCATCATCGCCTTGTTTCAGGCTTTGACGCAAATACAGGAAATGACGCTGGTTTTCGTGCCCAAGATCATCGCGATCTTTGTCACCCTGCTGCTGATGCTGCCGTTCATGGGCGCCACGATGAGCGGCTATATGACCCAGATCGTCGACATGATTATTACGGGCGGATAGCGGGCCATGAGCGTCAGCTGGGGCCCCGATGTTGCCTATTATTTCTTCCTTATCTTCGCGCGCCTCGGCACGATCCTCATGCTGCTGCCGGCGCTCGGGGAATCGACGATTCCCATGCGGTTGCGCCTTACCTTCGCGCTGGCATTTTCGCTGATCCTTTACCCTCTCATCCTGCCCAACCTGGGGCCTGTTCCGGTGACGCTGGGCGGGCTCATGACGGCGCTGGGGCATGAGCTTGCCGTGGGTTTCATCCTCGGGGGGCTGACCCGGCTTATCATTACCGCTGCGCAGGTCGCAGGCGCGGTAATCGCGTTCCAGATGGGGCTTTCGATGGCCCAGACCTCCGATCCCACCCAGCCCGGGGTGCAGGGGGCGATCGTCGGCAATTTTCTCGCCATGCTGGGCGTGACGCTGATCTTTGCCACCGATCTGCATCACGTGCTGCTGGCCGGGATTTATGCCAGTTACAGCTATTTCCCGCCCGACGCGCCGCTGATGCTGGGCGATGCGGCGGAAATGGCAACGCAGATGGTGGCGCAGTCATTTCTGATCGGCACGCAGATGTCGGCGCCGTTTCTGGTCTTCGGGCTGGTGTTCTACCTGGGGCTGGGGATACTGGGCCGGCTGATGCCCCAGATTCAGGTGTTTTTCATGGCCATGCCGGCCAATATCATCATCGGGCTGGTGCTGTTCGCGCTTTTGCTCGGGCTCACCATGACGCTCTATATGACCTATCTCGAAGATCATTTTTCGCAGTTTCTGGGCTAGGCAATGAGCGACGACAAACCCGAACAGAGCGAAAAGACAGAGGACCCCTCCCAAAAACGGCTCGAGGACGCCCACAAGAAGGGCGACGTGGTCAAGAGCCAGGAGGTGACGACATGGTTCATGATCCTCGGGTCAGCGCTGATCTTTGCCTTCGTGGCACCGTTTACCAGCGGGCAAATCATGACGAGCCTGGGAGATTATCTCGGCCGCGCCGACCTTTACGAGGTGGGCGGGCCGGGGTTCAACCAGTTCGTCTACGGCGCGACGATCAGTCTTTTGAGTGCGCTTCTGGTGCCGATGATCCTTCTGGCGCTCTGCGGGATCGCGGGAAACATGGTGCAGCACCGCATGGTGTTTTCCGCCGAAAACCTCAAACCCAAATTCTCCAAAGTTTCTCCGCTGGCCGGGGCCAAGCGGCTGTTTTCCACCGAGGCGCTGGTCAATTTCGGCAAGGGCCTGTTCAAGCTTGTGGTGTTTTCCACAATCATGGTGCTGGTGGTCTGGCCCGACCGCGACCGGCTCTCGACCATCATGACCGCCGACCCGATCATGACGCTGGCGCTGTTCCAGGAAATCGGCATCAAGATTTTCATCGCAACGCTGATCGCCATCACAATCGTCGCACTGCTCGATTATCTCTACATGCGGCACAAATGGTGGCAGCGCCAGATGATGACGCTCAAGGAAGTGCGCGACGAATACAAGCAGATGGAGGGTGACCCACACGTCAAGGGCCGCATCCGCCAGATCCGCATGGAGCGCAGCCGCAAGCGCATGATGGCGGCCGTGCCTGACGCGACGGTGGTGGTGACCAACCCGACCCACTTTGCGGTGGCGCTCAAATACGACAAGGACATGGCCGCGCCGCAGGTGCTCGCCAAAGGCGTGGATGCGATTGCGCTGCGGATTCGCGGGCTGGCCAAGGATCACGATATCCCGATCGTGGAAAATCCGCCGCTGGCCCGGGCGCTCTATGCGGGTGCCGAAATCGGGGAGACGATCCCGGCCGAGCATTTCAAGGCCGTGGCGCAGATCATCGGCTATGTGATGCGGTTGAAAAACCGTTCGAGCTGGAGGAGCGGCAAGTGATGTGGGGCGAGGTGGCGGCAATTGGCGCCGCTGTCGTCTTGTTCGCCCTCGCCATCTTTCAACTCGCGCTGGCGTCGGGCGCTCCACTGGGGCATCTTGCCTGGGGTGGACAACAACGCGTGCTGCCGCCCGGATTGCGTGTGGCAAGCCTTGCCTCGATTGCGATTTATGCGCTGTTCGCCCTGGTGCTGGCCGACCGCGCGGGGCTGGTCGCGGTGTTTGGCGAGGCCATCTCGGGGCCGGGAAGCTGGGCGATTGCAGGTTATGGCGCGCTCGGAACGCTGGTCAACGCCATCTCGCGGTCGAGGGCCGAGCAATTGGTCATGACGCCGGTTGCGCTGGGGCTGGGGTTGCTGGCGCTCGTTGTTGCGATGAGCTGATGCTTACGGTTCTGTTAACGACAGGTTAATCCGCACTACCCAAGGCAAACCCGGTTTTGCTACCAATAGGAAGCCCGATTCGATTTACGGGCGGGTGTCTTTATTAAGGAACGAAAAGCGATGGCGGTGGCCCCGATGGACGAGGACAGCTATCCCGAGCCCGTGATGGCGCGCCCGTCGTCCAACGCCGCGTTGTGGCGAGTGGTTGTGCTCTCGCTGGCCTTTGTCGCCGTTGCCGTGGCGTTTTCGCTGATGGGCGAAGCCATTTCGCCCGAAATGATCGTGCTGTTTCTGGGCGTTCTTTCGGTCATCGGGGTGTTTTCGCTGTTTGCGCTGGCGGCCGGCCTGTTTCGCTTCGTCGGGGGCTCTGAAAAGCGCACGCTGGCGCGGGCCATTGTCGACAGCCTGCCCTATGGAGCTGTCGTGACGGACCGCGACGGCAAGATTTTCTATGCCAACGCGCAATATTCCGAGCTGTCCAAATCGGTTTCCAAGGGCGTTCCCGTGGGTGTGCCGCGGCTGTTTGCCAGCCAGCCCGAAGCGAGCGAGGCGGTCTATCGGCTGTCGCGGGCGGCACGGGACGGACGGGCCATTGTCGAGGACGTGCGGATTTCGCGCGGCAAGAGTGCGGCCCAATGGTTCCGGATCGGCGCCCGGGCGCTTCCCGATTTCGACGGAGCGCCGGGCAAATCGGTGATCTGGACTGTCGATGACATCACGCGTGACCGCGATGCCCAGGAAAATTTCTACGTCGAGTTGCAAAAGGCCATCGATTATCTCGACCATGCACCGGCCGGGTTCTTTTCGGCCAATGCGCGCGGACGGATTCAATATATCAACTCAACGCTGGCCGACTGGCTGGGCTATGATCTTGCCGCCTTCGAAGCCGGCGATCTCGACCTGGGCGAAATCGTGCAGGGGGATGGCGCCGGGTTGTTGATGGGCGGCGGGCAGGATGGCGCTGTGCGTACCGAAGTGATCGATCTCGACCTGGTGCGCCACGACGGGACCAACCTTCCGGTTCGGCTGTTGCACCGTGCGGCGCGGCTGGCCGAGGGCGAGCTCGGCGAAACGCGCACGCTGGTGCTCGACCGCTCGCGCGGCATCGAGGGCGAGGAAGCCTTGCGGGCTGCGGAGGTGCGGTTTTCGCGGTTTTTCAACCACACGCCCATCGCCATTGCGGCGCTCGACGCCGGGGGCAAAGTGGTGCGCACCAACGCGCCGTTTACTCGGATTTTCGGGCTGACGTCAGGCGAACGGGGCATCGAGGGGCTCAACGCGGCTTCACTGATCGATCCGGAAAGCCGCGAAAAACTGGCGATGGCGCTGGTCGATGCCAAGGGGCACCGATCGGAAATCGCGCCGGTCGATGCGACCATTCCCGGCGTGAAGCCGCGCAGCGTACGGATGTTTATTTCCGGGGTGGAGCAGGGCGGCGAGAGCGATGAGGCGGCGATCCTTTACGCCCTCGACATGACCGAACAGCGCCAACTCGAAGAACAGTTCGCCCAGGGTATGAAAATGCAGGCGGTGGGCCAGCTGGCCGGCGGCGTGGCGCACGATTTCAACAACGTTCTGACGGCAATCATCGGGTTTTCGGACCTGCTGCTGCTCAAGCACAAGCCTTCCGATCCCTCGTTTGGCGACATCATGTCGATCAAGCAGAGCGCCAACCGCGCGGCGGGGCTGGTGCGCCAGCTTCTGGCCTTCTCGCGGCGGCAGACCCTGCGGCCGCAGGTGCTCGAAGTGCCCCAGCATATCGACGATCTGACCGTGCTTTTGAAACGCCTGATCGGCGAGCATGTGACGCTTGATGTCGAGCACGGGCGCGACATCTGGCCGATCCGCGCCGATCTGGTTCAACTCGAACAGGTGATCATCAACCTTGCGGTCAACGCGCGCGACGCGATGCCCGATGGCGGGCAGATCACGTTGCACACCCGCAATGTCGAACAGGCCGAAGCCGAGACCTTCACCTATCCGGGGCTGGTGCCCGCAGATTTCGTTCTGATCGAGGTCGGCGATACCGGCACGGGCATGACCCAGGAGGTCATGGAAAAGATCTTCGAGCCGTTCTTTTCGACCAAGGAACTGGGCAAGGGCACAGGGCTCGGGCTGTCGATGGTCTATGGCATCATCAAGCAGACCGGGGGGTATATTTATCCCGAATCCGAAATCGGCAAGGGCACGACCTTCCGGCTGTTGCTGCCCCGGCATGTGCCGGTGGAAAAAGAAGAGGTGGTCAGGGCCATTGGCGCCGCGCCGGTCAGGGATTTGACGGGCAACGAGCGCATCCTTCTGGTCGAGGACGAGGAAAGCGTGCGGATGTTCTCGGCGCGGGCCCTTTCGACCACGGGCTATGAAGTGTTCGAGGCCGGATCGGGCGAAGAAGCGCTCGAGGTGCTCGAGGAGATTAACGGCGAAGTCGATCTCATCATCTCCGACGTCGTCATGCCCGAAATGGACGGGCCGACGCTTTTGACTCATGTGCGCAAGCTCTATCCGGGGCTGAAAGTGATTTTCGTTTCCGGTTATGCCGAGGAAAGCGTGCGTCAGGGGCTTGAGGACGACAGGAGCGTGGAATTCCTGCCCAAGCCCTATACGCTCGACCAGATCAATTCCAAGGTCAAGGAAGTGCTTTCGGGGGCGCCTGCGGCCAACGACGACTAGTCCTTTTTCGAGGAGTCCGAGGCGGCGAGAAACACCGCACCGAGCCCCGCACCGATGGCAATGCCGATGCCAATTCCCATCGCGACATTGTCGATCGCAACGCCGATGCCGGCCCCGATCGCGATTCCTATGGCGATTCCCGTGCCCATGTTCATGGCAGCCTCCTTTATGGCCTGCTCTTGCAATGAATATGAGGCGAGGGCGGTTCCACCTGCACAAATGTTCTCATTTTGTCTCTTGACATAGCGAAAACAAAATGAGAACAAATATGCAACCTAGAAATAGGCGTTGAGGGCCGTCCGATCGCGTTGCGCGCACGGGGCATTTGGTGAAATAAGGAGAGCTAACAATGGCAGTTTCACAGCTTCGTGTGGTTGACGGGGGTTCGATGGACAAGAACAAGGCACTCGAGGCCGCTCTGGGCCAGATCGAGCGCAATTTCGGCAAGGGTTCGATCATGAAGCTGGGGGAAAATACCTCAGTCAATGTCGAATCGATTTCCACGGGCTCGCTCGGTCTCGATATCGCGCTGGGCATCGGTGGGCTGCCGCGCGGGCGTATCATCGAAATTTTCGGGCCGGAAAGCTCGGGCAAGACCACGCTGGCGCTGCACGTGCTGGCCGAGGCCCAAAAGGGCGGCGGCATCTGCGCGTTCATCGACGCAGAGCATGCGCTTGACCCCTCCTACGCCCGCAAGCTGGGCGTCAATATCGACGAGTTGCTGATCTCGCAGCCCGATGCCGGTGAGCAGGCGCTCGAAATCGCCGATACGCTGGTGCGGTCGGGCGCGATCGACGTTCTTGTCGTCGATTCGGTGGCGGCGTTGACGCCACGGGCCGAGCTCGAAGGCGAGATGGGCGATTCCCTTCCCGGTCTTCAGGCGCGTCTGATGAGCCAGGCCATGCGCAAACTCACGGGTTCGATTTCCAAGTCGAAGGCCATGGTGATCTTCATCAACCAGATCCGCATGAAGATCGGCGTGATGTTCGGGTCGCCCGAGACCACGACCGGTGGCAATGCGCTCAAATTCTATTCGTCGGTTCGCCTCGACATCCGCCGCATCGGCGCGATCAAGGATCGCGAAGAAGTTGTCGGCAACCAGACGCGCGTCAAGGTGGTCAAGAACAAGATGGCCCCTCCGTTCCGCCAGGTCGAGTTCGACATCATGTATGGCGAAGGTGTTTCCAAGACCGGCGAGCTGCTCGACCTGGGCGTTAAGGCCGGGATCGTTGAGAAGTCGGGAGCCTGGTTCTCCTATGACAGCCAGCGGCTTGGGCAGGGGCGTGAAAACTCGCGCCAGTTCCTCAAGGACAATCCCGAAATCGCCAGTCAGATCGAAAACGGTGTGCGCGAAAGCGCCGGGCTGATTGCTGCTGAACTGATTACGGCGGGTGAAGACAGCGAGAATAGCGAAGAGTAGTTCTGCTCTTCGCGGTTCCATCGCCGCGGCTCGATGCAAGATTTGTCTATGACCTCCTGGCGCCGGGCAACCGGCGCCTTTCTTTTTTTGCTATCGCGATTTTGCTGCTGGATACTTATTGGTCCGGCGCCGCAGCCTTCGCATTGCACTCGCCCGATGCACACGCTAGAAGGCTTGCTCAGGTTTCCAGCCGGTAAAACGGGGCGTAATCGGCCGCGTATCCGGCGCATCCAGAACGAAAAAGATAGGGTGCGGCGCGTTGGCCGCAAACAGGGTTTTTGGCTCGATCATGACAAGCGTAAACGACATCCGTTCGACCTTCCTCGACTTCTTTGCCAAGAACGGTCATGAGAAAGTCTCTTCCAGCCCGCTGGTGCCGCGCAACGACCCGACGCTGATGTTCACCAATGCAGGCATGGTGCAGTTCAAGAACGTGTTTACCGGACTTGAAAAGCGTCCCTATTCGCGTGCCACGTCTTCGCAAAAATGCGTCCGGGCGGGTGGCAAGCACAACGACCTCGACAATGTCGGGTTTACGGCGCGCCATCTCACGTTTTTCGAGATGCTGGGCAATTTCTCCTTCGGCGACTATTTCAAGGAACAGGCCATCGATATGGCCTGGACGCTAGTCACCAAGGAGTTCGGGCTCGATAAGGACAAGCTGCTGGTCACCGTCTATCACACCGATGACGAGGCGGCCGACCTCTGGAAAAAGATCGCCGGTCTGTCCGACGACAAGATTATCCGCATCCCCACTTCGGACAATTTCTGGACCATGGGCGATACAGGCCCTTGCGGTCCATGCTCGGAAATCTTCATCGATCGGGGCGATCACATCTGGGGTGGCCCTCCGGGTACGCCGGAAGAGGATGGCGACAGGTTCCTCGAGTTCTGGAACCTGGTGTTCATGCAGTATGAACAGACCGGCGACGGCAAGCAGGAGCCGCTGCCGCGCCCCTCGATCGATACCGGCATGGGGCTCGAACGCATGGCGTCGATCCTTCAGGGGGTCGAGAGCGTTTTTGAAACCGACATGTTCAAGCATATCATCGACGCAACGGCCTCTGCTGTCGGAAAGGCGCCGACCACAGAGACTGTGGCGTCGTACCGCGTCATCGCCGATCATCTGCGCTCGATGTCATTTTTGATCGCCGACGGCGTTCTGCCGGCCAATGAGGGCCGCGGCTATGTGCTGCGCCGCATCATGCGCCGTGCCATGCGCCATGCAACGCTTTTGGGCACCAACAATGCCACGATCTTCAAGCTCGTTCCCTCGCTGGTGCGAGAGATGGGGCAGGCCTATCCGGACCTCGTTGCTGGCGAAGCGATGATTTCGGAAACCATCAGGCTCGAGGAGGAACGCTTCCTCAAGACGCTGAGCCGTGGGCTGCAGATCCTCGAGGATGAAAGCGCGGGTCTCGGGCAGGGCGATACGCTGGCCGGCGAGACAGCGTTCAAGCTCTACGACACTTATGGCTTTCCGCTCGATCTGACCCAGGACGCGCTGCGGCTGCGGGGCGTTTCGGTCGATCAGACCGGGTTCGACGCTGCCATGGCGCGGCAGAAGGCCGAAGCACGCAAGAACTGGTCGGGCTCGGGCGATGCGGCAACGAGCGCCGTGTGGTTCGCGATTGCCGACGCCGCAGGCCCGACTGAATTTCTGGGCTATGAGACCGAGGACAGCGACGGCGCGGTCAAGGCGCTTGTCAGGGACGGCCAGAGTGTTGATGAGCTCAACGCTGGCGATGAGGGCTTCATCGTTCTCAACCAGACCCCGTTTTATGGCGAAAGTGGCGGGCAGGTTGGGGACACCGGCACGATGCAGGGTGAAGACGGTGCGAAAATCACCGTGCTCGACACCACAAAGCAGGCCGGCGGCGTGTTCGCACACAAGGTCCGTGTCGAGGCCGGAACGGTCAAGATCGATGAGGCGCTGACCCTCAAGGTCGATCATTCCCGCCGCGCGGCGATCCGTGCCAACCATTCGGCGACCCACCTCCTGCACGAGGCGCTGCGCGAGGTTCTGGGCAGCCACGTGGCGCAGAAGGGTTCGCTTGTTTCGCCCGACCGGTTGCGGTTCGATTATTCGCACACCAAGCCGATGAGCGAGGCCGAACTGGCCGAGGTTGAGCGCATGGCCAATGCCATCGTGCTGCAGAACGCGCCGGTCGAGACGCGCCTGATGGCGGTCGATGATGCGGTCAAGGCTGGCGCGATGGCACTGTTTGGCGAAAAGTATGGCGACGAGGTGCGTGTCGTTTCGATGGGCACGGGTCTCGAAGGCGAAAAGGCGGGCAAGACCTATTCGATGGAATTGTGCGGCGGCACGCATGTGCGGCGCACGGGAGACATAGGGCTGGTCAAGATCGTTCAGGAAAGCTCGGTCGCCGCTGGCGTGCGGCGCGTCGAAGCGCTGACCGCCGATGGCGCGCGGGCCTATCTCAATGAACAGGAAGACCAGCTCAAGACGGTTGCCGCGGCGCTCAAGGTTTCGCCGCGCGATGCCGTGTCGCGGGTCGAGGCGCTTGTCGAAGAGCGGCGGGCGCTGGAGCGCCAGGTTGCCGATCTGCGTCAGAAGCTGGCGATGGGCGGCGGCGCTGCCAATGGCGCGGCCAGCGAAACGGTCAACGGCGTGACCTTTATGGGGCGCGTTGTTGAAGGATTGCAGCCCAAGGATCTGCGCGGACTTGTCGACCAGGGCAAAAAGCAGATCGGTTCTGGGATCGTCGTGATCGTGGGCACGACCGAAGACGGCAAGGCCGGCATTTCGGTTGGCGTGAGCGAGGACCTGGTTTCGCGCTACAGCGCCGTTGATCTCGTTCGGATCGGCTCGACAACGCTTGGGGGACAGGGCGGGGGCGGACGTCCCGACATGGCGCAGGCCGGTGGCCCCGACGCTTCACAGGCCCAGGCGGCAGTTGACGCGATCAAGGCGCATCTGGGCGCCTGATCGGAACCTTTGAAAGAAAAAAATGGCCCCGAGAGGGGCCATTTCCGTGTCTGGGCCAGGCTGGCTGGACGTTTAGAACGACGCCTTGAGGCTGGCGCTGATGGCGAGGACCGAGCCGCGGTCCCAGGTTTCATCCTGCAGATTGCTGCCAGCCGCGATGGTGGAATAGGACACGCCGCCTGAAAATTCGACGTTTTCGGAGATGTCGTAGGCAGCGCCCAGCGTTAAGCCCCAGCGGTCTGTCTGGGTGCCGTTTTCCAGCACGCCTGCGCCGTTGACCGAAGAGGTGCCACGATCCCATGTGACGGTGCCCAGGACTGTGAGGTCTGGTGTGAGCACGTGACCGACGCCACCGGTCACAGTCCAGCCGTCGCGGTAGTTGAGCGTGGTTGCGACGGGCGTCACGGGATTGTTGACGGTAAGCGTGTCGATGACGGACCAATCCACCCATTTGACCGAGCCGAGCACCAGCCAGCCCGGGGCTACGCCGGTCTGAGCCTTGAGTTCGATCGACTGCGGTGCGGTGACGCTGGCATCGGCAGCCGCGCCAAAGGCGGTGCCGGTGAGATTATAGGAGGCCGGCGCGTTGTAGATCGCCGAGACGCGCAGGGCGATCTCTTCCATCTCGTAGGCAACGCCCAGGCGCCAACCTGCCGCGGAGCCCTCGAGCGCGATCGGGGCCGTGACATCGGGGGCCGCCACGGCGACATCGGCGTCATAGGCAAGGCTTTGCGCCGAGATGCCGCCGATGATGCTGACAACGCCGCCGCCCACATCCACACCATACGAGCAGGTAAGGCCAAGATCGGTTGAGGTGATCGATTCCGAAACCGCCTGGCTCGTGCCCGCAGCGTAGGCGAAGTTGCGCTCGGTGCCGGAGCCGAACGGGTTTTGCGCCGAAACGAGGCAGGACGTGTTTTCGATCAGGTCGCCCTTGATACCGAAATTGTAGTGGATGCGGTCCGATGAGTTGGACACCGTGGTGCCCGGAGCACTCACCGGATTGTTGATCGGGTGGTCTATGCTGACATGGGTGATCGTGCCTTTGCCGGCATAGGTGGCCGGATCGAAGATCAGATCCCAATTGTAGCCGTTGGCTTCCAGACCGCCCGCAAAGGCGGAACCGCTGGTCACCATCACGCCGGCGATGGCGAGAGCGTGGACACGCTTACGTGGTACGCGCATTGAAAATTCTCCTCCGTGTTTGCCCGGCGCGCCCTCCAACACGCCGACGCCCCGTGCCATGTCGTTATCGACAAGGTCATGACGCTAACGTCAAGATCGCTGTGTTCCCCTTTCCGGTCAATTGCCCCGAAGCGGATTTGGTCAAAAATGTGTCATAAATGCACATCTGCAACAGTGGGCCTGTCGCTGCGGGCAAAAGAAAAGCCGCCCCGAAGGGCGGCTTTGGCAGCTACGCTTGATTGAGGATGGCGGTTACGCCATCGCCTTCTGCAGGTTCGCGTCGATAGCGTCGAGGAAGCCCATGGTGGTGAGCCAGGGCTGATCGGGGCCGACCAGAAGGGCCAGATCCTTGGTCATCTTGCCTTCTTCGATGGTGTCGACGGTGACCTTTTCGAGGGTGGCGGCGAACTTTGCGAGGTCGTCATTGCCATCGAGTTTGGCGCGATGGGCGAGGCCACGGGTCCAGGCGAAGATCGAAGCCGTGGAGTTGGTCGAGGTTTCCTTGCCCTGCTGATGCTGGCGGTAGTGACGGGTCACCGTGCCGTGGGCAGCTTCGGCTTCGACAGTCTGTCCATCGGGTGTCATGAGAACCGAAGTCATCAGGCCCAGCGAACCAAAACCCTGAGCGACGATGTCGGACTGCACGTCGCCATCGTAGTTCTTGCAGGCCCAGACGTAACCGCCGGACCATTTGAGGGCCGCTGCGACCATGTCGTCGATCAGGCGGTGCTCGTACCAGATTTTCTTGGCTTCGTACTGGTCCTTGAATTCGGCCTGGAAGACTTCTTCGAAGATGTCCTTAAAGCGCCCGTCATAGACCTTGAGGATGGTGTTCTTGGTCGAGAGATAGCACGGGACGCCGCGCTGCAGGGCGTAGTTGAGCGAAGCGCGGGCGAAATCGCGGATCGATTCATCGAGGTTGTACATGCCCATTGCAACGCCGGAGGCAGGCGCGTCGAACACTTCGTGCTCGATCTCGGTGCCGTCTTCGCCGACGAATTTCATGGTCAGCTTGCCCTTGCCGGGGAACCTGAAATCGGTGGCGCGGTACTGATCGCCGAAGGCGTGACGACCGACGATGATCGGCTGGGTCCAGCCGGGAACGAGGCGCGGGACGTTCTTGCAGATGATGGGCTCGCGGAAGATCACGCCGCCGAGGATGTTGCGGATGGTGCCGTTGGGCGAACGCCACATCTTCTTGAGGCCGAATTCTTCGACACGGCCTTCATCGGGGGTGATGGTGGCGCATTTGACGCCGACGCCGTGCTTTTTGATCGCGTGGGCGGAATCGATGGTCACCTGATCGTCGGTCGCATCGCGGTTTTCGACGCTGAGGTCGTAATACTCAAGATCGATGTCGAGGTAGGGGTGGATCAGCTTGTCTTTGATGGCCTGCCAGATGATGCGTGTCATCTCGTCGCCGTCGAGTTCGACGACGGGATTGGCGACTTTGATCTTGGTCATATATGTGCTCCTCGCGCGCAAAAATCCGGTTCGGCCAGCACGGGCCAGCCAAAGTTCGCGGTCCCTATAGCAGAGCATTGATAAGGCGCAAAGTGTCTCGCCGCGAAGGGGGGCTTGCCGAGCGGCAGCGGAGGCGCCGGGAATAGTATAGTGTATTTACACATGTGTAATTACACTATAGCTTGCCGCCATGACTTTTGCCTTTTTCGATTGCCTCGTGCTCAATACCGTCATGGCCGCGCGGGCACTGACGCGCCGGTACGACAAGGTGCTCCGGCCGTTTGAAATTTCGGTGGTTCAATTTACGGTCCTGATGACCGTTCAGAACTCGCCGCGCATGTCCGTCAATTCGATGGCGGCACGTATTTCCATGGATCGAACGACGCTCCTGCGCAATCTCGAGCCGTTGAGCAGGCGGGGGCTCGTCGTTGCGGGACGGCCGGAAAAAGGCAACGTCCGACACTATGAACTGACCGGCAAAGGCGCGGCGCTGCTCGAAGACATCCTGCCGCTCTGGCGGGATTCGCAGGTCGATTTGCGAGCGCTGGTGGCCGATACGGGCCCCGAGGATTTTCTTGGCGGGTTGCGCGCCCTTACCGCCGGCGATGCGTCTGAGCACGCGGACGCCTGAACGGCAAATCAATCCATAACAGTGATGGAGACTTTCGATGCAAAGCGATGATCCGGTTGTTGTGACCGGCATGGGAGTGGTGTCTCCGCTTGGGGTGGGCGTTGCGACCAATTGGGAGCGGCTTCTCGCTGGCAAAAGCGGGGTCGTGCGCAACGACCGCTTCGATACGACGGGGTTTGCCTCCCATATCGCGGGGCTGGTGCCGGACAAGGCGAGTGATCCCCAAGGGTTCGATCCGGCCGAATGGATCGAGCCCAAGGACATCAAGAAGATGGACCTTTTCATCCAGTACGGGCTTGCCGCTGCGGCGCAGGCGCTCGATCAGGCCGGGTGGCACCCCGAGGACGAAGAAGGGCAACAGGCAACCGCGACGATCATCGCGACCGGCGTCGGCGGCGAGCCGGTGATGGCGCAGGCGGCGCGGACCATTGCCGAAAAGGGACCGAGGCGGCTGTCTCCGTTTACGGTGCCATCGTTTCTCGCCAACCTTGCGGCGGGCTGGATTTCCATCGTGCATCGGTTCCGTGGCCCGATCGGCACGCCGGTGACGGCATGCGCGGCGTCGGCCCAGGCGATTGGCGACGGCATGCGGCTGATCATGACCGGGGAGGCGGAGGTGGCCGTCGTGGGCGGCGCCGAAGGGTCGGTCGATCCCATATCGATTGGCGGGTTCGGCGCATCGCGGGCGCTAACCTCGTCTCATAATGATGAGCCGCACAAGGCGTCGCGGCCTTTCGATAACGGGCATTCGGGGTTCGTGCTTGCCGAGGGCGCGGCGGTGCTGGTGATCGAAAAGCTCAGCCACGCCAGGGCCCGAGGGGCCGTGCCGCTGGCGGTCGTGGCGGGATATGGCACTTCGGCCGACGCATACCACCTCACGGCCGGATCGCCGGACGGTGCGGGCGCTCAGGTGGCCATGCGCAAGGCGCTGAAAATGGCCGGGATTGCGCCCGATGCCGTGGGCTATATCAATGCGCATGCGACCTCGACGCCGGTTGGCGATGCGGCGGAACTGGCCGGCATTGCTGCTGTGTTCGGGGACCGGGGCAAGACGCTGGCGATCTCATCGACCAAATCGGCGACCGGGCATCTGCTTGGTGCTGCGGGTGCGATCGAGGCGATGTTCTCGGTGATGGCCATCCGCGAGGGTGTTTTGCCCGCGACGATCAATCTCGATGATCCGATGCCCGAGGGCGGAGATTTCGAACTGGTGCCCAACACGCCGATCACGAGGGACGTGGACTATGTCCTCTCGAACTCGTTCGGGTTCGGTGGTGTCAATGCGGCGCTGGTGTTCGGGCGCATCTGAACTACTTCGGCGGCAGGGATGCCGCAAACGCCAGGCAGCGGTCTACCCATTGGGCAAGGCCGTCGTCCGTATCGAGCACCTCTGCATCGACACTGACGAAACCCGACATGGTCTTGGTGCCCATGGTCATGGGCTGGCAGCCGGGAAGGGCGAGGGCGGCTTCATAGCCGTCCTTGCCGACGCGGGCCAGCAGGCCACCGTCTTTCATGATGCCGCAAACCATATTGCCATCGAGCATGAAAGCGCGTCCGCCGAACATCTTTTGCTCGGCTATCCCCGGGAAGGGCGCCAGACGTTCCCGGATGCGGTCGGACAGATCGTCGGCGGCCTGGCTCATTGCATTTTTTCGTGGGCCGGGACGCCCGGCAGCTCGGGGTCCCATTGTGGGCGCTGGCTCGTGTAAAACACAACCCCGGGCGCATACCAGTCGGACTTGTCGAATGCGCCGATGGCGATGCCGATAACGCCGGGTGCGGTGTTGCGTTCGGAAAACAGGGTGGAGCCGCACGAAGCGCAGAACGAGCGGCGACGTTCACTGCCGCTATCGGCGACATTTTCAAACACCGCGGGCTGTCCTTCGATCGTCACCTCATCGGACTTGAAAAACGCCTGGACGATATGCCCGGTGCCGGTCAGCCGCCGGCAATCCTCGCAATGGCATTGCGCCGTGCGGATCGGCGGTTCGGCGACTGTAAAGCTTATGGCTCCGCAAAGGCAGCGGCCGGTTGCAAACATCAAAATCCTCCATTGTCGCGATAGGTATCGTATTGGGGAAGCGCTTCGTCGAGGACGTCCCAATCGAGATGGGTGCGCGAAAAAATCGCCTGGCGGGGCGAAAACCAATCCGGTTGGTCGAACAGACCGGCAGGGATCAGGATTAGAAGCGGCGCGCGGGCGGTTTTGGCGAACAGAGGGGTGCCGCACTGGGGGCAGAAATTGCGGGTGACCTCGGATCCCGAGGCCGCCTTGATGGCGTGCCCTTTGACCTTGCCCGAGACGGTCACGGTATCGGCTGTCATCAGCACAACTGCAGAATGGCCGGTGCCGGTCGATTTGCGGCAATCGCGGCACGAACAGACCAGCATTGAAAGCACCGGGCCGTTGAATTTGAGGCTCACCGCGCCGCAGGCGCATTTGGCGGTTTCATCGAGGTTCAGTGTCGGCATGGGCGAAAGCTGGCATGGGCAAGCGCACAATGCCAGCGTAAATCTTGGCCAGTGCAAATCTTGCTATCGGCGCCGCTTCGGATTAGGTCGACACCCTTCGATTAAGCGAGCGTTGAACCATGACATTGTTTCCCATTGAGACCGAGCGGCTGATCCTGCGGAAGTTCCGGCCTTCCGATGCGGAGGCGACGGCTGCCTATCAAGGGCTGGCGGAAGTCGCGCGTTATTGCATGTGGGAGCCGCGCTCGCTCGAGCGTGTCCGTGAGCTGATCCCGCGCTGGATCGCCATGGACGGCCAGGGCGAGAACAGCGAAGGCCTTCAGTATGCCGTCGAGCTCAAGGCGAGCGGGGCGCTGATCGGCGACGTGGTACTCATGTTCGAGGACCGCGCGGCCCGGCAGGGACAGATCGGTTATGTGATGAGCCCGGCCTTTCAGGGGCAGGGCTATACGACCGAGGCGATGGAAGCGGTGCTTGCCGTGGGCTTTGAGCAGGTGGGCCTGCACAGGATGTCGGCGCGGTGCGACGCGCGCAACACCGGCTCTTGGCGGGTAATGGAAAAGCTTGGCATGCGGCGGGAGGCCTATTTTCGCGAGCATGCGATATTCAAGGGCGAATGGGACCAGGAATTCGTTTACGCCATCCTCGAAGACGAGTGGCGCGCTGCGCGGGAAGTGAACTGATGGCGGGGACCGACAGCAGCAAGGAATTTGCGTTCCGGCCGACACCGGCGATCATTCTTGTCGAGCCGCAGCTTGGCGAAAATATCGGCGCGGCGGCGCGGGCCATGGCCAATTTCGGGCTTTGGGACTTGCGGCTGGTCAATCCGCGCGACGGATGGCCGAACGAAAAAGCCATAGCATCGGCGGCCAAGGCGCTGCCGGTGATCGAGCGGGTGCAGGTATTCGAAACGCTGACCGAGGCAATGGCAGATCTCAATCTCGTGCTGGCCACGACGGCGCGCAACCGGGAGATGTTCAAGCCGGTTATCGGGCCCGACGCGGCGGCCGACCAGCTTTCGGCGCATATCGGAGGTGGGCAGAAGGCCGGTATCCTGTTCGGGCGCGAGCGTTGGGGGCTCAACAATGACGAGGTGGCGCTGGCCGATGCTATCGTGACGCTGCCGGTGGAGCCGGCGTTTGCCTCACTCAACATCGCGCAGGCGGTGCTGGTTCTGGCCTATGAATGGCGGCGCGCGGCGCTCAAGGATGAACCGTTGCCGTTTTCGACCGACGCGGGCGAACCGGCGCCGCGCGGGCAATTGGCCGCGATGACCGAGCAACTGGGCGAGGCGCTGGATCGGGCGGGATTTTTCAAGACCGCGGCCAAGCGGCCCGGCATGATGAACAATATTCGCGCCATGTTTGCGCGCGGCGGGTTCAACGCGCAGGAGGTGCGGACGCTGCGCGGCATCGTTGCGGCGCTCGACCGGCGCCATGAACGGCCCAATCCTCTGCGGCAGCGGGACGAAGACGAGGCCGAATAGCGCGAGGTTGCGGCGTGCCGTGCCCGAGACTAGGGTGTGGCCCTTCACCTTCGCACCGTTCCTGGCCGATCTCACCTCATGACTGTACCCAAATCGCAGGCTCCGGGCCAACTCGCCGATTCGATAAGCGGCATGCCGTTCATGATCGCGGCGGTGCTGCTGGTGCCGATCAGCGATGCCATGTCCAAGAGCCTGACGGGCATAATGGGGCCCTTCGAGATCGCGTTCTGGCGCTTTGTGTTCCAGATGCTGATGCTGGGACTGGCCATCGTCGCGCTGCGGCGGCGGCTGGCGCCGGGCCCCTGGCCACTACTGCTTATGGGCGGGACCACGATAGCTGTCGTTTTGTCGTCACTGATCGCTGCGTTTGTCACGATGCCCATCGCGACGGCGATTGCCATTTTCTTTGTCGAGCCGTTGATATTGACGTTGCTGTCTGCGTGGCTGCTCGGTGAAAAAACCGGGTGGCGTCGCTACGCTGCCGTTGCTGTGGGCCTTATCGGTGCCCTGATCGTCATAAGGCCCAGCTGGGATGTGTTCGGGTGGGCCTCGCTGTTGCCGCTTGTGGCGGCCACGGGCTTTGCCCTGAACGCCATCGTCATCCGCAAGCTGTCGCGGGAGATGGACGGGCTGTCCATGCAGTTCTGGTTTTCACTTGTCGGCATGGCGATCATCGGGGTGGGATTGCTGGCGTTCGGCCGCTTCGATCTCGTAAGCCTGCAGGGCATCGATACCGGTGGCCCCTGGGGACAGCTCGTTTTCATGGGTATGTTCTCGGGCTTTACGTTCTTTTTGTTTTCAGAGGCATTCCGCAGAACATCCGCCAGTACGCTTGCGCCGTTCCAGTATCTCGAGATCATCGGGGCGACGATTATCGGCTATGTGGTTTTCGGAGATTTTCCGGACTTCTGGACCTGGGTCGGCACCGCCATCATTCTCGCGTCGGGGCTCTATGTGTTCCAGCGCGAGCGCAGGCAGGGGCGTCAGGCGCCTCAATAGCCGGTGGCGCTTGACTTTGCGCGCTTTGCCCCATAGAAACCGCCCATCCTGATTGGCTTTGTCCATCAGGAAGCACCCGGGACCGTCGGTTTGTGCTTCGGGTTCGACTTTTAGAGTCGGGCCTGTAACCACGTTTTTCGCACGGTCTGTCGGTTCTGCCTTCGGGCAGGACAGAGGAGGGCGCTGTCTTTTATCTCTGGTTTTAAAAGGACAAGCGATGTCAAAACGTCATTCGCAGAAGCACAAGATCGACCGCCGTCTCGGCGAAAATATCTGGGGTCGTCCGAAGTCCCCGCTCAATGCCCGCGCCTATGGCCCCGGCCAGCACGGCCAGCGCCGCAAGAGCAAGCTTTCCGACTTCGGTATTCAGCTGCGCGCCAAGCAGAAGCTGAAGGGCTATTATGGCTCGATCACCGAAAAGGCCTTCAAGCGCGTTTATGCTGAAGCTGCCCGTCGCCGCGGCGACACCGGCGAAAACCTGATCGGCATTCTCGAAAGCCGTCTGGACGCGATCGTTTACCGCGCCAAGTTCGTGCCGACCGTGTTCGCTGCCCGTCAGTTCGTCAATCACGGCCACGTTCAGGTCAATGGCAAGCGCGTCAACATCCCGAGCTACAATGTGCAGCCGGGCGACGTGATTTCGATCAAGGATCGCTCCAAGCAACTCACCATCGTTCTCGAAGCCGTTCAGCTCGCCGAGCGTGACGTGCCCGATTACGTGGATGCCGATCACTCCAAGATGACCGCGACCTTCGTCCGCGTCCCGACCCTGGGCGATGTGCCTTATCCGGTTCAGATGGAACCGAACCTGGTCGTCGAATTCTATTCGCGCTAAGCGAACATCAGTTTTATCGAAAAGGGCCGCCCGGTTGGGCGGCCCTTTTTTGTTTGTCCGGATGATTTTCGGCCTTCCTGGAAGCGCTTTAGTCGGCGTATTGGCTGACCGATTCCTTGATCGGTTCCTGATCGCGCGGGATGTGGCTTTCGAAATGCATCAGGCGTTTGTGGACCGAGAGCAGCTCGATGACCGTGGACCAGGCGCGGGCCAGGAACTGGAACGAGGAGGCCACCTGGCCGAAGGCCTGCTGCACCTGCTGATAGAGCCCCAGCGTCAACGCGCCCGCAAGGATGGAGGGCGAGAGGGCGAGGAGGGGGATATAGCCCGCGAGGTTGAGGTAACCGTAGCGGGCGAGATTGAAATAGGTGTAGTGCCAGTAAAGGCGGAAATAGTTCTTCTGCACATTGGCGAACAGCTCCCGCCAGGTCGCCGGCTGGGCATATTCCTCATGGTCTTCGCCGTAGACCAGTTCCTTGCGATAGGCCGCTTCGACCTTCTGGTTCTCGAAATTGAGGCCCGGCAGCTTGATGCCCACAAGGGCAAGCAGCACGGTGCCGAATGCCGCCGAAAGCAGCGCTACCCAGACGAGGCTGCCCGGCACGTCGCCGATAAAGGGCAAGGACGTGACGTTTTGTGACAGCGTCCACAATAGCGGGATGAACACCACCAGCGTGATCAATGAATCGAGGAAGGCGGAGCCCAGATCCTCGGTGATCGAGGCAAAGCGCATCGTATCTTCCTGGACGCGCTGTGCGGCACCCTCGGTGGTCCGGATCGAGGGCCACCAGGCCATGTAGTAGGAGTTCATCGCCTTGCGCCAGCGGAACACGTAATGGGCGGTGTAAAAGGCAACGATCACCGCGACGACGATGCGTGGCATCAGGACGATGAAGGCCTCGGAAATCTGTCCGTAAAACTCGGCCGGTGTCACCGATCCCGGCTCGGTAAGGGCCATTTGCATCGTGTTGAAGAAGCGGCCCTGCCAGTTGTTAATGAAGGCGTCGACCTGCACGTTGAAATAGACCAGCAGCATGATCGCCACGGTGCTGACCACCGACCACCAGTACCATTCATTGCGCTTGTAGTAATACCAGAACACGCAGAACGCCACGGCGAGGATAAGGAGATACTGGTAGAACCAGACCCGTTCGGCGGTGAGGAATGAGCCTTCGGGCAAGCAGCGCGTTTCGGTGGCCGAGGGCGCGTCGGACTGGGTTACCGACGAATCGGGCAAGTCGGGTTCTGTCAGTTCTGCGCCGGGCACGGCCTGGGCGGTGTCGCCGACGCCTGGAGGTGCCACAGGATCGGTCGGGGCACATGCGGGCGGAAGGATGAGCCGGTCGAGACTGAGATAGGGTTGAAGCGTCGGGCCCAGCGTGGACCAGGCAATGATCGCCAGGATCATCATGCCCAGAAGGGACGAGAAAAAGAGTTTTGGGACCGGGAAGAAGGATCGAAACATTGCGCGCTCCACATGGGACGGCGACTCGCCATTCCTCTGCGGGTCGCGAGCAATGATCTAAGGCCGGGAATCCGGCACATGCAAGGGCAGGTGAGGGCCGGACCTGGGCCGATCGAAGGCAATTGACGGGTTTTTGACAAGAATGCGTATCTACGCGTTGAGGGGAGAGCAATGCCTGCCTGATAAGGAGGAGCAGCCCGGACGGCAGATGGTTCCTGTTGTCCGGTTCGAACGGGTTCGGAAACAACCTTGTTCTGCGTCACTGGGCCGGGTGAGCCGCAATGGCGGACTTCGCCCGGCCTGTCGACGTCAAATCGGACCGCACCCCTTTTCCCCCGCGCCGGTGGCATGTATCAAACGCATGCGCCCTGACCTCACTGCCGGCGCGAGAAGGGTCCGAGATGAGTATTGCCGAACCGATTGCGGAACTTGACGAAACCTGCCCAGCGCTGTTTCGCGATGCGCCGGCGGGTGTGGAGTTCAACAAGCTGCGCAAGCGCCTGATCCGCCAGGTTCGCGAGACGCTGGACGTCTATGGCATGGTGCGCCCGGGCACGAAATGGCTCGTGGCCCTCTCGGGTGGCAAGGACAGCTATGGGCTTCTGGCGGTACTGCTCGATCTCAAATGGCGCGGGCTTTTGCCGGTCGAGCTGCTGGCGTGCAACCTCGACCAGGGGCAGCCCAATTTTCCCAAGCACATCCTGCCCGAATTTCTGGAGCGCAACGGCATCGCGCATCGGATCGAGTATCAGGACACATATTCGATCGTGACCGACAAGCTGCCGGCCGGCGCGACCTATTGCTCGCTGTGTTCAAGGTTGCGGCGCGGGCATCTCTACCGGGTGGCGCGCGAGGAGGGCTGCTCGGCGCTGGTGCTCGGGCATCATCGCGAGGATATTCTCGAGACCTTCTTCATGAATTTCTTCCATGGGGGCAAGCTGGCAGCCATGCCGCCCAAGCTGCTCAATGACGAGGGCGATGTGGAAGTGCTCCGTCCGCTGGCCATGTGCGCCGAGGCCGATCTGGCCCGGTTTGCAGAGGCGCTGGAATTTCCGATCATTCCCTGCGACCTCTGCGGATCCCAGGACGGGCTGCAGCGCAATGCAATGAAGGCCATGCTCGACGATTTCGAGCGCAAGATGCCGGGGCGCAAGGACGTGATGATCCGTGCCCTGGGCAATATCAATCCCAGCCATATGCTGGACCCGAAACTTTTCGATTTCGCCGCGCTGGCGGCCAAGGGGACGCAATGAATATCGAACGCCTGACGGCAATCCTGCGCGAGGCCGCGGCGAAAGAAATCATGCCGCGGTTCCGGCGGCTCGATGAAGGCACGATCCGCACCAAATCCCACGCGCACGATTTGGTGACCGAAGCTGACGAGGCGTCGGAGCGGTTCATCACCGAGGCGATCAAATCGGCCTCGCCCCAGACCGTGGTGATTGGTGAAGAGGCGGTGGCGGCCAACCCCAAGCTGCTCGATACCCATTTCGAGAACGAAACCGTGGTCTATGTCGATCCGGTCGACGGGACGTGGAATTTCGCCGCGGGGCTGCCGCTGTTTGCCGTGATGGCGGCGGTGGTGCAGAAGGGCGAGGTGGTTGCCGGTGTGATCTACGATCCTCTGGGCGACGACTGGGTGATGACCGAGCGCGGCTGCGGCTGTTTTCAGGTGTTTCCCGACGGGCGGATGGTGCGGCAGAAATTTGCCGATCCGGTGCCGCTCGACCAGATGGCGGGAAGCGCTTCGGTGTCTTATATCGCGCTGGAAAAGCGCGCGGAAGTCCTGGCCAATCTCGCCAAAGTCCACACGCTTGCGGCCTATCGCTGCGCCGGGCACGAATACCGGCTGGGGGCGGGCGGCAACCTCAACTTCATGATGTATAACAAGCTCACGCCCTGGGACCACGCGGCGGGCTCGCTGATGATGGCCGAAGCGGGCGCTCATGTGGCCCATTTCGATGGCTCGGCTTATAAGCCCGCCCATATGGAGGGCGGGCTTCTGGTCGCCGGCAGCACGGACAGCTGGGACGAGCTGCGCCGCGAGGTGTTTACGGTCTAAGCGTCAATGCACCTCGGCAGCGGGAGGCGGAGGGCCTTCCTTGTATTCCTCGCCGACGCCGAACAGCTTGCCCTTTTCGGCGATCAACACGCAGCCGATGGCGAGCAGGCCCATGATGAAGTAGCCCGCGGCGATCGGGGTGACCGTGCCGTTGAAAAAGCTGCCGGTAACCGTGCCCAGAATTGCGCCGCCAGCCGTCTGGATGAAGCCGAAGACCGATGATGCCGTGCCTGCGACCGCCCCGAGCGGCTCCATGGACAGCGAGTTCATGTTCGAGGCCGTCCAGCCGAACATGAACATGATGATGCACAACAGCGTCATGAACAGCCACAGCGGCATGGGGACGGTGAGCGAGAGCACCAGCCAGAGGGCGCTCATGCCGGTGAACACCAGAATGGCGCCATGGCTGAGGCGGCGCATACCGATGCGGCGCACCATGCGCGAATTCGTGTAGGACGAAATCGACATCAGCGAGGCCTGGAAGGCGAAGGCAAGCGGGAACAGCGCGCCCAGCTCATACACCCCGACATAGATCTGCTGGGACGTGTTGATGAAGCCGAACAGGGCGCCGAAAATGAAGGTGCCCGCCAGCCCGTACATGATGGCCATGCGGTTGGACAGCACGATACGGAAGCCGTCGATAACCACTGCGGGGCGCAGCGGGCGACGGTGTTCGGGGGCCAGCGTTTCGGGCAGCCGCATGAAGGTCCAGATGGTGATGACGAGGCCCAGCCCGGCCATGAACAGGAATATGTATTCCCACGGCCCGGTCAGAAGGATGACCTGGCCGATAGCGGGCGCCACGACCGGGATAATCATGAATACCATGAAGACCAGCGACATGACCTCAGCCATCGCGCGCCCGCCGAAACGGTCGCGCACCACCGAAGTGGCGATGACGCGCGTGCCGGCGGCGCCCATGCCCTGCACAAAGCGAAGCACCAGGAGCGTTGCGAAATTGGGCGAAAAGACCGCCGCGAACGCCGCAATGACATAAACCGCAAGGCCCGCGAACAGCGGCGCGCGCCGCCCAAACCTGTCCGACAGCGGGCCGAACGCCAATTGGGCAATGCCGAAGCCGAGCATATAGGCCGTCAAAACGAAATGGCGGTCGTTCTCGTTCATGACGCCAAGTGCCTCGCCCATGTAGGGCAGGGCGGGCAGCATCACGTCAATGGCCAAGGCGTTAAGCGCCATCAGCCCTGCAATAAGGGCGATGAATTCTGGCCGGGAAACTTCCCGGGTCGCTGTCGTGGTGGTCGTCATTGGGGGTACCTTGAAAATGGCAAGGCCGGGACTCATCGGCCCGGCCTTGTTGCTAAAGCTTGAACCCCCCTGTCGGGTTTGGCAACCCAAAAATCGGCATCAACCGATGGATGCGGGTTGTGGGGCGATAAAGGCCGGCGCCCTTGCTTCCTTGATGGGGATGTTGATGGCGGCCGAAAACAGGCCGATCAGGATGCCCAGGTACCAGACCGCATAATAATCGCCCGTCATGTCGTAGGAGACGCCGCCCAGCCAGACGCCGAAGAACGAGCCAATCTGATGGGAGAGGAACGCAACGCCATAGAGCATGCCCATATAGCGCGGGCCAAAGAACAGGCTGACGAGGCCGGCGGTCAATGGCACTGTCGCGAGCCAGAGCATGCCCAGGGTGGCCGCATAGATATAGGCGCTGACCTCGGTTATGGGCAGCAGCAGGAAGGCGGCGGTGCCGACGGCGCGCAGCAGATAGATCACCGAAAGCAGGATCTGCTTGGGCAGCCGGTCGCCCAGCCAGCCGGCCAGCAGCGAGCCCACGACGTTGAACAGGCCGATCAGGCCCAGTGCCCAGGAGCTGGCTTCCGGTGTCAGCCCGCACTGGACGAGGAAGGCAGGGAAGTGGACGGTAATAAAGGCAAGATGGAAACCGCAGACAAAAAAGCCGATGACCAGCAGCCGATAAGAGCCATGGCCCAGCGCCTTGGATAGCGCCTGCATGAAGGGCATGTCGGCATCGCCGGGGGCGCTGTTGGTCTGGCCGCGCAGCATTGTCGAAAGCGGGATGACCATCAGGATGATGAGCCCGAGATAGACCAGCGCGGTCTGCCAGCCGAAATTGGAGATAAATGCCTGACCAAGGGGAGCGAAGACGAACTGGCCCATCGATGACGCGGCGGTGGCGATGCCGAAAACAAATGAGCGCTTTTCGGGCGGGACGGCGCGACCGAATGCGGCCATGACGATCCCGAACGAGGCCGTGCCGATGCCCACGCCCATAAGGACGCCGCCGGAGAGCATGAACATGCCCTCATTGGGTGTAATCGACCAAAGGAACAGGCCCAGCGCATAAACCAATGCACCACCAGCCAGAACGCGCCCGGTGCCGAACTTGTCGGCTATGCCGCCGGCGAACGGCTGGGTAATGCCCCAGACAAGGTTCTGGATGGCCAGCGCCATGGCAAAACCCTCACGCGACCAGCCAAGGTCCTCGGTCATCGGCA
Source organism: Rhizobiales bacterium UBA1912 (assembly GCA_002337455.1). Classification (GTDB taxonomy): domain Bacteria; phylum Pseudomonadota; class Alphaproteobacteria; order Rhizobiales; family Devosiaceae; genus Pelagibacterium. The sequence continues at coordinate 54,372 of DDGC01000014.1, read as the reverse complement.
GCAGGAAAATGCCGGACGTGGAGCGGGCGCCGAAGGTGACCATGGCGATGAAACAGCCGGCAACAATGATGACCGGCAAAGGGACCGGCACGGCGCGGCGGGCGGTGGTGGCAGACATAATCGAGGTTCCACTTTTATCGTCGGGCGACGATAAAGACTTACGCGCCCGCCACAAACGAAAAAAAGCGATGGGTATCATCACCATGATTGATCTGAGATCCAGACGCAAAAACGGCCCCAGGCGTGGCTTGGGGCCGTTTTGATCGATAGCGGTATCGAGGCGGTCAGGCGGTCTGCTTGACCGGGATGCCGGCGTTTTCGAAGTGGGTCTGGAGTTCGCCGGCCTGGAACATCTCGCGGATGATGTCGCAACCGCCGACGAATTCGCCCTTCACGTAAAGCTGGGGGATTGTGGGCCAGTTGGAATAGTCCTTGATGCCCTGACGCAATTCGTCGGTTTCAAGAACGTTGGCGGACTGATAGTCGACGCCGAGATAGCTCAGAATCTGGACGACCTGTCCCGAAAACCCGCACTGGGGAAAGTCGGGGGTGCCCTTCATGAACAGGAAGACGTCGTTGGACTTCACCTGGTTGTCGATAAATGCGTTGATGTCACTCATCAAAGTGTCCTTTCGGCCCGTTGGGGAGGTCGGGGCGTTGATCGGCGTTTCCCGATAGATAGGGGATGATGGTGGCCATGTCGAGGCCATCACCTCCATGTCAGCGTCGCACGGCTCCGAGCCCGTTGAGCACCTCGCGCGGAATGGCGAAGGCGGCGATCACGTCCTGGTGGCGTTTGAAGCCGCACAACTCGCGCTGAACGAAATAAGCCCAGACGGCGCTTTGTGCCGTTGCGAGTTCCTTGGCGCGTTCGCCCGAGGCGGCGGCGTTATAGGCCGCAACGGATTTGGCGACCCGCTGTTCGGCAGCACCGAGCGAGGCGGCGCGTTCGCCCATGATCTCGTTTTCGAGGACGGCATAGCCGCCTTCGGGATTGACGGCCTTGATGAGATCGAGGCTGTCGCGCAAGCTCATTTCAGGCTCAATCGGGTGCGTTGGTGGTCAGCGCCAGGGCGTGCAACTCGCCGCCCATGTTGCCCTTGAGCGCCTGATAGACAAGCTGGTGCTGCTGCACACGCGACTTGCCGCGAAAGGTTTCGGAGGTGACGGTGGCCGCGTAATGGTCGCCATCGCCCGCAAGATCGCGGATATCAACCTGTGCATCGGGAAGCGCCTGTTTGATGAGGCTTTCGATTTCGGCTGCATCCATTGGCATGTGAGGCACTCTCTTTTTTGTCGCGCTTTGCGTTAGCGCGGCGGAAACTAGTTGATTGTAGCGCCCATGAAGGCGGGAAACCAGCCTTCGTAAGCGGAGCCGAGCTCTGCAACCGATATGGACCGGGCCTGGCCGAGCTTCAAGGCGTCGCCGCCTGTCGAGCCGATGACGACCGCCGAAACGGGCGACGCGGCCACGATTTCGTCGGCTTCGTCAGCCGAGGCTGTGACGATATAGCGGCCCTGATCTTCGCCGAACCAGGTGGCGAGGGTTGCGTGCTCGGGCGTTGCGATTTCTGCGCCGATGCCCGATTTGATCGCCGCTTCGGCGAGCGCAAGTGCCAGCCCGCCATCGGAAAGATCGTGGGCCGAGCGGACTTTTCCGTCACGGATGAGAGAAAGCACGAAAAGGCCGGCCTTTTTCTCGTGAGCGAGGTCGACATAAGGCGCCGTGCCTTCGCGGCGGCCCAGAACGTCACGCAGATAGGCGGATTGGCCCAGATGGCTGCCCCAGTTTTCCGGCGCGCCGATCAAAACGATGGCGTCGCCCTCGCGGGCGAAACCGGACCGGACCATCTTGGCATGGTCTTCGATCAGCCCGACACCGGCAATGGTCGGCGTGGGCAGGATGCCGCGGCCATTGGTTTCATTGTAGAGCGAGACATTGCCCGAAACGATGGGGAAATCGAGCGCCGTGCAGGCTTCGCCGATGCCTTTGATGGCGTGGACGATCTGGCCCATGATTTCCGGGCGCTCCGGATTGCCGAAATTGAGGTTATCGGTGGCTGCAAGCGGTTCGGAGCCGGTGGCGATCAGGTTGCGCCAGCATTCGGCGACGGCCTGCTTGCCGCCTTCGAAGGGGTCGGCTTCGCAATAGCGCGGGTTGACGTCGGAGGCAAAGGCCAGCGCCTTTGTGGGGTGACCTTCGACACGGACCACGCCGCCGTCCCCGCCCGGCGTCTGGAGCGAATTGCCCTGGATGAGCGTATCGTATTGCTCATAGACCCAGCGGCGCGACGAATGATTGGCCGAGTCGAGGAGTGCCAGCAGCCCTTCGGCGATATCGGCATCGGGGACCGATGCGGGATCGAGCGGTGCGGGCAGGGTGGGAGCGACCCAGGGGCGGTCGTATTCGGGGGCTTCATCGCCCAATTCCTTGATAGGAAGGTTGGCGACTTCATCGCCTTGGAACAGCACGCGGAAGCGCAGATCGTCGGTCGTCTTGCCAACGGTTGCGAAATCGAGTTCCCATTTTTCAAAGACCGCGCGCGCTTCGGCTTCCTTTTCGGGATGGAGGACCATGAGCATGCGCTCCTGGGATTCCGAGAGCATCATTTCGTAGGGCGTCATGCGCTCTTCGCGGACCGGGACGGCATCGAGGTTGAGTTCGATGCCCAGATCGCCCTTGGCGCCCATTTCGACAGCCGAACAGGTGAGCCCTGCGGCGCCCATGTCCTGAATGGCGATGACAGCGCCGGTCTTCATCAGTTCAAGACAGGCTTCGAGCAGACGCTTTTCGGTGAAGGGGTCACCGACCTGAACCGTGGGGCGCTTTTCCTCGATGTCGTCGCCGAATTCCGCCGACGCCATCGTTGCGCCGCCAACGCCGTCACGTCCGGTTTTTGCACCAAGATAAACGACGGGCAGGCCGACGCCCTTGGCTTCGGAAAGGAAGATCTTGTCGGTATCGGCAAGTCCGGCTGCAAATGCGTTGACGAGGATGTTGCCGTTGTAGCGGGCGTCGAACTGGACTTCGCCGCCAACCGTCGGCACGCCGAAGGAATTGCCATAGCCGCCGACACCGGCAACGACGCCGGAAACGAGATGCTTTGTCTTTTCGTGGTCGGGTTCACCGAAGCGCAGGGCGTTCATTGCAGCGATGGGGCGGGCGCCCATGGTGAAGACGTCACGCAGGATGCCGCCAACCCCGGTCGCCGCGCCCTGATAGGGCTCGATGAACGATGGATGGTTGTGGGATTCCATCTTGAAGACGACAGCCTGGCCATCACCGATATCGACGACACCGGCATTCTCGCCCGGCCCCTGCAGCACGCGAGGGCCCTTGGTGGGCAGGGTCTTGAGCCATTTTTTCGAGCTTTTATAGGAACAATGCTCGTTCCACATGGCCGAGAAGATGCCGAGTTCGGTAAAGGTCGGCTCGCGCCCGATCAGGTCGAGTATCTTCTGGTATTCGTCGGGCTTGAGACCGTGATTGGCGACGAGTTCGGGGGTGATTTCGATGTCGTTGCGAAGAGTCATCGGGCGGCGTTTCCAGAAGAGCGGTTTGTGGCGGTTTGGGCGGCGTCAGTGTGCGGGCTGCCAGCGGCGAGCCAGACGGAAGTCGATGAGAATGACGAGAGCGGTCAGAATGGAAAGACCGAGTGTCATCAGCACCGCGTTGATGAGAACCTGTCCGTATCCCAGTTCAACGGCGTTGAGAATGGGGTAGGGGTATTCGCGGACCCAAAGCCCGCGGGCCATTGCATAGAGAAAATAGATGAATGTCGGCGCCAGCATGGCGGGCAGCATTGTCCAGCGCAGGGCTCCGTGCGGGCCGGTAAACCAGAAAATGGTATAGAGCACGGGCGCGGCGTAATGCAGGGCGAGATCGCAATAAAAGAACAGTCCCTCGAGCACCGTGAGGTGCCGAAGGACGAAATAGACGAACAGGCTCACCAGCGCCATGTTGGCGACCATCATGGCGCGTGTGATCGGCAGACGGAACAGGGCGAGATTTTTCGTGTCGAGGATGTCTGAAAGGTAGATCAGCACCAGAACGATGTTGGTCAGAATTGTATAGTAGGAAAAGAATGTGCCCAGCGCGCCGAACACGTCGCGGCCGTTCGCCAGATAGAGCTGCATGGAAATCGCGAACTGTGTGACGAGCGCAACGCCGCCGATGGCAAGTCCCGCCCAGGCCAGCGCCTTGTTCATCTCACGCTCTCCCACTTGTGTGGTCAGTTCAGCAGGCCGGCGAAAAGGCCCTTGCCGTCCTCGCCGCCATGGGCCGGCTCGATGAGGTTTTCCGGGTGAGGCATCATGCCGAGCACGTTGCCGCGCGCATTGGTGATGGCGGCAATATTGTTGATCGAGCCGTTGGGATTGGTCTCGGCCGTATAGCGGAACACCACCTGGCCGTTGTCCTCAAGCGCGGCAATCGTATCGTTGTCGGCGAAATAATTGCCATCATGATGGGCGACCGGGCAGCGGAACACCTGGCCCTGCTGATAATTGCGCGAGAAGGGGGTGTTGGCGTTGGCGACTTCGAGGTTGACTTCGCGGCAGACGAATTTGAGCGAGGCATTGCGCATCAGCGCGCCAGGCAGGAGGCCTGCTTCGGTCAGTATCTGGAAGCCGTTGCAGACGCCGAGCACTTTGACGCCCTTTTCGGCACGGTCCCGGATCAGATCCATCATGGGTGAACGGGCGGCGATGGCGCCACAGCGCAGATAATCGCCGTAGGAAAAGCCGCCTGGGATGACGATGAGGTCGACGTCGGGCAAGTCGGCGTCCTTGTGCCAGACCACGACAGGCGGTGTGCCGCCGATCTTGGTCAGCGCCGCGATCATGTCGCGTTCGCGGTTGAGGCCGGGAAAGACAACGACTGCGGACTTCATCGCGCTGGGTCTCGCTTTTTAGATATTGGGGCTGGCACCGGATGGGCGCCTTGTCGGGATTCTGGCCGCAAAAAGCAAGGGGATTCGTACGCTTTCGCATACGAATCCCCTTGGTGCCGATGGACGAGGGCCTATTCGGCTGGAACCGGTGCGGGCCGCGGTGTTCCCCAGCGGCTACCGGGGGCGCCGGGCAGGTGTGCCCAGGCCGGACGTTCGAAGAGGAATTTGCCGAACCCGATCCTGGAAATGATCCAGTAGAGGATGAGCGGGCAGACGACAGCGACGATCAGGCAGGCCAGGCTGGCGATGCCGGCATCGATGTCGGGCACTAGGCGCAGCAGCACCGTGCGGAAGCTGCCCATCGGTATGACGAAGCTGAGATAGATGACGATGGAATGGGCGCCGACCCAGCGCAGCCAGTCCATCGTGGCAAGACGCGCCAGCAACACCGATGCCGAGCAGATGGCGGTGGCGCCGGCCATGGCCATGACGAAGTTCGCGCCCGGGATATGAGCGACACCGCTGGTCACGGTGCCAAAGGTGACCGAATGGCCCGGCGAAAACACCAGGGCGCCATTGGCAAGCGCCCACGCGGCAAGCCCAGCAATAGCGAGGGCGGGATGGGCCTTTATCCATTCGGCAAGCTTGAAGATGGCCGGCGCCAGGGCGTACCCCGCGTAGAAATAGACGAAGTACTCGGCCACGTAATTGACGATGGACACCGGCGTTGCGACCGGAGCAATGGATGCCGCGGCGGCCACGATCAGCACGGCGACATGGGGCACGCGCAACTGGTGCAGCACCTTGGCGATCAAGCCGTAAACCGCCAGGGCGTAGATGAACCACAGGATGGAATAGGGCTCGTAGATGACGCTGGCCATGAGGGCGAGGGTGCCGCCGGGATCGCGTTCGACGATCAGGTGCTTGAAGGCGATCAGGATGACGGCCCAGAGCGCATAGAAATAGAGGTAGTGGACGACGCGTCGGTCGGTGAAATTGCGCCAGGGGCGGGTGATGACCGCCGAAAGGAACAGGCCCGAGACGAGAAAGAATTCGGGCATGCGGAACGGGGTGGCAAAGCCGAGAACGTAGTGCATGAAGCCGACCCGCTCGGTGGCTTCGCCCACGCCATAGGTGGAGTGCATCATCACGACGAGGATGATGGAAAGGCCTTTGGCCACATCGACCCAGGCATGGCGTTGTTTGGCAGTATCGGTCATGTCGCGTCCCCAAGAAAAATCGAGGGGATCATAGTTCAGCGCGCTAAACGGCGCCTTTCACAATGATTACAACTGACAGTGTGGTTAAGAATGCGAAAAGGCCGAAGCTGAGCTCCGGCCTTTTTCGATTTGATTTCACCGCCCGAGGGCGGACGTGTTTTCGGCCTCAGACCACCGGGACGGTGCCGTACGCGGCAACCATCACGCCAATGGCGAGAAAGAACAGGGCCGAGAGGGAAACGGTTTTCAGCATTTCAGGCATACTCCATGGCGCGCGGACGCGGCAAATTGCGCAACGTTTAAATTAAATGGGAGAGGTTAACCGATGATCTCTACTGCGTAGTTTTCGATGACGGTGTTGGCGAGAAGCTTTTCGCACATCCTCTCGATTTCCGTTTTGGCACTAACGGGATCGGTGGCCGAAAGTTCCAGATCGAACACTTTGCCCTGCCGTACGGATTCGACACCGGCGAACCCCAGACCCTCGAGTGAACCTTCGATGGCCTGTCCCTGAGGGTCCAGAACACCAGTTTTCAAAGTGACGATGACGCGGGCTTTCATGACGATCCGTTTGGCCTTTTTTGGTTGGGCGGAATGACTTTTTTGTTGTCGCGTTCCCGAACAGGATAAGTGGTGCCCACTTATCCCGGGAACTCTCTACTGAACCAGCCGGGGCCCGGTGGTCAGCGCGTTATCTGCTTCAACGAGGATGCCCAGACGCTGGGCGACCTCACGGTAGGCATCGACCAGGCCGCCAAGATCCTCGCGGAAGCGGTCCTTGTCGAGCTTATTGCGGGTCTTGATGTCCCACAACCGGCAGTTGTCGGGCGAAATTTCATCGGCCAGTACGATGCGCATGAGGTCGCCTTCGTACAGGCGGCCACATTCGATCTTGAAATCGACAAGCTGGATGCCGACGCCCATGAACAGGCCGGTCAGGAAATCGTTGACGCGCACGGCGAGCGCCATGATGTCGTCGAGCTCCTGGGGGTTGGCCCAGCCAAAGGCCGTAATGTGCTCTTCGGAGACCATTGGGTCGTTGAGCGCATCGTCCTTGTAGTAGAATTCGATGATCGAGCGGGGAAGCTGGGTGCCCGATTCAAGGCCCAGACGCTTGCAGAGCGATCCCGCGGCGACGTTGCGCACAACCACTTCGATCGGGATGATCTCGACTTCGCGGATCAGCTGCTCGCGCATGTTGATGCGGCGCACGAAATGGGTGGGGATGCCCAGAGTGTTGAGCTTGGTGAAAATGTATTCCGAGATCCGGTTGTTAAGGACGCCCTTGCCGTCGATAATCTCGTGCTTGGCGCCGTTTCCGGCGGTGGCGTCGTCCTTGAAGTGCTGGATCAGCGTGCCGGGCTCGGGGCCTTCATAGAGCACTTTGGCCTTGCCTTCGTAAATCTTGCGACGACGGTTCATTTCGACGGTGTCCCGTAGATTGCGTGTTTATGCGGGTCGGAATTTGGGCGCACTCATGCGCCTTTTTGGGGGGCCAATGCAAGCCCTTTCATGGGCAGGCCCAAACCATTTGCGCTCTACATATCGCGATTCCGCCACCTGTTGCGCAAAAACTGCGATAAGGGTTTACGCAGGCGTTGTGCGACCGCGCGGCAAGTTGATTTCAGGGCCGATACCGCATATCTGAAACCTGAAACCGCGCATGGCGGGCAGCACCGGAAAACCAAACAAGCCGAGGGACTGAGAAATGTCTTCATTCGACGAACGCGAGAGAGGCGAGGAAGCCAAATTCGCCCATGATGCATCGCTGCGGTTCAAGGCCGAAGCGCGCCGCAACAAGCATCTGGCACATTGGGCCAGCGCCGAAATGGGCGTCACTGAAGCGGACGCGATTGCCAATTATGTCGCCGAAGTGATCGCCGCCGATATGACGGAGGCCGGACCGGCCGATGTCGTGCGCAAGATCAAGGCCGATTTCGACGCCAAGAATGTCGAGATCGACGAAAGGGCCATTGAGGCCAAGATCGCCCAGTTCGATATTCAGGCGCGCGGCGAGGTGTTGTCGGAGGCCTGAGACCCCAGCCTGGGCAGGGAGGGAGTATGAAGGGCATCAAGCACGAAAGTATTGCTGCCTATCACGCCGTGCAGGCCGAAGAGGATCGCGCGATCTGCGGCCGCTTGCGTGGCGTAATTGATCGGGTGCTGCCGGAGGCCGAGAGCAAGATCTGGCACGCCCATCCGGTGTGGTTCCTGGACGGCAACCCCATCGTTGGCTACAGCAAGCTCAAGCATTGCGTACGGCTGCTGTTCTGGAGCGGGCAATCGTTCGATACGCCGGGGTTGGCGCCCGAGGGCACCTTCAAGGCGGCGGAAGCCCGCTACACGCGGTTCGAGGAGGTCGATGAGAACCTGCTGGCGCGGTGGCTTGAAGAGGCCCGCACGATCCAGTGGGATTACAAAAATCTCATCAAGAAGCGAAAGCTGGAGCGGCTGAGCTAGGGTACGATCCACCGAAATTTGAAAGGCCCCGCATTTCTGGTGCGGGGTTTTTTGTTGTCTAACAGATAAGTGTGTGCTTATTTGTTGGCATGGATGATGATTCTCTTTTCAGGGCGCTGGCCGATCCGACCCGCCGGGCGATATTCGAACGGCTGGCTACGGGGCCGAGCAATGCCAGCGGGCTGCGCGAAGGCTTTGGCATAAGCCAACCGGCGATGAGCCAGCATCTTGGGGTGCTGGTCGGCGCCGGATTGGTGCGGCAGGAGCGGGAGGGCCGGTTCGTCAATTACGAGGTTGATCCAGCCGGCATCGGGCGGATTGGGACCTGGCTTGGGCGATACCAGGCTTACTGGCCCAGCCGGATGGCCGATCTTGGCAACGTTCTCAAGGAGATGGACCAATGAGCGAAACGATCGAGATGGAATTTTGCTTCGATGCGCCGCCGGAAAAGGTCTGGCGTGCCGTCTCCATCGCCCAATATCGCGAACGCTGGCTGCCGGGAGCCGATCTGGTGCAGGACGAGCCGGTGGCCGTCGAAGAGGGGAGCGCCGTCAGCTATCGCATGCGCGACAGCGAGCCACCCCATGAGGAGAGCGTCGTGACGTTCCAGATCGCCGCCGATGGCGCTGGCGGCACACGGCTCGAAATCATCCAGCGTATTGTGGTCGAGGTGCCGGCTGCCGCCAATGCCAACACTGGCGAGACGATGATGCTGGCCGCTTAAACCCAACCCGTTTTCAAGTCCCTGTTTCTACCAAAGCAATGGAGGTCGCCCATGCGCGACACGATGCAACTCGTCCCGATGGTGGTCGAGCAGTCCCAGCGTGGCGAGCGCTCGTTCGATATCTATTCGCGCCTGCTGAGGGAGCGGATCATTTTCGTCAATGGCGAGATCAACGATGCGATGGCCTCGCTGGTCTGCGCGCAGTTGTTGTTTCTCGAAGGCGAGAACACGAAAAAGCCGATCCAGATGTACGTCAATTCCTATGGGGGCGTGGTGACCAGCGGGCTGGCCATGTACGACACCATGCAGTTCATCCGCTCGCCGGTGCATACCTTATGCATGGGCACGGCGCGGTCGATGGGATCGTTTCTCCTGATGGGCGGGGAGGCCGGTTTTCGGGCCGCTTTGCCCAACGCCAGCCTGCATGTCCACCAACCTTTGGGCGGATTTCAGGGCCAGGCGAGCGACATGCTGATCCATTCGGACGAAATGCAGCGCACCAAGAAGCGGATGATAGAGCTTTACGCCAAACATTGCGGGCGCAGCTATGAAGAGGTGGAACGCACCCTCGATCGCGACCGGTTCATGACGCCGCAAGAGGCCCAGGAGTGGGGGCTGATCGATACGATCATGACCGAGCGGCCACCAGTTGAGTGAGAGCGGTCTGCAAAGCGCAATCTTCTGCGCTTCCGGTGCTCACGTACAAAGGTACGCTCCGCTCCGGTGCTCAAAGATCACCCTTTTCGACTCGCCCTGACCCAACTGCTTAACGCCGTGGCACTCAAATACGGCTCATCAACCTTGTGAACATCAACAACCCTTCGGGCCAGGGGCCGTGGCCGGATTCGACGTTGATGTGGCCTGCATCGCCGGCGATGTGAAAATCGGACCCCCAGCGGGCTGCAAACTCGGCGGCGCGCTCGACGCTGCAGTAGGGATCGTTGGCGGACGCCACCAGCATCGAGGGGAATCTCAGCGGATCGGAGGACAGGCCGCGAAAGGGCGAGGTTTCGACGGGGACGTCCGGGTGCTCGTCGACATCGGGCGGTGCGACGAGGAAGGCACCTTTGACCTTGCTGTCGGCCTGGGTCTGGCTCGCGGCGACAATGGTCAGAACGCCGAGCGAATGGCCGACAAGCACAACGGGCCGCGTGGCCATCATGATCTCGCGTTCGAGGGTTTCGAGCCAACCGGCGAGGGTGGGCGCGTCCCACTCTTCCTGTTCCACGAATTTGGCGTTGCGGATCTTTTCGACCCAGCGGTGCTGCCAGTGGCCGGGGCCGGAATGGCCCAGCCCGGGAACGATCAGAATGTCGGCGTCTGCGGTTTTCATAACACGACTACTTGGGAGATTTCGGGCCGATGCGCAAGAGGGCCGTTACGCCGCAGGGAGGGTTTCAATCGCTGTGCACCGGGCCACCCTGCTGACACAGGGTGTCAGGGTGTTTCTGTTATGTTCCCGCTTCAACGGAGAGGTGCCAAAAAATGACTGAATGGAACGCGGGCCGGAGCGGTGCAGGCAGGGGATCGTGGGGCAGGAGCTTTGTGCTCCTGTTCAGCGTGCGGCTTATTTTCCGCCGGAGGCCGGGCGGGGACCGGGCACAACAGGTGCCCGATACACTGCGCGTGGACGTGGGGTTGGAACCGAGGGAGAGCCCCCGGACCTGGCGGGATTACCGGTAGATGCTACTCACCAAACACCCGGCGGAAGATCGTATCCACATGCTTGAGGTGATAGGCATCGTCAAAGCTTGCGTCGATCTGTTCGTCGGAAAGCTTTGCCGAGACGTCCGGATCGGCCTTCAAAAAATCGGGGAATTTGCCTTCGCCGCGCCAGACCTTCATGGCGTTGCGCTGGACGGCCGAATAGCTTTCCTCGCGGCTCATCCCGGCTTGCGTCAGGGCCAGCAGGAAGCGCTGGGAATTGTGCAGCCCGCCGAGCTTGTCCATGTTGGCCTTCATGTTCTCGGGATAGACCACGAGGTTCTCGATGACGCCGGTCAGGCGCGCCAGCGCGAAATCGAGGGTCACCGTGGCGTCGGGGCCGATCATGCGTTCGACCGATGAGTGCGAGATGTCGCGCTCGTGCCAAAGCGCAACGTTTTCGAGCGCCGGGGTCACCATGCCGCGCACGAGGCGGGCGAGGCCGGTGAGGTTCTCGGTCAGCACCGGGTTGCGCTTGTGCGGCATGGCCGATGAGCCCTTCTGGCCCTTGGAGAAGAATTCTTCGGCTTCGAGCACTTCCGTGCGCTGCAAGTGGCGGATTTCGGTGGCCAGGCGCTCAATCGACGAGGCGATGACGCCGAGCGTCGCAAAATACATCGCGTGCCGGTCGCGCGGGATCACCTGAGTGGAGACCGGCTCGACGGCAAGGCCCATCTGCTCGGCGACATATTCTTCAACCGACGGATCGATATTGGCGAACGAGCCCACGGCGCCGGAAATGGCGCAGGTGGCGATCTCGGCGCGGGCGTTGACCAGCCGTTCGCGGCAGCGGGCAAATTCGGCGTAGGCCTGAGCCAGCTTGACGCCGAATGTCGTCGGCTCGGCGTGGATGCCGTGGCTGCGGCCGATGGTGATTGTGTTCTTGTGCTCGTAGGCGCGCTTTTTGAGCGCTGCGAGCAGGGCGTCGAGGTCGGCCAGCATCAGGTCGGCGGCACGGGCGAGCTGGACCGAAAGCGTGGTGTCGAGCACGTCCGAAGAGGTCATGCCCTGATGGACGAACCGGGATTCGGGGCCGACGATTTCGGCAAGGTGGGTCAAAAACGCGATGACGTCATGTTTGACTTCGCGTTCGATCTCGTCGATGCGCTCGACGTCGAACTTGGCGTCCTTGCCCTTGGCCCAGATTTCATCGGCGGACGCCTGCGGCACGACGCCCAGTTTGGCCTGCGCGGTGGTGGCGTGGGCCTCGATCTCGAACCAGATCTTGAACTTGGTCTCGGGTGACCAGATGTCGACCATCTGCTGGCGGGAATAGCGCGGGATCATGGGCTTAGGGTCCGTCGTTCGAAGATTGATTCAAATTATCCGGCCATCGCGGCGTCGCGAATGGCCTTGATGCGGGGGGCGTATGTGGTGGCGTCGTTGCCTTTGTAAACGGCCGAGCCGGCGACCAGTGCGGTGGCGCCGGCCTTTGCAAGGGCGCCGGCGTTGGAGGGATCGACGCCGCCATCGACTTCGATCTCGATCGGGCGGTCGCCGATCAGGGCCTTGGCCTGTTCGACCTTGGCGATGGCTTCGGGAATAAACGCTTGTCCACCAAAGCCGGGATTGACGCTCATGATCAAGATAAGATCGAGCTTGTCGATGACGTGCTGGAGCGCTGACACCGGCGTTGCCGGATTGAGGACGGCGCCGGCCTTTTTGCCCATCGCCTTGATGGCCTGCAGCGAGCGATCAAGGTGGGGGCCTGCTTCGGCGTGGATCGAGATGATGTCGGCGCCGGCCCTGGCAAAGGCCTCGATATAGGGATCGACCGGCGCGATCATCAGATGCACGTCGAGCGGCTTTTGCGTTACGGGGCGGATCGCTTCGACGATCAGCGGGCCGATGGAGATGTTGGGCACGAAGTGGCCGTCCATCACATCCACATGCACCCAGTCGCAGCCAGCCTGGTCGATGGCGCGCACTTCGTCGCCCAGCCGGGAGAAATCGGCCGAAAGGATCGAGGGGGCGATCTTGATGAGGTTTGGGGCCAATGGACCACTCCAGCTTGGTGTTCGGTGCGCTTTTAGTATGGCCGCCCGGCGATTCCGAGTCTTAAATGCGTCCGGTTGGAACGGGGCGTTGAACAGGAAGGGCGGGCCATGAAATCGCTATTGGGGCTGGCGACCAGTCTTGCTTTTGTCATTCTCACTTGTCATGCGGTTGCAATGGATCTGGACCAGGCCGCACAGGATATCATCGACCGGATTGCCCAATCGGGCCTCGAGCCCGAGATTAACGGGCTGATCGAGTTTGAAGCGGCCCGGGCCGGTTATGGACCGGGACACGACCCGGCCATCGAAATCAGCGCGCCTGGAGATTGGGCGATGATCGGCTATGATGGCGCGGGCGGCGCCTACTACCTGCTTGAGGATCAGCGCATTCTCGCTGTCGGATCCGAGGGGGCAGCAGGAGTCGTGGCCAAGGATTTCGGCGCGTTCATTGCAACGCTCACCAGTTTGCCAAGCTGGCGTGAGGCCGTTCGGCACATGGGACCGGACGATGTGGAGACCGCACGGGCCGGTTGGCTGGCCTATGCCGCGCAGTGGGGGCTGTTGGCGCAATATGACGAGGGCTGGCCGTACCAGACCGACGGATTTTCCTATCCGACGCCAAGGGCTGCCGGGCAGGCGATCAGGGCACATTTTGGTGTCGAGGGACCTGCCGATCCTTTCGCAGCGCTGCACGAAGCGATTCATGGGCTCAACGATGATGTGAGCGTCGCAGCGGAAGGCTACGAGTACGAACCACTGTCACGCTGATTTCCGTGCATCACTTGATCGCGATGCGACCGGGCTACGCATTGCGTATTTGCGTCCAGCCGATAGAAGTGCGCCCGGACGACAGCAGGAGCGGAAATGTTCGGATTTGAGTTGCCGGTGGTGTTTGGCGCCGGAATTTTGAGCTTTCTCAGCCCCTGCGTACTGCCTCTGGTACCGGCCTATCTCACCTACATGTCAGGCGCGACGTTCGAGCGGCTGCGCGAGGAAGGCGTGGCGGGCGGCAAGCTTTATAGCCGGACGCTGATAACGGCGCTGGCCTTCGTTCTGGGCTTTTCGCTGATCTTTATCGCGTTCGGGGCGACGGCGACATTTTTCGGACAGGCCCTGCGCCGCGCGCTGCCGATCCTGATGCCGATGGCCGGTATCGTCATCATCATCATGGGCCTGCATTTTCTCGGCGTTTTCCGGATTTCATGGCTCTATCGGCAATTCCGCATGGACGGGCCGAAAATGGCCAGCGGGCCGCTGGGCGGGTTTCTGCTCGGGCTGGCCTTTGCCATCGGGTGGACGCCATGCATCGGTCCGATCCTTGCGGCCATCCTCACTGTCGCTGCCAATCAGCAGACGGCATGGGAAGGCGCGGCGCTGCTCGCTGTCTATTCGGCCGGGCTGGGCGTGCCCTTTATCCTCGCGGCTCTGGCGCTGGGACCGTTCCTGTCGTTTTTCGACGGGTTCAAAAAGCACCTCGGGACAGTCGAGAAGGTGATGGGCGGCCTGCTGGTGATTGTCGGCATTCTCTTTCTGACAGGCAATTTCACTCGTCTGGCGTTCTGGATGCAGGCCAATTTTGAAGTGCTGAATCAGTTCGGCTAATCTGCGCTTAACCATAGACCCAGACAAATTTGTCTGCTGCCGGTTTTCGCGAAACACGACGCGATCACGAAACCGCGAGTTTACCCCTTGGGTCCAAGGTCCTGCCGGATCATTTGGGGGATCAGCATCAATGTCGGCACTTTCTGCCTCGGTGGACGCAACACCAAAAGCGGGTTTAACCAGCGCATCTGTCAGCGTGTACCAGCGGATCGAAGATGTGGCAGCGACCTGGCAGAGGCTGGAGACGGCCCATTGCGTACTGGCTTCGCAAAAATTGGGGCTGGTCAGCGCATGGATAGAGGCGGGCACGGTTAGAGCTGCCGATTGCGCGTTTATCGTCATTTCGCTGGCCGGTGAGCCGGTGGTTCTGCTGCCGCTGATGCGGAAGCGGACCTATGGGTTGCGCGTGGCGACGTGGTTTACCGGCGATCATCTGGGATCGTATGCGCCGCTTGTCGATCTGGAGCGATGGGCAGGTGTTCCGGAGGAAGAGCAGGTTCGCTCATGGCGGCAGGCCTTCGCGTCGCTTGCCGATTGCGACCTCGTTCATCTGCCCGATGTGCCCGGTTCGCTCGCTCAGGCAAGCGGGCTCAGCATGGCCTTCGACGGCCGGACACTGGCCGATAGTGTACACGTTTCGCGCTATCTCGATTGGGCCGGTTGCGATGCCGACCGCCGTGACAAGCGCCGGCGCAAGGTCGATCGTCAGCAGGGCAGCAAGCTGGAGGGGCGGGGCGATGTCGGTTTTGACATCGTTACAGCCGGTGCGGAGGCGGATGGTATCATCGATACGATGCTTGCCCACAGGGCCGAGCGTTTCAAAGTTCAGGGTATTCGCGACCCGTTCCGTCACGGCCCGATCAAGGCGTTCTACAAGCGTGCCATGCAGAGCGCCGGCGGCATCCTGCATGTCTTGCGTCTCGACCGTGAGGTGATCGCCGTGCGCTACAACATCGAAGCGGGCGGGGGGCTTTATTCGCTCATCACGTCCATGCATCCGAGCCCGGAAATGCAATCGGGCTCACCGGGGAAGCAAAACCTTTTGCGCGCCATGCAGACGAGTTTTGACGGCGGCTATGGATTTATCGATATGGGCAAGGGCGAAAGCGAGGAAAAGCGCCTTTGGTGCAACGAAAAACAGCCGCTTATGGCGTTCGCTCATCCGCTGACACCGGCCGGGCGTCTCGTTGCAGCCGGGCTGGCCGTTGGTGAAAGAGCCAAGGGTGCGATCAAGACCCATCCGGCCCTTTTCGACATCTACCGCAAATTGCGCAGCCGCGTGGCGGGTCGAGGCTAGCGCTCTGAGGCCTTAAAACAGCTTCATGCCGCGCAACGACGTGTGGGTCGATTTGCCGACGATGATGTGATCGTGCACGGTGATGCCCAGCGGCTTGGCGATATCGGCGATCTGGCGCGTCATCTGGACGTCCGCCGATGATGGTGCGGGATCGCCTGATGGATGGTTGTGGACCAAAATCAGCGCGGTTGCCGAAAGCTCCAGCGTGCGCTTGATGACTTCGCGCGGATAGACCGGCGTGTGGTCGACTGTCCCGACCTGCTGCACCTCGTCGGCGATCAGCTTGTTCTTTTTGTCGAGAAACAGAATGCGGAACTGCTCGACCGTTTCGTAGGACATCGAAGCCTTGCAGTAATCGATGACTTCGGTCCACGAACCGAGGATCGGGCGGTCGTGGACGGCATCCTTGCCGATGCGCTGAGCGGCAGCGAGGATAACCTTGAGATCGGTTATCGCTGTAGGGCCAAGCCCGTCGATTTCTTCGAGCAGGTGTGGAGGCGCCCCGATGGCCTCGGAAAAACTGCCAAAGCGTTTGAGCATGGCCTTGGCGATGGGCTTGGTGTCCCGGCGGGGCAGGATGCGGAACAGCAAGAGTTCGAGCAGTTCATAGTCCTGCAACCCGGATGCGCCGCCTTTTACGAAGCGTTCGCGCAGCCGGTCCCGGTGCCCGTGATAATCGGGCGCTGCTTCGGCCAATCCATTCAAGTCGCTTGCCCCCGATTTCGACGTCATGGACTGTTGCGGGCCTCCAGAGGGTTGAACAGGCCGAGCGGCGAAAGCGTGAAAATCTCGCTTCCGGTTTCGGTGATGCCGATCGAATGTTCGCACTGGGCCGAAAGGGTGCGGTCTCGGGTGACAGCGGTCCAGCCATCGTTGAGGATTTTGACCTGCGGACGGCCCAGGTTGATCATAGGCTCGATGGTGAAGATCATACCGGGCTTGAGCTCGACCCCCGTTCCGGGATTGCCGAAATGCATGACGTTGGGCTCGTCATGGAACAGCCGGCCCAGCCCATGGCCTACGAAATCGCGCACGACGCTGGCGCGTTCGCCTTCGGCATAGCGCTGGATGGCGGCGCCGATATCGCCGGTGGTGTTGCCCGGTATGGCAGCCGCGATGCCCAGCCGCAGGCTTTCATAGGTGATCTCGATGAGCCGCTCGGCCTTGCGCGAAATGTCGCCCACCGGATACATGCGGCTCGAATCGCCGTGCCAGCCATCGACGATCAGGGTGACGTCGATGTTGACGATATCGCCCTCACGCAGCGGCTTTTCGCCGGGCATGCCGTGGCAAACGACGTGATTGATCGAAGTGCAGGTGGAGTAGCGGTAGCCGCGGTAATTGAGCGTTGCCGGGGTGGCGCCGTTGTCGCGGGCAAATTCGTAAACGAAGCGGTCGAGTTTGGCGGTGGGAACGCCCGGTTCGACCATGGGCACCATGAGATCGAGCACTTCGGCGGTCAATGCGCCCGCCTTGTGCATACCGGCGAAACCTTCATCGCCGTGCAGCGGGATGACACCGGGCATGCGCTTTTTCTTGGCCGCCGCTTCGACGTAGGTGGTCATTGTCGTCTCCTGTTGGAGGCAAAGGTAATCGGCTCACTCTCGTATGGGAAGGGGGTCTGCGAGGGTGATCGCTTCCGATGTTATGTTGGTTGCGTAGCACAGGGCCTCAACCCCCGCCGAACGGGCATCTCCAAACGCTCTGGCATAGGCCTTGTCGATATCGGCGGCGAGGGTGAATTGGGAGCAATCGCCGCGCTGGACGAGGTAGAGCATTGCCGCCCGATGTCCTTCGGTCACCATGCGTGCCAGGTCCGCCAGATGGCGGGCGCCGCGCGTGGTCACTGAATCTGGAAACTCGGCCAACCCCGCCGCGCGCACCAGATGGACGTTCTTGACCTCGAGATAGCAGTCGGGGAGCCCGTCGGCGGTCAGGAGGAAATCGACGCGGCTCTTTTCGGCGTATCTGACTTCGGGGCGAACGTTGTCATAGGCGGCCAGCTCGGGAATGGCGCCGGCGCGCAAGGCTTCGCCAACGATTCGGTTGGGGTGGGCGGTATTGATGCCCACGATGCCGGACGGCAGTTCGACCAGTTCGAGCGAATAGGCGAGCTTGCGTTTGGGATCGTCCGATTTCGACAGCCAGACGGGCAGGCCGGGCATGGCCAGCCCGGTCATCGCGCCGGGATTTGCGCAATGAGCGGTCAGGATTTCCCCTGTTTCCAGAGTCACATCGGCCAGAAAGCGCTTGTAACGCCTTATGAGTGTGCCGCGAACGAGGGGGGAGGGGAAACGCATGGGAAAAACAGTGTCACGGGTGAGGGTTGGGGAAGCCATGGCGTTCGGACAACGCGGCCAATATCTGGTCCTTGTCGTTGATGAACGCCTGCCCGTTAAATATGCCGGACTGGCGCTCCGAGGTCTCGCCATGGCCCAGTACGAGCAGCGGCAGGGACTGGTTTGCTTCGCCAACCGCCGCAATTACCGGATGACGCGGCCTGGGCCATTCGACGCGTTCGACATCGAGGTTTTCTGCCAGATCGGGAAACGATGCCAGCACGCCTTCGAGCAGCGCACAGTGCCAGCAGTAAAACCGCTGGCCTGGATAGGCGGGATCGTCAAAGCCGGGCCGGAGAAGAAAAAGCGTGTCTCGGGTCATTGAGGGCTCCGTGCGTTCCTGCCGACATATCCCCGATTGCCCGAGAATCGATCCAATCGCAAGCAAAGGCGCCAGAGTGTTGGGGATGAAGGGCGCAGGATTTGTGTTGCGCTTGATTTTTTTAGGCGGTGAGGGCATCCATGGCGCTTGGTTTTTTCAGGCGGCCCAATGTCCTCATCTGTCGTTACAGCCGGTCTCATCGTCATCGGGGATGAAATCCTTTCGGGGCGGACCAGGGACGTCAATATCGCCACGACTGCACAATTCTGCACCGATCTGGGGATCGAGTTGCGTGAAGTGCGGATCGTTTCGGACGATACCGATGCGATCATCGAAGCGGTCAACGCGCTGCGCGCGCGCTCGACATATGTCTTTACCACCGGCGGGATCGGGCCGACCCATGACGACATCACCGCAGATGCCATAGCCAAGGCGTTCGGCGTTGACTTGCCGATCAACGAGCAAGCGCGGGCCATGCTCGAAGCGCGCTGGGCTGAAAGCGGTACGCCGGCGACGCCGGCCCGGATGCGGATGGCGCGCATCCCCGAGGGGGCCGATCTGATCGTCAATGCGGTTTCGGCCGCTCCGGGTTTCCGTATAGGCAACGTGCATGTGATGGCGGGCGTGCCCAAAATCATGCAGGCCATGCTCGAATCCATTGCGCCGACGCTTGAGGGTGGCCGCAAGGTGGAAAGCCGGACGGTGCCCGCTGCCGTGGGAGAGGGCGCCGTTGGCGACCCGCTGGGCGAAATCCAGTCGCGCTATGACGACGTCAAGATCGGATCCTATCCGCAGATGGGGAATACCCATGTGATGACCTATCTCGTCTTGCGCAGCCACGATATTGAACGGCTCGAACAGGCGACAGCCGAAGTTCAGGCGCTGGTCGACCGTCTTCACGCCGAAAAGAACATCGTTTTGCCCAAGGAACCTTACGCATGAACCCGCAGAACAAATCCTTCCCGGTCTCCTGGGATCAGTTTCATCGCGATTCCCGTGCGCTTGCGTGGCGGTTGACCAGCGAGGGGCCGTTCCATTCCATCGTCGCGATCACACGCGGCGGGCTGGTGCCCGCGGCGATCATCGCGCGCGAACTCAATATCCGGGTTATCGAAAGCGTGTCGGTCAAATCCTACGACCACCAGAGCCAGGGCAAGATCACGGTGCTCAAGGCGATCAATTCCGATCTGATCGCTGCCGATGCATCGGGCGAAAAGCTGCTGATCGTCGACGATCTCGTCGACACGGGCGCGACGGCCCGCGCGGTGCGCGACATGCTGCCCAACGCCCATTTCGCCACCGTTTATGCCAAACCGCAGGGCCGCGAAATGGTCGACAGCTTCATTACCGAAGTCAGCCAGGACACATGGATATTCTTCCCCTGGGACCTGGATTTCACCTATGCGGCCCCGATTGCTGGCGGCACTGACTGATGCTGATCAAGCTCGAGGTTCTCGAGAAGATTAAATCGGGGGAAATCACACTCCAGTTCCGCCGCTGGCGGCGGCGGACGATCAAGGCTGGCGGGACGCTCAAGACAAAGGTCGGTGTCTTGCAGATCGGGGCCGTCACGCCGATAAAGGCTGAAGATGTTACCGATGCGGACGCCCGCCGTGCGGGCTTTAAGGACGTTCCGGACTTTCTCAGATGGCTCGATACAATGAAGCCGGGGGAGTTGGATCGGATAGAGGTCGGCTATAAAGGAGAATAGGCCGATCGCGCCGTGCGGGCGTGGTGGAATGGTAGACACACAGGACTTAAAATCCTGAGGAGGTATCTCCGTGCGGGTTCGAGTCCCGCCGCCCGCACCATTATTGCTGAACGGGAAATCTGCGAGCAGACTATTTGGCGCTCTTTTTATCGGCGGGGGCCGTCTTACCGCCCTTCTGGAGTTTTTCCAGCAAGGCCCGCTTGGCGTCGGCCGACGTTTTGCGGCGGTCGGCATGATCTGGAAGCTTGAAGTTCATTTGGCGCTCTTTTGCACTGTCACCGAAAAATAAATGACCCGGCCAGGAGGTGGAATCTCCGACCGGGCCAAGCCTTCAATCGGCGAAGATCGAAGGGAGGCGAACTGTTAGAGCAGGGTGCCCCTCAACGCAAGATTTATCGCATCTCCGGTGGACGCCAAAATAGGCGTCAGAGGGCGAGTTCCCGCCGTAAGAGTGCCGTCGCGATGTCCAGCGCCTTTGATCCTGCGTGTCAGCAGAGTGTGCGAGGCTGTGCCCGGCTTAAGCTTGGGCAGGGCTTTCCGGCACTTGGCGATTGTCGAATCCAAAGCCCTGAGCGCTTCTGCGAGGTCGTCCTCGCTTGGGTTTTCCTTAAGGTCATTCACAGCGCGAAAACAGCGTTGCCTCGGTGCCGCGGTCTGGCCAGACGATGGCGATCTGTGCGCCGGCCTGGGCGAAAGTGATCGGTTCCTCGATTGTTTCGCCTTCGGACTGACAAGTCAGTTGCGCCGTCGCGCCGCCCTCGGGGGGTGGCCTCGATTGCCGCCATCTCGCAGATGTTTTCCCGGCCCTCGAATTGTGCCGCTGTGATGGTGATCGGGAAACCTTCGGACTGGTCGGTACACCACACCGGATCGGCAGCCCATTGGCCGACATAGAATGGCGCGGGTTCGGGGGAAGATCCGGTCACCGCTTCGGAATCACTGGCGTCCGCGCCGGTCTGGGGCGCTTCGCTTTCGGAACATGCGGCCAATGCTGCGGTGAGTGCCAGGGCGAAAAATGGGATGAGGTGGCGTCGCATGAGTATTTCTCTCGGATAGTGTCTGGCGCGACGCTGGCACAAAATCGACCGCTCCGCGAGAGCGGAACGGCCGACCGGGAGGAGGGGCCGGGGAAGCGCCTCAGATGTCTTGTTCGCTTACTGGGCCGCAGGGGCTTCCATGGTGTTGGCCGGCGCTTCGGTTGCCGGCATCAGGGCGGCAAATTCTTCGGCCGACAGCGAACCGTCGGTGTCTGTGTCGAGCATCGCAAAGCTTTCCGGCGTCAGGTCGGGAATTGCCGTCTGCAGCTCTTCCATGCTGACAACGCCGTCAGCGTTGGCATCCAGCGCGTTGAAATCGAGAGCCTGGGCGAACGCGCCGCCGGTAACGGAAAGGCCAATAATCGCGGCGAGGGAAAGAACGGTCTTGTTCATGGGGTTGTGCTCCACGTTGGGCGGTACATGCCGTACCATTCATTCAAGATCGATCGGCGGCGATGCCGAACGCCGGCTCCGCTGATCGCGAAACCGTGAACACATCGTGAGCGTGGCCGGTGGCGAGGTTGGGACCCCGATGAGGCCATGTGACGGAGTTTATGGGGATATTTTGTGTCCGAACGGTCGGACTGTGGCGGAACTTCGATCACGAAATGGGATGGAAATACCGGCTAGGCGGGAAAACTGGTGCTCAATAGCGAACCAATCTGGGCAGAGGGTCGCCCGGATTGCCTTACTGGTTAAGCCGCGACGCCTGACTGGATCATGGCTTCGGGTTCGGTTATCGAGAGCGTGCACATGGGCTGGGCAAGCATTTCACGCAGCAGCATCAACGCCCGGGTCCAGCGGGCCAGGGCGACGGGATCGGATGGGGAAACATTGCCCGAACGGGCGTGGGAGATCACCGTTGCCGCCTCGGCGACGGGGAGGGCCATGACGTTGCAATAGAGCGTGAGCGCATCGACGTGCGGGTTGGATGCGGATTCCACGTTCTGTTCGCGGAACGCCCAGACCAGCATGAGCGCCAGTTCGTTTCGGGTCAGCATTTTCATGGCTATTTCCCATTCTGGAAAACTCTTATGCGGCAAAGCTACACCCCCGGCGCGGTCAGACGGTAAACAACTGGCGTCATCGAGGGGCGGATTGAAAACGCGGTGAACTGGCGGCTTCCGGGAAAGATAAAATTGCAGGGAAATTTTTTGTCCGGAGCGGTTGACCCTGACGTTGCGTGAGGGACTATTCCATCGTCCTGCGGATGGCGCGGGAAAGAGAACATGGCACGATACACAGTCAAGCAAGTGGCGCAGATGGCCCGGATTTCGATCCGTGCGCTGCATCATTATGACCAGATCGGCCTGCTCAAGCCTGCCCATACCGGCGAGAACGGCTATCGCTATTACGGTCGCGAGGAATTGCTGCGCCTGCAGCAGATCCTGATCCATCGCGCGTTGGACATTCCCCTCGCCGAGATCGGGGCGATCCTCGACGATCCGGGGTTCGATCGCCTGACGGCGCTGGAAAGCCAGCGCACCAGGGTGGCCGAACAGGCAGACCGCCTCGCCTCCATGCTCAGGACGATCGACCGCACGATCGCCGAACTCAAAGGAGATCGCGCCATGAAGGATGCCGATTTGTATTCAGGGGTCATCGATTCCCAAAAGCAGGCCCAATATGAGGCCTGGCTCGAAGAGAAATATGGGCCGGAAATCAAGCCTGAGATCGACGCGTCGCGGGGCAAGATGGATGGGCTTTCAGAAGACGAACGCCGGGCGATGATGGATGAGCTCAAATCCATCGAAGAGGGTATTGCCGAGGGATTGCGCAAGGGTATCCCGCCGCAATCGCACGCCCTCGATCCAATGATCGCCCGCCATCGGGACTGGGTGCAGGCACGTTGGGGCCGCTCGGCTCCGGTTTCGGCCTATGCCGGGCTCGCCGATGTCTATCTGGCCCACCCCGATTTCGTTGCGCGCTACGAGAGCATCGAGACCGGGTTTGCAGAGTACCTGGCAACCGCAATGCGCAGCTGGGCGGGGCGGCAGGAATAAGGTGCTGTGGATTAAGGCTCCGCTTGGAGGCGGAGCCTTTCTCATTTGTGATCGGGGGCACGGGAACCGGCATGGTCACGCCGCATTTACAGGCGCGCAGCAATCATGCTGCCGCTTTTTGAAGGTGTGAAATGCACAAGGACGAAATCAAAGGCGCCGGTAATAAGGCCAAGGGAGCGATCAAGGATGCGGTGGGTAAGGCCACTGACAACAAAAAGCTCCAAGCCGAAGGAAAGATGGACAAGGCCAAGGGCGACATCCAGCAGAAGGCGGGCAAGGTGAAGGATGCAGTCAGCAAGAGCTGATTGAACCACTCTGTAGGAAAAAGGCCGCCCCGGATGGAGGCGGCCTTTGCGTTTTCAAGTTGTGTTGCCGTCAGTCGGCGCCTTTTGCCAATGTCCGGGCTGTCACGAAGCGCTTCTGATAGACGAACAGGCCGACGGCTACGGCAAGGCCGAACAGATCGGTGTACCAGGTGCCTTCGATCATCGAGAGCGCGGCAATGAGCAGGACGACGCGCAAGATGATGCCGATGGCCCCGAAATAGTAGCCCTGTACCGAGGCCGAGAGCAGATACATGCCCAGTAGTGCAGTGGCCACGACGCGGGCAATGTCGATCCACTCGCCCTGCATGAGCAATTCATGGCTGTAAAAGAACATGAACGGCACGATGAAGGCGGCCAGACCGATCTTGAAGGCTTCGACCGAGGTTTTCATGGGATCGGACCCCGATAAACCCGCGCCCGCATAAGCGGCCAGCGCCACCGGCGGCGTGATCGCCGACATCACAGCGTAATAGAAGACGAAGAAGTGGGCGACGAGCACCGGAATACCAAGCTGGATAAGGCCCGGCGCGACCACGGCAGCGGCCACGGCGTAAGCGGCGGTCGTGGGCATGCCCATGCCGAGGATGATCGAGATGCACATGGCAAAGAACAGCGCCACCAGCTGGTTCTGTTCGGCGATGCCGAGCAGCAGCGAGGAGAACCGGGCGCCAACGCCGGTCAGCGCAATCACACCGACAATGATGCCGGCGGCGGCACAGACCGCGACGAGCTGAATGCTCATCTTGGCGCCGAGTTCGAGCGCCTTAAGGACGGCTGTCGGCCCCATGCGATAGGGCGTGAGCCAGGAGACGACCGCCGCCGAGGCCATGGCCACGGTGCCCGCGCGGATCACCGAATAGCCGGCAAACAGCGTATAGATCAGGATGATGATGGGCAGGAACAGGAAGACCTGCTTGGCCAGCACCCGGAATTTTGGCAGTTCGGACTTCGGCAGGCCCTTCATGCCGAGCTTTGTGGCCTGTAAGTCGATCATGAAATAGACCGACACGAAATAGAGCAGGGCCGGGATGATCGCGGCGACAACGATCTCGGTGTAGGGAATGCCGGTCACTTCGGCCATGATGAAGGCACCGGCGCCCATGATCGGAGGCAGGATCTGGCCGCCCGAGGACGCAGTGGCTTCGATGGCCGCGGCGCTCTTTGCCGGATAGCCCACCTTTTTCATCAGCGGAATGGTCAGTGAGCCTGTCGCCACCACGTTGCCCGCCGAGGTGCCGTTGATCATGCCCATCAGGCCCGAGGCGAACACGGCCACCTTGGCCGGGCCGCCGCGCATATTGCCCGCTGCAGCAAAGGCGAAGTTGACGAAATAATCGCCGACGCGGGAGGCCTGCAGGAATGCCGCAAAGACGATGAACAGGATGATGTAGGTCGAGGACACCGCAATGGGATCGCCGAGAATCCCCTGGTCGGTGAAGATGTATGTGAAGAACCGCTCGGCGGTGTATCCGCGATGGGTCAGAAAGCCCGGCAGCCAGGGGCCGACGAACGAATAGGCGATAAAGACACCGGCGATGATGACGAGAGCCAGACCGGCCACGCGGCGGGTCAACTCAAGGATCAGGATCACGCCGACCAGCGCCGCATAGAAATCGGCGGTCTGGGCCATGCCCGTTCCAGCCCGCAGGCGCAGGGCGCCGACGTTGAAAATGATGTAGCCGAACATGGCGAGCGCGGCGATACCGAGCAGCCAATCGGCCGGGTGGACCCGCTCGCGGGTGCGGTCGGAAAACATCCAGGCCGCAGCGACCGCGGCAATCGTGCCGATCAGCAGCGGCAGGCCGTAGGTGCTGAACACGAAGGCGTCGGGCAGCGGCGCAAAGCCGAACCAGCGGCCGGCCCATGCATAAGCCACCATGGCCGCGCCATAGAGGATACCAGCGGCGGCGATGGCGATAAGCCCCCACTCGAGCGGGCTGCGGCTGCGGGCCACGACTGGTGCGTCGGGATTGAGGGTCAGCGCCGAATAGGTCAGAAAGCCGATGAACAGGCCGCCAGTCACGTGAACCATGCGATAGGTCCATGGCTCAAGCGGCGAAATGTTCATCACATAGATGTGGAAGATCGTGTACGCGATGGCCATGACGGTTACCGCCAGGCCGATCCTGCCTACAAGGCTGCGCTGGTTGGTGGCGAGGGGCTCCTCGTCGGTCCCCTGTGCGATCATCGGACCGGCATCGTTCGCCGGTGCGGACTTGTCCTGAGACATTGAACTTTCCTCCCGCGGGCCGCTGAAGCCCGGGACAGCGCATGAGCATGCGCCCAAATTGGTTTTCCTGCAAACAGGCGGATGGCGGTAAAGACCGTCATCCGCCCTGATTGCCTTTCAGACGCTGGGCGTTAGCCGCGCAGTTCGTCAGGGATTTCGATCCCAACTTCGTCGTAATAACGAACAGCGCCCGGGTGGAACGGCATGAACGTATTCTTGTCGACGTTGTCGGCGGTCGTTTCGGCGGCAGCGGAGTGGATCTGAACCATGCGGTCGGTGTTTTCCATCACCAGCTTGGTGATTTCGTACGCCAGGCTTTCGGGCATGGATTCGCTTGCGATGGCGAAGTTCCACATCGCAACGGTCGGGCTTTCATCGGGGAAGCCTTCATAGAGACCGCCCGGAGCGTCGAATGCTGCCATTTCGGGCATCTGCGTCAGGATCTGGCCCCGCTGTTCTTCGGTGAAGCCGAAGATACGCACGTCGTTTTCAGCAGCGATCTGGGCGAAGGCTGCAATCGGCACGCCGGCGGCGAATGCGAAGGCGTCGATCAGGCCGTCCTTGACCTGGCTGACGGCGTCGTTGGCGCCGGAATAGCTGATATCGGGCGAAACGCCGAGGATTTCGAAATAGCGCGGCCAGTAGGTGGCAGCGGTGCCGCCAGCCGGGCCGACCGAAACGCGTTTGCCGTCGAAATCGGCAACCGATTCAATGCCCGAGGAGGCCAGTGTGACGACCTGGAAGGGTGTCTGGTACATCGGGAACAGGGCGCGAAGGCTCCTGTGCTCGACGCCGGGGGCCAGTTCGGAAACGCCGGTCCAGGCTTCGTAAGCCGGGCCCATTGTGACCAGGCCCATGATGTGGTCGCCAGTCTCGATCAATGTCGAGTTCTGTACCGGGCCGCCGGTCACTTCGCCCGAAGCGTTGACGCCGAGTTCCTGGGTGATCAGGCCACCGAGACCAGTGCCATAGATGAAGTAGGTGCCGCCCTGGCTGGCAGTGCCGATGGTCATGCTCGAGGGCCAATCGGATCGGTCATCCTGAGCGATGGCCGGCGATGCGGCAATAAGGGTCGCTGCCGCGAAAGCGGCAAGAGTGGTAAAACGCATTGCGTTCCTCCCGTGGGGTTACCTCTTTGGGTTCATTCCTCACCGGGCGCGTAACGTCCTCCGCATCGCCCGGCGGTGGCGTATGAGGGGCGCAATAGCCGGTCCCGCGCAAGCGGCCAGCGGCTCGCTGGTCATAGTTTTTTCATATTTCAGGCGCGGGTGGGTGGAAACGGTAACATTGGCCCTGTCCCGTGGGTGGAATCCCCCACATGTGCCAACCCCATCAGTCGGCTTCGGCCTCGCTGGGCAGGTAGCGACTGCGCTCCAATCCGTATTTCTGCATCTTTTCGTAGAGCGATTTGCGTGACAGGCCGAGCGATTCATAGACCGGCTTGAGACTGCCGGCGTGAGCGATCAGGGCGCTTTCTATGACGCCACGTTCGAAATCGGCGACCCGGTCGGCCAGCCGCGAATCGCCCTCCGCGCCGTCGATCTCGCTGGCTGTTTCAATGAAGGGCAGCCCGAGATCGAGGATGTAGCGGTCGGCGGCGTTGCGCAATTCGCGCACATTGCCGGGCCAATGGCGCTCACTGAGCGCTGTCAGCACTTGCGGTGGCACCGTGGTGGGATCGCGCCGGTAGCGGGCTGCCGCTTCGGTCAAAAGCTGCATGAAGAGCAGGGGAATATCCTCGCGCCGCTCGGAAAGCGGGGGGATGTCCAGAGTAATAACATTGAGCCGGTAGAGCAGATCGGCCCGGAACGTGCCCTCGGCAACATTGGCTTCGAGCGGGGTTTTCGAGGTCGCGACAAACCGCACATCGAGGGGCAGTCCGTCATTGGAGCCCAGCCGGGTGATTGTTCGCTCCTGGATCACCCGGAGCAGCTTGCCCTGCACATCCATGGGCATCGAGCCGATCTCGTCGAGCAGGATCGTGCCGCCCTGGGCCAGCTCGAACTTGCCGAACCGGGCCCGCATTGCGCCCGGAAACGCCCCGACCTCGTGACCGAACAATTCGCTTTCGATCAGATTGGCCGGCAGCGCGGCGCAGTTGATGGCGACATAGGGCTTGCTCGAACGGTGGGACAGATCGTGCAGCGCGCGGGCGGTAACCTCCTTGCCCGATCCGGTATCGCCGACGATCAGGACGTCGGTATCGGTCGGGCCGATGGTGCGCAGCTTGCGCCGTAGTTCCACCATGGGGTTGGAGCGGCCCAGAAGCCGCTGTTCGAGATCGTCGCTTTGGCCCGCCGCAGCGCGCAGCACGCGGTTTTCGAGAACCAGCTTGCGGTACTCGAGCGCGCGGGCAGCGATTTCGGCCAACTGGCTGGTGACGAAAGGCTTTTCGATGAAATCGTAAGCGCCTTCACGCATGGCGCGGACGGCCAGCTGGACGTCGCCATGGCCGGTAATCAGGATCACCGGTATGTCGCGGTCGAGTTCGTGCAGCCGGTTCATTAACGTCAGGCCATCGAGCCCCGGCATGCGGATATCGGTGATGACGATGCCCTTGAAGCCGAACCCGGCGAAATGGGTGGCCTGCTCGGCCGAGGCGAAGTCGATGACCTCGAACCCGGCCAACTCCAGCGCCTGGGCTGTCGAGTGACGCAATTCGTTTTCGTCGTCGACGAGAATGATCTTTGCGCCGCTCATTGCGCGGCTTCCGTGACGGCTTCGGACTGGACGTGCTGCAATTGGATGGTGAACAGCGCTCCGCCCTCAGGATGGTTTTCGACGCGCAACTCGCCGCCGAAATCCTTGATGATGTTGTAGGAAATCGAGAGGCCCAGTCCGAGCCCCTTGCCGACGCCCTTGGTGGAAAAGAACGGATCGAAGATGCGCTCGCCCAGACCGGACGCAATGCCGGGGCCGTGGTCACGTATGGTGACGAAAGCGCGATCATTTTCGCGCCTTGCGGTCAGGTCGATGCGCCGGTCGGTGCCGGTTTCAGCAGCGTCTATGGCGTTGGTGAGAATGTTGACCAGCACCTGCTGCAGGCGGACCGGGCCGCCAATGACCGTCAGCGGCCCGTCCTCGATGTCGAGGGAGAGCTCTATGCCGGCCGATTTCACACGCCAGTTGATGAGTTCGACGGTATCGCCGATGACCAGATCGAGCGGCACGTTTGTCAGTTTCTGGTTCGGCTTGCGGGCGAAGTTGCGCAGATGGCGCGATATGGAGCTCATCCGGTCGATCAGGCCTGAAATACGGCCGACATTGGCGCGCGCATCCTCGATCCGTCCGCGTTCGATCAACACAAGGGCGTTGTCGGCATAGTTCCGGGCTGCCGAAAGGGGCTGGTTGAATTCGTGCGACAGCGCTGCCGACATCTGGCCGAGCGCCGCGAGTTTTCCGGCCTGAACCAGGTCGGACTGGGTCTTGCGCAGCATCTGCTCGGTCACGCGGCGCTCGGCCACTTCCTCTTCAAGCTTGATGTTGACGCTGGCCAGCTCGGCGGTGCGCTCGATGACGCGGCGTTCGAGCATTTCCTTTGCTTCGCGCTGCAGGTGCATGCGCTCGCGCAGCCGGGCGCGCCGCTGGGCATAGATCGCACCGGCCAATGTGCCCAGCGCAATGGCCAGCAGGGCAACGATGATTGTGGTCAGCGCCTGAGCGCGGGCCGAGGCGGTGTCGAGCATGACACTGACCGTCCAGTTGGCCTCCGGCATTGATTCCGACACGACAAGATATTCGCTGGCGGTTTCCTCGCGCTCGATGCTGATGAGCCGGTGGCGCTCGTCGCCGGTCTCGCGGAAGGGCAGTTCGGCCAGCTCGGCATTGGCGTAGCGCCGCGTTTCGGCGGTGCGGGCCAGCCGCTCGGGCGTGAGGGGCAGCATGGAATTGTAGAGCAGATCGGCCCGGCTCGACATGAAGATGATGCCCTCGGGATCGGTCACGACGATAAGATAATCGCCGCCGCGCCATGTCTCCTCGATGGAATCGACATCGACCTTGACCGCCACGACGCCCTTGAATTCGCCGTCGACCAGCACCGGTGCGCCGAAATAATAGCCGCGTTTGAACGATGTGGTGCCCAGCGCAAAGAACCGGCCCTCGCCGCCGTCGATGGCGTCGTAGAAATAGGGGCGATACTGGAAATTTTCGCCCACGAAGGGCGCCTCGCTGTCGTAATTTGAGGCGACGATGGTCGTGCCGTCTTCGCCCATCACGTAGATGTCGGAGGATTCGAACTGGGTGTTGATCTGCTTGAGATAGGCGTTGACGTCCGCAACGAGGCCCTGGTTACCCGGATCCTCCACCACGGCCTTGATGTCATCAAAATCGGCAATAACCCTGGGCAGGCTCTCGTAACGTTCCATGTGGCCGCGCAAAACGGCCACCGCGAGACGCAGGGTGTTGTTGCCGCGCGCATTGGCTTCGTCGAAGTAAAGTCGGTTGGCGTAGCCGCTGCCCCACAGACCGACAACGGCCATCGCGAGCAGGGCAAAGCCCGCCGCGGCGATCCAGCGGCGCGGCCAGGGCCGATGAAGCGGCGCGCTTATGGTTTGAGCAAGGGTCATGGCGCCATAGTAATGGTGACATGAAATTTTCGAAACAATTTCTTGGGCTGGGGGTTCTCCCCATTCCGCTTATCGACGTGAAGGGTTGAGCTTATGGCGTTTGGACGATGGACGCGAAGGATTGCGGCTGGGTTGCTGTTTGGAACGGTGGCCGCGCCGCTTGCCGCGCAAACGCCGGAGCCGCCGATCTGGGTTCTCGAGGATGAAAATTCGACCATCTATATGATCGGCACCGTCCATATGATGCGTGACGGCGTCGATTGGGAAAGCCCGCAACTGGCCGAAATCCTCGACCAAGCCGATAGCGTCTGGCTCGAACTCGACAGTTTCGAGCCGCCGGCCAATCTGTTCGGGCTCATCATGGCATCGGGCATGTCGCCCGACCGGCCGCTGTCCTCTCTGCTCGACGATGAGGAAATGGCCGGACTTCAGACCATTCTGGACGACCATGGCGTCCCACTCGACAGCTTCGACGGGTTGCGCCCCTGGTACGCCTATCTGCAGATTTCCGCGCTGATGCTGGTCGAGGCCGGGTTCGATCCCGAAGGTGGCATCGACATGCACATCAAGGCCCGCGCCGACGCGATGGGAACGCCGGTGATGGGGTTTGAAACGTTCGAGGAACAGTTCGAAACGCTTTCGGGCATGGACGAGGAGGTGCAGCTTGACGTGCTGCGCCAGACCATCATCGAATATGAGGACGCCAAGACCGAGCTTGTCGAACAGCTTGAAGGCTGGATCGACGGCGATCTTTCGACGCTGGAAACAGAGACCGCGGAAATCGCCCAGGAACTCGGAGGGTTCTACGAAGTGCTGTTCGCTGAACGCAATCAAGGCTTTGCCGACGGTATCGAGGATATTCTGTCGGGCAAGGGCACGACGCTCGTCGCCGTCGGGCTGGGCCATTACGTCGGTCCCGATTCCATTCCGGAAATCCTCGCTGAACGCGGCTACACCATCGAGCGGCGCTAGGTCAGCGCTGCTGCGGCCTGATCGACGATCTCGTCGATCGAAAGCGCGACGTCGACAATTATGCCGTGCTCGTCGGCCCCGAATGGCTCCAGCGTCGCGAACTGGCTGTCGAGCAGGGCGGGCGGCATGAAATGGCCCGGCCGGTTAGCCTGACGCTCGGCGATCACCGATTTGTCCCCGTGCAACAGCACAAAGGCAATAGGCTCCTCGGCGCGGTTGGTGAGGCAGTCGCGATAGGCTTTGCGCAGGGCCGAGCACGCGCACACAACGCGGCCGTTGGTGTCGGCGGTGTTGCGCATTGCATCGGCGACGATTTCCAGCCACGGCCAGCGGTCGGTATCCTCGAGCGGGGTGCCGCCCCGCATCTTTTCGACATTGGCGCGCGGATGGAGATTGTCGGCATCGATGAAGGGCACGTGCAGCCTTTTGGCCAACTCCTCTCCGATCGTTGATTTCCCGGCGCCCGAAACGCCCATGACGACGATGAGACGGGGTTGGGCGGAGGGTGAAAACGACATGGACATCCGGAGGTTGCTGGCTTGAGTTCCCTACCTGCCACGGTCCCGCGTGCGCCGCAATCGGGAGCAGGGCCATTGATGCATCGGGGTGACAGCAAGAGCGGCCGATGCGCGCCTGAGGGTCGTCGCAACTTGCCCCGGCCCGCGTCGAAGGCTAGAGACAAAGGCCATAGAACTAAAGTTGAGAGGCTTTGTGCATG
>DDGC01000014.1:0-22083 GCA_002337455.1 Rhizobiales bacterium UBA1912 | reverse complement strand
GATCAGGTGATTGCCGAACTCAAACCTCTGCTTGCCGAGGGCGATGTCATCATCGACGCCGGCAACGCCAACTACCGCGATACCGTGCGCCGCTTTTCCGAACTCGATGGCACCGGCATCGGCTTTCTGGGCATCGGCGTTTCCGGCGGTGAAGAGGGTGCGCGGCACGGTCCTTCGATCATGGTCGGCGGCTCGGAAGCCCAGTGGGAAAATGCCGAGGCGGTGCTCACTGCCATTTCCGCCAAGTTCAATGGCGAGGCGTGCTGCGCTTATCTGGGCACCGGTGGCGCCGGCCATTTCGTCAAGACCATCCACAACGGCATCGAATATGCCGACATGCAGATGATCGCCGAGATCTACGGCATCATGCGCGACGGGCTGGGCATGAGCCCGGCGGACTGCGCCAAGGTTTTCGAGGAATGGGACAAGGGACCGCTCGACAGCTATCTCATCGAAATCACCGGCCATGTGCTCAATGCGATGGATGACGAGTCCGGCAAGCCGCTGGTCGAAGTGATCCTCGATGCCGCCGGCCAAAAGGGCACCGGCCGCTGGTCGGCCATCGAAGCGCTCAATCTGGGCATTTCGGCCACCACGATCGAAGGTGCTGTCGCCGCGCGGTCGATTTCGGCCATGAAGGACGAACGCGTCCGGGGCGAGGAAATCTACGGCGCCGGGGCAAAGGGCAACGCTACAATATCGCTCGAGGCGCTGGAAAAGGCGCTGCTGGCCGGCAAGATCGCCGCCTACGCTCAGGGCTTTGCCGTCATGGCCAAGGCGTCCGAGGAAAACGGCTGGAACCTGCCGCTGGCGACAATCGCCAAAATCTGGCGGGCCGGCTGTATCATCCGCTCGCGTTTCCTCGACCAGATTTCCCAGGCGTTCGACCGTGGTGGGGCGGCCAATCTTCTGACCCAGCCAGCCTTTATCGACATGATGAAGGACAGCAATGGCGCGTTGCGTGCGGTGGTTGCGACCTGCGCGATCAACGAATTGCCCGCGCCGTGCCTCTCGTCGGCCCTGGCCTATTTCGATGCTTACCGGCAGGGACGGGGAACGACAAACCTGACCCAGGGGCAGCGCGATTTCTTCGGCGCCCATGGGTTCAAGCGTTTGGACAAGGATGGTGACTTCCACCACACCTGGCCGAGCCTGATCGGTAAATGAACCAGAGGCCGGGGCAACCCGGCCTTATTTGCTTGCGGGCCGTGCGGCGGTTGTCTCGCCGTTTTCGACCCCATCGCCATTCTCATCTTCAGGCAATTCGGTTTCCGGCGGATTGACGGCCTGACCGCTCGGCTGAGCATAGCGCGGCTTTTCACGTGCTTCATCATAGGGCCGATGCGAGAAGTCGTACCTGACAGCGGCATAGATAAAGAGCGCCATGGCGGCCGCGATGATGAGCCCGGCCGCAAAGAACGGCGCACCGGGAAAGGTGAACGGCCGCAGGTCGTTGGTGGTGAAAAAGGAAAACATCTGGGTCGCTGCGAGCGGCGCGATGATGGCAGTCAGCGAATTTGAGGCGTTGACGGCACCCTGGAGTTCGCCCTGCTGGTTGGCGCGTGCGTTATTGGCCAGAAGTCCGGTGAGGGCCGGGGCCGCGATGCCGGAAAAAGCGCCGACGACAAGGAACGTCCAAAGGCCCAGTTCGGTGTGGATCATCGAGACGCCGATAAAGGCGACCATGGCCAGCGCCAGCCCGATGATCACGGTGGCCGTGACCCCAAGATAGCGGGTGGAAAATCCCACCAGAAGCGCCTGGCTCAGCGCAAACAGGATGCCGAATATGGCCAGCGAACGACCGACCTGGGATGGGCCCCAGTCGAATTGCTCGATGGTGAAGAAGTTCCAGACGTTGGGATAAGTCTGTCCGGCCAGCGAAAACAGGAACACGCAGCCGAGCAGGACAAAGATCACCGGCGTATTCCGAAAGGCCCAGAGTGCTCCGAAAGGATTGGCGCGCTTCCAGTTGAACCGGCGGCGGCGGAATTTCGAAAGGCTTTCGGGCAGGACGAAAAACCCGAACACCACATTGGCGGCGGCCAGCGCCGAGGCGAGGTAGAAGGGCGCGCGGGGCCCGAACTCGCCCAACTCGCCGCCGATCACTGGTCCGACGATGAAGCCCAGCCCGAAGGCGGCCCCGATCAGCCCGAACCGCTGGGAGCGCTTTTCCTGGGGCGTGATGTCGGCGACATAGGCGGTCGCCGTGCCCATCGCCGCGCCGCAAATCCCCGAGAGCACGCGGCCCACAAAGAGCCAGACGAGCGTGGGCGCCCAGGCCATGATGAGGTAGTCGAGCGAAAGGCCAACAAGCGAGAGCAGCAGGATTGGCCGTCGCCCCCATCTGTCTGACAGATTGCCCAGGATGGGGGAGAAGATGAACTGCATGGACGCATAAACGAAGATCAGATAGCCGCCGATCTTGGCAGCGTCGGTTATCGCTTCGTGCGAAAGCTCCACGATCAGTCCCGGAAGCACCGGCAGTATGATGCCCAGTCCCACGATGTCGAGAAATACCGTGAGAAGGATAAAAACGAGCGTTAGCTTGGACTGGGGATTAACGCGCATGAGATTGTACTGCGGCCTTTGGACAAGGGTTCAGTTGGCATATCGGCGGGGGGAAAGGCAAGAACCAACAGGCTGGTTCCGGGTTCTCCGATCAACTCTTTCCCGATTGAACGGCATCATACCCATAAAGCCATGCCAGGCGTTTGAAATGTCCCTCTGGGCCTTCACTTCTGATGACCGCGTTGCGAACCACAGCCAACGGAAAGCCCATATGAAAGACTTTTCCGTTGCTGGCGGAAACGTCCTGCACACGCTTGACGCGCTCCTGCCGCAGCGCGGCAAAGCGGGAAAAGGCGTGTCCGGCGCTCGGCGATGCCGCGAGCAGGGGTGCCAGAACCGCCGCATCCTCGATGCCCATGGCCGCGCCCTGGGCCTGGAACGGCAGCATGGCGTGCGCAGCGTCACCGATCAGCCCGATGGCGCCCGTGTGCCATATGGGCGTCTGGACGCTCGACAGCACCCAGGGGGCCCAGCCCTTGCCAACTGAATCCAGAATACGGGCCAACCGGTTGTCTTTGCCCGGCTTTATGCGCGGCGTGCGTTGGTCGAGGACGGAAAGATCACGTTCTTTTTCCTGCGTGAACAGCGCCAGATTGACCGCGTTGCGGTGCGGCAGGGGATAGGCCACCAGGTGAAAACGGGGATCAAGGAACAGGCTGGTTCGGTCAAGATCCAGAACCCCGGCGAGCGCCTCGGGTGGGACCAGTGCCCGCCATGCGACCTTGCCGGAGTATTGTGCGTCCGGCCCGCCGAGATCGCGTGTTCTGGTTACCGAGCGCACGCCGTCGGCGCCGACAAATGCGAAGGGCTTTGCCTTGCGCGTCTTTCCGTCGGGCTCCTGCGCGGTCACGGTCAGGGCATCGCCTGAACTCTCCAGCGTAAAATCGGCGACGGAAAAGACGATGTCGATATTGGCGAAACGCCTGGCGGCCGCATGGAGCGCTTCGAGCAGGTCGGCCCGGTGCATCACGGCATAGGGCGCGCCGAAGCGGGCTTCGATGGCCTTGCCAAGCGTGAGGGTTTGCAGCGGCTTTGCCCGGGCGTCGGGAAAGATGTCGATGCCCTCGGGGGTAAAGCTTTTTTCCGCAATCGCCTGGGAAAGCCCCAGATTATCGAGCACTTTTCGCGCGTTTGCGCTGATCTGAAGTCCGGCGCCGAATTCAGAAACCGACTCGTTACGTTCGAGCACCACCACGTGCAGGCCGAATTTGGCGAGCGCCAATGCAAGGGTCAGTCCGGCGATGCCAGCGCCCGCGATATAGATCGTGCGAGGAGCACCCATGGGGCTCTAGGCGTGTTCGACCTCGAACACCGCGCTGGGCGGGTTGGCCGCGCCATGGGGCAGGGCGGGGCTGAAAACATAGAGCGTCGAGCAATAGGGGCAGACGATCTCGGTGTCGTGGCCCATGTCAAGAAACACATGCGGGTGGTCGAAAGGCGGCTTGGCGCCGACGCACTGGAATTCCTTGGCGCCGATCTCGATACGGGCCAATCCTTCGGAATTGTGGAAGTGAGGGGTTCCGTGCTGTGCCATGAAAGCGACCATCCGGCTGGGCTTGTTTGAAATCGGGCGGACCATACCGATTTGGGCCGGTCATGGCCAGAGGCATGTTGGCGCTGGGGTGCGGGGTTGGTAAGAGAGGACGATTTCAGAATCGAAAGAATCCCTTATGCCGGTTTTCCAATCCGAAGGTTTCGCTCTTGCCTATGAGGTCCATGGCGAGGGCCGGCCCATCGTTGCCGTCCATGGCTTTGCATCGAATGGCAACGTCAACTGGGTGGCGACCGGCTGGGTCAAGGAACTGACCGAGGCGGGCTATCAGGTCATAACCCTGGACAATCGCGGTCACGGTGGCTCGGAAAAGATCTACGATCCGTCTGTTTATGGTGCGCCGGACATGGCGCGGGACGTTGCCAATCTCATCGACCATCTGGGGTTCGAGAAGGCCGCGCTGATCGGCTATTCAATGGGCGCACGGATCAGCGCCTTCGTTTGCATCCAGAACCCGGAAAAAGTCGCCTGCGCGATCTTCGGCGGGTTGGGTGGCAACATGGTCAAGCCGATGCTCGACAGCGACGAGATCATCGCCGGACTCAATGCGCCGACCTTGGCGGAAGTGACCCACAAGACCGGGCGGCAATTCCGCATTTTTGCCGAGCACACAAAGAGCGACCTCAAGGCGCTTTCGGCCTGCATGGCCGGTTCGCGCACGCGGATGTCGCCGGAGCAGGTCCGGCAGATCGACGTGCCGGTTCTGGTGGCCGTCGGCAGCGAGGACGATGTGGGGGGCGACCCCCAAGCGCTCGCCGCGCTGATGACGCATGGCGAAGCGCTGACCATCGAACGCCGCGACCACATGCGGGCGACCGGGGACCCCCAGTTCAAGCGCGGAGCGCTGGACTTCCTGGCGCGGGTTTATCCGGCATAAGGCAAAAGTGAACCAATTTGCTTTGGAACCCTTTGTTTGAGACAATGGGTTCGCCTATATGTGGCAACCTGAAAAAATCGCAGAGTGCGGAGAAGTCATGTCCTCGAGCGTCAAGAAGCCCGGCAATATCAAGGCCGTCGATCCCATATGGGATGCGATGACAGCCGAGGCCGAGCGCATCTGCGCGGACGAGCCCTTTCTCACGCAACTGGCGATATCGAGCGTTCTCAACCATTCGAGCTTCGAATCGGCGCTGGCCCACAGGCTGGCGGCGCGGCTCGATCACTCGGACGTGCCGGCCGATCTGATCCGCCAGGCGTTCGATGAAATGCTTGAGGACCATCCCGAGATAACCGCCTCTGCGCGCGCCGATCTGGCCGCGACGCTGGAGCGCGATCCGGCCTGCCATCGGGTGATCGAGCCCTTCCTGTTCTTCAAGGGTTTTCAGGCCATCCAGACCCATCGCTTTGCCCACGCGCTTTGGGGTACAGGCCGTCGCGATTTTGCGCTCTATCTCCAGAGCCGGTCGAGCCAGGTGTTCCAGACCGACATCAATCCCGCCGCCCGCATCGGCAAGGGCATAATGCTCGATCACGGCACCGGCTTTGTCGTCGGTGAAACCGCGTCGATCGGCGATCATTGTTCGATCCTGCATGCTGTTACGCTCGGGGGCACCGGCAAGGCCGATCAGGACCGCCACCCCAAGATCGGCAACGGCGTTCTGATCGGGGCAGGGGCCAAGATTTTGGGCAACATCAAGGTGGGCGATTGCTCGCGCATCGCCGCCGGTTCGGTGGTGCTCAAGGAAGTGCCCGAGCGTACGACGGTGGCCGGCGTTCCGGCCAAGGTGGTGGGCGAGGCCGGTTGCAACCAGCCGGCCACGGTCATGGACCAGATCGTCATGGTTTCGCGCGACTAGAGCGCTTCCAGGAGCAATCGAGGCGATTGCTCTGATGGTGTGACCAGCGGGGAAAAATCATTCCCGTTCTTGCGTTCGCCGTCGTGATGGCTAAAGTCGCGCCGACCTCGAAATGATTGTAATCGATAGCGTTCCCGGCGGCGGGCGTTGGTTTCGCCGAGCGATAGCGCGCAATGGAGACTTTTTGTGAAGCACGAAGAAATCATCAAGCTGCAGAAATACCTGCAACAGAAGTTCGGCAACCGCACCATCGATGTTCGCCCCCGCCCCAAGCAGGACGACTCGGTCGAACTCTACCTCGGTGATGAGTTCATCGGGCTGATCTACCTCGACGAAGACGAGGGCGAACGCTCCTATATGGTACAGATTTCCATTCTCGATATCGATCTCGACGAAGTCAGCTAATTCGCTGAAAACAATAGCAGTATTTTGAGAAGGCTTCCCGCTTGGGGAGCCTTTTTGCATTTGGGCCGTTAGCCGTGCATGCTTCCCTGATGGGGGAATTTTGTTGTGGGCTAAGAGAGGGAGGCTCCTATGCAAGGCTGGGCCGAACGGTTGGGTTTGAAGACAGACCCGGCCATTTTCTTCGTTTCGGCAGGACTCACTGCCGTGTTTGTTCTGCTGCTCGTTGTCATTCCCGAACCGATCGGTAATTTCTTTGCGGTGACGCGGGCCTGGATCGTCACCAATCTGGGTTGGTTCTTCATCATCGGCGTCAATGCCTGGCTGGGCTTTCTGATCTGGGCCGCCGTCAGCCGGCACGGGCATATCAAGCTCGGGCCGCGCGACAGCACGCCCGATTACTCGAACCTTTCATGGTTCACCATGCTGTTTGCCGGTGGCATCGGCACCGTGCTCATGTTCTGGGGCGTGGCCGAACCGATCAGCCATTTTTCAAACCCGCCACTGGCGGGCGTGGAGCCGTTCAGCGAACAGGCGGCCAAGGACGCCATCTCGATATCGGTCTATCATCTGGGTCTGCACACCTGGACGATCTTTACGCTGCCGGGGCTGGCTTTCGGCTATTTCATCAACCGCTATGACCTTCCGGTGCGGGTGAGTTCGGTGTTTTATCCGTTACTCAAGGAAGGCATTCACGGCCCTGTCGGCAAAGCCATCGACATCGCTTCGATCCTCGGTACGCTGTTTGGCGTGGCCGTATCGCTGGGCCTCGGGGCTTCGCAGATTTCGGCGGGCATCGCGGCGCTGACCGGACTGGCCGACGACGTGCCCTTGACCGTGGCCATACTTGTCGTCCTGACCGCTGTAGCCGTCGTTTCGATCGTTGCCGGTCTCGATAAGGGCGTGAAATTCCTGTCCAACCTCAATATCGGCATGGCCGTCGGTCTTATGGTCTTTGTGCTGGTGACCGGCTCGACACTGTTTCTGCTGCGGGCCATCGTCGAGACGTTCGGGCTCTATTTCTACAACCTGCCCAGGCTGGCCTTCTGGAACGACATGCTGGCCAACATAAATCCCACCAACGATCCGTGGGGCTGGCAGGGAGACTGGACTGTCTTTTACTGGGCATGGACAGTGACCTGGTCGCCGTTCATCGGCCTGTTCGTTGCCCGCATTTCGCGTGGGCGGACCATCCGGGAGTTCGTGTTCGGCGTTCTTCTGGCGCCGTCACTGTTCACGCTGATCTGGTTTGCGATCTTTGGCTGGCAGGCCATGGCAATCGACGGCATCGGTCTGGCCCTGCGTGAGCAGATGGGACCGGCGGCGGGCGCATTGAGCCAGGCGGTCGGCGATTCGGTGCCCCTGGCCATGTTCGCGTTCTTTGAGAACTTTCCTCTCGCGACCTTCGTTCAGGGCATCGCAATCATCGTGGTCGCCATCTTTTTCGCGACGTCCTCGGACTCGGCCTCGCTTGTCGTCGATATGCTATGCACTGGCGAAGCCGAACCGGGCCCGGTGCGTCAGCGCGTGTTCTGGGGCGTGGCGGAAGGCACGGTGGCCGTGATGCTGATCATCCTTGCGGGCGATCTGGGTCTTACGGCGCTGCAGCAGGTGATTACGGTGGTCGGGCTGCCGATCTTTTGTCTGGTGTTCATGATGATCCCCTCGATCATCATGGGTTTCCAGATCGAAGATATCGACCACGTCACGGTGGGCCGAAGACCAAAGCTCCACCAGTTCGAGTAGCGGAGTTATTTTCGAAGCGGCGATAGCGCCGCTTCGATTCTGGCGTCAAAGCTCCGCCAGTTGTCCAGAACGGCCGGATCGAAGGCCACAATGGCTGTGTTGCGATCGGAAAGGGCCAGAACGCGCAGGCAGGTCCTGTCACCGAGTGTCATGGCGACCGGCGTCATGCATTTGGCGACGAACGGGTTGGCGGTCAGTGGATCGTACCACACGGTTTCGCCCGTGGTGCCGGCGTCGAGTTCAAGCGGCTTGCCGACAAGGCCGGGAACCCCCGAGAGCTGGGTGGGCGCAAACTGATGCAGATAAACGCTGTCGAGCAGCGCCGCGCTGGTGCGCATTCGTCCGCGCGGCATGATGGTGATTGCGACCTCGCTCAGTGTCCCACCTTCACCCAGTGGCAGGGCCAGGGTGAAATCCATGCGCTCGGCAAAGCCGTCGCGCCGCTGGATGGGGTCGGCCAGGAGCGCCGCGGGCATCACGTAGCGCTGGGCGCCGATGGTGATGATGTGGCTGGCCGAAAGCTCGGCGGGCGCCGCGTCATGGGCCATCGAATCGAGCCAGCTTCGCACGCCGTACGCAGCGCCAAGCGCGGCCATGGCTACAATCAGCCCGACAGCAACAACCGTATAAAGCGCCGCGCCCGTCGTGCGGGCAGGGGGAGCGTCCTGGCGGGTGTCTGACAGGCTGTTCACATTAACCATAGAAGCGCGTGAGCGATGACAACGAGTTTGGGGGTGCTTATGCTTAATAAATCGTAAAATCCGGCAATCTGCGCCGTTCGGCGTTGGAGGAAAGCGTGACGCATCTGATTTTGGCGCTGTTTCTGATCGCTGTCGGCATGAGCGTTGCCGGCACCGGAACGCATCTCTACCAGCAGGTCGCCCGCAAGGTGGCCGAGTTCCGCGTCGAGGGCGCCAATGCGCTCGACAGCCTCATCAATCTGTTCGTGATGTTCATTTGCGGTCCCTACATGATGCTGCGGCTGGGGTTGCGCGCCGATGCAAGCGGCAAGTCCTCGACCATCAACGTGCTGCTGGCTGCGGTCATCGCGTTCGGCTGGAGCTTTGTGACCGGGATGATGGTCGTGGGCACCTATATTTCGGTTCTCAAGGTCGGTGCCTGACGCCATGTGCTGACTGCATGGCAGTAATGCCTTGCGCTGGCACCCGTTTTCGGGGCAAACGATGGCCTACAAACCCTGGACCCGGTGAAAATCCGGGTGGCTCTTCCGGCCGCCAACCCGTCGGACAACTAAATCAAGTTTCCAGCACTTCTGGACCGGAGCGCCTCGCTCCGCTGGTTTGGTTCTTAAAACATTCGGATAATAAATGACCTCATTGACCGCCTATCGCGCGCAGTGGCTTGGCAATGTGCGCGGCGACCTTCTGGCCGGGCTCGTCGTTGCGCTCGCACTCATTCCTGAAGCCATCGCGTTTTCGATCATTGCCGGGGTCGACCCCAAAATCGGGCTCTACGCTTCGTTTTCAATCGCCGTCATCACCGCCATCGCCGGCGGGCGCCCCGGGATGATCTCGGCGGCGACAGCGGCAACTGCCGTCCTGATGGTCACCCTGGTGCGCGATTACGGGCTGCAGTATCTGCTCGCCGCCACCGTTTTGGCCGGGCTGCTGCAGATCGGCATGGGGATGCTCAAGCTGGGCAATCTCATGCGGTTCGTGTCGCGCTCGGTGATGACGGGTTTCGTCAACGCGTTGGCTATCCTGATCTTCATGGCGCAATTGCCCGAGCTGATCGGCGTGCCAGGGCTGACTTATGTCATGGTGGCGGCTGGGCTTGCCATCATCTACCTTTTTCCCCGCCTGACGCGGGCTGTGCCGTCGCCGCTGGTCTGTATCGTTGTCCTCACCGTCGTTAGCCTCTCCTTCGGCCTCGATGTGCGCACGGTGGGTGATATGGGCGAACTGCCCTCAACGCTGCCTGTGTTTCTGATTCCGGATATTCCGCTAAACCTCGATACGCTCATGATAATCCTGCCCTATTCGGCAGCGGTGGCCGTGGTCGGACTGCTCGAATCGCTGATGACGGCGCAGATCGTTGACGAGCTGACCGATACGCCTTCGGACAAGAACCAGGAGTGTATCGGCCAGGGCATGGCCAACACCGTTACCGGGTTTATGGGCGGCATGGCGGGTTGTGCGATGATCGGCCAATCGGTCATCAACGTGAAATCGGGTGGCCGGGGACGCCTTTCGTGCTTTGCCGCGGGCGTGCTGTTGTTGTTCATGATTGTCGTGCTGGGCGATCTTGTGGCGCAGATCCCCATGCCGGCGCTGGTCGCCATCATGATCATGGTTTCGGTGGGCACGTTCTCATGGTCCTCAATTCTCAACCTGCGCACCCATCCGCGGTCGTCATCGGTCGTGATGCTGGCAACGGTGGTGAGCGTTGTTTACACCCACAACCTCGCCATCGGCGTCCTGGTGGGCGTGCTGCTCTCGGGCATCTTCTTTGCCTGGAAGATCGCGCAGCTCTTTCACGTGCGCTCGGAGATTTCCGAGGACGGGCGGCACCGCACCTATATGATCGAAGGGCAATTGTTCTTTGCCTCTGCCGACGATTTCATGGCAGCCTTCAACTTCAGGGAGGTGCTGGAAACCGTGACCATCGATGTCAGCCGGGCCCATATCTGGGATATTTCCAGTGTGGCCGCACTCGACATGGCGGTGCTCAAGTTCCGCCGCGAGGGCGCGACGGTCGAGATCATCGGGTTGAACGAAGCGAGCGAAACGATCGTCGATCAACTGGCCGAGCACAACAAGCCAGGCGCCGCCGACAAGCTCATGGCGCATTAGGAGGCTAAAATGGGAAACAAACTCGTCGCGCTGGTTGACGGCTCGATCTATTCCAAAAGCGTTTGCGAAAACGCGGCCTGGCTTGCACGGCGCGCCGGTACGCCGGTCGAGGTGCTGCATGTGCTTGGCCGCCGCGACGTTCCGGTCACCGATCTGAGCGGGTCGATTGCGCTGGGTGCGCGTTCGGCGCTGCTGGCCGATCTTGCCGAACTCGACGAACGCCGGGCCAAGCTCTCCCAGCAGAAGGGCAGGGCGATCCTCGAGGATGCCAAGGCCATTCTGACCGAGGGCGGCGTTGCCGATGTCTCCACGCGCCTGATGAATGGCGATATCGTCGAGACGCTGGGCGATTTCGAAGCGGATGCCGAGCTGATTGTCATCGGCAAGCGCGGCGAGGGCGCCGATTTCGCCAAGATGCATCTGGGGTCCAATCTGGAGCGTGTGGTGCGGTCCTCCAAGCGTCCGGTGTTCGTCGCGGCCCGGGGCTTTTCTGAAATCGGCAGTGTGCTTGTTGCCTTCGATGGCGGCCCGAGCGCCATGAAGGCCGTGGATTACATAGCCACGAGCCCGGTCTTTGCGGGCGTCAGCATTCGGTTGCTCACTGTCGGAAACGAGAGTGCAGAGGCGGCGGCAAAGCTCGAAAGCGCCAGGGCCAGGCTGGCAGCTGCCCGTCTGGACGTTACGGCCGGCATTCAGCCCGGACAGCCCGAAACCGTCATCGCGGATATTGTCGAACAGGGTGGTGTCGATCTGCTCGTTATGGGCGCCTACGGCCATTCGCGCATCCGGAGCCTTTTTATCGGTTCGACCACGTCGGAAATGATCCGGTCCTGCAAGATCCCGGTTTTGCTGTTCCGGTAGCTGGACAGAAAAATGCCGGCATTCGGGGTGGAATGCCGGCTTAGTGAACACTCCTGTCGGGGAGTGAGAACGTGTGCCCCGGCGGATCAGTGCCGGGGCAAATTTCAGTATCCGGCAGTCGCCGTCACGACTTCGTCGCGGCCGTCGAGAATGTCGACCCACTGGCCGGAATGGGCCTGCGACTGGCGCTTGAGATACGTGTAGGGTGTATCGGTCCAGAGCTTGATCAGCCCTTCCTGATTGTCGAGCACCAGGTCGCCCCGGTCGGTGCGCACCATCAGCACCGCATGACCTTCGCCATCGGGCTGCTTGACCACCGAAATCAGAAGGTTGGCCGGGTTCCAGCCGCCTTCGATCAGGGCGGCGCGCTTGGCGAGAACGAAATCCTCGCAATCGCCATAGCCCGACGTGGGGTAGGTCCAGAATTCCTCGGTGCCGTAG
This sequence comes from Rhizobiales bacterium UBA1912, assembly GCA_002337455.1. Taxonomy (GTDB): domain Bacteria; phylum Pseudomonadota; class Alphaproteobacteria; order Rhizobiales; family Devosiaceae; genus Pelagibacterium. Next base: position 9,904 of record DDGC01000014.1, on the reverse strand, counting down.
AGGTCGTAATCGCTCACGGCGGTAATCGTCGTGTTGTAGAGATTGTTGACGTCCTGGAGCTGGCGCCACCGATCGTCATTGAGCGCGGCCGGCGCAGCAGCGGCCAGAGGCTGGCACTCGTAAGGGCGCTTCTGGCAAAATTCCATGTGGCCGACCGGAATGGACGTCACGCCAGCCGCGACCTCGGCATAAGCGAGTTGAAGGCGGCCATCCTGAGCGAGCGCCGGCGCAGTTGCCCCGACGGACGCGATGAGGGCAACAAGGCCCGAAATAAGGATCGATTTGTTTTTCATTATCGTAATCTCCCCGACGGAGACCACGATAAGGGGCGGCAATTGCCCTGATAGAAAAATTGCCGCGCAGTTTTTAAGCGTGTTTTATCGGCTTGTTTTACAACCCGTTAGGCATAAGCCTTCCGGTATTGAATCAGCGCCGCGCGTAAAAGGCGTTGCCGCCCGCTACCAGCACGTAATGCATGTTGCGATAGGGGAAGCTCAGGCCCGCTGTATGGAAATACATGGCGTCCTGCACACCGGGGTGCCGCTCGCCGCGCAGTACGCGGGTTGCCATCTGGGCCGCCAGATTGAGGCTGCGCTGCTCGGTCATCTGCCGCGATAGCACACCATCGGCAAACTGGTTCTTCTGACCCACCACGCCGCAGACGTCTGAGGGGAACTGGTGGGAAGCGGCACGGTTCATGACCACTGTGCCAACGGCCAGCATGCCGTCGGGGCTCGAGCGGTTGGACTCGAAATACATGACACGTGTCATGCATTCGTGCGGTGTTTTCGATCCGAACAATCCGAACAGCGAGACGCAGCCGGAAAGGGAGGTGAGGGCGGCAAGGCTGACGGCAATCGCCGCAACCTTTTTTACGATACGCATGACTGACTACCATCCAGAATACGCGGGTGGTTGCGCTTTCCGATCCCGCCCCCCAACGACCGGTCTCGCGCACATAGGCCGACTTTAAGGTAGGCGGGTTAAGGATCGGTTCACTACGAAAATTTCAGGATTGATCATCTGGCTGCTCGATCCCAAGTCAATTCAATGACATACCAGCCTTACCGAAGGGGCGGGGAGACTTTGGAATGTCCAAATCGGGATCGATCGCCTGGCGCGTCGGGGCCATCTGGCTGGCGGTTGTCGGTATCTGGCTGTTTCTGGGTTGGATCCGCGATGCCGTTTGGGGCTCGGGCTATGCCGGCTACACGCTGGGCGGACACTTGATGAGCGCGGTGCTCGCCACGCTGCTGACGGTGCCGCTGGTTATTGTCATGCTGCGTCTGCTGGATCGCGCGAAACTTGAGGATATCGGCTTGCGGCTCTCTGTGGACGCTATCCGCCCGTTTCTGGTCGGCGGCCTTGCGTGGCTGGCCCCGTTTGGGCTCGGGTTGGCAATTTGCCTGGCAGTGGGCTGGGCCACGGTGACGCCATCGGCGGAGTGGGCCGAAATACTGGCCTTCCTGCCCGTATTGGTGGTTCTGGTCTTCCTGCTTGAAGCGCTGCCCGAAGAACTGGTATTCCGCGGCCATATCTACGGGCAGCTCGCATCGGGGATGAGCCGGTTGTGGGCCGTTGTGCTTCAGGCAGTGCTGTTTTCAGCCTGGGGTGCGGCGCTCTGGACGATTGCTGTGGGGACGGTTCCCATCGACCGGATCGCCATGTTCTTTTTCATGGGGCTGGTTCTGGGCATGCTGCGCGTCGTTTCCGGGTCGGTGTGGGCAAGCATCGGCTTGCACGTCGCGTTCCAGAGCGTGGCGCAATTGCTGCTCAACGGGCCGCGCGGACATTTCGCGATTACCGGCGTCGAGACGCTGCAACTCGTGGCGCTGGGCATCGTGCCCTTTTCGCTGGCAATGATGATCGCCGAGGTCTTTTACAAGGGGCCGCACGGGTGGATGGAGCGTGCGGGCCGACCCGTGGTCAGTTGATCCGCAGGTTCTGCTGCACCCCCAGCGCGCGCAGCGAAAGTGGATGCCGGTTTCGCGGTTCGCGCGCGCGTCAAAAGAACGGTGGAGCGGGGCTTTTGGTCAGTTGATCCGCAGGTTCTGCTGTACCCCCAGCGCGCGCAGCGAAAGTGGATGCCGGTTTCGCGGTTCGCGCGCGCGTCAAAAAGAACGGTGGTGCGGGCGATTTGGTCAGTTGATCCGCAGGTTCTGCTGGACCACCGTGAGCATTTCCTGGACCGAGGCGAATTCGACGGCGATGCCGTCGGAAAAATGCCGGACGACGCGGGCCCGCATGCGGCCGAGCGAAATCGGGGTGCCGAGCGCGGGCCGAACCTCGATTTCGACGGCGGCGCCCGAAAGCGAGATGTCGGTGATCTTGCAGTTGTAGCGCCGTCCATCCTCGAGCACGATGGAGGAATGGCGAATATCGGGCACCACGCGCTCGTGGCGCCGGTCTTCGGGCAGATTCAGGATATCCTTGTTGGCGAGCCAGGTCAGCTGGGCGGCCATCTTGTCGCGACGCCTGGCCGACGCCACGATATCCATATGAAAACCGCCGTCGATCAACTCGAAGATCGTGCCTTCGACACGGCCGAGATAATCGAGATAGATGATGACTTTTTCACCGACTCGCCCGGAAACCGGGGCAATGACCATCGCGTCGCCGGGCGACATTTCGATGATCTGACACGGAAATTCGCGGCGGTCGGCCAGCATGTACCGGCCGAGCACGGAGACCAGGACGCGCTGGAAACGGTCGGCATCCTCGCGCGGAACGGTATTGGCCAGTGTCGTCCGAAGCGTTGTGTCTTCGCCTAACATGTTGCGCGCCACCCTTGTCTGCCGGTTTTCACGCCAACAATATGGGCAATAGCGTTAACGGACGGTAAGGGTGTGGGGCAAATGCCCGTGTTCTTTAATTCTTTCCGCCATCGATGACCGACAGGTGCGCATAGCGGCGGGCCGAGTAGCCGGCCACCGTCGCCGGCATTGGTGCGGCGGCAGGCCCATCATTCATCGCCGCGGCGATATCGTCGAGCATGGCGCTGCGGTAGCCTTCGGGCGTCACTGTATCCTTGTCATCGGGCCAGATCAGCCGAAGGCCAGTGATACGCTGGTCGACGATGGGGTGGATGCCCAGCCAATAGGGCGTATCGAGCGCCGAAAGCCCGCCCATCATGCGCGATGTTGTGACGCCGTTGTGGCGCAGTGGAAACAGCGCCAGTTCGAACGATAGCTTTTCGCCGCGCTCGGTGCTGCCCTCAAAGGTCACCAGCGCCACGGCGTGGTCCTCGGTGACGGCCCGCATCAGGGTTTCGAGCGCGTCGTGATCGCGCACCGACCACAGGGCCGAGAAGGGGCGGGACTTGAGCTCGCGGCAATAGGTGGCGCAGATATGGGAACCGGCGAGCCTGAAATTGAAATCGAGCCCGTCGCCGGATTCGAGAATGAAGGTATGGGCCAGCGCGTCGCGAATCCGTGTAGGATCGATGTCCCGACGCTCGGGAGTGGAGCGCGCGCCACGGATTTCGTTCCAGTAGGAGTAGAGCGTTTTCGTAGAGCGCTGTTGCATGCCGGCCAGACCTTAACAATACCATGCGGCGGCTCTTGATGAGCTTCCGCCAAGAAACGCTACACTGCCAAATCCGCATCGCAAAAGCGCTCTTAAACAATCATTAAGGTTAATTTCCACCGGCTCGGTGTGGATAAGCCGCGGACCCGGTACAACGCCGCCGCAAAACAAGGGAAACCCGATGGCCGATACGCCGCAACAGCCACAGCGCGAGCCGATTTTCAACGTGCCGGGCGTCATCATGGTGCTGATCGGCCTGATGTGGGCGATCCATATTGCCGCCGATCTGGTGCTCGACGAATACGGGCTGGGTAATCTGCGAATCTGGTTCGCGTTTATTCCCGACAGAATCGCCAATGGCGCGCAATGGCAGGGCGGGGCGCTGCCACTGCTGTGGACCGGGTTTACCCATGCGTTCCTGCATGTCGATTACATGCATCTGCTGGTCAATACGGCCTGGCTGATGGTGTTTGGAACCCCCGTGGGGCGCCGCTATGGCGCGGCCGGCGTGCTGATCGTCTTTCTGCTCGGCGCTTTGGCCGGCGCCATCGTCCAGTCGATAGCTTTGATGTTTTCGGTCAATCAGTTCGCCATTCTGCTCGGGGCTTCCGGCGGCGTTTCCGCGCTTACGGGCGCGGCCATGCGGTTCATTTTCGAGCCCATCGTGGTTGGCAAGGATCCAGAGACCGGCGACCCCGTTGCCCTTGGCCGCCGCACGTCGACCCTTGCTGGCGTGTTCGCCAATCCGCGCAGCCGGGCTTTCGTCTTGCTCTGGCTCGGGCTGAACCTGCTGATCGGGTTTGCACCCTTCATCCTGGGCACCAATGTCGCCATCGCATGGGAGGCCCATGTGGGGGGCTTCGTCGCCGGCCTCGTGCTGCCTTCGGTACTCGACGGATTGGCGCGGCGCGGGTTACCAGATCGAGGGTAACCAACGGAACCTGACGCGATTTGCGTAGTCGGCATAGCCCGGCAGCTCATTTCTGAGCATGCGGTCCTCGAGTATTGTGCGCAAGGCCAGCAAGGCGACTGCGGCAGCGGCGGGCAAAAGTGCCAGCGCCGATCCGAGCGCCAATGCCATACCCACGCTCAAGCCAGCGGCTGCGATGTAGCCCGGATGGCGAATATGTGCGTATGGGCCGGTATCGACAACCTTGTGATCCCGGTCGGACTGGATGCGCACTGTGGGTTCAAAGTGACGGTTGACGCCCTGCGCCCAGGCGGTCAGCGCAAACCCGCCGACAAACAGGACAAGGCCCAGAACGGCTGCCGGAATGGGCAGCGAGGTGCCGTCCCACCGGCCAATGTCGAGTGCGGCCACCGGCGCTATGGCGACAAGCGCAACAAGCATCCCCAGCAACAACGGTTTATCCCATTGTTTGGTGCCTTCGCCCACGCCTTGGCGAACGGCAATGATTTCGGGGTTTACGCGCTGAAGGTAAGCGAACGAAATCGTCATCGCGATGGTGAACGTAGCGACGAACCACCACGCCTGCGGCCAATCAAACGTGCCGGCGATGCCGAACAGCAGGGCTGCGACGATGACCACCACGAACCCGATCTGGACGGCAACCTTGACGGGAGAGAGGGGAGCGGTTCGCATGCCCTTCTGTCTTCCTCGCAGGATCAGCCCCGATAAACCTCATCAGGATCGAACAATTGTGCTGCACCAGTATCGACCAATTGTGCAGCGCTGTCGATCATCTCGACCCGGCGGTAAAAGCAGCTCTTGCGGCCTGTGTGGCACGCGGCGCCGTGACCGGTCTGTTTGACCACCACAACCAGCGCGTCCTGGTCGCAATCGGTGCGCAGTTCCACGAGTTCCTGGAGTTCGCCCGAGGTCTCGCCCTTCTTCCAGAGCTTCCCGCGTGACCGGGACCAGTAGGTCGCGTGTCCCGAGCGCAGCGTTTCTTCAATCGCTTCGGCGTTCATGTGGGCCACCATGAGCACCTCATTGGTGCCCGCTTCGATGGTCACTGCCGTGACAAGCCCGTTGGCATCGAACTTCGGCGCAAAAATGCTGCCTGATTCGAGGTCGGCTTTGGAAAGGGTCTGGGGATCGGCAAACTGAGTCATGGCGCGGTCTTACCCGATGACCGCGCCTCGGGAAAGGTTCTATCGCCCGGCGCGGATGAGGGCGAAGAAGCGGTCCTGTTCCTGCCGGTCTTCGGCAAAAACACCGGTGAAGCGGTGGGTTACCGTGGACGAGCCGTGCTTTTTGATGCCCCGCATCGACATGCACATGTGCTCGGCTTCGAGCATCACGGCGGCGCCGCGCGGATTGATGGCCTCGTTGATGGCCTCGATGATCTGGGCTGTCAGGTTTTCCTGGGTCTGCAGCCGCTTGGCGAACACGTCGGTGACGCGCGCCAGCTTGGAGAGGCCCACAACGCCATCATGGGGCAGATAGGCGATATGGGCCTTGCCCACGAACGGCACCATGTGGTGCTCGCAATGGGAATGGAACGGGATATCGCGCACCAGAACGATGTCGTCATAGCCGCCGACCTCGGTAAAGGTCGTTTTCAGCACAGCTTGGGCGTCTTCTTCGTAGCCCGCGAAAAATTCGCGATAGGCGTCGGCGACGCGGCGCGGCGTATCGATCAGCCCTTCGCGGTCGGGGTTATCTCCCGCCCAGGCGATCAGCGTACGCACAGCGGCCTCGGCCTCTTCGCGCGTTGGGCGTTCGATCACCCGGTCGAGCGCGGTCTGGGCAGCCTTGGGCTTGACGTTCATGTCCATAAAGGGTGTCCCCTTGAAAATCGGCGGGCGCGTTCATGCCCCTTATACGCCGATGGATTGGGTCTGGACCAATTGGATTTGCAGCCCGCGACGACGCTCCTTATATAGTCGGGGCATGCCAGTCGACAAGAAAACAGATTGGCAAATTTGAGTGAACAATAGGGTCCAGCGACCCACAATCGGCCCGAAAAATGGAATTTTCCGACCTTTACAGCAATCGGATCCTCGAAATCGCTGGCGCGGCCCGGCAGATGCCGCGACTCGATCATCCCGACGCAACGGCCCGAAAGGTGTCGAGAATCTGCGGTTCGGCGGTTGAAATCGACCTCAAGCTCGATAACGGACGGGTCGCAGCCTATGGCGCGACCGTCAATGCCTGCGCGCTCGGTCAGACCAGCGCCGCGATCGTCGCCGAACAGATCATAGGTTCGACGCCCGAGGAGCTTCGCGCGCTGCGAGACAGGATGGCCGCCATGCTCAGGGCTGACGGTCCGCCGCCCAACGGTAAATGGGACGATCTGAAATATCTCGAGCCGGTCCGGGCCTTTCCGGCCCGCCATGCCTCGACGCTTCTGGTGTTTGACGCCGTGGTCGAGGCGCTCGAGAGGGCCGAGGCGTAATGGACCGGGTCTGGGCGGCTATCGATTGGCCCTTCAAATGGACGGCGTATCTGCTCATCCAGGCCTATCGCTACACGCTTTCGGCCCTTGTGGGCCGCAATTGCCGCCACGCGCCGACTTGCTCTGAATTCACCCGCGACGCTATTCTCAGCCACGGGTTCTGGCCGGGTGGCTGGATGGGGGCGGGGCGCATCTGGCGCTGCCGTCCCGGCGGCACGCACGGCTACGACCCGGTGCCTGAAATCGTTCCAGACGGCGCACGCTGGTACTTACCCTGGCGCTATGCGCGCTGGAGAGGGAAAGAGGACGATGAGCACCAACCGCATGCTTAAGGGCTCCTGTCTGTGTGGAGCGGTGGCCTATGAGGTCGAGGACGCATTCCGCTATGCGCTCAATTGCCATTGCACCGATTGCCGCAGGGCGACAGGAGGCGCGTTCAAGCCGATTGGCGGCATCGAGGTGGAAAAGCTCTCGATCACTTCGGGTCAGGACGCTATCCTGCGCTACGGCGATGAAGGGCCCGAGGGTTCCCATGACATCCACTGCGGCACCTGCGGGTCGCTGCTTTATTCGATCGTACAGAAGGGCACCCGGGCCAATGTCTCGCTCGGTACGCTGATCGATGCGCCGTCCATCCGCCCTTCAATGCACATTTTCGTTGGCTCGAAAGCGCCATGGTACGAGATTACCGACGATCTTCCCCAACATGAGCGGTTTCCCTAAGCTCGTGCCGGATTGAGCTGGCGACAAAGGGCTGGAATTGCGCCCCAATCGTGCTAATCAACCCGCCTTGCGCACAATCTGCGCGCAATCAACCAAGAAATTCATGGAGATTACGATGATTAAGGTGACGTTCCCCGATGGTGCAGTGCGTGACTACGCATTGGGCACCACCGGGACCACCATCGTCGAAGGGATCTCCAAGTCGCTGGCCAAAAAGACCGTCGCCATGCGCTGGAACGGCGAGTTGGCCGATCTGTCGAGCGTGCTCGAGGCCGATGGCCGGATCGAATTCGTTTTGCGTGACGATCCCGCCGCGCTCGAACTGATCCGCCACGACGCCGCGCACGTTCTTGCCGAAGCCGTGCAGGAGCTCTGGCCCGATACCCAGGTCACCATCGGCCCGGTTATCGAGAACGGGTTCTATTACGATTTCTATCGTGCCGAGCCGTTCTCGGAGGACGATCTGCGCGCCATCGAAAAGAAGATGGAAGAGATCATTGATCGCGGCGCCGAGTTTACCCGCGAAGTCTGGGATCGCGACGAGGCCAAGAAGGTGTTTTCGGCCAAGGCCGAAGAGTTCAAGGTCGAGTTGATCGACGCCATTCCGGCCGACCAGCAGGTGAAGATCTACAAGCAGGGCCAGTGGTTCGATCTCTGCCGTGGCCCGCACATGCGCACCACCAAGGACGTCGGCAAGGCGTTCAAGCTGACCAAAGTGGCCGGCGCCTATTGGCGTGGGGATTCCAACCGCGAGGTGCTCAGCCGCATCTACGGCACTGCATGGGCCTCCAAGGACCAGCTCGAAGCCCATCTGCATATGATCGAGGAAGCCGAAAAGCGCGATCACCGCAAGATCGGCCAGGAAATGGACCTCTACCACTTCCAGCATGAAGCGCAGGGGTCGGTGTTCTGGCACCCCAAGGGGTTCGTGATGTACAATCAGATGGAGGAATATATCCGCCGCCGTCTGAACGCTTCAGGCTACAAGGAAATCAAGACGCCCCAGCTTCTCGACAACAAGTTGTGGGAGAAATCGGGCCATTGGGGCAAATTCCGCGAGAACATGTTCGTCGTGCCTGATGAAACGCCTTCGACGGAAGGTGATCAGCCGGAAATTTCGGCCGATGCCAACCTTCTGGCTCTCAAGCCCATGAACTGCCCGGCCCATGTTCAGGTCTTCAACCAGGGTATCAAGTCTTACCGCGATCTGCCTTTGCGGCTTGCTGAATTTGGCTGCTGCCATCGCAACGAGGCACATGGCGCGTTGCACGGGTTGATGCGTGTGCGCCAGATGACCCAGGACGATGCGCATATCTTCTGCCGGGTCGATCAGATCCAGGCGGAGACCGAGAAATTCTGCGCGCTGCTGGATTCGGTTTATGAGGATATGGGCTTTACCGAAGTCAAAATCCTGCTCGCCACACGCCCCGACACACGGGCAGGCGAAGACAGCGTCTGGGACCTGGCGGAAAAAAGCCTTGGCGACGCGCTCAAGGCAACCGGCCGTGGTTTCGAGATCGCGGAAGGCGAGGGGGCATTTTATGGTCCCAAGCTCGAATTCCATCTCAAGGATGCCATCGGCCGGTCCTGGCAATGCGGCACCTTGCAGCTCGATTTCGTGATGCCCGAACGGCTCGAAGCCTCCTATGTGGCCGAGGACGGCTCGCGCCAACGCCCCGTCATGCTGCATCGGGCCATCCTTGGGTCGCTGGAGCGGTTCCTGGGCATGATGATCGAGAGCTATGCCGGACGCATGCCGCTTTGGCTGGCGCCGGTGCAGGTTGTCGTGGCGACCATCGTTTCCGATGCTGACGATTACGCGAACGAGGTCGTTGCCGATCTGCGCGCGCAGGGCATTCGGGCCGAAGTCGACACGCGCAATGAATCGATCAACTACAAGGTGCGTGAGCACTCGGTGGGCCGCGTGCCCTTCATCTTCGTTGCTGGTCGTCGTGAAGCCGAGGAAAAGACCGTTTCGATCCGCCGGTTGGGCAGTCAGGGCCAGACCGTGGCACCGGTCGCCGAGGCGATTACCGATCTGGTCGGGCAGGTGACGCCACCCGACCTCAAGCGCAAGAGCGCATAATTTTGAGGGCCGCGCACTGCGCGGCCCTTTTTTTATCCCTGCTTGCCACTCCTTCTTCATCCTCGGGTTCGACCCGGGGTGACAGCGGTGGGGTAGGTCACGCTGGAGACCAGATAGCGGTGCGGATAAAACTTATCCCCGGTCCCCCTGTCGCAAGCATACTCCCTCTCACGAACCCGCTTCTAATGGACGCAAGCGCAACGAACGT
>DDGC01000010.1:79095-79270 GCA_002337455.1 Rhizobiales bacterium UBA1912 | reverse complement strand
TCGATTTCAGGGCTGAACCGACCACCGCCATGGGCCAGGCCGGGCACAACGTAAAACCTCAGAAACTCGTCGACTGCTTCGTCGCCCATATCGTCGCGGATGCGATCGACCAGGGCCACGCTGCTCCAGGGTGTGATCGAAGGGTCATCGGTTCCGTGGATCCAGATGATCTTGC
>DDGC01000010.1:32780-78974 GCA_002337455.1 Rhizobiales bacterium UBA1912 | reverse complement strand
TCCGTGGATCCAGATGATCTTGCCACCTGAATTCGAGAAGTCGCTCAGGTCAGTTTCCGTTGCACCGATAATCTCTGCAAGTTCCACCAGCCGCTCCTGATGCTCGCCAGGGCTTTGGATATCGAAGGCCAGCAGGTCGAAATCTTCCGAGGTATCTACGAAATTGGTCGTGAACTGGAAGGCGCGATTGACGTGGTGGGCATTGGGGCCAGACGGCGGCGGATTGATGAACTCAGCCTGGGTGCCGATATTCATGACGACGCCTTCGAGGCTGTTGTAGCCCGGATATTCCGATAGTCCGCCTAGTTCGTATGGAAGCGAATAGCCTTCATGGTAGACGCCGATGACCCTGTCGATCTGGGTCTGGTTGAGACAGGTTTCGTCCTCTTGTCCTTCAGGGCAGCGCAAATCGTCAACTATGGACGAGGAAACTGCCCGGCAGGCTGCCGGGTTACTGACGAGTCCATCTTCGGCCCCGTCGAGCGGATCGCACAGTTCGATGGCGCGCTCGGCAATGGTATCGACGAGTTCGGGCGGGAACCAACCCGCAGAATCGTCGGAATAGATGGCATCGGCGAGTGCAACGCCCCAGAGCCGCAGGCCCATGAAATGAGCACTGGGGTAATAGGTTATTACGCCGTCATAGGAGTCGGGCCAGCGCATAGCTGCCGTCAGGCCCTCGCGCCCACCGGTCGATCCACCACTGAAATAAACAAGGTCCGCAGCCTCCCCATATGCTTGCTCGGCGACTGTCGTCATGGCGTCGAAGGTTTTTCCAATGTGGGCGTAGCCGTAGTTCACGAGCGCCTCATGATTTCGCGCGAACGCAGCACCGCCACCCGATTCCGGCGGGTGGCCGGAATCGCCACCGAACGTCACATAGCCTTGAGCCAAGGGTGTCGCTGTGGTGGTCAGCCCGAGTTGGACATGCCGCAGGGTATTGGGGATTGTCCCGTTGTAACCACCGCCGCCGTACTGGATGGCCTTGCCGTTCCATTTCGAGGGCAGATTGGCTTGCCAAAGGATGGGCCACGCTTGGGGATCAACGGGGTTGATCGATCCCATCACTTCGCAATAGGTGCCGTGACTGTCTGTCTCCATCCATGTGGCCGAGTCGACAACACCTCCCGTTGTCTCGAGCTCAATCGCATCCACAAGCAGTTCAAACCCTGCCAGGGCTTCACAGTCCTGCTGTGATAGGGACGCTTCCTGTGCCAGAGCAGGCGCACCGAAGCCGGCGCCGACGATGACGCACGCAACACTTAGGCTCAATCGCAACTTTCTCATCTCTGTATCTCCTCCTAAAGATCCTGGATTGATGGCGACGGTCCGTCGAAAAGATTCGTGGCCCGCCAGCGATGACCGCCGCATCCGCTGCCGGGCAATATCTTCGCGGTTTCTACTCCGCTACGAGGCCGGGAACCTCGTCGTCGTGGAAAAATGCGCGATTGAACGGGTCCGGAAGCCGGAATCCGGTGTTGTCATCAAGGGCAATAAAGCGGGCCCCGCCGAGCCCGGAGGCTTCTCCGGCTTCGTTCATAGCTTCCGGACTTGTGTTCCACTCTCCGGTTTCGATGCGCTCGATGATGGTATCGACCGAAGCAGCAAGCTCAGCGAGATTGAATGTGCAATGGCCCGCCGCATCAATGAAGGCCTGGCGATAGAGGTCTTGGGTGCCCTCTTGCCCGATCTTGGCCACATAGCCGGCCATAACCGCGGCCGGTGTCCCACCGTCGCCGATATTGGACATGTGCAGGACCGGGATACCGATGTTTCCGCTGTGGGTGCGCCCGCGGAAATAGTCCACGCCCGCTTCGGTTGCCGCGATACGGGGAAAGGCGTTTATCTTGTCGATGTCGGCGAGGATCGCGTCCTCGCCACCCAGACCGGCTGCCTCATACATCTGGCCAACCATTTCGCGCTGCATCGGACTGGCGTTTTCGTAGAACCGCTGGTAATCGACATCGGTCGTCCAAGACATCAGGCCGGCTGGCTGGTCCCACATTGGCCGCCCGGTAACGGCCCGGCGCAGGCCATCTACGGCCGCTCGGACCATGGCATCCTGTACCGATTGCGGATCGTCCCAATCAGGCTTTTCGGCCTGGGGCTGGTTCTGGCTGCCCCACATCGGATACTGGGCCACAGCCGCTGCGAGCGCCATCCTGGCGCGCCCTTCGGGCGTTGCCTGCGCTTCCTCCAGCGCTGCGAGCCACGCATCTTCCGCTTCGGTCTGTTGGCCATCCTCAATGATCAGCGGCAGGTCGCCGTCCGGATCGAGCAGGGCTTTGAGGGCAACCGACAGATCGAGCCGCATATTGGCCAGTTCGACGGGTGTCGAAGCATGCATGGAGATAACGCCATCGAACCGCTCGGCGTGATCTTCGGCAACGCTGAGCCCTACCGACCCGCCGCCCGAACACCCGAACTGGATGGTGTGGGTTGGCGTATCGAAGTTCTCTTCGAAGATATCAAGGACGCGGACCATGTTATCGGACTCGGCCTGTGGGTCCCAGTTATAGCCGCGATCGGGATGGCGGCGGGTGCCGGTGTAGGCATATCCATTTTCGAGAAAGAAAGTGGCGCGATCCGATGCGTTTTCAACGTTGCCGACGGAATCGAGATCGTTGACGAGCACGCCATTCCAATCAGCGGGCACGCTCAACTGCCATTCCTGACCGTCATCGAATGTGCCTGTCATGTGCTCGACGCTTTCGAGCAATTCGTTAGCCGAGGTTGTCGTCAAAGCAAGGGACGCTCCGGCGATCAAGGCGCAGACTGATATTGCAGTATGGAAATATGTCATGGGTTTCTCCTCCCTAAACGCCTCAACACACGCGATGCATCCCGCGGAACGGTCAAAATCGGTCGATGTCGGGCTCTCTCCACGCGCTGGAAGCTTCTCCTCAAAAGCGTTCAGCACGTAGAGGGTACGACCGAAGCCTGTCCGAAAACTGTCGAGATGGATTTTTTGTGTCCAACGGGATGCAAACCGATCTTGCGGTTCCATGCCATCGGCGACCCAACGCAAACGCCTTGGACGTTCCCGCCAAGATGACAAACAATTTCTATTTCAGAGTATTGACGGTCTTGTCGAGTTCTTCATCGACGGCGGCGGGGCTGTCGAGAGCGTGGGTGGCGGATTGGTCGGGGCCGGTGATAAGGCGGGCGCCTTTCGCGTAGGTCAGCCAGTGCCAGAGCCAGTTGACCAGCACGTTGATGCGGTTGCGGAAGCCCACGAGGTAGGCGATGTGCACGGCGCCCCAGAGCATCCAGGCGGGAAAGCCTTTGACTTCAAGCTTGCCGAATTTGCCCACGGCGGCGGACCGGCCAATGGTGGCCATTGTGCCCCAGTCGCGATAGCGGAACGGGCCCTGGGGGCCTTGGTGCTGCTGTTGGCGGATGATGGCTTCGGCGACATATTGGCCCTGCTGCTTGGCGACAGGGGCCAGCGCCGGGAGCGGTTTGCCATCCTCGCCGGCAAGCGAGGCGGCGTCTCCGATGACGTAAACGTCCGGCAAGTCGGGGATGGTGAGATCTGGCGCGACGGGCACGGTGCCGTTCTTGTTGGTTTCCAGACCCAGCCATTTGCCAACCGGGGTTGCCTCGACGCCGGCGCACCAGAAGACGTTCGAGGTTTCGATGAAATGCTTGCCGGCCAAGACGCCGTTTTCATCGATGCGCTCGACGGGTGCATTGGTATGAACCTCAACGCCGAGATCGGCCAGTTTGCGCTCGGTGTAGGCGCCGAGATGGGCGGGATAGGCATTGAGGAGCGTATCGACGGCCTCGACGAGCACGACGCGCGTATCGCGCGGGTCGATGTTGGTAAAGTCCCGGGCGAGCGTCGCCTTGGCAAGTTCGGCCATGGCGCCGGCGGTTTCAACCCCGGTGGGGCCGCCACCAATGACGACGAACGTCATCAGGCGCTTGCGCAATTCGGGATTATCGGTGGTTTCGGCACGCTCGAAGGCCAGGAGAACCCGGCGACGGATGTTGAGCGCGTCGTCGATGGATTTGAGCGCCGGGGCGTGAGGCTTCCATTGGTCCTCCTTGCCGAAATAGGTAAAGGACGAGCCGGTCGCCATGATCAGATGGCTGTAGGCGATCTCGTCGCCGCCCACCGCATGGACGACCCGACGGGCCGTATCGACGCCCTCTATCTCCTCCATGAGGATTTCGACGGCGCCACCCTTGCCGGGCGAAAGGACAGCCCGGATGGGCACTGCGATTTCGGCCGGCGACAGGGCGGCGGTAGCCACCTGATACAGCAATGGCTGGAACAGATGATGGTTGCGCTTGTCGATGATCGTGAACGGTACGCCGGCGCGAGCCAATGCCTTGGCCGCACTCAATCCGCCGAAACCGGCCCCCACGATGACGACGCGCGCCTGATTGGTCATCAGTTCTTGCTTTCGTCCTTGTGATAGATGTCATGTGCGGCCCGCTCGGCGGTCTCTTTCTGCCGCGGCGTGGCCTTGGATGACTTGATCGCGCCATAGGCGATGACAAGGCCAAGAATGACGGCACCGCCGAGAACGGCGAACAACCAGGGGAAGGATTCCATTTCACTCTCCTTTGCAGATTGATGAAAGAGAACGTCTGGGCCCCACTGGAGTTGCAAAAACAAAGGGCCGGTCAGTGACCGGCCCTTTGCGATTTTATCAGGTGCGAAGCGCCTTACTTGCGCTGGAGCAGCGACCAGCCGCCGACCACTGTCAGGGCGGCAAAGGCCATCTTGACGATGTCCCAGACGATGAAGGGCTGCACGGCACCCTGGAAGGCCGAAACGAGCGCATTTGACTGGTCGATCCACGTGGCCTGACCGGCCATGGTCAAAAGCCAGACGAAGCCGAGGACGAACATCACGACGTTACCGGCCAGCATGGCTGTAAAGCCGGAAAAGACGTTGCGCATGGCGCCGCGATCAGCCAGCCAGCCGATGATGGCGGCCATGACAAGAAAGCCGATCAGGAAGCCGCCGGTGGGGCCGAAGAGATAAGGCGCGCCGGCAAAGGCGCCGGCGAAGACGGGGATGCCCGCGGCGCCCTGGGCGAGATAGAGCCCAACGGTGGCAGTCGCCATGCGGAAACCGAACGCACCGGCGATCATCGCGATGGCCATGGACTGGAGCGTGACGGGCACCGGCCAGACCGGTACGTTGACCTTGGCGGCCATGGTGATGAGCAGCGAGCCCAGGAATGCGACAGCAACCGCCGAAACGATGCGCGCGGATTGCGACTTGGGCTGATAAAGACCGAGAAGCGTGTTCGAAGTGGCTAAAGTCGTGGCCATAACTTGTCCCTTTGGGTTAAAGCCGAAGCAGAGACCATCGTTCTAACCACACATGGCAACGCGCGCAATGCCCGCAAGTCCCGCCTCCCCACCCTATGACCGTGCGTTCGATGCCCAGGTGGGCGAGCCCATTGATGTGGCACCAGCAATCGTGCGGGT
Organism: Rhizobiales bacterium UBA1912; assembly: GCA_002337455.1. GTDB lineage: Bacteria > Pseudomonadota > Alphaproteobacteria > Rhizobiales > Devosiaceae > Pelagibacterium. Next base: position 73,523 of record DDGC01000010.1, on the reverse strand, counting down.
CACAGCGCCCAATGCCAGCGCCTATACGTTTACAGGGACCAACAGTTTTCTGATTGGTCACAACGAGATTGCGGTGCTCGATCCAGGGCCCGACGATGACGCCCACCTCCGGGCGCTGCTGAAAGCCATCGGCGGGCGCAGGGTAGTGGCGGTGATTCTGACCCACACCCATCGCGACCATAGCGGGCTGGCCCGCAGGCTCATGGCCGAAACCGGCGCGCCATTGTGGTCGAACGGACCACACAGACTGTCGCGGCCGCTCAAACCGTTCGAGTTCAATCCCTTCGGGCGATCGGGTGATTTCCGGCTCGAGCCCGACAGAGTGCTGGCCGATGGGGAGCGGATCGAGATCGACGGAACGGTTCTTTCCGTCGTGGCGACGCCGGGCCATTGCGCGAACCATCTCGCCTTCGCGCTCGAGGGCCAGGATTTCGTGCTGATGGGCGATCACGTCATGGGCTGGAATTCCACGGTGGTGGCGACGCCCGACGGGGATCTCGGTGATTATCTGGCGTCGCTCGACAAGGTTATCGCCCTGCCCCAGACCCGTTACCTGCCCGGCCACGGCGGGGAAATCGCCGATGGACGCGGTTTTGCGCGTGCCCTCAAGGCGCACCGGCTGATGCGGAACGGACAATTGCTCGACGTGGTGCGGCAAGGGCCGACATCGCTCACCACAGCGGCGCGCGCCATCTATCCGGACCTGGCGGGCAAGTTCGCGATGGCCGGCAAACAGACGCTGCTCTCGCACGCCGAATATCTTGCGGCGCGCGGGGAAATCGCGTTGCGGCGCACTCTATTGGGCGTCCAGCTCCTGCCCCGCAGGTAGATCGGTCTCGGGCACTGGCGGCTCTTCGGGAACGGTCTGGGCCATATTGTTCTGGATATAGGTCGAAACCCTGTCGTCGAGGGCAAGCAGGAAGGCCTCGATGGCGCGGCCATTATCGCCGAGGTCGTGATAAACCGGGTTGAGCGAGGCGGCCCGCAAGTCGATCAACGCACCGATGGGGTTGGGCGAAACGCGAAAGGCGATCTCGTTTTCGAACCCCAGCAGGGAGTGGCGCAGCGCGTTGAGCTGGCCCGTACTGGTTTGCGTGGGAGGCGTTGCCGCAAGGATTTCCCAGCCATTGGCGCGGGCCAGCGACTGACCGAGCGAAAAGAGCTCTTCAGGCGGAATCTGATAGGCGCGGGTAATGAGATTGGGAAAGGAGGCCAGAACCGTTTCCGAATCGATATCGGGATCGTTGGGCCGCGCATCGAGCAATTGCGGAGGATCGACGAGCGCGGTCGTCACATCGGCAGTCGAAGGGTAGATTTCGCTCAGGGCCAGGACCATGCCAGCCGGTACCAGACAGACAAGGCCAAGAACAAAGCCAACGCTGGCGGGCCCCCAACCCCTGTCTCCGGTAAACCAGAGACGGACATAGGCGGCAATGCCTATCAAGAACGCGGCAGCGGCGCAGATCGTGCCGATCACAAGGCTGATTTCAAAAACATCAGCGGTGATCTGGCCGAAAAAGTGCAGCCCGGCCGAAATCAGGATCAGCGCGGCTGCGAAAAGCGCCAGGCGCCTCGCCCAGATTGCCAGTTTCGAGGTGCGGACGAGGATGCGCATGGGATTAGGGGAAAAGCCGGGTGCGCGACCAATCGGAAGCTGTATCGGGGCGGATGAACAACACCCGGTCATGGAGCCGGAAGGCGCCGTCTTTCCAGAACTCGATCTCCAGCGGCTTGATCCGGAAGCCCGACCAATGGGCGGGGCGGCCGATTTCGGCGTCTGCAAACTGCTCGGTTAGCGCTTGGACGCGCTGGACCAGCGCATTGCGGTTTTCGAGCGGGCGGGACTGATCCGAGGCGTGCGCTCCGATGCGCGACTGGACCGGGCGGGAGGCGAAGTAGGCATCGGCCTCGGCTTGCGTCACCTGTTCAACCAAGCCGCGCACCCGAACCTGACGGCGCAGGCTTTTCCAGTGAAAGAGCAGTGCGGCCTTGGGGTGGGCGAGCAACTCGCGGCCCTTCGCCGATTCGAAATTTGTGAAAAACACAAAACCCTCGTGCGAGTAGCCGTTGAGGAGCACCATGCGCAGATCGGGCATGCCGGTTTCATCAACGCTTGCAACCGCCATGGCGTTGGGATCGTTGGGCTCTGTCTCACGGGCCTCTTCAAGCCAATGGGGGAAGAGTTCGAGGGGGTCGATACTGCCGTTATAGGCATCGTCGAACAGCAGATCAGTAAGCGAAGCCGTCACGGCAGAATCCATCCCTTCTGGACATTATGAGGGGCCGTGGCCATATAGAACGCAAAGCTGCGGTGCTTCAATGCCCGCAAATCGTGGATCGAAAGGACGTGGCGCTGCCGGGCTGTTAGCCCGAGCGCCCTTTCAAGGTGTAACAAAGCGAATGCGCGACCCCTATACAGTGCTCGGTGTGCCAAAGAGCGCCAGCGAAAAGGAGATCAAGAGCGCCTACCGCAAGCTGGCCAAGACCTTTCACCCGGATCAAAATCCGGATGACAAGGCGGCGCACGAAAAATTCGCCGAGGCAACGGCGGCATATGATTTCCTGTCGGACAAGACCAAGCGTGCCCAATATGATCACGGCGACATCGATGCGGAGGGCAATCCCAAGTTCTCCGGGTTCGGTGGGTTCGATCCGTCTGGCATGCGCGGTGGGCGTCCCGGTGCCGGTGCGGGACCCGGCGGCTTCAACGCCGAAGATATTCTCAAAGAGTTCATGAGCGGGTTTGGCGGCACGCGCCGCGGCCCGGCGGGCGGCAATCCGTTCGGAGCCGGCGCGGGCGCCGGCAGCGCGAGCTGGGATCCGTTTACCGGCGCAACAACCGGGGCTGCCGGTTCGGCCAAGGGCGAAGACGTGGTGGTCAATCTGGCCGTGTCGCTCGAGGATGCCCACAAGGGTGGCTCGGTGCCAGTCACGCTGCCCTCGGGCAAGACCGTGTCGGTGAAGCTCCCCTCCCCGCTCGAAGAAGGCCAGCAGGTGCGGCTGCGCGGCCAGGGCCGTCCCTCGCCGCTGACCGGACAGCCTGGCGATGCGCTGGTGACGATCAAGTTTGCCAAGCACAAGCAGTTCCGCAGGGACGGGAACGATCTGCGCGTCGATGTGCCGATTGCGCTTTACGAAGCGGTGCTGGGCGCCAAGGTGCGCGTGCCGACACTCGACGGCGCCGTGGAACTGACGCTGCCGCCGGGCCCCGATACATCCAAGGCGATGCGGCTCAAGGGCAAGGGGCTGTTCGGCAAGGGTGATCTCTACGTCAATTTGCGGATCGTGTTGCCCAAGGGCGGCGATCCGGACCTTGAGAGCCTCATGCGGTTCTGGAAAGACCAGAAGCCCTATAATGTAAGGGACTAGGCGAAAGCCCCGAGATTACTCCGGGTCTTTGTCGTACACCGCTGTGCTTTCGGGCAACGTCACCCAGTGATGGCGCCGGCTGTCGTAGACTGAGTCCTGTGGCGCAGGAAAATCAGGATCGCTCAGGCATCCGATCGCCACCATCACGAAATCGCCGGTGCTTTCCTCGGTATGAAAGACCGTCGAACCACAGATGGGGCAGAAGTTGAAACGGAACTGCGCACCACTGTCGCCGGTGCGAACATATTGAGTTGCTTCGCCTTTCACCTCAAAGGGCGCGGGCCAGGCACCCAAGGTCGCAAAAGCGCTTCCGGTACGACTCTGGCAGGCAAGGCAATGGCAGATGCCGTTGCCCAAACACTTCCCATGAACGGTGATCGATAGCTGGCCACAGGTGCAGGAGGCTATGCGTGAGGCCATGGCGTTTCTCCTAATCACCCCCGCGGCGCGGCGGCCCGTTCCAGACGGTCATTTATCGCTTCGCCAAGGCCGGTCTGCGGAATTGGGGCGACGGAAATTGAGTGTGCCCCGGATGCGTCGAGCTGGGCAAGGTGGGAGAAGAGGTTTCGAGCCGCTTCGCGCAGATCGCCGGTTTCCGAGAGATTGAGGACCGGGGCGGAATGAGCCGGTGCCTGGCCGAAGGCGAGGTATGCTTCGCCCGGCGCAGGTGCTGCGACGTCGAGGCGGAGCGTGGCGTTCGGGGCGTAGTGGCTTTTGAGCATGCCGGGCGCGGTGATGGCGGCATTTGGTGCGGCGATGGCCACGGGATGGCCCAGAGCGGCTTCGATGTCCTCGCGTGCCAGGGCGCCAGCGCGAAGCTGGGTTACGGTGTCTCCATCCACCGCGATGATTGTCGATTCAACGCCGCTCTGGCAGGGGCCGCCATCAAGCACAGGAACCGCGCCCGAGAAGGCGATGCGGACGTGATCTGCCGTGGTGGGCGAGAGCTTGCCCGACGGGTTGGCGGATGGCGCGGCGACCGGGCGGCCAAGAGTGGCGATCAACTCGCGGGCCATGGGGTGGGCCGGAACGCGCAGGCCGACCGTGTCGAGCCCGGCGGTGACGAGATCGGACAGGCCCGCGCCGGGTTTAAGCGGGACAACCAGGGTCAGCGGGCCGGGCCAGAAGGCGTTAGCCAGCTGACGGGCAAGCGGGGAAAATTCGCCGAAGCGCTCGGCCATCGCCATATCGGCGCAGTGGGAAATGAGCGGATTGAAGCGCGGGCGGCCCTTGGTTTCGTAGATTTTGAGGACGGCATCTGAATTTGTGGCGTCCGCGCCAAGGCCATAAACCGTTTCAGTCGCGAAAGCGCACAGCTCTCCCCTTTGCAGGAGAACTGCGGCATCGGCAATGGTCTGGGGATCGGTGGCGGCTGGCTTCATCGAGGTTGTTTGACAAGCGCCCGGTGCCGCGTCAAGAAGGGGCGACAGCCGAGGCACAAATGACCACCCTTCTCATCAGCCAGACAAACGGGTCCGCGCATGCGACACCGTCCGGCCATGCCGAGCGGCAGGAACGGATCGAGGCCGCAGCCAAGGCGCTCGGCCACCCCCGTTTCGGTGCGCTGACGCGGGAAGCGGCGGGGCCGGGCGACCTCGATCTGGCCGAGCTGGTCCACAGCCGGAAAGTGATGGATACGATCCGCGCGACCCGGCCCGCCGAAGGGATCGGGCAGATCGATGCGGACACTTTCATCTCCTCACGCAGTCTTGAAGCGTCGGCGACGGCGCTGGGCGGGGTGTTGCGGGGGATCGAAGCGGTCATTCTGGGCGAGGTGCATAATGCATTCGTTCTGGCCCGCCCGCCGGGGCATCACGCCGAGCGCGACCGCTCGATGGGGTTCTGCCTCGTCAACACCATAGCTATCGCCGCGCGACAGGCGCAAAGGCTCTACGGGGCCGAGCGTGTGGCAATCGTCGATTTCGACGTGCATCACGGCAATGGCACACAGGACATTTTTGAGGGCGACCCCTCGGTTTTCTATGCCTCGTCGCACCAGATGCCGCTCTATCCGGGGACCGGCGCGCCGCGCGAAAGAGGCGTCGGCAATATCGTCAATGCCGCACTGCCGGCCGGCAGCGGCGGGAGCGAAATGCGGGCGGCGTATAAGGAGCAGATATTGCCGGCGCTCGACAATTTCGCGCCGGACCTGATCCTTGTCTCGGCCGGGTTCGACGCCGAAAAGCGCGATCCGCTAGCGCAGCTCGAATGGGTGGGCTCCGATTTCGCGTGGGTCACGGGAAAGTTGATGGACATTGCCGAGCAGCGCTGCTCAAACCGGTTGGTCTCGATGCTCGAAGGCGGCTACGATCTTGGCGGGCTTGCCTCGGGGGTGTCGGCGCATGTAGGCATGCTGCTGACCGGCGAAGCCGGACCCGATTCTGACGAATGAAGACGAAGGGGCAGTTATGACCGAAATCGCCGAAATGAGCTTTGAAGCGGCGCTGGACGAGCTTGAAAAGATCGTTGCGCAGCTTGAAGGCGGCAAGGCGCCCCTGCAGGAATCGATTGCGATTTATGAGCGCGGTGAAGCGCTTAAGCGCCATTGCGAAGCCCTGCTCAAGCAGGCAGAAGCGCGGATCGAAAAAATCACGCTGGCCAAGGACGGCACACCCGTTGGCGTCGAGCCGCTGGATCAATAGTTCAGGAATTTTCGCCTTGCTGGGAAAAGTGCGCATCGTTTTGTGGGCCCTGGTGGCGCTTGCGGCGGTTTCGGCCACCGTCATTTATTTCACAAAGCCCATCCAGCCCTCGGGCGCGATGTTTGGCGGACCGTTCGAGATGGTTGCTACATCGACTGGTGAAACGTTCACCCAGGACGATCTGCTCGGCACGCCGACACTGATGTTTTTTGGCTATACCTACTGTCCTGACGTGTGCCCAACCACGCTTGCCGAAGCGACGGGGTGGAAAGAGCGACTTGGGCTCGGCGATGACGAGCTTCGCATCGTTTTCGTTTCGGTCGATCCCGAGCGCGATACGATTGAACACACGCGCGACTATCTTTCCAATTTCGGGCCCGACGTGATGGGGCTGGTGGGCGACGAGGGTCAGACCGCCCAGATCAAGCGATCCTACGGGGTGTTTTCCGAAAAGGTGGAAGCAGAGGGTTCGACCGATTATCTGGTCAATCACACGGCCTCGGTGTTCATGATCGATGCCGAGGGCGATTTCTTTGGCACCATCGCATGGGGCGAAGACAGCCAGACAGCAATCGACAAGGTGAGGCGCCTCGTTGAGACATGAGCCGCATAAGGCTCGACATCGCGCTTGAACAGCGCGGGCTCGCTCAATCGAGGGCAAGGGCGCGGGACGCCATTTTGCGCGGCACGGTGACCGTCAATGGAGCGGCGGCCAGCAAACCAAGCCAGCTTGTTGGTGAAGCGGATACGATCGCTCTGGACGATCCGGCATCGGGCTATGTCTCGAGGGCAGCGCTCAAGCTGGTCGAAGGGCTGGACAAGAGTGGGTTCGATCCCAGCGGCAAAGTGTGTCTCGATCTCGGCGCGTCAACGGGCGGGTTCAGCCAGGTGCTGACCGAGCGCGGTGCGCGGCTGATCTACGCTGTCGATGTTGGGCATGGGCAATTGCATGGCGACGTCGCGAGGCTCGGCAATGTGGTGTCGCTCGAGGGGGTCAATGCCCGCGACCTGACGGCCGAGACGATCCCCGAACCTGTCGATTTTCTGGTGTCCGATGTGAGCTTTGTCTCACTGACCAAGGTCTTGGATGCCCCCTCGGCGCTGTGCGTGCCGGGAGCGCCGGCTATCCTGCTCATCAAGCCGCAGTTCGAGGTGGGGCGCGACAATATCGGTAAAGGCGGCATCGTGCTGCCCGGGCCGCATATCGAGGCGGCTGTGGAGGCGGTGCTGGCGCACATGGGCGCGTTGGGCTGGGAAAAGGCCGGACTGTGGCCTTCGCCGATCAAGGGTGGGGATGGCAATGGCGAGTTTCTGGCTGCTTTTCGCCGGGTTTGAGAAATGCCTGCGGACAGGAAATTTCCTGTCGTAGTATCATGGCCGAACCAAATTCGGGGAGACGCAGGATGAAACATCTAATCGCCACGGCCACACTGTCCGCTGCCATTCTGATGAGTGCTTCAGCGCCAGCCTACACGATCAAGGGCGGGGTCATATGCAATGAAATCATGGCCGAGCACGAGATCGAAGATTACCGCAACATGAACCGCTGGTGGTTGCTGGGCTATTTCACGGCCCGCAACATGTATGAGGACGCCGATGTCGGGTACGGGATCGATGACGAGTTGATCTACGACCGGGCCTACAAGTTCTGCTCGGCCAATCTCGATATGAACTGGGACGACGCGGCCTACAGCGTTTACAACGCCATGCAGTGAACGCCGGCCTATCTTGGGCGGTGTGGGCGGGAGCGTTTAAAGGTCCGAGCGATGGTGCCGGCGGTGCGCGTTTCGAGGGCGGTGAGGGCCCGATCAAGACCCTGCCAGCGCCGGCGCAGGCGGCGAACCGACCGCAGGGCGAATTTGGAGCTGCCGATCAAAAGAAAGATGGCCAGTGCCATCATCGGGACCCCGACCGGGATCGGGGTCGGCGCAAGGATGGCTCCTGCAATCAGGAGAACCAGCGCGAAGGGAATCGTTATGATCCTCCACATATACCCGCTGGTCTCCCGATCCTGATTAATCGGAGCCATCGCTAGTCGATATGGGCCACAAGATTGTGACGGCAGATGGCCATCAACTAATCTGAAATCGTGATCCCGAAGGCTTCGAGGCCGACGTATCGGCGCGAGCGGGAGGACATGGGCTTGATGGCCGAGATGCCGAGATCGCGCAGGATCTGGGCGCCGAGCCCGACCTCGCGCCATTCTGCATCCCTATCCCGGGCCGAGCCGTGGTCTTCACGTTCCGCTTCGGCGGCGGCCTTGTCATAGGCGACGCCGGCATTGCCTTCGCGCAGATAGACCAGAACGCCGCCCGTTTCAGCCAGAGCGGTGATCGATGCATTGAGCTTTTCCGCGCCGCCGAACACATCGGTCACAATATCCTCACGCTGGAGGCGGACGTTGACTGGTGCGCCCTGCCCCACATCGCCAAACGCGAGCGCAAGATGCTGCACGCGATCAAACGGGGTCGAATAGGCGTAGGCGATGGCGCGGCCGGCGATGGTGTCGATCTCGAAGGTTGCGACGCGCTCGACGAGTTTTTCGCGGCGCTGGCGGTACGCGATGAGATCGGCAACCGAGATGAGCGGCAGATCGTGGGTTGCGGCAAAATCGGCGACCTGCTGGCCGCGGGTGACTGTGCCGTCGTCATTGACCAGTTCGCAAATGACCCCGACATCGGGCAGGTCGGCAAGCTTGCATAAATCGACCGCCGCTTCGGTGTGGCCGGAACGCATGAGGACGCCGCCACGCCGCGCGATGAGCGGGAAGATGTGGCCGGGGCGCGAGAAATCCTCGGCGCCCACATTGCCATTGGTCAGAGCACGGACGGTCGCTGTGCGGTCATCGGCGGAAATGCCGGTGGTGGTGCCGTGCTTGAAATCAATGGTGACGGTGAAGGCCGTCGAGTGGGCAGAATCGTTTGATGCAACCATCGGGTCGAGGCGCAATTTCTGGGCGCGCTCGCCGGTGATGGGTGCGCAGACGATCCCCGAGGTATGGCGGACGATGAAGGCCATCTGCTCGGGCGTGATGGTGGAGGCAGCGGCGATGATATCGCCTTCGCCTTCCCTGTCGTGATCGTCGATAACGACAACCATCTGGCCGCGCTTCATGGCGTCGAGGGCAGCTTGGACGCGCGCGTCGGATTCAGAGATCATGTTTGGCACTCCGGTACATTTGGGAAGGCCCCCTCACCCGCCGCTGCGCGGCGACCTCTCCCCCTAAGGGAAAGGTGAAGGCTGCGCCTTGCAATTAGACGTCGTTTCTTCCAAAGCCGATGCCGCCTTCGCGACCAGTCTGGCCGCGGTGGCGCAGCATGTGGTCGGCGAGGACGCAGGCCATCATGGCTTCACCGATGGGGACAGCGCGGATGCCCACGCAGGGATCGTGGCGGCCCTTGGTGATGATGTCGGCATCCTCATTGTTCGTGGTGACGGTCTGGCGCGGGGTGAGGATCGAGCTTGTCGGCTTGACGGCAAAGCGGGCGACGATGGGATCGCCGTTCGAGATGCCGCCGAGGATGCCGCCGGCCTTGTTGGACAGGAATTTGGGCAGCGGACGGTCCGCGCGCATCTGGTCGGCGTTTTCCTCACCGGTCAGTTCGGCTGCGTGCATGCCCTCGCCGATCTCGACGCCCTTCACGGCGTTGATCGACATGAAGGCGGCAGCGATGTCGGCTGACAATTTGCCATAGACGGGCGCACCCCAGCCTGCGGGGACGCCTTCGGCAACCACTTCGATGATGGCGCCGACCGAAGAACCGGCCTTGCGGATACCGTCGAGATAGGTGGCCCAGGTATCGGCGGCTTGAGGATCGGCGCAGAAGAAGGGGTTCTGGTCGACTTGATCCCAATCGAAATTGGCGTAATCGATCTTGTGAGGGCCGACCTGGACCAGCGAGGCGCGGATGGTGACGTTGGGGATCACCAGTTTGGCCACGGCGCCAGCGGCGACGCGGGCTGCGGTTTCGCGGGCCGAAGAGCGGCCACCGCCACGATAATCGCGGATGCCGTATTTCTGGAAATAGGTGTAGTCGGCGTGGCCGGGGCGGAATTTGTCGCGGATATCGCCATAATCCTTGGAACGCTGATCGGTGTTTTCGATCATCAGCGAAATCGGCGTGCCGGTCGTGCGCAGACCGTCGGTTCGCTCGTCCTCGAAGACGCCGGAGAGGATTTTGACCTCGTCGGCCTCGCGGCGCTGGGTGGTATAGCGCGACTGGCCGGGCTTGCGGCGGTCGAGATCGCGCTGGATCATTTCGGCGCTGATCGGCAGATCGGGGGGCACACCATCGACGACGACACCGAGCGCAGGTCCATGGCTTTCACCCCAGGTGGTGAAGCGGAAGAGATGGCCGAATGAATTGTCGCTCATGGAATGCCCCGGAATTGTTGGTGGTGTTCTAGGCAGCGGCGGGGATGTGGTCAATCATTCGATGGGATTATGGGGGTGGGCGCCTTTGCGCTAGCGAGCGTGCCGGGGCGAGCGGATTTCGCCGCGCATGGAGCCGATGGCGAGCTCGAAATTGTCGGCAATACGGCGGGCCCGGATCATGAATTCGTGGGTGATCTCGGCGGAAAAGATTTCCGTCGCCGTTTGCTCGAACAGGGCCAGCCAGCGATCGAAATGTTCGGCCTCGATGGGCAGGCGCAGATGGGGATTGAGCGGGCGGCCGGAATAGCGGCCGGTGCGCAGCATGATCGAGGACCAGAAATCGGTGATCTGGGCGATGTGTTCGTCCCAATCGTGGACAGCGCGGTTAAAGACAGGGCCGAGAACATCGTCTTCGCGGGCGCGGGCGTAGAAGGTCGCGACCAGTTTTGCGATGTCGGGATCGGTAATATCTGGATGCGCCGGGCCCGGACGGGTCAGCGGATTGTCGTCGGAAGGTTTCATTTTGTCGCGTTGCCGAACCGAAAAAGTGGAAACCACTTTTTCTGGCAACCCTCCATTTATTGTGGTCGCGTTGCCGAACCGAAAAAGTGATGACCACTTTTTCTGGCAACCCTCTGGACGATCGCATCACCACGTCTTTTTCGCCGCGTGCAGGGTCATCTGGCCGGTGGCGAAATGGGCGATGACGCCCTGGGGTGGCGCCCAGTTGAGGACTTCACCGCGCGTGACGCCTTCGACCAGGTGACGCAGGACGCGCAGCACGCCACCATGGGCGACGATGATCGAGTGATGGGTCAGCCCTTGCGCGAAATCGAGCAGGCGGTCGGCGAGATCCTGATAGTTCTCGCCGCCTTCGGGACGAAAGTTCCAATAGGTTGCGTCGCGATGGCCGGGGGCCAGAGCCTCGCGCTCGCGGGCGATTTCATCGTGCAGGAGGCCCTCGAACTTGCCGAACGAGATTTCAATCAGCCGCTCGTCATAGATGACTTCGGGAAGCGGCACGTCGAAAGCGGCGCGCATGCGCTCCATGGTCTCGCTGGCGCGGCTCAGGGGCGAGGCGTACCATTTGAACTTGGCAGGATCGCTTCCCGCTTCTTCAAGCAGGAAACGCAGCAGCGGGCCGTTGGAATCGGCCTGGCGCCTGCCGGTTTCGTTCAAAGGGATATCGCGGCTGCCCTGATAGCGGCGCTCGCGGTTCCAATCGGTTTCGCCGTGGCGCGCAAAGTAGAAATCGGGCCAGGTGACCTGGTGCATGGACGAATCAATCACTTACAAATGGTCGGAGCGCGCAATCTAGCGCGCCCCCATGACATTTTGGTTGTCTGCCTACTCGGCGAGCGCATCCTTGGGCATGGCCTTCATGCCGATGATGTTGTAGCCGGAATCGACGTAATGGATTTCGCCGGTGACGCCGCTCGACAGGTCCGAGAGCAGGTAGAGAGCCGAGTTGCCAACTTCGTCGATGGTGACGTTCTTGCGCAGCGGAGCGTTTTCCTCGTTCCATTTGAGCATTTCGCGCAGGTCGGAAATGCCGGAGGCAGCGAGGGTCTTGATCGGGCCGGCGGAGATGGCGTTGACGCGGATACGCTCGGGCCCGAGATCGGAGGCGAGATAGCGCACCGAGGCTTCGAGCGCGGCCTTGGCGACGCCCATGACGTTGTAGTTGGGGAGGACCTTTTCGGCACCATAATAGGTGAGGGTCAGGATCGATCCGCCGTCGTCCATCAGCGCTTCGGCGCGCTTGGCCAGCGCTGTGAGCGAGAACACCGAAATGTTCATGGTCAGCGCGAAATTGCCCGGCGTGGTATCGACGTAGCGGCCCTCAAGCTCTTCCTTGTTGGAAAAGCCGATGGCGTGGACGAGAAAATCGAGCTTGCCCCACTTGGACTTCAGCACGTTGAACACCGCGTCCATGGCGTCGGGATCGGTGACATCGCATGGCAGGACCAGATCGGAACCGAACTCCTTGGCGATCGGTTCGACGCGGCGATGCAGCGCCTCGCCCTGATAGGTGAAGGCCATTTCCGCGCCCTGCGCATGCAGCGCCTTGGCAATGCCGTAGGCGATAGAGCGGTTGTTGGCGACGCCCATAATGAGCCCGCGCTTGCCTTCCATCAAACCAGCCATGGTGTTCTCCGATGATCGTTTCGTTGCTGGTGGTTTTGGCACAGGGGATGGGAACGGGCAAGGTGGGAAGCGGGTTGGTGCGGTAGCGAATCCGACCAGACCCGTGCGATAAAGCTGGCCGATGCTTGCAGAAAGACTTTTGAGATGACCCTTTCCAGAGACCAGATCGTTCCGGCCCTTGTCCAGCTTCTCGGGGAGAACAGCGTCGTTTCCGCGTCGTCCGAAATGGCGGGCTATATTTCAGAGCCACGCCGCCGTTTCCACAGGCAAGCCCAGGCCGTTGCCCTGCCGCGGACAGTGGCCGAGGTGCAGGCGGTGATGGAATGGGCTCATGAGGTGGGCGTTCATATCGTCCCGCAGGCTGGAAACACCGGGCTCGTCGGGGGGCAGGTGCCGCTGTTTGGCGACGAGGTGATCGTTTCGATTTCCCGGCTCAAGGGCGTGCGGAACGTCGATGCAGCGGCGGGGCACATGACGCTCGATGCGGGAACCACGCTGCAGGAAGCCCATGAGATTGCCGAAGAAGCAGGGATGATGTTCCCGCTCTATATCGCCTCGCAGGGCTCGGCGCGGATCGGCGGTGTGCTTGGGTCGAACGCCGGGGGGGTGCAGGTGCTGTCCTACGGCAATGCGCGCGAGCTATGCCTCGGGGTTGAGGCTGTGATGGCGGACGGGTCGATCTACAAGGGGCTCAATGCGCTGCGGAAGGACAATACGGGCTATGATCTGAAGGATCTGCTGGTGGGGTCCGAGGGTACGCTTGGGATCATCACGGCGGCGACGCTAAAACTGTTTCCCAAGCCGGACGCTCACGAGACGGCGCTGCTCAATGTGGCTTCGCCGCGGGCGGCGCTGGAGCTGTTCGCGATGATGCGGGCGCGGGCCGGCAATACGCTGACGGCGTTCGAATTGATGCCGCGCATCGGCATCGATTTTCAACTCAAGCACAAGATGATCGCGCAGGACCCCACAGCCGAAATGTCGGACTGGTATGTGCTGGTGGAAATTTCGGTGCCCAAGGGCGGCGTGACCGGCGGGCTTTCAAAGGCGGTCGAAGACGCGTTTGGAGCCGGGCTGGTGAGCAATGGTATCATCGCGGAATCGTTGAGCCAACGCGAGGCGTTCTGGAGCGCGCGCGAGCAGATGAGCGAGGTGCAATCGCGCGAGGGGGCTTCGATCAAGCACGACGTTTCGGTGCCGGTGGCGGCGGTACCCGAATTGATAGCGCGAGGGAGCGAAGCGGCGCAAAAGGCGGTGCCCGGCATCCGGCCCGTGCCGTTCGGGCATCTGGGCGACGGCAATATCCATTTCAATTTTTCCCAGCCCGATGGCGCTGACGGAAAGGCGTTCATGGATGGGGCGGCAGCGGTGCACGATGCGGTTTACGGGGTGGTGCTTGAGCTTGGCGGATCGGTTTCCGCCGAGCATGGGATCGGGCAACTCAAGACAGGGCTGCTCAAGCAGGTAAAGGACCCCGTGGCGCTGAAAATGATGAAGGCGATCAAATCGGCGCTCGATCCGAAGGGGATTCTGAATCCGGGCAAGGTACTGGGGTAGAAATCGGCGCGCCAATACCTAAATTGACATGTTTTGATGGACCTCACACTGCCATGCTGCTCGATATTGCCTTTCTCGACGATGCCACGCGCCCGCGGGCGCCCAAGCTTGAAAACCTGACGGCCCACCAGCGGGCGCCGGGCCGACACCTCAAGATGATCCACGATCATTTGCGCCAGAGCGTGACCGATCTGCGCAAGATGGTCGATGATGTCATGGCCGGTGAAAAATCGGTCGAGGAGATCGAAGCGGAAGCCGAGGCGCTGACGATGGTTTCGAACTATCGCCAGTTCGGCAATCTGTGCGGTCAGCATTGTCAGACCGTGCACATGCATCACTCGATCGAGGATGCTCACATCTTCCCCGCCCTTTCGGAAAAGGGCGAGGCGTGGAAGAAGGTTGTCGACCGGCTGCAGGCCGAGCACGAAATCGTGCATGCGCTGCTGGTCAAGCTGATCGCGTCCCTCAACGTGCTGGTGCGCGACCCAAGTCCATCCAATTTTGCCGAGGCGCGCGAAATAAACGGGTCCCTCGAGCGCGTCCTGCTCTCCCATCTTGGGTATGAGGAAGATGAAATCGGGGACGCGCTGGGGTATTTCCAGATCGGGGTTTAGAGCATTCCCGCTTTTTGCTGGCGGGGGGGCCCGGACCGGATAAGTGACTTCCATCCCCGATCGGGGTCGAGGACATGCACTGGAAACACTCTAGACCAGCCCGTGCGCGATCAGACTTTCGCCCGTGGCTATGAAAGAAGCGTCGGCGGGGGTCAGTTTGCGATCGAGCAGGCGCATTGCCGCCGAAGAATCGAGGCGTTTGAGAACGCCGAGTTCACCAAGGTTGGAGCGAAGATCCCTGTCGAACAGCGCATAGACGCGGACAGCCCAGTCGGGCAGTCGGCGCCGGGGGATCTTGTTGGCGTAGGCGGGGAAGGCGTTCCGCAGGAGGGCCGCAACTTCACCGAAGAACATGGTGCTCTCACCCATCGGGAACCGATGGCCGCCTGCGTTTGGGGAGGTCATCGCAGCAACATGAGCCTGGGCGACGTCGCGCACATCGATGACGACGAGCGGGATGCGTGGCGAAGCGGGCACCGAGCCGTTCATGAGGCGCTGAACGAGCGTAGCCGAGGTGCCGGGGTCTTCATCGAGCAGCGGGCCGAAAATCCCTGACGGATTGATCGTTGCGAGGTCCTTTTCACGACCGGCTGCGCGCATGATTTCCCAGGCACGGCGCTCGGCACGGGTTTTGGATTCGG
Organism: Rhizobiales bacterium UBA1912; assembly: GCA_002337455.1. Taxonomy (GTDB): domain Bacteria; phylum Pseudomonadota; class Alphaproteobacteria; order Rhizobiales; family Devosiaceae; genus Pelagibacterium. The sequence continues at coordinate 58,177 of DDGC01000010.1, read as the reverse complement.
TATAGGGGGTTACGTCCCTACCCTCGAGATTGGTCCAGTCATTGGCCGTGAACGGCGCGGTGCGGGATTTGTCGTGTCCATAGGCGATGGCGGCCATGGACGACGTGAGCACGATGCGCTCGACATTGGCGGCCAGCGCGGCGCTGAGCGCCCGCTCGGTGCCCTCGACCGCGGGGCGGATCAGGTCGTTCTTGTCTTCCGGCATCTGCAGAACGAAGGGCGAGGCGATGTGCTGAACAAAGCGCACGCCTTCCATTGCCGCATCCCAGCCTTCATCTTTTTCCAGGTCGAGCGCGACAAATTCGAGGCGCGAAACATCGGCTCCGGCCTTGGCGAGCGTCGCCTTGACCTTGTCGGCCCTGGAAAGATTGCGCACGCTGCCGCGCACGATATAACCGGCGTTGAGCAATTGGAGAGCGACATGGCCGCCCAGAAAGCCGGAAATTCCGGTAAGAAGAACGCGATCAGTCATGATTTCTATCCGATGGATTGAAAATGTTGAACGATATATACGTTATTCGTTCAAAACGTTCAATGGAGTAGTTTACTTTTGTCCAACCTCTCGCCACGGGTGCTGGAAAAACGCCGCCGCATTCTCGATGCGGCACGCGAAGTGATGCTCAAGACCGGCTTTCGCGCCGCGACGATGGAGGCGATCGCCAAGGAGGCGAGCATTGCCAAGCCCACGCTCTATGCGCAGTTTGCCGACAAGGAAACGCTGTTTGAGGCGCTGATCGAAGAACTGCTCAGCGACAAGACAGAGATATTTATCCAAGCCTTCGAAACGGATGCGCCGCTGGGTGAGCGGGTGGGCAACGGGCTGGCCGAAATGTTTGGCGCGATTTCCGATATGCTGAAGGGCTCGCCGCACGCGGCGGAACTGGTGAACGAGCCGCACCGGCTGGGTCACAAGTTCAAGCGCGCCGACGATGCGGTCGTCGAGAGCCTCAAACGCGCCTTTTCCGATGCCGGGGTTAAAGACGGCGACCAGCTCGCCAAGGTGCTGCTGGCCTCAGGAACAGGGATAGTGGGGAAACTCCCCGATGGCGATGCCGTGCGCAGTGCCATCAGGTTGCTGTGTGATCGGGTGATCCGGGGGTCGCTCTAGGACCGATCGAAGCTCAAGCCACCATGCCGCTGTCGTTGCCGTCATTGGGCTCGAACGAATTGGCGAGTTCTGCTGCGCCCTCGACCACGGCTTCCGCGGCAGCGCGAGCGGCATCGATGGACTGGAAAATCCTGCCATCGAGCGGGAACACGCCCAGCTTGACCGCCATGAAACGGAAGTCCTGGCCGTTGGGGACAACGACGCCCTGGGGTTCACCTGCAACTGAAATAACGATTGGCTTGGTCATGATCGAACACTCTGCGATACGCGATGCCGCCCAGCCTTGAGCGGTGTCTAACAATCTAATGTGAGGGTCTTGTGACGGGGCGGCGACTTTTGTCAGTCGCGCTTCCTAGCCGTAAAAGCGGTGGCCACTTTCTTCAGGAAGCGCTCTAATGCCGCGATACGCGCCAAATCCAAGAACGACACATGAGACCGGTACGTTTGAGACTAAATCGTACGCAGGTGTCCTCGGACGCGGTCAGGCGTGTCCATGCAGTTTGTGTTACCATGTTGCCGTTCTCCAGCCTGACCTCGGGACACCGCATCTGGTGCCACGAGAGATAAATAACAAGGCTTGACGAAAAAATCGAGTGCGATTGTGCCAAATCGACACGCCGCCCCGGAAATTCCTGCCTCAAGAACGAGCAAACCGAAGAACCGGTTCCGGCCGGAACCTTCAAAAAAGATCGAGTTGGCTCGACTTTTTCGTCTTGACTTTCATGGACTTATCTCTCGCCGCACCGTCGATCACTTCGCTTGCCGGAACGATAAGATCGGGACCCTCGTTGGCGGCAGAATTGACCCGCGTCGAAACGGGGTGGAAGGCCATAATACCCTCGAGTTGAGGGACGACAAACGGTTCGACCTCGGCGAATCGCATGTTTTTTGTATCGAGCCAGAGATCGATCTGGCTGCCCTGCATGAGGGCGGGCATACGATCGTGAATATGGGCGACATCTGGCCCGGCGGGCACCGTTATGGTCGCTACCGTATCGATTTCCTCACCGTCGGGGCCCATCCAGCTCGAATAGAGCCCGGCCAGCGCCAACGGCTGATTGTCCTTGAGGGTGATGTAATAGGGTTGCTTTTTGCCATTGGGCAGCGTTTGCCACTCATAATAACCCGAGGCCGGCAGGATGCAGCGCTTGTGTTTCACCGAGTCGCGGAAGGCGGGCTTTGTCGCCATGGTCTCGGCGCGGGCGTTGATAAGAAGCGGAAATTCGCGTGGGTCCTTGACCCATCCGGGGACCAGGCCCCAGCGGGCGAGCTTTGCGGTGCGGCGCATGGCATCATCGACCCAGATGGCGATGACGGGCTGAGTGGGAGCAATGTTGTAGCGCGGCACGGACTGAATTAGATTGTCCGTAGCAAATATCTGGCGCATCGCCTCATCTGGCAAGGTAACCGCGTATCGTCCGCACATGAGTCTTCATTCTCCGTTCCCAACCACTATAGCGATGGCTGCCAGCACATGAAGCCCGATGCATGCTCGATCGGGCTTTTCAATGGTGATCAGGTCCTGTTGATCCAGCGCGCCTATGCGCCATTTCTTGGGATGTGGACGTTTCCGGGTGGACGTATGGAGCCGGGAGAAACCCCGCTCGATTGCGTGCAGCGCGAACTGTTCGAAGAGACCCGGCTTCTGGTTTCGGACCCCATTCAGGTTCTGGTCGAAACGGTGGGCGAAGGGGCAAAGACCTATACTCTGGCGGTATTTGCGGCCCACTGCCCCATGGGGGCGCCAGTGACCAGCCATGAAATCAGCGATTGGGACTGGGTGCATGTGGACGAGGTGCAGTCCTATCGCACGACCGAGCACCTCGCCGAGATTGTTCACGCCTGCGCCCAATGCCTCGGGCTGGCGAGGGTGGAGCGATGAAGACAGTGCGTCAGCTCTTTGTTGTGGCAATGCTTGTTGCGCCCTCCTCCGCGCTGGCCATCGATCCGCCCTATCAGGGGCAGATGGAGCGGCTGTCGGAGATACTGGGATCGCTCTATATGCTTACCCCCTTGTGCGGCGACCAGACGACCGACTGGCGGGGGCAGATGGCGGAGTTAATCGCACTGGACGAGCCCGACGAGGACCGCCGGGCGCGATTGGCGGGGGCGTTCAACGCGGGATATGAGGCCTATGCCCGCTTCTATCGCAGTTGCACACCTTCGGCAGAGGTGGCCATAAGGCGGCTATTGACCGAAGGCGATACGCTGGCGCGAGACATTCACCAGCGCTATGCCGAATAGGGTTGCGGCTGGAAGCGCTTGAAACGCCTCGCTTGGCGCGCTTCCGAACCAAAAAAGTGGGACCATCCGCGATCGGGTCGAGGACATGCTTTTTCTGGAAGCGCTTCAATTTGCTGCGGCACGTTAACCAATTGGTCATTTCCTCTTAGCAGTGCCCAAAAGGCATGTTAACTAGCGGTCATGACCACGCGCACCACATTTCCGTTCCCGACCGAGTCCGCAGCCATCGAGGCCGAGCAGGAAGAACGCCAGATCGCTCTCGAGTATCTGGCGGAGGCCTGGAATTCGGCCGATACCGACGGCGTCGACACGGAGGCCCTAGCCCATGCAGCGCTGTTTGCAGCGATTGCAACACTGGTTCGCGATTATGGCGAAGAGGCCGTGGCAAAGCTGATTGGGAACATCCCGGATCGAATCAGCAATGGCGAGTACACGCTGGACAGGGTGCTTCAGTAGCCCGCTCCTGCACCTAGCTATGGTTCACGCGGGCGGCGCATCGCCCTGGCATCATATGCGGCCGCGATCGCCTTTATCGAGGGACGGATGACGGGTTAGGCCTTTTGCCGGCGGCAGACCTTGGGGTGTCGCAGCCAGCGCGAGCGCGCCTAAAGGTGCTTTTCGAAGAAGAAGTCGGGATAGGGATCGTCGTTGAAACGGTCGATTTCGGTCCAGCCGGTCTTGCGGTAGATGGACACAGCTTCCGGGAGCGCGCGGTTGGTGTCGAGGCGCAGGAGGGCTATGCCGAGGTTGCGGGCCGTGTCTTCCACGGCGGCCATCAGCCGATGGGCGAGGCCGAGCCCACGGGCCGATGGGGCGACCCAGAGGCGCTTGATTTCCGCGTAGCCCTTTTCGGTGCCCTTGAGGCCAACGCAGCCGATGGGCAGGCCGTCGGAAATTGCCAGAATGAACGCGCCGCGCGGACGGATCATATCGACTGCGTCGGGATCAGCGGAGCGTTTGACGTCGAACCCCTCCTCGAAACGGCGCGCCAGTTCCTCGTAATATTGCTGCAGGCAGAAGCGTGCAGTCTCATCGCGGGGATCGACCTCCTCAAACGCGATACGATCGCGTCCAAGCGCCGAGGCGATGAGATCCATGGCGGCCAGAAGGGCCTCGGGGTGCGGGTGCCGGGCCAGCAATGCCTCAGCCCGAACATTGGAGATGTCCTCATAGGCTGAAAATTCCCGCTGGCCCGTCGGGGTCAACACCAGCAGGCGGCGGCGGCCATCAGAGGGGTCGGGGCGGGTCTGGACGAGCCCTTCGTCTTCCAAGCCACGTAAGAGACGGCTCATCAGTCCTGAGTCGAGGCCGAGATAGACGCGCAATTGCGCGATGTCGGTGCGGCCATGCCCGATGGCGTTGAGCACGCGAGCCGAGCCGAGCGGACGCCCGCGCCCGAGAAAGGAATCGTCGAGCGCACCGACCTCTGAGGTGACGGCGCGGGAAAAACGGCGGAAGCGGGCAATAGGATCATGAGACATTATAGCTGACTTAAGTCAGCTATATGGCTTCGTCAATATAATTGGCAGTTTTGCCGTAGCGAAACGCTCTCTTACGCCCCTGAATTGCTTTCTGGCACGAAGACGGTAATGGCTCGCGGGCGGATCTCGAAGTGGGCGGGTGTTTTGGTGATGATGTCGCCATCGACGTTGACGTCCATGGGCTCGGCCGTCCGCAGTTCGAAGGCGATGCATTTTTCGGTGCGGACTTCGCGCCAGGTGCCGTGCGTGCCGCGCCGGAAAGCACCGAGCATGGTGACCAGCTGCCAGACATCACGGGCTTCGAGGCTGTAGAGATCGAGTGTACCATCGTCGATGGTGGCGTCGGCTTCGACAACAGTACCACCGCCGTAGTAGCGGCCATTGCCGACTGCGACCTGGAGCGTTTTCACCTTCGATGTACCGCTTGAGCTGATGATTTCGGCGCTGAACGGGTGGACAGTCGAAGCAATCTTGAGGGCGGTCATTGCATAGCCGAGTTTCCCCCAACGGCGCTTTGTGCCCTTGTCGAGCTTGTTTGCCAGTTCGGCGGAGAGCCCGATGCTGGCCACGTTGAAAAAGGGGCGCCCGTTGACGAGACCGACATCGATGGTGCGGGTGTGACCGGCGGCGATGATATCGGCAGCGTCAAGGAAACTTTCGGGAATGTGGAGTGTGCGGGCCAGATCATTGGCGGTGCCCATGGGAATGACGCCCATGGGCAGGCCCGTTTCAATGACGGCAGGGGCGGCGGCGTTCATCGTGCCATCGCCACCGCAGACGATGACCATATCCACCTCGTGACGGCGGCGGGCGATATCGGCAGCCAGTTCTTCGGGGCTTTCGAAGCGCTCGATAACCACATCGAGGCCGAGAAACCGTAGCCGTTTTGCAATCGGTTCGACCGCCTCGCTGCCGCGCCGCGCGTTTGGATTGACCAGCATCAGGGCGCGGCGAATCTTGGGCGGGACGGCGGTCATGGCGGCACTTTCGGCAATGGGTCGGTCAGGAACAATCAAGGCTTTTCTTAATGCACCTTATGAGGTGAATTTGGGGCAGCCGCCTTACCGTTTGCTCATGTTCACCATTCAAGAACGATCTTGCCCGCCCCGCCCTGAATTGCCGACTGGAAGGCCGTATCGAATTCGGCCGCGGGGAACCGATTGGTAATGACAGGGCGGATATTGAGCCCGGACTGGAGCATGGCGAGCATCTTGTGCCAGGTCTCGAACATCTCGCGGCCATAGATGCCTTTGATGGTGATCATCTTAAGGACCATTTTGGCGAAGTCATACTCGAACGGTCTGGCGGGCAAGCCCAGCATGGCGATCTTGCCGCCCATGACGAGATGATCGGTCAGCGTTGCCATCGCGGCGGGGGCGCCGCTCATTTCAAAGCCGACATCAAAGCCTTCATTCATGCCAAGCGATTTCGCGACAGCGCGCAGATCGTCGGCAGTGTTGACGGTCACAACGCCCGGCGCGGTTTTTTTGGCAAGCTCAAGCCGATTGTCTTTGGGATCGGTGATGACGATGTGGCGGGCGCCGACATGTTTTGCCACGGCAGCGCTCATGATGCCGATGGGGCCAGCGCCGGTGATCAGGACATCCTCTCCCACCAGGTCGAAGGCCAGCGCAGTGTGGACGGCATTGCCGAGCGGATCGAGGATGGAGGCCAGTTCATCATCGACGCTATCGGGAAGCGGAACGATGTTGAAGGCGGGGATCTTGACGTATTCGGCAAAAGCGCCCGGCAGGTTGACGCCGACGCCCTTGGTTTCGGGGTCGAGGTGGAACCGCCCTGCCCGGCTGGCGCGGGACTTGAAGCCAATGACATGCCCTTCACCAGAGACGCGCTGTCCGATCTGGAGATGGGTGACGTTGGCGCCAAGTTCGGCGATGGTTCCCGAATATTCGTGTCCCACCGTCATGGGCACGGGAACCGCACCCTGGGCCCAGTTGTCCCATTTGTAGATGTGCAGATCGGTGCCGCAGATGCCGGTCTTGGTGACTTTGACCAGGACATCATCGGGGCCGATTTCGGGAACCGGCACGTCTTCCATCCACAGGCCCGGTTCGGACTTGGCCTTGACGAGAGCTTTCATTGTGCGGGTCATCTAGATGGCTCCGAGGTCTTTTCCGGCGCTGATAAAAGCGTCTATGGCGAACGAGATGTTGTCGTCGGTCAGGCCGGCCGACATCTGGGTGCGGATGCGGGCCTTGCCTTTTGGCACGACGGGGAACGAGAAGGCGGAAACCAGAACGCCCTTGTCCTGGAGCGCTTTGGCCATGCCCTGGGCCTTGACCGCGTCGTGGAGCATGACCGGGATGATCGGAGTTTCGCCCGGCACAAGATCGAACCCGGCTTCGGCCAGTGCCGAGCGGAAGCGCTTTGTGTGCCGGTCAAGCGTGGCGCGGCGATCATCGGCCTTTTCGGCAATTTCGATGGCCTTGATGGCGCCAGCGGCCACCGAAGGCGGCAGGGCATTGGAGAAGAGATACGGCCGGGCGCGCTGGCGCAAGAGATCGACGACCGCTTGGGGCCCGGCGATGAAACCGCCCATGGCGCCGCCAAGCGTCTTGCCGAAGGTGCCCGAGATGATATCGACGCGATTGCCGGCACCCGTGAGGGCCGGAGTGCCCTTGCCCTTATCGCCGAGATGGCCGGTGGCGTGGCATTCGTCGATCAGCACGGCGGCCTTGTAGTCCTCGGCGAGATCGCAGATTTCGGGCAGTTTGGCGATATAGCCATCCATGGAGAAAACGCCGTCGGTGACGATGAGCTTGAAGCGGGCTCCGTCGTCTTCGGCGGCCTGGAGCTGGAGACGAAGATCGTCCATGTCGGAGGTGTGGAAGCGGTAGCGCCGGGCCTTGGACAAGCGCACACCATCGATGATCGAGGCGTGATTGAGCGTGTCGGAAATCACCGCATCTTCGGGGCCGAGCAGGGTTTCGAAAATGCCGCCATTGGCGTCAAAACACGAGCCGAACAGGATCGCGTCGTCCTTTTCGAGGTAACGGGCGACGGTCTGTTCGAGCGCCTTGTGCAACTCGTGCGTGCCACAGATGAAGCGGACAGACGCCATTCCCGAGCCGTATTTTTCCAGCGCCCTGATGCTCGCTTCAACCACTTCGGGGTCATTGGCGAGGCCGAGATAATTGTTGGCGCACAGATTGACCATGGTGCGGCCGCCGACCGAAACTTCGCCCTGCTGGGGGGATCCGATGACCATTTCAGACTTGAAAAGTCCCTCGTCGCGAATCCCGTCGAGGGTCTGGCTCAGGTGCTGGGCGAAACCGTCCATCATGATGGCTACTCCTTTTTGTTGGAGGCATTTTCCAATATATTGGAATTTGCGTCAATGGGTATTGGAGGACCAACGGAGATACGGCGGCGCGGGTTGCGGCGCGAAGGGAAATGCGGGAACGCTGGGGGTACCGGATCAGGTCCGGGATGACGGTGAAGCGGCACCCAAGAAGTTCAAACGAGAACCCGGAAAAGATCAGTTGTAGAGCACCACGAGCCAGCCGCTGGCTATGGCACCTGACGTGTTTGAGATGGCGTGGGGGACATCTGCGGCGTAGCGCGCCACTTCACCCTCGGTCAGGGCGGTGGTCGTCTCGCCACTGGTAATGGCTATGCCATCGGTGAGCGCGGTGAAGTGCTCACGGGTGCGCGGGGCGTGGGGAGCGCTGACGAGCGCGCCGCCGGGTTCGATTTCGACCTGATACCATTCGGTCTTGCCGGCCAGCGCAGGAGGAGAGAGAATCTTCAGCCGGCAAGCGCCGTCGGGCGAGGCGATGAGCGGGACGTGATCGGCCGGAACGATATCGATGAGCGCGGATTTCCGGGCCACCGCATCGCCGGACACGAGGTCGGAGAACTCGATGTTGAGCGCCTGGGTGAGGCTCCAGACGACAGCGAATGTGGGGTTGGTTTCGCAACGCTCGATCTGGCTGAGCATGGAGCGGGACACGCCGGACAGTTTCGACAGTTGTTCAAGCGTCAGATGACGGGCCTTGCGCGCCATCTGGATAACCGGGCCGATTTGTGGTGGGGTCGTCTCGCTCATAGGCTCAAGCTTTTAGAGAGGAAACGGGAGGGCGGCAATATTGCCGAGATGGCGAGAGAGACCCGATGATTTGCAGACCATACGTCACAAGGACGGTAGTTTGCGGCGCACACCGTAGTCTCGATTGTATTTTCGCCGATTTTCTGCGTTTTTTACGCCAAATGGTTTTCTTATCGCCTAGACCTGCGAAGGAACTGCCTTAGTTTCCACGATATTCAAAGGACAACGCTCGCACGATCGGGCCAGAGGAGGCTTCAAGTTCCATGCCGTCACCCCGCACTTCCCCGTTTGAAGCGTTTTCGGATCGCTCGCTCAAGACCGACACTGCGCTGCGCGAAGCGATCACGTCGGCGTATCGGCTTCCTGAACCTGAAATCGTCCCAGCGCTGATCGATGCGGCAGCTGTCGAACCGCAACAGGCCAAGGCCATTCGCTCAACGGCGGAAAAAGCCGTGCGCGGGATCCGCGCCAAGGGCGCCGGCGGCGGGGTCGAGGGGCTGATGCACGAATATGCGCTGTCGAGCCAGGAGGGCGTGGCGCTGATGTGCCTTGCCGAAGCACTGTTGCGGACGCCGGACAATTCCACCCGCGACCTCTTGATTGCCGACAAGATCGCGCCGGGCAACTGGCAGAAGCATCTCGGGCTGGACCGTTCGGTGTTCGTCAACGCGGCGACATGGGGGTTGGTCGTGACCGGAAAGCTCGTTACGCCGGTCGATGAATCGGGATTGTCCAACGCCCTTTCGCGGATTGTCTCGCGCTCAGGCGAGCCGGTGATCCGTGCGGGCGTAAAGATGGCGATGCGCATGCTGGGGGAACAGTTCGTCGCCGGGCAGGATATCAGCGAAGCGGTCAAGAACGCCAAGACATGGGAAGCCAAGGGGTTCGGCTATTCCTACGACATGCTGGGAGAAGCCGCGACCACCGCACACGACGCTGACCGGTATATGGCCGAATATGTCGGGGCCATCCATGCGATCGGCAAGGCCGCCGCTGGCAAGGGTCCCTATGCCGGGCCGGGTATTTCGATCAAGCTTTCTGCGCTGCACCCGCGCTACGCCCGCACAAAGTATGGGAGGGTGATGGCCGAGCTGCTGCCACGGCTCAAGGACCTGGCGGCGTTGGCCAAGTCCTATGACATCGGCCTCAATATCGATGCCGAGGAGATGGACCGGCTCGAACTCTCGCTCGATCTGCTCGAAGCACTGGCCATCGATCCGGCCTTTGATGGCTGGAATGGTATCGGGTTTGTGGTCCAGGCCTATTCCAAGCGCTGCCCGTTCGTTCTGGACTGGATCATCGACCTGGCCAGACGCTCAGGACACCGGATCATGGTGCGGCTGGTCAAGGGCGCCTATTGGGACAGCGAGATCAAGCGCGCGCAGATGGACGGGCTTGAAGATTTTCCGGTGTTCACCCGCAAGGTGCATACGGACGTGAGCTATATCGCCTGCGCCAAGAAACTGCTGGCGGCGCGCGATGTGGTGTTCCCGCAGTTTGCGACCCACAACGCGCAGAGCATGGCGACGATTTACGAGTTGGCGGGGCCCGATTTCGCGGTCGGGAGCTACGAATTTCAATGCCTGCACGGCATGGGCGAGCCGCTTTATGAGCAGGTGGTGCCCAAGGACAAGCTGAACCGTCCCTGCCGCATCTACGCGCCGGTGGGAAGTCACGAAACGCTGCTGGCCTACCTGGTGCGGCGGCTGCTCGAGAACGGTGCCAATTCGAGCTTTGTCAACCAGATTGCCGACGAGGACGTGCCGGTGGACCGGTTGATTGCCGATCCGGTGGAAATGGCACGGGAGATTTCACCGGTCGGTGCGCCCCATGAGCAGATCGATCTGCCCAAGGATATTCTGGCTGCAAGGCGGCGCAATTCGCGCGGCATCGATCTGTCCAACGAACAGGTGCTGCGGGCTTTGGAAAAGAGCCTCAAGACCGGTGCCGAACGGGCATGGGTGGCCAAGGCCGAGGACGCGAAGGGCGCGAGACGCCCGGTGCTCAATCCCGCCGACCATCGTGATGTGGTGGGCGAGGTGATCGAGCCTTCCGTGGACCAGATCGACGCCATCATGGCCCGGGCACAGCGCGCGGCCGAAGGATGGGCGGCAACGCCCCCTGCCGAGCGCGGCGCCATGCTGATGCGGGCAGCAGGCGCCATGGAAAGCCAGATGGAAAATTTCATGTCGCTGGCCATGCGCGAGGCGGGGAAGACTGCTGCCAATGCGATTGCCGAAGTGCGCGAGGCCGTCGATTTCCTGCGCTATTACGGCAAGCTGGTCAAAGAGAGCTTTTCCAACGAAACCCATATTCCGCTTGGACCTGTGGTGTGCATTTCGCCGTGGAATTTTCCGCTGGCGATCTTTACCGGACAGATGTCGGCTGCTTTGGTGGCGGGCAATCCGGTGATCGCCAAGCCCGCCGAAGAAACGCCGCTGATTGCTCAATTGGCAGTGGACCTTATGCACGCTGCCGGGGTGCCGGCCGATGTGCTGCAATTTGCCCCCGGTGACGGCAAGGTGGGCGCCGCACTGGTGGGGCACGAAGCGACGTGCGGGGTGATGTTTACCGGTTCGACCGAAGTGGCACGGCTGATCCAGAAGCAGCTTGCCGGGCGTACACTGGCGAACGGCGCTCCGATTCCGCTGGTGGCGGAAACCGGCGGGCAGAATGCGCTGATTGTCGATTCCTCGGCGCTGACCGAGCAGGTTGTACTTGATGTTCTCGCTTCGGCGTTCGATAGCGCGGGACAGCGCTGTTCGGCATTACGGGTACTGTGCCTGCAAGAGGAAGTGGCCGACAAGACGCTCGACATGCTCAAGGGCGCGATGGCGCAGCTCGATACCGGCAATCCCGACAGGCTGACTGTGGATGTGGGACCGGTGATTACCGCCGAAGCGCGCGATGGGATCAATGCCCATGTCGAGGTGATGCGAGGCAGGGGCCGCGCTGTGACACAGCTTGAGCTGCCGGCGCTGGCGGAACAGGGAACATACGTGTCGCCGACATTGATCGAGATCAACGATATTCTGGAACTCGGGCGCGAGGTGTTCGGGCCGGTGCTGCACGTGGTGCGGTTCAAACGCAAGAACCTTGATAGCCTGCTCGAAAGGATCAACGCGCTGGGGTACGGACTGACCTTCGGGCTGCATACGCGGATCGATACGACGATTGCCGAAATCACGGCGAAGATCGAGGTCGGTAATATCTACGTCAACCGCAACCAGATCGGCGCCGTAGTGGGTGTGCAGCCGTTTGGCGGGCACGGGCTTTCGGGCACCGGCCCAAAGGCCGGCGGACCGCTGTATCTGCGGCGGCTGGTGCAGACGACCAACCAGACTGTGTGGGGCTTGCCGGCGCGGCAAGCTGGCCCGACGCTGGTTACGCTGGCCGAATGGCTGCGGGAAAACAGCCGGGACGATCTTGCTGAAGCGACGCTGACCTATGCCAGCCATCCGGCCATCAACGCATTTTCAGAACTGGATGGGCCGGTGGGTGAGCGCAACACCTATCTGACCAAACCCAAGGGCAAGGTGCTGCTCAGCGCCAAGACGTTGACCGGACTCGTGCACGGCCTTGCGGCTGGATTGGCTGCGGGAAATCAAATGCTGGTCAAGGCATCGGGAGACCTGGGGACGATCGTCCGCGACCTGCCCGAGGACATCAGACAGCGCGTCGAAATGGTGCGGGAGATCCGGCCGGGCGCGGCCCGGGCGGCGCTGGTGGAGGGAGATCGTGAAGCCGTTACCGCGATCAGCAATACCGTTGCGGAATGGGACGGCCCGATCGTTACCGTTCAGGGCGCATCGACCGAGGCGCTGGAGCGTGGCGATGCTGTGTTTGCTATCGACCTGCTGGTCGATGAGGTTTCGACCAGTGTCAATACGGCGGCGGCAGGAGGCAATGCGAGCCTGATGGCGCTGGCCTGAGGCAGAGTTTGGAGAAAGGCCCCCTCACCCGGGCCTGCGGCCCGACCTCTCCCCCAAAGGGAGAGGTGAAGGCGAGGCTCAGCCTTGGGTGAGGGTTTCCATGAAGCGGATGGGCTGGCCCTTTGCGGGCGTGACGAGTTCGCCGTCCCACATCACGGTGTTGCCACGAATGATGGTTCCGACCGGCCAGCCCTTGACCGTAACGCCGTCATAGGGGGTCCAGCCAGCCTTTGAGGCGACCCAATCATTGGTGATGGTCTCGGTGCGGTTCATATCGACGATGGTGAAATCGGCGTCGTAGCCGACGGCCACCCTGCCCTTGCAGGCCAAGTTGAACAGACGGTTAGGGCCGTGGCTGGTCATATCGACGAAGCGCTGCAGGCTGAGGCGTCCGGCGTTGACGTGGTCGAGCATGATGGGCACGAGGGTCTGCACGCCGGTCATTCCCGATGGCGAGGTCGGATAGGGCTTTTCCTTTTCCTCACGCGTATGAGGGGCGTGATCGGAGCCCAGAATGTCGGCAACGCCATTGGCGACGCCCTGCCAGATACCCTCGCGATGGTCGGCATCGCGAACCGGGGGGTTCATCTGGGCGTAGGTGCCAAGACGGGTGTAGGCGGTTTCATCCAGAGTGAGATGGTGCGGGGTGACTTCGACCGAGGCGACATCCTTGTGGTCGGCGAGAAATGCAATTTCCTGCTTCGTCGAGATGTGGAGGACGTGAATGCGCTTGCCGGTCTTGCGGGCGATGCGCACCAATCGTTCGGTGCATTGGAGCGCTGCGTGCGGATCGCGCCAGACAGGGTGGGAGGACGGATCGCCCTCAACGCGGAGCCCCTTGCGCTCTTCGAGGCGATATTCGTCCTCGGAGTGGAAGGCGGCGCGGCGTGAGATGGCCGACAGGATCGCCTCGACGCCATCATCGTCGGCGACGAGGAGCGAGCCAGTGGACGAGCCCATGAAGACCTTTACGCCTGCGCAGCCGGGGAGGCGTTCGAGTTCAGGCAACTCAGCAACGTTTTCGCGGGTGCCGCCGATATAGAAGGCGAAATCGCAGTGCATGCGATTGGTGGCCCGGGCGATCTTGTCTTCGAATGTCTCACGGGTGGTGGTCAGCGGGTTGGTGTTGGGCATTTCAAAAACGCCGGTCACCCCACCCATCACCGCAGACAGCGAACCTGACTGCAGATCTTCCTTGTGATCGAGGCCGGGTTCGCGGAAATGAACCTGGGTATCGATGACGCCGGGCAGGATGGTGAGGCCGGTGCAATCGACTTCATTTTCCGCAGTATCGGACAGGAGCGAGCCAATCGCGGCGATGCGCCCCTTGATGATCCCGATATCGGCGCTACCTATGCCGTCGTGGTTGACCAGCGTGCCGCCTCTGAAAATCGTATCGAAGTGGCGACTCATGGCATACCTCCGGCTCAGCGACTGAATGGGGCGGGTTTAGCGGATGGCACAGGAACAAGGCAAGGGCAGCATATGACAATCGAAAAACGCGCCGACCGAGTGGCTTTCCGAATTTCCGGCCCGGACGCGACCCATCTCATGCACGATGTTCTGACCCCTCCGGTGCTCGAAGACGGTGAGGCGCGCTGGTTTGCGCTGCTGGCGCCGCAGGGCAAGATGCTGGCTGAAGGGCTGATCGGGTGGGCTGATGGCGCGCACTGGCTCGATGTGCCCGCTTCAGTGGCCGAGAATTTCTTCAAGCGCATGAAGATGTATCGCCTGCGCGCCAAAATGGAAATCGAGATGCTGGCGGAAACCCACGCCGTTGGGTGGTCGGCGGAAGCGCCGGAGACAGCAATAGTGCATCGTGACGGACGCGGCGAGGGATTGGGCTATCGGGTGATAGTCCCGCTGGCCGAGGCCGAAGATTGGGCCGAGGGCACGGGACAGGCCAAGGCGCGCATTGCGGCCGGCATTGCCGAGATGGGACCGGATTTCGACGCCGAGGACGGCTTTCCGCACGATATCGGCATGGACCATCTGGGTGGTGTCGACTTCAAGAAGGGCTGTTACGTCGGCCAGGAAGTGGTGTCGCGCATGCAGCATCGCGGTACGGCACGGCGGCGGCCGGTGATCGTGTCCGGCATCACGGAGGGTGCGCGCGGCGATGCCCTGATGATCGGAGAAAAGAGCGTCGGGACGATTGGCAGCGTTGTCGATGGAACGGCTGTTGCCATCGCCCGGATCGACAAGATTGCCGATGCCGGAGCGGCGAGTGTGGCGGGCGCTCCCGTCTCGCTTGCCCTGCCCGAGTGGGCGCGCTACGGTTTTGCAACGCCGGGCGGCGATTCCGAAGACGACTAGGATCGAGAATAATGGCACGCGCACAATCCCGCGCCTGGCAGCGCATGCTTTCGGGGCGCCGCCTCGATCTACTCGACCCCTCCCCCATCGACGTGGAGTTATCCGATATTGCCCACGGACTGGCGCGAGTGGCGCGCTGGAACGGGCAGACCAAGGGTGATTACGCATTTTCGGTGGCGCAGCACTCGGTGCTGGTGCTCGAAATCGCTTCGGCCATGGATCCGGAGATCGATGACAAAGGGCGGCTTTACGCCCTGCTCCACGATGCTCCCGAATATGTGATGGGCGACATCATTTCTCCCTTCAAGGCGGCCATGGGCGGCAATTATCGCGAAGTGGAGGCACGCCTGCTCGGCGCCATCCATGTCCGGTTCGGCCTGCCGGCCATTGCGCCTTCTGCACTGACCAAGCTGATCAAACGGGCCGACCGGGAAGCGGCGTTTTTCGAGGCAGTCAATCTGGCCGGGTTTGCGCCCGATGAAGCGCGGAAGTTCTTTGGCGAGCCGACACTGGCGGGGTTCGATCTTCCGGGCTTTGACCGACTGATCCGGCCATGGCCGACCCAGCAGGCCCATGACCACTTCGTGGATGTTTTCGAGAGCCTGGGCACGTAGCTCTTCGCGGCTCAACCCACTGAAATTCCTAAAATTTTAATCTCGTTTTACCCATTAACCTTATGGGGCATGATGCTTTGCGTTAACGGGTCGGAAAGGTTGATAAAGCGTTAAGACGCCGCAACCGGAGAGACGTCCATGCGCTTTGATCGGCCCCACAACCGCCCCCGCAGAAGCATTGCCCTGCGCTATCGGGCCGGCGTTACCGCCGCCCTGTTTCTGGCCGGGATTTTCGGAGCCGGACTGGCCAGCGTGACCGCTGCGCGTGCCGACGGGCTGATCAGTCACGCGGCACCGCCGCTGACCACGCTGGTGAAGTTTTACGACCGGCAGTACGAAATTGCCTATGCGGATTCGGTTTCGCTGGAGCCGGTCTCCTCGGCCATCGTGCGTAAGGTCGGATACGGGCATGTGCGCGAGGTCAACATCGCGACGACTTCGAGTGGCACTTATTCGAGCGACGGGCTGGTTTCACCACATGTGCTCTATCCGGGGATAGAGGTTGACCGGGTGTACGACGAACCCCGGCACTATCACGGCTACAGCCTGTGGCCGCAGGGATCGAGCTTCATGATCCTGTCGGTGGGCCGCAATCCGGTCAGCGGCAATGTTGTGGTCAACAACGTTTCGGACCGGGGCGTGCGCTCGTGCTCGGCCAGTGGATCGTTCGTGTCCTGCTACCGGACCTACTAACCGAACCGCCAACCGGGTTTGAACTTGTAGAAGACGTGCAAGCCAACCTGAGCGAGCTTGTCCATGTTGCGCGCCCAAGCGGGCCGGACATAGGTTGCATGGTAATGCGTCGCGTCGGCGACCTCGGTGAGGTAGATTTCCTCGCTGAGCACTTCCTGTGTGATGGACTGCGCCAGATCCCACGCTGCGACTTCCGAGGTGCGGTTGACGTTGGTCTTGCCATCGCAGGCAAATGAGAACTGGCAAGCATTGCGGCGATGCTGGTTCTGATAGACCACGCCGCAGATCGTGTCGGGATAATTGGGGTGATCCACACGGTTCATGATGACCTGTGCGACGGCGACCTGGCCGCGATAGCTTTCGCCCCGCGCCTCGAAATAGATGCCCGTCGCCATGCACCATTGTTCGCGCTCGGAATAGGTGTGGCTGACGGTGAATTCGGTGGCCGGGGTATTGGCGCGGCCATAAGCGAGGGTTTCGGGAACGCCCACCGGGCTTGGGATGTTGGGGTCCCGATCGGCGTCTTCGGAAATAGCGTCGATGGCAGCCAGACCGGCCGAGCCGACCATGTCGGGGTCTATCGAAGCGACCGAAATGCGCGGGCCGCCCTCTTCCTCGACCTCTTCACCCTCGGCGACCATGACGCTCGATTGCTGGGTGGCATAGGGATCGCCAGCCGAGCGGGCTGATGCAATCGAGAGCCGCACCGCATCAAAGGCCTGGGAAAAGGCAACGAGATTGACCTCGGGCAGCGCCCTGTCGGTCTTGTCGGTTCTGTTGGGACCCGAAAACATCGCTGACTGAAACAGCGGGGCAACGGTGCCGGAAATGACGGGCTGATCCCCTTCGAAATCAAGGGAGGCGGTGGCGACAGGGGGAAGCTCGACCGCTGGATCGACGGCGCGGAAGCCGCCGGTGCCGGGGACGGCAAAGCCATAGACAACGACGCTTAGCGTCAGTGCCCCTGCTGCCTTCAAAACTCTACGCGAGGCACGCGCCGGGTTGGCACGCACCAGGGAAATCCCATACGCCATACTAACGCTTTTCTACGCCACAAACACTGACCCGCCGGCCTTGCGCCGAGCACCGGACTCATCGATGAAAAATACGCCATCGTTCCGGTGTCGATCGATCCGTCTGGGGCTGCGATGCACAGGTGCAACACCATACCGATCAAATGCCGACAATCTCGATGATCGTTGATTAGGGTTATGAAGGGGTAAACACCGGCAAATTGGCGCAGAAACGTTCAGATTGCGGCGGCGGCAGGGTTTTGTGGGGGAGCAATTGTGGTTAACCGGCGTCGTCGGACTGTGCCAGAACCATACGTGCCACCGGAACGCGGTAAGGCGAGCAGCTGACATAATCGATGTCGAGGCCAGCGAAAAAGCGCAGAGAATTTGTCTCGCCCGCATGTTCGCCGCAGATGCCGACCTTGAGGTGTGGATTGACCGCCCTGCCCCGCTCGATGGCGATGCGGATCAATTCGCCCACCCCGCGCTGATCGATCGTGACGAACGGGTCGACGTCATAAAGCCCGCGGCGGTGATAACTCGCAAGGAAGGCCGGGGCGTCATCGCGTGAGATGCCATAGGTCGTCTGGGTGAGGTCATTGGTGCCAAAGGAAATGAAATCGACCTCTTTGGCGATATCGCCTGCCCTCAGACACGCGCGGGGCAATTCGATCATTGTGCCGAAGGCGAGATTGGCGCCGCGCTGGAACACCGGCGCATTGCTCACGATGTCCATTATGCGCGATTTGACCCATGCCACCTCGCGTGCCGAAGTGACGAAGGGCACCATGATCTCGAGATTGACCGGAAGATCCTGATTGTCCATTGCCGCTTCGACCCCGGCCACCAGGGCCCGGACCTGCATGGCAAGGATTTCGGGATAGGTGATGACCAGCCGCACGCCCCGATGGCCCAGCATCGGATTGACTTCGTCGAGCCGCTGCAGGCGCGCCTTGAGGGCCTTGAGCGAGAGACCCAGCGCTTCAGCGGTGTCTTCGATATCGTCTTCGCTGCGCGGCAGGAACTCATGCAACGGCGGGTCGAACAGGCGGACATTGACCGGTTTGTTCTGCATGGTCTGGAACAGCGCCGCGTAATCGGCGGCCTGGTAATCGACAAGGCCTTCGAGAGCGGTGGCACGATCCTGCTCGTTCTCAGACAGGATCAGACGGCGCAGGGCGCGCATGCGCTCGCCGGAGAAAAACATGTGTTCGGAACGCGCCAGCCCGATGCCCTCGGCCCCAAAGCTCAGAGCCGTACGGGCGGCTTCGATGGTTTCGGCATTGGTCCTGACAGCAATGGTGCGGGTATCGTCGGCCCAGTCCAAAAGCCGCGACAGCGCCCCGCCGATGTGGGGGCGCGAGAGGGGAAGTGCGCCCTCGTAGATCGTGCCTTCGGAGCCATCGATCGTGATGCGCTGGCCGGCGGTGAAGATCTTGTCGCCGATCTTGCAGGCGCCGTTTTCCGCATCGATCTGCAGCGTCCGCAGGCCAGCCACGCATGGTTTTCCGGTTATGCGGGCAACGACTGCGGCATGGCTGGTCATGCCACCGCGCGCCGTGATGAAGCCGGTGGCCGCCTTCATGCCCTCGATGTCCCCGGGGCCGGTCTCCATGACCACGAGAATACAATGGCGGCCGCGAGCACGACAGCGCGCTGCATCATCAGGGGTAAAGACGATTTCGCCGCTCGCAGCGCCAGGCGACACGCCCAGGCCGGAGGCAATGGCGGGCGCCTCGTGGTCGTCGGTAAGCCGCGGATGGAGCAATTGCGGGAGCTGGGTGGGGTTGAAGCGCCTGACCGCTTCGGCCGGCAACCAGACGTTGGCGTCGACACGTTCCACCGCCGCTTCGAGCTGCGCGCCAGCGCTGACCTGAACCGGGCGGGCCGAAACCAGACGGGCGATATCGCCCTCGATCGACACGACGCAGGCCATATGCTGTCCGGACGCCGCGTCGATGGTTTCGATCAGCTTTGCTGTGCTTGCGGGCAGTTTTGGTAGCGGCTCACCGGGCGGTGCGACCGGGCCAATTCGGCCCGTTGTCGTGTTGCGGGAAAGAAAATGTTCGATCCGGCCGCTCACAATTGCCTGTACGATGACGATCTGGCTGTCGTGCGCCTCGCGCTCTGCATCGCTGGCCCAGCCAGCCAGCGGGGGGCCATAGCTGGCAAAGGCGGCGTTGATCGCCTTGCCCATGGCGCGCTGCGGATCGACGGCCTCAAGCTCGTTGGAGGGCGCTGCCAATCCGGTGCGCGCCGGCTGAAGGCCCGCGATATGGCGGGGCGCCGATGTGCGAACGACAAGCTCGGGCGGTTGTTTGCCTGGCGTTACCAGCTTGAACAGGGTGGTGACCCAGACCTTGCGCAGCGTATCGGTTCCCGTCTTGCGTTCGGCCTGAAGCGCATCCCAGGCAACGCGGGTGATGGCGATGGTGGGCGCCACTGCGAGCCCGGCATCGGCGACGACGTGGAGCCAGCGCGCCTTGCCGACCAGCAGACGCAATTGTGCGCGGCTCAAAGAGGGCTTTCCCTGAGCCGGGGCAATTGCGAACATCTGCTGGGAAGGCGCAACCAAGAGAAAAACCCCAACTGAATCGGTGCCATATTGCCTGTGTGCCGGGGTTCCGGCAACAGGGCAGAATTGTCTTTTGTCGCGCTTCCGAACCGCAAAAGTCTGCAACTTTTGCTGGAAGCGCTCGTGCAAAACGCCACAGCAAGGTGGCTTGACTTGGGCAGGGACAAACCGCATGTGAGGACCATGACCGACAAGCCCAGCCTCGACATCCTCTTGTGCGCGCCGCGCGGCTTTTGCGCCGGCGTGGATCGTGCCATCCAGATCGTCGATCTGGCGCTCAAAAAGTATGGCGCGCCGGTCTATGTGCGCCACGAGATCGTCCACAACAAGTTCGTGGTGGACGGGTTGCGCGCCAAGGGTGCGATCTTTGTCGAAGAGCTCGAGGAAATCCCCGAGGGTACGGACGCACCGGTGATCTTTTCGGCGCATGGGGTGGCCAAATCGGTGCCTGCCGAAGCCAAGCATCGCAACATGTTCTTTCTCGATGCCACCTGCCCGCTGGTGACCAAAGTTCATGTGGAAGCCCAGCGCCACGCTGAGGACGGGCACGATATCGTTCTGATCGGTCACAGGGGACACCCCGAAGTGATCGGCACCATGGGGCAATTGCCGCCGGGCAAGATCACGCTAATCGAAACCGTTGCGGACGCCGAGGCGTTTGCGCCGCGCGATCCGGACAATCTGGCGCTGGTCACGCAGACGACGCTTTCGGTCGACGACACCAGCGCCATGGTGATGGTGCTCAAGAGCCGGTTTCCCAACATCTCAGTGCCAGCCAAGGAAGACATCTGCTACGCCACCACCAACCGGCAGGAAGCTGTGAAGGCTGTGGCGCCCCGGGTGGATGCGATGATCGTGGTGGGGGCTCCCAATTCGTCTAACTCCATGCGGCTGGTGGAAGTGGGCGAGCGGGCCGGATGCAGGGTTTCGGTGCTCGTCCAGCGTGCCGATGATATCGACTGGGGTCAGTTCGGGGATATCTCTTCGCTGGGGATCACCGCAGGAGCTTCGGCGCCTGAATCGCTTGTTGAAGAGGTGATCGAAGCGTTTGCCGAGCGGTTTACGGTCAAAGTCGAACTTGCTGTGACGGCCGAGGAAAACATCGCCTTCAACATCCCCCGCGTGTTGCGCCAGCTCGAAGAGGCGTCGGGGCATTGAGCGAGACTGTGATTATCCACACCGACGGGGCCTGCTCTGGCAATCCCGGTCCCGGCGGCTGGGGCGCGGTGCTCGAATACAACGGTACGGTCAAGGAACTCAAAGGCGGTACTGCCCAGACCACCAATAACCAGATGGAGCTGACGGCAGCGATCGAGGCGCTCAATGCGCTCAAGCGGCCGTGCGCGGTGGAAATCCATACCGACAGCCAATACGTCAAGAACGGCATTCAGGGCTGGCTGCATGGCTGGAAGCGCAATGGCTGGAAGACGGCTGCGAAAAAGCCGGTCAAGAATGTGGAGCTGTGGCAGGCGCTCGATGAGGCGACCAAGCGGCACACCATCACCTGGCACTGGATCAAGGGCCACGCGGGGCACGATCTCAACGAACGTGCCGACCGGCTGGCCAACGAGGGCATGGCGCCGTTCAAGAGAACGAATGGCTGACGACCAAAAAAAACCATGGCGCTTGTGGTCATGGCCGTCAGGTGGAAAGCCCGCCCCACTGCTGGGCCTATTTGTTCTGACGGCGCCACTAGCGCTATTCTGCGCATTCCAACTCTACAAAGCAGCAACGACAGGGATGATCTATATCCGTTACCTGGGCGACAAATCGTTTGCCGACAGCCCAGCTATTTTTGTGACGCAGATCATTTTGTTGATGCTCTGCGGTCTCGTCCTGAGTTACTTCGCGATGATGTCTCTAAAAACTTTGATTGAAGGTCTTCTCAAAAGCAATCAGGACTGACCGCTCGCCGGGTTTTGTTTGCGGAACAAGCCCAGCACCGGCGCAATGGCGAACTCGGCAACCGGGATCAAGATAAAGCCGATCACGAGGCCGAGTACTCCCGAGATGACAGCAATCGTAAGCCAGTTGAGGGCGCCGGCAATGGCGGGGAGCACGCCTTCTACCAAGTGGGCGACGTCTTCGATCCAGTGCTCGGGCCCGGCAAAGCCCATGCCTGCCAATCCGTGGACGATGATGCCGCCGCCGACCCAGAGCATGGCGGCAGTGCCCACGATGGCGAGCCATTTGAGAAAAACCGGCATGCCGGCGACCAATCCCCGGCCAATGGCACGGCCCAAGCCGGTCTTGCCGTCCTTTGCCAGATAAAGCCCCACATCGTCGGCTTTGACGATCAGCGCCACACCGCCATAAACGAGAATGGTCATGCCAAGGGCCACAACCAGAAGCACCAGCGCCTGGTTAACGACGTTGCCGGCCGGGATCTGCGCCAGTGCGATGGTCATGATTTCGGCGGACAGGATGAAATCGGTCTTGATGGCACCGGCGACCTTTTCGGCCTCAAGTTTTTCGGCATTGGCGGCGGACGGCACCACCTTTTTCTCGTGCTCATGCGCCTTGTGCGGAAACAGGGCCTCATAAACTTTTTCGGCGCCCTCATAGCACAGATAGGCGCCGCCCAGCATCAGCAGGGGATTTATCATCCAGGGCAGAAACGCGCTGAGCAGCAGGGCGGCGGGCAGAAGGAAGATCAGCTTGTTCTTGATCGAACCCCAGGCAATCTTGCCCACGATTGGCAGTTCGCGCTCGGGCTTGAAGCCCTGCACGTATTTGGGGGTCACCGCAGCGTCGTCGATCATCGCTCCGGCTGCCTTGGCCCCGGCTTTCATCGCCTGGCCGGCGATATCGTCAAGCGAGGTTGCGGCGACCTTGGCGAGCGCGGCAACATCATCGAGAAGGGCGAGTAGGCCGACGCTCATGTCAAAAAGTCCCCTTTGTGTCTTTCAAAACCGCTTGTGTAACGATCGTGTTCCCTAGCCCGCGACCTTTGAGAAGTCGGCGACCAGATGCATTGTGTCGCGCAGGGAGGCCAGAAGGTTGAGGCGGTTGGCGCGGATTGCAAGGTCGGGGTCGTTGACGAGGACCTTTTCGAAGAAGGCATCGACGGGCGTGCGGAGGGAGGCGAGCACCGAGACGGCGCCAGTATAGTCATCGTTTTCAAGGCGGGCGGTGACGTCGGTGTTAGCCTGCTCGACGGCGGCGGCAAGACTCTGTTCCTCGGGCGTGGAGAGGCTCGCGATCTCGACGGCACCGGAATAGGTGCGGCTGTCCTTTTTTTCCTCGGCGGTGAGGATATTGGCGGCGCGTTTGTAGCCAGCCAGCAATGCCTTTCCGTCCTCTGCGTCGAGAAGGGAGCCCAGAGCATTTACGCGCGAGACAATCTGCAGGATGTCGTCGCTGTCGGATGAAATCACGGCATCGACGAGATCGTGGCGGGCACCGGAATCTCGAAGAGAGACCTTGAGGCGGTCATGGAAGAAGGAGAGCAAATCCGTGTTTGAGACGAACCGGCCGATCGAGAGACGCAGCTTGTTGTCGACGATCAGCCGGATCACGCCGAGCGCGGCGCGGCGCAGGGCGTAGGGGTCTTTTGAGCCTGTGGGCTTTTCGTTTATCGCCCAGAAGCCGGCCAGAATATCGAGCTTGTCGGCCAACGCCACGGCGATGGAGACGGGTTCGGCGGGAACGCGGTCGGAGGGGCCAAGCGGCTTGTAGTGTTCTTCGATGGCGGTGGCGACCTGGGGCTTTTCGCCCTGGGCCAGCGCGTAATAGCGGCCCATGAGGCCCTGAAGTTCGGGGAATTCACCGACCATGCCGGTGGGCAAATCGGCCTTGGAGAGTTTTGCGGCGCGTTTGGCGTCTTCGACATCGGCGCCGACCAGCGGAGCGATTTCGGCGGCGAGCTTTTCGATGCGGGCGACCCGTTCGGCCTGGGTTCCCAATTTGGCGTGGAAGACGACGTCTTCGAGCTTGGGGAGATTGTCGGCCAGCGGGGTTTCGAGGTCGGATTCGTAGAAGAATTTGGCGTCGGACAGGCGGGCGCGGATGACGCGCTCATTACCCGCGACGATGGTCTTGCCGTCGTCTTCGGCGATGAGGTTCGATGTCAGGATGAACTTGTTGGCCAGCTTGCCGGTCGAAGCATCGCGCAGGCAGAAGCATTTCTGGTTGGCGCGGATGGTGGCGATGATGGCTTCTTCGGGGACCTTGAGGAAAGCCTCGTCGAACGCGCCCATCATGGCGACCGGCCATTCGACGAGCCCGGCGACTTCTTCGAGCAGGCCTTCATCGACGATCAGCTCGAGCCCCTGCGCGAAGGCGAGCTGTTCGGCGTCGGTTTTGATGATCTGCTTGCGGCGGTCGATATCGAGAACGACTTTGGCCCGTTCGAGCGCCTGCACATAATCGTCAAAGCGCCGCACCTTGATGGCGTCGGGCGCCATGAAGCGGTGGCCGAACGTGGTGTTGCCCGAGGTGATGTGCCCCAATTCAAATTCGACCACATCGGGTTCTTCGCCTTCGGGGCCGAAGGTTGCGGTGATGGCACGCAGCGGGCGCACCCATTCGAGCCGTCCTGTTCCCCAGCGCATGGGCTTGCCCCACGGGAAGGATTTGACGGTGGCGGGCAAAATTTCCTGCAAGATCTCGATGGCCGGGGCGCCCTTTTTCTCGATCACCGCGACGTAGAAATCACCCTTCTTTTCGTCAGACTGAACCTTGGCCTCATCGATGCTCGAAAGGCCGGCGGCGCGCAGGAAACCATCGACGGCCTGCTGGGGCGCGCCAACCTTGGGGCCTTTGCGCTCCTCGCGCGCGTCGGGCGATGCGGCTGGCAGACCGGTGACGGTAAGCGCCAGACGGCGCGGCGTGGCGAAGGCGCCGGCGCTTTCATAGACCAGACCCTTTTCGACCAGTGCATCGGTGACGGCCTTCTTGAGATCCTCGGCGGCGCGGCGCTGGAGGCGTGCGGGGATTTCCTCTGAAAAGAGCTCAAGCAGCAATTCGGGCATGGTCGGGGTGCCTTGGAAACGGGAGTTTTATGCGGGTCGAACGGGTAGCAGGGGTGCGCAGAAATGTCCATTATTTGTCTTGTGGGGCGCGGAAGCCCCCCTCACCCGTCGCTTCGCGCCGACCTCTCCCCCAAGGGAGAGGTATTCCGCGGCGCTTGCGACATATTTTACCTCTCCCTTTGGGGGAGAGGTCGGATGGCGCAGCCAGACGGGTGAGGGGGCCTTTCTTGGGCATGCGAAATCCTCCGACGGCAATGGCCTCGGATTGTAAGGATGAACGGCATGGGGCGATGAGCGCTCCGCACAATTTTATTCTTTATATGAAGCGATCATCGCCCCACGCATCCGGGGTTTTTGGCTTATGGCGGCGTCTCGGGCT
>DDGC01000010.1:15127-32480 GCA_002337455.1 Rhizobiales bacterium UBA1912 | reverse complement strand
CCGATGCTTTGTGGCGGGTGGAAAGGCCCATGGACCCGGGCTTTCGCCGGGGTAGCGAGGGAGAGGGTTGAGACGCGAGGGAGCCCGCTTCTGCGGTGCTCGATGGCGGCGTTGCAGATCCCCGGGTCGAGCCCGAGGATGACGCGGGGGGTGGGGTGAGCGGCGGGGATGAAACCGAGAAGGTTGCGCATTGCCTTGGCCTGGGACGAGCCTGGGGACAGCATGCAGCGAGACGCGCCTCGTGCCGTATCGGCAGGAGACGCGTCTGAGCACACCGCCATTTTGGGCTAGGGTGTGCCGATCACCATGCGGTTGCCTTCGCTGTCGCGAAATTCGGCAACTGTGCGGCCGGGCTGCCATGACGGTTCGTGCGGTTCGGTGACAATCTCGACACCCCTGGCGCGAAGCGTTTGGATGGTGCCCGTAACGTCATCTGCAACCAGAACCAGAACGGGCATTTCGGAAGGCGCTTCGTTCCCGCGGTGTATGAAGTGCAGATTGGTTTGCGTTCCGGGGAATTTGAGCTCGATCCACCGCCAGCCGTCATCGCCCATCGGGGCGTCCGCGGCCACTTCGCAGTCAAGCATTTCGACATAAAACGCCTTGGCGCGATCCTGATCGGTGACCGGCAGTTCGGCAAACTGAATGTACATTGGCTGCCTCCCTAGTTTGCGCCGAGCGACTGGTGCAACGCTTCGGCGAACGCCCCGGCATGCTGTTCGAAACCCGTATGGTCACCGGGGAATGTGACAGGCTCGACACCCAGTGCATTCACGAGCGCCATGCTGAGCTCCTCGATGGGGCTGCCTTTGGACTCGGCACCGATGCCGACGATGACCTGAGGCGCGCCGGTTTTGAGCGTTTCGACGTCGGGCGTGTAGTACGAGAGCGGCAACATGGCATGGGCAAGCCAATATTCGAAATTGCCACTGACACGCTCGAATGTTTCGGCCGCCTCGGGAGACATGTCGAAGTCGGGAGCAGCGTCCTCCCCCTCCGGGCCTTCGGACATGCCGGCGGCGCCGAAGAACATGCCCATGGCGGCCTCCACGCCCTCGCTCTTGTATGTCGCGTGAAGCGCCTCGTCGAAGGCAATTGCCTCGGCGGGGTCGTCGAGCAACGTCGTGGATGGCGGCTCGTGGGCGACGATTGCCCTGACCTTTTCAGGATAGCGGGCCGCGAGGTTAAGCCCTATGTGGGCGCCACCGCTGGTGCCCATGACATAGGCCGCCCCCTGCCCCAGCGTATCGATCAACGCGGCGGCATCATCGCCCTGAATGTCGAGGTCGAACGGCTCAATGTCACCGTCGAATGTCGAGCGCGAATTGCCGCGCGGATCGTAAGCGACGACGGTGTAGCGGTCCGCCAGCGCGCGGGCGAGATCGGCGAAAACGCCGGCGTCCTGGGGGCCGCCGGGAATGAGGAGGAGCATAGGGCCAGTGCCCCAGCTTTCATAATAGAGCATTGCGCCGGGCACCTTCAACGTGCCGGTTTTGGGGGATTGAGCCATTGTCATCTCTCCTGTTGTCATCGGGGCCACGGTATTTGGCACCTGTGCCAAGGCAGCTGGGGAACCGATCAAGAGACCCGTGCCCACCAGAGTTGCCAGAAATCCAAGCTTCGTCATCTCAGATCCTTTCGGTTTCCAAATTCTAGAACTAGACCGTCCAGTACTGTACGATTGCAAGGAACTAGACTGTCCAGTACTATGCTGTCAATCACAAATTGATTTGGATGGTCGAAGACACAATGACGAAGGCGGAAACGGACGCAGGGCCCACTGGCGGGACAACGCCGCGCTCGACGCGCAAACGGCAGGCGATACTCGAAGCGGCGACCGAGATTTTTCTCATCAACGGCTATCTCGGGACCAACATGGACGAGATCGCGGCGCGCTCGGCAGTATCCAAGCAGACGGTCTACAAGCACTTTTCCTCAAAGGAGGCGCTGTTTGTCGAGATCGTATCGTCGCTGACCGACAGCACAGGCGACCGCGTGCATGGCGACGCGCCGGCCGTCGACCCCGGCAACCTGGCGGCCTTTCTCGAAGAATATGCGTTTCGCCAGCTCTATATCGTCCTCAACCCGCGCATCATGCAGCTGCGGCGGCTGGTGATCGGCGAGGTGCCGCGATTTCCCGAACTGGCGCGCGTGCTTTACGAGCGCGGACCGCTGCGGGCGATCCGGTTGCTCGCGGATCTTTTCGAGTCCCTCAAGGCGCAGGGATTGCTCGACTTCGAGGAGCCGACGGTTGCGGCTTCGCACTTCAACTGGCTCGTGATGTCGACGCCGCTCAACCAGGCGATGCTATTGGGCGACGACGCCATCCCCGGCCCTGACGCATTGCGCAAGGAGGCGCGAGACGGCGTCCGGGTGTTTCTCGCGGCCTATGGAAAATAGGGCCGTGAACGGGCCTAGTATGCCCGGGATGTGCAGAATTCGGGGACGCCGAACAGGATGTCGCGCTCCACGGTCTCTGGTATATGGGCCAGCGCGGAGCGGGCTGTTTCGGCGTGGCGCTCTGCCTTGGCCATGGTCTGGGCCAGCGTGTCGTAGCGCGCAAGGACGGCGAGGACATCGGCCAGTTCGGTCTCCCCGGAATCGGGGTTTCCCAGCGCCTTTTCGATGATCTCGTGCTCGGCGGCGGTGCATGCCCGCAGCGCGAGAATGATCGGCAGGGTCATCTTGCCTTCGCGCAGGTCGTCGCCGGTGTTCTTGCCCAGGGCGCCCTGGGCCCCACCATAATCGAGCACGTCATCGACAAGCTGGAAGGCCATGCCCAATTCGCGGCCGTAGGCGGCGAGGGCCTTGCGCGAGGTGCTGTCGGCGCCGCCGGCCATGGCGCCAACTTCGGTGGCCGCCTCAAAGAGCGTGGCGGTCTTGGCATGGATGATCTTTTCGTAATCGTCGGGGGTGGTGGAGAGATCGCCGGCCTTGGCAAGCTGGAAAACCTCGCCTTCTGCGATGACCGCGGCGGCGCGCGACAGCACACCGAGCGCGTCGATATCGCGCGATTCCACCATCATCAGGAACGCCTGGCCCAAAAGGAAATCGCCCACCAGAACCGAGGCCTGATTGCCCCAGATGGTGCGGGCGGCCGGGCGGCCACGGCGCATGTCGCTTTCGTCCACAACATCGTCGTGGAGCAGGGTCGCGTTGTGCATGAATTCGACGGCGGCGGCGAAACGGATCTCGTTGCCGCGAACCCTGCTGAACAAGGCCGAAGCGGCGAGCGTGAGCATGGGCCGCAGACGCTTGCCACCAGCATCGATCAGATGATTGGCGACTTCAGGCACCATATCGACGGAGCTGTCGGAGCGCGACAGAATGAGACTGTTCACCGCCTCCATGCCGTCCCCGGTTGCAGCGATGAGATCGTCGATTACCGCCGAGGCGTCGGCAAGAGGTCTCGGCGCCAGATTTTCAACCGCCATTGACGTTCATACTCCCCAAAGAGGGCGGCGCCCTCCCGATACAGTGCTTTTCAAGGCTATGCGGTTCCGACAAAACGGAACCGGGAACCAACTTGTTTGTTACCGCGCTTCCAGACAGAGCAAGCCATACCCACTTATTACCGAAACGCTCTATTGTCAGCCCCGCACCGCAGAAGCAGTACGCTATATTGGCTCCAACACCCAGCCAGGACCTTGTGACCATGTCGGTAAACCAGCCGCCCGAATTTGTAAAACGCCAACAGCAGGATGCCGACGCGTTTCTGGGCGGCAAATTGTCCATCGCTCAACCGGAAAAGGGATTCCGGGCGGGGTTGGATTCGGTTCTGCTCGGCGCCAGCCTCCCGCAGGGGACCGGGCATCTGCTCGATCTTGGCGCGGGAGCGGGCGTGGCGGCGCTGTGTGCGCTGGCCCATGACGAGGGGCTGGAAGCTACGCTTGTCGAAAACAACGCCGACATGGCTATGCTGGCCGCGGGCAATGTGGAGGCCAATGGCTTTTCGCACCGCGCGGCAATTCTGAAAATCAGCGCCACGGCGACCGGCGCCGAACGTAAGGCGCTGGGACTGGGCACCGACAGGTTCGATGTGGTGATCGCCAATCCGCCATTTTTTGACTCGGGTACGCATGCGCCCGATCCGGCCCGAGCGGCGGCGCGACATACCGACGGGGAGGTTTCGGGATGGGTGCGTACGGCGGTATCGTGCGCGCATGCCAGCGGCGTTGTGATCTTCATTCATATGGCGCAGGCCCTGCCCCAGCTTCTCGCCGCGTTCGACTCGCGCATGGGCGCCATTACCGTTCTGCCCATCGCGCCACGGCCCGGCATGGCGGCAACCCGGGTGCTGGTCAGGGGCCGCAAAGGCAGCAAGGCACCAATGCGGATGCTGCCCCCATTGATCGTGCATGGAGAAACCGGCAGCGCATTTGCCGAGCCGGTTCGCTCGATCCTGCGCGGCGAGGCGCGGTTGGACTGGCATGAAGGCAAATGAATGCCTAAATGAGGGGGCAACGGCGCTCACGCAGAAAAAAGCAATCGGACCGAGAGATATAGATGACCGCATTTTCCGACGGCCAGATCGAGGCCCCCAAGCGTCCCTGGTACAAAAGGATTTTCGGCAATGGCGGACCGGTGGTTCCGGTTGTCCGGTTGCAGGGCGTGATCTCGCAGGAGCTCAAGCCGGGCCGGCTCAATATCGCTTCGGTGGCGCCGCTGCTGGAAAAGGCGTTCAAAATCAAGTCCGCGCCGGTGGTGGCGATCATCGTCAATTCGCCGGGCGGCTCGGCAGTGCAATCGCGCCTGATTGCCCAGCGCATCCGCCAATTGGCCGATCAGCATGAGAAAAAGGTGCTGGTGTTTGTCGAAGACGCCGCGGCATCGGGCGGATATTTCATCGCCGTGGCTGGCGACGAGATCATCGCGGACCCCTCCTCGCTGGTGGGATCGATCGGTGTGATCATGGCCAGTTTCGGGTTTGTCGATGCGATCGCCAGGCTGGGCATCGACCGGCGGCTTTATACGGCGGGCCAGAACAAATCGACGCTCGACCCGTTTCTTCCCGAAAAGCCCGAGGATGTCGCGCGCATCAAGCAGATGGAACTCGATATCCACGAGGTGTTCATCGACTATGTGAAATCGCGGCGGGCATCCAAGATCAAACTGGCTGACGAAGAAATCTATACCGGCGAGTTCTGGACGGCCAAACGCGGGCTGGCGATGGGGCTTGTCGATGGTCTGGGCGATCTGCACGGCACGCTGCGCGAGCGGTTCGGGACGGATGTGACGATCAAATCGATTGCGCCCAAGCGGGGGTTGCTGCGACTGCCCAATTTCGGACTGTCAGCCAGCGGCGATGTGGCCGGAGACGTGATGGCTAAAATCGAAGACCGGGAAATCTGGTCGCGGCTGGGGTTGTAACCATGGGAATATCGACACTGGTCACCATTCTGCTGGCGCTGGTTATCGGAATCGGGCTGCGCTCGATCCTGCGCGATTGGCGCAAGAAATTCGCCGAGGATGACAGCCAGGCCGAAACCAAGCGCAAGGCACAGATCGAACGCAACAAGGCCGAGCTCAAATCGGGTGGCGTGGTGACGCTGGAGCGCGGCGAAGACGGGGTCTATCGCCCGGGCAAGGAATAGGCCGGCGTCGTCCAGCCGTGCTTGACCTTGGGGGGCGGCACAACTACGGTCGCGCCGCTTTCAACAACGGTCTTATCCGGAACAAATATGGCTGAGCTGCACAAGCCCCACATGAACCCGAAAAACTCGTTTCAGGGGCTGATCCTGACCTTGCAGAATTTCTGGGCGGACCAGGGCTGCGTGATCCTGCAGCCCTATGACATGCAGATGGGCGCGGGAACGTTTCATACGGCGACCACGCTGCGGGCGCTGGGCCCCAAGCCCTGGAACGCTGCCTACGTGCAGCCTTCGCGCCGTCCGACCGACGGGCGCTATGGAGAAAACCCCAACCGGTTGCAGCACTATTACCAGTTCCAGGTGATCCTAAAGCCTTCGCCCTCCAATATTCAGGAATTGTACCTGCAATCGCTGGCCGCCATCGGGCTGGACGCCAAGCTGCACGACATCCGGTTTGTCGAGGACGACTGGGAAAGCCCGACGCTGGGCGCCTGGGGGCTGGGCTGGGAGTGCTGGTGCGACGGGATGGAAGTTTCCCAGTTCACCTATTTCCAGCAGGTGGCGGGTTTTGAATGCTCACCGGTGCCCGGGGAAATCACCTATGGGCTGGAGCGGCTGGCCATGTATGTGCAAGGGGTCGAGAACGTCTACGACCTCAACTTCAATGGGCGCGAAGGCGACCAGAAGGTGACGTATGGCGACGTGTTCCTGCAAAACGAGCGGGAGTTTTCCAAGTACAATTTCGAGGCCGCCGACACCGACATCCTGTTCCGGCACTTCAAGGATGCCGAGGACGAGTGCAGGGCCATCCTTGCCGCAGGTCAGGATGGCGAGCGCCAGACCATGGCCGTGCCGGCCTATGAGCAGGTCATCAAGGCCAGCCACACCTTCAACCTGCTCGACGCGCGCGGGGTGATTTCGGTGACCGAACGCCAGAGCTATATTCTGCGCATTCGCGAGCTGGCAAAGGCGTGCGGTGCGGCGTGGCTGCAAACCGCGGGCGGCGGGGCCGCCTAGAGCTGAATGTTGAGGCGCTAGCGCTTCTCCGGCACCAGCATCCGGCGCAGCACGTTGGTGCGAAGGACGAAATGCTCGACCAGCGCGCCGGCGGCGTGCAGCACGATAAGCGGGACGAGGATAAAGCGCGCGGCCGAATGAAACGCGCCGGCCGCCTCAATGCCGCCGAACCAGGCGGCGGCGCCGACCAGCGGCATGCCGATGATGAAGCCGTAGAGCAGATAGTGGGTGGCCAAAGCGATCCAGCGCAGCGGGGCGGGATGCTCGCGAGGCACTGCCGGGGCGCCATGGCGAGCCCGAACCACTATGCGAATGAGGGCGAGAAGCAGGATGGTCAGCCCGCCGGCGACATGCAGCCAGGCGCCGATCTCCTCGGCCGGAACGGGCATGCCGCCATCAATGCGGTCATCGAAGGCCTGCTCGATTTGTTCGGCGAACACGAGCTGGAACACCACCAGCGCGGCAATGAGCCAATGCAGTGCGATCTGCAGGCCGGAATACCCTTTGGAATCGTTGGCCATGGCTCGTCCTCCAGCCCGATCATCTCGCAACCGGGCCGACCGCGCAAGGGTGCTCCCAACCCATTGATATTGCCGTGGTATGGTGCCACTCTCGCACGGCAATCGCGCGAGGGCAAAGCGAATGGAATGGGTGATCCTGATACTGGTCGTGGCCGCTATCGGCTACGCGATCTACATCTACAACAATCTGGTCCGAAACCGGCAGCTTGTTGAAGAGGGCTGGTCGGGTATCGACGTGCAGCTCAAACGCCGCGCCGATCTCATTCCCAACATGCTCGAGACTGTCAAAGGCTATATGGGTCATGAGCGCGAGACGCTGCAGGCGGTGACCGATGCACGCGCCGCGGTGCAGGCGGCACAGAACGCTTCGCCCGGCGAGCGCGGACATGCGGAAGGCCTTCTTTCGGGCGCGCTGGGGCGGCTTTTTGCTGTGGCCGAAGCCTATCCCGACCTCAAGGCCAACACCAATTTTCTTGAATTTCAGGCTGCGCTGCAAACCGTTGAGGACGAGATCCAGCTTTCACGGCGTTATTACAATGGCGCCGTACGCAATCTCAATATTGCCGTGGAATCATTTCCCTCCAACATCGTTGCGGGCGCGTTCAAGTTCGAGAAGGCGGAATATTTCGAGCTGGAGAACGAGGCTGACCGCGCGGTGCCGCAGGTCAAGTTCCAGTAAGGCCGATGCAGCGTTTCCTCATTGCCCTGATCGTGCTGATTTGCGCCGGCCCGGCCTTGGCGCGCGAGGAAATTCGCGAGTTCAATGCGACATTTGAAGTGCACGCCGACACCTCGGTGACGATCACCGAACAGATCGCCGTAAACGCCGAAGGCAACGAAATCCGGCGCGGGATATTCCGCGATATCCCTACCCTTCTCGAAACTCCCGATGGACGCACGATCCGGCTGCCGCTCGAGGTGGTCTCGGTGACGCGAAACGGGGCGGCCGAGCCTTTTTCCATCGAGGGCATTTCGGGCGGGCAGCGCATCCGGATCGGGTCGGCCGAGGTGTTGCTGCAATCGGGCGTACACAGATACGAAATCGTCTATCGCATGGATCGGGCGGCGCGCATGTTCGCCGATCATGACGAGTTCTACTGGAACGCGACCGGCAATTACTGGAGCTTCCCCATCCTGAGGGCGCGGGCGCTGGTGATCCTGCCCGAGGGTGCGGTGATTACCGAACTCAACGCCTATACCGGTGAGTACGGCGTGCGCAGTGCCGACAATTCAGCCGAACGGCTGGACGACCGGCGGGCCCGGTTCACGGTGTCCCGTGCGCTCGGTCCGGGTGAAGGATTGACGGTTTCGGTCTCGTTCGAGAAAGGCGTGCTGACCGCGCCCGAGGGGACGGACGCGCTGGTGTTCTGGTTTTCCGATTATCGCGATTACATCATTCCGCTGGCGATGCTTTTGATCGTCGTCGCCTATAACGCGCTGGCGTGGGGCGCCGTGGGCCGCGATCCCGCCAAAGGGGTGATATTTCCCAGATTTCATCCTCCAACGGGCTTTTCCCCCGCGCTGGTCCACTACGTAAACACCATGGGTTGGGGAAAGTCGGGCTGGACGGCGTTTTCGGCGGCGCTGATTTCGCTGGCCACCAAGGAGCTCATCGAAATCGACAAGCAGGGAAAAAAGAATACCCTCGTCGTAACCGGGCGGTATCCAAAGGACCGTCTGCCACCGGGTGAGGCTGTCATCTATGGTGACCTCAAAACCATGAGCCCGGTCACCATCGACAAATCGAGCGGTCCGGAACTGAGCAAGACCAAGACCAATTTCATTGCAGCGCTCGAAGCTGAAAACCGCAAGGTCTATTTCAACAATCATGTGATCTATGTCGTTGCCGGCGTTCTGATCGGTCTCGTGTCGCTGCTGGTGATGGTGATCACCGGCGTGCTGCATCCGCTGTTTGTCTTTTTCGCCGCCTTTGCCGCCGTCTTTCTGTCGATCATCGGAACCGCGGCGCGGTCATTCTGGCAGGGCAACGGGATCGGCCGGTTTTTCGGGCTGGCGATCATGGGTATTTTCATCGCCAATTCGGGCGCCTTTGCCTTCGACGTGCTCGATTTCGCCAACATCGATTTTCCGTTCGTCGCGGCCATTACGATCATCGCGGTAACGCTGGTGTTCGCCGTTCTGATGCGGGCGCCGACGGTGCACGGGCGCAAGGTCATGGACGAAATCGACGGATTCAAAATGTATCTCGAGACCGCCGAAAAGGAGCGGCTCAACTTCCAGGGCGAACCGGAGATGAGCGTTTCGCGGTTCGAGGCTATCCTGCCCTATGCCATGGCGCTGGGCGTGGAAAAGCCATGGTCAACGCGGTTTGAGAACGATCTTGCCCGCCACGCCGTCAAGGATGCGGGAACCGACTATTCGCCACACTGGTACAGGGGCGGCAATTTCTCCTCGGGCAGCTTCGCGCGCACAATGGGCGGGGTCGCGACCGGGCTGAGCGCCGCGATGATCTCATCCCAACCACAGGCATCGAGCTCGTCGGGTTCGGGCGGTGGTGGATTTTCCGGTGGCGGCGGTGGCGGTGGCGGCGGTGGGGGCTGGTAGAGGCTCGCTAAGACTTTCCCGACGGCACTGAACGGCGGCAAGACTGCCCCGGCCGGGCATTTATCGTCGCTTGAACAGGTTCTGTTGATCGATCTCTCGCTGGGAAAAGTCGCCGGCATCCTTACCCACATGACCCTTCCGCACTCGATAGACGAGGTCGATAGTCGATGCCGCCACCGCGCATAGCGAAAGCACCGTCAGTGGAATTGGGGTCAGTATTTCACCCCACGACATTCTCACACTCAGACAGAGTGCCAGAATAACAAAGATCGCTATCGCGGACCGCAGATAGATCAGTGCCTCGCGCACGGCTTTCGATTGCATGGCTGCCCCCCAATTGGTCCCACCATCATGGGGACTGGAAGCACATCGGTCAAAGCCCGCAGAACGCCATGGTTAAGCCTACTGCCCAAGCAATGGCGTAGCGGCGACCCAGTAGCCGGAGAAGTTTTCGCGCAGGTCGTGGGCGGCTTGATGGGCGGCGGCGGCGCTGCCGTAGAGGCCGAAACATGTGGCGCCGGAGCCGGACATGCGGGCGGTAACGCAGCCTGAGGTGGCCCCTATCGCCTTTACGATTGGGGTGATCGAGGGCACCAGTTCGGCAGCGGGTTCCTCAAGATCGTTGCGGGTATCTGCCAGCCAGAGCGAGAGCAGCGCGGCACGGTCGAGCGGTGCGGGAAGCTCGGGCATGGGCGGATTATGCTTTTGGCTCAACCGCTTGAAAACGTCCGGGGTTGAAACCTGTTCGAGAGGATTGACCAGAACCAGATGCATTTGAGGGAAGGCTGGGAGCGGAGCGATGTTTTCGCCAATGCCCGTCACTTCGCAGGGCCGGCTCAAAAGGCACATGGGCACGTCGGCGCCCAGCGTTGCGGCCAGGGCGAAAATCTCGGTGTCGGCGATCGGCTTTTCGCTCATGCGGGCGAGAACGCGCAACACAGCGGCGGCATCGGCCGAGCCACCGCCCAACCCTGCAGCGATGGGGAGATGCTTTTCGAGATGGAGTTCGATGCCGTCGGGCAGATGTTCGGGGAACCGCGCCCGGAATTTTTCCAACGCGCGGATCACGAGATTGCCGCGCCCGTTCGGCAGGTCGCTGGCAAACGGGCCTGAGACGTGCAGCTTGTCGTGGCGCGCCGGGGCCGCCGAAACCAGATCGGCCAGTTCGGTAAAAACGCACAGGGTGTGGAGCAGATGAAAGCCGTCTTCCCGGCGCCCCACAACGTGGAGCGCGAGGTTAACCTTGGCCGGCGCAGGTTCGGTTACTAGAACCATCACTCCCCGATTGGAGCGTTGGGATCCAGGCCATGGAGCAGCTTTGGCGTGGCGCGCTCTGTGACGGCACCATCCTCGTCCACGTCGATGGCGATGCGCCACTGGAACATGGCTTCGCGCTCGCGCCCTGCCACCCAGTACACATCGCCGAGATGGTCGTTGATCTCGGGGTCGGCGGGCAAGAGATTGACCGCGTCTTCGAGCACGTCGACAGCCTCGTCTATGCGGCCGAGCTTGTAGAACGCCCAACCCAGACTATCGACGATATAGCCATTGCGCGGGGAGAGCGCGACGGCCTGCTCGATCATTTCGAGCGCCTCTTCGAGGTTCTTGCCGCGATCCACCCAGGTGTAGCCGAGATAATTCAGGACGTCGGGGTGGTTGGGACGCAGCTCGAGCGCCTTGAGAAAATCGGCTTCGGCGCGCTCCCACTGCTTGGCGCGCTCGTAAGAGATGCCGCGCACATAATAGAAGCGCCAGTCATTGGGGCGGGCCGGATCGAGCCGGTCGATGACCGCCGAATAGGCCTCCGCCGCCTCTTCCCACCGTTCGGCGTAGCGCAACGTATCCCCCAGGATTCCTTGCACTTCCTGATTGTCGGGATTGGAGACCGCGATATTCTGAAGCCGGGAAATTGCGGCTTCGCGGTCACCACGCAAATCAACATTTTCGGCGAGGCGGACCAGCGCATTGATGCGCAGGGGCGAATCGTTGGGGACAGACTCAAAGACCGTGTCGGCCTCATTGTAGCGCCCCGCGCTGGCCAGTAGTTCGCCCAGTGAAATTGAAATGATCGCCGCGTCGGGGTCGAGGTAGTTGGCAAGTTGAAGGAAGCCGACGCCAAGCTGGATCGAGCCGTCGCGGGCCAGCGCCGTGCCCAGCCCGTGAAGCATTTCGGCAGCACCCGACTGGACCGACCCTGCGAAAAGACCGGGCTTTTTGCCGTTGGCGATAGGCTCGCGCAGGGAATCGACGACGGGGTGTTCGACGCCCTGTTCGGCGAACGTGTCGAGCACGGCCTGGGCTTCGTCGAAGCGCCCGGCATTGCCCAGCATGCGGATATAGGCTTCGGCGATGCGCGGGACCAGCGGATCGAGCTCGTAAGCCTGGCGGGCCAGATCGATCGCGGCATCGCGCTGGCCGCCCACATCGGCCAGAATTGCGCGATGGAAGATGATGAACTCGTCAAAGCCCCCCTGCCCGACATTGCTCAGGATCGAATTCGCCGCGGCCATATCGCCGTCCCCGACCTTGGACCAGGCGCGCGTAACCGAAGCGATGATGCCGACCAGCGAAGCTTCCGGCACGCGGGCGAGCAACTGATCGGCCGAGGTGTAGCGGCGCTGCTTGAGCGCAACCGAGCCCAGAACCAGATGAGCGAGCTCGTCTTCCGGGTTCAGATCGATGACGTGCTGAGCCATGGTGGCGGCTTCGGAAATGTCGCCGGCCAGCAGGTAGGCGAGGAATGCCTGGCTGGAATAGACGGGATTGTCCCAATCGCGTTCGGCGGCCTGCATGAAGAGCGATGCCGCGCGGCGCGCGTCGAGCGCATCGATGGCTGCGAGCCCGGCCAGATAGCTGCCCATGGTGCTGGAGACGCGCATGGGCAGGATGTCCTGCTGCGCAAATGACGGTGAGAGTGGAACGCCGACGCAGAGCGCGGCAACGATCAGGGCATGGATCGGCCGTTTAAGCAGCTTTAGCACGATTGTTCCCGAACTCCTCGCTTGCAGGCTGAGAGCCAGCCTATCATTTCCATTAGCCAAGCGCGGCAATCCTGTCGATTGTTGGGCGCAATGGCTAACCAGACCTTTTCACGCAAATGTTGTAACGCCGCAAGCCTTGAGGCCTCACGCGATTTTCACATTCCCGAATAGTTTGGGCCGCTGCCGCCCTCGGGGGGCACCCAGTTGATGTTCTGGGCGGGGTCCTTGATATCGCACGTCTTGCAGTGCACGCAGTTCTGGGCGTTGATCCTAAACACCGGATCGCCCCCTTCCTCGACAACCTCGTAAACGCCTGCCGGGCAGTAGAGTGGCGCGGGCTCACCATATTTGGGCAGATTGTCGCGAATCGGCACTTCAGGGTCGGTCAGCCGCAGATGGACGGGCTGGTCCTCGTCATGGGCGATGCTGGCGCGATAGACCGATTCGGTGCGCGAGAAGGTCGTTTTGCCGTCGGGCTTGGGATAGGCGATGGGGGTCACTTCGGAAATCGGCTTCAAACGCGCGAAATCGGGCTTGTCGGAGACCAACCCACCCAACGGGGAGAGTTTGGCGAGGCTCGAAACCCACATGTCGGCGCCGGCCAGCCCGACCCCGACGACGGTGCCGAGCTTGCTCCAGAGCGGTTTTACGGCGCGGACGGGGTATAGATCGTCGCGGATGCCGCTGGAGAGGACGGCTTCATCAAGCGTTGTGATTTCGTCATTGGCGCGGTCTGCGGCGATCGCTTCGGCGACCTCGGAGGCGGCGGCCATGCCCGAGCGGATGGCGTTGTGGATGGCCTTGAGGCGCGGCACGTTCATGAACCCGGCTGCACAGCCGATCAGCGCGCCGCCGGGAAATGCCAGCTTGGGGATCGACTGCCAGCCGCCCGAGGTGAGCGCGCGGGCGCCGTAGGAGAGGCAGGTCGCGCCTTCGAGCAGTTTGGCGATTTCGGGGTGCTGCTTGAAGCGCTGGAACTCGCCGAACGGGGAGAATGTGGGGTTCTCGTAATCGAGATGGGCGACCAGCCCGAGATAAATCCTGTTGTCCTGGGCGTGGTAGCAAAAGCCGCCGCCGCTTGTGGAATTGCCCAAGGGGTAGCCCATGAAATGGGTGACCTTGCCGGGCTTGTGCTTTGCCGGATCGATTTCCCAGATTTCCTTGATGCCCAACCCGTATTTCTGCGGCGCACGGCCTTCGTCGAGACCGAACTTGGCGATCAGCCGCTTGGCGAGGGAGCCGCGGGCACCTTCGGCGATCAGGGTATATTTGGCGCGCAACTCTATCCCGGGGGTGAAGGTTGGCTTGTGGCTGCCGTCGCGGGCAATGCCCATATCGCCAGTGACGATGCCGAGGATTTCTCCGTTCTCGCCGGTCAGAAAATCGGCGGCGGCGGTGCCGGGAAAAACATCGACGCCCAGCGCTTCGGCCTGCTCGGCCAGCCAGCGGCAAAGATCGCCCAGCGAAATGATGACCCCACCCTTGGTCTTCATGATGGGCGGCATCAGGAGGTGGGGAAATGCAATTGCTGATTTTTCCGTGAGATAGACGAAGCTGTCTTCAGTAACGTCGGGACCGACGGGGGCGCCTTTTTCGCGCCAGTCGGGGATGAGTGCGTCGAGGCCCGCAGGGTCCATGACGGCACCCGAGAGGATATGGCCGCCGATATCGGCGGACTTTTCGACGACGACGATTTCGAGATCGGGGGATTTCTGTTTCAGCGCTATGGCTGCCGAAAGCCCGGCCGGGCCGGCGCCGACGATCACCACGCCGGTTTCCATAATCTCGCGTTCTATCGCATCGGCCATCAGTCATTCCCAAGTGAGGTGGAAGCGCAGGTCGCGGTGTGACATAACAAAAATCGACATGACAAATCGACAGCTAAATCGCGAAGAAATTCTGGCCACGCTCGACTGGTACGTCGCGGCGGGGGTCGATATCGCGGTTGGCGAAGCGCCGGTCGACCGGTTTGCGCAATCGGCAATCAAGCCCGCACCTGCCCAGCGGCGGGCAGCGCCATCCATCGTACCACAAGCGGCGCAGCGCCCTACCCCGCCCCTTCCCGTGGCCGGCGGACCGGCCGATATCGACCCCGACGAAGCGCGGGCAATGGCCTCGAGCGCAACGAGTCTTGAGCAGCTGCGCGGCATGCTCGAGACATTCGATGGGTGCGGCCTGAAATTGCGGGCCACCAATCTGGTGTTCGCCGATGGCAACCCTGATGCGGACATCATGCTGGTGGGCGAAGCGCCGGGGCGCGACGAAGATTTGCAGGGCAAGCCGTTCGTTGGACGATCCGGGCAATTGCTCGACAAGATGCTCGGCGCTATCGGGCTGGACCGGACCAAGGTCTATATCGCCAACACCGTGCCGTGGCGGCCGCCCGGGAACAGAACTCCCTCGCCCTCGGAAGTGTCGGTGTGTCTGCCGTTTCTTTATCGCCAGATCGAACTGGTGGCACCCAAGGTGCTGGTGGCGCTTGGCGGGGCTTCGGCCTCGACGCTGTTCGAGACCGATACCGGGATCACACGGTTGCGCGGGCAGTGGCGCGATCTGAGCGTGGGCAGCCACTCGATGCGCGCCGTGGCAACGCTGCACCCGGCCTACCTGTTGCGTCAGCCAGCGGCCAAACGGCTTGCCTGGGCCGACCTGCTTTCGGTCAAGGCGGCGCTGGACACCTAGCCGAAGGGATATTCGAAATGGGCAAACGCATCGTCTTTACCGGTGGGAGCGGGAAAGCCGGCCGCCATGTTGTCCCCTACCTGCTGGACAAGAGACATGAGGTTTTTAATATCGATCTGCAGCCTCTCAATTATCCCGGCGTCAACACGCTCTCGGCAGACCTGACCAACAGCGGCGAGGCGTTCAACGCGCTCTCGATGCATTTCGGGTTTGAAGGGCTTGCAAATGGAAGCGGCCCTGCCCCGGTCGATGCGGTTGTGCATTTCGCCGCCGTGCCGCGCATTCTGCTCAAGCCCGACAATGTGACGTTCCAGGCCAACACCGTCTCGACCTACAATGTGATCGAGGCGGCGGTGAAGCTGGGGATCAGGAAAATCATCATCGCTTCGAGCGAAACGACCTATGGCGTCTGCTTTGCCGAGGGCGACAAGGACTATCACTGCTTTCCGCTCGAAGAAGACTACGACGTCGACCCGATGGACAGCTATGGGCTGTCCAAGGTGGTCAACGAAAAGACGGCGCGGGCGTTCGCCATGCGGTCGGGCGCCGATATCTATGCACTGCGCATCGGCAATGTGATCGAGCCGCACGAATACCCCATGTTCAAGGACTTTCTGGCCCATCCCGCCTCGCGCAAGCGCAACGCCTGGAGCTATATCGATGCACGCGATCTGGGACAGATCGTCGATCTTTGCGTTGCCAGGGACGGATTGGGGTTTGAGGTGTTCAATGCGGTCAACGACACGATTACCGCGGAAGAACCAACCACGGAATTTCTGGCCAAGTGGGCGCCCAATACGCCGATCATGCGGGAGATAGGGGCAAATGAAGCACCGATCTCGAACCGGAAAATCCGTGAAGTGCTCGGCTTTGTCGAGCAGCACAACTGGCGGCAATACCTAACCTGATGAACCGAAAGCAATGCGGCACCCGCCTCTTGTAACTTTCTAAATTACGTAATATGTGAAGTTACAAGATGACCTCGCCGGTGGGCGGGGTCGGTCAGCGAACGAGGTACGCAATGACTTACGATGTCATCATCATTGGCGGCAGCTATGCAGGCATGTCCGCCGCCTTTCCCCTGATCCGCGCGCGGCGCACCGTTCTGATCATCGACGGGGGCAAGCGTCGCAACCGGTTCGCCAGCCATTCGCATGGGTTTTTGACCCAGGACGGAGTGGCGCCGGACGTGATCGCGGCGCAGGCTGGCGTGCAGTTGTCGGCCTATCCCACGCTGACCTGGGTCGAGGGCAACGCCGCAAGCGCCGTCAAGACCGAGGAAGGGTTTGCGGTGACGCTGGAGGATGGACAGGATTACACCGCCAAACGGCTAATCCTCGCACATGGAGTGACCGACACCCTGCCCGAGATTGCAGGGATCGAGGAGCGTTGGGGAAAGAGCGTCTTCCACTGCCCATATTGTCACGGCTATGAGCTGGAGCAGGGAAGAATCGGGGTTATCGGGGTCGGCCCCATGTCCATGCATCACGCGCTGATGCTGCCCGATTGGGGGCAAACCACGTTCCTGCCCAATGACACGTTCGAGCCCGATGCCGATCAACTTGCCCAGCTTGCGGCCCGAGGAGCGGCGCTGGAAACCGGCAAGATTGAAGAGATTGCTGGCAGGGCCGATGTGCGGCTTGCCGACGGTCGGGTCCTCT
Organism: Rhizobiales bacterium UBA1912; assembly: GCA_002337455.1. GTDB lineage: Bacteria > Pseudomonadota > Alphaproteobacteria > Rhizobiales > Devosiaceae > Pelagibacterium. The sequence continues at coordinate 15,462 of DDGC01000010.1, read as the reverse complement.
CGTTCGATGGCCTGTTCGTTGCCTCGATCGTTGCGCCCTCGAGCCCGATTGCCGAGCAGTTGGGTTGCGCTATCGAACAGCTGCCCAACGGGCGGCAGATCGTAACGGACGAGATGAAGCAGACCAGCGTGCCCTACGTTTTTGCCTGCGGAGATGCGGCGCGGGCAGCCGGATCGGTGCCGCTGGCGGTTGGCGACGGCACGATGGCCGGCGGGGCGTGCCACCGGACGCTGATGTTCGGATAGCTCTACCTTGCGAGCGGTCTTATCTGGTCGCGCTGCCGAACCACAAAAGTGGAACCACTTTTGTTGGCAGCGCTCGCGGTTCTATCTGGT
>DDGC01000010.1:0-14951 GCA_002337455.1 Rhizobiales bacterium UBA1912 | reverse complement strand
CGCGCTGCCGAACCGCAAAAGTGAAACCACTTTTGCTGGCAGCGCTCCGGTCAGGCGGGACTCGATACCTTGCGGACCTTGGCGCGGTCGAGGCCGAGCATGTGCTCGCGATAGATGATGAAGATGCCGGCGGCGGTGACGATGCTGCCGCCGAGCAGCATTTCGATGGTGGGGATTTCGCCGAAGATCAAAAAGCCGATGGCGATGGAAAGGATCATCGAGGAATATTCGAACGGGGCGACCGTCGTCAGTTCGGCGTGGCGATAGCTCTCGGTGAGAAGGATCTGCCCGACACCACCGCAAATGCCCGCCCCGACGAGGATCAGGGATTGTTCGAGGCTCAGCGGTACCCAGCCGAAGGGAATGGAGGCCAGACCGATCACGGTGCTGACCAGCGAAAAATAGATGACGATGGTGGCGCTGCGTTCTGTTTTGACCAGATTGCGCACTGTGAGCATAGCGGTCGCCGAAACCATGCAGGCGGCAAAGGCGGCGAGCGCGCCGACCGCCTGGGGTCCGAGGGTTCCTGTGTCGCTCGACAGGAACGTCAAGCGCGGCCACATGATGATGATGACCCCGACCAGCCCCACGACCACCGCGCTCCAGCGGAACAGCCGGATCTTTTCGCGCAGGAACACGGCCGAGAAGATGACGATGAACAGCGGGGTCGCGTAGTTGATGGTGGTGGCTTCCGGCAGCGGCAGGCGGGTGAGGCCAAAGAAGATCAGGATCATGCCCGACGTGCCCAGAATGCCGCGAACGATGTGAGCTCCGAGCCGCGTCGTCTTGAAGCCGCTAGACAACTGCCCGCGAAGGCCCAGAATGAGAAAGACCGGGACAAGGGCAAAGGCCGAGCGGAAAAAGATCAACTGGCCGACCGGGACCCCTTCGGCGCCCTTGACGATGGCGCTCATGGCGACGAACACAAAGACCGAGGCGACCTTGAGCCCGATGCCCAGCATGACATTCCGGCGGGGCGCCGGAACCTTGGCGGGAGCGAATGGGGACAGGGCAGGTTCGGACACCGGATAACGCTTTCGGAGAGGAAATTATGCCGCGCAGGCAGGAAGGTTGGCCCTAGAGTCTTTTTCGCTTTTCGCTTTTCGCTTTTCGCTTGCGCGGCCCTTCGGGTCCGAGCCGGATAAGTGGTTCACACTTATCCTGGAAACACTCTATCGCTAGCCCCGTTTCCCGGGCCTGACAAGCAGGGGAACAATTTTTCGGCTTTTGCCGAAACGAATTGCAATGCAGTCACGTTTGCGCGGTAGGCAGGGCAATCCGAACACGATAACGTGCTCTCCAAACAAGAGAACCATTCAAGGTCCCAGATGTCGCAAGTGGTGAAGATTTCCGCGCTTTTGATGTCGTCCGCCCTGCTCATGATTGCAGGAGGGATGCACGGTCTTATTTTGCCTGTGCGCGGGGCCGAAGAGGGATTTTCGCTGCTGGCGCTGGGCCTGATCGGGACCGGCTGGTCCATCGGGTTCATTTCAGGCTCGATTTCGGTGCCCCATCTCGTGCGGCGGGTGGGCCATATCCGGGCCTATGCGGTGATGGCTGCAATTGCCTGCATGACCATTCTGCTCAACCTCATTTTCATCCACGACGCGGCCTGGATTTTCCTGCGCATCTTTTCGGGCTTCTGCTTTGCCGGGGCGGCCATGGTGGTGGAAAGCTGGCTCAACGAAGTTTCCGACAATGAGAGCCGCGGCACTACATTTTCGATCTATGTCAGCGTTACGCTGTTTGCCTCGACCGCGGGGCAGATGATCATCGCGGTGACCGGTGTGGCGGGATACATCCCGTTCGTCCTTGCGGCTATCGCCTATATCGCGGCAGTGCTGCCGACGGCGGTCACCCGCACGCCGCAGCCGGCTCCCCTGCAAACAGTAAGCCTCGATGTGGGGCTGCTCTACAAAACCTCACCCATCGCTGTCGTTGCGGCGTTTTCGGTGGGCATGGCCAACGGGGCTTTCGGCACGCTGGCGCCGGTCTATGGCATCGAGCGGGGTTTTTCGACGGCGACCGTGGCGTACCTCATGAGCCTGGCCATCGTCGCGGGGGCCATTGCCCAGGTGCCGCTGGGGCGGCTTTCCGACAGGATCGACCGGCGCATGGTTATCATGGGCGTCGCGATCGTCGGTTCGGTGGCTGGTATTCTCACGATCCTGTTCAATCCGGGCGAAAGTGTCCTGCTCTATGTGCTGTTCGCGTTCTATGGGCTGGCCGCTTACTCGCTTTACGCGATCGCGGTGGCGCATGCCAACGACTTTGCCGACGACGGCAGCTTCGCCAAAATTGCATCGGGCATGCTGCTGATTTTGGGCTCGGGGCAGATGCTGGGGCCGATTGTCGCCTCGCTGACAATGCAGTGGCTGGGGCCGGTCACGCTGTTCCTGGTGCCGGTGGTGTTTCATGGGGCGCTGGCGACCACCGCCTACTTCCGCATGCGCATCCGCGATGCCGCGCCGGCCGAAGATCGCGCCCCGTTCCAGCCCATGCCTTCGGAACGGCTGGTTACAGGCGAAACGCTCAATCTCGATCCGCGCTCGGAAGAGAACGGGTTCGAGTTGGACGACGACATTGGCCGGAGCGACGGCGAAACGCCTGCCACCGATGGCCCCGAACCGCAGCAAGGTTGAACGATGTTTCCCTACAAGATCGACGACAGCCATCCCTTCGTCCCGGTAACTTTCGCAATCCTGGCGGTTTCGGATACGCGCACGCTCGAAACCGACACGTCAGGCGCCCTGCTCAAGGAGATGATCGAGGGCGCTGGGCATCGGGTGTTCGAGCGGGCCGTGGTCACCGATGACCGGGACGCAATCGCCGGACAGGTCAAGGCCTGGGCGGCGGAAGAGACGATCGATGTCGTCCTTACGACCGGAGGGACCGGGTTTTCGGGACGCGATGTGACGCCGGAGGCAATCGAGCCGCTGTTCGACAAACGCATGGACGGGTTTTCGGTGCTGTTTCACCAGTATTCGGCAACGACCATCGGCACCTCGTCCATTCAATCGCGGGCGACGGCGGGGCTTGTTGGCACCACCTTCGTCTTCTGCCTGCCGGGGTCGCGCGGGGCGTGCCGCGACGCGTGGGAGGCGATTTTGAAGTACCAGTTCGACAGCCGGCATATGCCGTGTAATTTTATCGAAGTGATGCCGCGACTGAGCGAGCAATAGTCCGCCGGAAATCTTTGTTCTTGTTTCGTTCCACTCCTTTCGGTAGGGTTAATGGAACGGACGGGCCACGATTCGGCTTGTTCCTGTATCTTTCCGATGGGAGCGCCGGCCATGGCCGAAATAGGACCCAATGTAAGCCACAGCGAAGCGCGCCGCCGCCTGTTCGGCACGCGTGACGTCGATCTTTTGAGCCGCCCCATGCTGGAAACGCCCAAGCTGCGCGGGCGTGGCGCGGCGAGCAATGAGAGCGGGCGGTTCGAGCCGCACAAGCGTGAAATGTTCGCCGATGGCTGGGAGCCCGAACCCGAAGAGGGGTTCGAGACGCGCGAGCATGTCGAGCGCGCCAAATCGATCATCACCAGGAACGTATCGCCCGATATCGGGTTCGACCGTTCGATCAATCCCTATCGTGGGTGCGAGCACGGGTGTTCGTACTGCTTTGCGCGGCCGACCCATGCCTATCTCGGCCATTCGGCCGGGATCGATTTCGAGCGCGATATTTATGTGAAGGTCAACGCGGCGGAATTGCTGCGGGCCGAACTTGCCAATCCGCGCTACAAGCCCAAGCCCATCGCCATCGGTACCAATACCGACCCCTATCAGCCGCTCGAGCGTAAGTACAAGATCATGCGCTCGGTGCTCAAGGTGCTGCTTGAAGCGAAACACCCGGTGACCATCGTGACCAAATCGGCACTGATCGTGCGTGATCTCGATATCCTGACCAAGCTCAACAAGCTGGGGCTGGTTTCGGTGGGCATTTCGGTGACCTCGATGGATCACAGGCTGTCGCGATTCATGGAACCGCGGGCATCCACGCCGTCGCGGCGGCTCGAAGCGATCAAGCTGCTCTCCGAATCCGGCATTCCGACGCGGATCATGGCGGCGCCGATGATCCCGGCGGTCAACGATCACGAGCTCGAACGCATTCTCGATGCCGGCAAGGCACAGGGGGCGACAGCGGCCTCGATGATCCTTCTGCGACTGCCAGGGGAGGTGCGCGACATCTTTCGCGAGTGGCTGCTCAAGACGTATCCCGACAAGGTCAAGCATGTGATGAATCTCGTGCGGGACTATCGCGGCGGGCGCGACAACGATCCGCGGTTCGGATCGCGTTTCACCGGGGAAGGGCCATATGCGGTGCTGATGCAGCAGCGGTTCGAAAAGGCCGTGTCCCGGCTGGGGCTGGAGGAAGACTCGATGCCGCTGCGCACCGACCTTTTTGCGCATCCTCAAAAGGAGACAGCGCAGCTCAGTCTCTTCTGATAGGATCGGGAAATCCGGACCGGAGGATCCTCGGACATGACTGGAAGGCGACTTGCGTTCGCGGCTCTTTTTATCGCCGCGCCGATGGCGGCAGGGTGGGCGCAAGACGGCGCGGCGCTCTATCTGGCGCCAGGCGGACTGGTGGCGGAAGCGGCTGGTGTGGAAATCAGTATCGGCATGGTCACAACAAGCGAGGCTGACACTGTAAAGTCCGCGACCAAGCTTTGGGGCGACCCTGCCGAGCAGGGTCGCATGGAAGAGTGTGGCGCCGGCCCGATCGATTTTGCCCGCTTTGGCAATGACGTGATCCTGCATTTTCAGGACGGGACGTTTGTCGGATGGTCGGCATCGTCCGAAAGCTCGGCCAGTTTTGCCAACGGGCGGGCCATAGGGGTGCCGGTGATGGCACTCGAGGCGATAGCAGGGCCTGTCGAGACTTTCGAATCGAGCCTTGGGTACGAATTTGCAGGCGAGAATCTTTTCGGCGTTGCGGCCGGTCCGGGAACCAAGGCCGAAATCGAAGTGTTATGGAGCGGAATATCCTGCGTTTTCAGATGAACGAGGAGAAGACGGGTGACGGACGCGGCGACACTGGCACAGGAATTCTGGTGGCGGATGGGCACCAACGAGTGGACGCTCGCTGCAGCACTGTTTGCCGGCAATATCGAAATCGTCTGGCCTCAATCGGGTGAAGTGATCGGCTCCGCCGACGATTTCGTCGCGATCAACGAAAACTACCCGGCCCATGGCAAATGGAGTTTCAAGGTGAAGCGCGTGATCGGTACGGGCGGGCACGCGATTACGGAAACAGAGATTTCGGATGGGACAGTCAAAGCCCTCGCCGTCTCGATCTTTGAATGCGCCGATGACCGGATCGTCAGGATCACCGAATACTGGCCCGAGCCGTTCGAGGCGCCCGACTGGCGCCGGCAATGGGTGACTATCCTCGCCGAGTAAAGGGGCTTTATCGGACCGGGAAAATCGGGTTGGTTCGAGAGATGCCCAAACGTGATTCGAAAGCGCCCATCATCGACGTTCCCAGCTATGCGCTGGAAGAAGCCGCGCTTGCGGGCGGCAGCACGATGATCGCGGGGATCGACGAGGCCGGGCGCGGCCCTCTGGCCGGACCGGTGGTCGCCGCGGCGGTTGTTCTCGACCCCAGAGCCATTCCCGATGGGCTCAACGATTCCAAAAAGCTTACCGAATACCGGCGCGAAGCGCTGTTCACCGAGATCATGGCGACCGCGCATGTGGCGTTTTGCGCGGCACCTGTCGAAGTGATCGACAGGCTCAATATTCGCGGGGCGACGCTTTGGGCGATGTGCCAGGCGCTCGATGCCCTGCCCGTCCGGCCCGATCTGGCGCTGATCGACGGGCGCGATATCCCCGAGGGCTTATCCTGCGCAGGGCAGTTCGTAATCGGTGGAGACGGAAAATCGCTCTCGATTGCTGCTGCCTCGATCGTTGCCAAGGTGGCGCGGGACCGGATGTGTCACATTATGGATACCGGGCTTCCCCTTTATCGCTTCGGCCAGCACAAGGGGTACGGCACGGCGCTGCACCTTGAAGCTCTCGCCACCCACGGGCCGTGCGAGTTGCATCGCATGAGCTTTGCGCCGGTGCTCGCGGCACGGCGCTGATCGGCCTTAACCCTCAGTTAACCCTAACATTTAGGCGGTGCTTAACCCTAACGCGGTACAAATGGCGTGTTAGTTTTGCGTTAGGGTTATCAGTATGTTGCGTACAGGTTCAGCGGCGCGGAAACGCGCGCCGGGGCTTGAAGAAAGCCACCTCCCCATCGACACGATCCTGGTTGGTGACTGCATCGCGCACATGAATGCGCTCCCCGAAGCCTCGGTCGACCTGATCTTTGCCGACCCTCCCTATAATCTCCAGCTCGAAGAGGGCCTGACGCGGCCCGACCAGTCCAAAGTCGATGCGGTCGACGATGAATGGGACAAGTTCGAGAGCTTTGCCCATTACGACACTTTTACCCGTGCCTGGATGACGGCGGCGCGGCGTATCCTCAAACCCAATGGCGCGATCTGGGTGATCGGCTCTTACCACAATATTTTCCGGGTGGGCGCCGCGCTGCAGGATCTGGGCTTCTGGATGCTCAACGACGTCGTGTGGCGCAAGGCCAACCCGATGCCCAATTTCCGCGGCACGCGATTTACCAACGCGCATGAAACGCTGATCTGGGCATCGCGCAGCCAGAAGAGCCGCCCCACCTTCAATTATGAAGCGCTCAAGCTCTCCAATGACGATACGCAGATGCGTTCGGACTGGTTGTTTCCCATCTGCACCGGGGGCGAGCGGCTCAAGGATGCCAATGACGAAAAAGTGCATCCGACACAAAAGCCCGAAGCGCTGCTCTATCGCGTTTTGATGGCGACGACAAAGCCGGGGGATGTGGTGCTCGATCCGTTTTTCGGCACCGGCACTACAGGCGCCGTGGCCAAGAAACTGGGACGGCATTTCATCGGCATCGAACGCGAAAACGTCTATATAAATGCAGCTTTGAAACGCATTGCCGCCATTAAACCGCACGATTTGGCTGCCATTGAAACCACTGTGCCCAAACGTTCGGCCCCGCGCGTTCCATTCGGATCGCTGATCGAGCAGGGTTTGATTGCACCGGGCACGAAACTTTTTGACGCCGGTAGGCGTTACTCTGCTGTGGTTCGGGTCGACGGTTCATTGGTCAGCGACGACAAGAGTGGTTCAATCCACCGGGTCGGCGCTCTCGTTCAGGGCTTTGAAGCCTGTAACGGCTGGACCTTCTGGCACTATGAGGATGGCAGCAAACTTGCGCCCCTCGATACACTTCGCGAGCGCATACGCGCTTCGCTCGATAAGCTTTCTGCCTGATTTCGACCTCCAATCAGTCAGGCATTCTGGCCCCCGGTTTTGCCGGGGGCTTTTTTTTGGTTTTTCTGTCCCACGGCGCGCACCACTTCGAGCATGACGGCGCTAAGACCGCGCCTATGCTCTTCGTTGCGCCTGCGACGGCGCGGCCAAAAAGTTGGCCGGGGTCCTCGCTTCACTCGTCCAAGCTATCTCATGGGCCGGGTTACGCGACACCACCGGCCTTGAGAACCTTGCGGAACAGGCTGGGCAGGGCTTCGCGATCCAACATCACCTCCTCCGCCCACCAACCCTCGTCGAGCGGGTTATCGGCTGTGATCGACCAGACGGTGAGCGTGAGGTGGAAATGGGTGAAGGTGTGGTTGACCTCGCCAGCCTCGTGCCATCCTCCGGTGAAGGGAAACGAGACAATTGGCTGGGTAACGGTCCACGCGCTGCCGGGGACTTCGGTCATCTTGGCCAACATGCCCTTTGGACCGCGCTGGCGAAGGAGGACCTTGCCCTCGGGATGGCGGATAACGAAGGCATGGCCGTATCGCGTGGGTCGCGCCGCCTTTACCGGCGGGACCGGAAACGCCAGCGGGTTGCCGGTTTTGGTGCCCAGGCAGCCCGGTTCAAGCGGGCACAAAAGACAGTTGGCACGGCGCGGGGCGCAGATCGTGGCGCCCAGATCCATCATGGCCTGGGCAAAATCGCCAGCACGCTTTGGCACGGCGTGTTGCACCGTGGCTCGGACCAGCGGCTTTTCCTCACGCACCGGCCTAGGCAGCGCGAGATAGCGGGCGACCACACGATCGACATTGCCGTCCACCACGGCGACGGCTTCATCATGGCAAATGGCGGCGATGGCTGCACTGGTGTAATCGCCAATGCCCGGGAGATCACGCAAGGCGGCGGCCGTTGTGGGGAACACGCCGCCATGATGGCCCATCACCGCGACGGCACAGGCGTGGAGGTTTCTCGCGCGGGCGTAGTAGCCAAGGCCGGCCCATTGCACGAGCACGTCATCGAGCGGAGCGGCGGCCAGATCATGGACCGTGGGCCAGAGGGTGATGAAGGCCGCAAAATATTTTCGCACGGCGGCGATTGTCGTCTGCTGGAGCATGATCTCGCTCAGCCAGACGAAATAGGGGTTTGGCCTTGTGCCTCGGGCCCGCTCGGCTGGCGAAACGCGCCAAGGCAAATCGCGCGCGTGGCGATCATACCAGGCAAGCACGGCATCTGTATCAATTGGGGAGTGTTGCGCTGAAGCGATCTGGGCCATATCAATCCCCTACAGAGCCAAAGGACATTGGCGCAAGCATGGCCAGCAAATCTTCAACGCCAAAGCGCAGCAATCGCACTGTGCAACTGGGCGACATGATCGGCAAGACGCTCGATCCAGCGCTGAAAAAGCGCGGATTTGCGGGCCGGGACCTGATCGCCCATTGGCAAACCATCGCGCCGCCACCCTGGGACAAGATTTCCATGCCCGACAAATTGGTGTGGCCGCGCCGCGACCGTCCCGATCCTGAAGGGGCGATATTGCATCTGCGGTGCCTTGAGGGCCACGGACTGGCGCTGACCCATGAAGGGCAGGCCATTGCTTCGGCCATAAACCGCTATTTCGGCTATCTGATCGTGGGGTCGGTCCGCCTTTCGCCAATGCCGCTGACGGCTGATCCCAAGCGCCCCGCGCCGCCGCGACAATTGCCGCGTGCCGCGATTGACAGCATAAGGGCGCAAACGGGCGCCATCGAAGATGAGGGGCTGCGCGAAGCGCTGGAGAAACTGGGGCGCGGTGTTCTGGGGAAACGGGGCAGATAGTCGCCTCCTGCCCTGCGGAGGGGATGACCGGGCGTTTTATGGCCGATTTCACCGGCATGTGAACGTCTTGCCCCCTTGCCGCCGGATTCGCCCCGTGTAGTGTGCTCCATAATTTGTTGAGACATTAAGGAGCCAACCATTGTCGCTTAATCGCAGAAACCTGTTGCTCGCGGGGTCCAGCGTCGGGCTCGCCACGCTCATCTACGGATGCAGCGACTCCAGTGCCGAGGCTGAAGTCACGGCCAATGTCGTCAACGACGCCGAGCCCATGGCCGATGGCGACGTGGCGCTCTATGACGGATCGGCGATCGAACCGATCAATGGCGACGCGATCAACAATCCCCCCCTGGCCGACCGCCCGATGGGCGGCGTCGATGCGAGCGTGACTGTGGTCGAATATATCTCCCCCACCTGCCCGCACTGTGCCGCCTTCCACGCCGGTGCTCTCCCCCAACTGGAAGAAGAATACATCGAGACCGGCAAGATCCGCTTCATCCAGCGCCCCTTCCGCCGCAACGTGCTCGATCTCGCCGTTTTCATGGTCGCCGAAGCGGCCGGCGAGCAATACAACGAGGTTATCGGGGCCTATTTCGACACCCAGACGGTGTGGGCAGCGAGTGAAAACCCGCGTCAGGCGATCTTCGAAATCGCAGAACAGTTCGGGTTTACACAGGAAAGGTTCGAGGAAGTCTTGACCGACCAGGAAATGTTGGCTGCTATCGAAGCGACACGTGAGCAGGCACTCAACGATTTTGGACTGCAGGGCACGCCGACTTTCTACATTAATGGGGACAGGTTCGAGGGCACACCCGATTATGCAGGGCTTTCAGCCGAAATCGAGAATCGCCTCTAGTTCTGCTCCTCTTCGAGGCGCGGAATGAAATTTTCGCGCCTCAAGCTCCTGGGCTTCAAATCCTTCACCGATCCCGTCGAACTGGTTCTCGAACCCGGCATAACCGGGGTCGTCGGGCCCAACGGGTGCGGAAAATCGAACCTCGTTGAAGCCCTGCGCTGGGTGATGGGCGAAAGTTCGTACAAGGCCATGCGCGCCTCGGGCATGGATGACGTTATCTTTTCGGGCTCGGGCAACCGTCCGGCCCGGAACTCAGCCGAAGTCACTGTCGTTCTCGACAATTCCGACCGCACGGCGCCGCAGGCCTTCAACACAGCCGACACCATAGAGATATCCCGCCGCATTGAGCGCGAGCAGGGCTCGGTCTATCGCATAAACGGGCGGGACGTGCGGGCCCGTGATGTGCAGTTGATGTTCGCCGACGCTTCGACCGGCGCGCACTCCCCGGCCCTTGTGCGACAGGGCCAGATCGGGGAGCTCATTGCCGCCAAGCCGACCCAGCGCCGCGCGCTGCTCGAAGAAGCGGCTGGAATTTCGGGCCTTCATTCGCGTCGGCACGAGGCCGAACTGCGGTTGCGGGCGGCCGAACAGAACCTCGAACGGGTCGATGACATCATCGCCCAGGTCGAAGTGCAGCTTGAAACGCTCAAGCGTCAGGCGCGGCAGGCGACACGCTACCGCGCCCTGTCGGGTGACATAAGGCGGGCCGAGGCGACGCTTTATCATATCCGCTGGGTCAAGACGCGCTATGCTGAAAAGGAAACCGAGGCGCAGCAGGGCCGGTTGATAAGCCAGTTGGCAGACGCCTCCCATCTCGAACACCAGGCCAAGAAGCTGGTCGAGGCGATGGATGCCGAACTGCAGCCTCTGCGTGATGCCGATGCGGCGGCGGGGGCCGTGTTGCAGCGGCTCACCATTTTGCGCGGGCAGCTTGAGGACGAGTTGCGGCGGGCCAATTCGCGACGCGCCGAACTCGATGACCGGCTCAAGCAGATCGATACCGACATTGCCCGCGAGACGACGCTGATAGGAGACAGCGAAGGGCTGATCGAAACGCTTGAAGGCGAGCGGGTCGAACTTGCCGAAGCGGCAGAAGCGGAAAGTGAAGCCAGCGAAATGGCCCGCGCGCAGGCTGACGAGGCGCGCGCGGCGCTCGATGAGGCGGAAGCTGCGGCCCGCTCGGCTGCCGATGCGGTCGCGGCGATACGCGCGCAACGCACGCAGGCGACCCGTGCCGCCGAAGAGGCAGGTCAGCGCGTCGCACGGCTGCAAACCCAGCAAACCGATATCACTCGCGATGTCGCGGCGCTTGAAGAGAGCCTGGCGGCCGATCACACGGTTGCGGAGCGCCAGGCTGCGCTCGACGAGGTCCTCGAGGCTTTCGCCGTTGCGGAAGCAGAAGTGGAAACCGCCGAGATCGAAACAGCAGAAGCGGTTTCCGCGCTTGAGGGCGCCCAGCCGCAGCTTGCCGATATGGAAGGCAGGCTCAACCGGCTCGAAAGCGAGGCCGAAACGCTGGCTCGCGTACTCAACGTCGACGGCGGATCGCTGTGGCCGGCGATTGTCGATGCGCTGCGAGTGGCGCCGGGCATGGAAACCGCGCTTGGCGCCGCGCTGGGCGATGATCTTGAAGCCTCCGACGATACAGCGGCTCCGCTTTATTGGACAGAGAGCGCGGGACCGAACGATCCAGCGCTGCCCGAGGGCGTGACCGCGCTTTCGAGCCAAGTTTCGGGCACACATCTGCTCAAACGCCGCCTCGATCAAATTGGCATTGTCGATAGTGCCGCGGACGGCGCACGGCTGATGGCCCTGCTCAAGCCGGGGCAGCGGCTGGTTAGCGCCGATGGCGGGCTGTGGCGCTGGGACGGGTTCGTTGCAAAGCCGGACGCGCCCAGCGCGGCAGCGCAAAGGCTGGCCCAGCGCAACCGGCTTGCCGAACTCGATAGCGAGATCACCGGATTGCGCGGGGCGCGCAACGAAGCTCAAGCAACAATCTCGGGTTTGCGGACCCGGGTTGAGGCCGCTCGGGAAGCTGAAATCGCCCGCCGGAGCGCCTGGCGGGACGCGCAGCGGGGGATCGCAGCGGCGCAGGCCGGCGTCGATGCGGCACAGAAAAATCTCGCGGAGTTGACCGCTCGTCGCACGGCATTGGCCGAATCTCGGGCGCGGATCGAGGAAAATCTGGCTGAAGCCATTGCCATTGCGGAAGAGGCGCAGGCGGCTCTGGAAGAACTCGGGGCCGAGGGCGACGCCGTACGCGAGGCCGAAATGCGCCAGCGGGCGCTTGCCAATTTGCGCGAGGCAGCCGAGCAGGCGCGGGTGCGGCTGGCCGGGTTTGAAAGCGCGTCGCAGATGCGAACCTCGCGGCTGTCGCGAATCGGGCAAGAACTGGAAAGCTGGCAGCGGCGGCGCGCCGGTGCGCAGAGCCAGATCGAAACGCTCGAGCGCCGGAAAGGCGAAATCGAAGCCCAGATTTCCGAACTCAATGCGACCCCCGATGCCTTCGATCTCAAGCGCGCCGAACTCGAAGACCAGATCGAAGATGCCGAATATGCCCGCAAGCGTGCTTCGGACAAATTGAACGAGGCGCAAGGCGCGTTTCGCGAGGCGGACAAGGCTGCACGGCTGGCTGCCGAAGGGCTGGCCGATACCCGCGCCGAAATGGCGCGCGTCGAAGAGCGGCTCAAGGGCAACATCGCCACCCGCCAGCAGATCGAGCGCCAGATCGCCGAAACGCTTGGAATTTCCGCCGACAAGACGGCGGAAGCTGCCGGGATCAAGCCCGAAGCCGCCCTGCCCGAAGAATCAGCCACCGAGGCCCGCGTCGACCGGCTCAAGGCCGAGCGCGAGCGGCTGGGCGGGGTCAACCTGATGGCCGAGCAGGAGGCCGAGGAGGTTCAGGACAAGCTCGACAAGATGGTGGCCGACCGCGAAGATCTGATCGCGGCGATCGCCAAGTTGCGCACCGGCATTTCCAACCTCAACCGCGAGGGCCGCGCGCGGCTCAACGAGGCGTTCGAGAAGGTCAACAACCACTTCCGTGACCTGTTCACCACGCTGTTTGGCGGCGGCACGGCGGAACTGACGTTCGTTGAGAGCGACGACCCTCTGCAAGCGGGCCTCGAAATCATCGCCAAGCCGCCCGGCAAGAAGCCCCAGACGATGACGCTGCTTTCGGGTGGCGAGCAGGCGCTGACGGCAATGAGCCTGATCTTTGCGGTGTTTCTTACCAATCCTGCCCCGATCTGCGTGCTCGACGAGGTCGATGCGCCGCTCGACGACGCCAATGTGGAGCGATTCTGCAATCTTTTGGAATCGATGCGCCAGCGCACCGATACCCGCTTTGTGGTCATCACCCACAACCCCATCACCATGGCCCGCATGGACCGACTGTTCGGGGTCACGATGCCCGAACGCGGGGTGAGCCAGCTTGTTTCGGTCGATCTGCGCATGGCGGAAACCTTTCTCGAGGCGAGCTGATGGTGGAACAGTTGGCTGGCCCTGCCCTGATCGTCGCCCGTCTGCTGATGGGATCGTTGTTCATCGTGGGTGGATTGCGGCACTTCTGGGCGCTCGACCCGATCGCCGGCGTCATGCAGGCCCGCGGCGTGCCACAAGCAAGAGCCGTGCTGATCGCAGGATCGGTCTATCAGGTCGTGCTCGGCGTCACGCTGGCACTGGGCCTTTTCGTGCCTTATTCGGCGCTTGGGCTGATCGTTTTCTTGGTTGTGGCGACGATCATGCTGGTCAATTACTGGGACAAGGCCGAGCCGGAACGCTCCGCCCTTTTCGGCGTCTTCATGTCGAACATCGCAATCGTCGGTGGCCTGCTGGGGCTCGCCGTCACGGCCTAAGCGATCCAGAGAATCCCCTGCCTCGCCATTGTCTCACCATAATGGAAGAGTTGACGGGATGCCGCACCCCCTTGTATATCGCCTAAGCGATTGATTTTATGTCATTTTTTGACCACCCATGCTGCTTGACACCGTGGGGAGCCGCAACTATGGTGCGCGCGACTTTGAAGGCACCCTCTTGCCGGGTGTCCGGCTGGGCTGGAGCGGTGGTTTTAAAGTGACCAATCCCGACGACAAACCGGCTTCCAAAGGGACTTCCCCGCGTCAATCGGAGACATCCGAACTGGCGGCGCGGATCAGGAAAGCCCAGGACGCGCGTGCGGCAGCCAATGGCAGTCAGCAGGCATCCCGGCAGGGCGACATGTCGACGCTGGCGCGCGGTTTGCGCATTGGCGCCGAGTTCGTCGCGGCGATCCTTGTGGGGTCAGGTATCGGATACCTGATCGACATGTTTGCAGGGACCAGCCCATGGGCGCTGCTCATCATGTTCATGGTGGGCTTTGCCGCTGGAATTGTGAATGTCACTCGTGTAGTGGCTGAGCTGAATGCAGATAAGACCGCATCCACGGATGCGGATAGTGTGGACTGAAGGGCGAGATAGGGGCTTTAAACCTTGGCGAACGATCCGATTCACCAGTTTGTCATCTATGACATCTTCACCTTCGGGACCATCGGCGGCGACGGCACCGAGGGGAGCGGCATTGCGCTCTCGTTTACCAATTCATCGCTGTTCATGGTGCTGACCACCATCACGATCTGCGCCTACCTTATCCTCTCCACACGCGGACGCGGCCTGGTTCCCAACCGCTGGCAGCTGACCAGCGAGATGGCATACGAGTTTGTGGCCAATATGGTGCGAAGTGGCGCGGGCTCGGAAGGGATGAAGTTCTTCCCCTTCGTGTTCTCGCTGTTTACCTTCATCTTCATCGGGAACATGTTCGGCATGATCCCGTATTTCTATACCTTCACCAGCCAGATCATCGTTACTTTCGCCTTGGCCATGCTGGTGATGACCGTTGTGGTGGCCTACGGGTTCATCAAGAACGGGCCGAAATTCCTCAAACTTTTCGTGCCTTCGGGCGTGCCGGGCTACATCATCCCCATCGTGACGCCGATCGAGGT
>DDGC01000012.1 GCA_002337455.1 Rhizobiales bacterium UBA1912 | reverse complement strand
GAACACATCGACAAGGCCGCCGAGCTTCGGATCGCGGCTAACAAGATCGGAGAGGCCGAATGACCGCCATTGCACCACTCACCCGCAAGCAGACCAGCGACACGCTGGTGCAGATCGCGTCGGTGGCAAACGCTCTCCAGAAGCTGCCCTACAAGGACGCTGTGGAGCCTTTAATGGCGGTCCATGAGCTACAGGCCGCGCTCTATCAAACGCTGCCAGGGGGCTTCGCTGGGCTCTGTACGGACTGCGAAACGGCGGTCGGCAATTCCGAGCCCCACGAAAAGCTGTTCGGCGGCGTGATCTGCAGCTCCTGCATCGAGGCCAACGATCTCCCCACCATTCCAGCCCGCGAAAGGGAAACGGCATGACACAGCTATCCAACCTCTATGAGGACGAAGACTTCAAGGCCGTCATTGACGAGATCGAAGGCATGGACACCGAGGTCGAGGAGATCATGGCGTCGGCCCGCGGCAAGGCATCGAAAATCCGTGAGGCCCAGAAGCGCAAGAAGAAGATGGCCAAGCAGGAATTGAATATTCCCACGCCCATCCTCAACGCCGTGCTCAAGGACCGCAAGCTCGATCGTCAGAAGCAGCGCAATGCGCAGGGCATCCCCGACGAGATGACCGAGCTGTTCATTGATGCGGTCGGCCAGTTCAGTTTCCTCAAGCCTAAGGAAGGCGAGAACGCCGCCCAGGCGGCGGCCCGCGCCGAAATGGCAGCCCAGCAAGCGCGTGAGGAAGCCGAGCAGCAAGAGGGCGATGCCGTCTTGAGCAAGATGGCCGAAGGCGAGGCCGTCCACTGATGCAATCGATCCTCGCTCTCGATGTAAGCGGCAAGGTGACCGGATGGGCGTTCGGTTTTCCGACCGACAAGCCGATCAGCGGATTCGAGCCTTGGAAGCGCGAAGGCGACACCGAGGACGAGGTATTCCGCCGTGGCATGATCTGGCTCTTTCGGCAAATGGACTTCCTCAAGCCTTCCATCGTGGCCATTGAGGCGCCCATCAAGACCAGTGGGGGCGGGTTCACCAATGCTGCCTCGCAATCGATGCTCTTGGGCCTCCAAGGCGCTCTCAGGGCAGTTGTGAAGTCCAAGATACCGGGCAGGGCGCATCTGGTCGCTTCAAGCACAGCCCGCAAGACATTCATCGGCAAGGGCGGCAACTTCGGATGCGACCCGAAGATACTGGTGCAGGCCGAGGTTATCCGCCGCGGCTGGCTGCCCCAGGAGGATGCCCAGCCCGACCGCTGCGATGCCCTTTGCCTTTGGGGGCACATGGCAGCCGAACAAAACCCCGATCTCGATTACCGGAAGGCCATCAAGGCCCGCCCGGCGCTTATGGAGGCTTAGAGCATGAACGCCATAGCCCGACTGAACACCATTGACGATCTCCTGGCCGAATATCTCGACAAGGAAGCCAATATCAAAGTGGCGATCGCGGCGTTTGAGGAGGCCAAGAAGGCCATCGAAATGGCGGGCGTGGTCATGGGCACCTATGTCGGCCCGCTCATCACTGGCACCGGCGCTTACGTTCATGAGAACCAGATGCGCCGGCAGTTGCTCCAGTCCGCATGGAAGGCAGTCTATAATCGCCTGCCGATCGACCGCATCGCCAGCGCAAACGACAAGCGCAAGCTCGAGCAGATGCTTGCCGATCCGCCACCATTCACAATTCCGAACATCAAAGAGCAGTTCGGGCCCTATTTCGAGAACCCGCGCCGCCATATCCTGCGCGGTTTGGCCGAAGTCTTCTGTTCGCTCGACCCCGCCTATAAATCGCACACCAAGGTCAAGATCGGCGTGAAGGGGCTGCCCAAGCGCGTCATCGTCTCGAACGTGGGCGGCTATGGTTCTTATGGGCGGGATCGTCTGCGGGACATCCTCAATGCCCTGGCGGCATATCAGGGCAAGCCACTGGTCGAATACCGCGAGCTATCGCTTCTCATGGAAGACGGCGATGCCCTGCGGGTTGACCGCGAGGTGCCCAAGGGGCGCACCAAACACGAGCGCGACGAGACAGAAGAAACCGAAACCATCATCGGCCGAGATGTATGGCTGCGCACCTTCGCCAACGGAAACGGGCACCTGTTCTTCGGCCCGGAAGCGCTGCGCGACATCAACTGCGGCCTTGCCGAGTTCTATGGCGATGTGCTGCCGGATGTTGACCCCGACGCACCGGAGAAGGCGCCCAGCACCGCAGTCGCCAAGGATCTTCAATTCTACTGGACGCCGCCGTCTGTCATCGACGCCGCGTTGGACTTTGCCAACGTCCTCGACCTGTCCCAGTGGCGCCACAGCACCCCACCGGCACCGGAGCGCATCCTTGAGCCGTCATGTGGCGACGGGCGCATCCTCGATGAGCTTGCAAGGCGCGGGCACCGGACGCTGGGCATTGAATACCACGCCGTCAGGGCTGCCCAGGCGCAGGCGAAAGGACACAGCGTTGTTTTGGCCAATTTCCTCGAGTGCCCGCCGTCTCCAGACTTCGACACGGTGATCATGAACCCGCCGTTCTATGGCCGCCACTACGTCAAGCATGTCCGCCACGCGCTCAAGTTCCTCAAGCCCGGCGGCACACTGGTCGCCATCCTGCCGGCGACTGCTCACTACGATCACAAAGAGCTTGAAGGCGAATGGCGCGATCTGCCGATCGCAAGCTTCGCCGAGGCCGGCACCAATGTCCCGACCGGGATGCTCCGCATAAGGAAATCCGCATGAACGTCCAAGAACTGATCATAGACAGCTTCGCCGGGGGCGGGGGTGCTTCAACCGGGATTGAGATGGCCCTTGGCCGCTCTCCCGACTATGCGATCAACCACGATCCGGAAGCGCTCGCGCTGCATGCCGCGAACCATCCGGATACGGTCCACCTGTCCAAGAACATCTACAAGGTCGATCCGATCGACGTCGTCGGCAACCGGGCCGTGGGTTTGCTCTGGGCATCGCCTGACTGCAAGCACTTCTCCAAGGCCAAAGGCGGCAAGCCGGTCAAGCGCACCATCCGCGATCTGGCATGGACCGTCGTGCTTTGGGCGCAGCGCGCCAGGCCCCGTGTCATCATCCTTGAGAACGTCGAGGAGTTCAAAGACTGGGGCCCGCTCGTCGAGAAAGAGCCGGGCAAGTTCACCCCATGCCCAGAGCGCAAGGGGCAGGAGTTCACCCGATGGGTGCATGCGCTCAAGCGCAACGGCTACAAGGTCCAGTGGCGCGAGCTTCGGGCTTGCGACTATGGCGCTCCGACCACGCGCAAGCGTCTGTTCGTTATCGCTCGGCGCGACGGCAAGAAGATCGTTTGGCCCGTGCCGACACATGGCGCGCCGACCGATCCGGACGTCATCGCAGGCAAGAAGCTGCCTTGGGTGACGGCTGCCGAGATCATCGACTGGTCGATCCCATGCCCTTCGATCTTCGACACATCGGAGGAGATCATGGCCAAGCATGGCGTGCGCGCCGTTCGTCCGCTGGCCGACAACACGATGGCCCGCATCGCCAAGGGCATCAAACGGTATGTGCTCGACGCGGCCAAGCCGTTCCTTGTGAGCGTCAATCATGGCTACAGCGGCGGTCGCCGTGAATATCCGACCGACGAACCCATGCGTGCCGTCACGAGCGGGGGCATCAGCGAAGCGGTGATCGCGCCGCATGTCATGACGATGCGCAACGCACAGAAACCACACACCGCAGCGACCGAGCCCACTCACACGGTGACAGCGGGCGGGGCTGGGCTGTCTCTGGTGGCGGCACACCTGTCGGCTGCACAGCATGGCGGATCGCATCGCGGCGCTAATGAGCCGGTCCACACCCTCACAGCATCGCCCAAGGATCAGAACCAGGTCATCGCGGCGTCAATGGTGCAGACCGGCTATGGCGAGCGCAGCGGGCAGGAGCCTCGCGCACTCGACCCGAACAAACCTTTGGGCACGGTCGTAGCAGGCGGAGCAAAGCACGCCGCTGTTGCCGCCTTCCTCGCCCAGCACAACACCGATGTTGTCGGGCACGATGCGCGCGAACCGGTCAGCACGATCGTCCAGAAGGGCAGCACACAAGCCGTCGTCTCCGCCGGCCTGATGAACATGAAGGGCAGCGATCGCCGCATGTCCGACATCGAGCAGCCCAGCCCGACGATCTGCGCCGACGGAAACCACGTCTCGGAAGTCCGCGCCTTCCTGATGAAATATTACGGCAACGAGCAGGATGGGCATGAGCCGGGCAACCCTCTCGGCGCTGTCACCACGCGCGACCGCTTCGGACTGGTGACGGTCGAAGGCGAGCAATACCAGATCACCGACATCGGCATGCGGATGCTCACCCCGCGCGAACTGTTCAAAGCGCAGGGCTTCCCGCCCCACTACCAGATCGAGAACGGCGATTTCGACGGCGAGATCAGGCCGCTCACCAAGACGGCACAGGTCCGCATGTGCGGCAATTCAGTCTGCCCGCCGATCGCGTCCGCTCTTGTTTCCGCCAACTGTGCCGACATGGCCGCTCTCACAAGCGAGGCAGAGGTAGCATGACCATCGACATCATAGAGGCCGCAAAAGCCGATCGTCAGACCAAGCTCGACCAGATCCTCGCGCTCAAGCTCGACGTGATCGAGATCGACGCATTCATTGCCAAGGCCCGTGCATATGCGGGAGATGGCGAAACCGCGCCTGAGAGCACCACACCTGAGACCAGCAATTCCGGGGCTTCCGAGGCCGAAACGGGCGATTTGCGCACCACCCCCTTAGAGGACGAAATTCCCGCCACTCCACAGCCCGTCGAAGCCGACGAACCCGTCGCAGTGCCCCAGCCCACACCGGATAATCCCGAGCCCAGCCAATACGACAAGGTTGTGGCCGTGCTGCGCGAGAACCGCGATGCCACCATTCGGGAGATATGCGAAACAGCGGGAGTGCCGAGAGGAACGGCCAGCGTGTACCGGGGCAGGGCGCTTTCCGAACTGTATCCAGCGTCCAAGGCGAAGCCCAAAACAGCGCCAAAGCCCACCCCGGCACCGGTAGAGACCAAGAAGCCAGAACCGGCCCCTGCGCCTTTCCAGACGCCCGTACGGAACATTCCAGTCGGGCCCGCAAAGCGGCCCAGCGGCAAGACCACGTTCCGGCTGCGCAATGAGGAAGGGCTCTATCTCCATTCCGACCTCAACGCGATGCTGCGCAAGGGCCTCCGGTTTGTCTCCAAGCGCGATTATCCATGGACCGGGACCGAGCAACAGATGCTGGCCGTCCGCAAGATGCT
>DDGC01000025.1 GCA_002337455.1 Rhizobiales bacterium UBA1912 | reverse complement strand
CTCTCCGAGGCGGGTGGTAGCCCGGAACGTCGCGGAAGTGCAAGGGGTTTTTGTCCCGAGGAGAAAAAATGGTCGGGCGGGCGGCAAATTTGTTCGCGCCGAGGTTCGTGGAACCGGCAGGACGGTCAAGCCGTTTTGAGGGCAGCGAGAAAAAGGAGAAAACAAAATGAATCGCGATCAGATGGAAGGCAACTGGAAACAGTTTACCGGCAAGGTCAAGGAACAGTGGGGCAAGCTGACCGATGACGATCTCGACGTGATCTCGGGAAAGCGTGAGCAGCTCGAAGGAAAGATCCAGGAGCGCTATGGCAAGTCGAAAGACGAAGCCAAGCAAGAGGTCGATACCTGGTTCGACCGGAACGGCTGGTAAGCCGTTCTCCATGCCATTTAAAGCAAAGGCGGCACCCGCGGGTGCCGCCTTTTTCGGTTACTTAGCGCGTTGATTAAAAAGCACTTTCTGCGCTTCCTTGTCGTCGGCGAGGTTCATCTGCTGATCCTCGGGCAGTTTGACGGCGAGGCCACGCTCCACCGCAGGGCGGGCCTTGAGGCGGTCCTGCCAGGCTGCGACGTTGGGGAATTCCTTGAGGTCCATGCCCTGCTTTTCCCAGCCCAAAGACCAGCTCAGCGAGGCGATGTCGGCGATGGAGTACTCGCCGGCGATGTAATCCTGACCTTCAAGCTGCTTGTTGAGCACGCCATAGAGACGGTGCGTCTCGTTTACATAGCGATCGATCGCATATTGAATTTTTTCAGGCGCATATTGCTTGAAATGGTGGTTCTGACCGAGCATCGGGCCGAAACCGCCCATCTGCCAAAACAACCATTCGTCCACTTCTACCCTGGTGCGCGGGTCACGGGGATAAAATCTGTCGAACTTTTCGGCAAGATATTTGAGGATCGCGGCGGATTCGAACACTGAAATGGGCGCGCCGCCGGGGCCTTCGGGATCGACAATAGCCGGGATCTTGTTGTTTGGCGAAATGGCCAGAAACTCGGGCTTGAACTGATCGCCCTTGCCGATGTGGATGGCGTGAACGGTGTAGGGAATGCCCAATTCCTCGAGCATTATCGAGACCTTATGCCCGTTGGGGGTGGGGAAATAGTAAAGCTCGATGGGCGCTGTCTGCTCGGGCATGGGAAATCCGTTTATTTGACTTTGGGTGGGGTGAACGGCACTTCATCGTAGTTCGCCGATGAACGCAAGGCCCGGCACAGAAAAACCGGGGCGCTGAGGGGCGCCCCGGTCTGTTTCAGGCTCCTGCGAGAACCATGTGCGGCTGGCCGTCGCTGGTCCGCGAGAGTGAGACACCGTCACGATTGACGGTGGCATCGACCCTCTGGCGGAAGGCGGAAAAGCTATCAAAAGCAACGACATCGACCGGCTCATCGAACTGGATGGTCAGGCGGAACATCTCCCCTGCCCCCAGCGCCTGGACGCCGATGATGGTGCCGGTGAAGGGCTGCTTGAGATAGGTTCCGGCGACCTGCTGGCTGACGGCATAGGCCGGGCCGCGAGTGACGGGAAGCACGCCTGAGGCTGTGTTCCAGTCCCGGAAACCGTGAAATCTCGCAACCATTTCAAGGGCTTGCGATTGGGTTATGGATCGACCGGCGTCGAGCTGGGCGGCACGATACTGGCGCGCCTCGGTCTTGAGGTCGGTCGTGGTCAGATGGGATGCAGGTTTACGCATCGTCATAGTCTCCACGGCGGAATTTTCGTCTTGGGAGCCCGCATTGCCAAGCACCGCCAATGGGTTGGGACGATGTTTGATGGTTCGCGCGGCCCGGAAAAACCCGGGTTGGCGCGGAAGACTTCACCGTAAGGCATGTGCCCTTGCGGACGGCAGGCGCTTCAACCAAGCGCTGAGATAAGTACGCTGCGACGCTTTGTCAATATGGGCAACAATGGCGGCAAAAACTATGGACTTGTGCGTTCGGGAGCCACAGATTGCAAAATATTGTGGGTATGTGGGATTCCTGAAATTGACGTTTGTATTGCTGTTCGCCGCCGGCTTGCTCGGCGGGATGATAAATTCGCTCGCCGGTGGCGGCTCTTTTGTGATTTTTCCGGCGCTTCTGTTTGCCGGGGTGCCTCCGGTGCTCGCCAATGCGTCGAACACTTATGCGTGCCTGCCCGGTTATGTGACCGGAGCCATCGGCTACTGGAAGCATATCGCGCCGCACAAGGGGCGGCTGGCCCTATATTGCGCGCTGGGGCTGGTGGGGGGATATCTGGGCGCCGAGGCGCTGATGCGGATTTCGGACGAAATGTTCGCCGGGATCATCCCCTGGCTGATGGCGTTCGCCGTGGCGATCTATATCTTCGGGCAGCGGATCAACCGGTTCTTTGCGGCGCGCTCGGTGGGCTCGCAACGCGCGGCGCGGGCCGGCGCGGCCGGGCTGTCGGCGCTGCTGCTGGCCATCAGCTTTTATGGCGGGTTCTTTAATGCGGGGCTGGGGATCGTGCTTCTGGCGTGGCTGGCGCTGGCCGGGTTCGAGGACGTTCATGCAATGAACGGGCTGAAGCTGCTGATCTCGTCGGTGATCTCGGTGGTGGCCGTTATGCGGTTCGCCGCGACCGGCTCAATCGCCTGGGTCGAGGGCAGCGTGGCGCTGGCGGGGGCGATGGTCGGCGGGTTCGCGGCCGCGTATTTTTCCCATCTGGTGCCGGCCAAGGTGATCCGGGGGTTTGTGATTGTGTATGGGGTGGGGCTGACGGGGTATTTTTTCTGGGGGGTTTATGGGTAGGGGTGATGGCGAACTAGACACATGCTAATCGCCCCCCCGCAGTGGGCCATCGGAATGTCGCATTCAACGTCAACGACTTTCGATTGCTCGAAAATTGCACCGACGATCACTTAAACTCGTTGAACGCTTTTAGCAGTTTCATCGTTGCAGGCATATTTAACTCATCACCCGAGTAACGGCACTCGTAAAGTCCTTGCAGGTTGGAAGGAAGCTCGACCCCCTCCTCAACCAGCAAGATAAAATTTCGGCCGTAGAGTGCCATTGCCGCGCCAATTTCTATCAGTACATTCCCGTTGATCTGGGGAACTTGGCTGCCGCTGCTGTCAAGCAGGAATCCCTCAGACCCCACGTGAATAACGGCAGCCTGACACGCTCTCATTTCGTCCATTACCTTATCGGGAACAGGCTTAGCCGCCGTCTCGCGCTCCTGAGCCACCACAGGCTCAAACTTGCCAAATGCTACAAGTTCCTTCACCTGCTCAAGAATTTTCTTGTTCTTACCATGGGTAATGAATACCCGGTTGCCGCGTTCTGGCCCGGTCTCGGGTTTGCGGATTGTATCAAGTGGTTGGCCAGCGAGTTCATCGTTCTCAGTGGCATTCTCTTCCCCGCTTCCAATCTCTTGCTCAAACGACTCATCGTGACGCACGCTCGGCACCCCGCCTTCCGCTAGTGCGCGCGAATTTGTGGCGTCAAACTCAAAGCGAGTGGGCTGCCCCTTTCGACCGATAACAAGCTTGCCTAAGTCAGCGCCTTCGGCAATTTGGAAGAAGCACACCGCCTGATCGTTCAATATCTTGTCGTTGGAGGATGCGTCGGCTTTGAAGTGCTGATGCCAATGTGCCGCAACATCGACAGCTGACAGAGTAAGCTCACCCCGATGGACAGCGCGTTCAACAACTGCCCGATACGGTGGAATGGACGCCACCACCTCGCGTAGTGCTTCCGCACGGCGCGCTCCCTTATCCTTGCCAACGAGCCTCCCCCGCTCGGTGACCACCATCTTCCCGCTCGCATCATCGAGCAAGTCCCATGCCTTCATGGCACTGATTTTCCGGCCATCAAGCACCTTGCTATCAAGGACCGCTTTAGCCTCGGGTAAGGTAGCGCCGGTAGGCTTCGTTACGAGATAAGCACAAAGTGCATCAATATCTGCAAGAGTGGTCCTGATAGGAAGTGCCATGGTCACTTAGCCCCTTTAACGATTTTTGTTTTATAAGCGGCTTATTTATGAGCGTCAACTTCGAGTGCGGCCTAACCTGTTAATAACCCGCCTATATAGACTGGTTTGCTCCAATACCAATGCTGCTCACGTCCGCAGTACATGGCGTGGCTTTGCCGCTGATGGGTCCCGGGTCGAGCCCGGGATGACGGGTGGGGGTGGGGCGGCTGTGGTGTTCATTTCCAGGGACAGTGGGCGAGAGGATTTGAGGTGCTGGTTGGCCCTACATCTTCGGTGTACGTGGCCGCGCAGCGGATCCCCGGGTCAAGCCCGAGGATGACGGCGGTGGGTGTGGCGGTGTTGGCGATGAAGGTAATGGTGGTCGTCCTGACCACGCCTAACCTCCGCGGTCATCCCGGACTTGATCCGGGATCCAGTAGCCGGCAGAGCCTGCGATCCTTGCACTGTGCGCCAATACACATCGCAAAACAGCGTTGATGACGAAGGGGATTGGGGACGTTGGGCTCCCCTTTCTTTGTTTGGGGGAGAGTTTGGGGCGATCGGGCTCGCCCCTTGCCCTACTTTTCCGGCGGCGCCAGCAGCATTTCATCCAGCACTTCGGCGGCGCATTGGTTGGTGAGGTCGCTCAGCGCGATGTCCTGTTCGGGGGTGCGCTGGGGGGCGTTGAGCATGGGCCAGAGGTTGTCGGTTTCGATGCTGTTCAGGGTGCAGGCGCAGTAGGCGGTGCAGTAGGCGGCGTCGGGGGCGGATTGGATGCAGCTGGATTGGCAGCTTGAGAGGAAGTTTTCGGCGCGGCGGGTTTCGCTGATGCCGGTCAATGACGCGATGCCCATCAGGATGCCGATGAGAATGGGCTGGTGCAGGACGTAGATGACGAGGCTCCAGCGGCCCAGTTTTGCCAGAACGCGGGAGGGCGATGAGGTGCCTTTGAACCGGGCAAGGCGGGTGACGAAGCTGGAGCCCTCGGAGGGTTCGGAGTCATTGTCTGGTCGCGCGGTCGCACCGGGAAGGTCTGCGGCTTTTTCCGGTCGCACTCTGGTGGCGAGCGCCCAGCGCGTGGCGGCGATGCCGAGGAGGGCGACGCCGAACCAGGGGAAAATGGGGACCAGATCTTCAGTGGGGGGCGGCGCATCCCAAAGGCCGATCCATGACCAGAGTTTTTCGCCAAACAGCGGGTTTTGGACGAACAGTTGCAGGCCGATGAGGATGATGGCCAGCCCGATGATGAGGACGAGCGGCGCTGTGAGGAAGGCCAGCCCCAAAAGGGAAAAGAGGGCTATGGCGTGCAGGACGCCGAAATAAACAAAGGTGCCGGGATTGAACGCGTAGGTGCCCGCAGAGATGAGGAGCGCGGCGCCAAGGATCATCGCAAAGCGGCGCCAGAAGGGGCGCCAGCGGATGGTTTCGCCATGGCCGAGGACGAGGGACACGCCGGTCAAGAAGATGAAGGTGCCGACGATGGATTTCTGGAAGATCACCCAGGGGAGAGACTGGGTGGGGTCGAAATCGACAAAGCCCAGGAAGGCCAGATCCCATGAGAAATGATAGATAATCATCGCGACGATGGCGACGCCGCGCGCGACGTCGATGGCGGCGATGCGCGGGCGGGATGCGGGGGCGATGGACGTCATGCGGCGGACGCCCGGACCCAGACTGCGGCATCGTGGAAGGCAGCACCGCCGAAGGGTTTGACCGGGTCGGACCCGATCAGGGTATTGATGCCCCTGCCCTTTCGATGCGCCTTGTGGGGGTGCAGACCCTCGGCCACGACAACGCCGGGGCGCAAACCGTTGAACAGGCGCAGGGTCAGCTCCACGCTGCCGCGGTGATTGCCGATGGTGACGGGGGCACCGTCTTGCAGCGCCAGCCGGGCGGCATCTTCGGGGTGCATGAGCAAGGACGGGGTTCCTTCGCGCTTCTGGCTGCCGGGCGTTTCCCCGAAGGTGGAGTTGAGGAACGTGCGGGCCGGCGAGGTGGCCAGGCGGAACGGGACCTTTTCGGTGGTCGGCTCGTTCCAGTTCATGAAATCGACCATGGCGGGCATTTCGGACGGGTCGCAGACCCATTCGACGCCGCGCTTGATGCGAGTGGCTTCCCAATCGGGCTTGAAGCGGAACTTGCCGTCGGGCCAGGCAAAGCCATCGGTGTAGCGTGATTTGTCATCGGGCAAGGCGCGGTCGACAAAGCCGGAGGCGGCTTCGATTTCGTCGAGATCGCCATAGCCGGAGCGCGAGAAGGTTTCGGCGACCATTTCACGGTCGGTTTTTTCGGTGACGGCATCGGGCGCCCCTACCCGTTTGGCGATCTCGTTGATGACGAAATGGTTGGGCATCGCCTCGCCGGGGGCATCGACGATTTTCGGGCCGTAGAGGACGCGGGTGTGGCCGCCGCGAGTGTAATAATCGTTGTGTTCGACAAACATCGTGGCGGGCAGAACGATGTCGGCCATCTGGGCCGTTTCGGTCATGAACTGCTCGTGGACGACGGTGAAGAGATCCTCGCGCTCGAAGCCCTGGCGGGTCAGCGCATGGTCGGGGGTGACGACCATGGGGTTGGTGTTCTGGATCAGTAGCGCCTTGACCGGAGCACCGCCCTTCAGCGCCTCGGCATTGCCGGTGAGGATGGGGCCGATGCGGCACATGTCGAGCTCGCGCATACGGGATTTTTTGAGCGCGGCGCCGGTGATCTGGGATTTATCGAGCCCCCAGGTGCCCGAATTTGAATGGAAGGCGCCGCCGCCACGATATTTCCACGCGCCGAGCATTGTGGGGATCGAGAGCGCGGCGTGCATGTTGAGCGCGCCGTTGCGCTGGCGGGAAAAGCCATAGCCGAGGCGGAAATAGGCGCGCGGGTTTTCGCCAACCAGATGGGCGAAGGCTTCGATTTCAGCGGGGGCAAGGCCGGTGATCTCGGCGGCCCATTGCGGGGTTTTTGCCGCAAGATGTGATTCAAGGGATGAATCGAAGTCCGTGTGGGACCTGAGAAATTCGCGATCGGCGAGATTGTCGCGCAAGAGGACGTGCATGACGGCCAGCGCCAAAGCGCCATCGGTGCCGGGGCGGATGAGGAGCGCCATATCGGCCTGCTCCATGGTGGCAGTGCGGTAGATATCGATGACGACGAGTTTGGCGCCGCGTTCCTTTCGGGCGCGGATGGCGTGGGTCATGACGTTGATCTGGGTGTTGACCGGATTGGTGCCCCAGATGATTACGCAGTCGCTCTCGGCCATCTGTTCGGGATTGGGGCCGGTCAGAAGGCCGGTGCCGGCGATGTAGCCGGTCCACGAGATCATGATGCAGATTGTGTCGTATTGCTCGGAATAGCCCTTGGCGTTGCGCAGGCGGTTTATGCCGTCGCGGTGCACGTGGCCCATGGTGCCGGCGTAGTAGTAGGGCCAGATCGATTGCGGGCCGTGCTCGGCTTCGATGTCGAGGAAGCGAGTGCCGATTTCATCGAGGGCTTCATCCCAGGATATGCGCTCGAACTGACCCGAGCCTTTGGGGCCGGTGCGGCGGAGGGGATGGAGCACCCTGTCGGGGTGGTTGGCGCGCTCGGCGTAGCGGGCGAGCTTCTCGCAGATGATGCCGGCCGTGTAGGGGTCGTCCTTGGCGCCACGCACGCGGCCGATGGTGCCGGTGTCCAGCACTTCGACATCGAGGGCGCAGGTCGACGGGCAATCGTGGGGGCAGACGGTGCGGGCGGTGCGGAGGACGAGTGGCTTGGTCATTCAGATCAGGTTCATTGTGGAGATGGCCATAGTAGGGCGGATCGGGGCTGGTGTCAGCCGCTTGCGGCCAAGTTGCAACACCTTGTTTTGCAACGGCACTTGTCCCGGAATGATCACATTCGGGCGTCACCATCGCCCGGAGAGCGGGGGCTCACTTGTCTATAGACCCAATAAGGAGGGTAACCCCCCGTGACACCAAAAATCTTCGCTCTTCCCGCCATGGCCGCAGCACTTGCGGTTTCGGGTTGCACCAGCTCGGGTTCGGGGCTTCCGCCCTCGCCGCTCAGCTATTCGGCCGTCGGGCTGAACGCCGGCGGGACGGCGGTCGGCAATGGTGCGTTTTCGGCCAATCCGAGCACGATCACCGTCGCTGTGGATGGCCGGAACTATACTGTCGGCAATGGCGCGGCGACGCCCGGCCTGCCGGGTGGGCTGACGGGGTACACCTATTCCAGCGGTGGTAATACGGCGGCCTATGTCGGAGGCAGCCATGCGGCGACGGCGCTGACCAGCCCGGCGGGATCGAACGCCGTTTATGCGATTGTCGACGGGCGGGAAACGACCGGCAGCCAGATGCAGAACCTGCCCATGCAGGCGGCCAATTACGATGGCGTGTGGGGCATTTCAAGCTCATCCGGCCAGCAGGCGGCCGGGACGTTCCAGGCGGGAGCGAACTTCGATTCGCGCACTGTCGGGTTCGAGCTTTACGACCAGTCCGGGCTCGTAGGCGGCGGCAATGGGCGGATCATCGGCACCGGGTTCACCAGCACGCTCGATACGCGCGATGCCGTCGACCAGGGCCCCAACAATGTCCGGCTCAATTCCAACAACACGATCGATGGCCAGTTCTATGGGCCGCGGGCCGATGAAATGGCCGGGCTGGTGCGTGGCAATACGACCGATGGCAATGGCGCGACGGCCGGCTATCTGATCGGCACGCAGTAATCTTAGGAGGCGGCGTGCGGCGCCGCCTCAACCCCTTGTAATGCGTATGGGTCTCTGATGGCTTTTTCCAAAATCCTTGCGGCGGGCTTTCTGGCCGGAGCCGTCTTTTTCGGTACGGCGACGGGCGCGTTGGCGCAGAGTGTTTCGCTGGCCTCGCTCGATGAGGCCATCGGCGCCGGCGACTGGGTGCGGGCCGAACAGATCGCGATCCAACTCGATGCGGAGGCCGGGCAAGGCGACATCATGGCAGCCTATGCAGCTTCGGTGCGGCACGCGCAGGCGGGGCAGTGCGGCGATGCGGTGGTGCTTGCCGATCTGGTGATCGGGGCTGTGCCGTTTTTCGTGCCGCCCTATCTCGTGGCGCAGCGGTGTTATTCGGAGCTCGGGCAATCGGAGTTGGCAGCAGCGCGGCTGGCATCGCTGCAGGCGATATTGCCCGATGGGCCCGAGCGCGATGTGGTTTCCCAGATGCTCCAGAACGAGCAATCGCGCGGCGAGCCGGTATTTGGCGGCTATTTCACTGTGGCGCCCTCGACCAATGTGAACCGGCAGACCGGGGAAGACACCATCGATGGCGGGGTGTGGGGACCGGGGCAGATCCCCGAGGAGGCGCGCGGGCAGCGCGGCGTTCTGTTCAGCCTTGGCGGATCGGTGGCGGTAGAATTGGCGCGGAGCGAGGCGGCGAGCCTTTCGGGCGTGCTGCGCACCGACATACGGTATTCGACGGCCGACAAGGTGTTCGAGCCAAGCTTTACGGCTGAACTGCCGGTGACGTTTTCCGTGGGCGAGGCGGCGTGGGCCGTGGTTGCGCCCTATGTGACGCTGGGGCTGGAAGAGGACACGCTGGAGCGGACGGAGGTGGGCGTGCGCTCGAGCCTGTCGGTGCCGCTCGATGCTTCCCAGCGGCTGGCGTTCGATCTGAAGCTGGCCGCGGTGGAGCGGCATCTGGATCCGGGGCGGTCGGGGATGCTGGCCGACGGGGCGGCGTCTTATTCGACATCGCTGGCGCCCAATACCAACCTCACGACGACAGCCCGGGCGGTTTACAACCACACCAATGACGAGACCCTGCGCACGCTGGTGGCGACGTTGCGGGCGCGGGTGGATACGCTGTTCGACAACGGATTGCTGCTTGGGGTCGAAGGGACCATCGGGCAGCGCTGGCACTGGCGCCCTGCCCCGTTCCAGCTCGAAGACCAGGTTGACCGATTTGCGACGGGGCGGATCGAGGCGAGCCATCGCGACATCACGATCGGGCCGCTGATGCCCTCGATCTATTATGAGTACACCAACAGCTGGTCGGACAATGTGTTTTACACATATGACAGCCACGATATCGGGCTGACGCTCAGGGCGAGTTTTTAGGGCGTTTGGCGGGGCAAGCTTGGGTGTCGATGTTCGGCGCTGGGGGTACTGGATCCCGGATCAGGTCCGGGATGACGGGTGGGGTGGTAGAGGTTGGTGCGAAAGCTCGGGCCCCGATTCAATGCGCTATGAGATTGAATCGGGGATTTGTTGTAAGTGCCTGATGCGGAGTCTTATTCGGCGGCTTGCGGTTCGGCTTCGATATCCTGCTCCGGGCTCGGTTTGCGGTCCGAGAGGGGGATTTCGATGAGGAACCAGCCGATGATGCTGGCCACTGCGGCAGCGGCAGCGGCGACCCAGTAGATGGGGTGCAGAGCCGAGGTATACGCCTGCAGCACGCTCAACTGTTCGGCGGCGGGCATTGCGGCGAGCGCCGTGGCATTGAACGCGGCGGTGCCTTCGGGGTGACCGATGGCGGCGGTTTCAAAGGCCAGCCGGTTGGCGAAGATGGCGCCCAATACTGCGACGCCGAGCGAACCGCCGATCTGGCGGAACATCTGGGCGCTGGCGGTCGCGACGCCGAGCACAGTGTGGGGCACTGCGTTCTGGATGGCGGTGACGCCGACGCTCATGACCGGACCGATGCCGAGGCCGACCAGCAGCATGTAGAACATGACGAGAGGGAACGGTGTATCGACGCCGAGCGTGCCGAGCAGCAGGGCTCCGACCGCGAGGATGGCCGTCGAGATTATGGGCAGCATCTTGTAGCGCCCGGTGCGGGCGATGAAGATGCCCGAGAGGGTCGATGAGCCAATGAGACCGATCATCATGGGCAACAAGGCGAGCCCTGCCTGGGTCGGGGCAAAGCCCTTCACGATGAGCAGGTAGGACGGCATGTAGGTGATGGTACCAAACATTGCGGTGCCGACGATGAAACCCACGGCGTTCGATACGAGGAACGCGTTGTTGCGGAACAGATAGAGCGGCAGAATCGGCTCTGCGGCGCGTAACTCGACAAACAGGAAGGCGACGAGAGCGACCACGCCAATGGCCGGCAGGATGAGCGCTTCGGGGGCAAGCCAAGGCAGGATGGTGCCGCCGATGCTGGTGTAGATGACCAGCGCCGAGAGTGCCGTGGTGAGCAGCGCGGCACCGGCATAATCGATCTTGCGCTTGTGGCTCTTGACGCGGCTTTCAAAGGCAATGGCGATAACCGCGAAGGCGATGATGCCGACGGGGATATTGACGAAGAACAGCCAGCGCCAGCTCAGCGCCTCGACGATTACGCCGCCAAGCAGCGGGCCGACGACTGTGGACAGGCCAAAGGCGGCGCCGAGAAAGCCCTGCGCCTTGCCGCGCTCTCGCGGCGGCAACACGTCGCCGATGGCGGCCATGGCGGTGACGATCAACCCGCCCCCGCCGATCCCCTGAATAAAGCGGCAGAAAACCAGCATGTTGAGATCGACCGACATCGCGGCCAGGACCGAGCCGGCAAGGAAGATGCCGATGCCGGATTGCAGCATGAGCTTGCGGCCATACATATCGCCCAGCTTGCCGAACACCGGCGCGGCGACCGTGGCGGCGAGCAGATAGCCGGTGATGGCCCAGGAAATGTGTTCGATGCCGCCGAGATCGGCGACGATGATGGGAAGCGCTGTCGTGATAATGGTCTGGCCCAGCGAGGCCAGCAGCAGGGTCGCCACCACCGCGCCAATCACCAGTTTGATATTGGGATCGGATATCTGGGGCGCAGCTGGTGCGGATTGCGACATTTCTAACTCCGGATCGTCCGAGCATTTGAGCTTCGTGTCGCTTCAACTGCTCTAAAATTGTTGTTCAGTTGCGCTTGCAAACCGGATCGAGGGTTGCCGTCGATGCGGTGAGCGCTCTGGATCATTTCACCGCTTCACCGAAACGGCGCAACGATCCAAATTTTTTGTTTTGTCGCGTTTCCGAGCCGGATTAGTGGATTCCATTTACCCCGGAAACGCTCTTGTTTTGTCGCGCTTCCGAACCGGATTAATGGGTTCCATTTATCCTGGAAACGCTCTAAGGCGCTTGATATATCTGCTCGAAGCAATTACATGTCAATAGCATGCACTTGCTTTTGGCATGCATTTAAGGGTGATCTCCCATGCCGACACGACAGGACACATTGCGAGGCTTGCTGACCAGACACGGCAAGGATGCCGAATTGGCCGACGCTCTGATCCGCATAGACAATGTGGTTCAGAACTGGCGCCGTCAGATGCACAAGCGCGAACTTGGCCACCGGGCCACGCGCGCGCTGGGTCTCGATATGGACATGGCGCAGATCGATGTGCTGTTCGCTATTGCCAACCCTTCCCTCCCTTCAGACCTCAACGCCGATGACGAGACAATGGTTTCGACCGTCGCGGACCGGCTGTACATAGACCCGTCGCGGGCCAGCCGGCTGGTGGCCGAAATGGTCAATTCCGGCTATGCCCGCCGCGCCGTGTCCCAACGGGACGCCCGGCGCACGATACTCGAGCTGACGCCGGCCGGCGAAGCGGTGATCGATGCCGTCCGGGGATATAAATGGCTGTTGCTGAGCGAATTTTTCAGCAGCTGGTCCGCTGATGACGTTGCCGCCTTCGTGCCACTGCTCGAGCGCTATTCAAGCTGGATAAACAGCAGCGAAGTGGCCGAGGAAAAATTTGCCGACGAGATCGATGAACTGGCGCAGTCGATAGAACAGGCCAGGACCGAAACGCCGTCAAGCAGCAAGAGCGGGTGAGTTCAGCTCCGATTTCACGTGAGTTAGAAACGCGTCCAGCAGCGGGTTTGCACCTGACGCGGCGCGTTTGATGCCGATTTCGGCCACACCCAATGGATAGCGGGCGTCCATTTCCTCGAGTATGCGGAGACCGGGGCCCACGAACCATGATGGAGCCACGGTGACGCCGAGCCCCTCTTTTACCGTCAGCGATATCAGCGCCGCGTTCGAGCTGGCCACGGCGAGACGCCATTTGCGGCCATCCCGAGCGAGAGCCGCCGACGCCATTTCGCGCCATGAGCAGCCCTGCGACCACGCACAAAACGGCAAAGGGTCATTGAAATGGGGCGCGAGACTCTCGGCGCCAATCCAGTGCAACCTGTCCGAACGCAGGACTTCGGTGTCGGTATCGCCTGTCCGGCACGATATGATGGCCGCATCCAGCTCGCCTTGGGCAAGAAGGTCACGCAGATAGAAGCTCGTGCTTGTTACCACTTCGACATGGACGGCTGGCTGCACCACCCCAAAGGTGCGCAGGGCGCCGGGAAGGAAGGCCTGCGCATATTCGTCGATGGCGCCCAGCCGCAGGCGCCCGCTCATTGCCAGCGGCTGGAATGCGCGCAGCGCCTCATCGTTGAGCCGCACCATGGAGGCCGCGTATTCAAGCAGTTTCAGCCCGTCGGGCGTCAGGACGTTGCGGCGCCCTTCCCTTTCGAACAGCGGCACGCCGATGATCTCTTCGAGGCGCTTCATCTGCGCGGAAACCGTCGATTGGGTCTTGTTCACCCTTTCCCCGGCAGCACCGAAACTGCCGGTTTCGGAAATGGCCAGAAAGGTGCGCAGGAAGTCCGGATCGAGCGAAAACACTGCATTTTCCTTTCATCAGCAATTTCGATGGGTTTAACAAAAAACATTCGTTAGATCAATTCATCTCGCCAACACATGATGAGCGTCATCGAACAAGGAGATGACAGATGACGCTTTATGAACGGAACGATCTATTTGAACGGGATGAATTTGTTGAACGGCTCCGGTATCGCGCCACGGTCTGGCGCTATCTGAAGCTTGTGATCTCGGGCTGGTGGGCTGACCGGCGGGCGCATGCCGCGCGGCGGCGGGGAATGGTCCAGCTGGCCCAGATGGAAGACTGGCAATTGCGCGATATCGGAATCGAGCGCAGCGAAGTCGATCGGCTGCTCGACCGGTACGGGATTGCCAGGGACCAGATCAGGGCGATCGAGGCGCGCTAGCGCCTCGATCAATAAACATAGACGTTGAGCACGGCGCCCTCGGTGGCCATCGCGAATACGTCTTGAGGTCCACGCCCTGCGCGCTGGAGGGCAAGCGAGACCAGTTGGTCGCCGGCCGCGGCGCCACGCACTGCACCCAGCCGTCCATCGGCCCGCATCTGGCCCTCCAGGGCCTGCCGGGTCTCAGCGCAGAAGCCCATGGGAACGACACGCACATTGGGCACCCGGCCCCAATCGCCCAGCTGTGTCGTATCGAACAGGAACAGTGCCCAACTGGGGCTTGCCGTATCGCAATTTCCTTCCGGCGCGGCGGCGATTTCGGGCTCCGGAGCCCGGGGCGCGGCAGTCGGCGTCTGAGGCTCATCGGGAATTTCCGCAGGGGCCTCGGCCAAAGCCACCTCAAGCACCTCGGTCTGCAACCCCTCAAGCGTTGGCGTCATGTCGGGCAGATCGAGCCAGGTCGGCAGCCCGGACGCTGCGACCTGCGGTTCGGGTTCGGGTTCGGGTTCGGGCTCCGGTTCAGGAGCAGCGCGGACGAAGGATTGCTCGAACAATTCCCCCGAAATGGCCGGCAGTGGCGGTTCGGGCGCCGGTTCGACCGTTTCCGGCGCAGCGACGACCTCGGCCACAATGAGCTCTGGCTCTGGCTCTGGCTCTGGCTCTGGCTCTGGCGCAGGTTCAGGTTCAGGTTCAGGCTGAGCCAAAGCGGGTTCGGCCACAACCGGCTCAGCCACAGGCTCGGCGGCGGCGATCTCGGTCACCAGAGGCTCGATGCCTCCTGCGTCCGCGTTCTGCAATCGAACGATCGCCAGAGCGGCAATCGCCCCAAACGCAAGAGCGGACACAAGAACAACCGACGCCAACCGCAATGCATAACTGTGCATGCTCGCCATGGTTCTTCCCAAAAAAGGCAGAACGCACTCACCCAGAGGTGGCACGCAGCCGCAATTTCGGTCCGGGCATTTCTCTTCCGGCTTTTTAGCCGGAGCCGCGGCGGCAATCGTTTGGCCTCTTTGCCGCCAGGCTCAAAAATGCCCTGGACCCATTTTGCAGCTTATTTGCTATCGGGCCCTTGATGCAACTCGCAAAAAAACGCCGCGTCCCTGCGGACGCGGCGTTGATGATATTGGGTCCGAGCCTGCCGGTGGGCGGATCGGCCCTCGCAGCAGGCTTGGTGGTTATCCTACGATTTCTTCTTCGGTGAAGAAGAACTTGATTTCTTCGGCAGCGGTTTCCGGTGCGTCCGAGCCGTGGACCGAATTTTCGCCGACCGAGAGGGCGAATTCCTTGCGGATGGTGCCGGCATCGGCGTTTTCGGGGTTGGTCGCGCCCATGACTTCACGGTTCTTGGCGATGGCGTCTTCGCCTTCGAGAACCTGAACGACAACGGGGCCGGACGTCATGGAGTCGACCAGTTCGCCAAAGAACGGGCGTTCCTTGTGGACCGCGTAGAAGCCTTCGGCCTGTTCGCGGGTCATCTGGATGCGCTTGGAAGCGACGATGCGCAGGCCGGCATCTTCGAATTTGGAGATGATCTTGCCGGTCAGGTTGCGCTGGGTGGCGTCCGGCTTGATGATCGAAAAGGTGCGCTGAATGGCCATTGTGTCTGGTCCTTATTGGAGGATGCAAAGAAAGTGGGGCCTTTTAGCGTTAGTCCATGGCAGAGGCAAGACGGCTTGATGGAGCGCGGGGTGCGCACCTCCATTGCGCGCACACCACTTGCGCGGGCGGACAGTCAAGGTTACTCACCGCGCCATCATGCTTACGATCACAGACCTTCATTACAAGATTGCCGGGCGTCCCCTTTTCGAGGGGGCGTCGGTTACGTTGCCGACCGGAGCCAAAACCGGGTTCGTGGGCAAGAACGGGTCGGGCAAGACGACGCTGTTCCAGTTGATCCAGGGGTTTTTATCGCCTGAGCAGGGATCGATCGAGCTCAACAAGCGGGCGCGGATCGGGGCCGTTGCGCAGGAAGCGCCGGCCAGCGAGATGAGCGTGCTCGACATGGTGCTGGGCGCCGACAAGGAACGTGCGGCGCTGCTCGAGGAGGCCGAAACCGCGCACGACCCGCACCGGATTGCCGAAATCCACATGCGGCTGGCCGATATCGACGCGCATACGGCTGAAGCGCGGGCCAGCGCGATCCTGAAAGGGCTGGGGTTTTCGCTCGAGCGCCAGAACGGGCCGTGCCGCGAATTGTCGGGGGGCTGGCGGATGCGCGTGGCGCTGGCCGGGGTGCTGTTTTCGCAGCCCGACCTGTTGCTGCTGGACGAACCGACCAACTATCTCGATCTCGAAGGTACGCTGTGGCTGGAGAAATACCTGGCGACCTACCCCTATACGGTCTTCATGATCTCCCATGACCGAGATCTGCTCAACAAGGCTGTCAATTCGATCATCCATCTCGAGCGCGGCAAGCTGACCTTTTACAAGGGCGCTTACGATACGTTCGAGGAAACGCGCCGCATGCAGATGGAACTGCAGAACAAGGCGCGGGACAAGACGCTGGCCCAGATCGAGCACATGCAAAAGTTCGTCGACCGGTTCAAGGCCAAGGCGACCAAGGCCAAGCAGGCCCAGAGCCGCGTCAAGGCGATTGCAAGGCTGCGGCCGCCCGAGGCGCTGTTCGATGAATTCGCGGCGCCGTTCAGCTTCCAGCAGCCGAAGAAATCACCCGCCACGCCAATGATCACCTTCGACAATGTGTCGGTGGGGTATGGCGAGACTGTCATCTTGAACCGGATCACCAACCGGATCGATCCCGATGACCGGATTGCGCTGATCGGGCCGAACGGCAACGGTAAATCGACATTCGCCAAGCTGCTTTCGGGCGAGCTGAAACCGATGGGCGGGCAGATGCTGCGGGCGAAAACGCTCGATGTGGCCTATTTCGCCCAGCACCAGCTCGATCATCTGAAACCCGAGCAGACGCCATATGAGCATGTGATCGACCTGATGCCGCTCGAAAGCGAGGCCAAGCGCCGGGCGCGGGTGGCCCAGATGGGGCTTTCGACGACCCGCATGGACACCAAGGCCAAAAACCTTTCGGGTGGCGAGCGGGCACGGCTCTTGATGGGGATCATCACGTTTGGCGGACCAGGCATGCTGGTGCTCGACGAGCCGACCAACCATCTCGACATCGACAGCCGCGATGCGCTGGTGCATGCGCTCAACGACTACAAGGGCGCGGTGCTTATCATCTCGCACGACCGGCATCTGATCGAAGCGACCTGCGATACGCTGTGGATCGCCGAGAACGGCACTGTGCGCGAGTTCGAGGACGATCTGGACGGCTATCAGCGCAGCCTGACATCGAACGGGGCGAGCGGCAATGGCGGGGCCGGTTCGGCATCGGACCGCAAGCGCGAACGCCAGGAAGCGGCGGCGAAGCGGGCCGAGCTGGCGCCGTTGCGCAAGGAGATCAAAGCGCTCGAGCAAAAGCTGGACTGGAAGCGCAAGGATCTGGCGAAAATCGACCGGCAGCTTGACGATCCGGCGCTCTATGCGGGCGATGCGGACAAGGCGATTGCGCTGGGGATCGAGAAATCGAAATTCGAGGGCGAGATTGCCGCGCTCGAAGATCAGTGGCTGGAGAAAAGCACCGAGCTCGAGGACGCCCAGGCCGAGGCGTGAGCGCGGTGCGCAAGTTTTCTTTACCCAAAGCGCGAAAAGCTGTCTGGATCGAGGCAAGCCCCCGGGTTAGATAAAGGCGTCGCGACCAGTCACGGGAACACAATGGCTATGGCAAAGCTGGCGATCGCAATGTTTGCGGCTGTTCTGGCGGTGAGTTCGCCCGCCACGGCGCAACAATTGACCAATGCACAACGCGATGCAGCGGTTCAGTTTGCGCTCAACAACACGCGCCACACCATGCTGCACGAGATCGGGCACCTGCTGGTCGATCAGCTGGACCTGCCCGTGTTGGGACGTGAAGAGGACGCCGTGGACATGATGGCGACGCTCCTGATGCTCGATACGGGAACCGAAGAAGACGTGATCGGGCTGCAGGACACCATCGAGGGCTGGCTGTATTCCGAAACGTTCCGGCCGTCGCGTGGTTACGTCAATTCGGCGTTCTATGGCGCGCACAGCCTCGATATTCAGCGCTCCTATGCCATGGTGTGCCTGATGGTGGGGAGCGATTACGAGCGGCATACGCAATATGCCACGCGCATTTCCCTGCCCATCGACCGGCAGAAAAGTTGCGCCGAGGATTTCCGGATCGCCGAGCGCGGCTGGTCGTCGGTGCTGGAACCGCATCTGCGCGAGGGCGCGCCGGCCTCCAATGTCAGTGTCCAGTATCGCGACACGCGCGGGCAATATCCCGAGGCGCAGGCGCTCCTGGAGCAGGCGCAGGTGCTCGAGCAATATGCCGACTGGGTGGCCAAGAACTACGTGCTGCCCAACCCGGTGCAGATCACCGCGGAAAACTGCGGCGAGGTCAACGCGTTCTACGACCTTGAAACCCGCGAAGTGATCCTGTGCTACGAATGGGTCGACTTTTTCTATGAGCTCTACATATCCGACGTCATGCCGGTGCGTGAGCATTTCGAACTGATGCGAAAGCTCAAGCTCGAAAAGCTGGGGCGGCTCGACTAGGGCGTTTTCCCGCTTGCAGCCTCAGGCCATGATCGCCCGATTGCGGCCCGCTTTCTTGGCGCGATAAAGCGCCTCGTCGGCGACGGCCAGAAGGTCCTCAAAGCGTGAGGCCGGCCGACGCGTCGAATGGGCCACGCCGATGCTGACAGTCACGCCGATCGATTGTCCATCTTCTGGAAGGCGCCCGGCTTCGACGGCTTCCACGATCCGTTCGGCCACCTGCTTAGCATGGGCCTCGGTGACGCCGGACAGCACGATGGCAAATTCCTCCCCACCCAGCCGGCCGATCACATCGCGGGAGCGAACCGCTTCCGCGACGACATCGGCAAAGGCCGTCAAGACCCTGTCACCGGCAGCATGGCCGTAACGGTCGTTGACCGATTTGAAGTGATCGATGTCGAGCATCAGGACCGCGACGGGACGCGTGCAGTCAGCGCCGGCCACCACCTTACTGCCGAAATCGATAAAGGCACGGCGGGAGAGAACGCCTGTCAGGCTGCAATGATCGGCAACGTAGGCAAGACGGTTCATGAGTTCGGCGCGGGCCGAGTTGATGGCCGCGACCGTCAACGGCCCGAGCGCCATGAGGGCAACACCGAGGCGCAGCGACGAGGTCCATTCGAGCTGGTTGCTCGAAACGCCGATATCGATAAATCCGAGCGGAATGGCGATCAGCAGCCAGGCCGAAAATGCAGATGTCATCACGGCGGTGACGAACATCGGATAAAACAGCGCGCACCAGAGCAGCGCGGGGACCGGAAAGGCGATGGCGCCCGGTCCGCCCACGATAACGCCTGCAACCAGCGATGCGGCAAGTGCGGCTGCCGGCAGCCAATTGGCGCCGATGACAGCCCGGAACGAGGTGTGCCCGGTGCCCTTGAAGCGGGTGGGATCGGGAGCGGTGAGCATGACGGGGAGGATGACGAGGCTGTTGACCAGCTCGGTCACGAACCAGAATTCGAACCCGATGAGAAATCCCCTGTCGAACACGATCCCGGCGGCGCCCGCGCCGGCCAATGCGGACACCGCAGCAGCAGCCGAGCAGATGGCGAGCAGGTAGAGGACCGATTGTGGCCGCCCCAGACGGCGGTCGACACCCGACATCGGCCTATAGAGCAGATATCCGGTGAAAGCCCCGGCCATGTTGGCAAAGGTCAGCCAGAACGTCACGGTGATCTCGCCGCCGGTGGAAAAATCGGCCAGGAGATAGCCGGCGAGCGCGCCGAGCCAGCCCCACGGATTTGCAAGCCGGGGCATGCATACCATCAGCCCCAGCAGAATGGCGTTGGCTGGCCAGAACGCGGCCAGAAAACCCATGGGCCGGGTCAGAATGCCAAACAACGACGCCATCAGGATCATCACGCCGACGACAAAAAACGCGATCACGCCCTGCTGCACGGAAACAGGAAGGGGCTGTGTCTTGATCTGGGCTGCCGCCATCGTGCGCTCCGTAACAAGCATGGCATTATCGACAATGCCTATGGGGCATTGGGGATGAATTGAGCATGCGCTGATTGACAGGCAGTTAAACGGGAGGCGCGGGCTGCGTAAGCCGCGCTCAACTCACGCCCATGTAACGGCCGGGCTTGTGGTTGATAATGATGACCAAGCTCATGAAGGCAGCGCCAACCAGCGAGAGCAGGACCCTGTCGAACGGCAGGATGAAAAGCGCGGCAATGAGGATAAAGAAATCGATGCCGAACTGGACGTATCCGGCAGGGATCTTGTGATTGTCCTGCAGATAGAGCGCCAGGATGTTGACGCCGCCGAGGCTGGAGCGGTGGCGGAACAGGGCGAGGATGCCCATGCCCAGCATTGCGCCGCCGGCGATGGCGGCAAAGAAGGGGTCTATGCCCGAGATGTTGAGCCAGCCCGGCATGAGCGCCGGATAAATCGAGACCAAACCCACCGCGACGAAGGTTTTGAGCGTGAACTGCCAGCCCATGCGCAGGAAGGCCAGAATATAGAACGGCAGGTTCACCACGAAAAACACGGCGCCGAACGGCAGGCCGGTAGCGTATTGCACAAGCAGGGCCAGACCGGCAGTGCTGCCTGTGGTGATCTGGGCTTCGGAATAGAAGGTGACGCCGAGCCCGACAAACAGCGTGCCGAGCAGAATGGCGAGAACATCTTCAAGCGGGGTGTGCTTGACCTTGGGTTCGAAGGAGGAATCCATCAGTGCAACTTTTTCTGATCTAGCAGGACTTTGTTGGTCGCGCTTCCGAACCGGATAAGTGGTGCCCACTTATCCTGGAAGCACTCCGTCAAGCTTTCTTGCTCCAGCGGCCCTCGCCGTCCTGTTGCCAATAAGTGAGATCGTAAACCGGTTTGAGGGTGCGCCACACCTCTCGCGCCTCGGTGACGGCGTCGGGATCGTGGCCGTTGAAGATATAGACCAGCCGCTCATAGCCTTCGAGCTGGCGCGGGGTGGCGCGGTCGACGAAAAAGCGGATGGCGGCGCCATTGGGGTTTTCATCCCCGCCGGTGAGCAGCACCGGTTGGGCCGCATCGCCCTCCTCCCCCCGCGCAACGGCGTGGGGCAGGAAACTGTCGTCGGAATAGGTCCAGAGGGCTGAATCGATGGTTTCGAGACGTTCGGCGCTGCCGACTTCAACCACAGCCCGCCAGCCGCGCTCGATGGTCTTTTCAAGCAGCATCGGCAGGACGGATTCGAGCGGGCGGGTTTCGAGGTGGTAGAAGAGAAGATCGGTCATTGCGGTGTTATCGCATTGGAATGATGAGGGCGCTAGGGGATGTGCTATCGGACGATGTGTGTAGGCCGACCTATCTTTCGACCGTTTCGCGAAGCGGGCCCACCTCTGTGTCGAGCGTGAACGCAACAAAGTCGCGGAGACTTTGTTCGACATAGTGCTCCACCGATTGTTTTGGATCGAACCCCCACCAAAGCAAGGCGCCCTGCCAGTGTGTTGCTGCGAGCAACCCGACGCCGGCAGGAACGCCCGACTGGGCGAAGCAGGCATCAAGGGCGGCGCAGAGTTGGTCTCGCCAGGCGGCACCGCGCGCGCGCAACGCCGGGTCGCGCAAATCCTCCCGCAGGATCAACAAACCCTCTGCATAGCTGTCGATATTACCGTATTGGCCGGTGAGTCCCACGAGAAGTTGGACTGCCCCTTCGGGTGTCTTGGGAACCGAGCCGGCCAGGCGCGCTGTGTCACCAGCCAGCCGGTCCCAGGCGACAAGCAAGGACTTTTGCTTGAGCACAGCCTTGTTGCCGAAGCGCTGAACGAGAGTTGCCCCGGAGAGGCCACACCGTTTCGAAAGAGCGGCGAAAGTAAGCGCCTCGGGCCCCTGCTCATACATCAGATCCAGGG
The DNA here is from genome assembly GCA_002337455.1 of Rhizobiales bacterium UBA1912. Lineage (GTDB taxonomy): Bacteria > Pseudomonadota > Alphaproteobacteria > Rhizobiales > Devosiaceae > Pelagibacterium. The sequence goes on along the minus strand of DDGC01000025.1, from coordinate 29,869 downwards.
CCTGCTGCAGCACAAGCTCGTCGGACTGCGTTTTTTTACGGGGCATCTTGACTCCGATAAATAACCGAACGATTGTTTATATATGCAGATTGCTAAGAATGCCAGCCTAGCAAAGGGAGGTCGGCAATGACACTTTCAGGAAAGGTTGCGTTGGTCGCCGGGGCGACGCGCGGTGCGGGTCGCGGCATCGCAATTGAACTCGGAGCAGCCGGTGCCACCGTGTACGTGACCGGCCGTACGACCCGCGAACGGCAATCGGAATATGGCCGCGCGTCCGAAACGATCGAGGAAACGGCCGAACTGGTGAATGCGGCGGGCGGCACGGGCATCGCGGTCCAGGTTGATCATCTCGTTCCCGAACAGGTTCAGGCGCTGATCGAGCGAATCCGGACCGAGCACGGTCGACTCGATATTCTCGTCAACGACATCTGGGGCGGGGAGAAGCTGTTCGAGTGGAACAAGCCGGTCTGGGACCACGATCTGGACAACGGTTTACGACTACTCAGGTTGGGAATCGATACGCACCTCATCACGGCGCATTTCGCTCTGCCGCTGATGATCGAGCGACCGGGTGGCCTTCTCGTCGAGGTAACCGATGGGACGTCGGACTATAACGCCACCCACTATCGCCTGTCCCCCTTCTACGATCTCGCCAAGATTGCGGTGAACCGCATGGCATGGGCTCATGCGAAAGATCTGGAAAAGCATGGCGCAACGGCGGTGTCATTAACGCCCGGGTGGCTGCGCTCCGAGATGATGCTGGAGGCGTTTGAGGTTCGTGAGGACAATTGGCGTGAGGCCACGGCAAAGGTGCCACATTTTGTGATCTCCGAATCGCCCCGCTTCGTCGGTCGGGCCGTCGCCGCTCTGGCCGCAGACAGCGAACGTATGCGTTGGAACGGTCACTCCTTGTCGAGCGGCGGACTGGCGCAAATCTACGGCTTCACCGATCTTGATGGCTCACAGCCAGACGCCTGGCGATATCTTGTCGAAGTACAGGAAGCTGGCAAAACCGCGGACGATGCCGGATACCGATAGGCCCTTTCATGTCCCACCCCGAAGACCCAACACAGAATGGCTTTAACTCTGCGCCCGCTGGCGAAGTGCGGAATGCGGAGAAGTCCGACATCGAACATCTGGTCCGCCTTTGGTTCTCCGGCTGGCAAGACGCGCACGCTGCCATTCTGCCCGCTGAACTGTCGCGATACCGGACGCCGGAGAGTTTCCGCCAGCGCCTTATCGATAGTCTCGCGCTCACGCGCGTTTCAGGGCCACCGGACAGTCCTTCCGGCTTATGCATGATCAAGCAGGATGAGCTTTACCAGCTCTATGTCGCGCCGGCGGCCAGAGGCACCGGCACCGCAGCGGCGCTGCTTGCCGATGGAGAACGACGGATCGCTGCGTCCGCCAGCAGCACTGCGTGGTTGGCCTGCGCCATCGGCAACGAACGCGCTGCACGATTCTATGAAAAACACGGCTGGCATCGCGCCGGCCAGATGACCAACCAGTTGCCGACCCCCGATGGCACCTTTGATCTCGAGGTCTGGCGCTACGAGAAGCGCTTGTAGCCTAAACTGATCCCGGTCCGGGATGAGGGTCCGAGCGGATGGTGCCAGCGCGAGGTAGCGCCGTCCGCCTAAACCCCATTCTCATACCCATCCCTGATTAACCGATCAAACAGCGCCACGCCGAACCCCGTTGCCCATGAGGTGTTGGTTTCGGTCGATGCCTTGCCGAAAGCGGTGGAGGCGATGTCGATGTGGGCCCAGGGGGTGTCGTTGACGAAATGGGAGAGGAACTGGCCGGCGATCGAGGCGCCGCCGAGGCGGCCGCCCTGGTTCTTGATGTCGGCGAAGCGGCTTTCGATGAGTTTGTCATAAGCCGGGCCGATGGGGAGGTGCCAGACCTTTTCGCCCGAGGCGCGGCCAGCCTGCTGGAGCTTGGCGGCGAGGGCGTCGGTGTTGGTGAAAACACCGGCGTAATCCTCGCCCAACGCGATGCGGATGGCGCCGGTGAGGGTGGCGATGTCGAACATGGCTTTTGGCTTGAACCGGTCCTGACAATACCAGAGAGCGTCGGCCAGAACGAGGCGGCCTTCGGCGTCGGTTGAGATGATCTCTATGGTTTCGCCCGACATGGCGGTGATGACATCGCCGGGGCGGTAGGCGTTGGCGTCGGGCATGTTTTCGGCGAGGGCGAGGATGCCGACGGCGTTGATTTTCGCCTTGCGGGTGGCCAGCGCCTGCATCAGGCCTAGCACGGCGGCGGCGCCGCCCATATCGCCCTTCATGTTTTCCATCGAAGCCGCGGGTTTGATGGAAATGCCGCCGGTGTCGAAGACGATGCCCTTGCCGACGAAAGCGGTTGGCGCCTGGCCCTTCTTGCCGCCATTCCATTGCATGACGACGAGGCGCGGCGGGCGGATGGACCCCTGCCCGACGGCGAGGATGGCGCCCATGCCGAGGGCTTTCATCTGGTCCTCGTCGAGCACTTCGACCGAGACGCCGAGATCGGCCAGGGTGTTGGCGACGTCAGCCATATCGGCGGGGCCGAGCAGATTGGCGGGTTCGTTGACCAGATCGCGCGCCAGAATGGTGCCATCGGCGACGGCCAGTGCATCGTTGAGCGCTGCCTGCATGCCCTTGGCCTCTGACGCGACGAAGGTCAGCGCCTTGGGATGGGCAGAGCCGTTCTTGCGGCGGGTGAGATATTTTTCAAAGCGGTATGAGCGCAAACGGGCGCCTGCACCGAGGGCGCCGACCAGATGCGCGGTCAGGCCCGGCTCGTCGAGCACCACGGCGGCATTGGGTACTCCGGCAGCGTCGAGCTTGGCAAACAGCGAGCCGCCCCTGTCCGACCACGCGGCGTCGTTGTCCCCTTCCCCATCGGCGCCACGGCCCAGGACCAGAAGCCGGTCGCAGGAGAGGCCAGTTGGGGCGGCGATGTCGATCATGTGGCCGGGGCGGCCGGAAAAGCCGGTTGCCTTGGCGATGCGCGAAAAATCGAGGCCGGTGCGCTTCCAGAGCCCGGTGGCAGTGGGGCCCATTTCGCCATTGGCGTTGGCGTAGAGGACCAGGGCCGCCGGGGAATCGGGCAGGCTTTCGCTGAGGGAGATCGAGAGCGTTTGCGGCATGGGCGCGGCAACCTTGGCTGGCGACGGGATAAAGCGGCGAGGATTCGCCGGGCTGGAATGGGCGAGCATTGTCCGTGGGGGCCGGTGCGTCAATGCGCAGCCATCATTTGGCACATCTGTTGCCCCGCTGCGCTTTTTGCGGCCATACGAACAGGGTAAAAGCACAACTGACTCGCCGGCACAGGATCCAATGGACAGACTTTCGCGATATTTGCAGAGCCAGTTCTTTGCGCAGGCGCTTACCATTTTTGCGGCGGGCGGCGCGCTGATCTGGCTGATGCAGCTGTTGCGGCTGTTCGATCTGGTTTCGGCCAAGGGACAGAACTTCCTCACCCTGATGGGCCAGAGCGGCCTGACGACGCCGACCTTCGCGCGCTCGATTCTCTATGTGTGTTTCGCCATCGGGCTGGTGCGGGGGCTGCGGGCGCTGCAATCGTCGCGCGAACTGCACACCATCCATGCCGGGCAGCGCACTGCCGCGCTGTGGCGTGCCATCATCGCGTTTACGGTGACCGGCGCGGCAATCGTCACGCTGGTCACCAACTATATCGAGCCCCACTCGCGGCGGATTTCGGCGGACTGGTCGGCCGAGATTGCCGCGGATGTCGTGGGCCGGGCGCTGGTGCCGGGGCGGTTCACCGAAATCGAAGAGGGCCTCGTGTTCTCGATTTCGGCGCGGCGGCGGGACGGAACGCTTGTCGATTTCTTCTTCGACGACACGACGAACGAGACCCGGCGGACCTATTTTGCCGAAACGGCATCGGTGTTTCAGGACGAGACGGGCTATCAGCTGATCCTCAACAACGGGGCCATCCAGTACGAAAGCGGCGAGCGGGGCGGGCTGAGCCAGATCCGGTTCGCGCAATACCACATCAGCCTTGCGAGCCTGATCGATGCGGCGTCACGGACCACGGACGCCGCACAGACCGACAGTTTCGGGCTGCTGGCCAGGGTGCTGGACGGCACCGGGCGCCCCGAAGAGATCAAGATGCTCAACGAGCGGTTCGCCGATACCCTGCGCGCGCTGGCCATCTGCGCGCTGGCGGCGGCGTTTTGCGCCTATCCCGACGGCGGGCGCGGGCGGCGGCGGATGCCGATGGAACTGGTGATCCTTCTTGTGGCGTTTGCCGAACAGGCCGTGAGCGCGTTTTCGGGCGGCGGGGGCCGGCACTTCATTGCGCCTACGGTGATCCTTGCGTTCTCGCTGGGCTTGTTGTGGTTGCGGAGCCGACGGGCCTTCATCTTCCCGCGATGGAGGCTGGCGCGATGAACAGGGTTGGACGCGTCGTCTGCATACGCCTTGCCGCCCGTATCGGGCTGGTGGTGGGCATCTTTTTCGGCATCATCCTGCTTGTCGAATTTCTCGACACCGGACGGTTCAACCAGACGGCCGCTTTGGCCGGACCGTGGACATCGACAGGGCTGGCGTTTCTCAGCGCCTTGCGCTGGAGCCTTCTGGGGTTGCCGGTGACCGTGCTGATCGGGGCCATCGTGGGGCTGATCGATCTGCATTCGCACCGCGAAATGGTGATCATCAGCGCGTCGGGGCGGTCGATCTGGTCGACGATGCGCTGGCCGATCCTGATGATTATCGTCTCAGGCGTGATCGTCACGACGGTCGTCGACAGCTTTGCCATCCGCGTCTATCAGCAGCTCGACGCTGCCCAGATCGGCTGGGGGCGGGCCTATGGGGTGCAGAACCGTGAGACCTGGTTCAACCAGACCGGGGCTGATGGGGACTACATGCTCTATGCGCGCTCGGTGACCCAGGGCGGGACACGGCTGCGCGACGTTTCCATACTGCGGCTGCAGCCGCAGGGCACAACGGGCACGCGCATCCACGCGCGGCTGGCCGAGCTCGAGCCGGGCCAATGGCGGATCAGCGATGGAATGATTCTGGACATCGACCGGGCGCCGCGCGCCTTTGCCGAAATGACCATAGCGACCACCGCCACGGGGTCGGAACTCAGCCTGCAGCTGGGCACCGCCGAGGACATGTCGTGGTTCGACCTGCGGCACGCCTTGCGCAATGGAATCGCCGACCCGTTTGCGCGGGCTGCAGCAGAGACGCGTTTTCAAAAACTCAATGCCGTTCCGTTCGTTCTTGTGGGTGCTTTGCTAATTGCGTTTGCCTTTACCGGGGGTTATCGAAGAACAGGGCATTATGGGTGGACCATCGTCTATGGAATCGTCCTGGGCCTGGTGGTGTTTGTAATCACGGAGATGGCTGACCGGGCCGGCTCGGCAGGCGTCCTCAACCCGATTGCGGCGGCATGGGGCCCTGCCCTTGTGGCGATCGTGATCGGTCTGACCGTGATCCTGCGTAGAGAAGACGGGCGCGTTTGATGAGCAAACCACCCCTGGGGGAAACATTGGTGCGGCGTGGCGCACTTCTGGCCAGCGTGATGGCCGCAGCGCTTGCGTTTGCACCCGTGGCAAGCGCCCAGCAGATCGTTCCCGCAGACTTCTTTTCCCGCATCCCCACCGGCAGCGGCGGCGACATGGCCGTTTCAGCCGATACCATGGTTTTCAGTTCACGCGACGATACTGTGGTGGCGCAGGGCCGCGTTGGCATCAGCTTCCAAGGCTTTCGCGCGTCGGCCGACCGGGCGATCTATTACCAGCGCTCGGGCCGGGTCGAACTGGTCGGCAATGTCGCCCTGATCGATCTTGAGGGCGTCGAATATGTCGCCGACCGCGTCGAACTCGAGGATGGGTTCCGCGAAGGGTTTTTGCGGGCTTTGACTGTCGCGTTTCCAGATGGCAGCCGCTTTACGGCGGCCGAAACCGATTTCAACGAAGGCGTCGAACGGGTTTACGTCGATGGCAGCTATGCGCCGTGCGGCACCTGTATCGATGCAAACGGCAACCGGATCGGCTGGTCGGTCAAGGCGGCGCGGATCGTCACCGACGAGGCCGAACAGGTCATCTATTTCGAGCAGCCCTCGCTGCAATTGCTCGGCTTCTCCGTGATCTCCCTGCCCTGGCTGACGCTGCCGCAAAACGAGGGTGTCGAGTTCCCGGTCATCAGCTACGACGACACGTACGGCGTTGCGGTTTCGCTGCCGTTTTTCCGCTATCGGGTGGCCAATGGCACGCTCGCCGTCACCCCCACGGCCTATTTCAGCCAGGGACCGGGGGTGGCCGTCGACTGGCGGCAGACCGTTGGCGACCTGAGCTATTCCATCAGCGCGTCCGGGGTCTATCAGTTCAATCCCGGTGCGTTCAGCGGCCTCGCCAACCGCAATGTGCGCGGGGCGGTTCAGACCAGCGGCACCTTTACGCCGACCGACGAGTGGACACTGGGGTGGTCATACACCGCGTTCACCGATCCGGGCTATCTGCCCGACTACGACATCGACAGCGGTACGGCTACCAACGAGGTCTATGCGCAATATCTCGATGCCGATACCTATGCCGATATACGGGTGCAGCAATTCGTGCCGCTGGACAACCGAGCGAACCAGGCTGCGTTTGACAATGTCGTCGACGAACAGGCCCTGACCCACCCCAACGCCTTTGCAGATCACATAATCGATCTCGAGAACGGGGCCGGACGCGTTGAACTGAGCACCCGGCTTTTGGGCCTGACACGCGTGCTCGACGATACGAGCCACGGCTTTGTGCATGGCTATGAAGGGCAATCGGTCCACGCCATGATGCAGGCGAGCTGGACCAACCAGTATGTCGTACCCGGCGGATTGCTCGTTTCTCCCTATCTCGGGCTTCGGGGCGATGCGGCGTCCTATGACGGGGCAAGCCCTCTGGCCAGCGCGCCGGCCGGCCAGAGCCTTTTTTCGGCAACACCGATTGCCGCCCTCGATATCCGCTATCCCCTGCTGGCGCGGACGATGGGCGCCACCCATGTGATCGAGCCGATTGCGCAACTGGTCTATCGCGACGGGGCGGCGGTGCCCGGCATCGTCAACAACGATTCCCAGGGGTTCGTTTTTGATGACACCAATCTTTTCAGCTTCAACCGTTTTTCGGGCGCCGACCGGCAGGAAACGGGATTGCGCGCCAATGTGGGCAGCCAGTTCCAGACCAGCTTCGACAATGGCGGGTGGCTGAGCGGGCTCATGGGCCAATCCTTCCATCTGGCCGGAGCCAATGGCTTTAACATCACCGATGGCAGCACGGCGGGCGTCGCTTCGGGGCTGAATGCCGACGCGTCCTATCTGGTCGCCGGGCTGCAAGGCGGTTATGGCGGGCTGGCCGGCGGGGCCAAGGCGCAGCTGGACCCGGCGACGGGCGACATCCCGCGTGTTCAGCTTTCGGCCTCGGGCGAGGTCGATGGCTTCACGGTGACCGGCGATTATGTGTTTATCGCGGGCGAGGCGGCACTGAGCCAACCGCAGGACCGGCACGAAGTCGCCGTGGGCGCCGAAATTCCGGTGGCGGATTACTGGACGGCCAATGCGGGGGTGGCCTGGGATCTTGCGGCCAATGAATGGCTGCAGGCGACGGCAGGGCTGACATATGACGACAAATTTCTGGCCTATGGCGTCCAGACGCGATGGACCGGGCCGACACACCGGTCGGCAAACGACTTTCGGGTTGGCGTGACCTTCAGCCTGAGCGGACCGGAAAATTCCGAGGTCGTCGATCTCAGCGGCGGGTTCTGAACTCGGCCATAAAAGCCATTTCCATTCCGGCCCGTAACGCTTTAAACAAATCCCAATCGCAACTGCCGAATTTGGCCGCATTTGTGCTAGAGGACGGCTTTAGCTAAAAGACGCTTTTAGGGAGCGGAACATATGAGACACTGGCTCGCATTGAGAACCGCTGGCATCTGTCTGGCTCTGGGACTGGCATTGATGGCGGCTGCGGTGCAGGCGCAGGGCGCACGGGTAACCGTGAACGGCCAGCCCATAACCGATCAGCAGATCAACGATCGCGCAAATCTGTTGCGCCTTGAAGGACAGGGATCGAGCAATTCGGCCCGGGTCCAGCTGGCGACCGACTCCCTGATCGACGACATGATCAAGATGGCCGAAGCAACGCGCCTTGGCATCTCGGTCTCCGATGGCCAAGTCGATTCCGCGTTTGCCAACATCGCGACCAACATGCGGTCGAGCGTGACCAACCTCAACAGCATCCTGACCCAGAACGGGGTGAACCCCCAGAGCCTGCGCGACCGGCTGGAAGCAGCAATCGCCTGGCAGCAGGTGGTGTCGCAGGTGCTGCGCTCGCGGGTTCAGCTCTCCGAGCTCGATCTCGAACTGCAGGCCGCCGAGCAGGTGACCCCGGCGCTTGGCTTTGATTATATCCTCAAGGAAGTGCTGTTCGTCATTCCGCAGGGCTCAGGCATTTCGGCCTCGCGGCGCACCGCAGAGGCCAATCAGTTCCGCAGCCGGTACACTGGCTGCGATACGGCTGTCGAAGTGGCCATTCAGTTCACCGACGCCGCGGTGCGCGATCTTGGACGGCGCCACGCCACACAGCTTCCAGAAGCCATAGCCAACGAGCTGGCCGGGCTGACGGTTGGGCAGATTTCCAGCCCGCGCGTGGTTGAGAACGGCGTTTCGATGCTGGCGATCTGCGAGAAGGCCGAAGCAGAGGATCTGACGTTCCTGACCGAAGAACTGCGCCAGGAAGCCGGTACCGACGCGCTGCAGGCCGAAGCCGAAGCCTATCTGGGCCGTTTGCGCTCCAGCGCTACGATCATCCGCCGCTAGGAGGCCAGCGACCGTGACCCCGCTTGCGCTCACCATGGGCGAACCGGCCGGTATCGGTCCCGACCTGATCTTGCAACTTTACGCCGACCGGCGGTCCCTCGGACTGCCGGTCTTTGCCGTTTACGGGCATGCCGATTTTCTGACGGCGCGGGCCGAACGGCTGGGGCTCGATATCGATATCAGGGCCGTGGCGCCCGAGGACGCGGCCGAGACGTTCGAGAGCGCGCTGCCGGTGATCGATATCGACGGAGACGTCGGCGATACGCCGGGCGACCCTGACCCCAACACGGCGCCTGTCGTGGTCGGGGCCATTGCGCAGGCTGTGGAAGCCGTGCAATCGGGGCTGTTCCGCGGCGTCGTTACGGCGCCCATCCACAAGGCGGCGCTTTATGGCGCGGGGTTTGAATATCCGGGGCACACCGAGTTTCTGGCGGCGCTTTGTGCGGAGGATGACATCATCCCCCTGCCCGTCATGATGCTGGCCCATGACGATCTCCGTACAGTGCCGCTGACCATCCACATTCCGCTGGCCGAGGTTCCGGGACAGATCACACATCAATTGACCCTCGATACGATCCGGGTGATCGCGCGCGATCTTTCGGCGCGGTTTGGCATTGCCAAACCCAAGATCGGGGTGGCGGGGCTCAATCCGCACGCGGGAGAAGACGGGATGATCGGAGACGAGGAGGTCGAGACGATCATTCCTGCGCTGGCGACGCTGCGGCAGGAGGGAATCGATGTGTTCGGGCCGCTTTCGGCCGATACGCTGTTCTATCCGCCGCACTGGCGCAATTACGACTGCGTGCTGGCGATGTATCACGATCAGGCACTGATCCCGATCAAGACCGTGGCGTTCGACGCCGGGGTCAATGTGACGCTGGGGCTGCCGATCGTGCGCACATCGCCCGACCACGGCACGGCGTTTTCGCTGGCCGGAACGGGCAAGGCCTCTTCCAACTCCATGCTCGCCGCGATACGGCTGGCGGACGCGATTTCATGAGTCAGATCGATAGCTTACCCCCGCTTCGTGAAGTGATCGCGGAGCATGGATTGCGTGCGAAAAAGGAACTGGGGCAGAACTTTCTGCTCGATTTGAACCTTACAGCGCGCATTGCGCGCAGCGCTGGCGATCTGAACGATGTTACCGTGATCGAGGTGGGACCGGGGCCTGGCGGGCTGACGCGGGCGCTGCTGGCCGCGGGCGCCAAGCGGGTTATCGCCATCGAGCGCGATGAGCGCACCCTTCCTGCCCTTGCGCAGATTTCCGGAGCCTATCCGGGCAAGCTCGAGGTGATTTCAGCCGATGCGCTGGAGATCGATTACCGGACGCTGGCCGATGGGCGGACCAAGATTGTCGCCAACCTGCCCTACAATATCGCGACGCCGCTGTTGACCGGCTGGCTGTCGCAGGAGCCGTGGCCGGCATGGTTCGAGAGCCTGACGCTGATGTTTCAGCGCGAGGTTGCCGAGCGGATCGTCGCGACGCCCGAGGACAAGGCGTATGGGCGGCTCGGCGTGCTGTCGGGGTGGCGGACCGATGCGCGTATCGCCATGAATCTGGACAGGAATGCGTTTATCCCACCGCCAAAGGTCACCTCGTCAGTTGTACACATGGTGCCCAAGCCCGTGGAGACTGACGTTCCGGTGCGGGCCCTCGAGGAGGTGACGCGGCACGCATTCGGGCAGCGGCGCAAGATGATCCGGCAGAGCCTGAAAGGTCTGGGTGTGCCGCTGGAAGCGCTGTTCGGCGTCGTGGGGCTCAAGGGCGACGAGCGGGCGGAGACGCTGCCGGTTTTCACCTATATCGGGCTAGCGCGGGAAGTGGCGCGGCTGCGGGGGTGAGACGCCCCAGCTAGCCCAGGGCGGCGATCTGGGCTTTCAGCTCATCGACAAAGCCTTCGAGCTTTGTCTGGCGGCCGCGCTGGAGGCGGGCGCTGGCGAGGATGGAGCGGACCATCTGCACCGATTGCTCGAGGTCTTCGTTGACCAGCACGTAATCGTATTCCGAATAGTGCTCCATCTCCTTGCGCGCGTTGCGCAGCCGCTTTTCGATGGTGCCTTCGCTATCCTGGGCGCGGCGTTCGAGACGGGCGCGCAACTCGGCGATCGAGGGCGGCAGAATGAACACGGTGACCATATCGTCGCGGCAGTTCTCATAGAGCTGCAGCGTGCCCTGATAATCGATGTCGAACAGGATGTCCTTGCCGGCTGAGAGGCGCTCCTCGACCTTTTCGCGCGGGGTTGCGTAATAATTGCCGTGAACTTCGGCCCATTCGAGCAGTTCGCCGCCGTCGCGCATTTTCTCGAAGGTTGGGACGTCGATGAAGTGATAGTGGGTGCCGTCGATCTCGTCGGTGCGGCGGGTGCGCGTGGTGATCGAGACCGAGAGACGGATGTTTGGATCGTTCGCGAACAACTGCCGCGAGATCGAGGATTTACCGGCCCCCGACGGCGAAGCGATCACCAGCATGACGCCGCGGCGCGAAAAATCCATCATCGCATTCAAGTCCTTGCCCTGCCCGGTCTGCTCCAGTCTCGAAAGTTATTCGAGATTCTGGACCTGCTCCCGTAACTGATCGATAGCCGCCTTGAGGTCAAGTCCGATGGCGGTGAGGCTCACATCATTGCTTTTCGAACACAGCGTGTTGGCCTCGCGATTGAATTCCTGGCTGAGGAAATCGAGCTTGCGGCCGACCGGCCCGCCTTTGCTCAAGAGATCGCGGGCGGCGGTGATGTGGGCGATGAACCTGTCGAGTTCCTCGGCGATATCGGCCTTGGTGGCCAGAAGCGCGGCTTCCTGGTGCAGGCGCTCTTCGGACAGGCCCTTATCCGCGTCGAGCAAGGTCGCGACCTGATCGCGCAGGCGGGACAGAATGGCCTCGCGCGAGCGGGCCGGATGGGCCCGGGCCGTTTCGGACAGAAAGGCGATTTCCTCGATGCGCTGGGCGATTATGGCGCCGATGCGCTCGCCCTCGCCGCACCGGGCATCGACGAGCGCGTTGAGCGCCACGCCAAGGCAATCGAGGACAGCCGCGTGCAGACGTTCTTCGACGTCGGGGGTCAGTTCTGGCTCTTCGGCTTCCATAACGCCCTTGAGGGCCAGGATGGCTTCAATCGAGGGCTTGCGGGCGTCGATGCGCTTACCGAGGCCCTCGATCAGGGTCAGAACGCGATCCAGAGCCCGTTCATTGACGACCAGTTCAGCGTCCGTCGCGTGGCGTTGGAGGTTGATGAAGATCGAGACCGAGCCGCGCGCCAGCTTCTCACCAACCAGCCGCCGGATATCGCCATCGAGAACGTCGAGGCCGGGCGACAGGCGCGAGCGGATATCGAGGCCGCGGCCATTGACCGATTTGATTTCGACGAGGATGGAATAGCCATCGCTCTGGGCGCTGGCGCGCCCAAAGCCGGTCATCGAAGCAAGCGGTTTTCCCATCGGGCTACTGGCTTTCGGCTGCGGGTTCTTCGTCTTCCGTGGCTGCCGGATCGCCCGCCTCGGCGGCTTGATCGGCCTCTAAGGCATCCATTTCGGCCTGTGCCTCGGCATCGGCGGCGTCCTCTGCGGCCTGACGCTCGATCTCGCGATAGGCGGCGACGTTTTGCTGATGCTCGGCATAGGATTCGGCAAAGACGTGACCGTCGGACGGCACCGCGCCCTTGGCAACGAAATAGAGGTAATCATGCTCGTCGGGATGGGCGACGGCGCGCAGGGAATCGATGCCGGGATTGGCGATGGGGCCGGCGGGCAAACCATCGATCTGGTAGGTGTTGTATGGCGTCACCTGATCGATTTCCGAGCGGCGCAGTCCGCGGCCGAGCGAGCCCTGCCCCAATGTGATGCCGTAGATGATCGTTGGGTCGGACTGCAGGCGCATGCCGACGCGCAGGCGGTTGACGAACACCGCGGCGACCTGGGGCCGTTCGCTGGCCAGTCCGGTTTCACGCTCCACTATGGAGGCGAGGATGACCAGATCGGCCGGGCTGTCGATGGGCAGGTCTTCGTCACGGCCCTCCCAGACTTCGGCCAGCGCTTCGTCCATGGCCGTGGTCATGGCATCGATCACCGACTGGCGGGTGTCGCCGCGGCGATAAGAATAGGCTCCGGGCAACAGGCTGCCTTCGGGCGGCAGGACTTCGATATTGCCCGTGAGATCGGCGTCCGCATTGACGCGCTCGACCACCTGCCAGGACGTGAAGCCCTCGGGGACGACGACCTGATGCTGGACCGGGGTGCCTTCGGTCAGTTCCTCGATGATATCGAGCATGGAGGAATTGGCGGCGATGTTGAATTCGCCGGCGCGCAGATCGTCACCGCGACGCAGCAGACGTGCGCCGTAATTGAAGATGTCGGCGTTGGAAATGAACCCCTGCTCCTCAAGGCGCGAGGCGACAGTGCCAAGGACATTGCCGGATTCGACAACGAAGCTGCGGTCCTCTTCGAACGGGCCGTCGGCGTTAAAGACCGTGACGCCGTAGATGAACACGCCGGCAACGCCGAGAAGGGCGAGCAGAATGAGGGTCAGGAGGCCGTTTAGAGCCTCGAAAAAGCCGTTGGACGAGCGGCGGCGGTTCTTTTTCTTGCGGTCGGCCATGCGGTCGAGTTCCGTCCCCTGGGTCTGGCGCGGGCCTTTGGCCCGTCATAGTAAGGCAAATCGGTGCGCGCGAATCCCCTAACGCTGCCCGTCATATGGGGCAAAAAAACGGGCGAGAACAAGAGTCAAATGGGAGATTGGGGGTGTGCGGCGGCGGCGGTCTGCGGGCGCACTACCATTGGGGGTACTGGACCCCGGATCAAGTCCGGGGTGACAGAGGGCGTGTAAAGAACCGCAAGGGGCGCTAGCTGACCTTGGAAAAGATCAGGGATGCGTTGGTGCCGCCAAAGCCAAAGGAATTGGACAACGCCACGTTGATTTCCTTTTTCACGGGCGTGTGCGGGGCCAGATTGATGACCGTCTCGACCGAGGGATTGTCGAGGTTGATGGTCGGCGGCGCGATGCCGTCGCGCATGGCCAGCAGGGAAAAGATCGCTTCGACAGCGCCGGCGGCGCCAAGCAGATGGCCGACGGCGGATTTGGTCGAGCTCATCACGACACTGGGCGCAGCATCGCCCAGAAGACGGGTGACTGCGCCAAGCTCGATCTCGTCGCCGAGTGGGGTCGAGGTGCCATGAGCGTTGATATAATCGATATCGGCAGCCGTGATGCCGGCGCGCTTGAGCGCAGCGGACATAGAGCGGAAGCCGCCATTGCCATCGTCGGCGGGCGCCGTGATGTGGTGGGCATCGCCCGAAAGGCCATAGCCGATCACTTCGCCGTAGATATGGGCGCCGCGGGCCTTGGCGTGCTCGTATTCTTCGAGAACGACGATACCGGCGCCCTCGCCCATGACGAAGCCGTCGCGGTCCTTGTCGTAGGGGCGTGAGCCCTTTTCGGGGACGTCGTTAAAGCCGGTCGAAAGGGCGCGGCAGGCGGCAAAGCCGGCAAGCGACAGACGGTTGATCGGAGATTCGGCACCACCGGCTACCATGACGTCGGCATCATCGAGCGCAATCAGCCGGGCAGCATCGCCAATGGCGTGCGCGCCGGTCGAACAGGCTGTGACGACCGAATGGTTGGGGCCCTTGAGGCCGTGCTCGATGGAAACGTAACCGGAGGCCAGGTTGATCAGGCGGCCCGGAATGAAGAACGGGCTGATGCGGCGCGGGCCTCTTTCAGCGAGGGTGATCGAGGCATCGTAGATGCCCCCCACTCCGCCGATACCCGAACCGATGAGAACGCCGCTGCGCTCCTGCTGTTCGAGGGTTTTTGCCTCATAGCCGGAGTCGCGGAGAGCCTGTGTGGACGCCGCCATGGCAAAGACGATGAACGGATCGACCTTGCGCTGTTCCTTGGGCTCCATCCAATCGTCGGCATTGAACTTGCCCTCGGCGGTATCGCCCAAGGGAATGCGGCAGGCGATCTGGCAAGCCAGATCGCCAACCTCAAAGTCGGTAACACGCTGCGCGCCAGATTTGGACGCAAGAATATTGGACCAGACAATCTCGTGACCAACGCCCAGAGGGCTGACGATACCGAGACCCGTGACGACGACGCGGCGCATTTTCATGGGCTTAAAGCTAACCGGCGAGGTTATGCAGTTGCCTTGGTGAGGAAGCCGACGGCGTCACCGAACGTCTGGATGGATTCGGCAGCATCATCGGGGATTTCAACGCCGAATTCTTCTTCGAAGGCCATCACGAGTTCGACCTGATCGAGCGAATCCGCCCCCAGATCATCCATGAAGCTGGCCTTTTCAGTGACCTTGTCGGCCTCGACGTTGAGATGCTCCACGACGATCTTACGGACGCGATCTTCGATGTCGCTCATAGTGTCTTCCTTTTTTGCAGACTAAGAGTTCGTTGTTTAACGCTCTGCCTCTGGGCAGGGAGAGCTCCCTTATTGCGCAGCGGCGGATTTCTGGGCTTTGGCCCTGTTGTTCTTGACCTGCCGGCTACGGTGTGCCGGCGCAACTATCACACTTTGTTGTGCATGACCATATCGTCAAAGCAAGAGGACGCAAGTCCCTTTACCGATTAGATCATCACCATTCCACCATTGACGTTGAGCGTATGGCCCGTGATGTAGGCCGCGCCCTCGCTGGAGAGGAACACAGCCGCAGCGGCGACTTCCTGGGCCGTGCCGAGCCGGCCGGCCGGAACCTTCTGGAGAATGGTTTCCTGCTGCTTTTCGTTCAACTCGTCAGTCATGGCCGAAGCGATGAAGCCCGGGGCGATGGTGTTGACGGTGATGCCGCGGCTGGCAACTTCATAGGCCAGCGACTTGCTCATCCCGGCGAGCCCGGCTTTTGACGCGGCGTAATTGCCCTGCCCCGGATTGCCAACGACGCCAACCACCGAGGTGATCGAGACGATGCGGCCGAAGCGGCGCTTCATCATGCCCTTGATGGCGGCGCGGGTGAGGTGGAAGGGCGCCGTCAGGTTGATCTTGAGGACGTCATCCCACTCCTCATCCTTCATGCGCATGAAGAGATTGTCGCGGGTCATGCCGGCATTGTTGACGAGAATGTCGATGCCACCCATTGCCTCTTCAGCCTGCGGCACGAGCCGTTCGACCGAATCGAGATCGGAGAGGTTGCAGGGCAGGATGTGGGTCTTGCCGGAAATCTCCTTTGCAACATCCTCGAGCGCGCCGGTTCGGGTGCCCGAAAGGGCGACTTCAGCGCCCTGAGCTGCCAATGCTTTGGCGATTTCTGAACCGATACCGCCGCTGGCGCCGGTAACCAGCGCACGTTTTCCGGAAAGATCGAACATGATGGTGCTCTCCTCGTTCTTTAGTTTCGAGCGGCCAGGAAGGCTTCGATATCGGCCTGGGTGCCGATGGCCTGGGCTGCGACATCCTTGTTGATGCGCTTGGCAAGGCCGGTGAGAACCTTGCCGGTGCCCAGCTCGTAAAGTTCGGTGACGCCGCCTTCGATGGTGAGCCATGTGACCGATTCCGTCCAGCGCACCATGCCGGTGACCTGCTCGACGAGGTGACGGCGGATTTCAGCGGGATCGGTGATCGGGGTGGCCAGCACGTTGGCAACGAGGGGCACCGCCGGGGCTTTCATATCGACCATGGCGAGCGCCGCTTCCATGGCTTCGGCGGCAGGCTCCATGAGCGCACAATGGAACGGCGCGCTGACCGGGAGCGACAGGGCGCGCTTGGCGCCGCGGGCCTTGGCCAGTTCCATGGCGCGCTCGATGGCGCTGGCATCGCCGGAAATGACTACCTGGCCTGGAGAATTGTCGTTGGCCACATCGCAGACCGAGCCTTCAGCGGCCGAGGCGGCGACTTCGCGCACTGCGTCCATGTCGAGACCGAGAATGGCGGCCATGGCGCCCTGCCCGACCGGCACGGCCTGCTGCATGGCGCGGCCGCGCGTCTGGAGAAGGCGGGCAGTGTCGGAGAGCGAAAAAGTGCCAGCGGCACAAAGGGCCGAATACTCGCCCAGCGAGTGACCGGCGACAAAGCTGGCGGTATCGGCAACGGTGATCCCATTCGCTTCGAGCACGCGGACGACGGCAATGGACGCGGCCATGAGGGCGGGCTGGGCATTTTCGGTGAGGCGGAGGGTGTCCTCAGGGCCTTCGAACATGATTTTCGAGAGCGCCACGCCGAGCGCATCATCGACTTCCTCGAAGACGGCGCGGGCTTCAGGATAGCCCTGGGCAAGATCGTGCCCCATGCCGACAGCCTGGCTGCCCTGTCCGGGGAAGGTGAAGGCCGGTTTGGTCATCGTGTCCTCTCGCGCTTGTCTTGTTCTGGCGGCAATTTGGCGATGCTGATGGTCAATGACAAGCGCCCTGCCCGCAAGTTGGCGGGCGAGGTGCCCGCAAAACCGGGCCAAGTCAAGGCAAAGCGGGGTTTTGCCACGCTATTTCTGTGCGAAGTCGAGGCCCGCTGCCCTCATGGCAGCTTCGATTGGTGGGAGCGATGCAGGCCCGACACCGTGCAGGGCGAGGAGTTCGTTTCGCGAGAGTTTGGCGAGGTCTTCGAGGGTTTCGATGCCGGCATTGTCCAGCGCGCGTGTGGCGGGGCGGCTGAGCTTGGGGAGGTCGGTCATAGATAATCGTCCTCGAGTTGGTGGCGGATGGCGAGCACGCGAACCTCTTCGAGATCGTCGCGAATACGCAATAAGGCCAGATAACCAGAGCTGCCGAAGGGGATCGTAATTTCCCTCAACGTCGGATCCTTTGGATCGGATCTTCGATAGCTGTGGGGGAATAGCCCCAATCCATCAAAGGCTTTGACCAAAACGAGCAGGCTGCGCTCAGCACTCGGCTTGTGCTTTTCAGCGAGAAAGACATAAAGCCGTTTGAGGTCGCTCCGCGCGCCGGGGGTAATTTTTACCCGGTAGCTCACGAGACCTTTTTCTCTTCCGCCTTGTCGATGATCTCACGCAATTCTTCCAGGACCTGCTCAGCGGAATAGTAAGTTCCCGTCGCTTCGGCCTCGGCTTCTGCGGCCAATGCCTTTTTCAGGAAGTCGCGCCGGATTTTTCTGCGCTGAACTTCATGGCGCACAGCCTCTTCTATAAAAGAGGAAAGTGTCTGGCCATCGTCCAGAATGTCTTCGGCGGCCTTGCGCAGTTCGGGATCGACGCGCAGGGACGGCAAGGTGGAGGTTTTCATGACTCGCCTCATGCGTTGCAATTGCAATGCACGTTAGCACGATGACCCGCGAGGACCAAGGAAAGCCTTGCAATTGGCACCCGTTGCCTATAGATGACGCCTGCATTCGTTTGGCCGGGGGCTGAACGGAGGGTTGTTTGTTGTGTCACAAACACAGGAAACAATGGACCGATAGTTTGCTGGTCCGGCCTCCCGTGTTCCCGCTCTTTAGTAGAACCTTTGTCGCCTTTCCATGGCTACAAGGAGGCTCCGCGCCGGCGATGCGAGTTGAACCAAGTTCAACTTTTTGTTGTCGCGCTTCCGAACCGAAAAAGTGGAACCACTTTTTCTGGAAGCACTCAAGGAAAGGCTGTTTATGCCCCTTTACGAACATATCTTTCTGTCGCGGCAGGACGTGTCCGCGCAGCAGGTCGAAGACCTGACCAAGACCTATACCGACCTTCTGGCCGAAAACGGCGGCAAGGTTGCAAAGTCGGAATACTGGGGGGTCAAGTCGCTCTCCTACCGCATCAACAAGAACCGCAAGGCGCATTACACGCTGCTCAACATCGAAGCTCCGGCCAACGCCGTTGCCGAGATGGAGCGCCAGATGCGCATCAACGAAGACGTGCTGCGCTTCATGACCATCCGCGTGGATGAGCATGAGGAAGCCCCTTCGGTGATGATGCAGAAGCGTGACCGTGACGACCGCCCCGGTGGCGACCGTCCCCGCGGCCCGCGCCGCTTCTAAGGAGTAGATGAGTTATGGCTATTCGTGATCTTACCCAGTCGCAGACCCGTCGCCCCTTCCAGCGCCGCCGCAAGACCTGCCCGTTCTCGGGCGCCAACGCACCGACCATCGACTACAAGGATGTTCGCCTGCTTCAGCGCTATGTTTCCGAACGCGGCAAGATCGTGCCCTCGCGCATCACCGCCGTTTCGGCAAAGAAGCAGCGCGAACTGGCCCGTGCCATCAAGCGCTCGCGCTTCCTGGGCCTGCTGCCCTACGCAGTGAAATAAGCCGGTTTCCGGCGAAGTTGGGCGCGCGAATGGTTCGGGCGCTCTAACCGTTCTTTTCGGGAACGGGACAGCATTGGAGAATACAAATGAAAGTTATCCTTCTCGAACGCGTGGGCCGCATGGGCACCATCGGCGACGAAGTGACCGTCAAGGACGGCTTTGCCCGTAACTTCCTTCTGCCCCAGGGCAAGGCGCTCCGCGCTTCGGAAGCTAACCGCGCAAAGTTCGAAGCCACCCGCCAGACCATTGAAGCCCGCAACGCCGAACGGCGCTCGGAAGCTGAAAAGAACGCGGAATCGCTCGACGGCAAGACTATCGTCATGGTGCGCCAGGCCGGCGAAACCGGCCAGCTGTACGGTTCGGTCACTGCCCGCGATATCGCTGACGCCCTTGCTGCTGATGGAGAAAAGGTCGAGCGCAGCCATGTCGACCTCGAAGGCCCGATCAAGACTGTCGGCCTGCACGAGGTATCGCTGAACCTGCACGCTGAAGTGGCCGTGAAAGTCACCATCAACGTCGCGCGCTCTTCGGACGAAGCCGAGCGTCAGGCTGCCGGTGAAAACCTGGCCCGCAAGGACTACAACGACGAGGAAGAGGAATTCGTCTCTCTCGCCGACATGGAAGACGAAGATTACGCGGCCGCGGAAGGCGAAACCGCCACTGCCGCCGAAGAAATCGAGCGTCAGCAGGACGCATAACCGTCTTTTGCGCCATCGAATCGAAAAGGCCGGGCCCTGCGCCCGGCCTTTTTGTTTGTCGAGGCGCAGTGAAAGTTATCCCCGTCCTTAACAGGGAAGCGAATCAGCTAGACTGCATCCGCATCTTCCCCTTGCCTGCCAGAGCGGCGGGGTTAAGAGAAGGTGAACACCAATCCAAGAGACTGTAATGGAAGCTGTGAGACGGCTCGCGCCCGTCACGACCGACTCCGAGCCAAAATACAAGACCGCCCCACATAACATCGAGGCGGAGCAAGCTCTGCTGGGCGCGATTCTGGTCAACAACGAAGCGTTCTATCGCGTCTCGGACTTTCTCGAGCCCGACCACTTCTACGAGCAGATTCACCGGGCAATCTTTGAGGTGTGTGGCAAGATCATCCGGGCGGGCAAGACCGCGACCCCGGTGACCGCCAAGACCTACCTGCCCGACGATCTGCTCGAGGGTGTCACCATGGCGCAGTATCTGGCGCGGCTGGCGGCGGAAGCGACGACGGTTCTGAACGCGGCCGATTACGGGCAGGCGATTTACGATCTGGCGATCCGGCGCAATCTGATCCTGATCGGCGAGGAGGTGATGGACACCGCCTATAACGCCGACGTGGAAAGCTCGGCGCAGATCCAGATCGAGGACGCCGAAAAGCGCCTGTTCGATCTGGCCGAAAAGGGCCGCTACGATGGCGGCTTCCAGGGCTTCAACCAGGCGCTGATCGAAGCGATCAACATGGCGGGCGAAGCCTATTCGCGCGACGGATCGCTGTCGGGCACGGCGACGGGGCTGACCGATCTCGACCGGCTGATGGGCGGGTTGCAGCGCTCGGATCTGATTATTCTCGCGGCCCGTCCGGCCATGGGCAAGACTTCGCTGGCGACCAACGTCGCCTTTGCCGTGGCCAAGGCCTACAAGGCCGAGCCGACGCCCGACGGGCACATGAAGACCGTCAATGGCGGTGTGGTGGGGTTCTTTTCGCTCGAAATGAGCGCCGAACAGCTGGCGACACGCGTGCTGGCCGAGCAATCGGAAATCTCCTCTTCCGATATCCGCCGCGGCAATATCCACGAGAGCCAGTACACAAAGCTGGTGGATACCTCGAACCTGATGGCGCAGGTGCCGCTCTATATCGACGATACGGGCGGCATCTCGATTGCCCAGCTTTCGGCCCGCGCCCGGCGATTGAAGCGGCAAAAGGGGCTCGACCTTCTGATCGTCGACTATCTGCAGCTTCTCTCGGGCTCGAAAAAGGCCGGTGAAAACCGCGTGCAGGAGCTGACGGAAATCACCACGGGTCTGAAGGCGCTGGCCAAGGAACTCGAGGTTCCGATCATCGCGTTGTCGCAGCTGTCGCGTCAGGTGGAAAACCGTGAGGACAAGCATCCTCAGCTCGCCGACCTTCGCGAATCGGGATCGATCGAGCAGGACGCCGACGTGGTGCTGTTCGTCTATCGCGAGGAATATTACCTGGGCAACAAGGAGCCCAAGGAAGGCACGCAGGAACATCTCGAATGGCAGGCCGAGATGGAAAAGGTGCACGGCCGGGCCGAAGTGATCATCGCCAAGCAGCGTCACGGCCCTACGGGCACCGTGCAGTTGCACTTCCAGGCCAACCTCACGCGGTTCTCGAACCTGGCGCGCGAGGATTATCTGCCGACGCGCGGCGAGTGAGCCCCTGCCCGGCTTGTCGCGGCGCGGGGATTCGCGCTACCTCAGGGAGCGAAGGGATTCGGCGGGCGTTATGACCAGTTCAAAGAGCATTCTCGGTGGCGGCATCACCATCGACCTGGACGCTATCGTGCGCAACTGGAAGGCGCTCGACACCGTATCGGGCAAATCGCTGACCGGGGCCGTGCTCAAGGCCGATGGCTATGGCACGGGCGCGAGGACTGTGGGCCGGGTGCTCTATGAAGCCGGGGCGCGGTTCTTTTTCGTCGCGACACCCGATGAAGGCGTGGCGCTGCACGAGGCGATCCCCAATGCGTTCATTTTTGTTCTCGATGGCCTGATCCCGCGCACGGCGGCCGATTATGCGGCGCATGGGCTGATGCCCGTGCTGGCCTCGATGAGCCAGCTGACCGAATGGCTCGATTTCTGCCTCAACCGCGGCAGGGCGGCACCGGCCGCGCTCCATTTCGACACCGGCTTCAACCGCGTCGGCTTTCGCATGAAAGAAGCCGAACTGGTGCGGCGCGAACTCGACCAGTCCGGGTTCGAGCCGCAGATGATCATGAGCCATTTCGCCTGTGCCGATCAGCCGAGCCACGAGATGACCCGCAAGCAGAACGGGTTGTTTCAGAGCCTGCTCAACCATTTCCCCGACGTTCCGGCCTCGATCGCCAATTCGGCGGCGGTGATGAGCTCGAAGGACTATCACTATCACCTAGTGCGGCCCGGCATCGCCATGTATGGCGGACGGGCGATCAATGGGCGCCCAAACCCGATGGCGCCGGTGATTTCGATGGATGTGCCGATCCTGCAGATCAAGGACGCGCGGATCGGGGAAACTGTGGGCTATGGCGCTGCCTATCGCCTGCGCCGCGACACGCGCATCGCCATCATGGCGCTGGGCTATGCCGACGGATATTTCCGCGGGCTGTCCGGCATTGGCGGGCAGATGGGCGGGCGGGTTGCCGTCAACGGCACCATCGTTCCGGTTTTGGGGCGCGTTTCGATGGACATGACGGCCATCGACATCACCGATGTGCCCGGGCTGGTGCAGCCGGGCGATCCGGTGGAGATTTTGGGACCCAACATCTCGATCGACGACGTGGCCGACGCAGCGCGGACAATCGGATACGAAGTGCTGACGACGCTCAATGGGCGGTTCCCGCGGACCTATGTGAATGTGCCGGACGGCGTTCTTCTGGAATAGATCCTTTTTGGTCGCGCGGTCAGAAAAAGTCTGCAACTTTTTCTGACCGCGCTCCGATTGTTCCCATTTTGTTCTTGCCATGCATCATGACCGATTGTAGGGTCTTACCGATTCCGGGGGATCATGTTTGGCCAAGTTGAAATCCAGTTATGTCTGCCAGTCGTGCGGCAACGTCACACCCCGCTGGGCGGGGCGGTGCGAGGCGTGCGGGGAGTGGAACTCCATCGCCGAGGAGGTCGCGACGTCGGGCGTCGGGGCCGGTCCCAAGACGGCAATGGCATCCGGGCGCCCGGTGGAGCTGGTGCCGCTTTCCGGCGATAGCGAAGACGCGATCCGCATCGAGAGCAAGAATGGCGAGTTGGACCGCGTGCTGGGCGGCGGGTTCGTCATGGGATCGGCGATCCTTGTGGGCGGCGATCCGGGGATCGGCAAATCAACGCTGCTGCTGCAGGCCGCCGCGTCGCTGGCGCGGCAGGGCAAGCGGGTCATCTATATTTCGGGCGAAGAGGCCATTGCGCAGGTGCGGCTTCGCGCGGCGCGGCTCGGGGTGGCCGATGCACCGGTGGAACTGGCCAGCGAAACCCATGTGGAGACCATTCTCGCCACCGTCGAGAAGGGCAGGGCGCCCGATCTGGTGATAATCGATTCCATCCAGACCTGCTGGACCGAACGGGTGGAAAGCGCGCCCGGCACTGTGACCCAGGTGCGCACCAGTGCGCAGGCACTGACCCGGTTCGCCAAGAAATCGGGTTCGGCCGTCGTGCTGGTGGGACACGTCACCAAGGACGGGCAGATTGCCGGGCCGCGCGTGGTCGAGCATATGGTCGATGCCGTGCTCTATTTCGAGGGCGATACTTCGCTGACCTATCGCATCCTGCGCGGGGTCAAGAACCGGTATGGCGCGACCGATGAGATCGGCGTGTTCGAGATGGTCGGATCGGGGCTGCGCGAAGTGCCCAATCCCTCGGCACTGTTTCTCGATCAGCGTGATTCCGGGGCGGCGGGATCGGCGGTGTTTGCCGGAGTGGAAGGCACGCGCCCAGTGCTTGTGGAAATCCAGGCGCTGGTGGCCCCTTCCCCGCTCGGCACACCGCGCCGGGCGGTCGTGGGCTGGGATTCGGCGCGGCTCTCGATGGTGCTGGCCGTGCTCGAAACCCGGTGCGGGGTTCGGATCGGGGCCAATGACATCTATCTCAATGTCGCGGGCGGATTGAAGGTCAACGAGCCGGCGGCTGATCTTGCCGTGGCTGCGGCGCTGATTTCATCGCTGACCAATTCTCCCCTGCCCGCCGACGCCGTCTATTTCGGCGAGGTCAGTCTCTCGGGGGGCATACGGCCAGTGGTCCATGCCAATCTGCGGGTGCGTGAAGCCGCCAAGCTCGGGTTCGGTTCGGTGCACACGGCCAAGCTCAACGCCAAGGAACGGACAGACGGCGTGGCGCTCAACGAATTTACGGCGCTGGCCGAACTCGTGGGCCGGATCGCGGCGGCCGGCGAGCGCAACATGGCCGGTGCGGACGCCGATGACTAGGGTGGTGCTGGGGATCGATGCAGCCTGGACGGCGCATAACCCCAGCGGTGTTGCGGTGATAATCGATGAAGGAAACGGTTGGCGGCTGGTCGCCGCGGCAGCGAGCTATCCGGCGTTTCATGAAGCGTGCGAGCGGGCTTCGACGGCCCCGGAAGCGGCCGGGGAACTTCTGGCATCGACCGGGAAAATCTGCGGGCAGCGCCCCGACGTCGTGGCCGTGGACATGCCACTGGCGCACGGGCCGATCACGGGCCGCAGAGTATCAGATAATCTTATCTCTTCGGCGTTTGGCGGACGCGGCGCAGCAACCCATTCGCCCAATGCACTTCGGCCCGGACCTGTCGGCGATGCGCTGACGCGAGGATTTGCGGCGGAGGGCTATGGGCTTGCTGTAAACCAACCGAGCGGTCCGGCGATCATCGAGGTTTATCCTCACCCTGCCCTCATCGCGCTGTCGGGCTCGGCAAGACGGCTGCCCTACAAACTGGCCCGCGCCGGCAAGTACTGGCCCGAGCTCACGCCGCGCGAGCGCCGGGAGCGGCTGCTGATCGAGTGGCGGGCTATTCTCGGCTATCTGAGCGCAGAAATTTCAGGCATGGACCGGCTGCACTTGCCGCCGGCCGATGCAGCAGGCGCACAATTGAAGGCATTCGAAGACACGCTGGATGCCGTAATTTGTAGCTGGGTCGGGGCGTGCGTGCTCGAAGGGCGGGCTCGTGCTTATGGCGACGCGTTTTCCGCGGTGTGGGTACCAACGCCGGTCCCGACCACTTTGGGGCTAACAGCTGTGGGCGAAAGCGCTTAAATCCCATGCAATCGCTTGGCTTTGCCACATTTAACCGCTAAACGGACAGACAAACAGGGCTTGCTGGAGAACCGACCCCATGCTGACCGCTTTCGACATTGCCGTCGGAATTCTCGTTCTGATTTCCGCGCTGCTGGCCACGGCGCGCGGGCTGACCCGTGAAGTGCTATCGCTCGTCACCTGGGCCGGTGCTGCCGCATTTGCCGCCTACATGTTCTTCTACCAGCCCCAGATCGCGCAGGAGTTCGTGGCCGAGCCGCTATGGGCCAACATCGCCACCGTGGTGGTGAGCTTCATTCTGGCGCTGATCGTCCTGCATCTTCTGACCATGAAGATCGGGGACTTCATCACCGATTCCAAACTGGGCCCGCTCGATCGGACGCTCGGGTTCGTGTTCGGCGCGCTGCGCGGCATCCTTATCGCCGTCGTCGTGGTGATCTTTGCCGATTGGCTCGTCACCCCGCAGCCCGAAAATATGCCGTGGTATGCCCAGGCGCAATCGCTACCGACCTTGCGATCGCTGGGTGACGGGCTTATCTCGCTGCTACCGGAAAATCTCGAGGAGCAGGTCAACGATCTGCTGCAGGGTGGCGGACCGATGGAAGATCCGATCATTAACGATGAAGGCGCCAACGATCCGCAGCCCGAGACCACACCGGAGCCGCCGGCGGCGATCAACGGGGTGTGATATCGCCGCAGACGGCATCGAGCCGTGTTGACTTGCATGGGTCGGGAGCGTAAGCCCCCGACTGACGGAGCGATTTTTGCGAAGCGCGCAAGGCTTTCCGAACCGCTCCTTTTATGTCCTCGCATCAATGGTGGATAAATTTGAGCACGCTCCACGCGACGACAGGCGATCACCTGACAGGTCTTGCCCTTGAGATGGACGGCGACACGCTGCGCGAAGAGTGCGGCGTGTTCGGCATTTTGGGGCACAACGACGCGGCGGCGCTGACCGCGCTGGGGCTGCACGCCCTGCAGCATCGCGGGCAGGAAGCCGCCGGTATCGTCTCCTTCGACGGCAAACGCTTCAGCTCCGAACGGCATCTGGGGCTGGTCGGCGATCACTTTACCGACGCGGCCACGCTCGGACGCCTGCCAGGCAACATCGCCATGGGCCATGTGCGCTACTCGACAACCGGAGAAACAGTGCTGCGCAACGTGCAGCCGCTGTTTGCCGAGCTTGAAGTTGGCGGCATCGCCATTGCGCACAATGGCAATCTCACCAATGGGCTTTCGCTGCGCAAGCGGCTGATCGCGCAGGGCGCCATCTGCCAGTCGACCTCGGACACCGAGGTTGTGCTGCACCTGATAGCGCGTTCGCAGCGCGCGGGTTCGGCGCAGCGGTTCATCGATGCGCTGGGCGCCATCGAGGGCGCTTATGCCATGGTGGCCATGACCCGCACCAAGCTGATCGGCGCGCGAGACCCCAACGGCATCCGGCCGCTGGTTCTGGGCGATCTCGACGGCAAGCCGATCTTTGCATCGGAAAGCTGCGCGCTCGACATCATCGGCGCCAAGTTCGTGCGCGACGTCGAAAACGGTGAAGTGATTGTCTGCGAAATCGGCAAGGACGGCACTATTTCCATCGACAGCTTCAAGCCGTTCAAGGCACGCCCCGAGCGGGTGTGCCTTTTCGAGTATGTCTATTTCGCGCGACCGGATTCGGTGGTCTCGGGGCGCTCGGTCTATTCGGCGCGCAAGTCCATGGGCGTCAACCTGGCCAAGGAAAGCCCGATCGAGGCCGATGTTGTGGTGCCGGTACCCGATGGCGGCACTCCAGCTGCGCTCGGCTATGCGCAGCAATCGGGCATCCCGTTCGAATACGGCATCATCCGCAACCATTATGTGGGCCGCACCTTTATCGAGCCGACCCAATCGATCCGGGCGCTTGGGGTGAAACTCAAGCATTCGGCCAACCGGGCGGTGATCGAGGGCAAGCGCGTGGTGCTGGTCGATGATTCCATCGTGCGCGGAACAACATCGCTGAAAATCGTGCAGATGATCCGCGATGCGGGCGCGAAAGAAGTGCACATCCGGGTGGCCAGCCCGATGATCTATCATTCGGACTATTACGGCATCGACACGCCCGACCCCGACAAGTTGCTGGCCAACCAGTATGCAACGCTTGAGGACATGTGCCGCTATATCGGCGCGGATTCGCTGGCGTTCCTCTCGATCGACGGGCTTTACCTCGCCGTGGGCGGCGAAAAGCGCAACTCCAAGGCGCCGCAGTTCACCGACCACTATTTCACCGGCGATTATCCTACCCCGCTCACCGATCTGGAGAGCCGCAGCAAGAACGACCCCAAGCAGATTTCGATGCTGAGAGAAGCCGTATAGCATGACCGATATTCAAGACCTTGCCGGCCGCGTGGTGCTGGTGACCGGTGCCTCGCGCGGGCTGGGCTATGCCGCCGCCAAGAACGCCGCCTCGCGCGGTGCGCATGTGATCGCCGTGGCGCGGACCGTGGGCGGGCTCGAAGATCTCGACGACGACATCCAGGCGCTGGGGTCTTCGACCACGTTGGTGCCCATGGATCTGACGGATGGCGAAGCTATCGACCGGCTGGGGGCTGCGATTTTCGAGCGCTGGGGCCAGCTCGACGGGCTGATCGGCAATGCTGGCGCACTGGGGGTTTTGAGCCCCCTGCCCCACATCGCGCCAAAGGATTTCGCCAACGTCTTTGCAGTCAACGTGGAAGCCAATTATCGGCTGATCCGCTCGCTCGACCTCTTGTTGCGTCAGTCCGATGCGGGGCGCGCGGTGTTCATTTCGTCGGGTGCGGCGCTTTCGGCCAAGCCCTATTGGGGGCTTTATGCGGCGTCCAAGGCGGCGCTGGACGCGATGGTCAAATCCTATGCCGGGGAAATGGCCATCACCGAAGTGAAAGCCAATATCTTCTATCCCGGCCAGGTGCGTACTGCGATGCGCGCCAAGGCGATGCCCGGCGAAGACCCCAAAACCCTACCCTCGCCTGACGAGGTGGCGCCCCGGATCGTTGATCTGGTGTCGGCTGCCTATGACAAGACCGGCATGCGGGTAGATATCCTGCAAGGCGAAGAGCCGCTCTAGGCCGAAATCTCGCCCATTCGTGTGGACATTTCCCAATCGATCTGCTGAGTTCATTCAGCAGATCGATTTTGGGGGCAATAATGATCGCGCGTCTATTCGGTATTTTTCTTATAGTTTTGCTTGGCGCCTGTTCTTCGACAGGAACCTTAACCACCGCTTTCGATGCAGATGCGGCGGCGTTTATCAACAGGTCGGGCAACGCCGACGTGTCGGGGCAAGCGTTTCTGCGCCGCAATGATGGTATCGTCGTTTACGGGGCCGGCAGCGAAGTCACGCTTATTCCCAAGACCGCATATTCCGACGAGCGGATACAGCAGATATACGGTTCGGGCAAACAGTCCTATCTCGGGCGGCGATTTACCAACGACGATCCCAACTATTACACATATACCCGCACGGCAATCGCCGATGGCGAAGGCCGTTTCACATTCGAGAACGTCGCCAATGGCGACTATTATCTCGTGACCTCCGTCACCTGGCTGGTGCAATACGCCCAGCAAGGCGGGTTGTTGATGGAGCGCGTCTCTGTTCAGGGTGGGCAAGACGCCAACGTAATTATGCGGGGCTATTAGCCCCGCCTATTTGCCGTCGTCGTCGACGTAAGGGTTCTTGCCGCCGCGGACCCAGAGGCGGATCGGCGTGCCGGGCAGGTTGAAGTCCTGCCGGATGCCGTTGACGATGTAGCGCTGATAGGCTTTCGGCAGCGCGTCGGGGCGCGAGGCGAAGACGATGAAGCTGGGCGGGCGCGTCTTGGCCTGGGTCATGTACCGCAGTTTGAGGCGTCGGCCCGAGACGGCGGGGGGCGGATGGTGCTCGATCATGGCGGCGAGCCAGCGGTTGAGCTTGGCGGTACGGATCTTGACGTTCCAGGTCCGCTCGATCTCGAAAATCGCCTTCATCAGCTTGTCGATGTTGCGGCCCTGCAGGCCCGACATGGTGACGAGCGGGATGCCGCGCAACTGGGGCAGCAAGCGCTCGCACTCGGCGCGCAATTCGAGGATCTTGGCGTTCTTGTCCTCGATCAGATCCCATTTGTTGACGGCGATGACCATGGCGCGGCCTTCGCGCTCGACCAGGTCGGCCAAGGCCAGATCCTGCTTTTCGAACGGGATTGTGGCGTCGAGCAGCAGGACGACGATTTCGGCATACTGGATGGAGCGCAGGCTGTCCGAGACCGAGAGCTTTTCAAGCTTTTGCTGTACGCGCGACTTGCGGCGGATACCGGCGGTATCGACCAGATTGATGACCCGGCCTTCCCACTCCCACGGGACCATGATCGAGTCGCGGGTGATGCCCGCTTCGGGGCCGGTCAGAAGACGCTCTTCGCCCACCATGCGGTTAATCAGGGTGGATTTACCGGCGTTGGGTCGCCCGACGATAGCGACGTTGAGATAGCGGTTGGGGTTCCAGCGCAGGGGGGCAGTGTCGCCGGCCTGATCCTCGCCTTCCTCTTCGTTGACATCGACATCGACTGCGGGCTTTTGCACCATGTCGTAGTCGAATTCGGCTTCCGCTGCAGCGGCCTTGGCTTCATCGGCCTTGTCGACGGCCTGAGAGATGATTGAATAGAGATCGGCCAGGCCCAGCCCATGTTCGGCGGAAAGCGGAATGGCTTCACCAAAGCCCAGCGCGTAGGCTTCGACCAGCCCGGCCTCTGCTGCCCTACCCTCGGCCTTGTTGCCGATGACGTGGATTTCCTTGTCGGCCTTGCGCAACAAGCGGGCGAAATGCTCGTCGGTCGGGGTTAACCCGGCGCGTGCGTCGATCATGAACAGGATGACGTCGGCCTCGACGATAGCTATCTCGGTCTGGCGGCGCATGCGCGCTTCGAGACTGTCGTCGTTGGCGTCTTCATAGCCGGCGGTATCGACCAGCGTGAAGGTCAGATCGCCGAT
>DDGC01000019.1:267364-268186 GCA_002337455.1 Rhizobiales bacterium UBA1912 | reverse complement strand
CTGAGCTCATAATAGATCCCCAGTTATTGGTGTTTGAAGTTTATGCCTGCGCTAAAAAGTCCGGGAGGAGTTTGTCGCGCGCCTGACTTGGTTTCACGAAGCTGCCTGAAGCATAAGTTCAGAGAGCCTCGTCTCCGCTTTCGCCCGTGCGGATTCGAATGGCCTGTTCGACCGTCGAAACGAAAATCTTGCCGTCGCCAATACGACCGGTCTGCGCCGCGTTGCGGATCGCTTCGATCGCCTTGTCGGCAAGCTGGTCGGGTACAACGACCTCGACTTTGACCTTGGGCAGGAAATCGACGACGTATTCAGCGCCCCTGTAGAGCTCGGTATGGCCCTTCTGACGCCCGAACCCCTTGGCCTCCGTCACTGTGATGCCTTGCAACCCAACCTCTTGAAGGGCCTCTTTGACCTCATCGAGCTTGAAGGGTTTGACGATGGCCTCAATCTTTTTCATGTCCACGTCTCCTAGTGTTCGGGACCGGTTGGCCCATTGAATGCATGGGGTGTGCCAGTCGGGATTTTTTCTTCTTCAATTACTATAAAACAAAGGGTTGCAGGAATAATTGCAACTTGTTGCTTAAAGCCTCTCGGCGAAGGTTGTTTGAAAAATAGGCGCGGCGCCTAAATTATGTGCATTTTAGGTGCGCGGACTTGTGGTGCATCGATCGGGGCATCATCGAACAGGATGAAGCCGCGCGCAAACGCGAGGGAACGCGGCCCCAAACCAATGAGGCTTTGACTGGAATGAGAAGTTGGGCTAGGACGCGTGCCAACTCGACGCCGGGCGTACGAGATACGCGGGTGTGGCGGAACTGGCAG
>DDGC01000019.1:163122-267134 GCA_002337455.1 Rhizobiales bacterium UBA1912 | reverse complement strand
ATCAAGGGCTTCCGCCCCGGCAAAGTGCCGACCGCGCATCTCAAAAAGGTCTATGGCCGTTCGCTGATGAGCGAAGTGCTGCAGGATTCGATCAACGAGACCGTTTCCAAGACGCTCGAAGAGCGTTCGGAAAAGGCTGCAACGCAGCCCGAAATCGACCTCAGCGAAGATCAGGCGCTCATCAACCGCGTGCTGGATGGTGAAGGCGATCTGGCGTTTTCGGTTTCCTATGAAGTGCTTCCCCCGGTTTCGCTGATGGACTTCAAGACCATCAAGCTCGAAAAGCCGGTCGTTGAAGTGACCGACAAGGAAGTCGACGAGGAAGTCGAGAAGTTCTTCAAGCAGAACCGTCCGTACGAAGACAAGGGCGACGATGCCGTTGTCGCCGATGGCGACCGCGTCGGTCTTTCGTTCGTCGGCAAGATCGACGGCGAGCCTTTCGAGGGCGGTTCGGCCGATCATACACACCTGACCATCGGCTCGGGCCAGTTCATCCCGGGCTTTGAAGAGGGGCTGATCGGCGTCAAGAAGGGCGGCAACAAGACCATCAAGGTCACCTTCCCCAAGGATTACCAGAACGAAGAACTGGCCGGCAAGAAGGCTGAGTTCGACGTGAACGTGCTCCATGTGGATGGCCCGAAGGCCGACGTTGAACTCAATGACGAGTTCGCCAAGACGCTTGGTCTGGAAGATCTCGCAGCGCTGAAGACGGCGATCCGCGAGCAGATCGAAGGCCAGAACAAGAACCTGTCGCAGCAGCGCCTCAAGCGCCTCGTGCTCGATGCGCTCGATGAGGGCCACAAGTTCGACGTGCCGGCCAAGCTCGTTGAATCCGAATTCGACGCGATCTGGAATCGCGTGAAGCACGAAGTCGAGCACCACGGCA
The DNA here is from genome assembly GCA_002337455.1 of Rhizobiales bacterium UBA1912. GTDB lineage: Bacteria > Pseudomonadota > Alphaproteobacteria > Rhizobiales > Devosiaceae > Pelagibacterium. The sequence goes on along the minus strand of DDGC01000019.1, from coordinate 266,248 downwards.
AGACCTTCGAATCCGAGGGCACGACCGAGGAAAAGGCCCAGGAAGACTACCGCAAGATCGCCGAGCGTCGCGTGCGCCTCGGGCTGGTCGTCGCCGAGATCGGCAACGTCAACGAAATCACCGTTTCGGACGAAGAGCACCAGCAGGCGCTGATCGCCGAAGTGCGGCGTTTCCAGGGCCAGGAGCAGCAGGTTTACGACTACTACCGCAAGAACCCCAACGCTCTTGCCGGCCTGCGCGCCCCGATCTTTGAAAACAAGGTCGTCGATTTCGTTGTCGAACTCGCCGACGTCAAGGACAAGAAGACGAGCCGCGAAGAGCTGGTCAAGCTGGTCCGTGAGGGCGAAGACGGGTTTGATATCGACGCCGACCACGATCACTAAAGCTCTGTGGAGCGATAGATAACGGCCACGTTATCGACACAGAACTCGCTATTTGAATGGGGCTCCGCAATCTTTGCGGGGCCCTTTTTTGTTTGTGATCGCAGGCTGTCTTGGGGAATGGCGCTGCCGCTTGTGACCGGAGTCGATGGTGCAGGAACTGCTGAGCCCAAAACAGATGGCCGTGGCCGACAGGCTGGCGATCGAGAGCGGCGTCAATTCGCTCACCTTGATGGAAAGCGCGGGGCAGGCGGTTGCCTATGAGGTGGGCCGAAGGTTTCCGCTGCAGCCGGTTTTGGTGCTCTGCGGTCCGGGAAACAATGGTGGCGACGGGTTCGTTGTGGCGCGGTTGCTTTCCGAACGCGGCTGGCCGGTGCGCGTGGGGCTGATGTGCGCCAAGAGCGATCTTAGTGGCGATGCAGCGATCATGGCCCGCATGTGGAGTGGAGCGGTCGAAACGGCTGCTCCGGGGATGTGCCACGATTTCGGTATCATCGTCGACGCACTGTTCGGCGCAGGGCTTTCGCGCGACATCGAGGGCGGGCTGGCCGATCTCGTCGCGGCAGTCAATGAGAGCGGAGCCCAGGTGGTGGCCGTCGATATGCCGAGTGGCGTCGACGGAGCGACGGGTGCCGTGCGTGGCGTGGCGGTAAGGGCGGACCTTACGGTGACGTTCTTCCGGCACAAGCCGGGTCATTTGCTGTTGCCGGGGGGCGGATTGTGCGGTGAATTGCTACTGGCCGATATCGGCATTCCCGACGCTGTGCTGACGGAGATCGACATAAGCCTTTACGAAAACGATCCTCGGCTCTGGAGCCTGCCGGCACGCAAAGCGGACGGACACAAGTTCGATGCGGGCCACTGTGTCGTGGTTTCGGGCGATGCGCTGCATACCGGTGCCGCACGCCTGTCGGCGCTGGGCGCAGCGCGAAGCGGGGCGGGACTTGTGACCATCGCCGGGAGGAGGGACGCGTTGCTGGTGCATGCAGCCCATGTCACCGCGATCATGCTGGCCGAGGCCGATGATGCCGCGGCGTTGGGCACATTGCTTGATGATACCCGCAAGAATGCGCTGGTGCTGGGGCCGGGCGCCGGTGTCGGAGAGGCAACGCGCGAAATGGTTCTGGCGGCGCTTGAAAGCCACGCGCGTCTGGTGATCGACGCTGATGCGCTAACGAGTTTTGCCGACCAGCCGGACGCGCTGTTTGCGGCCATCGGCAAGCGTGAGCCGGAAAGCGTGGTTCTTACGCCCCATACGGGGGAGTTCAGGCGGCTGTTCGGGGAGGTCGAGGGGGCCAAGACCGACATGACGATCGCGGCGGCACAGCGCTCTGGCGCAATCGTGCTGCTCAAGGGCGCCGATACGGTGATTGCCCATCCGCAGGGACGGGCGGTTGTCAACCGCACAGGGACGCCAGTGCTGGCGACAGCGGGAGCGGGCGATGTGCTGGCAGGACTGATCGGCGGGCTGTTGGCGCAGGGCATGGAGGCGTTCGAGGCTGCATGCGCGGGCGCCTATATTCATGGGCGAGCGGCAGAGGGTTTTGGCAAGCCGGGCATGATGGCGGACGATCTGCCGGATTTGATCCCCGAGGTGTTGGCCGATTTGTCGGTGGCCCGGCTCTAGGTGCATCAGGTGGTGGGTTTGGAAGGATCAGGGTCGCTGCGAGTCAGCGGGCTACCAGCTCACGTCCAATCGTTCCAATCCGTGGAAATGGTAGACATCGGCATAGCGGGGCGGGGCTGAGAGGTGCAGTTTGGGCAGGCGCTCGAAGAGGATTTTCATGGCGATCTGCATTTCGAGGCGGGCGAGAGGCGCGCCGATGCAGAAGTGGATGCCCGCGCCGAAGCTGACATTGGCGCCATCGGTGCGCAGCGGATCGAAGGTGTTGGGGTTTGTGAAGCGATTGGGGTCGCGGTTGGCGGCGCCGAGCATGAGGCCGATCACATCGCCTTTTCTCAATGCGATGCCGTTATAGTCGAGGTCTTCGAGCGCGTAGCGCGTGAACATGTGCAGTGGCGCGTCGAAGCGCAGCGCCTCTTCGACTGTTGCGGCGGTCGCTGTGTCGTCGGCAAACAGCATGCGGGGATCGTAGCCGCTTTCGAGGATTGCCTTGACGGCGTTTCCGGTGGTGTGGACGGTCGCCTCGTGCCCGGCGTTGAGCAGCAATATGGCGGTCGAGAGCATTTCGTCTTCGCTCAGGCGCTCGCCGCCCTGCTCGGCGGCGATCATGTGGCTGAGCAAATCCTCGCGGGGCTGCTTGCGGCGGTCGGCGATGATCTTGCGCAGATAGGCGGTGAAATCGGCGGCCGCGCGGTTGGCGTCGAGCTCGGTCTCATGACTGACCTCGAACATATACATTTTGACCATGCGGTTGGACCAGTCGAGCAGCTGGGGCGCCATTTCGGCGGGTAATCCGATCATTTCGGCGATGACGATGGCCGGGATGGGGGCGGCAAAGGCCTTTATCAGTTCGGCACTGCCCTGACCCTCGAAGCCATCGATGATGGAGTGGGTGAGGTCGGCGATGCGGGGGCGAAGCAGCTCGACCTGGCGGGACACGAAGGCCCGATTGACCAGGGTGCGTAGGCGTGAGTGGGCGGGCGGCTCGAGGTTGAGAAGAGAATATTTCTCGGTAAGGTCGAAATCGGCGGTGTGGGGCTGTGGCTCGGGCAGACCGATTTCCTCGCGGGTGGCGACGTGGAGAACGTCACGACCGAATCGCCGGTCGCGCAGAAGCGCGCTGACCGACTTGAAATCGGCAAAGCACCAATGACCGTACTCCGCCCAAAAGAAAGCCGGATGAGCGGCCTGGCGTGCTGCGTAAAACGGATAGGGGTTCTGGTAGAAGGCAGGATCGGATGGTTGAGCGCTGGCGCAAAGGCCGTCGGGGATGTCGGTAATCGGTCGGACCTGAACTATGGCTGCCATTGGTCTGCTGGTCCTTCCCTGGGCTTTATCTTTAAGGCAGCCTATTCCGGCAAATCCTTCATGCCTATGGTCCGGTCTTGCCCATGCCCAAAAATTCTTTAGGGATGGGGCGACAATTGTGGAGACTATCTATCGTGAGTGACATCACCGTTTCGCAGGCGACAGACGCCATTTACACCTCGCTCGAAAATGACAATGAGGAACTGGACGTCCGTATCGCTGCGCTGAAGGCCGCCATGGCGCGTGAGGGGGTCAAGGAAGCGGTTTTCGAGACATCGAAGCTGGCGCAGCCCAACCGGCAGGGCCGCAAGCTGATGCAGGCGTATTTCCGCAAGAAGGGCGTGGCCACCAGTTTTACCTGACCGTGTGGAAAGGCTGCGAGCGTTAAGCATGCGCCACAATAGGGCCACGCTTGGACTTGCTATTGAAGTTGAACGCGGCCAAGCCTATGTGACGCTTAACCGTCCTTTAAGCAGCAATCGCGTGCTATCTGGCCGACAAGCCGAATCCTTTTCTCCGGGGGAGTTACCCAAAACATGCGAGATCCCGTCGATCTATACATGAACACGCTCGTACCGATGGTGGTCGAGCAGTCCAATCGCGGCGAACGCGCCTTCGATATCTATTCGCGGCTCCTGCGTGAGCGCATCATTTTCGTGACGGGTGTCGTCGAGGACAACATGGCCTCGGTGATCGTCGCGCAGCTTCTTTTCCTCGAGTCGGAAAATCCGAAGAAGGAAATCGCCATGTACATCAACTCGCCAGGCGGGGTGGTGACGGCAGGGCTGTCGATCTACGACACCATGCAATTTATTCGCCCCAAGGTTCAGACCCTGTGCATGGGCCAGGCGGCGTCTATGGGGTCGCTGCTGCTGACCGCCGGCGAAAAGGACATGCGCGGCGCGCTGCCCAACGCCCGTGTGATGGTGCACCAGCCGTCCGGCGGCTATCAGGGGCAGGTGACCGACATCATGATTCACGCCCGCGAGGCGGAGAACCTGAAGCGCCGGCTCAATGAAATCTACGTGAAGCATTCCGGGCTCGAATACCAGAAGGTCGAAGATCTGCTGGAGCGCGACAAGTTCCTTTCGCCCGAAGAAGCCAAGGAACTCGGCCTTATCGACCACGTTCATGAGAAGCGGGCCGTGCCGGAAGGCGGGGCATAAACCTCGATTATTGAACACATGCAACGGGCGCTGGAGAAAGCGTCCGTGCCGATTGCGCCCCGGCGGAACGATCTTTATGGTCAGAGTGAGAAATTGTTCACGCGTCGTCGGGTAGCGTTATGAATCGGCGAAACTGAACCAAGCGTTTGCAACGCTTCTGGAGTTGCTAGATGTCCAAGGAAAATTCGAGCGGAGAATCCTCCAAGAACACGCTGTACTGCTCGTTCTGCGGGAAATCCCAACACGAAGTCCGCAAGCTGATCGCCGGACCCACCGTATTCATCTGTGATGAATGCGTTGAGTTGTGCATGGACATCATCCGCGAGGAATCGAAAACCTCGATGGTCAAGTCCGCAGATGGCGTGCCGAGCCCGGCCGATATCTGCAAAGTGCTCGACGATTACGTTATCGGCCAGCGGCGCGCCAAGCGCGTGCTTTCGGTGGCCGTGCACAACCACTACAAGCGCCTGCACCATGCGACCAAGAACCAGGATGTTGAGCTTTCCAAGTCCAATATCCTTCTGATCGGTCCGACCGGTTGCGGCAAGACGTTGCTGGCCCAGACGCTGGCGCGCATTCTCGACGTGCCGTTCACGATGGCGGACGCCACAACGCTGACCGAAGCCGGTTATGTGGGCGAGGATGTCGAAAACATCATTCTCAAGCTGTTGCAGTCTGCCGACTACAATGTCGACAAGGCTCAGCGCGGGATTGTCTATATCGACGAGGTCGACAAGATCTCGCGCAAATCGGACAATCCTTCGATCACCCGCGACGTTTCGGGTGAAGGCGTGCAGCAGGCCTTGCTCAAGATCATGGAAGGTACAGTGGCTTCGGTTCCGCCGCAGGGCGGCCGCAAGCATCCGCAGCAGGAATTCCTGCAGGTGGACACGACCAATATCCTGTTCATCTGCGGCGGCGCCTTTGCGGGGCTTGAAAAGGTCATTGCGGCGCGTGGGGAAAACTCCTCGATCGGGTTTACTGCCAGCGTCAAGGATCCCAACGACCGTCGGGTCGGTGATGTTCTTGCGGAAGTCGAGCCCGAGGATATGGTTCGTTTCGGGCTGATCCCCGAGTTCATCGGCCGTCTGCCGGTGATCGCGACGCTTGAAGATCTCGATGAGGACGCGCTTGTTCAGATCCTCTCGGAGCCCAAGAATGCGCTGGTGCGTCAGTACGCGCGTCTGTTCGAGATGGAAGACGTGCAGTTGACCTTCCACGAGGACGCACTCAAGGCGGTTGCCCGGCAGGCCATCGCCCGCAAGACGGGTGCGCGCGGCCTGCGTTCGATCCTCGAGGCGATCCTGCTCGATACCATGTACGACCTGCCTTCGCTCGAAGGGGTCGAGGAAGTGGTCATCAGCCAGGAAGTCGTGGACAACAAGGACGTGCGCCCGCTCTACATCTATGCCGAGCGCGCCAAGGAAGACATGAAGTCGGGCGCCTAGCGCCTCTGAATTGATTGTATCGGAAAAGGCCCGGGTCACTCGATCCGGGCCTTTTTGCTTTGGCGGCAGGCGTCGTAATTTCCCCAAAAAAATAGGACGATGATGGCGTTTACGGGTGGGCGTGCGGCTTGCTATGGTCTGGGTGCGGCTTGGCTCGCCAACGAAGTTTAGGGGACGGAGCTCATGAAATTTTCCAGCTATTTGGTGCCATTATCGCTTGTCCTCGGCCTTGCCGGCGCCGGAAGCGCTTTTGCGCAGCCGCAGACCAAGCTCGTCCAGGATCTGCCCAAGAGCCTGATTCAGGCGATCTGGTGCAGCGCGTTGTTCTTCGAGGAATCCTATTATTACGACGAAGGCAGCGAGGACATGCTGCACTATGAAGACCTAGCCTTTGATCTGGGAGCCGATATCGACGGCGTTCTGTTGGAAGATCACGGGCTCCGGCAGGAGGAGATCGATGAGATATGGTCGGTCTTCGATGCGGGGGCTTACGATCTGACCATGGAAGACGACGAGAGCTTTCTTGCCCAGCTCGAGCTTTGCGAGAGCAACTACGACGCGCTGCTCTAGCAACAGGTCGTTTTGTGCCGTCTGCTGGCCGACATGCAGTTCCCGCATGCCGGCCATTTTGATATGCGCACGGGAAATTGCGCCGTTCCGCTTGTAGAGCCGCTGTATTGCCCTATCTTAGTGAGCGAAGAGTCGTTTCGGTTAGCCAATCCCTAACGGGTGAGGCGCACACTGGAGCGCAACACACTACAGTTGCTGGAAACTCTCCTCCTTATCCGGCAACGACGAAAGGATAGTCCATGTCCGACACCGAATCCTCCGCAGTCGAGTTCGACCGCGAAAAGGTGTATCCCGTCCTGCCGCTGCGTGACATCGTGGTGTTCCCCTCGATGATCGTGCCGCTATTTGTCGGGCGCGAAAAATCCGTGCGTGCGCTTGAAGAGGTGATGCGCGAGGACAAGCATATTCTGGTCGTTACCCAGAAAAATGCCCAGGAAGACGATCCTGAGCCCGATGGTATCTACGAGATCGGCACGATCGCGTCGGTGCTGCAATTGCTCAAGCTGCCCGACGGGACCGTCAAGGTTCTGGTCGAGGGGCTGCATCGGGCCCGGATCGAGAACTACGTGCAGACCGAGAACTACTTCGAGGCGCAGGCCGAGGCGTTGCCCGTCGAAGGGCACGACGCCGTTGAAGCCGAGGCTTTGGCGCGTTCGGCCGTCACCGAGTTCGAGAACTACGTCAAGCTCAACAAGAAAATCTCGTCCGAGGTCGTCGCTGCGGTGACCCAGATCGAAGAGCATTCCAAGCTCGCCGATACGATAGCCAGCCATCTGGCCGTCAAGATCCAGGACAAGCAGGACATTTTGTCGACCCCGTCGGTCACCGAGCGCCTGGAACGCGTTCTGGGGCTCATGGAAGGCGAAATCGGAGTTCTGCAGGTCGAGCGGCGTATCCGCAGCCGGGTCAAGCGCCAGATGGAAAAGACCCAGCGTGAGTACTATCTCAACGAGCAGATGAAGGCGATCCAGCGCGAGTTGGGTGATGGCGAGGACGGCACCAACGAGCTCCAGGAGCTCGAAGACCGCATCGCCAAGACCAAGCTTTCCAAGGAAGCGCGGCAGAAGGCCGACGCCGAGATGAAAAAGCTCAAGCAGATGAGCCCGATGTCGGCTGAAGCCACGGTCGTGCGTAATTATCTCGACTGGATGCTGAACCTGCCCTGGGGCAAGAAGTCCAAGGTCAAGCGCGACCTCAAATATGCCGAGGACGTGCTCGAGAGCGATCACTACGGTCTCGAGAAGGTCAAGGAACGCATTATCGAGTATCTCGCGGTCCAGAGCCGGACCGGCAAGCTCAAGGGGCCGATCCTTTGCCTTGTTGGCCCTCCGGGCGTCGGCAAGACCTCGCTGGCCCGTTCGATCGCCAAGGCGACGGGGCGCGAATATGTGCGCATGAGCCTGGGCGGCGTCCGGGACGAAGCGGAAATCCGCGGCCACCGGCGGACCTATATCGGGTCCATGCCCGGCAAGATCGTGCAGTCGCTCAAGAAGGCCGGGAAAGCCAATCCGCTGTTCCTGCTCGACGAGATCGACAAGATGGGCCAGGACTTCCGGGGCGACCCCTCGTCGGCCTTGCTCGAAGTGCTCGATCCGGAACAGAACTCGACGTTCAACGACCATTACCTCGAAGTCGACTTCGACCTCTCGGACGTGATGTTCGTGACGACGGCGAATACGCTCAATATCCCCGGACCGCTGCTCGACCGTATGGAGATCATCCGCCTGTCGGGGTACACAGACGAGGAAAAGTGGGAAATCGCCCGCCGTCACCTGATGCCCGAAACGCTCAAGGAGCATGGGCTGAAGGCTGAAGAGTTCGAACTGCCTGACGAAAGTCTGCAGCTTCTGACACGGCGTTATACCCGCGAAGCCGGTGTGCGTAACCTCAAGCGCGAGATCGCCAACCTGATGCGCAAGTCGGTCAAAGAGATCCTGCTCACGGGCAAGAAGAAGATCGTGGTGACCCCTGAAGTGGTCGAGGACTATCTCGGCGCTCCGCGGTTCCGCTATGGCGAGATCGATGCCGAGCCGCAGGTCGGCGTGGTGACAGGTCTGGCCTGGACCTCGGTTGGCGGTGAGTTGTTGACCATCGAAGGCATCATGAGCCCAGGCAAGGGCAAGATGACGGTGACGGGCAACCTCAAGGACGTCATGAAGGAGTCGATCTCGGCCGCCGCGACCTATGTGCGGGCCCGGGCGCTCGAATACGGCATCAAGCCGCCGCTGTTCGACAAGCGCGACATCCACGTGCATGTGCCTGAGGGCGCGACGCCCAAGGACGGTCCGTCCGCGGGTATCGGCATGGCCACTGCCATCGTCTCGGTCATGACGGGCATTCCCGTACGGCACGATGTCGCCATGACCGGCGAGATCACGCTGCGGGGCAGGGTGCTGCCAATCGGCGGGCTCAAGGAGAAGTTGCTGGCGGCCCTGCGGGGCGGCATTACCAAGGTGCTGATTCCCGAGGAGAACGTGCGCGACCTCCAAGATATTCCTGACAACGTCAAGGAAGGTCTCGAGATCGTGCCGGTGAGTCGGATGGGTGAAGTGCTCGAGCATGCGCTCGTCGAGATGCCGCAGGCTATCGAATGGACGTTCGAGGACGACGCCAAGCCGGTCCCCGCTGCCGATGGCGACGATGCCGGATCCGCGCTGCCGCACTAAACGCGGAGCCCACGAAAATGGTGAAACGGCGCTTCGAAAGAGGCGCCGTTTTTTTGGGCGCGTATCGCCAATGTGATGTGCCACTGATTCGGCCCGAAAGGCCCGCAAACCGGTGCGGGAGGGGCTGTTGGCTTATGTTGTGTTAACAATTTCGCGAGGCGCTTGCCACATTGCTGACATGGTCGGGCATTTTCCCCCGTTTTGCGGTCGAAAACGCCGTGAATCCCGCAGTTTTCCTTGCTTTTGGGCCGGAATCGTAAAAGGGTGATGCCGCTTCCGCTCGTCCCGTTAGGATGGGCACATCATTGTGAGGAAACGCTATGAACAAGAACGATCTGAGCGCGGCTGTCGCCGAAAAGGCTGATCTCACCAAGGCCCAGGCGGCGGCAGCGGTTGATGCTGTTTTCGAAGCCATCACCGCCGCTCTGAAGGGTGGAGACGAAGTTCGCCTCGTTGGTTTCGGCACTTTCGCCGCTACCCAGCGCAAGGCCACCAAGGGCCGTAACCCGGCTACTGGCGCGGAAATCGACATTCCGGCTTCGACACAGCCCAAGTTCAAGGCCGGCAAGGGCCTCAAGGACGCGCTGAACTAAGCCATTTTGGCTTCAGTATGGTTTGGCCCCGGACACCCGTCTGGGGTCTTTCCGTTTTCAGCCCTCTATCGTCCCGCCGACCTATTGACGGGAGGAGGGTTTGCGCCTAATCAGGCGCGGCATTTGCGCAACCGGGACGACCAAGACCCGGTTCTATCCGCCAAGGCGGGCAAGGGCGATTAGCTCAGTTGGTAGAGCGCCTCGTTTACACCGAGGATGTCGGCAGTTCGAGCCTGTCATCGCCCACCATGCCCTTGCTAAGTGCTTTGATATTAAGCGAGCTTTTCCGCTTTCTACCCTCACCAGACTCGAACAGGACTTGGTGACCGTCGGCACAAGCCTATGAAGTCGAGAGATTCGCAAAAAGCGAATGGCTGATAAGGGGTGGCTAGCGGACGGGCAGCTTCTGGCCGAATTGCGCCCAGAGCCGTCGAAATTTGGGAGCCGATGTTAACCCGCCACTTCGGCGAGTAGGGCGATCCCTCTGAGAAACTCTTCCATGTTGTTTGCAACATCTGAGGCGACACTGCGCTGCACCATCAGACCCGCAATGAGGGCGAGCACAACCAAGCCAAGCGCTCGCTTATCTTCCAGACTTCTATCTGCTGCAGACGGTAAGAACACATCAGCCAGCTTGATCCTTGCTTCTTCGTGGGCCTGGGCAACACGTTCCCGAACTGGTTCAGATCGCAACGCCTGGTTGAGAACTTCAATGCCGGAAATGACATTCACGCCATCATTGAGAGTGTCTTCCAGAATGGTCCGCCAGCCTTCTTGAAAGCGCTGCTCCCCAACCGGAAGATCAGCGAGATCAGACGCGACCCGGTCCCCCCAGCTATCCTGCAGCTCCGTCAAAGCCAGCCCTAGGAGATTCTCCAACGAACCATAGTGATACCCGATGGAGCCGAGGTTTGTTTTCGACAATTCAACGACGTCACGGGCGGTGGTGTGGGCGTATCCCTTGGCGATAATGCTCGCTTTTGCCCCGTCAATCAGTGCTGCCTTGTGTCCCATGGACTTTCCCCTTGCCAAAGATTGAATCTATATGTTTGTATAATACAAATGTATAAATCTGGATACATGATATGAGTGAAACGCCGGTGGAAGCGCGCGTAAGATTTGCAACCTCTGATGAACAGCAGGACGTTTTGGACGCCTGCATGGACGCATTCGGGGACGAGGCGGTGCTCTGCTGGGTGGTCCCACGAGCACAAGACCGGGAGGCGATGGCAAGAGAGATGTTCTCTGCACGCCTTATGGCGGCCCTCAAAGCTCGTCAGGTAATTGTTGCCGTCGTGGCTGACCATAAAATTGCTGGGGTAGCTCTTGTAAGGCATGAGGCCGAGAAGCACGACACCCCTGTGGAAGCACAATCCACCATTCAGCACTCTGATGAACTATCGAAGCGGTTTGCTTATGTTGCACGAACAGCGGACCAGGCCCGTCCACGCAATGCCCACATTCTGATAGATTCAATTGCCGTTCGCGGTCGGTCTCGGGGACGCGGAATCGGGACAATGCTAATCGAATATTGCATCGAACTGGCTGATCACTTAGCCGAACCATTGTTCCTCATGGCTTCCACGCCAGGTAGCGTAAGACTCTACAAGCGCCACGGCTTCCAAGAACAGGGCGATAGTATTGCATTGCCTGACGATGGCCCGCACCTCCAGCCGATGTGGAGAGGTATGCCCTGAGTGCTAGCCGGGACGCAGTAGTGTGGGGTTGCTGTCAGGGGGATTTTAGCCGCCTTCGTAATCAGCCGTGCATCTAGACGAAGACGGCATGGAAATGTCTGCTTGGAGAGTTGGCGAGACTTAAGCTGATGTCCGCAATGGGGTCGAAACCTGACCTCCGCCTTTTCGGTCGTGACGGTGAGGGAAGAGCGGTAAAATTCGCAAACGAAATCAATGATCGGCTATGTGGTGGTGCGGGGCGTGTATCTCATTGAAAACCCTCGTCAAAAGCAGAATGTCATCGCCCACCATTTGTTCCATTCAATCGAGTTTGGGTTTGCTGCCGCGCAGGGCTTTTATCGCGCCGCGGCGGGTTTTTGTGTCCAGGCGGCGGCGTTTGGAAGCCAAGGTGGGTTTTGTTGGGCGGCGCTTGCGGGGGACGTGGGCGGCAGCCCGGATCATCTCGGTAAGCCGCGTGAGTGCATCGTCGCGGTTGAGCGGCTGGGAGCGGTGCCGGTCGGCAAACAGCACGATGACTCCTTCCTTGGTCGCGCGCGAACCGGCAAGCGATATGAGGCGGGTTCTGACGGCTTCCGGCAGGGAAGGGCTATTGAGCGCATCAAAGCGCAATTGCACCGCAGAAGCGACCTTGTTGACGTTTTGGCCGCCGGGGCCCGAGGCGCGCACGAAGCTGAGCTCGATTTCCGACAGCGGAATGGCAAGTCCGGGCTTGATGTCGAGTTGATCAACCATGCCTTGGGTCAGGCGAACTTTACGGCAGTGCCGTATGCAAGAATTTCAGCGGCGCCCTGCGCGATCGTCGACGTTGAAAACCGCATACAGATGACCGCATCTGCGCCGAGACTGCTGGCCTGAGCCACCATGCGATCATAGGCCTGCTCGCGCGCCTCGGCCATGAGCTTGGTGTACTCGCCCACCTCGCCCCCGACGAGATTGCGCAAGCCGGCAACGATGTCGGTGCCCACATGTCGGGCGCGGATCGTGTTGCCGCGGACGATGCCCAGTGTGCTCGCGAGGGTGTGTCCGGGAACGGTTTCGGCAGTGGTCACGATCATCGGAGTCTCTCTGCTACTTGTCGACATGCTTGTCGTAATAATCGTCTTCGGTGTTGGCGAGGCGCTGGCGAATGACCGCTGCCAGGAGGCCGACGACAATGGCGATGGGGATGAGCCCCAGAAGGCCGAACGGCACCATGGCGACCAGGCCGGTGATCGTGACGCCGAGCCAGAGCAATCCCAAACCGGCAACCAGAACAAGCGCGAAGGTATCGAGTCGCATGCGGGGTCCTCCTTGCGGTCTGGTGGCGATGATAGCAGCCCTAGCGCGCAAGGAACAGCGGTGAGCCGGGGCGGGATAGGGATAGAACAATCAAGGGCTTAGATGTCATGGCTGGGGATAACTCGACCTTTTTTGCCGACTATCCAAAAAACTTGGAAAAGCGCGGGCGATGCCGCTTGACTTGGTCCGGGGAGCCCTATAAACGAAGCCAACCTTGCAGGGGCCGCAGCGCTCCGAGGTCGCAAGGGGGTGTAGCTCAGTTGGTTAGAGCGCCGGCCTGTCACGCCGGAGGTCGCGGGTTCGAGTCCCGTCACTCCCGCCACTTCCCTTGATCCGTCAGTGATTTGCGACCGTATCGCGCGGGTATTTTCCGTACAAACATTGCTTGAACATTGGCGGTATTTCACCGCCAGAATGTATGGACTTGTGCGTTCGGTGACACGATGTGAGCGTGTCCTTGGAATTGCCTTTTCGTGGCCGCTCTGTCGCCCCAATTCACGAACATGTTACCCGTGGCCTGAATCGCTAGCGAGCCCCCAAATTTGTCAAGCGGTTCGGCCATGAGCATCCGTTCGGATAATACCGGGCGGATGCTCCAGTTTTGGCGCTCTAGCTGCAATAAGCCCGGACCAGATTTCCGGCGGCGTCCACTTCCAGATTGAGACGGTCGGGACGGTAGTCCTGGGTGACGGCCATGCCGGGCGTGATGACGCGAACGGTGCCGGCGGCGTTGATCGCCTGACTGCCGATGCGGACGTCCTGGGCGGTGCTGCCGATGACCGGTTGTCCCGTCATTCCCGAGAGAGCCTGCGCGCCGCAATCGACCGGGGGCGGCATCGAGGTGTCGGGCGGCGTGGTGGTGCTCGAGCAGCCCGCCAGTGCGATGGAGGTGGCAAGAGCGAGGCCGCCAAGGGCGTGGCTGGTTTTCAGTATCGGCATGATGTCTCCTCGATGCTTTGGAATTTTGCCCCCGCAAGGTGCAACCGCACAACGAAAAAGGCCGGGAAACGATCCCGGCCAATACAAATCAAAACGATAAAGAACAGTGGCTACCGCTCGTCGCGGGAGCCGAACTTGCGCAGACCCGCCTTCAGCCAACGGCTGAAGTGGCTGAAGGTCTCGCGGGTGTCGCCGCGCAGATCCTGATACACACCGGACGCCATCAGCCCGAAGTCGCGCAGGTTTTCGACCCATTCGGGTTCTGTCGCGGTCAATGCGGCCTCGGCGCGTCGGGCGCGCAGGCGGTAAAAGAGCGAATTTTCATTGTGGGCCATAGCAAACCCTCGTGGTCGTTAGTCAATCGATGCCAATATAAGTGTGGCGAATGCAAGGACAATGTCCAGCCCGATAACAATGTTCCACATCACGGGCCGAGTGTTGCCGATGCGCGTCATCCGGCTTATGGGTTGGAATTAGCTGTTATATTGCCGGAGCGCCAGACGTTTCCGGCCTCGGGAAGGGGAAATATATGCGCCAAGTCATTCGCACAGCAGCATTTTTCGCGTTTGCCGCCCTCGCTGCAATGCCTGCCATGGCGCAGCGGACCGATATCGTGGTGGGGCTTGTGCTCGAACCACCGCATATGGATCCCACTTCGAACGCCGCGGCGGCCATCGACGAAGTTGTCTATGCAAACCTGTTCGAAGGACTGACCCGATTCGGGCCGGACGGCGATATTGAACCGGGGCTGGCGCAAAGCTGGGACGTGTCTGAGGACGGACTGGTCTATACCTTCCATCTTGCCGAAAGCGTGACTTTTCATGACGGGTCGGCGCTGACGGCGGACGACGTGGTGTTTTCGCTCGACCGGGCGCGGGCCCAGGATTCGGTCAATGCGCAGAAGTTCCTGTTTTCCGATATCGAGAGCGTCGAGGCGGCAGACGATCTGACGGTGGTCGTGACGCTGAGCCAGCCGAACGGAAATTTCCCCTTCAATATGGCCTGGGGCGACGCGGTGATCGTGGCGCCCGAGAGCGCGGAGACCAATGCGACCGATCCTGTCGGGACGGGGCCGTTCCGGTTCGATGACTGGCGGCAGGGCGATAGCGTCACTTTGGTGCGCAATGAAGACTATTGGGGTGATGCGGCGCTGCTCGACCGTGCAACCTTCCGGTTCATTTCCGACCCGACCGCAGCCTTTGCCGCGATGATGGCCGAGGATGTCGATACATTCCCGGTGTTTCCGGCGCCCGAAACGCTGGCGCAGCTCGACGCCGATCCGCGGTTTGACGTGGTGGTGGGTACCACCGAGGGCGAGACGATCCTGGCGATGAACAACCGGCGCGAACATCTGGACGATGTGCTTGTTCGCGAAGCGATTGCCCATGCCATCGATCGGCAGGCGGTGATCGACGGGGCGATGTTCGGGTACGGGACACCGATCGGCACGCATTTTGCGCCGCACCATCCTGCTTATGTGGATCTGACGGGGTTGTCGGAATACGACCCGGAGCGGTCGCGCGAATTGTTGGCTGAGGCGCAGGTGAGCGGGTTGCGGCTATCGCTGGCTCTGCCGCCACCGGTCTATGCCAGGCGGGGCGGGGAGATCATCTCTGCGCAGTTGCGCGACGTGGGGATTGAGACCGAAATCGTCAATGTGGAATGGGCGCAGTGGCTCGAGCAGGTGTTCGGCGAGGGCGATTTCGATTTGACGGTGATCTCGCATACCGAGCCGATGGATATCGAGATCTATGGCCGCGAGGACTATTATTTCGGGTATGGGGCGCCTGAATTCGTGGCGCTGTGGGACGAGTTGACCCGTACGACGGAGCCTGAAGCGCGGAACGCACTGCTGGGCGATCTGCAGCGCAACGTCTCGGAGAACTTCGTCAACGCCTACATCTTCCAGCTGGCCAAGGCGGGTGTGCAGAATGCAAACCTTGAAGGGTTGTGGGTGAATGCACCGACGCAGGCGACTGATCTGACGCGGGTTCGTTGGGCGCGCTAATCGCGAAAGGCCGGGCGGCGGAATGCTGAGCTTTGTCCTACGCCGCGCGGCTTCGCTGGCCATCAGCCTTTTGGTGGCCAGCGTGGTTATCTTTTTCGTGCTCGAAGTGCTGCCGGGCGATCCGGCGCGGTTCATGCTGGGGCTCAATGCCTCGCCCGGGGCCCTGGCGGCGCTGCGAACACAACTGGGGCTCGATGCGCCGGTTATGGTGCGGTACTGGAACTGGCTGAGTGGCATGGCCAGTGGCGATTTCGGGATCAGCTATACTTATCGCACGCCGGTGATCGATCTGATCGCCGCGCGGCTGTGGGTTTCCATTCCGCTGGCAATCTATGCGCTGGGGCTGGCCACGCTGATCGGGATACCGCTTGGGGTTCTGGCGGCCACCAACCGCAACTCGCCGATTGACGCGGGGACGATGGGGCTGACACAGATCGGGATTGCGCTGCCCAATTTCTGGTTTGCCATGCTGCTGGTGCTGCTGTTTTCGGTGACGCTGCGCTGGTTTTCATCGGGCGGGTTTCCCGGATGGGGCGACCCAAGCGCGGCGATGATGGCGCTGACCCTGCCGGCGATTGCGCTGGCGCTGCCGCAGGCGGCGATTTTGGCGCGGGTGATGCGGTCGAGCCTGCTCGATACGCTGGATGAGGATTATGTGCGCACGGCGCGGGCCAAGGGGCTGACGCGGGGTCAGGCGCTGTGGCGGCATGCGTTTCGCAATGCGCTGATCCCGGTGCTGACCATCATGGGATTGCAGTTTTCGTTCCTTCTCGCCGGGGCGATCATCATCGAGAACGTCTTTTACCTGCCCGGACTGGGGCGGCTGGCGTTTCAGGCGATCACGGCGCGGGATTTGATTGTCGTACGCTCGGTGGTGATGATCCTGGTGTTCGCGGTGATCCTCGTCACCTTTGTTGTCGATATCGGCTATGCGGCTGTCGATCCACGCCTGCGGCGGGGGCGGCAATGAGGGGCAGCCTGGGGCTTGGTATCGGTGCGGCGCTGACGGCGATTCTCGCCGGGATGGCGCTGCTTTCGCTGTTCTGGACGCCATATGACGTGACGCTGATTGCGGTTGGTGAGCGGCTGTTGCCGCCGGGGCCGGAGCATTGGCTGGGGACAGACCATTTCGGGCGCGACATGGTGTCGATGATCCTTGTTGGCGCGCAGACCTCCATTGCCGTGGCGCTGGTGGCGGTCGGGCTGGGGATGGCGGTTGGCGTGCCGCTGGGGCTTTCGGCGGCGGCACGGGGCGGATCGGCACTCGACGACATCATCATGCGTGGCAACGATCTGGTGTTTGCGTTTCCGGCGCTGATCATCGCCATCCTGATAACGGCGGTGTTCGGGCCGGGGGCGATCAACGCGATCATCGCCATCGGGATTTTCAACATTCCGGTGTTTGCGCGGCTGACGCGCGGGGCGGCGATGGGGGTGTGGCAGCGCGAATTCATCATGGCGGCGCGGGTTGCGGGCAAGGGCAGGGCGCTGATTTCGCTCGAACACGTGCTGCCCAATATCGCCAACATGCTGATCGTTCAGGCAACGATCCAGTTTTCGCTGGCCATCCTGGCCGAGGCGGGGCTGGCCTATGTGGGGCTCGGCGCGCAGCCGCCATTGCCGAGCTGGGGGCGGATGCTGGCCGAGGCGCAGACAATGATTTCGCTGGCGCCGCATGTGGCGCTGGTTCCGGGGCTGGCCATCGTCTTTTCGGTACTTGGGCTGAACCTGCTCGGGGACGGGCTGCGCGATATGCTCGATCCGCGACTGGGGAAGGCTGGACGATGAGTCTTCTCAAGATCGAAGGGCTGGGGCTGACCATCGGCGGAGCGCCAATCCTTGAGGATGTGTCGCTTGAGATCGGGGCGGGCAAGGTTTTGGGGCTGGTCGGGGAATCGGGCTCGGGGAAATCGCTAACGGCGCTTTCGATCATGGGGCTTTTGCCGGGCAGGGCGAAGCTGACGGGGCGGATCGGGTTCGACGGGCACGATCTGGTTGCCGCAAGCGAAGTTGAGATGAACGGGCTGCGCGGGCAGGCCATGGGGATGATTTTTCAGGAGCCGATGACGGCGCTCAACCCGCTGATGACCATCGGCGATCAGGTGGCTGAAACGGTGCGGGTGCATCGCAGGCTGGGACGATCGGAGGCGAGGGCGCTGGCGGCGGAAAAGCTCGAGCGGGTGGGGCTGCCTGGGGAGGAGATTTCACCGTCGCGCTATCCGCATGAATTGTCGGGCGGTCAGCGTCAGCGGGTGGGCATTGCCATGGCGATTGCCCTGCGGCCCAAGCTGCTGATCGCCGATGAACCGACCACGGCGCTGGATGTGACGACGCAGGCGCAAATTCTCGACCTGCTTGCCGGGCTGGTGCGCGAAGAGGGCATGGCGCTGATGCTGATTACCCACGATCTGGCCGTGGTGTCGCAGATGGCGGATACGGTGGCGGTGCTGCGCGACGGGAAAGTCGTGGAGGCCGGGCCCGCGAGGGCGCTGATCGGAGCGCCGCAGCATGCCTATACCCGGCGGTTGCTGGAGGCGAGTACGCATGCGCCAGTTCGTGCGCGGGGGGCTGTTGGAGAGGTGTTGCTGCGGGTCGAGGGGGCAACGCGGGATTATCCGCTGCGGTCGGGGCTTCTGCCGGGCGCGCGAAAAATGTTTCGGGCGCTCGATGGCGTGAGTCTGACCGTCGCGCGGGGCGAGAGCGTCGGGCTGGTGGGGGAAAGCGGGAGCGGGAAATCGACGCTGGCGCGGGCGATTCTGGGGCTCGAACCGCTCGATGCGGGGCGCGTGATTTTTGCCGGACAGCCGGTGGCGAGCGCCGGGCGGGCGGCGCGGCTGACGCTGCGCGACATGCAGATGGTGTTTCAGGACCCTTACGGATCGTTCGATCCGCGGCACAAAGTCGAAAGACTGGTGGCGGAGCCGTTGCATCTGCTTGGCGCCGAGGCGCCCAGGGGGGCGGAACGGGCTGCGCTGGTGGCGCGGGCGCTCGAATC
Organism: Rhizobiales bacterium UBA1912; assembly: GCA_002337455.1. Lineage (GTDB taxonomy): Bacteria > Pseudomonadota > Alphaproteobacteria > Rhizobiales > Devosiaceae > Pelagibacterium. The sequence goes on along the minus strand of DDGC01000019.1, from coordinate 247,576 downwards.
GGTGGGGATCGAGCCGGGGGCGGCTGGGCGCTATATCCACGAATTTTCCGGGGGGCAGCGCCAGAGGATCGCCATTGCGCGGGCACTGGTCATCGAGCCGGCGCTGATCGTTCTGGACGAGGCGGTTTCCGCGCTCGATGTGTCGATCCGGGCGCAGGTGCTCGATCTTCTGGCGGAGATTTCGCAGCGGGCCTCGATAAGCTACCTGTTCATTGCGCACGACCTGCAAGTGGTTCGGGCGATTACCGACCGTGTGCTGGTGATGGAAGGTGGCAGGATCGTGGAGGAAGGGCCGACCGAAAGGGTGCTCGGCGACCCGCAGCAAGCCTATACGCAAACACTGGTGGGGGCCGCGCCCAAACTGATCGCGTAAAGTCTTGCTTCGGTCGGCGGGCGGCGTTATTGACCGGAGAACAGGAGCCTTGGCGCACGCTTTGCTTGCTCTAAGGCATTGTTGGTCCGCGTTTCCGAACCGCAAAAGTGGCATCCACTTTGGCTGGAAACGCTTTAGGCACTCAGGAAGGCGATTGATCATGGACTTTTCGCGCGCGCGCCGGACGATGGTCGACAACCAGTTGCGGACGAGCGGGATCACCGACTGGCGCATTCTGGACGCCATGAACCGCATTCCGCGCGAGCGTTTCGTGCCCGATACGCACACAGCCTTTGCCTATAGCGACGAGCCGATTGCGCTTTCGGCCGGCCGGACGATGGCTTCGCCCGCCGATTTTGCACGGCTGGTGCAGCTTGCCGAAGTGGGGAGCCAGGACGTCGTGCTCGATGTGGCGTGCGGAACCGGGTATTCGACTGCCGTGCTCTCGCTTCTGGCCAACGCGGTTGTGGCGCTGGAGAGCGATGAGGTTCTGGCGGGGCGGGCCAACGATATCCTGTCCGACCTCGACATCGGCAATGCAGCGGCAGTGGCCGGCCCGATCGAGAATGGGGTGGCCAAGGAAGCGCCGTTTGATGTGATTATCCTCGAGGGTGCCGTGGATGTCGTGCCGGCGGCACTGCTGGCTCAGTTGCGCGATGGCGGGCGTCTGGTGGCTGTTCTGGGCTCGGGGAACGCGGCGGTGGCCAACCTTTTCGTCAAGACCGGCGATGATGTCGCGCCGCTGCCGAGCTTTAACGCGAGTATCCCGGTTCTGGGGAGCTTTTCGTCGGCGCCGGCCTTCGTTTTCTGAGGTTCTGGCGCACGCGTAACGTTGCTGCAATCTCGCCGTGCGACATTAGCGCACTGTTACCGACGCGCAACGGGTTGAATCTTACTTAGTATATTGCGTTGGTTTGCGTTGAAAGCATGGTGGCGCACCCTTAGATTAAGGCGGCGCTGGAGGCGTAGGCAATGAAATTTAATCGTATTTTGAGTGCAAGCGTCATTGCCCTCCTGGGAATGGTCTCCTCGGCTCAGGCGGAAAGCCTGACATCGGCGATGGCCTATGCCTATGAAAACAATCCACAAATTGCGAGTTCCTTCCTTTCGGTGCGCGCCGCGCGGCAAGGCATTATTGCCGCCGAAGGGGCGCGGTTGCCGACCATCGGGGCGGAAGCGAGTATTGGTCACACTTGGTCGAATATACCGTCCAGGCAGGGTCCCAGTGATAGCGTTGGCTTGAGTTATAGCCAGACATTGTTTGACAGCAATGCGACCGGTGCCGCGATCAGCGGCGCCGAGGCGCAATATGACGCGGCGGTGTATGGCGCCAGGAACACAGAGCAGAACGTGCTGCTCTCTGTCATTCAGGCTTATGTGAACGTGGTGACCAACCGGCGGATCGTCGATATCCGCCAGGAGAGCGTCGGGTTCGTCGGTGCGCAGGTCGGTTCGGCGCGTGACAGGCTGGAACTGGGTGAAGGCACCCAGCTCGAAGTTTCGCAGGCCGAGGCGAGCCTCGCTCAGTCCACAGCGGCCTATCAGGCTGCGATCAATAATTTGCGCAACAGCGAAGCCAATTATCAGCGTTGGGTCGGCCGGCAGCCCGGGAGCCTTTCCGGGGGCTATAGCTATTCCTCGCTCATTCCGGGGTCGCTCGATGCGGCGCTGGCACGGGCGAATACCGGCCATCCGGCACTGCTGGCTTCTGCGGCCCAATTGCGTGCGGCGCAGTATGGCTACGAAGAAACGCTGGCGAGCTTTGGACCCAACCTCTCGGTAACCGGGCAGGTTGGCGCTGGGGGCTGGACCGGAGGTACAGTTGCTACCGATGCGAGCATTAGCCTTCGTCTGAGTGTGCCGATTTTCGTTCCGACCCGCGATCCTTCGGTCGAGCAGGCCAATATCGGCCAGATCCAGAGCCAGCTCGAAGGATTTGCCACGCGCGATCAGATCGTCGAGGCGGTGCGTCAGGGTTGGGCGGGTATCCAGGCGGCCACGGCACAGATCGAGGCGGCGACGGCGGCAGTTGCGGCGAGCCGGCTCGCCTTACAGGCCACCGTGGACCAGAACGAGCTTGGGCAGGCCACGACGCTTGATGTGCTCGATGCGCGGGCATCGGTGGCTTCGGTCGAAGAGACGCTGATTTCTGCGCAGTCGCAGCGCACGATCGCCGCCTATTCGCTGATTGCAGCGATGGGAACGCTGAGCGCGCAGCAGCTCGGACTGCCGGTCCAGCAGCGCAATGTCGAGGGCGCTGTGATCGTTCCGGCAGCGGCACCGGCGGCGCCGGTCGATGCGTGGGGCAACCTACGCTAGAATACCAATAGTATTGCTTTTCCGTGGATTACGCCCCCCTGGTGGGGCGTTTCCCTTTTCGGGCGCCAAGGTCTCACGTTAAGGTGCTGTAAAGCGAATCAACGGCTCCGCGCCGTTGTCGCTGGAGCCGTTCACGTTTGGTGGAATCAAAACGACGGCTTCAGGTCTTTATTTTGTCGCGCGTCCGAACAGGACACGCTCTAGCAGTGCAGAGTACCGGCCAGTGCGGCCGAACGAGATCGGGGCAGATATGAACCAGCCGGCATCAAAAGAACCGACAATGGACGAAATCCTCTCGTCGATCCGGCAGATCATTGCCGACGATGACGAGGCGGCGGCCCAGAAGATGCCGGTCGCCAAGGCGAGCGGTCCCAAGCCGGTGCCGGCACCCGAACCCGTTCCGATGCCTTCGGCGGCCGAGATCGACCCGTTCGGCGACGATGATGATGACGCGGTGACGCCGCTGGCGCTCTCGCCGGAACAGATCGTTGAACAGCCCGCTGCAGAGCCGCCCGCCGCCGAACCGGACGCTGTGGAGCCGGAAGCCGACGACATGGAAATGCCGTCTGCCGCGAGCTTCGATGCGGTTGCGGATCTTGTGGTGCCCGACGATGTGGCGTTCCAGGCTGACAAGGACGAGGAGCCCGCCCCTCAGCCTCAACCCAAGCCGCAGATGCAGGCCGAACCCAAGCCGGCAACCAACTTCGCCCAGGCTGCCCCGATGCCCGATCCCGATTTGAGCAGCGATCTGGCTGACGAGTTGCTTGAGCCGGCGACAAGTGCCGCTGTAAAGAGCGCTTTTGCCAAACTCGGCGGGCCAAAGGCGGTGCCGGACATGGCGCTGGGCGCAAGCGGGCTGACCATCGAAGCGATGATCCGCGAAATGCTGCGGCCGATGCTCAAGGACTGGCTCGAGGAAAATCTGCCCTCGATGGTGGAACGGCTCATCGCCCAGGAGATCGAGCGCGCATCGCGCGGTTGACTCCGCAGCCCGGCTTGGCTTTACAGATAGCAATACTCTTTCAGTGACCCGTCCCATCACCTGGGGCGGGTCGTCGTTGTACGGATATCACCACAGATGATCGAAAAGACCTATGAACCGAACTCGGTTGAAGGGCGCATTTACAGCGCCTGGGAAGAGGCGGGGGCTTTCAAGGCCGGCGCGGGGAGCAAGCCCGGCGCCGAGAGCTATTCGGTCGTCATCCCTCCGCCCAACGTAACCGGTTCGCTTCATATCGGTCACGCGCTCAACAACACCATCCAGGACGTGCTGGTGCGCTTCGAGCGCATGCGCGGCAAGAATGTGCTGTGGCAACCGGGCACCGATCATGCAGGCATCGCGACCCAGATGGTTGTCGAGCGGCGGATGATGGAGCGCCAGGAGCCGGGCCGTCGCGAAATCGGGCGCGAGGCTTTTCTCGAAAAGGTCTGGGAGTGGAAGGCCGAGAGCGGGGGAACCATCCTCAACCAGCTCAAGCGGCTGGGGGCATCGTGCGACTGGTCGCGCGAGCGTTTCACAATGGACGAGGGGCTGTCCGAAGCGGTGCTCAAGGTCTTTGTGGAGATGCACCGCAAGGGTCTGATCTATCGCGCCAAGCGGCTGGTCAACTGGGACCCGCAGTTCGAGACGGCGATCTCGGACCTCGAGGTGGAGAACACCGAAGTCAACGGCCATATGTGGCATTTCAAATACCCGCTGGCCGGCGGTGAAACCTATACCTACGTGGAAAAGGACGCTGACGGGAACGTCGTGCTGGAAGAAGAGCGCGACTACATTTCGATTGCGACCACCCGTCCCGAAACCATGCTCGGCGATGGCGCCGTGGCGGTGCATCCCGACGACGAGCGGTATGCGCCGATCGTGGGCAAGATGTGTGAAATCCCGGTTGGGCCGAAAGAACACCGGCGGCTGATCCCGATCATCACCGACGAGTATCCCGAGCCCGAGTTCGGCTCGGGCGCGGTGAAAATCACCGGCGCGCACGACTTTAACGATTATGAGGTCGCGCGGCGCAACGGCATTCCGATGTACGCGCTGCTCGATACCAAGGGCAATTTGCGGGCCGACGGCGCTCCCTACGCCGAGCAGGCAGTGTTGGCAGGGAAGATAGCGCGCGGCGAAATGGAATTCGACGACGCTGTGACCACCGTGATCAACATCGTTCCCGATGAGTATCGCGGCATGGACCGCTACGCAGCGCGCAAGGCGATTGTGGCCGACATCGATGCCGAAGGGCTGATGGTGATGGTCGAGGACAAGAAGATCGTGCAGCCGTTCGGCGATCGCTCCAAGGTGGTGATCGAGCCGATGCTGACCGACCAGTGGTTCGTCAAGGCAGACGTTCTGGCCAAGCCAGCCATCGCTTCGGTGCGCGAGGGGCGGACCAAATTCGTGCCCAAGAGCTGGGAAAACACCTATTTCTCATGGATGGAAAACATCCAGCCCTGGTGTATCTCGCGCCAGCTGTGGTGGGGACACCAGATTCCTGCCTGGTACGGGCCGGATGGCGAAGTGTTTGTCGACTATGACGAGGCTGGTGCCGCCAAGGCCGCCGAGGCCCATTACGGCAAACCCGTCGTGTTGACACGCGACGAGGACGTGCTGGACACGTGGTTCTCCTCGGGGCTGTGGCCGTTCTCGACCATGGGCTGGCCGCAACAGACCAAGGAACTGGAAAGCTACTATCCGACAGCAACGCTGGTGACCGGGTTCGACATCATTTTCTTCTGGGTTGCCAGGATGATGATGCTGGGACTTGAATTTACGGGTGAAGAGCCTTTCTCGACGGTCTATGTGCACGCGCTGGTCCGCGACGAGAAGGGCCAGAAGATGTCGAAGTCGAAAGGCAACGTCATCGACCCGCTGGAACTGGTCGACGCCTATGGCGCCGATGCGACGCGCTTTACGCTGGCAGCGATGGCGGCGCAGGGGCGCGATATCAAGCTGGCTATGAGCCGGGTCGAAGGCTATCGCAACTTCGTCACCAAGCTCTGGAACGCTGCGCGCTTCCTCGAAATGAACGAATGTGTGCGGGTTGAAGGGTTCGATCCGACGGCGCTTTCTGGCGCGCTCAACCAGTGGATCGCCGGAGCGACGTCGCGGGCTGTGGCCGGTGTCGAGCGCTCGATCGTCGACTACAAGTTCAACGAGGCGGCCAATCAGGCCTATGATTTCGTGTGGGGCACATTCTGCGACTGGTTCGTGGAACTGGCCAAACCGACATTTTCGGGCGTTGACGAAGCGGCGAAGGCCGAGACGCGGGCAACGGCAGCCTGGGCGCTCGATCAGATCCTCAAAATGCTGCATCCGTTCATGCCGTTCGTGACCGAAGAGCTTTGGGCGGAAACCGGCAAGACCGGGCCCAGGCGCGAGGGGCATCTGATGCTGGCCGATTGGCCGGTGCTCGATGCGATCTCCTACCCGCAAGCGGGCGCGGAACTCGGCTGGCTGATCGACGTGATTTCGGCCATCCGCTCGGTGCGTACCGAAATGAACGTGCCCGCCGGGGCGAAAGTCCCGCTGGTCGTGGTCGGCGCCAGCGCCGAGACGACGGCGCGGATCGAAACGCATCGCGCGGCTATCGAACGGCTGGCGCGGGTTTCGACCATCGATCCGGTGGACGTAATTCCGGCCAGCTCCGCGCAGTTCGTTGTGGGCGAGGCAAGCTGGGGTCTGCCACTTGCCGACCTGATCGACATTGCCGCTGAACGCCAGCGGTTGTCCAAGGACGTCAAGAAGCTCGAGGGTGAAATCGGCGGGCTGGAAAAGAAGCTCGGCAATGAGCAGTTTCTTGCCAAGGCGCCCGAAGAGGTCATCGAAGAGCAGAAGGAACGCCTCGGCGACGCAAAGACGCGGCGGGAAAAACTGCAGCAGGCGCTTGCCACATTGTCGTAAACCGAGCGGGCGCTTCACGCGCTTGTGACAATTTTGCTACATTCCTTACAGACTCGTGATCGCGCCATGCGCGGTCACGCTTTGCTAAGGGACCATGCCACAATCTTACCCTAAACCAGCCGGAGAAAGGTTGGCGGCGGGTGGATATGGTTTTTGGTGCGCGGTATGGCGCACCGAACCGTTGTGCCTGCCGACCGAAGCCCGATGCGAGGATCGTTCTCCCGCCAACGGGCATGGAGCAGGACAGAGATGGCAACTGGCGCGTCCCATTGCAGCGAATTGATCGACCTTATGGCATGCAGCAATGTTGCCATCTTGGCGGCAGACAATCGCTCTAATGCCGACACAATGGGCCGGTATCGTATCCTCAATCAAACATATGAACCGCCATTGGCGGGTTGGACATTCAAAGCCGTTTGGGCCCGCTGGGCCGGGCGGGAATTGAATGCTGAAACAATAAAAATCAACAGGGCGGCGGCGGACACACAATCTGCCGTTTGCAACAATACGGTGAAGTTTTCCGGTCCGGCAGCGGGCGCGCACGGTGTGGCGCGACAGTTGCGCGACTGGGGCGTGAGAAGGTGTGTAATGCCTATAGTCAGGAGTACAGCGTTCGCTCTGGCTGCGACATGTTCGGCTCTTTTGTCCCTCGGCACTGTGCTGCCGGCGCAGGCGCAGAGCGCGCTCGATGCCGCCCAGGAACTGGCCCAGATGCTGGATGGCGTGACGGCGACCGAGCTGAGCGGCGACAATCTGGTGTCCGCCCTCGAGGGGGCGGCCGATGCCGGCCAGCCCATCGCGTTGTGGCAGCTCGGGACGATGTATGAAACCGGGGCGGGGGTTCAGAAGGACCCGGCCAAGGCCTTTCAGTATTTTTCGCGCATCGCCAATGAGAATGCGGACGCGCCGCCGAGTTCGCTCGATGCGGATATCGTGGCGCAGTCCTTCGTCAAGATCGGCGATTATTACATGCATGGCGTGCCCGATGCGGGCATTCCCGAGGATGCTTCGCGCGGCCAGACGCTGTTAATGCACGCGGCGACCTATTTCGGCGATGCGGATGCGCAGTTCCGGGTGGGGATGCTCTATCTGAGCCCCGAAGGGTTCGGCGTGAACCCGTTGCAGGGCGCGCGCTGGCTATCGCTGGCGGCTCGCAAGGGGCATCCGGGCGCGCAGGCGCGGTTGGGCGAAATGCTGGTGCTGGGCAATGGCATCGAGGCGCAGCCCGTGGAAGGGCTTATGTGGCTCAATATCGCCTATCGGGCGGCGCTGGGGACCAGCGATGAAGGCTGGATACGGGAGCTGACCGAAAGCGCCATGGCGCATGCGGAGCCTGCACAGGCCGAGACGGCGCTGCGGGCGGCGGATACCTTGGGCAGCCAGTTCGCTGAATTCTAGGTTGGGTGCATCGTTAGGTGAGGGTGGCCTGCAAATGGCAGTTTCCTGCGCTTCCGGTGCTCACGTACCCAAAGGTACGCTCCGCTCATAGCCCGCGAGCTTAGCTCGACGGGCGTTCTTCCCTACAGAAGGTCCACTGGACCTTCTGTGGCCGGTCAGAACTCTCAGAAACCACCATGTTCGCTGGCGCGGACCTTCGGTTCGACTCGCCCTGACCCAACCTCGCCGGACCACTAATCCTAGAGCTACGCCGCTTTTGCCGAGAGGCCGGCGAGGGCGAAATCGCCTTCGACGGGGACGTGGTCGGAGGGCTTGTCCCAGCCGCGGGTGTCCTTGTGGATGGTGACGCCTTTGAGGCGGTCGGCGGCCTGGGGGGAAAGCAGCAGATGGTCGATGCGGATGCCGGCGTTGCGGCGCCAGGCGCCGGCCTGGAAATCCCAGAAGGTGAAGGCCTGATCGCCGGTTGTGGCGCGCAGGGCATCGGTTAGACCCAGATTGACCAGACGGCGCCATTTTTCCAGACTCTCGGGCCGGAACAACGCATCACCCCACCAGACCGAGGGATCGTGGCAATCGAAACCGGTGGGGATGAGGTTGAAATCACCCATCAGGACGAAGGGTTCCTCATGGGCCAGCCGCTGCTCGACGAAATCGTGGAGCCTGTCCATCCAGCCCAGCTTGTAGGGAAATTTCTCGCTGTCGACCGGGTTTCCGTTTGGCAGGTAGATGTTGCACACGCGGACAACACCGCCGTCCTCGGTGGAAAAGACGCCTTCGATGAGGCGCGATTGCGGGTCCTCGTCATTGCCCGGAAGGCCGCGATGGACTTCATCGAACGGGAGTTTTGAGAGCAGGGCGACGCCATTGAAGCTCTTCTGGCCGTGGGTTTCGACGTTATAGCCGCGCGATTCGAACTCGGCGCGGGGAAAGTTCTCGTCGAGGCATTTGATTTCCTGGAGGCCGACGATGTCGGGCTTGGTTTCGTCGAGCCAGGTGAGGATCGCCGGGAGGCGCGCATTGATGCCGTTGATGTTCCAGGTTGCTATGCGCATCGGGCCGTCTCGTTTGTTGGTCAGCGATCGGAAAGGGCGAGGCGCAGGCCGAGCAGGCCAAAGGTGCCCGCAAAGCTGCGCCGAATCCATTTGAGCACGTCGGGCCGGGAGATGACATAGTCACGCGCCAACGCAGCGCAGGCCCCATACCCCACAAATGTCACGAAGGTTATCGCCATGAACACCGCGGCATGCAAGGCCAGTGTTGGGGTTGCATTGGGCGTGTCGAGGGGGACGAACTGGGGCAGGAAGGCCAGAAAGAACAGGCTGAGCTTGGGATTGAGAACGTTGAGGAGGGCGCCGCTGGTGGCAACTTTGGTCATCGAGGCGGGCGAGCGGTCGGCTTCGAGCCCCATTGCGCCGCCGGTGCGCAGAATCGACCAGGCCATATAGAGCAGATAGGCGACGCCGACATATTTGAGAAGCTGGAAGGCCAGCGCACTGGCGTGGAAGATGGCGGCCAGCCCGACAATCGAGGCAAAGGCCGAGGGGATAATGCCCAGCGTGCAGCCGAGTGCGGCGGCGATGGAGGCTCTAAAGCCGCGGCCAAGGCCCACGGCGAGCGTATAGAGCACCCCCGAGCCGGGGAGCAGGCAGACAATCAGTGCCGTGATCAGAAATTCGGTGCTCATCGCCGTGCCTCCGCGCGTATGGTCGGGCGGAGGTAAGCATTATCGCGAGGGGAAGGCGACCTGAAAATTACCGGGATCAGACCGCGAAGCTGGTTCCGCAGCCGCAGGAGGCGACGGCGTTGGGGTTTTTGATCTGGAAGGACTGGCCGATCAGATCGTCAACGAAGTCGATTTCCGCGCCGCCCATGAATTCGAGACTCATCGAATCAATGTAAACGGTGGCGCCGTCACGGGTGAGGACGAGATCGTCGTCGGTTGGGTCTTCCCTGACGATGTTGTATTCGTACTGGAAACCCGAGCACCCGCCGCCCGCCACGGCGATGCGCAGAACGGTGCCAGCCTCTTCCTTTGACAGGATGCGGTTGATCCGCTTGGCGGCGCGCTCTGTCAAAATGACTTCGTTTGGTGATAGTTCAATGTCGGTCATGGCGCTGCTGCTTTGATTACAAATTCGGCCTCCAACATAAGATCGTAGGGCGACGATGAAAAGGGGCACTCCCACATGAGTGATATGCATGCGGTTTATGCCGCCGACCCGGCTCGGTCGCGGGGGCGGGTTTATCGGCCCTCGGCCAGCCCGACGCGCAACGAATTCCAGCGGGACCGGGACCGGATTATCCATTCGACGGCATTTCGGCGCTTGCAGCACAAGACGCAGGTTTTTCTCCATCACGAGGGCCAGCATTTCAGAACCCGGCTGACCCATACGCTCGAAGTGAGCCAGATTGCCCGGTCGATTGCCCGCGCCTTGCGGCTCAACGAGGATCTGGCCGAGGCCGTGGCGCTGTCGCACGATCTTGGGCACACCCCGTTCGGGCATGCCGGCGAGCGAGTGCTGGCCGAGAAAATGGCCGAGCTTGGCGGGTTCGATCACAATGTGCAGGCGCTGCGCGTGGTGGGTGTGCTGGAGAACCGGTATGCCGAGCATGACGGGTTGAACCTGACATGGGAAACGCTCGAGGGCATTTTAAAGCACAACGGTCCGGTGATTGGCGGTGCATCCGAGCATGGCCAGGACATTGAAGCGGCGCTCGCTGAAATTCCGGCGTGTGAGGATTTGCTGCCCGGAACCTACGCCAATCTCGAAGCGCAGGTGGCGGCAATTGCAGACGATATCGCCTATAACGCCCATGACATCGACGATGCGGTGCGGGCCGGGCTGGTGGTAATCGGTGATCTTGTCGATGTGCCGCTGGTGGGCCCGATTGCGCGGGAAGTGATCGATATGTGGCCGGGGCTGGAGCGTGGACGGCAGATCCATGAGGTCCAGCGGCGGCTGATTACCAGGACCATCGAGGCGGTGATTGCCGAAAGCGCGGAACGGCTGATCGCGACAGATCCGCAAAGCGCCGATGACGTGCGGTATGCCGGGCGGGGATTGGTGGGGTTTCCCACCGAGATGGCGGGCGATGAGGCCGAACTCAAGGCGTTCCTGTTTGCCAAGGTCTATCGCGACGCCCGCGTCATGGGGCCTGTGCGCGAGAGCCAGGCCGTGGTGGGCAGGCTGTTCGATGCCTATATCGCGGAGGGCGACATGCCGGGGCGATGGGGGCTGGCTTACAGCGCCGCGTCATCCGACCCGGCGAAGGCGCGAATTGTTTGCGATTTTGTTGCGGGCATGACTGACCCATTCGCGCTCGAAGAGCACAAGCGCTTGTTTGACGAAAGACCGGAATTCCGTTAACCCGCCCCGGCATGCCGATATTGGCGTGAAGACGGGCTTCAAACCCCGGCTTTCTGCGCTTCCGGTGCTCACGTACTGTCTGTACGCTCCGCTCCGGTTCTTGAAAGCCAATGTTTTCGCCTCGCCTTGACACCAATCTCGACATGCCGGTCTCAAGTCTCAATCATAGGTTCGTTTCCATGGATGTGTTTGCCCTTTTTGAAGGGCGCGTCACCGATGCGCTGATCGCGAGTTTCCCCGAGCTGGCTGACAATCGAGAGTTGTTGGCCCGCGTCGTTGTGGAGCCGCCGCGCGATGCCGCCCATGGGGACCTTTCGACCAACGCGGCAATGGTGGTGGCCAAGCCGTTGGGCAAGAACCCCCGCGAGATCGCGACAGCGATTTCCGAGCGGTTTTCTGGCGATGCCGATGTGGCTTCGGTCGAGATCGCCGGGCCGGGGTTCATCAATTTCCGCCTTCAGCAGAGCGTCTGGCACAAGGTTTTGTCCTCGATTGCCGAATTGGGCGATGATTTCGGGCGGGCCGACGTGGGGCAGGGCGAGAAGGTCAATGTCGAATATGTTTCGGCCAACCCGACCGGCCCGATGCATGTGGGGCATACGCGGGGCGCCGTCTATGGGGATGCGCTGGCGTCGCTCCTCGGCTATGCGGGCTATGATGTTTCCAAGGAATACTACATCAACGATGCCGGCTCGCAGGTCGATACGCTGGCCCGGTCGGCCTTTTTGCGCTACCGCGAGGCACTGGGCGAGACAATAGAAATCCCGGCAGGGTTCTATCCGGGGGACTATCTGATCCCGGTGGGGCAGGCGCTGGTGGAGGAGTTCGGCAATTCACTGCTCGACAAGCCCGAAGCCGCATGGCTGGCGCCGGTCAAGCAGCATGTGCTGGCCGCGATGATGGAATTGATCAAGGCGGATCTGAAAAAACTCAACATCGAGCACGACGTTTTCTTTTCCGAAAAGACGCTGCACGGGCAGGGTGGTGATATTGACCTGACGCTCGATTGGCTGCGCGAGCAGGGCCTGGTCTATGAGGGCCGGCTGGAGCCGCCGAAGGGCAAATTGCCCGACGATTGGGAAGACCGCGAGCAGACGCTGTTCCGCGCTACAGAGTTCGGCGACGACGTCGACCGGGCCCTGATCAAGTCGGACGGAAGCTACACGTACTTTGCCGCCGATATCGCCTATCACCGCAACAAGGTGTTGCGGGGCTTTACGACGCTGATCGACGTGCTGGGCGCCGATCATGCGGGCTATGCCACGCGTATTCAGGCGGCGGTGAAGGCAGTTTCGGGCGGCAAGGCGTCGGCTGACGTGCGGTTCTGCCAGCTGGTCAAGCTGTTGCGGAACGGTGAGCCGGTCAAAATGAGCAAGCGTTCCGGTGACTTGGTGACACTTGCTGATGTTGTGGAAGAAGTCGGCGTGGACGCAACCCGCTTCATGCTGCTGTTCCGGCGCAACGACGCGCCGCTCGATTTCGACTTTGCGCTGGTCAAGGAGCAGAGCAAGGACAATCCGGTGTTCTACGTCCAGTACGCCTATGCACGGACGTTCTCGATCTTCCGCAATGCGGCGCGCGACCTGCCCGATCTTGATACGACTGAGGCGGCGCTGGCCGGGGCTGACCTGTCGCTGCTTTCCACTTCTGACGAAATCGAGTTGATCCGGTTGCTCGGATCGTGGCCGCGGCAGGTTGCGGCGGCGGCGCGGGCGCACGAGCCGCATAGACTTGCGTTTTACTTGCATGAGCTTGCCGCGCAGTTCCACGCCTTCTGGGGCAAAGGCAAGGAAGATCCCAGCTTACGCTTTGTTAACGACGATGACCCGAAACTGACCTTGGCTCGACTCGCGCTTGTGGATGGCGTGCGCCGGGTTCTCGGCAACGGCCTTGATCTTCTAGGCGTGAGTGCGCCGCAAGAGCTTTCATAATTACGGCGCATTGCTGTGAACAGTTCTGTGGACATGCTCGCAATCAAGGGCAAGTTAAAGCGAAAGACTTTCGGGGCACTGCTCTATGAACGACACCAAGCACAACCCGGCGAACGCGGGGCAGGATTCCGATGATCTGATCGCGGAACTGGCGCGGCTTGTTGCGCAGGATGCCCGCACGGCTGCTGCGCCCGCCAGCGCCTACCAGCCCGTCGAGCCTCAGGTTTCAGCTCAGGATGAGCCGGTGCAGCCTGCGGAGGATGATTTTTTCGAGGCCGATCCGGGTTTCGGGGCGCCGCAGGATTTCGCCGCACAGGACGAAAACCAGGCCGAACGTGTCGAACCGTCGCCGGACTCCGGTGAGAGTGATGCGATGCCGGCCTTCGATTTCGGGTTCGGAACCGCCCATCAGGTCAGCGTGGACGATCAGCAGACGTCCGGTGACCCGATTGCCAATCTGATCGCGGATGCGGAAGTCGAGACTTACGAAAGCGATTCTTCCCAGGACCAAGATTGGGGCAATCACGATACTCCGCTTCCTGCCGAGCCTGAGCCGGCCCCTTCATACGCCGACTATGGGCGTCGTGATGACGAATTTTCCGATGCCGCGCAGGTAACATCTGCGGACCGCGATCCGCTTGGCGACATTGAAGCGTTGATCGGTGAGGCGGCGCGCGCCAATTCAGGCGATGCCGGACTGCCCGCCGGGCGACGCGTGAAATCGAGCTTTCTTGATGGCGTTGAAACCGATGCCGCAGTGGATGCAGCGGAATCGGCCATTCTGGCCGCTGCTGCTGCCACCGGATCTTCCGTGCGGCGTGTTGAGCCGGCAAATGATCCCGAAGACTGGCTTGTGGCGCCGGCGCCCGCGCCACGGCAAGCCGAGGAGCGGCCAGAGCCCACATTCGAGCCGCAGCCAAGCCAGGAACGCTTCATTCCCGATCCGTTGTTGACTTCGCCTGCGACGCCGCAGCCCGAACCGGCAGCGGAAACGGCATCCGAATACGCCGACGACGATTATGCCGAAGAGGCCTATGCCGAGGAGCAGGTCGCGCCGCGCCGCTCGCGCCGTGGGCTTGGCGGCTTCATCTTTCCAATTGCCGCCGGGGCAGTGATTTTCGCGCTGATCGGCGGGGTCTATTTTGCGTTCTTTTCGGCCCCCGGTGATCCCGGCGAGGCTCCGGTGCTGACGGCCGATGCCCAGCCGCTCAAGGAAGACGCTCCGCCCTCGCAGACCGAATCGGCGGCAAGCGACTCCGTGGTCTTCAGCGAGATCGAAGGCAACAGCACGTCGCCGGAAGACGAGGCGCTGGTGTCGCGCGACCAGACCAATGGCGCAAGCGGCGCGCAGGTCGCCGAGGTGCTGGCGCCCGAGGAAGGCGAAACCGCTTTGGCCAATCGCCCGGTGCGTACGGTGACGGTGCGGCCCGACGGCACGATCGTTCAGGCGACCGATAGCGTTGCCGGTTCGAACGTTCTGCCTGTCGAACGGCCCGATGTGCCGGCCGTTCCCAACAGCACTCTGACCTCCGATCCGATCGGGGAGGCGATTGCGCAGGCTATCGCCGGAAGCGAAACCGCCGAGGCTGCTGTCGGAACCGAGGTTGCCGCGGCAGATGCCAGCGAAGCCGTTCTGGGCGCTGGTGTGGCCGAAACGGCGGAGAGCAATGAGGCGGCCGCGACCACGCCCGCTGAAGTTGCCGACGCACCGCGTCCAATCCCGCGCCCTGCCGGGCTGACAACCCAGACCACTGCGGCGACTACGCCTGCTGCCGCGAGCGTGGCTCCGACCATCGAGACCGTGGCGGCTGCCACGCCCGCGCAGACGACTCCCGTGCCCGCCGCTGCGCCGACGCCAGCGTCCAATGTTGGCGCATGGGTGCAATTGTCCTCGCAGCGCAGCGAAGCGGATGCGCAGGCCGATATTCCCTCGTTGCAGTCGCGCTATGGCACGCTGTTCAACGGCGCAACGCCAGAGGTCAGCCAGGTCGATCTGGGTGAGCGCGGTATCTATTATCGTGTGCGACTGCCGCAGCCCACGTTCGCGCAGGCCAATTCGGTGTGTTCTGCCATTCAGGGCCAAGGTGGCGACTGTTTCGTGCTGAACAACTAGGCTTCAACGGTTCTCACGGCTTGACTGGTTTGAGGGGAGTGGCAATGCTGCTCCCCTCTTTTGCTTTGCCAGCGGCGGGATATGGCCGAGACTTCTGATCCCTGGTTCGATGCAGTGCCCGAGCATGCGCAGGCCGATGCCGTGCTGCATGTGGACGTGCGCGGTTACGAAGGACCCATGGATCTTCTGCTCGACCTTGCGCGCAAGCAGAAGGTCGATCTTTCGGGTATTTCGGTTCTGGCGCTGGCCGAGCAGTATCTGGCGTTCATCGAAACCATCCGTCAGCAGCGGATCGAGGTGGCAGCCGATTATCTGGTGATGGCGGCGTGGCTGGCTTATCTCAAAAGCCGGCTGATGGTGCCCCAGCAAGCCGATGATGACGAGCCGAGCGGCGAGGAAATGGCTGCATTGTTGCAGTTCCGGCTGGCGCGGCTCGAAGCGATGCGAGAGGCAGCGGGGCGGCTGCTCAACCGCTCGCGGCTGGGGCGCGAGGTTTTTGCGCGCGGGATGCCAGAGCCGGTTTCGATCACGCGGCATGCGTTGTGGGAAGCTGACCTTTATCAATTGCTGCGGGCCTATGCGGCGCAGCGCGAACGCGGTATTCCGGCTGAATATTCGCCCCACCAGCGGACGGTGTGGGGATTGCAGGAGGCGCGGGAAATTCTGGAACGGCTGATCGGGCAGAGTTTTGAGTGGATTTCGCTCGATACCTATCTTGCGGACTATCTGGCACGGCCCGAAGAACGGGCAACGGCGATGGCGTCGAGCTTTACGGCTTCGCTCGAACTGGTGCGACTGGGGCAGGTGGAGTTGCGCCAGCAGGAGGCTTTTGCGCCATTGCTTATGCGCAGGCGGCAGGGGGACAAGCCGCTATGAGTGCGATGGAAAACGATGCATCCGAGCTGCACGAGCGCAATCTGCGTATCCTCGAGGCGCTGTTGTTCGCGTCTGCCGAGCCGGTCGATCTGCGGGATGTGCAGCCGTTCTTGTCCGATGGCGCCGATGTGGACGCGCTGATCGATGCGTTGCAGGCGCGCTATGCCGGGCGGGGCATCAACCTGGTGCAGCGCGGGTCGAAATGGGCGTTCCGGACAGCCGACGATCTCAATTTCCTGTTGCGGCGCGAGGAGACCGATACGCGGCCGCTGTCGCGCGCGGCGCTGGAAACGCTGGCGATCATCGCCTATCACCAGCCGGTGACACGGGCGGAAATCGAGGAGGTGCGCGGCGTTTCGATTTCCAAGGGGACGCTGGATGTGCTCATGGAAGCGGGGTGGGTGCGCATGCGGGGGCGGCGCCGGACGCCCGGGCGCCCGGTGACCTATGGCACCACCGAAGCCTTTCTCGACCATTTCGGGCTGGAGAACCTCGGCGATCTGCCTGGACTTGAGGAATTGAAGGGGGCGGGGCTGCTGTCGAGCCGGGTGCCACCGAGCTTTCGGGTGCCCATGCCGTTCGACGGTGCGTTGGCCGATGACGAGGACCCGCTCGACCCAGACGATCAGGGCGATGCCGAAACCGAGAGCGAAGATTGATCGGCCGGTGGTGCCCCGCGACGATAATGGTCGAACAAGAGGGCACAGCATCCTTGTTTTCGCCGCCAATAATCAATATCTGTGGGCCACACACATCTGCCGTTCGGCCCAAGCGTCGAGCCGGCAATTAGGAGGTACACAATGAATCCCGGACCCTGGGGACTTCTGATTATCGCCGTCGTCGTGCTGCTGCTTTTCGGGCGCGGCAGGATCTCCAGCCTGATGGGCGAAGTTGCAGGCGGCATCAAGGCCTTCCGCAAGGGCATGTCCGAAGAGGAAACGCCCGACGACAAGCCGACGGCCACGATCGACCAGAAGCCCGGTCAGGCTGAGCCCACGCTCAACCAGACCACGGAAGCTGAAACCCGCAAGGACGCCTGAGCGCGTCTTTCGGCATAGCTCCCAAACAAGGATAGATCAGCATGCTTGGGCTTGGCTGGAGCGAGATGCTCGTTATCGGCATCGTATTGCTTGTCGTCGTCGGCCCCAAAGACCTGCCGATGATGATGCGCAATGTCGGCCGGATGATGGGCAGCGTGCGTCGCATGGGCAATGATTTCCGCCGGGAAATCGACAAGGCCATCGCTGCCGACGAGATTGCCGAGGCCAAGAAGGCCATTTCGGAACCGCTCAAGCAGACAAGCGCCGAGATCAGCCGCGAATTCAATTCGATTCGGAACGGCAAGGTTGAGCCGAGCGGCAAGCTCAAGCCGTCAGAGCCGGGCAAGGAAAGCGTTGTCGACGAAATCCACGCCCAGGCTGGAATGTCCCCTACGCGGGCTGCACCTTCCGCCGCTTCGGCAGCTCTGAGCGCCAAGGTGAAGGAAAGCGTCGCAAAGCCGGCCGATGCGGCGACCACTGCGGCCGAGCAGCCCGCACCGCTTGCAGAAACGCCGGCGGCCAAGCCCAAGGTGAAGGCTGCGCCGCGCAAAGCGGCGGCGGCGACGTCTGCCGAGAAGGCAAGCAAGGCGCCCGCCAAGGGTGCCAAGCCAGCGGCGGCGAAGTCTGCCGCCAAGCCCGCTGCGAAATCGACCTCCAAAAAAGCTGCTGACGAGGAGCCTGCTGCCCAGCCAAAGAAGGCGCCGGCAAAGGCGCGGGCGAGCGCGGCCAGGACGACAGCCAAGAAGGTAACGCCGGCCCGCAAGACGAGCGATGCCGAAACGGGCGGTGATCTATGACGCAGGCTCAGGAAAAGATCGCGGGGCCTACGCCCAAGGAAGACGAGTTGAAGGCCAGCGAGGCACCGCTGATCGAGCATCTGACCGAACTGCGGACACGGCTGATCTACTCGATCATCGCGCTGGCCGTGCTGTTCATTCTTTGCTTTTTCGTCGCCGACCAGATTTACAGCTTCCTGCTCGGGCCGTTCGTGGCTGCGGCGGGGAGCCCCGAGGCGGTGCGGCTGATCTATACGGCGCCGCAGGAGTTCTTTTTCACCAAGCTGTCCGTGGCGCTGTTTTCTGCCATATTCCTCGCGTTTCCGGTCATCGCTTCGCAGATTTACGCGTTTGTGGCACCGGGGCTCTACAAGAACGAGCGGATGGCGTTTCTGCCCTATCTGTTGGCGACGCCGATCTGCTTTCTGGTTGGGGCGGCGCTGGTTTATTACGGCGTGATGCCGTTGGCACTGGGGTTCTTCCTGGGCATGCAGCAGACCGATCCCAACGGTGTGACCATCGAGATGGTGACGCGGGTTTCGGAATATCTGAGCCTGATCATGACGCTGCTGCTGGCGTTCGGGGTGTGCTTCCAGTTGCCGGTCATTCTGACACTCCTGGCCCAGATCGGGCTGATCGGCGTCGACAACCTCAAGAAGTGGCGCAAATACGCGATTGTGGCGATCATCATCATCGCGGCGTTCCTCACCCCGCCCGATCCGATTTCCCAGATCGGTCTCGCCGTTCCGTTGTTGCTGCTCTACGAGCTGTCGGTCTTTGCGGTGGGCATTGTTGAAAAGCGGCGACTGAAACGCGAAGCCGAACTGGCCAAGGATCTCGAGGAATAAGAGGATCGGCCCAGCCGGTCCTTGAGTTTGACGCCCGGCTCGGCTAGGCACTGTCCGTATCTTATTTTTTGTTTTGTCGCGTTTCCGAACCGGACAAGTGGTTCCCACTTATCCTGGAAACGCTCTTAGCGGACCTGCCCAAAATGTTCGACATCAAGTGGATCAGTGCAAATCCTGAGGCGTTCGACGCCGCGCTCAAGACGCGCGGGATGGAGCCGGTTTCGAAGTCCCTTGTTGCGCTCGACGACGAGCGTCGTGCGGTTGTGGCCGAACTCAATGCAGTGCAGGAAAAGCGCAACGCATCCTCGAAACTGATCGGGCAGGCCAAGGCGCAAAAGGACGAGGCGCGGGCGCAGGAACTGATGGCCGAAGTCGGCGGGCTCAAGGACAGGCTCGGTGAACTCGAGGCGCGCGAGAAGGCGCTGACCGAAGACATTCGCGCGGCGCTGTCGGTGATCCCGAATATGCCTGCCGAGGGCGTGCCGGTGGGGGCTGACGAAAGCGAGAATGTTCCCTATTTCCGCGCCAATGAATCGGACGCCACGCGCCCGGCCAAGCCGAATTTGGGCTTTACGGCCAAGGAGCATTATGAGCTCGGGGAAGCGATGGGCGGGATGGATTTCGAGACCGCCGCCAAACTATCGGGCAGCCGGTTCGTGGTGCTCAAGGGGCAGCTCGCGCGGCTGGAGCGGGCGATCGGCCAGTTCATGATCGACCTGCATGTGGATGCGCATGGCTACACCGAAGTCGTGCCGCCCTATCTGGTGCGCGACGAAGCGCTGTTCGGCACGAACCAATTGCCCAAGTTCGAGGAAGATCTGTTTTTCACCCCGCACGGGGAGGGGCGTTTGGCGCTGATCCCGACGGCGGAAGTGCCGCTGACCAATTTTGTGCGGGAATCGATCCTGACCGAAGACGAACTGCCGCTGCGATTTACGGCGCTGACGCCATGTTTCCGGTCGGAAGCAGGGTCGGCGGGGCGGGATACGCGGGGGATGCTGCGTCAGCACCAGTTCAACAAGGTCGAGATGGTGTCGATCACGACGCCGGATAAATCGGCCGAAGAGCATGAACGCATGCTGGCCTGCGCCGAAGAGGTGCTCAAGCGCCTGGGCATCCATTATCGTGTGATGCAGCTTTGCACCGGCGATATGGGGTTTGGCGCGCGGCGGACCTATGACATCGAGGCGTGGTTGCCGGGGCAGGACACGTATCGCGAGATTTCGTCGGTTTCGGTGTGCGGTGATTTTCAGGCGCGGCGCATGGATGCGCGCTATCGCGATGAAAACGGCAAACCGCAATTCGTGCATACGCTGAACGGGTCGGGCGTTGCCGTGGGGCGCGCGCTGATCGCGGTGATGGAAAATTACCAGAACGAAGACGGTTCGGTGAGTATCCCCGATGTGCTGAGGCCCTATATGGGCGGGATCGAAAAGATCGGCGGATGAAAGCCAACCCGCGCATTTTGCTGACCAATGACGATGGCGTCGATGCGCCGGGCCTCGCCGTGTTGCGCGATATAGCGCGCGAGCTTTCCGACGATGTGTGGGTTGTGGCGCCGGCCAACAACCAGAGTGGCACCGGGCACCGGATGACGTTCGGCTATGAAATCGAGATCGAAGCGCGGGGCGAGCGGGTGTTCTCGCTCGACGGCACGCCGGCCGATTGCGTGGTGGCGGGGATTACCCATGTGCTCAAGGACAGGCGGCCTGACATCGTCTTGTCCGGCGTCAATCGCGGGCAGAATCTGGGCGATATCATGCATTGCTCGGGGACGGCGGCCGGTGCGCGGGAAGGGGCCCTGCATGGGGCCATCGGGATCGCCTTGAGCCAGGCCATGGATTATGCCCACGGGCGTGACGAGATCGATTGGGCGCCTTCGGCAGAGTTGGGGGCCGAAACGATCCGGTCCATTCTCGAAGTGGCCGGCGCGCGCGACACTTATTTCAACGTCAATTTTCCGATCTGCGCGCCAAGCGAGGTGAGCGGTATCAGACTTGTGCCGCATCAGCGATTCGCGCATTCGCCGTTCGAGCTCTATCCGAGCGACAATCCCGGCAAGCATTTCGTGACGATTCTCAATACGCCCAAGCCACTGGACGCGGATGCGGATTTCCATATCCTGCATGAAGACAAGGCTATTACGGTGACCCCGCTCATGTTGCAGCAGACCGACATGAAGTTTGTCCAGCGCCACGACGGGCGATTGCCGTTTACGGGTCCTGCGCGGACTTGAGCAAGAGGACGCCAGTGAGGTGTTTCGCTTTATTCGACGGGATCGAGCGGGAAACACTTCACGATTTTCTTAACGCGGCCGCGTTATCTTCACTCCTAACTGACAGACTTTCAGTCCATCACCTTGAGTGAAGCGGGGCACTAGTGTGACCGATTACTGGGAAGCGCGGGCCGGCCTGATCCTGAACCTGCGCCAGCTCGGCATAACCGATCCCGAAATCCTGCGGGCCTTCGAAACCGTCCCGCATGAGAAGTTCGTGCCCGAGGACTTCGGCGAATACGCCTATCGCGAATCTTCTCTTCCGCTGGAATGCGGGCAATCGATCACGGCGCCGGGGCTTCTGGCGCAATTGCTGGTACCGCTTGCGCCACAGGGCACCAACAAGGTGCTGGAGGTGGGGACAGGTTCGGGCTATTCGGCCGCCCTTTTATCGCGCATGGCGCGGCGTGTGTTCTCCATCGAGAAATACCGGGTGCTGGCCAGCAGCGCGCAGACGCGTTGGCAGGCTCAAGGTTATACCAACATCATTGGTCTCAACGAGGATGGACTGCCCGGCCTTGAACAGCAGGCGCCGTTCGAGCGCATCCTTTTGACCGGGTCGGTGGGCGAGGTGCCCGAGGACCTTGTCGAGCAGCTTGCCGATGGGGGAATCGCGGTGATGGCGGTCGGTTCGCCGTCCGAGCGTCAGGCGATTTTGCGGATCGAGCGGGCCGATGACAGCTTCATCGAGACCGAAACGGGCACCGTGCGCCTGCCGCCGCTGAGCCCGGGACGGGCGCGTGGCCTATAGATTAGCGGAATGCGAGCTTCTTTAAGCTCGTCTTTACCTTAACAAGTCTACTCTAATTTCCATTGAGTAGACGAGTTGACAGGCACTTCCCATGACCTTGAGCGTAACGGGTTTCAATCTGCGCAGCACCGGCTCCGCACTTGCGATGAGTGTTGCTGCCCTTGTGTTGGCAGGATGTTCCTCGATGGGTTCATTCGGAGGCGATCCCACGGTTACCGGATCAACCTCGCGGATGGGTGGTGCCGCAGTGGGCCAGGCCATGCCGGCGTATCTTCCCCCAGCCAATATCGGTGGCGGGGGAGCCGGAGTTGCCAATACCGGACCGGTCGTGATCGACCGGACGACCGCTTCGCCGGTCGGCACGCAGTCGGCAGTCGTCTCCCAGGATCTTCCCGCTTTGCAGCCGTCGTCAGTAACGAGTACCCAAGCCATGCCTGCACAAACCGCCGCAGTATCCTCTCCGTCAACTCTTCCCCAACCCGCGACCTCCAGCGCGCCGCAGCTCGGCGTGGTGCAGGGCGATACCTACAAGCACACAATCGCATCGGGTGAATCGCTCTATACGATCGCCCGCCGCTACGATGTGAGTGCAACCGACGTTATCGCCGCCAACAATATCAGCTCGCCCGACAGGATCGTTGTCGGCCAGAGCCTGATCGTTCCGGGGCGTCCCGACCTTCTGGCCCAGCGTGGCCAGACCCAGCAGGTCGCTGCGGTTTCGGGCAGCCAGACGGCGCTCACGACGCCTTCGGGCACCACGGCCACCCAGCCGGCGAACACCCAGGCCGCCGCTCCAGCGCCAGCCGCGCAGCCGGCCCCCGCGCCGACCACGCAGGTCGCAGCAGTGCCCACGCAGCCGGCGACACCGGCAGCGACCGCTTCGGTGACCAGCGACAAGTTCCGCTGGCCGTTGTCTGGCCGGGTTATCACCGATTTTGCCGCTTCGCGCGGCACCGGCATCAATATCGAAGCGCCGGAAGGCACATCTGTGCGAGCCGCCGAAAACGGCGAAGTGATTTATGTGGGCAACGCCGTTGAGGGCTATGGCAACCTGGTGCTGGTCAAGCACGCCAACGGTTTTGTTTCGGCCTATGCCCACCTCAACACGATCGGCGTGGTCAAGGGCGATACCATATCGCGCGGCGATGCCATCGGCACGGTGGGCATGACCGGCTCGGTCACGCGGCCCCAGCTACACTTCGAGCTGCGCAAGGGCGCGACACCTGTCGATCCCATGCCGCTGCTGGCCGGCTAGACGGTCTCAAGAATACTGGTAGGCAATGCTCCTTGTTGGGGCCGGTCCAGGAGGGCCGGCCCCTTCGCTTTGCTTTGTCCTGAGAACGAAACAGAAAACTCCGCAACTCTTCCTGATCTCACTCTAGGCTATCGATTTGCCTTTGATCCCGGCGAGGTGGCGGACGAACTGGATGGCGACGCGGCCCGAGCGGGATCCTCGAGTCGCGGACCATTCGATAGCCAGGGCGCGCAGTTCGTCCTCGCCAACCTCGATTCCAAAGTGAGCGACATAGTTACGCACCATGGCGAGATAGGTATCCTGATCGCAATTGTGAAAGCCGAGCCAGAGGCCGAAGCGGTCCGAGAGCGAGACCTTCTCCTCGACAGCTTCGCTGGGATTGATGGCCGTCGAGCGCTCGTTCTCGATCATGTCGCGGGGCATCAGATGGCGGCGGTTCGAGGTTGCATAGAACAGGGTATTGGCCGGGCGGCCTTCGAGGCCGCCGTCGAGAACGGATTTGAGGGCTTTGTAGCTGGATTCGTCGCGATCGAAGCTCAGGTCGTCGCAATAGATGATGAAGCGTTCGGGGCGGTCCACGAGAAAGCGCAAAAGAATGGGCAGGGTGGCGATGTCCTCGCGGGCGATTTCGATGAGGATGAGGCGGGAAAGCCCTGATTTCTCAAGTGTTTCGATGTGGCCGTGGATCGCCTTGACCATCGAGGACTTGCCCATGCCACGCGCACCCCAGAGCAGGGCGTTGTTGGCGCCGTGGCCGCGGGCGAAGGCGAGGGTGTTTTCCAAAAGAATGTCGCGCAGGTGCGCCACGCCTTCGAGCAGGGCAAGCGGGATGCGGTTGACGCTATGGACGGGGCGCAGAATGTGGTCGGCGCCGTCCCAGAGATATGCGTTGATGTCGTCCTCGATCCGGACGGTCGCTTCGGCGTTCCCCGCCATGGTCTGAAGAGCGTGCGCGATCTTGTCGAGCGCTGTTGAAATGGCCGAAAGCTGGTCAGTTTTTTTCACTGGAGAATAGTCCCTGAAAGTGCCCGATAGGCTTTGCCTTTCGCCGGGCCCGCTAGTATAGTCCGCCCGATTTTTTGGGAGGAAAATGCCTGCCCAAAACCGCAAGCGTCCCTATATGGGACAATCAGTCCTGCTTTGACAAGCAGACCGCTACGGAGTGCCTTAATGTTCGTTACGCCAGCCTTTGCCCAGGGTGCAGCCGCACCCTCCGGGATGGACTTTATTTCCAGCTTTATTCCCATCATCCTGCTTATTGCCATTTTCTGGTTCCTTATCTTCCGTCCACAGCAGAAGCGGATGAAGACCCATCAGGCCATGCTGGCGGCCGTCAAACGGGGCGACACTGTCGTCACCAATGGTGGTGTCGTGGGCAAGGTGACCAAGGCCGTCGACGGCGAAGACCTGGAAGTCGAAATCGCCCAGGGCGTCAAGATCAAGGTCGTGCGGACCATGATTTCGGACGTGCGGACCAAGTCCGAACCGGTCAACGACAACAAATAGTCGATTGATTTATCCGCGGGGCACAGGCCCTGCGAACGCGAACCGATAGCGCCGGCGTGCTTTGAGCGCCGGCGCTATGGACCATTATAAAACAAAGGTTTCCCATGAAGTTCCCGCCGTTCCGGACCATCGCCGTTCTCCTTGTGACGCTGCTCAGCGTCCTGGCGGTCATGCCGAATTTCCTCAGCGAGCAGACCAAGGCCGGGTTGCCGGGCTGGTTGCCGAGTCAGGAAATCGTGCTCGGTCTCGATCTGCAGGGCGGGTCGCACCTTCTGTTGCAGGTCAACCGCGACGATATCGTCGAGGGCCGGATCAGCGACATTCGGCGCGATGCACGCGCCATGTTGATCGAGGCCGGCATCGGGAGCCTGATTACGACCGATGGCGCAACGCTCAACGTCGAGCTGACCGATGCGAGCCAGCTCGATGCAGCGCGCCAGGCGCTGGAGCCGCTCGCCCAGCCGGTAGACGGCGGGATTTTCGGTGGCGGGACATCGGCGCCCGAAATTGACATTTCCACATCGGGTGGCCGCATCCTGATCACCATGACCGAGGACGCCATCGCCAGCCGCATGTCGTCACTGGTGGCGCAGTCGCTCGAAGTGATCCGCAGCCGTATCGACGAAGTGGGGACCACCGAGCCGATCATCCAGCGCCAGGGCGAAGACCGGATATTGGTCCAGGTTCCCGGTTTCGGCGATTCCGAGCGGCTCAAGGACCTTATCAGCCAGACGGCGCGCCTGACATTCCATCTGGTTTACCCATCGATGAGCGCGGCGCAGGCCGAAGCGCAGGGGCTGCCCGCCGGTACGATGATCGTGCCGAGCACCGACGGGTTCAACGAATTGCTCTATGAGGACGTGGCCATTGGCGGTGAGGAGCTCGTTGATGCCCAGCCCTCGTTCGACCAGAACAGCCGCCCGGTCGTCTCGTTCCGCTTCAATACGCAGGGCGCCATCACGTTTGGCGAGATCACGTCGCAGAATGTTGGGCGGCGCTTTGCCATCGTGCTCGATGGTGAGGTGATTACCGCGCCGACAATCCAGTCGCCAATTACCGGCGGCACGGGCCAGATTTCAGGTAGCTTCACCTCGGAGTCTGCGAGCGATCTTGCGGTTCTGCTGCGCGCCGGCGCGCTGCCGGCCACGCTCGATGTGGTTGAAGAACGCACTGTCGGCCCGAGCCTGGGCGCGGATTCGATCAATGCGGGTGTGACCGCGGGATTGATCGGCACTGCTGGTGTCGTGCTGTTCATGCTGGCGGCGTACGGGCTGTTCGGGGTGTTTGCCAATATCGCGCTGGTGCTCAACATCGGCATGATCCTGGCGGCGCTATCGACGCTCGGTGCGACGCTGACGCTTCCGGGTATTGCCGGTATCGTTTTGACCGTCGGTATGGCGGTCGACTCCAACGTTTTGATTTTCGAGCGCATACGCGAAGAACTGGGGGCGGGCCGATCGCCGTTCCAGGCTATCGATTCGGGGTTCAAGCGGGCGATGACGACCATCATCGACGCCAACGTCACAACGCTGATTGCAGCCGTTGTGCTGTTCTTCCTCGGCTCGGGACCCGTGCAGGGCTTTGCGGTGACGCTGGCCATCGGTGTTCTGACCACCATGTTCACTGCCTATCTGGTAACCCAGCTTCTGGTCACCACATGGTTCCAGAATCGTCGTCCCAAGACCTTGAAGGTCAACATTCTCGAGCGCTTCCTGCCACTCGAGCCCAAGCTGCCGTTCATGAGCTGGCGCAAGTTCGGCTTTGCCTTCACGCTGGTGCTGCTGGTCAGCACCGTGGCGCTGGAAGCGACGCGCGGGTTGAATCTGGGCATCGATTTTACCGGCGGAAGCGCCATCGAATTGCAGGCCAATGACGGGGACGCCGATATCGGCGATCTGCGCGCCCGGCTCGGCGATCTTGGGATCGGCGAAGTGCAGGTGCAGGAGTTCGGATCGCCCTCCGATGTCCTGGTACGTATCGGCACGCAGGATGGCGACGAGACGGCGCAGCAGGCGGCTGTGCAGCAGGTGACGGACGCCGTTTCCGAAGACTATGAAGTGCGGCGCACCGAGGCGGTGAGCGGCACTGTGTCCTCGGAACTGGCCTTCAACGGCATCATGGGCATACTCGCGGCCATGGTGGGCATCGTGATCTACGTCTGGCTGCGGTTCGAGTGGCAGTTCAGCGTTGGCGCCATTCTCGCGCTCATTCACGACGTGGTGCTGACGGTGGGCCTGTTTGCGTTGCTGCAACTGGAGTTCAATCTTTCCAGTATCGCGGCGGTGCTGACGGTGATCGGCTATTCGCTGAACGATACGGTGGTGATCTACGACCGGATTCGCGAGAATCTGGCCAAATACAAGCGGATCAGCCTCTCTGAGATTATCAACATGTCTCTCAACCAGACGCTGACCCGGACCATCCTGACCGGTGGCACGACGGCGCTGGCCCTGATTGCGCTGGTGATCTTCGGCGGCGAAGTGATCCGCAGCTTCACCCTCGCCATGGCGTGGGGCGTGTTTGTGGGTACCTATTCCTCGATCTTTGTTTCGGCCCCGATCCTGCTCTATCTGGGCGTCAAGACGCGCGCTGAAACCGAAGTGAGCGACAAACCCAAGCCTGAGCGCCGCGCCGACGGCGCTGCGGTCTAGAGCCCGTGACCTGGGAAGCAGGTCAGGGGCACTATCCCTATCAGGCGACCATAGACGCCTATGGTGACGGCGGGTTCCGCTTTGCGGAAATGTCGCACCGCGGCTCGCTGATCTGTTTGCCCACGGGAATGTTTGCCTGGGACGTCGAGGCCGCCGCGGACGTAACGCTGGCCTCTTTGACGCGGGTGATCGACAGTGCGGACAGCATCGACGTTCTGTTGATCGGCATGGGCCCAGATATCGCTGCGATCCCGCCCGAGATCCGGACGAGTTTGCGTGAAAGGGGCGTGATTGTCGAAGCGGTTTCGACTGGAAGCGCCATCCGGACGTACAACGTGCTGCTGGCCGAGAACCGTGCGGTTGGCGCTGCGCTGATCAGCGTCGAAAAGGCACGCTAGATGAGTGACAGTTTTGCGCTTGCTGCGGATCAGTTGCGCGAACTCGACCGGGATCGCTACGCTGCGAGCCTCGTCATCCCAAGCGAACACCGCGCGGCGGTGCAATCGGTTTTTGCTTTTTCTGCCGAGATAGCTGCGATTCGCGAGCGGGTGTCAGAGCCCGTGCCCGGCGAAATTCGTCTGCAGTGGTGGGTCGATGCCATTGAGGGCGAGGGGCACGGGGCTATCGCCAGCAATCCGGTGGCGGACGCGCTTTTCACGACGCTTGAACGTTATGAATTGCCGGGCGGCCCGCTGCTGCGGCTGCTGGCGGCACGGCGGTTCGACCTCTATCACGACGCCATGCCCGATGTGGGCCAGTTCGAAGGGTATGCGGGCGAGACGGTTTCGGTGCTTTACCAATATGCAGCGATGATTCTGGCGGGCGGGCCCTTGGATGAGGCGGCCGACGCGGCAGGGCATTTGGGTGTGGCGCAGGCACTTGCAGGACATGTTCGGGCCTTTGGCTACAACGCGTCGCGCGGCCAGCTTTTTTTGCCGCTGGCGCTGTTTACGGCGCATGGCGTGCGCGAAGCAGACATCCATGCGGGGAAAGACAGCGAAGGGCTGCGGGCGGCATTGGCGCAGGCTGGAGAACTGGCGCAAACGCACGCCGAAAAGGCGGAATTTGCCATCGGCAAGCTCGATGCGGCGATCAAACCGGCCTTCGCCAGCCTTGCGCTGGTAAAGGCCGATATTCGCGCGCTGGCCCGGCAGGTCGATCAGCCGTTCACCGCGCTGCCGCCGCCATCGGCGTTCAGCCGATTGGCAGCGGTGATCTGGTGGGCGTTGCGGAACGGGCGCTGAGGTTTAAGGGCGCTTAGGTTTCATTCGGAATCGATTTAGCTCCCAGCGCTTTCCCGGCGAAAGCCGGGATCCATGGGCGCTGATTGAGGCGCTCGCGCTTGGGGTCATGCTGCTATGCCCCGGCTTTCGCCGGGGCAGCGATGGAGAGACGACGAGCCGTTAAAACCGGAGCGGGTCTAGAGCCAGGCGACCAGATCCTCTAGAGCGCGGGTCGTGAAGGCTTTTTTCTTGGCTTTCGCCTTATCGGGGCCACGCCAGCGGCCTTTTAGCCCTTCGGGCTTTTTGATCTCCACAGGGAGAAACAGACCGAAATTGACGTTCATGGGCTGGAAGCTGCGCGCGCCGGAATAGGATTCGGCTTCCAGATGCCCGCCGGTGATGTGGCCGATCAGCGCGCCGAAGGCCGTGGTTGCGGGCGGCAGAGCAGGGGTTTCGCCCTTGGCTTCGGCGGCAGAGAGGCGGCCGCATATGAGCCCCATGGCGGCGCTTTCCACATAGCCTTCGACACCCGTCACCTGGCCGGCGAACCGCAGGCGCGGATCGGCCTTGAGCTTGAGGTCGGGGCCGAGCACCTTGGGAGAATTGAGGAACGTGTTGCGGTGCAACCCGCCGAGGCGCGCGAACTGGGCGTTTTCGAGCCCGGGGATCATGCGGAAAATTTCCGTCTGCACGCCATAGCGCATCTTGGTCTGGAAGCCGACCATGTTCCAGAGCGTGCCGAGGGCGTTATCCTGGCGCAGTTGGATCACTGCATAGGGCTTGGTTTCCGGATCACGCGGATTGGTAAGCCCGACAGGCTTCATGGGGCCGAAGCGCAGGGTTTCGCGGCCCCGCTCTGCCATCACCTCGATGGGCAGGCAGCCATCGAAATAGGGCACCATCTCCCAATCCTTGAATTCATGGAGGGGCGCGGCGAGCAGCGCATCGATGAAGCCCTGGTATTGCGCCTCGGTCATCGGGCAGTTGAGATAGTCGGCGCCGGTGCCGGCCGGGCCGGGCTTGTCGTAGCGAGACTGGGCCCAGACAGTATCGAGATCGATGCTGTCGTAATGGATGATGGGCGCGATGGCGTCGAAAAAGGCCAGCGAATCCTCGCCGGTCAGCTCCTGAATGGCAGCGGCGAGGGCGGGCGAGGTCAGCGGCCCGGTGGCTACGATGACGTTGTCCCACTCGGCGGGCGGCAGGCCGGCAATCTCCTCGCGGGCGATGGTGATGCGGGGGTTGGCTTCGAGCGCCTCGGAGACCATCTGGGAAAAGCCGTCGCGATCGACGGCCAGCGCGCCGCCGGCGGGCAGGGCGCATTTGTCGGCACAGGCCATGATGAGCGAGCCAGCCCGGCGCATTTCCTCGTGCAGCAAGCCAACGGCGTTGTGTTCGTGATCGTCGGAGCGGAAGCTGTTCGAGCAGACCAATTCGGCAAACCCGTCGGTGTGGTGCGCGTCGGTGGGTTTGACCGGGCGCATCTCGTGCAGCACCACGTCGACGCCCGCCGCTGCTGCCTGCCAGGCGGCTTCGGACCCCGCAAGCCCGCCACCGATCACATGAATTTTCGACATGACACCATCCGTTTATAAAACTGGGATGGCTATAGACGAAAAGCGCGCGGCAATCCAAGACTGCCGCGCGCTGCGTTTGGTCACAGGGTTTCGATCAGGCGGCGCGGCGCTCGTGCCGGCCCTCGCTGATCTCCTCGGCGATCTTTTCGCAGAAGACATCGAGATCGCCCGGATTGCGGCTGGTGACGAGGCCCTGATCGGTGACGACGGGGCTGTCTTCCCAATGCGCGCCGGCGTTGATAACGTCGGTTTTGACCGATGGGTATGAGGTCATCTTGCGGCCTGTGGCGATGCCGGTTTCGACAAGCAGCCACGGCGCGTGACAGATGGCGGCGACGACCTTCTTCCCCGTCCAGAAAGCCTTGATGAAATCGAGCGCACTTTGTTCGACGCGCAGGAGGTCGGGGTTGATCTGGCCACCTGGGAGGACAATGGCGTCGTAATCGCCAGAGCTAACGGCATCGAGGGTTCTGTCGACATCGACCGGGCGGCCCCAGTCGTCCTTGTCCCAGCCCCTGATCTGGCCCGCTTCGAGCGAGATGACGTGCACCGTTGCGCCGGCCTCGCGGAGTTTATCGCGCGGAACTTCGAGCTCGGACTGCTCGAAACCATGGGTGGCAAGAATGGCGATGGATTTGCCTTGCAGGTCTTGCATGACTTTCCCTTTCTTTTTCGGAGAAGGGGAGAACGGCTTTTGCCGTCCGATGTTCCTGCAGGGTAACCCGGGCAAAGGAAAAAAGGGCGCTCCGTTACAGAGCGCCCTTCAAACTATCTGATGTGTGTGGCCAGCGCGATTAGAGTGCGCCGGCATGATCGCGAGCAATGCGCTGGATGTCCGAGCGGGCGATGCCGAGATCGCTCAGTTCGCGATTGCCGAGGGCATTGAGTTCACGAACCGTCTGCTGGTAGGCAGACCAACGCTTGAAAGTCTTGCGAATGTCCATTTTTATCTCCTTTCGTCTTACGCCCTCTAGCTAATAAGAATCGTCGCGCATGTGCAGAGGGTGATTGGTCATTGCCGCCTTGCATGTTCTGCATGACTATTGGGCGGGGTGATTCAACCTTGCTTAACAAATGAGCTTTTTATGACAGATCTTGTACTTTGGGGGCGGGCGAGTTCGGCCAATCTGCAAAAGGCGCGTTGGGCGCTCGAGGAAACCGGCGCCCCGTTCGATCTGAGGGAAGTGGGTGGCAAATTCGGCGGGCTGGATACGCCGGAATTTGGTGCCATGAACCCCAACCGGCTGGTGCCGGTGCTCCAGCATGGTGATTTGACGCTGTGGGAAAGTCACGCCGTGGTGCGCTATGTCGCTGCAGCTTTCGGCGGCGAGCGGTTTTGGCCGGCGGATCCGAAAGCCCGGGCGATCATCGATCAGTGGACGGATTGGACGGTGACGACATTTCAGCCGGCCTGGTTGCGGCTTTTCTGGCTGCTGGTGCGCACCGCGCCCGAAAACCATGACAAATCCGCTATCGATGCGGCCCTCAAGCAGACCGTTGCGGCGCTGCGGATGATGGATGCGCAGCTCGAAAAGACCGACTATCTGGCTGGTGATGCATTCAGCTATGCAGATATCGTGGCCGGTGTTTCGCTCTATCGCCTGACGTCCATGGAGATCGATCTGCCGTCACTTCCCGGCGTCGAGGCGTGGCATGGGCGGCTCAAAGAGCGGGCGAGTTTTGAAAAGTCGGTCTGCATTTCCTATGAGGAATTGCGAGCGCGCTCGGTGCCGTGAATCAAAAAAGGCATCCCGATCAAGGATGCCTTTTTCGTGCTCGGACGTTGGAGGTCGTCTGAAGCTTAAAGCTGGCTGGCATGATTGCGTGCGATGCGTTCGATATCGCCGCGGGTGATGCCGAGGTCGTTGAGCTCACGGTTGCCGAGCGAATTCAGTTCGCGAACCGTCTGCTGGTAGGCCGACCACTTCTGCAAAGTCTTACGAATACCCATCTGATGTCTCCTTTCGATTTGATGCCCTCGATATAGGTCGTTAAAGACGACCTTTGCACTAGGGATTTGCTCATCTCGGCCATGCGGTTTTCGCATGGCTGGAGGAAGAGCGGAAAATCGATGGGGAAGCGTCTCCCGGATATGCTGGTGTCATATGCAGAGAGAGCGGCATTCCGGATCGGAACGCCGCTCTTTGATTTTGATACGCTCTAGTCGTGGCGATCGAAAAGTCCCTTGGTCATCTTGGAGAAATCCCGAACCGGGATTTCCAGATCCTCGCAACCGCGCCGGGGAACAGGGGCTATCCGGCGCAGGCTCCGTGGGTCTTTGCCAAGGGGATTCGACGTCTTCCAAGCGATACGAACGAACATGGAATCCTCCATGCAGGCTGTTTGCACGCCGCAAGGATAGGCACGAATCATGACGATCCGTTATCGGGCGGAGCGCACGCCGCCCCTGCATGGGACGCATGGCATGGCGCTTTCGCGCACCCGAATCCGGGAGCTTATTGCGCCGCGCTCATGCGCAGGGGGCGGCGCTCCATGACTTCCTTGAGAAAGTGGCCGGTGTGCGAACGGGGACTTTCGGCGACCTGTTCGGGGGTGCCGACGGCTACGATTTCGCCGCCGCCATCGCCGCCCTCCGGGCCAAGATCGATGATCCAGTCGGCCGTCTTGATGACTTCGAGGTTGTGCTCGATGACGATGACGGTGTTCCCGGTATCGACAAGCTGCTGGAGCACATCGAGCAATTTGGCGACATCGTGGAAATGCAGGCCGGTGGTGGGCTCGTCGAGCACGTAAAGCGTGCGGCCCGTGGCGCGCTTGGACAATTCCTTGGCAAGCTTGACGCGTTGCGCCTCGCCGCCTGAAAGGGTTGTCGCCTGCTGACCAATCTTGACGTAACCAAGCCCGACCCGCTGGAGGGTGACGAGCTTGTCGCGGATGACGGGCACCGCAGAGAAGAATTCGGCACCTTCATCAACCGTCATATCCAGCACGTCTGAGATGGACTTGCCCTTGAACTGAACCTCAAGGGTTTCGCGATTGTAGCGATGGCCCTTGCAGACATCGCAGGTTACATAGACGTCGGGCAGAAAGTGCATCTCGATCTTGATAACACCATCGCCCTGGCACGCCTCGCAGCGGCCACCCTTGACGTTGAACGAAAAGCGCCCCGGGCCGTAACCGCGCGCCTTGGATTCGGGCATGTTGGCGAACCACTCTCGGATGTGCGTGAACGCGCCGGTATATGTTGCCGGATTGGAGCGCGGGGTGCGGCCGATGGGGCTCTGGTCGATGTCGATAACCTTGTCGAGCAGTTCCAGGCCCGTCAGGCTTTCATGAGGGGCAGGATGCACGCGGGCACCGTTGAGGCGCCGGGCGATAGCCTGATAGAGCGTATCGACGGTCAGTGTCGACTTGCCGCCGCCCGATACGCCGGTGATTGCCACGAACATGCCCAGCGGGATGTCGACAGAGACATTTTTGAGGTTGTTACCAGTGGCGCCCTTGAGCGAAAGCTGGCGGCCTTTCTTGGCCTTGCGGCGCTCGGCGGGAACCGGAATGCCCATGCGCCCGGACAGATATTGCCCGGTCAGGCTATCGGGGTGCGACAGCACGTCATCGGGCGTGCCCTGCGCGATGATATGGCCGCCATGAACACCAGCGCCCGGTCCGATATCGAGCACATGATCGGCAGAGAGGATGGCATCCTCGTCGTGCTCGACCACGATGACCGTATTGCCCAGATCCCGAAGGCGGCGCAGCGTATCGAGGAGACGCGCGTTATCGCGCTGGTGCAGGCCGATCGAGGGCTCGTCGAGGACGTAGAGGACGCCGGTCAGTCCCGAGCCGATCTGGCTCGCAAGACGGATACGCTGGCTTTCACCGCCCGAGAGTGAGCCCGAATTGCGCGAAAGCGTCAGATATTGCAGGCCGACGTCGTTGAGGAAAGCCAGCCGGTCGCGAATTTCCTTGAGAATGCGCTCGCCGATTGCCAACTGGGTCTCGTTGAGATGGGCGGGTAGATCGGCAAACCATTCGGCGGCGCCCTTGATGGACAACTCGGAGACCTGACCGATGTGAGAGCCGTGAATCTTGACCGCCAGCGCCTCGGGCTTCAAGCGATAGCCGTTACAGGCCGGGCAGGGCGCGGCCGACATGTAGCGTTCGATGTCTTCGCGCGCGGCCGAGGATTCGGTTTCGCGGTAGCGGCGTTCGAGATTGCCTATGACACCTTCAAAGGGTTTCTGGGTCGAATATTTGCGCAGGCCATCGTCGTAGACGAATTCGATCTTGGTCTTGTCGGTGCCGAAAAGGACTGCGTGCTGCACCTCGAAGGGCAAATCCTGCCAGGCCGTGCCGGTCGACGCCTTGAAGTGGCGGGTGACGGCCTGCAGGGTCTGCAGATAATAGGGTGACGAGGTCTTGGACCAGGGCTGGATGGCGCCGTCGCGCAGCGACAGCGATCCATCGGGCACGACAAGGTCGGGATCGATCTTGGCTTCGGTTCCGAGCCCCGAACAGACCGGACAGGCGCCGAACGGGTTGTTGAACGAGAACAGGCGTGGTTCGATTTCCGCAATGGTAAAGCCGGAAACGGGGCAGGCAAATTTTTCCGAGAACGTAAGGCGTTTGGGGCTGCCGTCTTCCTCGGTCTGGTCTGCGTATTCGGTCAGCGCGATGCCATCGGCCAAACGCAACGCAGTTTCAAAGCTTTCCGCCAGACGGCCGGCAATATCGCCGTTGACGACCACGCGGTCGACGACGACCTCGATATCGTGCTTGAGCTTCTTGTCGAGGGCAGGGGCTTCCTCGATCTCGTGGAATTCACCGTCGATCTTGACGCGCTGGAACCCCTTTTTCATCAGCTCGGCGAGTTCCTTGCGATACTCGCCCTTGCGGCCGCGCACGATGGGAGCCAGCAGATAAAGGCGGGTGCCTTCCTCGAGCGCCATGACCTTGTCGACCATCTGGGAGACGGTCTGGCTTTCGATGGGGAGCCCGGTTGCCGGCGAATAGGGGATGCCGACCCGGGCGAACAGCAATCGGAGATAATCGTAGATCTCGGTGACCGTGCCGACGGTCGAACGTGGGTTGCGCGACGTGGTTTTCTGCTCGATGGAAATGGCGGGAGAGAGGCCCTCGATGCTTTCCACATCGGGCTTTTGCATCATTTCAAGGAACTGGCGCGCGTAGGCCGAAAGGCTTTCGACATAGCGGCGCTGGCCCTCGGCATAGATGGTGTCGAACGCCAGCGAAGATTTGCCCGAACCCGACAGCCCGGTCATCACGATCAGCTTGTCGCGCGGCAGGCGAACGTCAATATTTTTGAGGTTGTGCTCCTTGGCGCCCCGGATGACGATGTCGCGATTAGGATTGGAAATGTCATTCATGGGCGGTTATCCAAGGATAGTGGGCCGGTCAGAGCCGACGACAAACTTCTTAACGGGCGCGGGAGGCGTCCGGTTCACTTAAGCACAACTCCGCCCGCCTGCAAGGCCGCCTTGTGCACGGCAGCAATGCTTGTGAACATAATAGGAACATTTTAAATCAGTCAAGCTTGACATTTCGCATAATGATCGAACAAAATGAGAACAAACGAGCTGTGCATAGCACGGGTTGGCGCTGAACTTTTGTCTGTGATGGCTATATAGTGCGCGCAACGTGACTGGCCGGACAGAGTGCGGCGGACAAGAGACAGGAAGGCGAATATGTCGGGAAGCGTAAACAAGGTAATTCTGGTGGGCAATCTGGGCGCCGACCCCGAAGTGCGGTCGCTGCCCAATGGCAACCCCGTGGTCAATCTGCGCATCGCGACGTCCGAGCGCTGGCGCGACCGCAATTCCGGTGAGCCGCGCGAAAAGACCGAATGGCACCGCGTGGTGATCTTCAGCGAGGGGCTAGCCAAGGTCGCCCAGAACTATCTCAAGAAGGGCGCCAAGGTTTATATCGAAGGCCAGCTCCAGACCCGGAAATGGGAAAAGGACGGCCAGGACCAGTACACGACCGAGATCGTGCTGCAGGGCTTTAATTCGACCCTGACCATGCTCGACGGGCGTGGCGAAGGCGGCGGTGATCGTGATAGCGGCGGTTATGGCGGCGGCAGCCGGCAGGTCGAAAATCGCGGCCGGCCTTCGAGCGCTCCGGCATTCGAACCGGGCGGCATGGACGACGACATACCGTTCTGATTTGCAAAAAGGGCGCCGCAGGGCGCCCTTTTCAGTATGCGGCAGCGCAGTTACTGGGTGAAAGGCACTTACTGGGTGAAAGGCACTTGGGCCGTGGTGACGCCGCCGGTCGAGAGATCGGTGATCTGGAAGTCCATGCCGATCTGCGCGTCCTGGAGGGCCATGGCGGCTTCGATCCGGTATTCCTTGCCTTCTGCGTTGCGGTTGATGAGTTCGAAATCGATGCCGCCACCACTTCGGCGGCCGATGGCGACGCCCTGAAAACTGGCCACCGAGGACATTGCTGCTTCGTACTGGCCGACCTGCTCGTTCCAGATCATGGTGCCGGCCACGGCGATGGTCCGGCCAGCGAGTGTGCAGCGGCCATCAAATGTGATGCGGGCGGCGCCGGTGTCTTCGACGGCCATGCGGCAGACCACGGTTTCTTCTTTTCCGGTGGACGCGAGCACCGCCGACCCCCGGCCCCGCCAGTCTCCGACATAGCTCTTGAGCAGGTCGACGTCCTCCTGCGCCGCGAAGGCGGGTCCTGAAAGCGGGAGGCTGGCAAGGACGATGGCGCAACCCATCACTTTCGCCGGAAGCGCTCTATGCAGCGATCTCATCTTTTCGTTCTCTCCATCTGGCAAATATCATTCCGCCACCGATCAGCAGCGCGGGCAAGACGATAAGATCGCCAATCAGCGCCGAAAGCAGCGTGATGACGGTCAAAAACCCGAACAGGGCGACCTGGGGCAGCACGGAAACGGTGACCACGGCACATCCGGCGATCAGGATGAGCGTGGTTGCAATCAGAGCCGGGCCCACCCTGTCGAGCGTCGTATCGACCGCATGGGAAATGCTTTCCCCCCGTTCGCGGGCCCGGGCGTAGTGGGCAAGAAAATGGATGGTGTCATCGACTGCAATTCCAAAGGCGATCGTCAAGGAAATGACAGTCGTCAACTGCAGCTGAATGCCCGATGAATAAAGGAACAGCTCGGTCAGAAGGATCGGGAGGCTGTTGGGTATTATCGAGACCAGCGCCAGCTTCCATGAGCGGAAGGCAATGCCGATCAGGACGACCGAGAGAGCTATGGCAAGCATGAGACTGATCTGCAGGGTGGCGATCATATCGAGGCTGGCATAGGCGGTGAGGACACGAAACCCCGAGATTTCGGCGCCTTCGATGCCGGCCGCGGCCAGTTCGGCGCGCATCGATTCCACCAGTGCCACGGTCTCCTGAGCATTTTCAGACGTTGGAGAGAAGGCGGTTATCAAAGCCTGCATGCCGTCGTCGGTAATGAAACGCTGGCGCAGGAAAGGTCCCACCGCTTCGAAAATGCGCTCGCGGGAGAACCCGAGGTCCGAATAGTGGCGAAAGCTGGCCGCCGAGATGACCTTGCCGTCGCCGAAATTGTTTTCCGCGATCTGGTGGACACGCTCGACGGTCGCGAAATCGCCATCGGTCATTTCCGTCAAACCGCCCTGGAGCGGAATGCGGATATAGACGGGCGCCACGCCGCCGACGCCCGCATCGATCTGATCGCTGGTGGCAATCGCATCACTGCCGCGGGGCAGGAAATCCTGAAACCGGAACCGCGCTTCGAGCAGGAAATGGGGGATGAGCAGCAGGCCCACGACCACGATGGCGGCCACGGCAGCCCGGCGCGGTGCGGCGCGCGCGACGCGGCGAATAAAGGGTATGGGCGCCGTCAGGGCGACGGATGGCGTCTTGCGCATGCGGAAGCCAAGGCGCATGGCGAGCAGCAATGAGAGCGGCAGGAAGGTGACGAGGGCGAGGAAGGCCAGCGCCATGCCCAGCGCGCCGGAAATGGCAAATTCGCGCAGGCCCTGTCCGGGCGCCAGCGCAAGGCTGGCACAGGCGATGATTGTCGTGATGGCAGTGAGCGCGCAGGCCGGACTGACCTTGCGTACGGTTTCGACAAGCGCCACGCGCTGATCGACGCCGGTATTGACCGTCCGCATCCAGTAGAGACAGAAATACATGCTTTCAGCGAACGCGATGACCAGCACCAGCGCCGAAATGATGTTGGTGAGAAAGGTGAAGCTGCCGAACACCAGAATAGTCATGCCGGTGACCCAGAAGGCGGTCACGACGGGGGTGAGCGTGGCGATCAGCGCGCCCCAGAAGGTGCGGAAGCTCAGAAACGCTGTGAGAAATCCCAACGCCACCCCGGCGACCATAAACAGGAGCTGATCAAAGCGCGAGGCGTTGAGCACCTCCTCTTTCCATATGGCCGGGCCGGTTAATTGAAGATCGATGTCTTCGCTCTCATAGGCAGCCATCAGCTCGCGCAACGAGGCGAGCATGGCATCTTCGCCCAGCTCGACCGCGATCTCGGGGTTGGGGAACATGATCATCACCATGCCCGCGTTGTCCGCCAGAATGAGATTGCTCATCAGGGGATCGTTGGCGCGCAAATCGGTGAGCGCCGCGGAGACCTCTTCGCTGGTCTCCATGCCCTCGGGAACGGCGGGCACCGAGGTGCCGCCTTCGGCGGGGCGTCGCAGGGAGAAGGGCGACATCGTGCCGGCTGCAAACTCGTTGAGTTCGAGCTCGAACCCCAGAAAGCGCAACTCTTCAAGGGTGTCGGGGTCGGTCAGATTGTCCGAGCGGACCAGAAGATAAACGTCGTTTTCAAACGTGCCGAAATTTTCGGTCAGCGCCATGTAGCGGTCGTATTCGATGCCGGAGCCGCGATAGAGGCGGAGAAGATCGCCATCGATATTGAATTTGGTGAGATGGAAGGTGCAAAGGGCCGTGAAGGCGAGGACCGCGACGGCCATTATGCGTGGGAATCGCAGGGTCAGCAGACCCAGTCGCTCAAGGCCAAATCCGATCGACACTTGTGGTTTCTCCTCCGGGCGAATCGCAGGGAAAAGGCGCTAGAGCATTTCGGCGCTTCTTCGAATCGCTTCAATTGCTCTGAGTCTTTTTTTGTCGCGCTTCCGAACCGGATAAGTGGTGTCCACTTATTCTAGAAGCGCTCCAGAATTGGTAAAGGCTTGAACGGGCGACGTCCACTCTCGGCGGGAAGCAGTTAGCGCCGGAAGCGGGCTGCGAGCAGGATGTTGGTTTCGGTCAGGCTGATGCCTTCGATCTGGCGGATGGCGTTGAGGACGGCATCGAATTCGGGCAGCGACGCGCTTTCGATTTCGGCGACGAGATCCCAGCGCCCATTGGTGCTGTAAAGCGCGCGCACCTGCGGCAATCCCGAGAGGGCGCGGGCTACCTTGTCAGTCACGCGTCCTTCCACCTCGATCATCGCTATGGCTCGGACGCGTTCGGCGTCGTCGGGTTCGCCGAGGCGAACGCCGTAGCCCGAGATGGTGCCGTTGGCTTCCATGCGCTCCATGCGGGCCCGGACGGTGGTGCGGGATACGCCCAGGGTCACGGCGAGGCTGGCGATGGGCAGGCGGGCATCGTCGCGCAGGAGCGAGAGGATTTTGCGGTCCAGATGATCGGTGGTTGGCATTTTGAGCAATGGCCCTTGTCAGATCGGCCAATACTAGTGCCGAATTGGCCAGATTTGCAACTTTGCGTCTTCGCATTGCTTGGGCATGCTGGCAGTAGCTAATTGGAGGCAAGAGCGCATGCGGGGACCTGAGCCCAGAACCATCACCCTGATTGGAGCGGCCATCGAAGACGGGGCAGGGCGCCAGGGGTGCTCGATGGGCCCCAAGGCCCTGCGTATCGCGGGTCTGGCGGACGCGTTATCGGAGCTTGGGCATACCCTTGTCGATCGGGGTGATGTGTTGCCGGAGGCCAATGACTTCGCCCTCGAAGGGATGGCGCACAACGTCGTTGAGGTGACCGGGTTCGCGCGATCGCTGGCTGTGGCTGGTGAGGCGGCGCTTGCGGCGGGCACTGCCGTATATCTGGGCGGCGATCATGCGCTTTCGTTCGGCTCGGTCGCGGCGGCCTTGCGCCATGCGGACAGGCTGGGCAAGAAGCTGCATGTGCTCTGGCTCGATGCGCATGCCGATTTCAACACCCCGCAAACCTCCGCCTCGGGCAATATGCACGGCATGCCGGCGGCGTTCTTTTGCGGTGAGGCCGGGTTTGACGGGATGCTCGAGTGTCCCAGGATGCCGGCGACGCGGTATCATCTGGTCGGTGCGCGCTCCATCGATCCGGCGGAAGTCGATCTGCTGGCGGCACGGGGTGCCGATGTCAACGACATGGCCGAAATCGACGAGCACGGAATTGGCGCGATCCTGCGGCGGATTCTCAAGGAGGTCGAGGCTGACGACGCACTTTTGCATGTGAGCCTGGACGTCGATTTCATCGAGCCCGACCTGGCGCCCGGCGTGGGAACGACAGTGCCTGGGGGCGCGACGGTGCGCGAGGCGCATCTGGCAATGGAAATGGTGGGGCGGTGCGGGCGGCTGATCAGTCTAGATCTGGTCGAACTCAATCCGTTTCTCGACGACCGGGGCAAGAGCGCTCGCCTGATGGTCGACCTAGCGGCCAGCGCCTTCGGGCGCCGGATATTCGACCGGCCGACACAACCTGCATAATCGAGGGGAAGACCATGGCACTGACCGAAGATCTTATCGCGCTGGAACAGACGCTGGGCGCACACAATTACAAGCCGCTCGATGTCGCGCTGGTGCGCGGCGAAGGTGTGTTCGTTTACGATGTGGACGGCAAGCAGTACCTCGATTGCCTGTCGGCCTATTCGGCGGTCAATCAGGGGCACTGCCACCCCAAAATCCTCGAAGCGATGGTTGAACAGGCGAAAAAGCTGACCCTGACGTCACGGGCCTTTCACAACGACCAGCTGGCGCTGTTCTACCAGGAGATCGCGGAACTGACCGGCTCGCACAAGGTGTTGCCGATGAATACCGGCGCCGAAGCCGTCGAGAGCGCCATCAAGGCGGTGCGCAAATGGGGCTACGAGGTCAAGGGCGTCGAAAAGGACAAGGCCGAAATCATCGTGTGCGCCAACAATTTCCATGGGCGGACCATGGGGATTGTAGGGTTTTCTACTGATCCTGATGCACGAAACGGGTTTGGGCCGTTTGCTCCGGGGTTCCGGATCATACCGTTCGGCGATGCCGATGCGCTGGAAAAGGCGATTACGCCCAACACCGTCGGGTTTCTGGTCGAGCCGATCCAGGGGGAAGCTGGGGTCATCATTCCGCCCGAGGGGTATTTTCGACGCGTGCGGCAGCTGTGCACCGATAATAATGTCACGCTTATATTAGACGAAATTCAAACAGGGCTTGGCCGGACGGGAAAGCTGCTGGCCGAACAGCACGAAGGAATTGAGGCCGACGTGACCCTGCTCGGCAAGGCGCTTTCGGGCGGATTTTATCCGGTTTCGGCTGTGCTCTCCAATTCCGAGGTGCTTGGGGTGCTCCAGCCCGGCCAGCATGGTTCGACCTTCGGGGGCAATCCGCTGGCATGTGCTGTGGCGCGGGCGGCGCTGCGGGTTTTGACCGAAGAGGGAATGATCGAAAATGCGGCGGCGCTCGGCCCCTATTTTCTCGATGGGCTGGCCAGCATCAAGTCGAACCATATCCGCTCGGTGCGGGGACGGGGGCTTATGCTGGCGGTCGATTTGCACCCCGAGGCAGGTGGGGCGCGTCATTTCTGCCATACGCTCAAGGAGCATGGCATATTGGCCAAGGACACCCACACCGATACGATCCGCATCGCACCGCCGCTGGTGATCACCAAAGAGCAGATCGACAATGCGCTGGAGGTGTTCGACACGGTACTTTCCGGCTGAGGCGGTCGAACCGAAAAAGTCTGCAGCTTTCCTTACCGCACTTTATGTTTCGACATTATCGGCAACGTAAGCGCCGCGTTTTCCCATGGGGCGATCCGGGCCGATTGTGCTGTCCACTGCGCTGCGGAGTTCGAGGCCGGCATTGAGCGCGGCGCCAAAGACGAAAATCTGCGCGGAAATGAACATCCAGAACAGCATGACGACCGCGGCGGCCAGTGAGCCGAACGTGGCCTCGAACTCGCCGAAATATTCGACATAAAGCGAAAACAGCAGGCAGGCCGCTATCCAGACGAGTGCGGCGAGGGTTGCTCCAGGCCAGATCCAGCGCAGTTTGGCTCCCCGGCGGTTGAGTGCGTAGCGGTAAATCAGCGCAAAGGCGACCACGGCCAGGGCGAGGAGAGCTGGCCAGCGCAACAGCAGGGCCAGTTGTTCGCCGGTGCCCGGAATAGGGGAAAAGCGGGTGAAGATCGGGATTGCGGCGATGAGCGTGAGGGCCACCACCAGAAAGAGCGCGCCGAGAACCGTTGTGGCAAAAGCCACGAGGACCGAGATGAAAAAGCCCCGATCCGACGTTTCGCCGTAGGCGACCGAGGTGGCGTGCAGGAGGGCATCGACGCCGCGCGAACTACTCCAGAGAATGACCACTATCGAGATGGCCAGCCCCACGCCGAACCCCGCCTGATCCTGATTCATGAATGAATCGAGCTGGGTAGCGATGAGCGAATAGGCGATGGCCGGCATGATGTCGGAAAACCTGTCGATCTCGGCCCGCAGGGCGCCATAGTCGCCGAGAATGCCGACTAGCGACACGACGATCCCGATGGCGGGAAAGATCGACAGGAAGCCGTAAAAGGCGACCCCGGCGCAACGCAGGGACATGTCCTTTTCGCTCATGGTCTTTGCGGTATGGATGACGACGTGCTTCCAGTCGCGCAAAGTGAGGGCGAAGGGATTGTGCGCGTGATGCGCCGAACGGGTCACTGTGACTAGCCCGCGCTGAGAATGCGTTCGATCTGATCCACGGGATGATTGGTCAAGGTCTTGGGGACCTCGCCGATAACGCGATCGGTGACCATGGCGTGCAGTTCCTTGCGCAGTTCACCGAGAACCCGGGGCGCGGCGCACAAAACGATTTGCTTGTAGCGATTTTCGTTGGCGAACTTATAGAGCAGTTCTGCGGCATCCTTGGCAAAGCGCTCCTCGGCAAGCCGATGCCAATCGGTTGGCTCCATCGCGCTCTTCTGGTTCTGTCCACCGTCATACATGCGCCCGGGAGCGTCGGTGCCCTGTTCCCGCGTTGGTGGGTTGTCCTGTTCCATTTCCCGGACCACCTTGAAAACCGGGGTTTTCCGCGTCCCTGTGTTTTCAAAGAACAGAGCTTTTTCGCCATCGGCGACCAGCACCCAGACCTTATTGTCGACCTTGAAATCCATTTCCTGCATGGGTGGCTCCTGTTCTC
Organism: Rhizobiales bacterium UBA1912; assembly: GCA_002337455.1. GTDB lineage: Bacteria > Pseudomonadota > Alphaproteobacteria > Rhizobiales > Devosiaceae > Pelagibacterium. The sequence continues at coordinate 204,064 of DDGC01000019.1, read as the reverse complement.
TTGATATTCGAACAGGGAACGGGCGACGTCAACGTGAGTTCCTTGGAGACTATTCGGCGCTGAAATTGGCGTATCGCGCCAGACGCGAGAGGCCAAGCGTGACGAGAACCAATGCCGCAGTGCCCATCAGGACCGGAGAAAAGCCGGTATGCTCGGCGATGAACCCGATGGCCGAGGGGGCAATCAGAATCCCCGAATAGCCCATGACCGTGACAATCGACAGCCCGATGCCCGAGGGGACACCAGGGAGATTTCCGGCCGCCGAGAAGGCGATGGGGACGATATTGGAAATGCCGATGCCGGCAATGGCAAAGCCCAGGATGGCGAGTTCGGGTTCTGGAGCCAGCGCGGCCAGCATCATGCCGGTCAGGGCAAAGCCGCCGCAGATGCGCAGGGTGAGCACGGCGCCCAGCCTCTGCCGGATGGCATCGCCGGCAAAGCGCATGATGGCCATGGTGGCGGAAAATGCGGCGAAGCCGAGCGCTGCGAGTTCGATGCTGGCCCCGTGCTCCTGCTGCAGAAACAATGCCGACCAATCGAGAATGGCCCCTTCGGGTATCATCGAGAACAGCGCCATGATGCCCACCAGATAGGGCAGGGGCGACCGCGGGAATTTGAGTGGCGTTGCCGCCTTGGCTTCGGGCGTGGGCTGATCCTGGGCGAGAAGCGGGAGGGCGAAAAGGGCGCCGGCCGTTGCTAGAACCGTCACAATGAGGCCGTGAGCGATTTCGCCCAGCGAACCGAGCAGGACGCCGCCCAATGCTGCGCCGAGCAGCGCACCAAGACTCCAAAAGCCATGGCATGACGACATGATGGCGCGCTTCATGCGCTTTTCCACGGCCACGGCATTTGTGTTCATTGCCACATCCATGCCGCCGACGAGGCCGCCAAACGCGAAAATCACCACGGCAGTGGTAAACAGTTCGGGCGCCAGCGTGAGCAGGAACAGCATGGGCAGCAGGGCAAGGGTTGCCGGCTTGAGCAGCGGCGCGGAGCCGTGCTTTGCCGTCAGGGCGCCGATCACCGGCATCATGACAATCGATCCAAGGCCGAAAACGAGGATCAGAAGACCCATGATCGATTCGGTTATGGCGAGGCGGTTCATGAGGACCGGGATTTTTGGTGCCCAGCTCCCCACGAGAAAGCCGTTGACCAGAAACAGTGTCGAGACCGCAAGACGGTCGCCGCGTACGCCGAAATAGAGCGGCACGGAGCCACGGGACGTCGCCAGATCGGACATGGGAATCCACACTCAAAAAAAGGGCTGTTTGTTGTGTTACATTCAACCGATTGGGCGATTTTGGGCAAGCCTTATTCTGTAATCGATCTCATTGGGGGTCAGGTGCAAGAAAACTGTGCCTGTATGACGTCATGATGGCGTGCAAAACTGGCATCTGCATTCGGAATCGAATAAACCCAGTGCCAGCAGAATCAGTGCAGAACGAGCATCGTGACAGATACGCCAGAAGATGACGCGGGCAGCATGTTGCCTTCCGACATCCACCCGATCTCGATAACCGACGAGATGCGCAAATCCTACCTCGATTACGCGATGAGCGTGATCGTGAGCCGGGCGCTGCCCGACGTGCGCGACGGGCTCAAGCCCGTGCATCGCCGCATCCTCTTTTCGATGCACGAGCAGGGTTACGAGCATAACAAGCCCTATCGCAAATCGGCCCGTGTGGTCGGTGATGTTATCGGTAAATATCACCCGCATTCCGACGATGCGGTCTATATGTCCTTGGTGCGCATGGCGCAGACCTTTTCGATGCGCGTCAAGCTCATCGACGGGCAGGGGAACTTCGGCTCGGTCGACGGCGATATGCCGGCTGCTATGCGCTACACCGAAGCGCGTATGGAAAAGGTCACGGGGTCGCTTCTCGACGATCTCGACAAGGATACCGTCGATTTCCGCGACAACTATGATTCAAGCGAGCGCGAACCGACGGTTCTGCCGGCACGCTTTCCGAACCTGATCGTCAATGGCGGCGGCGGCATCGCCGTGGGCATGGCCACAAACATTCCCAGCCACAATCTGGGCGAGGTGATCGACGCGTGTCTGGCCATGATGGACAATGCCGACATCACCGTCGAGGAGTTGATGGAAATCATCCCCGGGCCGGACTTTCCGACGGCGGGCATCATCATCGGCAAGTCGGGGATCCGGTCTGCCTATGAGACGGGCCGCGGCTCGGTGCTGATGCGCGGACGGGTTACGACCGAGGAGGTTCGCAAGGAACGCGAAGCGCTGATCGTTCACGAGATTCCCTACCAGGTGAACAAGGCGACGATGATCGAAAAGATCGCCGAGATGGTGCGCGACAAGCGCATCGAAGGCATCGCCGATATTCGCGACGAATCCGACCGCCAGGGCATGCGGGTGGTGATCGAGCTCAAGCGAGATGCCGTGGCCGATGTCGTGCTCAACCAGCTCTATCGCTACTCGATGCTGCAGACGTCGTTCGGCTGCAATTTCGTGGCGCTCAACGGTGGCAAGCCGGAGCTGATGAACCTGCAGTCGATCCTGCAGGCGTTTTTGCGCTTCCGCGAAGAGGTCATCACGCGGCGCACGCGGTTCCTGCTCAACAAGGCCCGCGACCGGGCCCATGTGCTGGTCGGGCTCCTGGTCGCCGTCAACAATGTGGACGAGGTCATTCGCCTTATCCGCTCATCGCCGGACCCCGCGACCGCGCGCCAGAAGCTGCTGGAACGCGATTGGCCGGCCTCGGACGTTATGGATCTGATCGGGCTGATCGACGATCCGCGCCACCAGATCAACGAGGATGGCACCTTCAAGCTTTCCGACGAGCAGGCGCGGGCCATTCTGGCGCTGACCCTGTCGCGGCTGACGGCGCTTGGCCGGAACGAAATCGGCGACGAACTCAACGCGCTTGGCGAGCAGATCAAGGATTATCTCGATATCCTGCGCTCTCGCGAGCGGGTTCTGGGCATCATTCGCGACGAACTCAACGAGATCAAGGAACAGTACGCGACGCCGCGCATGACCCAGATCGATGAGTTCGCCGGCGATCTCGACGACGAAGATCTGATCGCGCGCGAAGACATGGTGGTGACCGTCTCGCATGCCGGTTACATCAAACGCGTGCCGCTTTCGACCTATCGCGCCCAGCGCCGGGGCGGCAAGGGGCGTTCGGGCATGTCGACGCGCGACGAGGATTTCGTTGCACGGTTGTTCGTCGCCAATACGCACACGCCAGTGCTGTTCTTTTCGTCGCGCGGTATCGTTTACAAGATGAAGGTCTGGCGCTTGCCGGTGGCTGCGCCGCAGGCGCGGGGCAAGGCGCTGATCAACATGCTGCCGCTTGAAGATGGCGAGCGCATCACATCGATCATGCCGCTGCCCGAGGACGAGGAAAGCTGGGCGAGCCTTGATGTGATGTTCGTCACGACGAAGGGCAACGTGCGCCGCAACAAGCTTTCCGACTTTGTCGAAGTGCGCCAAAACGGCAAGATCGCCATGAAGCTCGATGAGGGCGATGGCATCGTTGGCGTCGAGACGGCATCGGAAAGCGACGATATCCTCCTCACCACGACCAAGGGCCAGTGCATCCGGTTTGCGATTACCGATGTGCGTGTGTTCAAGGGGCGGGATTCGACCGGTGTGCGCGGCATCAATCTGGCAAAGGGCGACGAGGTCATCGCCATGTCGATCCTGAGGCATTTCGATGCTTCGGCGGAAGAGCGTGCGGCCTATATCAAGATGAGCCGCGCCGTGCGCGGTGAAACCGACGAGACCGCGGACGCCGCAGAGGCTGACGAAGAGGTCGCGGGCGATGCGCCGCTCGATCAGGAGCGTTATGCCTCTATGAGCGCCGCCGAGCAGTTCGTCCTGACCATCTCGGAAAAGGGTTTTGGCAAGCGGACGTCGTCGTTCGAGTACCGGGTGACCGGACGAGGCGGCAAGGGCATCGTTGCCATGGCAGTCAATGCCCGCAATGGCAGCCTGGTCGGCTCGTTCCCTGTGGAAGACGAAAACCAGCTCATGCTGGTGACCAATGGCGGGCAGGTGATCCGGGTGCCGGTCGACGGCATCCGCATCGTGGGGCGGTCGAGCCAGGGCGTTACCATCTTCCGGACCGCAACCGATGAAAAGGTGGTGTCGGTCGAACGCATTACCGAGCCGGAAGCCGAAGAGGGCGAGGAGCCTGAAGACGGCGCCGAGGCACCGCCGAGCGAAGAGTGATCGAAGGCAGCCATGGCCCTTGTCAGAGACTTCGGGCCATGGCTAGCTGAGGTGATGTTTTCCGGAGGGTGCCATGCCCGATATGACCTCGCTTCTCGCTTTTCTCGCCGCGTCGTTTTTCATTGCAGTTGTTCCCGGCCCGACCGTAACGGTCATTATCGCCAGCGCCTTGTCGCGCGGGACGATGGCCGGGATGGCGATCATACTGGGCACGCAGCTTGGCTTGATCTCGATGATCCTGGTGGTTGCCTTTGGCCTTGAGGCCGTGATGAGCCTCATGGGCTGGGCCTTTGACTGGATCAAGCTGATGGGTGCGGCCTATCTTGTCTGGCTGGGCTATCGCATGTTGCGCTCCAGCGGCGAGATCGAGGCTTTGGAGGCGGAACGGCACAGGAGCCTGCGCGGCTATGTGGTTCAGGGCTTTGTGGTTATCTGGTCCAATCCCAAGGCATTGCTGATGTTTGGGGCGTTCCTGCCGCAGTTCGTTGTGGCCAATGGGGCAGCGCTGCCGCAGATTCTGGTGCTGGGCGGGATCTTCATGCTGGCGACGACGCTGAGCGATTCTGTTTATGCTGTTCTGGCCGGGCAGATGCGCCATTGGATCAATGCGGCGCGCGTGCGGCTGGTCAACCGCGTTTCGGGCGCGGTCTTGATCGGCGGCGGCATCTGGCTTGCGCTCCAGCGCCGGGCGTGACAAAAACCGCAAATGACTGAGCGTGTGGGATTTTACCCCGGATCGTTCGATCCGGTGACCAATGGCCATCTCGATGTGATCGAGCGGGCGTGCAAACTCGTCGACAAGCTGATTGTCGGCATCGGAGTGCATGCGGCCAAAAAGCCGATGCTGACCGCGGACCAGCGGCGCGACCTGCTTGCGGAAACTGCGGGCGCTATTGGAACACGCAAGGGCGTCGCCATCGAGATCGTCGAATTCGACGGCCTGATGGTCCAGGCTGCCCAGCGGTGCGGAGCGGGCATGGTCATTCGCGGACTGCGCGATACGACCGATTACAATTACGAAATGCAGATGGTGGGCATGAACGCCCAGATGGCGCCGGACATTCAGACGGTGTTTGTGCCTTCGAGCCCCTATGTGCGCCATATTTCGGCAACTCTGGTGCGCCAGATAGCGGAGATGGGGGGCGACGTTGCTCCCTTCGTGCCGCGTGCCGTGCTCAAACTTCTGGAGACATGATGGCTGATCATTCCGCCAAACCGGCCAACCGCGTGGTTGGCTTTCTCGTTTTTGCTTTCGTTGCCGTTTTCGGCGCGATGGTGGCATGGCCCTATCTGCCGTTCGGGCAGACCCCGGCCATGGCTCAGACGCCAGCCGAAGTGCCGGCAGATGCGCCGATTGCGACGCTGACGCTGGAAGCGGGTGATGTGACCATAGCGCTTCGGCCCGACTTGGCGCCCGAGCATGTGGCGCGCATCACCGAACTGGCCAATTCGGGCTTTTACGACGGGTTGAAGTTCCATCGCGTGATCGATGGGTTCATGGCCCAGACCGGCGATCCGCTCGGCAATGGTTCGGGCGGTTCGGAAATGCCTGATCTGGCTGCCGAATTTTCCAACGAACCCTTTGTTCGCGGGACGCTGGGGATGGCTCGTTCGGCCAATCCCAACTCGGCCAATTCGCAGTTCTTTATAGTGACTTCGGATTCGCCGCACCTGAACGGGCAATACACCCTGTTCGGCACTGTCATTTCGGGGATGGAGCTTGTCGACGGGCTGGAAAAAGGTCCCGCCAGCGCCAATGGCGCTGTCGCCAACCCCGACATCATGGTTTCTCTGCGCGTTGCAGAACCACAATAATCAAGAAAAGGAAAAGCCGCTCATGGCCGATATCAAGGATCCGGAAAACACCATCGTCATGGAAACGTCCAAGGGGACGGTGGTTATCGAATTGCGTCCCGACCTGGCTCCGAGCCACGTCGAGCGCATGAAAGAACTGACCCGCGAAGGCTTTTACGACGGGATCGTGTTCCATCGCGTGATCGACGGGTTCATGGCGCAGGTCGGCTGTCCCAAGGGCAACGGCACGGGCGGTTCGGACAAGCCGGACCTCAAGGCCGAATTTTCGCAGGAAAAGCATGTGCGCGGTACGATTTCGGCAGCGCGTTCGGCCAATCCCAATTCCGCCAATTCCCAGTTCTTCATCTGCTTTGACGAAGCGCCTTGGCTCAATGGCCAGTATTCGGTGTTCGGCAAGGTGATCGAGGGCATGGATATCGTCGATCAGCTTGAAAAGGGCGAGCCGGTTCGCAACCCGGACAAGATCGTTTCGATGAAGGTGGCTGCAGACGCTGCGTAGGCCATATACTCCTGAAGTGCATTGTGTACCCCGGCGCAAGCCGGGGTCACTTTTTGTGGAAGACAAAAAATGAAGGTCGATCTTTTCGACTTTGATCTCCCTGATGAGCGAATTGCGCTGCATCCCGTTTCGCCCCGCGACAGCGCCAAGATGCTGATGGTGGCGCCGGATGGGGCGCTTTCGGACAAGATTGTCACCGACCTCGAGGTGATCCTTGAGGCGGGTGATGTGCTTGTGGTCAACGACACGCGGGTCATCCCGGCCGAGCTCAGGGGCACGCGCCATCGTGGAGAGTTTGCCGCCTCGGTGTCGTTCAATCTGCACAAGCGGGTGGACGGAAACACCTGGCTGGCGTTTGCGCGGCCTGCCAAGCGATTGAAAGCCGGCGACCGCGTGGTGTTTGGCGCCTCTTCGGAGGTCTGCCTGCTGGACGAGCTGGCGGCGACCGTCAAAGCCGTCGAAGACGGGCAGGTGACGCTCGGTTTCGACTTTTCCGGTGCCCTGCTCGATGAAGCAATCAAGGCGCGGGGCGCGATGCCGCTGCCGCCCTATATCGGCGCCAAGCGCGCGCTCGAGGAACGCGACAAGGCCGACTACCAGACGGTTTATGCCGAGCATGACGGCGCCGTGGCTGCGCCGACCGCCGGGCTGCATTTTACGCCCGAGTTGCTGGCTCGGCTCGAGGCCAAGGGCGTCGCAATAGAGTATGTGACGCTGCATGTGGGGGCGGGCACGTTTCTGCCGATGAAGGCGGACGATACCGAGGATCACACAATGCACGCCGAGTGGGGCGTCGTTTCTCCCGAAACGGTCGAACGCATCAATGCGGCGAAAGCGGCTGGCGGGCGCGTGGTTGCCGTGGGCACGACGAGCCTGAGGCTGCTGGAAAGCGCGGCGCGCAAGAGCGGCCTGCTTGAGCCGTTTGCCGACGAGACCGACATCTTTATCACGCCCGGTTTCCAGTTCCGGGTTGTCGATGTGCTGATGACCAATTTCCACCTGCCGCGCTCGACCCTGTTCATGCTGGTGTCGGCCTTTTCCGGCTTGGAGACCATGCGCAAAGCCTATAAGCACGCCGTCGATCACCACTATCGCTTCTATTCCTACGGCGACTCTTCGCTGTTGTTCCGGGCCGACCGATGACCGAAAATTTCCAGTTTACGCTTTCCGCAACCGACGGTATGGCGCGTCGCGGGCAGATGGATACGCCGCGTGGCGAGATCAGAACGCCGGCCTTTATGCCGGTGGGGACGGCGGGTACGGTCAAGGCGATGTATCCCGAACAGGTGCGCGAGACGGGCGCCGATATCGTCCTGGGCAACACCTACCATCTGATGCTGCGCCCGGGCGCCGAGCGGGTCGCTCGGCTGGGCGGGTTGCATGAGTTTATGGACTGGCAGCGGCCGATCCTGACCGATTCCGGCGGGTTTCAGGTGATGAGTCTGGCCAAGCTGCGCAAGCTCGACGAGAATGGTGTCACGTTCAAATCCCATATCGACGGGTCGTCGCATAGCCTGACGCCGGAGCGCTCCATCGAAATCCAGAAACTGCTTGATTCCGATATCATCATGCAGCTCGACGAATGCGTGAGCCTGCCTGCTGAGTACGATGAGCTGAAGCGTGCCATGGAGTTATCCATCCGGTGGGCGGAACGCTCGAAAAAGGCGTTCGACAATGCCAAGGGCAGGGCGCTGTTCGGGATCGTGCAGGGGGGCGATAACGCCGAGCTTCGCGCGCGTTCTGCGGCCGGACTGATCGATATCGGGTTTGACGGGTATGCTGTCGGCGGGCTGGCCGTGGGCGAGCCGCAGGACGTGATGTTCAAGGTTCTCGACGAAATCACCCCGCAATTGCCGAGCGACAAGCCGCGCTATCTTATGGGCGTGGGCAAGCCCGACGACCTGCTGGGCGCTGTCGGGCGGGGCATCGACATGTTCGATTGCGTGCACCCGACGCGCGCCGGGCGGCACGGGCACGCCTATACGCGGTTCGGGGTGGTCAATCTCAAGAACGCCCGGCACAAGGACGATAGCCGGCCGCTGGACGAAGCTTCGCCCAACCCGACGGCGCGGCGGTTTTCGCGGGCGTATCTGCATCATCTTGTCAGATGCGAGGAAATGTTGGGCGCCATGATCCTCAGCCAAATCAACCTTTCCTATTATCAGGAGTTGATGGCGGGCATGCGAAATGCGATTGAGAATGCGACTTTCGACCAATATTGCGCAGAGGTCCGCGAGGGCTGGGCCAAGGGCGACCTGCCGGCGCTAGATTAGGGGTGCATATGATGTCGAACAAGGTTCGCAAGGCCGGTTTCGAAGCTCTAAAGACACAGAAAAAGCGCCTGGCGGATACGAGCATGCGCGAACTGTTCGCCCATGACGAGGACCGCTTTTCAGCTTATTCAGCATCGTTCGGGGATATTCTGCTCGACTATTCCAAGAACCGTATCGACAGCCAGTCGATGACGGCACTGTTCGATCTGGCACGCGAAACAGATGTCGAAGCGCGGCGTGACCGGATGTGGGCGGGCGAACCCATCAACATTACCGAGAACCGCTCGGTGATGCATATGGCGCTGCGGTATTTCGGTGACGAGCCGGTGATGGTCGATGGCGCCGACGTCATGCCCGGCGTTCGCGACGTTCTTGCCAAAATCAAGGGATTTTCCGACGACGTGCGCGACGGCGCCATCCGGGGTTCGCGCGGCGAGCAGTTTACCGATGTGGTCAATATCGGCATCGGCGGGTCAGATCTTGGCCCGGCCATGGTGACGCTCGCGCTTGAGCCGCTGACCCGTAAGAACCTGCGGGTGCATTACGTCTCTAACGTGGATGGCGCCCATATCCACGACACGCTCAAGATGCTCAATGCCGAGACGACATTGTTCGTCGTCGCCTCAAAGACGTTCACCACCGACGAAACCATGACCAATGCGCGCTCTGCCCGTAGCTGGATTGCACAGTTTCTCGGCGAGGACGCCGTAACGGACCACTTTGCCGCCGTTTCGACCAATCTTGAAGCCTGCGCGCAGTTCGGTATCCGCGAAGATCGTATCTTCGGGTTCTGGGACTGGGTCGGGGGACGCTATTCGGTATGGTCGGCCATCGGATTGCCAATTGCGATTGCTGTTGGCTACGAGAATTTCGAAGCCTTTTTGCGCGGCGCCTACGAAATGGATCAGCATTTTCTGACCGCGCCGCTCGAAGAGAACCTGCCGATGATCATGGGGCTGCTGGGCGTGTGGTATCGTAACGCGTGGGGTTTTGCGACCCATGCAGTTCTGCCCTACGATCAGCGGCTTTCCCGGTTTCCCGCGTACCTGCAGCAGCAGGATATGGAATCGAACGGCAAGTCGGTCACCCTCAGCGGCAAGCCTGCCCCTTGGGAAACAGGACCAGTCATCTGGGGCGAACCCGGCACCAACGGCCAGCATGCCTTTTATCAGCTGATCCACCAGGGCACCTCGGTCATTCCGTGCGATTTTCTGTTGGCGGCCAATCGGCACGAGGAGCACCCCGAGCACCATGCCAAACTGGTCGCCAACTGCCTTGCGCAGTCCGAAGCCCTGATGCTGGGCAAGACCGCGGCGGAAGTCACGGCCGAACTCAAGGGAACGGGGCTGTCCAAGGACGAGATCAAGGCGCTAACACCGCACAAGGTTTTCCCAGGCAACCGTCCGTCCAACACCATAATGTACTCCAAGCTCGATCCGGCGACGCTGGGCAAGCTGGTGGCGCTTTATGAGCACAAGGTGTTTGTTCAGGGCACGATCTGGAACGTCAATTCGTACGATCAGTGGGGCGTGGAGCTGGGCAAGCAATTGGCCAAGGCGCTGCTGCCCAAGGTGGAGGGCACCGATTCTGCCGAGCGCCACGACAGCTCGACCCGGGGCCTGCTCGATCATTTCCATGCCCTGAAAGGCTAAGCGATGACCATTACGTCCGAAGAAGAACTTGAGCGCCTCAAGGTGATCGGGCGTATCTGCGCGATTGCGCGGGACACGATGGCCGGAGCGCTCGAGCCGGGCATGACGACCAAGGAACTCGACGATATCGGACGCAAGGTTCTCGACGATCACGGCGCGCGTTCGGCGCCGGAGGTGACCTACCAGTTTCCGGGTGCGACGTGCATTTCGGTCAATGAGGAGGTCGCTCACGGCATTCCGGGCAGCCGCGTCATCAAGGCAGGCGATCTGATCAATATCGACGTTTCGGCGGAAAAAGACGGGCTCTTTGCCGATACCGGCGCGTCCTACATCGTGCCGCCGGGGTCCGTGCGCCGGCTCGAAAAGCTTTGCAGCGATGGCAAGAAAGCCATGTGGGCGGGCATTCGGGCGGTGCGGGCCGGTGGGCGGATCGCCGATATCGGGGATGCTATCGGCAAGTTTGCTGGAACGAACGGCTATACGCTGATCCGCAATCTCGCCAGCCACGGCATCGGCCATGGGCTGCATGACGAGCCGGGGGAAATCCCGACATGGCCCGACCGGTCAGAGCGGCGGCGCATCGATGATGGGCTGGTGTTTACCGTCGAGCCGTTCCTGTCGATGGGCGGGCAGATGGCCGAGGAAAAGTCCATGGACGATCCCTGGACGCTGGTGAGCGTGCCTTCGGCGCCGTGCGTGCAGTATGAGCATACGATCGTTGCAACGCGGCGTGGGGCGGTTGTTGTCACGCTGGCGGCCTGACTACCCTTACGGGCTCTGACGCCCAGCGTACACTCGGTTATCACAGCCCGCCATGGTCACTGGACAGGCGTTGGGCGCGGATGTCGTCGGTGTTTTCGGCGATATAGGCCTTTAGCGCGTTCAGTCCGGTCAGGATGCCGCTTCGGGCGGACGAACAGTTGGCGTCGGGCGCATAGCCGTTCGGCGTCGACCGATCCCATTCGATGACGGCATCGATTGTATCGAGGAGCATGTCTAGATCACCGAAGGCATAGAAATTAATCTCGGACCCGATGACCTCGCTCAAGGCGCTGAACAGTGCGGGATCGCCATCGGGCGGCAGGTCGGGGTTGCAGGCGAGGTGGGTGCGGTAGCGTAGCTGGCCGGCGTAGAACCAGAAAACCGCTTCGTCTTCATCGCCCCGGTCGTACAGGCGCGAAGCGAGGACGTAATAGCCCGACGGGTGGGCGTTGGGCACTTCGGCCTTGAGCTGATCGACCGGCATGGCGTGGAAGTCCTGCGCGAAGGCAGGGATCGTTGAAAGCAGAAAGAAAAAGGCAAAGGGAGAGAGGGCGCGATAGAGGGCGGCCATGGTGGTGCTCCTTGAACTGGCGCCATTGGCAACCCGCAATGCGACGCAAGTTTGGCGGAGGATATGGCAGCGTCAGGATGTAGCGGCGTGTTGCGAAGGGGCCACTGGAGGCTTTGTTTATCGACGCCCTAAGGCAGGTGAACCAGCATCAGGGGCGCGGCAATCAGGAGTGCCAGGATGGCGGCGATGCGGAATATCCAGGAAGAGCGCAGCCAGGACGGCGAGAGCAGGGATACGCCGAAAACGACAACCGGCGGAATGACGGCCGCCTGAAGAAAATCGAGCCGCAGGAAGTTCTCGTATCCCGCAAGGCGAAGTAGCACCCAATAGCCCGCGACAAAGCCGGCAAGGGCCGCCATGAGCATGAGCAGCACATCGGCGAAAATGGCGATCATCTTGTCGAGATAGGCGCTGGAAAACACCAGAACGATGGCCGCAGCGACCAGAAAGGCGGCCGTGAGCGCCACTGGCAGGCGCAGATCGGAGAGGACCGACACCGTATCGTGAGGCCGATAGGCCGTGAGCGCCAGGCCGCCGGGCACCGTGAAAGGCAAAGCGGCAAGTCCCCAGATCACCCCGAGCAGGGCTAGTCCGCTCAGGGCAAAGAACGCAGCGGTGACGGCGATTGCCTTGAGCCTGCTTGCAACAGGGTTCATGGCCTATTCGGTTCCTTCCACGAACACCGAATACGCCGTGTAGCAGTAGGCGGCGTCGCAATCGACCAGGTCGAGCTCAAGGGTGATGCGGCCATCGTCCTCGGAGGTAAAGGACACAATGGGGTAATAATCCTCGAGCCGATCCTCGCCAAGCAGCTTGCCAGCGCCGTTGTAAATTCCGAGATCGAGGTCGATGCAATCCTCGTCGCAATCGCCCATGATTTCGACGGCGGTGTTGGTGGGAACGTCGAGTTCGATGCGCGTGGTTCCGCCTTCATTGAGGCGCACCACACCGAATGAATCGAGGTAAAATCCGGGCTTGGTGTATTCGATGTTTTCCAGCACCTGCTCATAAAGGCGCGAGATGTGAACGTTCTGGGCCATGGCGGGAAGCGCGGCCAGAGACAGGCTGGCGGCGGAAAGCGCTGCGATGAAAGACTTCACATACGACATGGAATAGGCGTCCCTCGTCCTCATTTGGCCGCCCCGTTCGGGGGCAAGGTCCAGCAATAATCGGCCACCGCGGCAACGGCAAGTCTGGGGAGGCCAGAATAATGGTTAGAGTCCGTCATATTGAAATGGAAGTGGGGAAAAAGATCACAAAACTCCCTCCTTACCATCGTCATCCCGGCTCAGGGCCAGGGTGACGCAGGTGGGTTTGGGAGGTGGTGCGTCACCGCATTTAAATGTCGATTGGTCCTAGGGCGCCATGTTTAGCGGGATGGGCGAGGGCTCGTTGATCACGGTGATCCTGATCCGCTCATTGGCCGCAAGATAAGGATCGTTGGCAAAGAACGGTTCGCTGGTCGCCCGGCCGACGACCGAGTGGATGTGCTCGTCCGAAAGGCCGAATTCTCCCAACAGCGAGCGCACGGTGTTGGCACGGTCGCTGGACAACTCCCATGCGCCATATTCGGAGTTCGAATAGACGACGCCCGCGGCGGTATGGCCCGAAATGCGGATCTGGTTGGGAAGGCGCTGGAGGGTGGGCGCCACAGCGGCAATGGCGCCGCGCATCCATTCGTAGGGATATTTCGACCCTTCCTGGAACATGGGACGGCCGCGCTGTTCGACAATCTGGATGTCGAGCCCGTTCTCGGTGACCTCGACGATCAGGTTGTCGGAAATCTCGGTGATGTCGGGCAGGGCCTCCCACGCCTGGCGGATGCTGGCGGCGGCACTGTGGAACATCTGGGGATCGGAAGCGGAGAGATCGAAGGCGGAGTCTTTTTCGGCTGCATCGCCTTCGCGCACATTGCCAGAAGCCGGATCGGTCGATGCGTAATTTTCAACGCCCATGCTGGCGACGCCGTTGGCTTCAATGCTCGTTGTCAGCGAGCCCTGATCGTCCATGGCGCGACCGGCCATGGCGCCGCCGGAACCTGAGGTACTTTCACTGATATTGGGCGGCGCGAAATAGTTGGCGAGCCCTTCTTTCTGCTCGGGCGTGGTCATGTTGATGAGCCAGAGGAGCAGAAAGAAGGCCATCATGGCCGTCACGAAATCGGCATAAGCGATCTTCCAGGCGCCGCCGTGATGGGCGTGTCCAGCTTTCTTGACCTTCTTGACGATGATCGAGCCCTGTTGACGCGACATGACGGGTGCTCCCGGAGGATTGGGTTTAGATGGCAGCCTTGAGCTCGGACGTGGCGCGATCGACTTCGGCGAAGGAGGGGCGATCTTCGGACATGACGGCCTTGCGGGCGAACTCGATGGCGATGACAGGCGGATAGCCGGACACATGGGCGAGCAGGCCCGCCTTCATCGACAGAAAGTACTTTGACTCTGCCTCGTTGGTGTTGCGCAAAGCCTGGGCCATCGGGCCAAAGAAACCGTAAGCGCAGAAAACGCCGAGGAACGTGCCCACAAGTGCGCCGCCGATAAGGTGACCCAGCACTTCGGGGGGCTCGGAAATGGCACCCATGGTCTTGATGACGCCCAGCACGGCGGCCACGATACCCAGGGCGGGGGTGGCATCTGCCAGAGACTGGACGGCGGTCACGACGCGCTCGGCTTCCTGATGGTGGGTTTCAAGCTCTTCGTCCATCAGGGATTCGAGTTCATGAACCGCATAGGTCCCCAGCGTAATCATGCGCAGGTAGTCGCACATGAATTCCACCGCATGATGGTTCTTTGCAAATGTGGGGAAACGCGCGAAGAGATCGGATTGCTCAGGATTTTCGATGTGCTGCTCGAGGACCAGAAGCCCCTTGGACTGCACCAGCTTGAAGATCGAAAACTGCAGGCCGAGCAGTTCCACATAGGATTGCTTGTTGTAGCGGGGGCCTTTGAATAGCGATCCGAAAACGCCAAGGCTTTGTTTGAGAATGGCTTTCGGGTTGCCGATGATGAACGCGCCGATGGCAGCACCCAGGATGATGACGGCTTCAAAGGGTTGCCAAAGGACTTCGAGATGGCCGCCCATGGCGGCATAGCCCCCAAGAACCGAGACAAAAACGATTACGGCTCCTGCAATCAATCGCATGCGTTCTGCACTCCCGCGGTATCGGCGCCATTCTGCACCACCCTCCCTCTATACCGGTGCAAGGTTACTGAACTCTAAGTCCATGCCGACAAGGGCAATTCGGCAGGCGCGGGCGCCGGTGTGACCGGCCGCCCTCAAATTGCCCAGCCATTTTCACTGTTCGAACCTATTGCCGCCTTGGTGCCGAGTAGGCTGTTCACAGTCTCGTGAACGGCGAGACGCGGGCCGCATGCTCCGAATGCGGCTTCAACCGAAAACGGAGAATACAGATGAAAAAGACCATTTTTGCTATTGCTTCCGTCATTGGCCTCTCGATCTCGGGGGCCGCTCTCGCACAGGATCTCGATTTTGCGACGCTGGACGCAGACGTCAGCGGCGGCGTGAGCCTGACCGAGTTGCAGGTGGCCCTGCCTGACATCACCGAGGAAGACTTCGCTTCGTACGACGCCGACGCCAGCGGGGAGCTTTCGGAAGACGAGTTGGCCGCAGTGGCCGGTGCGGACGCAGGCGCCGACGCGATGAGCGTCGAAGGTGAGATGGACGCCGAGGCGCCCGTCGCACAGTAACGAGCCTACCAAGGTTCGGTTATTGGGCCGCTTCTCTGAAAGGAGAGGCGGCCTTTGTGCGCTGAGACGCGCTATCGCCTGGAAGGGAAGGAAACGACGTTTGACGCCGGCCTGGTGGCCCGTGCCAGCTCTGCAATCCGCCATTGGGTCAGCAAAAAAAGCTGGTCGAGCTGATGATCGTAGCCGTTGCTTTGCTGGAGTTGTTGCTGGAGTTCGGCAAGACGCCAACCGGCGTCGAGCAGCGTGTCTCGCTGGGGACTTTGGCTCATCGTATGCAATACCGATTAGACTGGCCCGAGACGTTCTTCTCGTGATCGATACGCTTCCTGCGCACTGGATACTATGCGGGGGGAGGCGGTCGTTCGGCTTTGGGGGCTTACCAGCCGCCTCCCATCGGCACTTGCACCGATGCGCCCAGAGTACGGCACCGTACCTGTCACAAACAAGCGTAGTTATTTGCTCGAAATTGCTAACTGCCCGAACAGGGGCGCGGAAAATTCGCGCGATGGCCGGGTAGAATTTGGTAGGCTCGCCGGGGCTCGAACCCGGGACAACTCGATTAAAAGTCGAGTGCTCTACCAGCTGAGCTACGAGCCCTTACCGAAGCGGTCTAAAATCGACCGGCTGGAGACGCGCGGAACATAGTGTCTGCCCCCGCCGAGTCAACCCGTTTATTGCCGACCATTCAGCTGATGGTGGCCTGCAAATGGCAGCTTCCTGAGCTTCCGGTGCTCACGTACTAGATGTACGCTCCGCTCCGGTTCTCGAAAACTGCCATTTTCGACTCACCCTGAGCTGAATGGCAATTGTTTCTAGAGGGGCAAAGGGTCGCCGGAATAGGGTGCTGGCTCGCAGGACAACTCGAGCCGCTCGATGCGCGCGCAAAGGGCCTGGGCCGAGACGCGGTCGGGCAGGGGGCCGAGGACGATCCGGGCTTGATCGGATCCATCTGGGGTGGCGGCCAGCGGCGAGGTGCCGAGCAGGAGCATACCGGCGGCCTGGGTTATTTCCGCATAGAGCGCGGGGGAATCGGCGAGTGGAACGCTGCGGCCGATTGCAACGCCCTGGAGACCCAGATCGACCGCCGGCATGGCCGGGGCGGCTGGCGGCGCCTGCGGAACAAGCGGGGGCGGCATTGGCTGGTCGGCGACCGGCTGAGGGTCGGTGCCATCGAAGAGAGGGCTATAGCGCACGACCATCGTGCCACCTTCGAACTCATAGACCTCTTCTGCAGCTTCGGAGATCGATGCCGTGAGCAGCGAGCGGTCGATGTCGCTGGTAAGGGGCAGCGATTCGATAAGGAGTGGGAGGCTTTTTTCGAGCGCTGCCAGACGGCGGATGGCTTCGCCGCTATCGTCATCGAGCAGGTTGAAACGGGCAAGCAGGGCCCGGTACTCACCCATAATGCGGTTTCTGTCTTCGGCCAATTCGGAAAGCTGGCTGCGCATCTGATAATAATTGGCACCGTCCCGGTACGGTGTATGCAAGCCGCTCAGAACCGGGGCCGGCAGTAACGCCGAGAGATTGACCGCGGCGACGGCGAGCGCGCCGCACACAAGCGCGGCGATGCCCCAGGGGGCGACATCGGAATGATCGGCCGGCAGAGAAAACCGTTTCGGCTTTTGCACCTAAATATGTCCCGCTTTCTGGGCGAATCAGATCAAAGCTCACTTTAGACGGACAAATGTAAACGGAGCGGTTACGCCGGTCTGTTAGGGGTTCTGCCAACACCGTGCCGCCATAAAGTTGCGCGAAGGGGCAGCGAACAGACCAAAGCTCCTGTGAAGAACAGAAGCTCTAAACGCTTGATTTGTCGCGCATCCGAACTGAATAAGTGCTGCCCACTTATTCTGGACACGCTCTGGGGAAGTTCTATGACCGATCTTATGGCAATCGTTCTAGCGGCGGGGGAAGGCACGCGGATGAAATCCGCTCACCCCAAGGTGCTCCATAAAGTCGGAGGAAGACCGATTGCCGGACACGTTCTGGCGGCGGCGCGGGAGGCAGGTGCAAGGCAAGTCGCCATGGTCACCGGGCCGGGACATGACGCCGTGCGCAAAGCGATGGCCAAGATCGATCCCGAAGTGGTGTTTTTCGAGCAAACCGAGCGCAAGGGGACGGCGCATGCCGCTTCGATGGCGCGGCCGGCCTTTGCCAAGGCGAGCGGATATGTGGCGGTCGTTTATGGCGACCATCCGTTGTTGCGGGGCGCGGATTTTTCGCGTGTGACCGAGCGGCTCGATGCGGGGCTGGACGCGGCGATCCTGGGGTTCGAGCCAAAGGATCCGACCGGGTATGGCCGGTTCATCACCGATGGCGAAAAGCTGTTGGCCATTCGAGAGCACAAGGATGCGAGCGAAAGCGAGCGGGCTATCGGGCTTTGCAATGCGTGTATCCTGGCGTTCCGGGCGGAGGTGTTCACTGCGCTGATCGACAAGGTGGGCACCGACAATGCGCAGGGCGAATATTATCTGACCGATCTTGTAGAACTGGCCAATGCGGCCGGGCATAAGGTTGGCTATGCCGTGGCGCCCGAAGACAATGTGATGGGTGTCAACGACCGCGCGCAGCTGGCGCGGGCCGAGGGCGTGTTCCAGACACTAAGGCGCGAGGATTTCATGACCGCCGGGGTGACGCTGCACGATCCGGCGAGCGTTTACTTCTCGTTCGATACCGAAATCGCACCCGATGTGGAGATCGAGCCCAACGTGGTGTTCGGGCCGGGGGTGAAAATCGAGAGCGGGGCAGTGATTCACGCGTTTTCCCATATCGAGGGAGCGCATGTGGGCCACAAGGCTAATGTGGGGCCCTTTGCGCGGTTGCGACCGGGGGCGGAACTGGGCGAAGGCGCCAAGGTGGGCAATTTCGTCGAGGTCAAGAATGCCGATATCGGACAGGGCGCCAAGGTGAGCCATCTGACCTATATCGGGGACGCGGAAATCGGGGCGGGCGCCAATATCGGGGCCGGAACCGTGACGTGCAATTATGACGGCTACAACAAGGCCAAGACGATCATTGGCGAACATGCCTTTATCGGTTCGAACTCGGCGCTGGTGGCACCGGTCGAGATCGGGGATGGAGCGTATGTGGCTTCGGGGTCGGTGATTACCGAGCCGGTGCCGGCTGACGCGCTGGGTATCGGGCGGGCGCGACAGATCAACAAGCCCGGCTATGGCAAGGCGCTGAACACACGGTTCAAGGCTATCAAGGAACAAAAATAGGGGGCGGCGGCATGTGCGGCATCGTTGGAATCATCGGGGTCGAGCCGGTTGCCGACCGGCTTGTGGACGCGCTGCGGCGGCTTGAATACCGCGGCTATGACAGCGCCGGGATCGCCACGCTGACCAGCGAAGGGCTCGACCGGCGGCGGGCCGAGGGCAAGCTGAACAATCTGGCGGGCAAACTTGCCGCCGAACCGCTCGAGGGGAACATCGGCATCGGGCATACGCGCTGGGCGACGCATGGCGGCGCCACCGAGGGCAATGCGCATCCGCATCTGGCGGGGAAGGTTGCCGTCGTTCACAACGGGATCATCGAAAACTTCAAGGAACTGCTTGAAGACCTTGAACGCGATGGATATTCGCCAAAGAGCGAGACGGACACAGAATCCGTGGCGCTGTGGGTGACGCGGGAGATCGAGCGGGGCGCGACGCCGCGCGAGGCCGTGGCCAATACACTGCCGAAGCTGCGCGGCACGTTCGGGCTGGTGTTCATGTTCGCGGGCGAGGACAAGCTGCTGATCGCGGCGCGGCAGGGTTCGCCGCTGGCGGTCGGACACGGCCAGAAGGAGATGTATCTGGGGTCGGACGCATTCGCGTTGGCGCCGTTTACCAACCAGATAACCTATCTCGAAGAGGGCGACTGGGCGGTCATTACGCCTGAAGCAGTTGAGATCTTCGATTTTGAAGGCAATGTCGTCGAGCGGGCGCGGCAGGTGTCTTCGGCGTCGGCGGCGCTGGCCGACAAGGGTAATCACCGCCATTTCATGGCCAAGGAAATCTACGAGCAGCCCGAAACCGTGTCGCACACGTTGGCGCATTATCTCGATCTGGCGGGCGAGACCGTCAAGCTGCGTGAGGAATTGCCGTTCGACTTCGCCAAGCTTTCGCGGCTGACGATAACGGCGTGCGGGACTGCGTTTTATGCTGGGCTGGTGGCCAAATACTGGTTCGAGCGTTACGCGCGTTTGCCGGTGGATGTCGATGTGGCGTCCGAGTTCCGCTATCGCGAGCCGCCGCTGCCCGAGGATGGGCTGACGCTGGTGATTTCGCAATCGGGCGAGACGGCCGACACGCTGGCGGCGCTGCGCTATGCGGCCAAGGAAGGTCAGCACATCGCGGCGCTGGTCAATGTGCAGGAATCGACGATTGCGCGGGAAAGCCACGTGATCTTTCCCACGCTATGCGGACCGGAAATCGCCGTCGCTTCCACCAAGGCGACGACGGCGCAGCTTTCAATTCTCGCCAGCCTGGCGATCGCGGCCGGGCAGGCGCGAGGCGTTTTAAGCCCATCCGACGCCCATGCGCTGGTGCGGTCGCTGATCGAATTGCCGCGCAACATTTCCGAAATGCTGCGATCTGAGGGGCGTATCGAAGAAATCTCGCGAAATCTTTCAAGAGCCAAGGACGTTTTGTATCTGGGGCGCGGGCAGCTTTATCCGATTGCGCTGGAGGGTGCGCTCAAGCTCAAGGAAATTTCCTACATTCACGCCGAGGGCTATGCGGCGGGCGAGCTCAAGCACGGGCCGATTGCGCTGGTGAACGAGGAAATGCCGGTGATCGTTGTGGCGCCATCCGACGAGCTGATGGAAAAAACGCTTTCGAACATGCACGAAGTGGCAGCGCGGGGCGGCAAGATCATCCTGATTACCGACGCAGAGGGCAAAGCCGTGGCTGGTGGCGGAATCAACGATATTATCGAGATGCCGCGCGTTCACCCGTTCGTCGCGCCGATTCTTGCGGCGGTGCCGGTGCAGCTTCTGGCCTATCACACTGCGGTTTTCATGGGGACCGATGTCGATCAGCCAAGAAATCTGGCGAAATCGGTGACCGTGGAGTAGGGCGCGGGCATCGACTCCCATAGACTGCCCGCATGTCGGACCATCTGCGATTTGCGAATGCCGCGCCGAGCGAGCAATTGGCTGCCCTGGAAGCCATTGTGCATGACAATATCGCGTTGATGAACGTTCTGGAGATATTGCGCGCGCAAGCACTGCCACAGGCACTGGTGGGCGGCGGGGCGGTCTATCAGACCGTCTGGAATCAATTGACGGGGCGGCCAACCTGGCATGGCGTCAAGGATATCGACGCCATCTATTTCGACAATACCGATTTGAGCTACGAGGCCGAGGATACCGTGATCGTGCGGCTCGGTAGGTGGCTGTCGGATGCGCCGGTGCCAGTCGAGGTCCGCAATCAGGCTCGCGTGCATCTGTGGTTCGGCGAGAAATTCGGGTTCGATGTGCCGCCGCTGAAGTCATCGGCCGAGGCGCTGACGCGCTACGCGTCGCGGACGCATGCTGTCGCTGTAGCGTTGGATGGTGAAGGGAGCCTCAAGATCGAGGCGCCATTCGGGCTCGACGATCTGTTTGCATTCCGCGTGACGCCCAACAGACTGGGCAAGAGCCGCCATGCCCATATCGAGAAGGGCGAAAGAGCCAGGCGGGTGTGGCCGGAGGTCGAGGTCGTGCCGTGGCCCGACGACGGGTCGGGGGCCGCGTGAACATACGATCCCCGGTCGGGCATACCCGAGCGCGTGGTCGCATTCCTACGCCGCCAGCGCTGGAAAAAAAGAGTTTGACGCAGAAATAGGATAATACCAGTTTGCATCCAGCAAGCCGTCCTGCTCTTTTTTCGAAAGGTTCGCGCAATGACCGATGAGACGATCATCGAAACCGTGGCAGCTCAATTGGCCGAAGGGACGGGGCAACCCCTGTACCGCAAAATCGTATCTGCCATTGATGGGCTGATCGCTGCGGGCAAACTCAAGCGCGGCGCCTTGCTGCCAAGCGAACGCGAACTGGAGGGCCGATTGGGCGTTTCCCGTGTCACTGTGCGCAAGGCTCTCGACGTCCTCATTGCCGAAGGGGTCATCAGACGGCGGCAGGGGAGCCGCACGGAGGTCACCGCCCGTGTCGAGAAATCTCTGGCCCGGTTATCAAGCTTTTCTGAAGACATGGAATCCCGGGGATTTTCCCCCGGATGTATATGGATTTCAAAGGAAATAGCATTTCCGACGCCGAGTGAGGCGATGGCCCTGGGCCTGGGCCCAAGCGCGTCGATATTGCGCCTGAGGCGCGTGCGAACGGCCGATGAAGTGCCGATCGCCATGGAAATCGCCGTCGTGCCGGCCACCCTTCTCGGTGACCCGGAACTGGTTACGGACTCCCTCTATCAAGCGCTCGATGCCGTTGGAGTTCTGCCCCAGAGGGCGGTGCAACGTATGCAGGCAGGACCAGCGGACGCGGTCGACAAGGCGCATCTGATGCTTGAGGACCATGCGAGCCTGCTGATCGTCGAGCGTCGCTGCTTTCACGGCGACCGTGTCGTCGAGTATACCCAGACCCGCTATAGGGGCGACGTGTACGATTTCGTCCTCGAATTGCATCGATAATACCAGTAAGAAACCAGTTGCCATCGCAATCGGCAGTGCTATCGTTTCCGTCCAACCAAGGATGGATGTTTTGCACGCGCTGCTCGAAAAACTCGATGCCGGATTGATCGTTTCCTGCCAGCCCGTACCGGGCGGGCCGATGGACAATGCGGCCTGTGTGGTCGGCTTCGCGCTCGCGGCTCTCGCGTCCGGCGCCGTCGGGTTGCGCATCGAGTCGCTGGCTTACGTTCGCGCCGTCCGGGCGGCCACCGATGCCCCGATCATCGGTATCATCAAGCACGATCTTGATGATTTCGATGTTCGGATCACGCCAACGGCCGAAATGGCGCGCGATCTGTGTGACGCGGGCGCCAGTATCGTAGCGTTCGATGCTACGGCCCGTCCGCGACCGGACAGCATCCAATCCATACTCGCTGCGATCCACGATGGGGGCGCCCTGGCGATGGCCGATTGCGCTGAGATCGGGGACGCCCGAGCCGCTCTTGCTGCCGGAGCCGATTGTATCGGGTCGACTTTGTCGGGGTATCTGGGCGCGGGTCCCGAACCCACACTTCCAGATTTCGATCTCATCGCAGAGATGGCGGCACTTGGCGGCTTCGTTATCGCCGAAGGTCGCATCCGCAGCCCTGAACAGGCTGCCCACGCCCTGGCGATGGGTGCGAATGCCGTGGTGGTCGGCTCGGCCATTACCCGCACCGAACACATCGTATCCTGGTACAAGGGCGCCATAGATGCCTCAGGGCGTGATGCCCGCGACAGGGCGCGGGGCTGAGCCGATGACCCAGCCCGCGTCCAACGATACAGTTTTGGCCATCGATATCGGCGGCACCAAGATTCTTGGTGCGCTGGTGGCTGGGAAGACCATTGCGGATGCTGTGGAAATTCCCACGCCGGCCACCGGTGACCCACGCGCATGGGTCGCCGATCTGTTCGACCGTGCGCCCGCTTGGCGCGGTCGGTACAGCCGGGTTGGTGCTGCGGTGACGGGTGTCGTTGAAAGCGGGCGCTGGTCTGCGCTCAATCCAAAGACCCTTTCAATCCCCGGAGACTTTCCGCTGGCCGACACACTGGCTGAACTGGCCGGTGTACCTGCCGTGGCACTCAACGATGCGCAGGCCGCGGCGTGGGGCGAATTTCGTCTGGGGGCCGGGCAGGGGACGAAAAGCTGCGTCTTTCTCACCATCTCCACCGGCATCGGCGGCGGTGTGGTGATTGGCGAGCGATTGCTGACCGGTCTTGCCGGACATTTCGGGCAACTGCGCAGCGATATCGCCGACAGCGCGCCCATCGAGAGCCATGTCGCTGGCCGCTGGATGGCCGAGATGGCGCAGGCGAAGGGCCATGCCACCGACGCGCGCGGCGTCTTTGCAGCGGCGCGAAACGGAGACGGCTGGGCCGACGAAATCATCGCCCTTTCGGCGCGCCGCATAGCCACGCTTTGCGGAAACATTCAGCTCGGGCTTGCCCCGGAGAAAATCATCATCGGCGGTTCGATCGGTCTCGCGCCCGGCTTTATTGCTCGCATCGCCTCATCATTTGCAAATTTGCCGCCGCGTCAGCGGCCAACCCTCGTTGCGGCACAATTGGGAGGGCAGGCGGGGATCGTGGGGATCGCCCAGCTGGCCTGAAACGTAATGAAATCAACCAAAGGGAATATGATCATGCGTAACACAACACTCAAAAGTCTGACGCTCGGGCTTATGGTTGCCGCGGCACCCCTCGCCACTGCGCAAGCTGCTGTCACGGTGCTCGGCTGGCCGGGTGGGCCGGAAGAAACAGCGCTGCGTGCCGTCGCGGAAATCTACAACAGCCAGGAAGGACTGGCCGAAGACGATCGCGTGGAAGTGCTGTTCTTTGCCCGCGACGGGTTCTGGGACAAGCTGCAGGCCGATCTTGCTGCCGGCACGCAGGCTTTCGATCTCAACCTTATCGCCACTTACTCCATCGGCCGGTATGCGCCTTTCATGGAGCCGGTAGCCCTGTCCGACGAAGCCGAAAGCGTTTATGGCGAGTCTGTTCTCTCGACCATGCAGTTCGAGGGACAGCAGTATGGCGTGCCCACCGATCTTTCTCTGCATTTCATGTATTACCGCGAGGACTTGATTGACGCGCTTCTGGGCGACGCGGATGCCGCCCACACGTATGGCGACATCTCCGAAGAGTATCTTGGCCAGCGCCTCGAACCAAAGACGCCCGATGAGTGGACATGGGACGACTATGCCGCGACAGCGCTCTATTTCACCCAGGCCGTCAACCCCGACAGCCCAACGCGCTATGGCACGGTGTTGCAGATGCAGAACCTGCTGTTCAACATGATGGTCTGGCAGTCCACGGCACGCTCGTATGGCGGCAACTGGATGGATGACGAGGGCAACGTCACTGTCGATTCAGAAGCCTACCGCCGAGGCCTCGAACTCTACAAGATGCTCTACGATGCCGGCGCTACGCCTGCGGACTCGACGTCGTACGAGTTCCCCGAGGCCAATGCAGCGTTCGTCTCGGGTCAGGTAGCCACCATGCTGCAATGGAACGGTGCCGCCGGCGAGCTGACCAACCCTGAAACCGCTCCCGCGGTCGCCGATACCGTTGCAATCGTTGCTCCGCCCGCCGGGGACGAGGGGCGTGCCACACATATCCATGGGCTGGGGCTCGGCCTCAACCAGAATGCGCCCAACAAGGATGGCGCATTGGCCTTCCTGCAGTACCTCTCGACCGAAGAGGCAGCGCTTGTCTATGCCGCAAACAGCGGCGCTCCGGCGCTGACGCCCGAAGTCGTGGCGGCGATTGCCGACGAACGCCCTGACCTTGTCCAGCTTGGCCAATTCGCGAGCCAGTACGGTTATGTGATGAACGGGGCCACCGGCGCCAGTGCGCTCAGCGTCTATGAACTTCAGGCTCAGCATTTCACAGGCTACTGGACGGGTCAGGAGACGCTCGACGAGGCGCTTGCGGCCGTCGCCAGCGGCATGGAAAGCTTGCTGACCGAATAGTCACCGTGCAAAGGACCGGGCGGCCCGCGCGCCGCCCGATTTCTCATTTTCTGATACTGGCTTGATGGATAAGCGGATGGATACCAGGCGGCATCTCGAATGGGGCGTGCTCAGCGCGCCCATGGTCATTTTCCTGCTGCTGTTTCTTGGCTTTCCCGCGCTCGTCAACATCGTCTATTCGCTGTCCAACGTCAGCTTTCAGACGCTGCGCGCGCCGGAATTGAGCGGCTTTGCCAATTATGCCGCCGTGCTCACCGATGGCGATTTCTGGCGCGCCATCTGGTTCTCTCTGCGCTTTGGCACCATCACCGCGTTCGCCGAGTGCCTTATCGGCTTCTTTCTCGCCATTTTTCTTGCGCCGTTGTTTGAAAAGCGTTCATGGCTGCTGGCCATCATCATGCTGCCGCTCATGGTGGCGCCCGCGCTCGTGGGCCTGATGTACCGCCTCGTGCTGCACGAGTTCGTGGGCCCGGTTCCCCATTACCTGTGGTCCTGGTTCGGGTCGGCTCCGGCGTTCCTCAACGTCGCGAACGCCTTCTGGACGCTTGTGGTGGTCGAAACGCTGCAATGGACGCCGTTTGCTTTTCTGCTGTTTTACATGGCGCACCGCGCCATTCCCCTCGAGGTGCGCGAGGCCGCGCAGATGGATGGCTCGACGGGTTGGGACATGCTGTGGCGTATCGAAATTCCACTAATGGCGCCCACCATCGCCATAGCGCTGTTTATCCGCTTCATCGACGGTTTCCGGGTGTTCGACAACGTCTATGTGCTCACCGGCAGCGGTCCCGGCGGCTCCACGCGGTCGCTTTCGATTTATGTCTATGAGGCGTTTTTCCGCCAGGGCGAAATCGGCCCGGCCGTGGCCGCGTCGGTCCTGTTGTTCATCGCGTCATTCGCGGTGCTGTTCACGATCAACCAGGGTCTTGCGAGGAGAGCGAAATGATCTTGTCCGCATTGCGCTGGGTGGTCTTTGCCATCGCTGCATTCGCCCTTAATTTCCCCGTCATTGCGACGCTCGTCACTTCGTTCAAGAGCAGTCGCGAAATCGCCACCAACCCCGGGCTATGGATCGAGGCGCCGACGCTCGAAAACTACATCGCTGTGCTTCAGGTGACCGACAGGCTCAATATCTTCGCCTATCTCTGGAACTCGACCGTGGCGGCACTGATCGGTACGACGCTGGCGATCGTCCTCGCTTTTCCCGCGGCCTATGCCGTGGCGCGGGCCGGGTATGGCCGACAGACGCTGCTGCCGCTCATCGTCAACCTGCGCGCGCTGCCGCTCATCATCTTTGCGATCCCGATCTACATGATGTTTCAATGGATCGGCTTGCTCGATACCCAATTGGGGCTCGGGCTGATCCTGGTCATCGTCAACCTGCCGCTGGCGCTGGTGATTCTCGTCAACGCCATTTCCGACATTCCCGTCGAGCTCGACGAGGCGGCTCACATGGATGGGGCAGGGCGGTTCAAGATAATCACCTCGATCATCGCGCCCGTATGCCGCCCGGCGATCGTCACGACGTTCATCTTCGGCTTCATCACGGCCTGGAACGAATTTCTGTTCGGCCTGATGCTGACGACGCGTCATGCGGTGCCGATGACCGTGGGGGCATCGTTCTTCTTTTCCTCCGGTGGAGGCGGCATCCAATGGGGCACGGCGTCGGCGGTAATGATCGTCGCAGCGCTGCCGCCAGCTGTGCTGGGGCTCGTGATGTACCGCCAGATCAGCCGCTCACTAACTGCCGGTGCCGTGAAGGGGTGACGGCTAAGGATCCCCATTGGGGAGCTACGGGCAGATCAGTCAGATTGCACTCGCCGGCATCGGGAGAACCTGATCGGCGCGGTCGGGTACTCGCCTGTCTCGGCTTTGGAGAACATCGATAGCACTGTTTCCTGACCATCCACGACGGTGCCAAACGCGGCGAAGCCCTGACCGTCGGGATTGCGCTGGCCACCAAAGTCCAGTTCGGGTTGATCGCCGATGCAGATGAAAAACTCGGACCCCGCGGTGCCGGGATCGAGGCGCGCCATGGAAATGGTCATGTGCTTATGACGCAGGCCGGTCAGTTCAGTGGTCTCATGTGCGATGGGCGGAAACGGAGCGGGCTTTTCGTCCGAGGCCTGTATGCCCCACTGCACAACCTCGATCTTGTGCGCGGTTTCCACGGGCTGATTTGCGAGCGTCACGATCCGATAGGCCGTCGCGCCATCAAGATGTCCGCCATCGACATAAGCCAGAAAATTTCTGCCGGTGATCGGTGCGCGCTGATCGTCGATGTCGAGGGTAAAAGCGCCAAGTTCGGTTTCGATGAGGACAGGAACGGTCACGTGCGGCCTTCAGTATGAGGAGGGAGCTCCCGCCCTGAGGCGGGAGCAATAGGCGTATCTACTCGCTTATTTCAGCGTCGCGGAAATAAGGAACGTTCAGCGGCGAGCGCCAGAAGCCGGTGACCTCGGGGCTCATCATCATGTAGTTATACCGGTGGTACTGCGGCAGGATGACGTGATCGTTCATCAAGATCGCTTCAGCCTCCCGCATATAGTCGCGCGACTCCGCTTCATCGGTCGCCGCCTTGGCAGCGGTGATGGCAGCGTCGTAGTCCGGATTGGACCAGCCATTGAGGTTGTTGGCGCTACCGGAGACGAAGTTGTCGAGGAAGGTCATCGGGTGCGGATAGTCAGCGCCCCAGCCCATCTGTGCGATCTGGTATTCGACCTTCTGCACTTCGGGATAATACACCTGCCATTCGGTGGATTGGATCTGCACGTCGATGTTGAGGTTTTCCCTCCACATCTGCTGGATGGCTTCAAGCAGCTTCTCGATTGGCGGAGAGGAGTAGGTGACGAAAAGCGTCTCGGGGAACCCTTCGCCGTTCTCGTAACCGGCTTCGGCGAGTTCGGCCCTTGCGCCCTCGACATCGGCGGTTTCCGAGAGTCCAAACCCGTCGCGGCCATCGGTGAAATCCTCACCGCCCAGGCTCATGCCGGGAGGCACAAGGCCGAGCGCCGGGGTGTCGGCGGACTGCAGCACGAATTCGACGATCTCGGAGCGATCGATCGCCATCGAGAGTGCCTTGCGGACATGGACGTTGTCCAACGGCTCCTGGCCCGGGTTGAAGAACGCGTAGGTTGTGCCGAGCGCAGGCACGATGAGGAAGGCGTCGGATTCAACCGAGAGGCGGGGAATTTCTGGGGCAGGGACAGCTTCGATGCCATCGACATCTCCTGCTTCCATGGCGGCCAGTGCCGTTGCCTGATCAGGGATCAGGCGGAAGGTGAGCTTGTCGAGGCTGACTTCATCGGCAGCATAGTAATTGGGGTTCTTTTCGAACACCACCGACTCGCCCTGGTTGAAGGCGGTGACGCGGAATGGGCCGGTTCCGATAAAGGTTTCGGGATTGCGGGTCCAGCCATCGGGATCTGCCGAGACGATGTCTTCGCGCACCGGATAGAAGGCCGGGTAGTTCAGAAGCTGCAGCATGTAGGGTACGCGCTGCTTGAGCGTGAACGTCAGCGTCTTTTCATCGGGGGCGGAAATGGCAATGGCTTCCGGGTCAGCGCCGCCATAGGCTTCCTCGGCACCAACGATGTGGTAGAGCATCTGGGAGTTCATCGCGCCCGTTGCCGGGTCGAGAACGCGCTGCCATGCATAAACGAAATCGGATGCCGTGATCGGCTCGCCATCGCTCCAATTGGCATCACGCAGGGTGAACGTGTAGGTCAGACCGTCCTCTGAAATTTCCCAGGCTTCGGCCAGCGCCGGCACGACCTCGCCCTCGGGGCTAAGGCGAACCAGGCCTTCGAAAGTATTGCCGATGATCGGCGCGGCGAAGGTCTCGGCGGTCGTGCCGGGATCGTATTGAGCGCTTTCATTGTTGACCACATAGGTCAATTCACCTGCTGCCCAGACCCCTCCGGTCGAGGCAAGCAAAGCTGCCGTCATCAACGGCAAGACCAGTTTGTTCATTGTGTTCACTCCTGTTGTGGCGCCGGATTGAGGCTGGCTTGTGCGGCCAGCTCTTCGGCAAAATGGCAGGCGGACAAGTGTCCGTTGCCAAGCTCGTGCAGCGGCGGCTCGACCCGGGCACACAGCTCGGTCACGAGCGGGCATCGGGTACGGAAGCGGCAGCCGGAAGGGATATTGATGGCGGTCGGGATCTCGCCCTGCATCGGTTCTGCGGCGCGTGCCGCCTCGGGGTCCGGAACAGGAATGGCCGAAAGGAGTGCGCGCGTATAGGGATGCGAGGGGCGGTGATAGAGGTCCGCACTGGTGGCGAGCTCGACGATCTTGCCCAGATACATCACCCCGATGCGATCCGAAATGTGCCGGACCATCGAGAGATCGTGGGTGATGAAAAGGTATGTGAGGCCGAGGTCCGCCTGCAGATCCTCGAGCATGTTGACCACCTGCGCCTGGACCGAGACGTCGAGCGCCGAGATGGGCTCGTCGCAGATGACGAGATCGGGTTCCAGCGCGATAGCGCGGGCGATGCCAATGCGCTGGCGCTGGCCACCGGAAAATTCATGGGCAAAGCGCTGTGCGGAGTCGGAAGGCAGGCCGACGCGGTCGAGGAGATCACCGACCTTCTTGCGGCGGTCGGCGGGGGCACCCATACCCGCGATGATCAAGGGCTCGGCGATGAGATCGCCCACGCTCATGCGCGGGTTGAGGCTCGCATAGGGATCCTGAAAAATCATCTGTACGCGGCGGCGGAAGCTGCCGAGCCGGCGATCGGACACGGTGCCGACGTCCTGGCCATCAAAGACAATGCTGCCTGAAGTGGGTTCATGCAGCCGGATCACGGTGCGCGCCAGGGTCGACTTGCCACAGCCGGATTCGCCGACAAGGCCCAGAGTCTCGCCCTTGTTCAGCGTGAGGTCAACGCCATCGACCGCGCGCAGCACGGGCTTGGGCGCGAACGGTCCGGCGGGCAGGCGAAAATGCTTGTTCAGGTCACGAAGTTCGAGCAGGGGCTGGGTCACGCGGCCACCTCATGAATGGCGTCGACCTTAGGCGCTTCGGCATGTTGCAGCCAGCAGCGCGATTGGTGCGCCTCGCCAAACAGCGGGGGCAGGGCGGATACGCACTGCGCCATGGCAAAAGGACAGCGCGGCGCGAACGGACATCCCGGCGGCGGGGTGAGCATATTGGGCGGACTGCCGGGAATGGGCGTCAGGCGACGGTGTGTGTCGTCGCGCAGATCCGGCACGGCGCCCAGCAACCCAACCGTGTATGGATGCGCCGGGTGAGCGAAGATATCGCGCACGGGACCGGCTTCCATGACAAGCCCGCCATAGAGCACCAGCACCCGGTCAGTCACTTCCGCGATGACGCCCAAATCGTGGGTGATGAGGATCACCGACATGCCAAGGCGCCGCTGCAGGTCCTTGAGCAGCGAGAGGATCTGGCGCTGGATGGTGACATCGAGCGCGGTAGTCGGCTCATCGGCGATCAGCAGTTGCGGATCGCAGGCCAGTGCCATTGCGATCATGACGCGTTGCCGCATGCCGCCGGAAAACTCGTGTGGATAGGAATTGAGCCGCGTTGCGGCCGAGGGAATACGCACGAGTTCGAACAATTCGATGGCGCGAGCACGCGCCTGCGCTCGGCTGGCCTTGCGATGACGGCGAATGCTTTCCATCACCTGCTCGCCCACGGTCAATGTGGGATTGAGCGAGGTCATGGGGTCCTGGAAGATGACCCCAATGCGGTTTCCACGCAGATCCGAGAGCGCTGCTTCATCGAGCGAGAGAAGATCATTGCCGGCGAAGCTTGCCGATCCCGACTTGATGCGGCCGCCCGCCTTGAGGAGGCGCAGGACCGACATGCAGGTGATCGACTTTCCCGAGCCACTTTCGCCCACAAGGCCCAGAATTTCGCCAGGCTGGACGTCGAAGCTGATGCCGCGCACCGCCTGCACTTCGCCACGATGGGTGAAGAACGAGGTGGCCAGATCGCGTACGGAGAGAATGGGGCCGGTCATCCGCGCACCTTCGGATCAAGCGCATCGCGCAGACCGTCGCCCAGAAAATTGAAAGCAAACATGGTCAGCGAAATAGCGGTGGCGGGGAAAAACAGCTGGTGCGGATAGGCGCGTAGAGTTTCGACAGCTTCCGACGTCAGCGAACCCCACGAAGCGAGAGGCGGCGTCACGCCAAGGCCAATGAAGCTCATGAAACTTTCGATGAAGATGGCCGAGGGGATCAGCATGGTGAGGGTTACGATGATGGGGCCGATCGAATTGGGCAAGAGGTGCTTGGTCAGAATCCGGGCCGGGGAGGCGCCCATTGTGCGGGCAGCTGCAACATAGTCCTGCGATTTCAGGCCGAGAATCTGGCCGCGCACGATTCGGGCCATGTCGACCCAGAACACCGAGCCGATGGCGATGATGATGGACAGGAGGCCGGAGTCAAAGACCACCATCAACAAGACGACATAAAGCGTCAGCGGGATGGTTGAAATGACCTCCACGATGCGCATCATGACCGCGTCGACCTTGCCGCCCATATACCCAGCGATACCGCCATAAAAGACGCCAATGAAGAAGTTCACAAGCGTCGCGACAAAAGCGACGGTAAGGGAAATCTGGGCGCCATAGAGCTGGCGCACGAGTATGTCGCGGCCAAGTTGATCGGTGCCAAACAGATAGGTGCGGTTCCAGTTCCAGCCTGAAGGGCGCAGTTCGGTCCCGTCTTCGAGCAACAGCCGGGCGGGGAGGCTGGAATAGTCGAGAGTCAAAGCCTGGTCGCCAAATTCATAGGGCTGGCTTTTCTTGAGGATGTCCTTGCGCCCGCCGCGGAGCAGGCCAAGTACCTGGCCGCCGGCATCGACCTGGTAAAGATTGAAGTTGGAGGCGTTGAGGAAAAAGCGCGTCGTGTCGCCCGCGCTGTCGGTGACCGTATAGGTCTCGAAGAACGGTGGGATGTTGGCGAGCTTGAGCTCTTGCCGGAAATAGGTGTGCGGCGAGAGCATCGGGCCGAAAAAGGCGGCGATTATCAGGGCGATAATGAAGACGATGCTGACAACAGCGGGCTTATTCGCCAACAGGCGGCGGCGGACTTCCTGGCCGTAGGTCGGCGCTGGTGGCGGCGGCGCCGAAGCTGTCGCGTCGGGCGATAGCTTGTCCCACATCTGGGGTGAGATTTCAGTCATGCTGGGGCCTTGGTGAGCTTGATGCGCGGGTCCAGCCAGACATAGAGCAGGTCGACGATCAGGATCATCACCATAAGGATGGCCGCGTAGAAAATTGTAATGCCCATGATCGCTGTGTAGTCGCGGTTGGTGATCGAGAGCACGAACTGGCGGCCGATGCCGGGAAGGGCAAAGATTTGCTCGATGACAAAGGAACCGGTGATGAGATTGGCGACGACGGGGCCAAGGACCGTGACGACCGGCAAAAGGGAATTGCGCAAGCCGTGCTTGAAAAGGATCTGGTCCGGGCGCAAACCCTTGGCGCGGGCCGTGGTTATGAAATCCTGGTCCAGCGTTTCGAGAAGCGATGAACGCGTGAGGCGCGAAACGAAGGAAATCCAGAAGCCGGAAAGGGCAAACACCGGCAGGAAATAGCCACGCCAATCATCGAGCCCGAAGGTGGGCACCCAGCCCAGGCGCAAGGCAAAGACATAGAGCGAGACGGTCGCGATGACATAGGACGGGATCGCGACGCCGAGCGTGGCGATAAACATTACCGTCGTGTCGGGCCAGCGGTTGCGGTTGAGCGCGGCAACGATGCCGAGCGGCACACCGAGGGCCACGACGCAGATCACGGCGAGCAGGCCCGTGCGCAGAGTAACCGGCAGGCCAGCTGCGATCATCGAGTTGATCGAAACGCCAGGGTATTTGAACGAGGGGCCGAGATCGAAAGTGAGGATGCGACCGAGATAGTTGAAATATTGCTGCCAGATCGGCAAATCGAGGCCGTATTTGGCATTGAGCGCAGCAGCGATTTCGGGCGCCAGCATGCGCTCGGAAACGAAGGGCCCTCCGGGCACTGCATGCATCAGGAAGAAGGTCAGCGTAATGATGGCGAACAGCGTGACCGCCATCATGCTCAGGCGGCGAAAAAAATACGAATACATCAGAGGCGCATACAAAATTGGTTTGCTGAACGAAGGAGAGACTCCCGCGCGTTCTCCTATGCACCAGCAAAAGGATGCCAAATCAACTCAATAAACATCGCCAGCGAAAAAATCGCGCCTTATCCGCCGGTTTCGGTTGAGTCATCGTTCTCGACCACTGACGGGCCGATGCTTGCCGGTGGGGGCATGCACTCAATCGACTGAGTCCCGGAGGCCGTGTCCCGGGGCCGTCGAACTTAGAGTTTCGCTACATCTGATATTCGCATAATATATATTATGGAACTTTTGGATGAATGAAACCGCTGGATTTCTGGGGTTTATGGGCGTTGTGCCGCCAGAAATATACGGAGAACCAGATAGCGATCCACCACATGATCTTGCTCCTCCTGTCGCGAGCCTTGCCCGCGGCTGGTGTGCCGTGCTTCAGTTTTCTTCTCCGCGGGCCATGGCGTCGTTCCATTCGGCGAGGAACCGCGTTCTCTTGGACTGATCGAGCGTTATCAGGAGCGCCGGGCTGAGAACGATCGGCCGGTAAAACGTTGCGCCTCCTGCCTCGTCGGCTGCGATTACGCCCTGTGGAGGCGGCCGGTCGAAGCCAAAGAAGAATGAGGAAGAAGCGGCAACGGCCTGGCCGCGTTCGCCCAGCAGGTAATCGAGGAAACGGCCGGCAACCGCGCGGTTTTCCGCATGGGTTGGAATAAGGGCCGCACGCGAGAGGACGATTGTGAAGTCATGCGGAAGGACGATTCCAATTGGCGCCCCGGCGCGCAAACGTCCATAGGCATATGACCCGAGCATGTTGTATCCGATCAGCAACTCACCGGATTCAACGCGGTCCAGAATGCCGCCGGTTGTCGGTTCGAGTACCGCTTGCGCCCGTCCAAACCCTTCAAGCAGCCGCCCGAAAACGCTCGATTGCTGGGCATCGAAAAACGCGAAGAGATAGCCGATCCCCGAACGGGTAATGTCATAGGTGCCGATCTTGCCGTCATAGATTTCTGGCTTGGTGCGCAAGAGCTCGACAAGAGCGTTGCGGGTCAGCGGAATGTCGTCCGGTGGTACAAGCTCGGTGTTGTAAACGATGACCGCCGGTTCGAACGAGAAGCCAAAGGCCTCGTCGCGCCAGTTCGCCCATGCCGGTACGCGGGGCGTGAGTGCGGAATCGTGGCGCTGTGCGCATCCATCATTGGTAAGGCGCGCAATGTGGTCGACCGAGGACGAAATCACGATGTCTGCAAAGCTCGTGTTGGACGTGCAGGCTTCCATTGCGGCTGCAAACACCTCGTTGGTCAGGGAATCCGCATAGTGGATCGTGATGTTGGGTTCGACCTGCTGGAAATCGCGGATCAGCGGCTCCATTGCGGCGAGATCGGCTGACGCCTCGATGGTCAGCCTTTCGACTTCCCCGCCCGGCGCGGGGAAAAGGAATTCTTCGCGAGCCGTGGCCGGATTGCACAAGCACAGGCCGATAAGTGTGGCGACCGCCCATTTCATCTGGTGCCTCCATTGTAAGGAAAAACGAGAACGACGCCAAAATCGCCATTGTCGGCAGGACGCAGGAGGAGTTGCGCCTTATGGGCGCGCGCAACGTCGGCAACAATGGCAAGCCCCAGGCCGGTGCCGCCCGGCTTGCCGGTTACGAACCGCTCAAGCAAGCGCGCCCAGTCATCGGTCGCGATTCCGGGTCCGTCGTCATGGACCGAAAGGGTCGGGCCCTGCCCTGTATCGGCCACTCCAATGGTGACGCGACTTCCAGCGCCATGCCGGATGGCGTTTTCAATCAGATTGCGAAGGGCCTCGCGCAGTGCGATGAGGTCGCCAGCCACCATGACCGGATCGGCCGGCATGTCGAGCCTGACGGTAAGATCGCGGCCGGCAAGGTCGAGCGCTGCGTCGGCGTTTGCGTATTGGACGACCTGACGCAGATCGATCGTTCCGGCCCGCACGACTTCGCCGCGATGGATAACGGTGGCGTGGCTGAGCAACTGGTTTGCCAGCCGCCCCACCTCGGACGTCCGCTTGCGCAGGCGAGCCGTGGCGGCCCGTCGCCCTGGCTCGTCGCGTGCCCTGTCGAGCAGCTCTACCTGGGCGGCAATACCGGTCAGCGGCGTGCGCATCTGATGGGCGGCTGTTTCGATGTAGCGCTGCATCGCATCAAGCCTGTGCGATAGCCGCCCCATGAACCGATTGATGGCATCAACGAGCGCGTCGACTTCCACGGGGGTATCAACGTCAAGCGGGGTCAGGTCGTTAGGATCGCGATGCTGGAGCGCCCGTTCGACGCGGCGCAGCGGATGGAGCCCGATCCTGACCGCTACCATCAATACGCCAAGCGCCAGAAGGCTCATCGCCAGCACCGGCAACAATGCGCCGAGCGTGAGTTCGAGCGTCAGAGCGTTCCGCGCCTCGCGCGTTTGAGCCACCGTGACGCGCACCCAGCCGGTGGCGCCCTGTTCGGATATGTAACGCCAAACGGAGGCGAGCCGAATATCATAGCCAAGAAAGCGGGCGTCGGCTGTCAGCGCACCATCGCCTGGTTCGGCATCGCCAAGCGGCACGGGAAGGCTCTCATATCCCGTTACCATCATGCCATCGGGCGCTGCCAC
This sequence comes from Rhizobiales bacterium UBA1912, assembly GCA_002337455.1. Lineage (GTDB taxonomy): Bacteria > Pseudomonadota > Alphaproteobacteria > Rhizobiales > Devosiaceae > Pelagibacterium. The sequence continues at coordinate 168,292 of DDGC01000019.1, read as the reverse complement.
CTGGTAATAGACCCGGTCGGTGCGCGAGATTGACAGCGTTTCCAGAGCTGAAATTGGAACGTCGACCGCTACGGTGCCGCCTTCGGCACTGACGGTATCGGCGATCTGGCGCGCGGCGCCGATCAAAAGCCTGTCGTAGGCATTATCAGCGGCGGCACCGGCGTAAGTATACGCTGCAAAGGTGAGGCCCCCTGCCCCCGCCAGCAACACGAGCGCGATGGCGCCCATCAGGCGCCAGAACAGCGAGAATCGCCGACGTCCTGCCTTGGGCATGCCCGGCGCCAGCGTCATTGACCGGAAGCCGTTGGCGCAAGAATCTGGTACCCGATCCCGCGCAGGGTGCGGATTTCCACATTGGCGCCAGAGAGCTTGCGTCGCAGCCTACCGACATAGAGCTCTATGGCGTTCGGTCCAGCTTCGTTTTCAAAGCCGTAAAGCTGGTCGAGAAGGTCATTTTTGGAGAATGCCTTGCCCGGGTGCCCCATCAGAACCTCAAGGAGTGTGATTTCGCGGCGAGTCAGTTCTACCGGCCTGCCAGCCACGGTGACAGCGCGCGCAACCTGGTCAAGGGCAAGATCGCCCGTCGAAAGCACCGAGACCGCACTGCCCTGCCGCCGCCGGAGCAAAGCCCGTGCGCGGGCCTCGAGCTCGCGGAAATCGAATGGCTTGACGAGATAGTCGTCGGCCCCGGTGTCGAGCGCATCGACCCGGTCGTCCACCAGAGCCCGCGCTGTGAGCACCAGAACCGGTGTTGTCGAGCCGCGGCTGCGCAACCCCGACAGCAAATCGAACCCGCTTCCGTCTGGCAGATTTATATCGAGGACGACGAGCGCATAGATTTGGACGGCCAGCGCATCTTCGGCGTCCCGGCGTGTCTTCTCCCAGTCGACTGCATGGCCCATGCGCTCAAAGGCATGAACAACCGCCTCGCCAACGTCATCGGTGTCTTCAATGACAAGAATTCGCAGTTCTGCCTCCCTGACAGGTTGATGACAGCTAGTTCGATCTAGTGTCGCTCTTGAGGAACTGCCATCGGTCAATAGTGTCACAAAGACGCTTTTTCGGCCACTGGCAATAGGGAGGAACGGACGAGCATAACACGCTCTGTCCGAGCGGTTGTTCTGTGACCATCCTCCCTGTTTTTCTTAACTGAAACAAACACCTGAGGAGGATGACACGTGAATTTTTCCCTGAGCTTCAAGCTTGGCGCACCGGCGGCATTGGCCGCCATGTTACTTGCCGGACCGGCACTGGCCCTCGATAGTCTCAAGATCATGGCACCGGCCGGTCCCGGCGGCGGCTGGGATCAGACCGCGCGCACGATCCAGGCGACGCTTCAGGCCGAAGGGCTGGCGTCCAACATCCAGGTCGAAAACGTCGCCGGCGCTGGCGGCACCATCGGGCTGCAGCAGTTCATCAACACCTCGACCGGCGATCCGACCGCAACAATCGTTGGCGGCTATGTGATGGTCGGCGCGGTGATCGCCAACGCCTCCCCGGTCGGACTTGCCGATATCACGCCGCTTGCCCGGCTTACCGGCGAGTATGTCATCGTTGTCGTGCCGGCTGAAAGCCCGCTCCAGAACGCGGATGATCTGGCCGAAATGCTGCGTACGGATCCGGGCTCTGTCACTTGGGCCGGTGGTTCGGCCGGTGGCGTCGACCATATCGCGGCCGGCATTTTCGCCAAGGCGGCTGGTGTCGATCCCGCACTCATCAACTACATTCCCTATGCCGGTGGCGGCGAGGCTCTCGCCGCGATTCTCGGCAACCAGGTGACGGTGGGCGTTTCAGGCTACTCCGAGTTTTCCGGACAGCTCGATGCCGGCACGGTTCGTGCCATCGGGATCACTGCTCTGGAAGCTCAGGAATATACCGATGCTCCGACCTTTGTTGAGCAGGGCTATGCGGTCGACATCCAGAACTGGCGCATGATTGCTGCAGCGCCTGGCATATCGGACGACGAGCGCAATGAACTCCTGACCACCATCCGGACGATGGCCAGCTCGGACGCCTGGAACGATGAACTTCGCACCAAGGGCTGGGTCAATACCTACATGGATGGCGACCATTTCGCCGACTACCTCGCCAACGAGATCGTCGCGACGACGGCGATCCTCGAAGAGTTGGGAATCGTCGAGTGACCTTCCCGGACACCAACAATGGGGAGACCGGCGCCAGCCGGTCTCCAGACCTTCGCAAGTCTGCGGATCTGGGAGGCTTGGCGATTGCCGCCGGACTGTTCCTGTTTGCGGGTTTGATCGCATGGGATGGCTCGACCTATCCCATCCGCCGGTCCTACGCCCAATTCGGCCCGGAGATCGTCCCGTACATTGTTGCCGCTGGCCTGGCCGTTTTCGGCGTCGCGACGATTGTGATGGCTCTGCGCAAATCATTTCCGGAACGGGAGCCGCTGAACTGGCAGGCCGTGGGCTGGGTTGTCTCGGCTGTGGTGGCGGAGATCGCGCTCATCTACGCGGGGGCGGGCTTTATCATCGCATCAGGGGCGCTGTTCGGGCTCGCTGCACGAGGACTGGGACGCACGCCGCTCTGGCTGACATTTCTCGTCGGTGTATGCGTAACGACGCTGCTTTACGTACTTTTCCGGCACGGGCTCGGTCTTTCTCTGCCCAACGGACCGCTCGAGCAGGCCGTCAATAGCCTGTTCAGGCGATAGGGAGGCCCTGATATGGATACATTCGGGTTACTGTTTGAGGGTTTGCTGGTTGCCGCGCAACCGATGAACCTGATGTTTGCGCTGATCGGCGTGCTGTTGGGTACGGCGGTCGGGGTCATGCCGGGCATCGGGCCGGCACTGACGGTTGCGCTGCTGCTTCCGATCTCTCTTTCCTTTGGAGCGACGGGCTCCATGATCATGTTTGCCGGCATTTATTATGGCGGCATGTACGGTGGCGCGATCTCTTCGATCCTGCTCAACACGCCCGGCGAAACCGCCTCGATCATGACGGCGGTCGAGGGTAACAAGATGGCGCGCGACGGCCGCGGCGGCAAAGCGCTGGGCGCCGCTGCGATAGGGTCGTTCTGGGGCGGGATGGTTGGCACATTGGGGCTGGCGATCGTTTCACCCTTCATGGTGATGGTCGCCCTCTCATTTGGGCCGGCGGAATATTTTGCACTGATGGTACTGTCGTTTGTGACGGTCTCGGCAGCATTTGGCGGTTCGGTCGCGCGCGGCCTGACGGCGCTGTTCATCGGTCTCGCCATCGGCCTTGTGGGTATCGACAAGCTCACCGGGCAGGCCCGGCTCAGCTTCGGCGTGCCCGACCTGCGCGACAACATCTCGATTGCCGTTGTGGCTGTCGGCCTTTTCGCCATCGGCGAAACGTTGTTCATTGCATCAAAGAAGGCTGCAGTGGTCGACAAAGTCGAGGCGGTCAAAGGCTCGGTATGGCTGAGCCTTTCCGATCTCAAGCGCTGTCTCATGCCCTATATTCGGGGTGCCGGACTTGGCTTTCTGTTCGGACCGCTGCCAACGGGCGGCGCGGAAATTCCGACGTTCCTTTCCTATTCAGCCGAGCGCAAATCGGCGAAAGGGGTTACCAAGGAAGAGTTTGAAGGCCCAAAAGGCGCTATTGAAGGTGTCGCAGGACCGGAAGCCGCCAACAATGCGTCGGCAGCCGGTACCTTGATTCCCCTGCTGACGCTGGGCCTGCCGACCTCGGCGACCGCGGCGATGATGCTAGCCGGTTTCCAGCAATATGGGCTGCAGCCGGGGCCTCTTCTGTTCACGAACAGTCCGGCGTTGGTCTGGGGTCTGGTTGCTTCGCTGTTTATCGCCAATCTGATGCTGGTCGTGCTCAACCTGCCCTTTGTCGGGGTCTGGGTGCGGCTGCTGATGATCCCGCGGCCATGGCTTTATGCGGGTATCCTGACCTTTGCCACGCTGGGCATTATCGGGTCCCAGGGGTCGGTCTTTGCGCTGGTGCTGTTGCTTGGCTTTGGCCTCATCGGCTTTGTGATGCGCCGCTTTGGCTATCCGCTGGCGCCGGTTCTGGTGGGTGCGATCCTCGGGCCGCTCGCGGAAGAGCAGTTGCGGCGTGGGCTGATGATCAACCGGGGTGACGTCACGTTCCTTTTGACCTCGCCGATCGCTCTTACCATCTACGCCATCGCCGCCGCTGCAATCTTTGGCCCGATCATCTGGCGCATGCTGGCGACCGACAAGTCAAAGACGGTATTTGCCATGGATGGCGATTGATCCTCCTGCCTGGCACTTGGGGCGTTTCCAGCAAAAAGTGAACTTCATTTGCGCTGGGAACGCTCCGGTGACCAAAGCCAGGATCGCATCACTCTATGGCGGTGCGTGGAGGTGCCTGATACAAGCGCCTGGTTTTTCAAACCGTGAGATCACGCAGATGAGCCAGGATATTGTTGAGATCGCCAATGTTACCGTCGCTGTTCTCGGCGCAACCTCGTGCGATTTCGCGGTCCCGACGCTGGCCAATGATTTGATCGGGCTGGCGTGGGAGCATGAAGCAGAGATGGTCGCCGTGCCAGTGGATTGCCTGCCGGCCGAAGTGTTCGACCTGCGGTCGGGACTTCTCGGCGAAATTGCACAGAAAGCCGCCAATTATCGCGTGGGGATGGTTATCGTCGGCGACGTCTCGGGCCATGTGACGGCGAGCAACGCGTTCCATGACTACGTTTACGAGACAAACAAGGGCTCGACCCTCTGGTTTGTGCCTGACATCGCGGCGCTGGAAGCGCGGCTTGTGCGCTAGGTTGAAGGCGTTTCGAGCGCCCTGCCCTTTCCAACTCCGATCGTTGCGGCGGCGGCCAACGCGCTGGCAAACGCCAGACAGGCCGCAGCGACCATGATCCAGCGATAGGATGCTCGCAGGGCCTCGGGTGGCAAGGTTGAGAGATCGGATCCGCCAAAGGCGAAGCCGAGGGCGGCAACTGCGATAAGGCCACCGACGCGTGAGGCGGCGTTATTGATGCCAGAGGCGGTGCCGCCAGCATCGTCTGGGGCGGCGTCGAAAACCGCAGTGGTGAGGGGCGCAACAGTTGCTGTCATACCCAGGCCGATGATGATGAGGCCGGGGAAAAGAGCCAGCCAATACCCTCCGGCATCGACAGTGAGGGCCAAGACGACATAGCCGACACCGGTAGTGGCCGGTCCGGCGATCAGCATGATGCGGGTGCCGAT
>DDGC01000019.1:162725-162947 GCA_002337455.1 Rhizobiales bacterium UBA1912 | reverse complement strand
CGGCAAGAGCGCGGCGCCGGCCATCGCAGCGCTGTAGCCGTTTGCATAGATCAGCACGAAGGGCAGGATGAACAACGAGCCTGAAAGCGACGCATAGAGCGTTATGGTGAGCAGGTTTGCTCCGGAAAACTGGCTGTTGGCAAATAGCGCCATGGGGACAAGCGGCTCGCTGGCCCGGCGTTCGATGAAGAAAAAGCCGATGGCGAAGGGAATTGAAGCGGC
>DDGC01000019.1:0-162596 GCA_002337455.1 Rhizobiales bacterium UBA1912 | reverse complement strand
ATGGCGAAGGGAATTGAAGCGGCAATGGCGAGGCTGCCCATAACGGTATTGCCCTCCCCGGCCGTGATGAGGCCGTAAGAAAGCAAGCCGAGCCCGACGACCATGGCGACGGTGCCCGCGATGTCGAAATCGCGATACGTGCGGCCGGCGGGCGCCGCGGCGATGCGCCAGCCCATGATCAGCGCCGCAGCGGCGATGGGAATGTTGATATAGAAGATGGCGCGCCAGCCGACAGTATCGACCAGCCAGCCGCCAAACGGTGGACCGAGCGCGGTTGTCAGCGCCCCGGCGGCGGCCCAGGTGCCGATGGCCTTGCCGCGCGCTTCGCCGGTGAACGCCGAGCCGATCAGTGCCAGGCTGGATGGCACCAGAAAGGCTGCCGCGATGCCCTGGATGGTTCGCGCAGCAACGAGAGCTAGCGGAGATGGTGCGAGTGCGCAGGCGATCGAAGCAAACGCAAAGCCGACGAGGCCGAAAAGGAAGACGCGCCGCTGGCCAAACCGGTCGCCGATGGTGCCGCCGAGCAGAATGAGACTGCCGAGCATGAGCATATAGCCATTGACCACCCATTGGGCCGTCGCCAGCCCTGCATCGAGGTCTGACTGGATGGCGGGCAGCGCGACATTGACCACCGAACCATCGATAAAGCCAAGGCTGGAGCCGAGAATTGTGGCTGGAAGCACCCAACGCGTATCGCGGATGGCGGTTTCGGGACTGTCGAGATTGCTCATGGCGCGTCCTCGGGATGTGGCCAGTGTGCCTCATGCGCCTTTGGGACGCTAGACCCTGATGGCGATCTCCATCCCGTCGAACGCCGGGGTGACGTGGTCAGGCGTTTCGCCGTCGAGGATCACATAGTCCATGTCGACGTGAAGGTTGGTGAGTACGGCTTGGTGCGGCCGGTGCATTTCAATGAGCGCCAGCGCCTGTTCGAGATCGAGGTGGCTCGGGTGGGGCGTGTAGCGCAAGGCGTCGAGGATCCAGGTATCGAGGTCCTCTATTGCCCAGTGCGACGTCTCGGGAACGCCTGAAAGATCACAGGAATAAGCCAGTTTACCTATACGGAAACCAAGCGAAGTGATCGAGCCGTGCTGCTGTTCGAAGGGTTTTAGCGTGATGGTGCCCCCTGCCCCTTCGACAACGATCTCCTCGCCATCGGCGATGGAGTGGGTGTTGAGGATCGGGGGGTAAGAACTGTTTTCGGGGGCCGTGAAGCAATAGCCGAACGCCTCGCGCAAGCGAACTTCGGTGGCCGTCGACATGTAAGCGTCGACGCGGCGTTTGGCGTTGAGGGCCAGAACACGCAGATCGTCTATGCCATGGGTGTGGTCGGCGTGTTCGTGGGTGAAGAACACGGCATCGATTGCAGGCACTTCCGCAGCTAGCATCTGTTCGCGGAGATCCGGGCCTGCATCGATGAGAACGCGGGTGACGCCGTCGGTATCGTCGCGCGTGCCGGTAATCAGCAGCGCGCAGCGCAGGCGGCGGTTCTTTGGGTTTTCGGGGTCGCAGGCGCCCCAAACATTGCCGATACGTGGCACGCCGCCGGACGAGCCGCAGCCCAGGATGCGGGCGGTCAGCCGGGTGGCGGGCTTGTCGATCATACGCTCAGCCCTGTTTTGGAAAACAGGCGGGCGAAATTGCGGGTCGATTGCTCGGCGATGGTTTCGAACGGAACGCCGCGCAACTCGGCCAGTTTTTCGGCCGTGTGACGCACGAAGGCGGGCTGGTTGGGCTTGCCGCGATGGGGCACCGGCGCCAGATACGGCGCATCGGTCTCCACGAGGAACCGGTCTTCGGGAACGAACTGAGCCACCTGCTGGATTTCGGTGGCGTTCTTGAAGGTGACGATGCCGGAAAACGAAACGTAACCGCCAAGCGCCAAGCCACGGCGAGCCAGTTCGGCGCCCGAGGAAAAGCAGTGCAGGACGAAGGGGAAAGCCCCTTGCCCGGTTTCATCCTCGAGAATGGCGATCATGTCGTCATCAGCGGCGCGGGCATGAATGACCAGCGGCAGGCCGGTCTGGCGGGCGACGGCGATGTGGTTGCGGAAGCCTTGAGCCTGGGCGTCGCGGGGCGAGGAATCGTAGTGGTAATCGAGCCCGGCTTCACCGATGGCGACACATTTTGGATGCTGGGACAAAGCGACGATTTCTTCGATGCTTATGTCGAGTTCTTCATGCGCATTGTGCGGATGGGTCCCGACTGAGCAGAAGACGTTGTCGTGCTTTTCGGCGATGGCGAGAAGCGTCTCGAAGCGGCGGATGCGAGTGGAGATGGTGACGCAATGGCTTACCCCGTTTTCCCGCGCCCGCGCCAAAACGCCGTCGATATCGTCGGCGAGCACGTCGAAATCGAGATGGCAATGGCTGTCGACAAGCATCAGGCCGCGCCTTCGTCCTTTTCCACATAGCGGGGGAAGACACCCTCTGGCGCTGGCAGCGCGGTGCCGGGCACAAGGCGGCCATAGGAGCCGAGTTGCTCGAAGGAGCGGCCCTGGGCATGCAGGCCCAGCAAATCGAGCAGCTTTTCGCTCGACGCCGGCATCACGGACTGGGCGAGGATGGCGACCTGGCGCACCACTTCTATCGTGACGTAGAGCACTGTCGCCATGCGGGTGGGGTCGGTCTTGCGCAGAGCCCAGGGCTCCTGCCCCGCGAAATAGCGGTTGGCATCGGCAACGACCTGCCAGACGGCATTGAGCATCTGGTGGATGGCCTGCTCGTCCATCGCGGTGCGCGAGGTTTCGAGCAGGGCATCGGCGGCGGCCAGAATGGCCTTATCCTCGGCGGTCAATTCGCCGGGCGTGGGCACCTGTCCTTCGCAGTTCTTAGCGACCATGGACAGCGAACGCTGGGCGAGGTTGCCCAGATCGTTGGCGAGATCGGCGTTGATGCGGTTGACGATGGCTTCGTGATTGTACGAGCCGTCGCTGCCGAACGAGACTTCGCGCAGGAAATAGTAGCGCATGGCGTCGAGGCCGTATTTTTCGACAAGCTCGAAAGGATCGACGACGTTGCCGACCGACTTGCTCATCTTCTCGCCGCGGTTGAACAGGAACCCGTGAGCGAACACGCGTTTGGGCAGTTCGATATCGGCGCTCATGAGGAAGGCGGGCCAATAGACAGCGTGAAAGCGCACGATGTCCTTGCCGATCATGTGGACGTCGGCGGGCCAGTATTTCCAGCGCTCGTCGGTTCTATCGGGGTAGCCGGCGGCGGTGATGTAATTGGTCAGGGCGTCGACCCAGACATACATGATGTGCTTGGGATCGCCGGGCACGGGCACGCCCCAATCGAACGTGGTACGCGAGATCGAGAGATCGCGCAGGCCCGATTTGACGAAGCTGGCGACTTCGTTGCGGCGCTCGGCGGGCAGGATGAAACCGGGATTGGCCTCGTAATGGGCGAGGAGCTTGTCGCCATAAGCCGAGAGGCGGAAGAAATAGCTTTCCTCCTCGACCCATTCGACGGGCGAGCCAAGCGGTTCGCGGCGGATGCCATCATCGCCGACGGTCGTTTCCTTTTCGTCGAAAAAGGCCTCCTGGCGGACCGAGTACCAGCCGGAATAGGAGTCGAGGTAGATATCACCCTTTTCGACCATCTTGTTCCAGATGGCCTGTGAGGCAGCGTGGTGGCGCGCCTCGGTGGTGCGGATATAGTCGTCGTAGGAGATGTTGAGCGTCGCCCAGAGGTCTTTGAAGGCCTGAGAGTTTTTCGTCGCCAACTCGATGGGCGTGATGCCCTCCTTCTCGGCCGTCTGCTGCATCTTCTGGCCGTGCTCGTCGGTGCCGGTCAGAAAGAACACATCCTTGCCGTCCAGCCGGTGAAAGCGCGCGATGACGTCGCTGGCGATGGCGGTATAGGCGTGGCCGATATGGGGAACGCCGTTGGGGTAAAAGATCGGCGTGGTGATGTAAAAGGTCGGGCGGCTCATAGGAAAATCAGCTCACGGGCGTGGTTCTGCGCACATGGTCGCGCAGGGAATCAAAGACTGCGACCAGCGTCTGGCGCCGGTCAAGATTGTAGATATCGGCATCGGCGATAAGAGCGTTGGCCTTCTCCCACAGGCCATTGGCCGACGCAAGGCGGAAACGTGCAGCAGGACCGGCGCGGGCGGCGGTTTCGGCCTCGGTGGCCAGCCAATCGCGGATCATGTCCTGGGCAAAACCCAGCTCGGCCCCTTTGGACGCGGCAAGCCCGTCGGCGATCTTGAGATGGGCCCGGGTGGGATGGGCGGCGGGGTTCTGAAGCCATGTCTGGAGCGCATCGAGAACGTCGCCCTCCTCGAGCATGAGGGATTCAAGACCTCGGCGAGGGCGACCGGCCGCAAAGCTTACGGCGCGGGAAACGTCGTCCGATGAAATATCGGCGCGGATACGGGCGATCACCTGAGCGGTGTCGGGATCGGCGAGCGGGCGCATGCCAAAGCTCTGGCAGCGCGAGCGGATGGTGGCCAGCATGCCGCCGGGGCGATGGGATAAAACGATGAACATGGTGTCGGCGGGCGGCTCCTCAAGGGTCTTGAGCAGCGCATTGGCCGAGTTGATGTTGCAATCGTCGACGCTGTCGATAATCGCAATGCGGTAGCCCGCCCTGCCCCGGGTCTGATGCAGGGAATCGCGCATGGCGCGTACGTCGTCGACGCGAATGGCCGAGTAGTATTTTTCGGAATTGGCGGGGTCGGTGGTGCGGCGCAAGAGGAATAGATTGGGATGGGACAGCGCGGCGATCTGCGCGCCTATCCTCTCCTCGGTTTCGTCGGAAGTACGCGAGAGAACCTGGCGCGCGACCTCGAAAGCGAAGGTTGCCTTGCCGATGCCGCGCGGGCCGTGCAGCAGGATGGCGCTGGGCAGGCGATCGCGTTCCAGTGCGCCCAGAAGCGAAGCGAGCGCCGCTTCATGGCCGACAAGCGTCCCGAACTCTGGCGCTGGCACATTCGCAATCTGGTCGGCTTCGCGGCGCTCGACACTCACCTGGCCAACCCTTCGCCGGCCAGATCGGGAAAATGATCGAGGACGGCCCGCCAGATGGCTTCGGTGAGAACGTCTTCTTCGGTATCGGCCGACAGGACGACGCAGCGGCCCGGATTGGCAATGGCGATTGCTAGGAAATTTTCGCGCAGGCGGCGATGGAAGGCCAGATCCTCTTTTTCGAAGCGATCGGCGATGGCAGGCATTCCGTCTTCAGTGGCGCGCTTGCGGACGCGCTCGAACGCGATATCGGGGTCCATGTCGAGGATGACCGTCAGGTCGGGCGTGTGGCCGTTGAGGGCCAGATGTTCGAGAGCGTCGATCAGCTTGTCATCGACGCCGCCTGTCAAACCCTGATAGGCGCGGGTGGAATCGGCAAAGCGGTCGCAGATGACCCATTTGCCCTCGGCCAAAGACGGAGCGATCAACTGGTTGACGTGATCGAGACGGGCGGAGGCGAACAGCACGGCCTCGGCGCCGACGCCCCAGCTTTCAGGCTTGCCCTGCAGGATGAAGGAGCGGACGGCCTCGGCCTTGGGCGTGCCGCCGGGTTCGCGCGTGCGGACCACAGAAATGCCGCGTTCAGCCAGGCGTCCGGCCAAACGGCGGACCTGGGTGGACTTGCCCACGCCCTCGCCACCCTCGAAAGTGATGAATCGGGGTGTGATCGATCGGTGCTGATCTGCCGCCATCGTGTCCGTATCAAATCCTGTTGCGGCCGCCAGACCGAAATCACCCGGTGTCAAAACCAGCCGAACGCCAGTTCCCAAAGCGCGTCGGTCGCCCGCCGCATGATGCCACCTTGTCCGACAGCCTCTGCCGCGTAAAGCGGCGCGGTCTGAATGATCTGGTCATCGCAAAGTATGTTGAGTTGCGCAAGCCTGTCGCCAGCGCGCACCGGCGGAAGTATGGGCGCGGCATAGGTGATGCTGGCCGAAAGGCAGCGCCGGTTGCCGCGCGGCAGGTAGATGTCGATGCTGCCCTCGCCGACGAGACCGACATTGGCCTGTTCACCGCCATAAACACTGGCCCTACCGACGACGGCGCCATTGGCAAAGGCGGGAATTCGCTCGAAGCTGCGGGCGCCCCAGGTGATGAGCGCACGCGCCTGCTCGTTGCGCTGGTTGACGCTGTCCATGCCGTGCAGCACGGCGACGAGGCGGCGGCCACCCTCGGTGGTCGAGGCGACGATGCCATAGCCAGCGGCTTCGGTGTGGCCGGTCTTCAGCCCGTCGACGCCGATGCCCAGACCGAGAAGGCCGTTGCGGTTGGACTGGCGGATGTTGTTCCAGGTGAATTCCTCAACGGCAAAGACCGGGTAATAGTCAGGAAACTCGCGAATGATGTAGCGGGCCAGATCGGCGAGATCGCGCGCCGTTACGTACATGTCGGGGTCCGGAAGCCCGCTGGCGTTGGTGAAATGGGAATCAGTTATCCCGATGTCGTGTGCAAATTCGTTCATGATGGCCGCGAAGGTGCCTTCGTTGCCCGCGATGCCCTCGGCCAGTGCTATCGACGCATCATTGCCCGACTGGATGATGACCGAATGGAGCAGATCGTCCACGCTGACCTGCGAGCCGAGCTCGGCAAACATCGCCGAACCGCCCGAGGGCGCCCCGCCTGTGCGCCAGGCATGCTCGGAGATGAAGAACTGATCGGTAAGGCTGAGCGCGCCGCGTTTGACCATGTCAAGGACGACCGCAACGGTCATCAGCTTGGCCATGCTGGCCGGTTCCATCCGGGTATCGGCCTCTTTTTGAAACAGGACGGTTCCGGATTCGTAGTCGACGAGAATGGCGTAAGGGGCGCTGGTATCGAAATCGAGCTGGGCACTGGCAGGATTGGCCAGAGCAGCCACGAGGGCCAGTCCAACAAGCATCAAGCGGAAGGCACGTTCCAGACGAACCATGAAAGCCAGCCGCGCCGTGGCGCCCCTATTTTTGTTAAGCCTTGTTCCATCAATACAAAATCGGGGACGACAAGCCAAGTGAGGTTGCCATGTCTATGGCGTCAGTCTCGGTCACACCTTCGCGAAGATGGGTGAGCATGAGGTGGGTAACCGTTTGATCGCCCTGAACCAGAGTCGTGGTGTCGACTGCGCCAAGGACGGCAAATCGGGTGGCGACGTCACGCGCCTGAGCTTCGTCATCCCATGTGCCAAGAGCCATGCGGACCGGCGTGCCGTTGGGCTCGGAGGCCGTTTCTAGGCTGGTTGCGCCAGCGTAGGACAGGACCTGGAAGGGAATGAACTCGGGTGCCGCGATGCTGCCCGCCGCCTCTGAAGCGGTCACGGGGCGCGGCACGGGCGTAGGCGCCACGGGGGCTGCGACTGGTGCCGGCGACGTATCAGCGACCTGCACGGGCTCCTGGTAAGCCATGCGCGTGTTGTTCTGGATTTCGTAGGGCGTCAGTTGGTTGATCGAGGCGACAAGGAACTTTGTGTCATCGCCGTTGAGCGGGGCCGGGCCGATATATTGCACGCGGACATTGGCCGTGCCCTGCTGCTGGAAGCCGAGGACTTCGGCGGCGCGGCGCGAGAGATCGACGGTGCGCGAATAGGAGAACGGGCCGCGATCATTGATGCGGACTATGGTCGACGCGCCATTATCGGCATTGGTCACGCGCACATAGGACGGCAGAGGAAGCGTGGGGTGGGCTCCCGACAATGCGTACATGTCGAAGACTTCGCCATTGGCAGTGAGGCGGCCATGGAAGGCAGGGCCGTACCATGAGGCGCGGCCCGTTACATCGAGATCAGGCTGTTCGCGCGGGACGAACCGGTTGCCTGCGACTGTATAAGGCTGGCCGACCACGTAGCGCCCACCGCCCTTGGGGACGTTGCGCGAGGTGGTGACCCGTGGCGAGGCTTTGACGCCCATCGAGGATTCGGAGAAAAATTCATTGCCTGCAAAGAGGTCGGCGCCGCTGCAACCGGCCAGCAAGACGGCAGCGGCCACAGATGTGCCCAAGGCGGCAAAAAGCGAACGGCGGCGCGCCGATCCAATATTCGAGCTCATACAATCTGACCCAGTACTAACAAGATTGTCGTGCTTTCGAACCGCAAAAAGGGTTCCATTATTGCTGAAAGCACTCCCGCAAAATGCCGATGCTTTCGCGCGTCGAACCTCCCAAAAACCATAGGTTTGTGTAGGTTTTCTTAACGGCAGCGCAATCTTTGGGGGCAGCGCTGCTACATCAGGCCGCGAGACTCGAGGGCATGGCGCACCGCGCGGGCATGCTCAAGCGCGCCGGTTGTGTCGCCATGCAGGCAGATCGAACGGGCGCCGGATTTGAAAATCGTGCCGTCCAGGGCAATGATTTCGCCATGCTCGGCGAGCCGAAGGCACTGAGCGACGACGGCGCTGGTGTCTTCAAGCACGCTGCCGGGCAAACCGCGAGCGGCCAGCAAGCCGTCGGGCGTATAGGCGCGGTCGGCATAGGCTTCGGCGATAACGGCAAGGCCGAGTGCGTTGGCGGCTCGTTCCTGCGCCGAGGCTGCAAGCGCGAGAATGGCCATGCCGGGGTAATTCTCGGCAACACCCGAAAAAACAGCGCGGGAGAGCGCCTCGTCCTCCGCGGCCATATTGGCGAGGGCGCCGTGCAGCTTGAGATAGGCGATATTTGCCCCCTCCTCTGCTGCAATGGACGCGAGGCGGGCGATTTGGGCGAGCACCTGATCGCGTATGGTCGCGAACGGCAGGTCGAGCCGGCGGCGGCCGAAATGGTCCGGATCCTCGAAACCGGGATGGGCTCCGATGCGGACGGTATTGGCCAGCGCCCCGCGGATAGCGGCGCGCATCGTCTCATCGTTACCCGCGTGTCCCCCGCAGGCGATTGAAGCGCTGGTGACGATTTCGAGCATGGCGAGATCATCGCCGATGCCCTCGCCCAGATCGGCGTTGAGGTCGATCAGGGTTGCCATTTGGCAATCCTGTGGGCGTGCGCGACGGTGACAGGTTCGAAACGCACCATCCTGCCGGCGCGGATCTGTGCGAAGCGATCGAGATCGGCGTCGATTACGGTGCCGATTCGGGGGTAGCCGCCGGTTGGCTGGTTGTCGCGCATCAAAACGATCGGCGTGCCGTCGCCCAGAATCTGGATATCGCCGGGGACCACGGCATCGGACACCAGATTCAGGAGTTTTGCATCAGTGAAAACGGACCCTGAGTCATCGAGCCTGACGCCCATGCGGTCCATGCGCGCGGATATGCGAAATTCGGACGCTGTGAAGCCCGAGCGGACCGGGCCACTGAACAGATCTGCATGGATACCCCAGACGAAGCGGATGGGGTCACCGGGTGCGGCAGTTTCAGGGCGCGTCGGCTCGGTTTGGGTGTCGGGCAAATCTTCGAGCCCAAGTTCGTCGCCCGCGGCCAGCATGCGGCCATCAAACCCGCCGAGCCCTACTGTTGCGTTGGTGGAGCGGCTGCCAAGAATGGCGGGAACGCCGATTTCGGCAGCAAAACGCAGATAGGCGTAATTGCCCTGCGGGCCGGGCTTTATGGACACTTTTGTATTTTCGACAAGATCGATGCGGGACGGCCAGGGCCTGGGCTCGCCGTCGACGATCAGCGAAAATTCGCCGCCGGCGACGCCGGCCGATAGCGGGGTGCCGTGATAGGTGAAATCAAGGCCGAGAGGGCCAATCTCGATTGCGGCACCGCATGGAACCTCGGCGATAGCGGCGACCAGCGCGTAGCCGGCGCGGTCCATGGGGCCGGACGCGCCAATACCGTGTGCAAAAAGCCCGGGGCGCCCTGCATCCTGGACCGTGGTCATCGGGCTGACCCGGGTGAGAACGATGCGGCTCATCGGGCAGCCTCGAAGGTGATGGTGTCCCCCGCCCGCAATTGCGTTGGCGGGGATGCGGCCGGGTCGAAATTGATGAGGTGGGTGCGCCCGATCACGGCCCAGCCGGTGGGAATGGCCGTGGCGGCGATGGCCGTCTGGCGGGCGGCGAAAAGGATGCTGCCGGGTGGAACGGAGCGCCTGACTGTCTCGCGGCGCGGCACGAGCAGGTCGTCACCATGCATGCCGCAATAGACGAAACCGGGGGCAAAGCCGACGGCGAGAACGCTCAACCGATGAGCGCAGTGGGCATCGATGAAGGCGGGAACGGTCAGCCCCAATTCGTTCGCCACCGCTTCGATATCGGGGCCATCTTCGCCGCCATATGTGATGGCGATTGCATGGGCGGCCAAGGATGCATTGTCTTGAGCGCCGCGGTCGAGCAGGCGCAATTCGCCGCAGAGGGCCTCGTAGCCGATACGCCGGGGATCGTAGCGCACGAGCACCGAAACCAGATTGGGCACGATTTCGATAACGCCAGGAATGGGGCGGGATTCGAGGCGCCTTGCAAAGGCAATTGTGGCAGCATTGGCGTCCAGATCAAGCCGGTCGGCGAAGCGGATGAGAACGCCTGTATCGCCCAGCGGCATGAGTGTAGGAACGATCTCTGTAACGCTATCCACTGCGTGGTCCCTACCCTTTTTCAATGCCTGTCAGGGCGTAGCCGGGTGCGCTTGCATTGGCAAGTCAAACACGACACGATGGACTAAGGGATGGAGGCACCATGCGGATTTTTATCATAGCGGCCAGTCTTGTGGTTCTGGTTGTCGCGCTGTTGACGCTGGGGCTTTCGGCGGCCGAATTCGGGTTCGTCATGCTCGGGGGCGCGCTGGTCGTTGCGGTTGTGATGTATATCATCACGCGGCGGCGCTATCAGCGCATGAGTGACAGCGACAAGGATGATCGCGAGCCTCCCAGCCTTCCTTAGAGATTGATCGGCCAACACGCGATTTATTCAATTTTTCTCCAATGCGTTTGCCGGGTCTTGGCATCTTGATGATCCAATGGCCCCATGAAGCCTATGACATCAGAAACATTGCAGCAGCGCGCCGTGTGCGGCCAGGCCGAAGCCGTTCTGGAAAATCTTGGCCGCTCACAGAGCCTGCCAAGCTGCCTGAGCCTGTCGATCGAGGAAATCATCGAACGGGCGTGGGAGCTGGCTTATCGCCGCAATAGCGGCGAGAGCCATGACAATGTTATCGTGGTGCCCCAGTGGGCCTTCCGCAACAAGGGTGCGACCGAACCACGCTAGCCGTTGCGTCGACGCCAGTGCCTGCTTAAATTTCCCTGCATCGATTAACAGGGCGCGGCCATGGACGTTGAGATTGTTCCTGCAGCATCATCTCCGAGCATCGGCGTTGCCCTTGGCGGCGGCGCGGCGCGCGGGCTTTCCCACATTCCCTACATCGAGGCCATGGATGAGCTTGGTCTTAAGCCGTCCCGGATTTCGGGCTGTTCGATCGGCGCTCTGATTGGGGCCGGCTGGGCAAACGGGATGACAGGTGCAGAACTGCGCGAATACGCCTACAGCGTGCTCGGCAGCTTCCAGCTCGTTGCCGGAACGGTGTGGTCGGCGCATCGGCCCAGCCTGATCGGCATACTGCAGAACGGGCTGAGCTTTCAGGTCGATCCCGAGAGCATAACCGAGGCCTTTCTGCCCGAGGGCTTTCCCGACGATTTTTCCGATCTCAAAGTGCCGTTTTCGACCGTCGCCGCCGATTATTACAGCTGGGAACAGGTGGTGTTCGATTCCGGTCCTTTGCGGATCGGCATTGCCGCATCGATGGCGATTCCCGCTGCGTTCAAGCCCGTTCATCTAAATGGCCGCACCTATATCGATGGTGGCGTCATCAACCCGGTACCCGTCGATCAGGTGATCGATGGATCCGACATCTTGGTTGCCGTTGACGTCAACGGAAGTCCCGAACTTCCGAACCAGGAGGCCGAGCCGGGAATGGTCGATCTGGGGTTTGTTGCAACCCAGATCATGATCCAGACCATCGTGCGTGCCCAGTTGGAGCGCCATCCGCCCGACATATACGTTCGACCGGCTGTTAATCCGTTCGGGTTGATGGAATTCTGGCGAGTCCGGGAACTGCTCGAAGCGTGCGATCCCGACAAGGAACGCTTCAAGCGCGCCATGGAAGAAAAGCTGGAAAATTTCCAGCGTTCGGGGCATAGGATCGATATCTGACCGGTTAAAGAGACGGACCAAATGAGAATTGTTACCGCCGCGCTTTGCCTGATTGTCCTTGCAGGATGTTCTTCCACATCGACGGGCAGTCCGGAGCTTAGCGTCAGCCAGAAGACCAAGGTCGAGTGCGTGGCGAGCAATTTCGAGCCCAACGGGTGCACGACGTCACACGAGTTCGGACTGGCCGCGACGCTCGCCACGAATCAGGGCGCCCTGCCCAGCGCCGCGGATTTGCGCGCCCCCGGCGCGGACGAATCCGAGTTCTAGCGCCGCCGAGGCTTCGTCAGGACACCCTTCCATCTTTGGCAAGGAAATCGAGCAGCGCTCTGACTCGCGAAGGTAGCGGACCGCCCTGCCCGACATAGACGGCGTGGAAGGTTTCGCAATCGCCGGTGTCGAGATGGCCGAGCACCGGCATCAAGCGCCCCGCGGCAATGTCACCCCGAACGGTAAAGGCTGCCAGGCGGGCAAGACCCACTCCGGCCAAAGCAAGTTGGCGCAGACCTTCGCCGTCGCTCGCCTGGACGCGCCCGCTGGCCGGCACGACGTTGGTTTTGCCATTTTCCCGGAGTGGCCAGCCATCGACGGTGCGCGCGTAGCCGAAGCCGACCCGATCATGGTGCTCGAGATCGGCAATGGTCCGTGGTTCGCCACATCGTTCCAGATAGGACGGTGCGGCAACGACGACCAGCGGCGTATCGCCGAGTTTGCGGGCGACGAGGCTGGAGCTCTTTAGGGGCCCGGCGCGGATGGCCACATCCATGCGCTCTGCAAGCAGATCAACCACGGCATCGGTTTGCACAATGTCGAGCGTGATACCCGGATGGCTTGCCAGAAAGTCCGGCAGGACAGGTGCGAGGATGTGTGTGGCGTATGAGGCGCTGGTATTTATGCGGACGCGCCCCACGGCCTCCTCGCCGATGCTCGCGGCGCGTTCAGCCTCCTCCAGATCAGCCAGGACGCGCGTTGCCCGCTCGTAAAAGGCGCAACCCTCGGGCGTAAGCTGGAGTTGCCGCGTCGAGCGATTGAGCAATCTGGCACCGAGCCGGGCTTCCAAACGTGCGATCAGTTTGCTGACCGCAGACGGCGTCATGCGCGCGGCGCGGGCAGCGGGCGAGAAGCCGCCGAGTTCGACCACGCGCACGAATACCTCCATCTCGCCGGAGCGGTTCACATCTAGCCGTGCCATTATGACTTCATCTCACAAGTGCTGTTCCAGTGCGCATTCTATTTCATCGTGCGTTGAAGGTCTATCTTCTCTGAACCTTTCCGAATGAAGATCGAGACCCCACTATGCCTTTGGCACTTTACGCATTGACAGTTGGCGCCTTCGGCGTCGGCGTCACCGAATTTGTTATCATGGGCCTCCTGTTGGAGGTCAGCCGCGAGTTAGATGTCACTATAGCTGCCGCCGGACTTCTGATTTCCGGCTATGCCCTCGGCGTGACCGTCGGTGCTCCCATCCTGACCGTGCTCACGGCGCGCTGGCCGCGCAAGCGGGTGCTTGTCGGCCTGATGGTCATCTTCGTAATCGGCAATGCCGCATGCGCGCTTGCGCCGAGTTATGGCTGGCTGATGGCCGCGCGGGTGCTGACGGCACTGACCCACGGTACCTTCTTCGGCGTTGGCGCGGTGGTGGCGACGGGCCTCGTTTCCGAGGACAAGCGCGCGTCGGCCATCGCCATCATGTTCACCGGCCTTACTGTCGCGACAGTGCTTGGTGTGCCCTTTGGCACATGGCTCGGCCAGCAGTATGACTGGCGTGCGACGTTCTGGGCGGTAACGGGGGTGGGCGTTTTCGCCATTGTCGTGCTCGCTGCGCTGGTGCCGCAGGATCGGACGCGGCCGCAAGCATCGGACTGGCGCTCCGACTTGCGTGCCATCGCCCGGCGACCCGTGCTGCTCGGCCTTTTGACGACTGTGTTCGGCTATGCCGGTGTTTTTGCGGTCTTTACCTACATCGCGCCGTTGCTGACCGAGATCGGCGGCTTTGACGACAGCGCCGTATCGCCGATCCTGCTGGTGTTCGGGGGTGGTCTGTTCGCAGGCAATCTGCTTGGCGGCAGGTTCGCCGACCGGGGCCTGGTGCCCTCCATATTCGGAACGCTGGCAGCACTCACTGCCGTGTTGGGGCTGATGACTTTCGCGTTCAACAATCAGGTCGCTGCGGTGCTCTTCACCGGCCTTCTGGGTGCGACTGGTTTCGCTACGGTCGCACCTTTGCAGATGTGGGTGCTTTCAAAGGCCGACGGCGCCGGCCAGAGCCTCGCATCGAGCTTCAATATCGGCGCCTTCAATCTTGGGAACGCCATCGGCGCATGGACCGGCGGTGTCGTGATCGACCAGGGTCCCGGCCTCGCCTTCGTGCCGATTATTGCCGCGCTCTTCCCGCTTCTCGCCATCGTCACGGCGCTGATCGCCGTTCGCGCCGGCCAGCGACCTGTGGCGACACCCTCCTGCAATCCGATTCTCTAAGGAGCATTTAGATGGACTATAGATCGCTTGGCAAATCCGGCCTCAAGGTGCCGGTGCTCAGTTTCGGCGCCGGCACATTCGGCGGCACAGGCCCGCTTTTCGGCAATTGGGGTACATCCGACGCCACCGAGGCGCGCCGTCTCGTCGACATCTGCCTCGAAGCCGGTGTCAATCTGTTCGACACCGCAGACGTCTATTCGGACGGCGCTTCGGAAGAGGTGCTTGGTCAGGCCATCAAGGGCAAGCGCGACTCGGTGCTGATCTCGACCAAGACCGGGCTGCCGATGGGCGGTGGCCCCAATGATGGCGGGACCTCTCGTTTCCGGTTGATCCGCTCTGTCGAGGATGCTTTGCGTCGCCTTCGGACCGATTATATCGACATTCTGCAACTTCACGCCTTCGATGCGGGCACGCCGGTCGAGGAAGTGCTTTCGACGCTCGATATGCTGGTCCGTGCCGGCAAGGTTCGTTATGTCGGCGTCTCGAATTTTTCGGGCTGGCAGGTTATGAAATCGCTGGCTGCGTCGGACCGGCATGGCTGGCCGCGCTACGTCACCAACCAGGTCTATTACTCGCTGGTCGGGCGCGACTACGAATGGGAACTGATGCCGCTCGGCGAGGATCAGGGCTTGGGCGCACTGGTCTGGAGCCCTCTGGGCTGGGGCCGGCTAACCGGGAAGATCCGCCGTGGCACGCCTCTACCGGACGGCAGCCGCCTGCATGAAACCGCCAGCTTTGGCCCGCCGGTGGAAGAAGACCATCTCTATCGCGTGGTTGATGCTCTCGATGCGATAGCAGAAGAAACCGGCAAGTCGGTTCCACAGGTTGCGCTCAACTGGCTGTTGCAACGCCCGACTGTCTCCTCGGTGATAGTTGGTGCCCGCACCGAAGAGCAGTTGCGCCAGAATCTCGGGGCAGTTGGCTGGAGTTTGACGCACGAACAGATCGCCAGGCTCGATGAGGCCAGCGCTGTCACCGCGCCGTATCCCTACTTCCCCTATCGCCGGCAAGAGGGGTTCGCTCGGATCAATCCGCCGATGGTGTAAGGCTGGCGGCAAATGGCGGGTGGGGGGAGAACGCTCATAGCGTTTAATTTCAGCGGTTTAGATCGGCTAACTCAATCGTATCCCACCATTGAAGCAAAACGGCAATTTAAAAGATCGGCTCAAGCGCGGGATCTCACCGCTACGCTTCTCGCCCCCCAACCGTCCGAAGATTGGCGCGAATGTATTTTTTGTCTGGGCCACCAACAAGGGACGACCCGGGCCTTTGTCGCGCGTCACTATTCGCGCGCTCTCTAGCCTTTTTCAGTTGAGAACTCCCACAAGATCGGAATGGCCTGTTGGAAATCGCTCACTAGGCGCTTGTCCACCGATATCCTAATTTCATTAGGGTGCTTCTCGGAAAAGAACGTCTCCACGATCCAAATCATGTACTTGTTATGCAGTCGCTGAGCAAATCGACAGGTGTCGAGCACCCAGTCCAACCACTGCTGAACGTCTTCGCTAGTGTCAAACGCAGCGATGTGAGCCACATCTTCTCCGATGGGATAGATTGTGTTTCCATCTCTTGGGTGAAGGTAGATCCCCATGGTTGTTCGACCAGATGGGAGGGCCGCAACCGTTTGCCGGATCCGACCCAGGCCAATGTGGCTACCTAAATTGTTGCGAATTTCGTGGGCAAATCGCGTGCCGGCTGTATTCCAAAGGGCGTCGATCTCTTCGCCATGCTCTGAAAAAAACGACTGAACATCTGGGTCTTTGGCACGCAGACAAATTTTCCGGTGGTCGCGAATTAGTTTTAGATATTCCACCACCTTGCCGGACAGCGTGCGGGTCAAGATTTGATCTTGCATGAATGCGACACTGGCCAATCGCTCATCCGGTTCTGCCAACTTCATCGAGTTGAGAGTTTGGAGCTTGAGGCGCAGGAAAACTAGAACCTCATTTATGGCGAAACAGGTAGCCACCAAATAGGCCGAATGTTGCTTCGGTAGCGTCTTAAGTTCGTCTGGAGAGAATTTTATCTCAAAGAATTGTAGATCGGTTGTGTCAACGGTCATCGGCTGGCCTTCAGATGGCACCAAAAGTATCACTGCACAGTGATCTCGATCATTTGCTGCTCGGCATAAGCTTGAATATTTCGGCAAGGTTGGGCGGTGCGACCTCTGCATGTTCGCTGCCATCGAGCGGGCGGGAAAGAGCCTGCAAAGCTATGGCCAGTTGGGCTTCCGACGGCCTCTCCTTGGCGGTGAGCGCCAGATAGGTGCGCGCTGTTGCGCCTCTCAGACGCGCATCCGCCTGCAACGACAAGTTCTGGGCGGTGCCCACTTCACGGCGACGGGACGCCCCCCCCGGTCGGATATGGACGATGATGACGCATCTGAGCGCCCAAGAAGATCGATAGGATCCTTGACCAAGGGCACCCTTATCGAGATGTCCTCCAGACGGGTGCGTCATCGTGCCTTTTTAGGTTCGGTGCGGTTGAGAGATTACCTAACAGCGGGAGGTACGATAGGAAGTCGGCCGATCTCCTCTGGCTCTGCCCCGTCAATCGACAGTCTGCATACAAGGTCGCCGTATTTCTCAATTTCGCAATGCAGTGACGGGAATACCATAATTACAGGTCGGGTATTGTTGGAGTCCCGAAACCCTTCGCCTTCTACTACGGACGTGACCTTACCGCCCGGCATGACCATCTCAAGACGAAACTTGGAAGGCCCAACCGGCAATCCAGTCGCTCGCACAAATATCGACAAGGGGAATTGGTTTGGCATGCGGCCGGGCACCAAATCTGAACCATACACCCCTATCAGAATGAACTTGCCGTTGTCCTCAACACGAATATCGTCGCAGAAAATTACCTCGGCCGATATCGACATCAGTGACTCGTTTCCAGTACCCGCGTCGTGCGCGAAGGCGCATTTACGCTCTCGCCGCTATGTACGTAAAACGGACGCGGCGATTGGTTCGCTGCTGGAACATGCTCTTCGGCTGTCGTGACTTGGGCCGTATTGTTGCATCGATCGAGCGGAACGTTACGATCCAGCGAAAAATTTGGCTGATATCCTAGCGCCCACGCCAAATCGGCGATCGAGCGCAATGTCAAGTTGCCTTCATTTTTGAGCAGCTTTGTGACAAAGGATCGATGAACACCCAACCGATCCGCGATAGCCTGTTGAGTCAAACCGGTCGCGTCACGCTCATCCATAGCTGCCGAAATCAATGCCTTTCGCACTGCGCCAATGAAGCGTGCCGCCACTCGTTTCCTTGGATCAATTTTAAGTTCATAAGACATCCGCATAACCCCCGGTGATGAATTTTGGCTCATCTAAATCGAGCCGATCGCGCACATATACGGTCTGGTTCCGGTAACCCTGGTAAAGATTGTGCTCCTTACAGCGAAAAGCCGAGTCCGCAAATGCGATGATGAACTTGGCTCTAGCGCAGAACCAGCCAAACAATCTCACATCTGGCGATTTTAGCTCCCATACGCCTGGCTCCGTTGGGGTCATTGAATGAGATCGGCTGTAAAAACTCATGTCTTCGCCACTAACGAAATCGTGCAAAAGGTCATAAGTTTGCTCAAGGGGCGACATGCGTCCCTCGTCCAGTATTGGCTCAAGCTGCGGAAGATCATTGTCAAACCATTCAATCACACCAGGAAACGCATACAGCAGTCGCATCGGCTGCTCATGTGGCTCCAAGCCGCCCCCCAATTGAACCAGCATACTCTGGTCACAAAGCTCACCAGCTGTTGCCATATATGTCAACACCTAGCTGATTACAAATGAATATGAAGTGAATTGGTTGCGTCACGCTGTCTCCCCCTCAGCACAAGCAATCAAAGTTGAACGCTGATGTCCATCGCTAAACGATCAAGGATCGACCGGCAGCGCAACCCGGTGCGCCACTTCAGGGACCCGCCCGTCCCACAGCGAGGACGATCGATGGCGTGCCCATCAAGATCCTACGCAGCTCCTCATTCAGCCCGCCCTCTTTCATCCGGTTCTCGAAAGCGTGACGAAATGAATAGATTTTGTCCTGGCTGGTTGGGAAAAGCTTGTTGTCCTTGAAATCTCGACAATCGCCAGCACAATGCCACGCGCCTTTTAGTGGTGCGGCCGAGAAGCAACCGCGCCACTTCTCGACAGTCGGACGCGTCGTTCGGACGAGGGGGTCGGGTGTCCGAATCACCCTACTCCGACCAACAAAGCCGGGACCTTCCGGTTCCGGCTTTCCTTTATCTCGACAGATTCGCAGGTGACTATACCCGAAACAACGGGAGCTCGGGCGCGCAGTAGGTGTAGATCAACACCTCACCCACAGCCTTGGTTCCGCCGGTAGCTTGACCGATCGAGTATGTGAGGTCGACCTCCTCCATCCGGAACGCTTTGAAGGTTTCTCGCACCCCTGGTGTGTCGTTGAGCGAGACGATGGCTTTGCCGTCGATCGACCCGAGCCTCGCTGCCATGGCCTCGAACTGGTCCCGCCCGAACAGGCCCGGCCCATAGTCGTCCTCACAGTCCCAGTATGGCGGATCGAGGTAAAACAGCGTTGAGGGGCTATCATAGCGCTCTATGAGTTCCGACCAATCCAAGTTCTCGATCACGACGCCGGCGAGCCGCTCATAGACGTCCTCAAGCATCGGCCCAATCTGAGTGTAATCGAACCTTGCCGGTCGGCCGGCCGAGACGCCAAAGCTCTGACCAGTAACCTTGCCGCCATATGCCGTGCGCTGAAGGTATAAGAACCTGGCTGCCCGCTCAATATCAGTTAGCGTCGAGGGGTCGACCTTTGCCAGGCGTTCAAATTCGCGCCGCGACGTCAGCTGGAATTTAAGGTGGTCGAGAAAGGCAGGATAGTGCCGCTGCAATATCCGAAACAATGTGACGACGTCGCCGTTGCGGTCGTTGATGATTTCGGATGCTGGTCGACGCGCCCTGCGGAAGAAAATTCCGCCCATGCCCATGAAGGGCTCGGCATAGACGGTGTGCGCTGTTTGCCCGATACGCTCTATGATTTTCGGGGCAAGAAGGCGCTTGCCACCCAAATACGGGGCGAGCGGAGATACCGGCTGAACCGGCTCAAGGTAAGTTTCCATTTAGGGATGTGCCTTAAAAGCGCCCTGCCCTCGAGGGTGGCGGGGCCAGGTTTAAGGCTGTGGTCTACTGGGCCGGGCGAGGTTGAACTCAATGCCTGGTTGGGCGGCGTTGGCGCGCCGCTCACCCCGTCTTGGGGAATACAAAACTCTGGTATGAAGATGAGCCATGATTAAACTGGGCGACCGCAAAGGGCCGGAGGCTACTGATCAGCTTTCCCAACGAATTTGACGCTGCTTCGCTACGACGCCTATCGATCGGACTTCTCAGCGCCTCTGGTGTACTGCTGATCGCTTCGCTAGGCCTCATCGGAGCAGGTGTTTCCGCAAAGAACCTTGATTATGCAAGACAAGTCGCCGTGCCGCTTTGGCCTTTTGCCTATAGCGGAGCTTCGGCGATCATATCTCTGATTTGGGCGGAATTTGCAGATCATCCGGACACACCAGCGGAAGGGCGCGGTCATTCAAAACGGAACTACCGACAGTCGGCAACGGCCCTTCTCATGACCAGTGGCTTGATTGGGTTTGTTATAGGAGCTTGGCTTTTACTTGATCGTGCCACAGCCTTTTGATCAAAAAACGAGACAGATCAGCCCTCTCAGAACCTGAAATCCGCACCCCGCACGTACCGCGCTCGACTGCGTTCGGTGAACGTCTCGTTTTCCCACGTCTGCACCACCTTCTTGGGGCCCGGCCGGCGCACGGTGATCTTGCCGAAATCGGCAATCGCCGGGCTGTAGGTCGTTACGCGCACGAAATCTGTGGTGCCGCACTTGCTGCAGGGAAACAGCGGCTCGAGCGCAAAGCTGTTGCCGCCATAGATGGCCGCCAGATCCTCAGGCAGGAAATTGGCCGCACGCCGGCAGGCGCCACAGCGTACCCGCACGATATGGCCCTGCTCGATCGCAGAATTCAGGCTGAAATATTCGCCCTCTCGCCGCTGCCCCATGCCGTCACTCCTGCATGATGGTCAGCGTATCGCGATCGATGTGCTGCAGCGTCGAATACGGGATCGAAATATTGAACTCCCCCTTGCGCTCGTCAAAAATCGAAAACCGGATGCCGGCCGCCAACGCCTCAACTGCTTCCTCGAGGGTGAGTTGCGGCCAGGCGGGATCGCGGCCATTGAGATGAATCGTATAGCGGACCTGGTCGCTTTCTGCGGCGGGTAAAGCTGCCATCTTGTTCTCCTTGCTCTTGAGTCATAATATGGGAACAAAACTGGAACAAGTAGCAGGAGCGATCACAAAATGTCGCGCAGGAAGGGGGAGCTGTCGAAAGGAGATATCGACCGCGGCTGGCCGTTCCAAATTGCGGTGCGTACGGGGCCACGCCTTCTGGAAAGCGCTCAATTGCTCGGCGCTTGCGGTCGCGGCCATACAATCTTTCATGACAACGATTGGTGGGATGTGCACTGCTTTGCCGACCGGGCCCCGGCCGAGCGTTTCGGACGGATTTTTGATGGATATTGGATCGACCCCAAGGAGCGCGGTCGCGGCCACAACTGGATGAAGTGGACACCGAAAGAATTTCCGCTCACTTTGAACGAACTGGCACTGATCGCGGAGGCGGCTTTGTGTAATCTCTATTCGATGACCACCAATATCCAGGCCATCCGCGATTTCGTGAAGGCGACGCGGCCGATCGCGCTGCATGACAATCTCGGCAATTTCCCGCCCCAGCCCGGCGTCTTTCCGGACTATCTCGCCCCGATTGTGCGCAACACCGATGCCGGCGCAGAACTGGCCATGGTTCGCTGGGGTATGCCGTCGTCATCAAGAGCGCTTTATCAGGCGGCCCGCAAGCGGGCGGATGGCATCGCAAAAAAACGCGGCAGCGACCTGTCAAAAGAGGAGTTCGACGAGCTGCTGCGCAAGGAGCCCGATCGCGGGATTACAAATGTGCGCAACACCGACAGCCAGCACTGGCGCCGGTGGCTGGCCCCCAGGTTCAGGTGCGTTGTGCCCTTCACCAGCTTTTCCGAGTTCAACCGGGACGCCGGCGGGGACATCTGGTTTGCGTTCGACGACACCCGCCCCCTCGCTTTCTTTGCCGGCATCTGGGCCCCGCAATGGACAAGCGTGCGCAAGATCAAAGAGGGGACGGTCACAACCGACCTGTTCGCCTTCCTGACCACCGAGCCAAACAACATTGTCGGCGCGATCCACGAAAAGGCCATGCCGGTCATCCTGACCACGCCCGACGAAGTCGAGACCTGGCTGACCGCGCCATGGGAAGAAGCCAAGGCGCTGCAACGTCCCCTGCCCGATGGCGTGCTAAAAATCGTCCGGCGCGGCGTCAAAGAGGATGAGTTGCTCTGATGCGCGTCCCGACAGCCGGCCCCAAAAACCAGGAGCGCGAGAAACTGCTAGCTCACTATTACAAGCGGCTGGCCCAGTTCGAGCGCATCCCGCCCTCCCGACGTGAGGCAGAATGCGCCGACGAGGGTGAGGCAACCTGCCTGGCAATGATCGCAGAACTGGAGCGCGAGAAATGAACAAGCCGAACGTCATGTCCCTATAATCATGCTTCCAGGATCATGCAGACCGCCACGCGACCAAATAGAGAAGGCCATAAGACGACCGGATCGACGGTTTTAGGCAACGTATTTCCGTCAACGGAAGATGGGAGCAGAGTCATCTCTGCCCCCAAGCGCCTATTTTCCCTGCCGCTTGCCGGTTGCTGATGGTCCGGAGACCAGTCCGGCTACAGATTCCGGGGCAAGACTTTGTTTTATCTTTTTCTTTTTTGGCTGCAGGCGCTGCTGATCGCCTTTGCGTTTTGCCATTTTTGAACACCTTCAGTTCGTCCGCGACATTCGTTGCGAATATGGAGCAAAGATCCCAATCGGGACCTACCAGACACGACCCTGGAAGCTTGCGCGACCAGGGACAGCGCCGCTGTTTGAGAGCGCCTCCAAGCAAAACCGTTCATGGCAGCTACGCCGCCTTTTGGGGTCGGGACCGGTCCGAGTAAATGCCGACGTCAGCCATTATTTTTTCCACGACAAACACATCCTGTGCCAATCGCAGACGAGCGACCAGTTCGGGCGCCTGAGCAAGTTTGGCAAAACGGGGAACGGCCAGATGCAGCCAGCGCAGGTCCTGGCGGTTACCGACCACTGTCAACAACAGATCGACGGCGACGGAATCGTCCGCGTCGAAGTCGACAGCGCATTTGAGATGAGTGACCTGAACAAGCGGTGAGCAAGGTTCTCTCAAAACGGTATGGGGTGCTGCCACGCCCGAGCCGATAGCGGTCGAGCCCAACCGTTCCCGGGCGAGAAAGCTGTTAGCGATATCGAGTGGCGAAATGCCGGGTCTGAGTGCGCCGACGCGGTGAGCCAACGCGCTCAGGGCCGCCTTGCGAGATTTTGAGTTCTTATCAATTGTAAAGTCAAATTCGAATGAAACACTTGCGAGTGCCATCACGATCCTCCGTCTGGCATCCTTGATGCCGACTTAAAGAATGGAAATTTTCGTGAACTTAGTCCCGGAAGCGCGAAGTCATCGCAGCTTCCGGTCAGGCATCCCGGTCGCCGGTCGCAATCTTTTCAAAGATACTGAAGCAAGGAATAAACATGGCGCGCCAAACGTAGTTCCGTATTTTATTAAGTCAACCGAGTTGTTTTGCCGCGCGGGCCTGCCGTTTACGAGGGCTTGTTTAAATATTTTTCGAGACTATGTAGATTGTATGCTAAGAAACGTGAAAACAATTGCCTGTTCAAGGCCGGCTATCGGCGCACTCTCCGCTCCCCGGGGCGGGGTATTCGTGCTGCTGTAAAGCTAGCACACCGCCTCGGGGCCATTGTGGTTCCTTGTCATGTTTGTTCTCGCAAGCGCGAGCGGAGGTGGGTGTGCGAAATTCAATCAGTCCTTTTACGTGTAAACATTGTACCGAGTGGATCCCCAGGGCAGCCGTGCGGTGCCCATGGTGCTTTAAGCCACTGCCCGATGCCTGGCCGGTTCGCGTTCCGCGTTCGAGTGTCATTTATGCCCTTTAATGGGTCTCGCCCGTACGGCCCTTTGATGGTGTCGTCGAAATGGAACAGCAATTGGCGCCTGACTTGACTTACCGGCGCAAAGAGATAGCAGTGATGGAATGATGATCCGAGCGGTTCTTGCATTGTTGGAATCCCTGAAGGGACAGCCTGTAATAGGACTGTAGCCCGAAGCTCGGCCATTCGCGCCTTCCGAGCTTCGGGGGTGCGCTCATCGTCTGCACGATCAGCGCCATTGGCGTTTCACAGTATCGAAGAAAATCTGGACCGCCGGTAAGCGACTGGCGGAGATCGTGTGCAATCATGTCTCAAATTGCGATGAAATCGACGACTTTGCCTCGTCTGGTGCTCGGGGTCGAGGACCACGGAAAACTAATGACCATGGCCACCGGCATCAGCGGGCCTATGGCTGTTGTTGCTGATCAACTGATGAGCGAACTGGACCGCGCCCGCGTTGTTGCTCAGACCAAGGTGCCTGACACTGCGGTCCGAATGGGTTCGATCGTTTCCTTCACTACCACCGACGGTTTTGATCGCACCTATCGGCTTGTGTACCCCGGAGAGGCTGACATCAGCTCGGGGAAGGTGTCTGTGCTTACCCCGATCGGTGCTGCATTGATCGGATTGCGCGAAGGACAAACAATCCCCTGGACGGCACGTGACGGTCGCCAGCTTGGTCTCACCGTAACACGCGTTGAGCAGAGCCAGTGAGATGGGCGCTCACCTCACCATCAAGATTGCGGTGCTCATGATCGGAGCATAGGGCCAGACCGTCACGAGGTCGGTCTGGTCGCTTCGCCTGGCTTTCAGAACAAGGAAACGCTCATGAGCACCACCAATCTGCCAAGACTAACACCACGCGATTTTACGATCCTTGAAACGATGCTGGCCGACCATTTGGGCGGCGACGAAATGCTGATTTCGGCAATCCGCAAGAAACTGAAATTCGCCCAGATCGTATTCGCCGATGATTTGCCTGCCGACGTCGTAACGCTCGGCTCCCGCGTCGCCTTTACCGTGGACCGCCAATGGCCCCAAGAGCGCCGCCTGGTGCCAATCGAGCAGTACGTTCCTGGCCAGGACCACCAGACTTTGGCCAGCCTAAGAGGGGTGGGATTGTTGGGGCAAAGCGAAGGCGACAGTGTTGAGCTAGGCTATGGAACGCGCGTTGAGTGCCTGGAAATCCACAAGGTGCTCTATCAGCCAGAAGCGGAAATCAAGGCAGGCAACAAGCCGATGGGTGTGCATCTTGCTTCCAGCCGCAGCGAGAGCCGGCCGTCCCTTGTAGTCCGTCCGCGACATCTGCCCGAGGATGACCCTGATGGACCATCGGCCGCATAGAATTGCTGTTGCGCGGGCACCCCAAACCGCGCAATGGCGATTGCGCGCAAGGGTGTCCCCGACACCCTTGCGCCTCATTTTTCATATTTTGCCCGCGCCCTATTTTCAAACGAATTGCAGACCACTTGAACAGCACCTTCTTCATCGTATCGGCCGGTTCCATCCCTTACTACGTGGTAGAGTAGTGGATTGCGAAATGCGCTTGCGGCTGGATCGAACCCTAAATTACCGGCGGCGCGTGCAAATGCTGCCTCGGTGTGTGCGGCAACAAAACGAGCCTCGCCGCTGGTGCGGGCGCGAACGACGACCTCGCCACGATTAAGCGAAAGTGCCCAATGGGCACCAGGGCGATGGGGCAAGAGCCTGAATATCCGCATTGTTCCTACCCCGCATATGCTTCTGCGGGGCGGCCACCATCGTCTTCCCACCTTGCCAGGCATTCGAAGCTCGGTTGCTCCTGTGCGCTTCCGAAACTCAACGAAATTGAGGCGGTCCTTGTGCGCTGACCTAAGTAGAACTTCCCGACCAGTAGTGTGTTTGTCTTCGTTGGGCGTGACTGTTGTCTCACGGACAATATCCTTTCAAAACATGGGCGCCCTCCTCCGCTGCTTGAGATACTTTTCTGCTGTCGGATTGAAGACGCGAACATGATCAGAGCACCTTGCCTTTATTGACGGCAGGTTTGCTTATTTTCGGTATCGGAGTGCCAGGGTGATATGATTGTCAGCCTCGGTGTAGCGCCATTGGCCGAGCTGAGTAAGGCGCGTGATGCGGCATACTAAATTGCTCCGACCCTGCAGTGCCGAACGAAGAAACAGGATTTTTCTGATGCGTCATATAACCAGGGAAGCACCATGGACATAAGGCAACGGCACGTTGGCGGGGTTCCGAACAAGCGCGACAATACCTAAGGGCAGGCATAACAAATTTCCTTTTGTCAAATGCGAATGAAATATTCAACATCAAGTGTGCACAATCCAAAATGGACCTTAAAAAATCTTATTCAAGCAACAGTGTGTGAGACTGAGGCAAAATGTCTCTCTGCTTTTGAATAATTGTAGGTCGAGCAACGTTTTAATTTTAGCTCTAAGCGCTATCGCGTGAATATTTTCCACTCGCAAGTATATGATTGACTTTATTTTCGCATTGCCTAGCATGGGGCCATGAAGCTAAAATCCAGAAAACACCAATCGTTTACTCACCGGACCGTTCCGGTCGAGGGATAGCAGCCCTAAACCTAGCCATTGCGTCGAAGGTTTAGGGATCAGGGATTTCACAAAACACCGATAAATCACTCGCGAACTTATTACCTACATGACGCGACACCCGAAATGGCTATGCGCTCCCACACTCTTAGACCCCAAATCACAATCGCTCACTCAGAGCACGCGCAGCTGTTCGCGCTCGCTGCTGCTGGAATGGCAGCAGACTCGTATCCGGCTGCCGAGGAACTTCTGGCCGAAATTGAACGTGCCCACTTGGTGGCTGACGACAAGCTTGCAATTGACCTGGTTCGCATGGGGGCGGGGATCCAATACCGTTCTGACCGAGACGATTTAGTGGATGTTACCCTGGTGTTTCCGGATCATGCCGACATTTCCCGAGGGAGGGTTTCGGTTCTCACACCGGTGGGCACAGCGCTCATCGGCTTGAGAACAGGGCAATCGATCACCTGGTGGTGCAGAGAGGGGACTAGGCAATCCCTGACGGTCCTAAGGGTATCCCAGCCGCGCACGGGTGAATGGCGGCCGACTTAGGTTTCCTATTATCTTTGCCACCAAACATTTTTCATGACCCCAATAACGTCCCCACCAAATTCTTCCCGACATTCTCGTCATGCCCTTTGGCAGGCGGCAATGCCCGTGTTCGTACTCGCGTTGGGACGGGCTAGCGCGTTCTCACACTGTTCTTGTCGTAAATATGGGATCGGACGGGCTCGCTAGCCGATTGCAGCGATCCTGCGCAATTTGGGACTACCCGACCACCCTGGCTGGCGTCACCACGCCCAGTATTCGATCGCTTGGTTTTGGAGCAGTAATGTTTGACGAGTTGACCGTTATGACCATTCGTATATTGGCGTCTCTCCTAGCCGGGGGGGCAATCGGGTTTGAGCGAGGTTTTCATGGTCGCCCGGCAGGATTCCGAACTCACGCCTTAGTTTGTCTCGCTTCCGCTTTGCTGATGCTGGTCACTGTGTTCCAAGACAGTTGGATGACACAGGTCGCGATCGAGACGATCCGAACGGACCCGGCACGTCTGGCACAAGGAATTATGACCGGGATCGGATTTCTTGGGGCCGGTGTCATTTTCAAAGAGGGCGTGACTGTGCGAGGTTTGACCACGGCGGCGACAATTTGGATTACCTCAGCCATCGGTATTTTGATCGGCATCGGTTTCTATTTCGCGGCTGGCGCTGGCGTCCTCGCAACGCTTTTTGTACTTTCTGGACTTCGTTGGCTCGAGGCACGTTTGCCACGCACCTTCCACGCAGAACTGGTTGTCCGTTTTGAACGCAAGACAGCGTTGTCCGAACGAGACTTGCGCGAAATCGTCCTTGCAGCAGGATTCAGCGCACAGAGCATCTCTCATAGGCTCACTTCCAGCGGACAGGCAGTGGAATACCGGACCACGATACGCAGTGGCCGGATCAAGAGCCTGGACACACTGGCGCATAAACTCCGAGAGCTTAAGCAAGTAAGTGAATACAAGATCATGCCGAATGCAGATTAAGAATTGGCTCTAGTGCCAGCTAGCACGGCCCAGCGCTTCTGGAGTGACTTGGCAAACGCAGAGGCATGAGATGCACTACAAGTCCAGTAAGGATGAACCAGTCGCCGCATTTTTCATGCGCTTTGGGCGAATGACAACTCCATGGACTCATTTCAGTTTATTTCGCCGTTGGCTGCACGTCCCCGTCTGCACCAACTAGTGGCGGCATATCAGCCCAGCCGCAGCCAGCTGCGGACCCAGGCGGGCAGCGTCTCGCCGAACCATGCGGCAAGCGCCGTCATGACACCGGCAAGAGACAGGCCGGCCACGCCCATGATGATCGAGATGCGCCGGCCGGTGCGCAGCAGGTCTCGCCAGGCTTCGATTGTCGGCTCGATGGCCTCGAACTGGCCATCCACCGATTTGGCGAGATCTTCGATGCGGTCATGCACCTTGACCTCAAGCCGATCGATTCGGTCGCGTACCTGGGCCTCGACTTTGCCGGAAACCTCGATCGCCGTTTCGACCCGGCCGACACGATCGTAAAGCGCTTTGCGGCTGTCGCTGGCCTGGGTGTTCTGCTCCCTCAGCAGACGCTCGATCGAGGCCAGTTGCACCTCGACACCCTTGATCTGCCCCTCGAGCCGCCCGATGTCCTTTTGCGTCGTATCTTCAGACATGACTAGCGATGCAGCCCCTCGGCAAGTGTGTCATGGAATCCGGCGCACCGGCCGAGCATGGCGTTGGCTTTGTCGAGCTGACCGCGTTCGCGGCGCAGGAGGATTGCCAGATCCTCGCCCTCGATGAGCTCGGTATGCGCGATTAACCGCCGGCATTCGGCAGGCAGATCGGATAGAACGAGGCTGGCCCGCGCCCGGCCGAGATCTGCTGCCGCCGTATCGATGCGATTACCCGTCGTTGAGCAGCCACTCAGCAGTAGGCCCATCGAGAGGGCAAGCGCGCCCCGTTTCTGCAAGGATCTGTGCATAGTCGGTTTCCTCCTGTTCGAGCCGGCGGCCCAATTCGGCTGCGCTCTGGGCCGCATCGGCAAGCGATTGCTGGAAGGCGCGGGTCGCGGCATCGCCCGCCAGGCGCTGGCGCAGCTGCTCGGTGGCACGCGCCGCCTCGGCCGCGTTCGTGACGCGCTCGAGGCAGAGCTTTTCCTGTTGCTGGATTGTGTCGGCGATCGCATCGGGAAGGACCACCCGATCATACCAGAAGCGCACACCGCCGCCGCCCAACAATAGCCCGGCCGCCAGCGCAACACCGGCAATGAGGAGGTTAAAGTTCACCATCGCCCCCGCCCCCGAGTTTGCGGGCATTGAGATCGTCCCAGACGGCACCAAAAACGTAGGTGCCGATGATCGAGCCCGCGAGCAGGATCAGCGAGGTGACGATCGTTGCATTGAGCGCACTGTCAGTGCCGAGCACCGTCAGGTAGGCGACCTCGAGCGCGCAAAAGATCAGCGCCGCATAGATGATGCGGCGGCGGCGCTTCCATTCGAATTGTCCATGCGGATTGGCCATGTCTCTACGCCTCGTTGATGGAGAGCGCGCCGGCCGCGTCGAGCAGCGGCAAGACCTTTGTGAGCGCCGGATAGGTCGCCGGCATGCGCGCCTCGAGCAGCCGACCGGCGGCTAGCCACGTGTCAGAGATGGAATTGGACTGGTTGCCGCCACGCACGCGATAGGCGCCATCGCTGCGCCGCTGGCCGATCAGAAAGCCCACATGGCCCTGGGTGCCGTCACGGCTGCCGCGCCAGAACGCCCCGACCGCGCCAAAGCGCGGCAGCGTCGAACGGCCGAACCCGGTCCAGTTACGGGCAAGGTAAGGACTGCCCGGTATCACCTCATCAGGCAGTGCCAGCGCTATGCAGGTTTCAACCAGGTCACCGCACCATGGCAGCTTGGAGGGATCGCCCAGCGTCTTTCCATCGAGCCGCAGGAAGTCCGACAGCTTCTTGTTATGGTTGACCTCGTGCCAGCCCATTTTGTCGTTGAGGATGGCCAGCCAGGGCAAATCGGCAACCTGCCGCCCCTTGGCCGAGGTCGGCCCGAACAAAGCCCCCAGGGTACGCGACCCGACGATCCCGTCGACTTCAAGCCCCATCGTGCGCTGAAAGGCTTCCACTGCTTTGCGGGTATTGCGCCCGGGAATGCCATCAATCCGGCCGGGACTGAAACCACGCTTCGCCAGCTCGCGCTGAATGTCGCGCCAGTTCATAAGTGTTCTCCGATTTTGGGTGTTGGATACAAAAAGACCGCCTCAGCGGGCGGCGTAGTTCGTGCTAAAGTATGGAGCGGTTGTCAGAGACCTCCGACACCCGTAGAGCCGCCAGAGGGCGTCCCCCACGCCCTGGCGGTTCGCCCAATGCGCGTTCTCGCAAAACATCGCCCTGGTGACGGAGATCAGCGGGTGTCGGTTCCCGCTCCATCGGCGGGCTGCTTGACTGAAATCGTCGTCGTTGCGCCGCCGCCGCGGTCGGATCGATGCGAAACGCTGTCGGCGCGATATTTGCCGTCGATCCCAGGCCGTGCGCCGATCAGAACGACTGAACATTCGGCCCGGGCGTCGGGAGCCAAATCGAGCGTAATCGAGCCTCCACCCGCCTCACGATCACTTTCCCGACCGCGTGCTTCAAGGGTCGCCTTGGCATCGGACCGGGATGCCTCGGCCAGGCGCAAAACATTGTCGCCCACGCCTTCGGTGCCCTCGAAGGCGACGCGCTCGGTTTTGACTTCGCCGGACGCCCGATCGAAATAGCGGGTCTCGCCCGCAGCGAACGTTCTGCGCGGGTCGCGGGGTTTCAGGCTCCAGCCGATCAGGTTTTCGCCATA
The DNA here is from genome assembly GCA_002337455.1 of Rhizobiales bacterium UBA1912. GTDB lineage: Bacteria > Pseudomonadota > Alphaproteobacteria > Rhizobiales > Devosiaceae > Pelagibacterium. Next base: position 132,119 of record DDGC01000019.1, on the reverse strand, counting down.
GCGTGCCGTGATCGTTGGCAGCGCCTGACCGTTTGCCGAAAGTCCCTCGCCGCGCCTGGCGAGCACAGCCTTGTCGCCGCGCAGCTTGAAGGTGCCGCCGAACTGGCGCGCCAGACGTTCGCCCAGTGACAGAAGGCTCTCAAATTCCGCCGACCAGTAATCGCGGGCGATGCCGGCGAGCGCCGGATCGACGGCAACGGAAAACCCGGCTTCAGCCCCGGCCGCCTCGAGGAATTCGCCGAGGGTCGCATCGTCTAGATGGAACCCCTGGACCTTCTTGGCATCGCCGGCCGTGTCGAAGCCTTTGGCGCTGATCGCGAGCTTGCGGCCCTCACTGCGGCCCCCGCTGGACGTGACGCCATCGACAACGCCCTCAAATGCGAGAACCCGATTGAGCAGTACCTGGATTTTCTGGCCGCCCGATGGAAGCCGGACCTGACCATGCGCGTCATCGACATCAAGCGTGCAGGAATCGCTGGCCGTTCCGGCCTGGTCGGTAATGCCGATCGAGATAAGGTGTCGGCTCCAGGACGATGTGAGGTCCTGGTCGTTTATCAATACCTGCCAGTCCGTGCGCCAGGCCATCGATTAACCGAACAGATCGACGACGGGGCGTTCACCCGTCGAGGTTCGGCCCAATTGCTCGGGCAGCGTGACGATGGTTCCGACAGGCAGGACCGGGCCCTTAGCCGCCAGACCCCGGTTAGCATCCAGAACGCTTTCGAGCAGGAATTGCCCGGCCGCTCCAAAGCGGCGAAACAGCAGGAGATCGAGGGTTGTGTGCTCACGCGACACTGTGACCTTTTCCATCATAGCTCCTCGAACAGCCCAAGCATCATTTCAAATATGGAGGTTGGCGAACCCTGCGAAGGTTCCGCCCCGTCGCGGGTCAACTCGATCGTATAGGCAAGCGTGAATCCAACGCCGAACCGGTCGAGATTGGCATGATCTTCGTCCACGCGGACAACGGCGAACCAGCCAAACATCTTGCCGTCGCCGCGCATCACCGGAACGCGGGTTCCTGCGTCCATAAGGCTGCGGACTGTTTCGAGTTCGGTCATCCCGCCAACGCGCGAGGGCAACAATCGCCCGGACAGGGTGATACGGTCCTCGCCCTTGCCCATGAATTCGAGCGGCGGCCGGGAGCCCATCACCGCCTTTTCAGCAACCGCTGCACTGCCGGCACGCCGCATCGCGTCGGCGTTGAAAGGCATGGTGTCGAGGGTGATCGGGCCGATCTGGTAAAGCATCGTCGCTATCCCGCAAATTCGATATCGGCTTGCAGCCCGGCCAGCATGTCCCGCAGCCTGCGATCGAGCGCGGCGATTACCGCGTCCACATCGGCTTCCTTAGTGACGTGCAAATTGCCAATCAGCGGTGCGCTGACGGCCAGTTGGGCCGCGCGGCCGCCCATCATCCGGGACGTATCGGTCGCCGTGCTGATGTATCCCTGACCACCGGGCGTGAAGAGCTCCGGCCCTTCCTCGCCGACCAGGTAGGTCCGTCCGCCGGCCACAGCACCGCCGACCGCCCGGCCCGGCGCCCAAAGGCCACTCCATGCATCGCCGATGCCCTGCGCCATGCCGCTTGTCGCGTTTCCCACGCCTTCCGCTATTCCGCCCCCGAGCCCGACAATCGCATCCCCGACATTGATCGTGCCGATCGCGTCAAGGATCATCTGCGGCCACTGGCCGAACCAGGTGAGTATGTCCTGAAACTTGGCCACCAGCCCATCGAAGATCGCCTGCGCAATCGCAAGGCCGGTGTCGAAGAAACCTGCCGCCCAGCTCTGCAGGTCACCGCCCCAGTCGCGGAGAGTAACCACCATGAATTGATTGATTTGATCGTTGACGCTGGAGACCCATCGCTGCGCCGAAGTTACTGCATCGGCAAACATGGTCGGGATTGAACCGATCACGTCGAGAAGTCCACGCAGATTCTGGCCGGCGATGACGCCCAGCGCCGTACCGAGATTATATGCCTCGGTTGAGCTGGCATCCATTGGGCCTAAAAGCTCGGTAAACCAACTGACAGCGCCCTGAACCCAACCGGTAATCGGCTCGAGCGCCGGCATGATCGGGTCGATTGCCGCCACAAACCCGGCCCAGAGGCCTGAAAAGAAGGCCGAGAGCGGTTCCCAATTGTTGTAAATCCAGACGCCGGCCATCGCGATCCCGACAAGGATCGCGCCGATCCCAGTCGAAATCACGGCAAACCGCAGGGCAATCAACGCCCCGCGCACCAGGTTGAGCGGGTTAAGCAGCGTCAGGATGGCGCCGACTGCCCGCGTGGCGAACAGGGCGATCTCGATCAGCCCGCCCTTGAAAAACAACATCGCAAACCTGGCGGCTGCCGTTGCAACCCGCATCGCGATTAGGCCTCCGACCAGCGCCGCGATGGCGAGTACAAGCCCTTCGTGCTGCTGGATCAGCTCCGCAATCTGCAACAGCCATGGTCCGGTTACTTCAAGCACTGCATTCAGGGTTGGCAACAATGCGTTGCCGATACTCATCGAAACTTCGTTCAGGCGGTTTCGCCATTGCTGTAGCGCGAAATCCGTTGTCGCTGCACGAACCGCGAATTCGCGTGCAACCGACCCTGCGTACTCAGTCTCCTCGGCTACCAGTCCCAGCGTATCGCGCAATAGTTCGAGATTGCCCAGCAACGGCGCCAGTGCGCGTGCCTCATCGCCGAAGATATCAGTTATGAGGGAGGCCTGCAGGTGCTCGGGCATTTGGCCTAAACGGTCGATCACCAGCATGGTGGTGGCAACGGCATCCTCCTGCATTGATCGCGCCACGCCAGCAGCATCGAGGCCCAAGGCTTTGAGCGCATCCTTCTGGCGGGTCGTGGCACTGGCGCCGCGCGTCAGGGCACGGCCCATGTTGCGGAAAGATGTCGCGGCAACTTCGGCCTGGGCACCGGTGCCGATCATCGCCGATCCGAAAGCCAATGTTTGATCTCGTGAAAAGCCGAAGAATTCGCCTTGGGCGGCAACGGTAGAACCGAATCTGACAAGATCGACGGCCTTGGAAGCGGTATTGTCCGAAAGATGATTGATCGCGTCTGAATAGAGCTGCGTTTCATCGATCGTCATCCCCAGCGCTGCCCTGATCTTGGCCAACGTGTCGCCAGTCTCGCCGCCCGCCATGCCCCAGGCTACGGCCGCCTCGGCCGTCATGCGTGTGAAATCGAGCAGGTCGCTGTCATCTATCCCGGCCGCAGCAGCATTGGCGGCAAGCTCCGCTAGTTCGTTGATCGCCAGCGGCACATCGTTGGCCGCCATTTCACGGAGACCACTGCTGAAGTTCACGAGCCCGCTGTCGTCGAAATCGGTAACCTTGCGCACATCTGCCATGGCGCTCTCGAATTCCATGGCTGCCCTGATCGGTTCGCCCAAGGCCTTGGCGAATGCAATGGCCATCGCCGCAGCATCGAACATCTGGCCGCGAGCTTCGGCCATCGCACGACTGTTGGCGGCCTGCGCCCGTTCCAGACTTTCGACCTGCCCTGCAATGGCACGTGCTGGAGCGCTGGCCATGTCGACAAGCTTGACGATCAGCTCGGAAACCATGCTGGCCATGAGGTTCAACTTTCCAGAAGTCGGAGGTACGGCTAAGCTCCCCCGCACAACCAAATTTGGGGGAGAGCAACAGTGCTAAGAATGTTTGTAATTGCAGCCGCGATCGTCGCTGCTTTGTCGCTCGGGGCTACTGCCCAAGGTCTAGGATCGATGCAGGTCGCCAATGACCTGGGATCTGTGCTGGCTTCCGAAACAGCCTGCGAACTGAAGTTCAATCAAGCGGCTATCGCGGCTTACATCGATGAAAACGTCGAGGCGACCGATATGGGCTTTGCAAGCAACCTGTCGACGATGACTTCAGGTCACGAATATCGCCTGCGCGATATGTCAACTTCGGCAAAAACTGCGCATTGCGCGCAGATCAGCCGTGTCGCAAAATCTTACGGTTTCATCGACTAGAGCCTGTCCTGCACAATCATCGCTCGACCGCCGCTCGACCCGGGGTAAATCGCGATTGCCGACGCAGATCCATAGACATCCATGCCCTGGCCCGCCGCAGTGTCCGCCAGAGCCAGTCGCAGAAGACCCTCGAAAACGAGCGCTAGCCTTTCCGCCCCCTGGGCCGCTCCGCCTTGAGCACCCGATTGAGCGATTTCGAGAAATCGACAACCTTGTCGATGTCCCAATCCTCGATCTCATCAATCGGGGTGTTGGTGTGGCGCGCGAGGCCGGTTATGACGTCGCGCCAGTAACCGCCTTGGGCTTGTCCATTTCCCCCATCAGATCCGTCAAGCGCTTTCCCATCATTTTCGCGACGGCCTCCCCGACCGCCGCGACATCAACCGTGTCGAGTTCTTCGATCACCGCGAGCGGCACGCCGGCCAGGGCGGCGAACATGCGATAGCCCGCCTTGACCTTGCTGCCCTCATCCTCGGCAATATAGCTGTCGCGAGCCTTCATGCGGCGGATCGTCAACTGGTTGTAGCTGCGCGGGCTTCCCTCTCCCTCGATCGTTACTTCGACCGGAAATTCGAGCGGAACCACGATGGTGCGCGGCTTGTCATCGGCCGGCACGGGCTGTGTCTTGGTCATTGTTTGTCCCATTGGCTGGAATGCGTCATGCAGGATCCTGACGCGACGTCAAAGAGGTAAGCGCCGGGCTAGATGCCCAGCGCCCGGCGCTGATCCTCGAACATGTCGGCACCGTCGACGCGCAGGACGCGCTCGAAAACATCGACATAGAACAGCTCGCGCCCGTCGATGGAGAACTCAATATGGGTCACCTCCTTGAAGGTGTGCGTGCACCCCTGGAACTCGGCGGGGTCGCTGTCGTCGGGCTCCCATCCCGTGATCGCACCTTCGATGATGCAACGGCCGGGGACTGGACGGCCACCACCGGGCGCCTTGTTCACATAGGCTCCAGCAAACACCCAGCGTTCACGCTGGCCCATGCCGCGAAAAATCTCGATGTCGATCCCCTTGGCCTCGAATTTGGGCTCTGGCGCTTCGAGGCGCGGCTGGGTGAAATCGACGGCCATCACCGAACCACCCGGATTATGGCTGGCAGTCGCAAACGAGAGCGAGGGAATGGAGAGCTTGGAAATCGTCGTGGCGCGCGATGTCTCGGGCTCGGTAGCCCGGCGAACGTCGACGGCGGTCAGCATGTAGAAGGGCTGCATTTTAAAACCTCAATGGCAGGAAGTGCGGAAGGGGGGCCGGGCGCGAACGCCCAGCGATCAGGCAGCGCTCGAAAGCCGGGCGACGATATCGGCAACCAGCCCTTCGACTGCAGGGCGATAGCGGCGCACATCATGCTGGGCCAGACGGAACGCCGGCGCCGGTTCGACTGCCAGGTCGACCTTGAGCCGCCCGAGCCGGATCTGTTCGGGGCTGTTTTGGTCGGCGATGAACTGGACGTCATAACCGAGGATGTCGTTGGCTGCCTTATGGTCCCGCAACATGAACTTGAGCGAATTAAGCCAGGCTTCCACAAGGTCGCCGGAAATCCGCCGCCCAAGGAAGCTGCGCGTGATCGCCATGATCTTGACGGTCAGGTAGTCGGCGCCACGCACCTGATGGATTTGCCGCCAGAGTTCTCCGGTGCCGGCGCCATCGGTCCCGATGAAGACAAACCCGCCATCTGCGACCGCAGCATCGACGCCGCGCTCGCCACGCGTAACGATCGAAACATTACCTTCCAGAAGCTGCTGCCCTTCGGTCGAACCGTCGAGCAGTGAGAACGGAAGATCGCGGGACAGCCCGACAAGTCCGTTGACGACGCGATTGGCGATCGGATCGAACGGCAATCCGCCCCGCCCGAAATCTTCGCGCATGAACAGCCCCAGAACGCGCGGCCCCATGGGGCGAGTCACGGCGACATCGTCGACCAACACCTTGGCGGCAATCCCCACGGGCAAGACGCGCGGCGAATTGATCTCCTCGCGCTGCGCAAGGGTGATTGCGGTGCTGGTGTCATCGAGGTCAACGACAGCGATGGCGAGCAGCTTTTCGCAAGCGGCCGGAAGCGCGGTGAGGACGGGGTTGGCGATGGGGGCTTCCTCGGCATCGACAAGCTGCGCGGCCGTCCGGCCAGCCCAGACTAGGCGGGGCGTGGCGCCGACTGCCGGCGGGATCGCCGCAACGTCTTCGAGAACCGCCACGATCGACGCGACGGTCTCTGCCACCGTACCGCCTTCGGTGACACGCACCACGATGACGTCGGCTCCGGTCGTGAGCTGGTCGTTGATGCCCTTGACGGCATCGGCCAGCAGCCCGGTACCAAGCCCCGCCACGGCGATAGGATCGGAAGTCGAAATCCGCACGGGCGTATCGATCGGGTAGATCTCCGCCGTTGCGTCGGCGCTGGTTTCGATCAGCAACGCCTTGGAAAAATCGGCCCCGAGAACCGGTACAGGTTCGGTCTCGGGCCGCGTGAAAGTCATTCCGAAAGTCGGTGCCGACATCGGGGTCTCCTGCTTGATGGGTTGAGTTTGAGTAGTTCGGCTAGCGCCGGTCGTCAGGAACGGTTGGCGTGACGGGCCCGCGCGTACCAAATCCATCCGAAAAGGGTCACGCCGCAGAACATCACAACGGCCATGATTGGTGCGCCGCTCTCGCCAACACACCGCGCGAGGTCAAGATCGGCAAATAGTTTATTAGCAAGCGAACTGTAGGCAGCGTCGTGGACTTCGCAGCAATGGCGCCAGTTTGTTCCAGCGATTCCATCGATCCAGAGGGTGCAGCCGTCGCTAATATGAGTTTGCATCACGGCATCAGACCGGCGTGCCGAGCGCTGTCAGCCAGAGGCCGTCGATGTCCGGCTCGGAAAGCCCCGTGGCTGCGAGCATGGCAGGGTCGTTGAACAGCGGGTGATTTCGCTCGTAATAGGGCGCATAGCGCCAATCGTTTAGCGCCAGGGCCCTTTGTGTGGCATCCCCAATCAAGGCAATCGCAGCTTCGATGAAAGCGTCAGGGTCCACTTGTCCGGCGAGAATGAGCGCCGCATTGACCTGACGCTTTGTCAGATGCCGTTCAAGCGGCGGCAGCTCCTCCTCGTCGACATCGATCGCCGGGTTGACCGAAACCAGTCCATGCTGGGCTGGGTCCCCCAGAAAATCGACTATGAAGGGAGCATTGGGGCCGGTGTACCAGATTTCGCCCCGATGATCGGCCAGGATCGCCCAGGCACCATCCTGCCAAACGACTTCCTGCCCTTCACCGGCTTCGGGAGGCGCCTCGGAAATGCCCGCGGGCAACGGCCCGATTTCGTCGATCGTGACCTGCATCCCGTTGATCCAGTGGACCTCTCCGCGATGGTCCTCGGCTACCGTCCATGCATCTCCATCACGGACTGCAATATGTCCGGACGGGACCTCGGGCGGTGTCTCTCGGGTTGCATTGGCTGGAACGATCCACACGCCGGGCTCTTTGGGTGAAGGATCAGCACTGCCACTACCGGTCAGAACGCCTGTGCCGGGGTGAAAATGGTAAACGTTTGGCGCTGCCAAGATGTCCTCCTAGTATTTGATGCAGGCGAGGAGCGCGATGTTGCGCGGGCGCGCTTCGTTGCCGCCAGAGCTGTCGATCGAAAGGTCGTGGGTGTGGGCACCGCCGGAATTAATTGAAAGCGAGTGCGAATGACTGTCCGATGTTGTTGAGCGGTTCCAGGCGTTGCCAGTAGTGGCGGTTGTATAGACCCGCCCTTGGCCTTGACCTTCTATGTCGCTTGCCGCTGCCGGAACCGTGTGGTTATGGGAGTCGGTACTGGTTGACCCGGAGTGACTGTGTGCGCCTCCGGACTCGGCTGAACCCGTGTGCACGTGAGACTTGTTCTGGTCGCTTTGGCTCGAGCCCAAAACCCGCGCCCCGTCGATACCGCGTCCGTCATCCCAGCCGCGAATGAATTCTCCGCGCAGATCGGGAATTTGAAAGGTGGTGGAGCCGTTGCCTGCGCCAAACGTGGTGCCAATCCGCGAAAACAAATCAGAATAGGCAGAACGGCTGACCGTGGCCCCATTTGCCCTTAACCACCCGTCCGGAGGTGTACTTCCGGCAACAAACGTGACGGTGCCTGCCGATGTCGCCCGCTCGATGTCATCCGAGAGTGCCGAAAGTGCGCCAGAAAGTCCGACGATTTCGCCCATTGCATGTTGGTGCGCTCCGATGGCGGCGGCCGGAGACAGGAACGCCAGACCCACTTCTGACCTGGCCAGCACATATCCTAGCGGCACCCCGGGGAGCGACGGAAAACCTGACACTTCATCGAACTCGATGAGAACGTCTTTATCGCGCTTGGACGCCAGGGCATGCGCCAGCCCCTCTATTGCGTCGATGGCGTGCCCGTGAGCGGCTTCTGCCTTGCCTGCGATGCTCGTGGCGTAGGCCGAAAGAATCGCATCGATCATATCCAGCGCGGCAGCCGTCGCCAGGAATGCATCGACAACACTCTCCTGCTCCTCGGAGCGGGAATCTGGCTTGGGTAGATTGAGCAGATCGGTAACGGCCGACATCGAAAATCCTCCTAGATGATGCCTGCGCCGAAGTCGGAAATAACCGGCCGCGCTGCTGGGCCACCAGTCAGCGAAATCCTGATACGCATCTGCTGGCCGGCGATGGCCACCCTGAAGTTGCGCTCGACCCATGCCGGATCGGGCGAAATCTCGGTGGCGTGAAGCGGCAGGTCTTCCCAGCCATCGTCGGCATAATCGTATTCAAGCGTCAGGCCAGCCCCGGCAGGTACCGCCGCTTTGAGATAAGCCGAAACCCGGATGGCATCGCTGGTGTCGATGACCTTTGTGACATAGCTCGCCTCTGTTGCGATCTTGCCCGCGATCAGTTCGACTGGCGCAAACAGCACGGGAGCCAACCGCTCGGTTCCTGTCAAAATGGCGCGCACAGTTACCGTCTCGGTGATGAACTCTCCAAGTTGGAGAACCTGCCAAGGCAGGAGCCGGAAGATTTCACCACCGGCCCGTTCGATCTCGAAAACCACCGAACAGGCCGGGCTCGGCATATCTACAATGGCCCGCACCTGAAGATCGGAACAATCGACGACATCGACAGTGCCCAGATCCACAGTCTTGGTGGTCTGGGTATAGCGCGCCGCCACGAGCCGGAAGGCCAGGGCGTCGTTCTGATGAGCCGTCCATGTCCGCGCGTTGACCGACGACAGGCGCGGCCCGATCGGATAAGGGTGCGTCGTCACCGGGCGCTGTGCCTCGGCGTCGAACCCGCCAAGGCTGGCAAAGCTGATCGCGTGCTCACCATCATCGGTCTTGATGACGACGGCACGGTCAAGCCCCGCCGAAACGGTTACGGGCAGGCCATAGCGCGCCGATTTCCAGCCCATCTGCGCTCCCGCCATGGGAACAAACGCTTCGGCTTCGACATCGGTCGTCGGCCAGCCGGTATCCACACTGACCTGGTGGATCAGAATGTGATTGGTCAGATCGCCCAGCGCGCAAAGATGGAAGTCCACACCCACGATCTGGCGTGTCGACGGCAGGTTGAAAATCTGCGCCTGCGGATCGAACGAGCCTGTTTCGCGCATGCGCCGCTCGCCATTGGTTTCCTCGTGTTCGTCGTCATCGTTCTGGCGCCGCTGAACAATTGCGGCGTCCCAGCGCTGGACTGTCGTGACACGTCGCATAACGTCGGTTTCCAGCGTGCCCTGGCCGGTGAACGGGGCCACCGCCAATGTGCCACCCTGCCCCTCGGCGATCACCTCCTTGGTGCCCGCCGGCACGTTCGCGGGGATCGTGAAGCTGCCGGTGATTTCACCGTTTTCGTCAGCCGTTTGTTCGCCTGCCGGTTTGACGTCGATGTCGTCGAAGGTCAAAACGTCGAGAATTTCGCCTTCGAAAAAGCCAGCAATGACGAATTCGACATCGCGCTGGCGCAAAAAGGGCAGTTCTTCGGTCGTCGAGCTGACGGTTTGCGTGGCCGAGCTCGATTGCACCCGCGCGCCCGAAATCGAAACGCCGCGGTTGAACTCGATGGTCTGGGGACTGGCCCATTGGGTGGCGCTCTCGGTCCAGAAATCGACCGCCGGAGACAGCTTGAGCGCACCGGGCATGGGCGAAAAATTCTGGTAGGGATTAATCTTCTCGCACCCGGTCCGCAGAGCCTGCTCGACGATCACCTCTTCGACCCAATCTAGGGTCACCGGGCTGGAGAGATCGAGGTCATAGAACGTCGGCTCGATCGCCAGTTGCATCAACCCGTTGCCAATCGCACCGGTCTGGGCCTCTCCGACATCGCGCAGGCTGTCATCGACGAATGGATCGACGAACATGTTGCGCTTGGCGGCGGGGTCGCGCGCATCGACATTCGATTTCAACCGCTCGAGCTGGATCAGCCTTGAGTGATCCTCGAGCATATTCATGAACCGGCGATACTCACTCCATGTCGGCGCGCGGACCCCGGTGCGAATGCCGTCAGAAATTACATTGGGCGTACCGAACCAGTCATTGTGAATCTCGGCCAGCGGTAGCACATTGGCTGGCGGGATCGGAGGCACGGGATTTGCGACCGCCGAAAGGCCACGGACATAGACGGCCGCACCGCTTTTATCGAGACAGAGCATGTCAATGCGCGGCAGCTTCCATGTGTAGGCGATGATGATATCGCCACCCGCTGCGCCACCTGAAACTTCGATCGTCGTATTGGTGACAGCATCGGGCACCACCGATGCGCGGTAGCGATAAGTCACATCGTATGATGTCGACGTCGCCGGCTCTGCCCCCGCCGGCGCCCAATCGACTGTATCCCCCACCCGATTGAAATCGGTTCCGGCTTCATAGGTCGTCGCGCCCTGCACCACCGAGATGATCTCAATCACCGAATTGTCCGGCAGGTTATCGGCGCCATTGGCGACCGGGCCGCGCACGACACTGACCGTCTTTTCCTTATCGAGCAGCACAGAAGTCACGCCATCGACCGGCGCGCGTGCCATGGTCACGACCTGGCTGGCGCCGCCGTCATAGGTGTGGGTTTCGCCCGGCACGGCCGAGATGTCCCATTCTTCGGTTTCGCCATGCCGCAACGCGGTAAATCGCGTGCGCTTGAAGCCGTCGATATTGGCCTCGCCCTCTTCAATGGAAAACACCTGTGCGGCGCCAATGGCGCCTAGCGCCGAGATGCGGCAGCCGCGCACGATGTAATGGCCATACACCCGGTCATAAGATGCGATGGCCTGCACGATCCCCTGGACAAAGGGCGGCTCGGGTTGATCGAGGATCGTGCCGTTCTGAAGCACATAGACCTGGTAAAAGGCCCCTTCCCCGCCATCGTCAGACAACGCCCATGCGAGAGAGACGATTTCGCGTGCGGCGCCACCCTCGCCCTCGGCCAGAGATCCTGGAACGAGCCCCACAAGGGTGGGATCGTCTTCACTGGTGATCCATTGGCGCACGAGGCGCACGCCGATCTCGACGCGGGTGTCCATGGACACGTCATCGATCTGGGCGGCGTTCACAAGGAGAACGTCGCCATCGACATAGATGCGACCCGCAGTGAGATTGACCGTCTCGGCTTCCCGATCAACGATTGCGGCCGCTCCCTCGATCCGATCACCGTCGGCGGCGATCAGGCGGCTCACGCGGCGCGAGCGGGCCCGCTGGATATCCTGGGCATCGTGCAAGTCCGCGCCCTGGATGAATGGGCGGGCACCGAAATGCACAACGCTCTGCACAGACGGATCGCCCACCGAACGCTGAAAGGCGTAAGGCAGCCCCGAGGGATGCTCGAACGGCATAGGAAACCTCGTTAAAATAATGGCCAGAGCCTAGGAGCGCTCGGCGTATGGTTTGTTGGCGAAATCGCTGACGGGAACCTCACGGCGGCACCGGGGCGGCAAGCGTGAGCATGAATTTGGCCTGCTCGCGAACCGTCGCGCGCAAATCGTGCCCAAACGGGCTCACGGCCAGCTCAAAGCCGCCCTCGATCTCGTCCGGGGCCAACCAGAGCCGTCCGGGCTTTACGCTCGCCCTGCGCATGCCCCCGACGACGAGCGCGACAGTCTCGCACTCGACACCATCGGCATCGCGGAACTGCGTCATCGCCTCGACATAGACGCGGGTGGCCAGTGCCTGACAGCCATACCGCACCCCGCCAAACTTGTAATCACCGGCTGCCTCGGACCAAACGCGACGCACCACGCGACATTTGCGATGTCCAATCTTATTGCCGGTTTCGTCATAGAGGCGCAGAAACATCTCGCCAGCGATCAGGGATGCAACGATTGCCCGTTCTCGTATCGCCTCGGCGCCCCCACTCACCCAAGGCGTGGCAATTTCGGTCCAAGCGGTCTCGATTGTGGTCCATGCGGGCGAAGCATCGAGCGGCACGTCCCAATTGGGTTCGATCCATAATCCGGCAGCGTCGAGTTCCGCCTTGCCCAGGGCATGGGCGATTTCCGTGGCGCGTCCGAACGACCAGAGCGTGCCGCCGGGTGTGGCCGTAATCCCGCTCTCGTGATCGAGGTAGGAACCGTCGAGCACCGTGTGGTCGCCCTGCGCGGCCTCGATATCGTAAAGATGCACTCCCCGGCGCAGTTTCGAGCGCAGCGGAATTGAAAGCTGCGTAATCGCTTCGATGCGCTCGAGGTCGGGCACATCCGAAATGGGCAGGGCGTCGAATCGCAGCTGGAACGAATTCCAGAACCGCCGCGAACTAGTTGCCTCCTCGATATCGGCAGTGTATCCGACCCAGCCCAACCCGATCGCCACGGCGCTAACAGTCCCGCGCAACCGCTGCCAGATCAGACCTTCATCAATTAGCTCATGGATGGCCGGTACATAAGGCGTCAGTTCGCCCAGCCCGTATTCCCAGACCAGAAAGGGCAGCATCGACGCCGTCGGCTGGTGCAGCTTGGCGCCGACGATACCATTGATCGCTACGCCCAGCGCGCCAGAGAGCTCCATGCCATCGGCAAGAACGCGCTCCCATGGCGATGAAGCTGACGGCAGGAGCGCCGAAGTCAAAATGCTCTCCCGCGATTGTTAAGTGTGATCGTTCCCAGCCCGGCTGCCTGGTCGAACGGCATGACGACATCGCTGGTGGGTGCCGTGACGACAACCCGCTGCACGCCATCGACCTGCAACATGGCCGTCAGCCAGCTCATGGTGACATCCCGGCCCAGCGACAGTCCCGACCAGGCAGCGGCCATGGCAGACTGCGCCACCGCGATGGTGCTCTCGGGCGCCTGGGGCAACAGCCAGATATCGGCGACGACATCCACCACCTGCTGCGCGGCACTGGCAACCAAAATCAAATCATTGACCATCCGCACGTCGGGTGCCTGCAAAGCCCCGTCAACTGCAGAAAGCAGTGAAGGGCTGGCAACGCCGCCTGCTTCGTTTGAAAACACCGCCACGCGCACCGTAGGGTCTCGCCCGACCGTATAGACCGCCGCATCCTGTACCCGAACATCGGCGCCCAGAGCGACTGCCCTGTATCGCGCCTCCGTCCCGCCCGGCGAGCGGCCCTGTATGGCAAGAATGACCCGCCGGCGCAGCCGGTCGTCATCCTCGCCTGCCAGGCGATAGACGTCATACCATTGTGCCAGAACGTCGAGATCGCCGCCAACGGCATAGGCAAGAAAGGTCGACCGGATTGCCTCATTGACCCTTTGGCGCAGCAAGACGTCCTGATAGGCCGAAACCTGCAACAGGATCTGCGCCGGGTCCGTCTCGAGGTTTTCGACATCATAGTCGATCCCGGCCGCATCAAACAGCGCTACCAGGCGATCGCGCAGGATCCCCAGCCGCGTTTCATAGCCGATTTCCTCGACGATCGACGGTGCCGGCAGGCCGGCCAGTTCGGACGGCAATGTCATGTCGTCACCCAATGACGGCCTGAATATCGCAAGATCATGGCCCGCGTTCCCTCGATGGTGAAATCGCCGCGATGGGCGTCAGGCCGCCAGTCAACTTCGATGGCGATTCCCGCCTGTCCGGCTCGGACGGCGTCCACCGAGCCGGTAAACCGAACCGATCGGACGCGAAAGCGGGGCTCCCAGACATCGATGGCCGCCGCGATCAGGATCATCACCACCGGAAAAAGGTCGGGGCGCATGAGCCGTCCCAGCAGCTCAACGATGCCGCCGCCAAACTGACGCCGCATGACGCGTTCGCCAATCGGCGTAGCAAAAATGAGTTCAACCGACTGACAGGCGGAGGCAAAATTGTCGATTATGGTGCCTGTCCGACGATCGATCCCGCTCATTTCGTCGGCGCCTTGCGACGGCGGTTGCGCTTCGGCATCCCGACGGGCTGGACGCGACCAAGCGCCCGTTCATAAAGGGCCTCGGAATCGGAAAGGCTGACGCGCCTGGTGCGCGATACGATCTGGCCGTTGATCCGGTTCACATGCGCCGCGACGCTGTAATCCCTCTTGTCCATGTCCTGTCCTCGATCTATTGCGCCGTCACCACTGGACTGCCGGATACGATTGGCCATTGTCCGGCGGACGATCCTGCGCCCACCTCAACGATGTCGCCGACCCGCGCCACCGGCTTGCCGCCGGAGCCGCCAAGGTTCACGTTTGGCGCGTTCACCGTCACGGGTGCCGAAGCGTCCACCGTCAGGCCGCCGTCGACGGCGGTAATGGTCAGGGGCCCGAACGCAAACCGCACTGTCTGGCTATCGTCGGCGATTGGCGGGTGCTGATCGGAAAATCCCCCACGGATCAGGAAGCCTTGCCGGGGGTCGCCGTTCGGATTGACGATACCCACGATCTGCCCGACCGAAAGCGGCATCCAGCTCGAATTGTCTCCACCCGATTCCGGGTGTGGATACCAGGGCGATAGGAAAGGCCCACCTGGCCCCTCACCCAGCTTGATCCTATACCCCCGCTGCGCATCGACGGCGGCCACTGGCCCCACCTTGAGCGAAGCCCCAAAGGCCTGTTTGAGGCGCTCAATATCAATCTTCATGGCCAGCAGATCGGTCAGCATCACTGCTCCTCTGTCGTACCCAGGCCATCGACCTCCACAACGAGCGTTTCGGTTTCGACCGGTGCACCGGCGTCATCGAACACATCATTGCCGCCAAGCGCTGCCGCTTCTGCCTCGGTCAGCCCCAGCGTTCTGTCGCGCGCGACCGACCGGGCAACGGGAGCCGCGCCCAGGGCGCCCCGGATCAGATTTGCCTGGGCTACTGTCTCGGCCGAGCCGACCGCGTCCAGCGCCAAGAGAAACCGCCAGAAGGCTCCGCCCTCTTCGAGGTCAATGCCACGCACTGGATCGTCGACAATCTGACAGGTCAACTTGATCTGATGCCCTGCCAACCGCACCATTTGCGCATCGTCGGTTCGAACCCTTTCGATCTTGACGACGACCGGACACAACGCCCGCCAAACGTCGGCCCATTCGTTCGCAGGGTCGGAAAGAGCGTCCATGATCTGACGGCCGACCATGTCGAGGTAGAATTCAAATGCCGCGTCGGTGCCGGGCACTCCGGCCATCACCTGCTGCTTTTCCGTCTCCGGATCGCGCACCAGCATCGCGGCGGTTATCCCCATTTCGAAGGTGATCTCGCAGGTGCCGCCGGTATGGAGGGCTCGAGGTTCGTATTCGCCGATCAGGGCCTGGCCGTCATTGGTGTAAACCGCAACAAAGCGGCTCTCCGAATCTGCGACCAGCGATCCGTCGGGGCCGAGACCGATGGCGCCGATTTCGCTGTCGAGCACCTCGGTGCCTTCGAACAGGCACCCTTCCAGCGCGTGCACTGCAGAGATCCTTGCGGCAAGGCGAACAAGGCTCATGATCCGGCCCGCCCGCTTTCCGCAAGATGGCAGATCAGGCGCGTCGGATTGCGTGTATCGGTGCGCAACACTTCGAAATAGGCATCGCCGCGCGCCAGCGCCTTGATTTCATCCCCTCGGCTCGGAAGAATTTCCGGATAACGGGCCCGGTCGATATACAGCAGGCCCGATGCGCCCGAGATTTCAACGTTCCAGGCCTGCCCGCGCCCTCCTGCCATGGACTGCGCCACCTGCGCGGCCGTACGCAAGACGGCCTCGATGTCCACCGGCACGCGATCGTCCTTCCAGATGATCCGGATCGGTTCGGCAAACACCCGATCGACAGCGGCGACTGTGCGGTCGCGCAGGGTGTGATAGCGGGCAGACACGGCTTAGCTGTCCTTCTGTCCGGCGTTCTCGGCCTTCTCTTCAGCGGCGTTGACGATATCGGCCGCTTGGACTTCGGCGACATTGAGCATCTCGGCCGCTTTTGCCTCGGCGTCGGCAGTAACTTCCTTGGCCCTGGCTTCGGCCGCTGTGACCGTGTCGCTCGCCTTGGTCTCTGCGGCTTCGGTGATCTCCTTGGCCCTCGTTTCAGCCGCGTCGATCAGGCCGTTGGCCTTATCTTGTGCTGCCGCGACGATGTCATCAGCCTTGTCGGCAGACTGATTGGTCTTTGCCGGCTTGCTCGGCGCGTCATTGCCATCAGGATCATAAGCGACCCGTTCATGGATCAGGTGATCGGCATACTCGACCGGAACAGCCACTGGCGCGTGGGCGGCAACGACCTGATCCTTGCCGGTGAGCGAAATGCTCTTGGGAATGATACCGCCGCCTGCAAAGGCGATTTTCTTTGTCTTGGGCTTCGACATTGGTTTGGTTCCTTTCGGTTGAGGTGGTCGCACGGCATACATGCCACCGCCTCAAACGAAAGGCCCGGTACTGGACCGGGCCTTCGAGAAATCGGTGCGGGTGTCCGCGATCAGGTCAGCGTCAGGCGCCGCAGGGCCTTCGGCCGCGTGCAGATGGAAATGGCGTTCATCTGGACTTCAAGATGCCGCCCCTTCCCGTTCTGGCTCGAATACTGCTTGGCATAGAACGGCAGGCCCTCGGTGTTCACCGTTTCCTCGTAGTCCGCCGGAGCAAAGCGGGTGATGAACAGCTCGGGAACACCCTTGGGCACCACGCGCGCCTCGTTTTCCGCGATGTAGGGCGAACCAAGATCGGCGGTCGCTTTTGCCCCCGTGCGGTACCGCTCCCAGGTCGCCCCACCGAACGTGAAAACATCGGGGACGTCCTGCCGCAGGACGGCGGCGCCGCCATGATAGAGGAAGGTATCGCGCACCGATTTGTGCTGCCACAGGGACTGATGAAATCCACGACCTGTGAAGACGTGCAGCCCGTCGTAAGGCTCGTCGAGATCGTCCTCGATGCTGTAGGTTACATCCTGAAACAACTTGGTGACGACAGTGGACTCGACGTCCAGCTCGAGTGAGACTGCGGCCGGCACAGCGATTTCGAACCGGCTGAACAGATTGTGCAGGACCTTGCCCGATTTGGACGTCACGACGCCCTTGATGGCCCCGACCCGCTGATGTTCGAGCGTCATGGTCAGATCGCGGGCATGTTTCATCGCCTTTTTTTCGACCCGGCTTTGAAGCGTTTCGAGCTGATCTTCGGTACCGAACTCTCGGACGTTCTGCACCTCGTCGGCCTTGATGAAATCGTCGCGCTGATAGTGTTCAATATCAAACGGGATCTTGCGACGATCATCATCGTCGGTGGTTTCGCCGGCCCCGCCGCGCAGTGTCGGCTCGACCAGCGAGATTTTGCCATCGCGTTCCTCGATCGAGACACGCGTGGTGGTGACGCCGTCCTCCTCGAAAATCCCGGTCGCACTGACCTGACCGGGGCGATAGCTTTCCTTGTTAATGGCGGCGGTGAGGCTTTCAATGGTAAAGCCATCGCCATCCCAGATGTCGGCTCCAGGCATCGACGTTTCTCCAGATGTGAGTGAAAGTGAGATGGACCGGCGTTACCGGACGATTATGCCGACCGCAGCGAGCTGGGTATGCTTGGCCGCGATCTTGGTGTCGTCATCGACGCTGTCATCGATAACGAGCATGAGCTTCTTGACTTCCCCATCGCGGGCCATAACCAGCGCTTCAACGTCGTCATCGGTGGCATCCACGCCATAGGCGAGGATCGCCTTGGCGGTTTCCGCACCTTCCGACCCCACCACTTCGGCATTGGCAGAAATCGTGTAGGTCTCATCGGCGGTCACTATTCCAAGCACCGTGCCGGGCTTGAGTTTGCCCGAACCGGCGGCGATGGTGACGGTTTCATACGACCGCGTGCGATTGGATTCCGAGAGGACGAAACCCAGATTGCGGGGACCCTCGTGTTTGATGTCCATGATCTAACCCTTCGACTGGTTGGCGCGAGCCGAATAGATCTCGCTCCGGTTGATGCTGGCCTTCTTGGCGCCAGGGCGTTCCTGCGGCGTAGCAAGACCGGCAGCATTGAGCCGTTCGGCCTCATAGGTCGCAGGATCCTGCCCGGACGCACCCGCATTGGCGGCAACATTGGCGACGACGTAAGCCGAGACATCGGCGGCCGCCATGGCGGGCGACTTGACCGCAAGGTCGAGCGCCGCCGCCATCCGACCCCCGTCACCCTTGATGCCCTCGGCCCCGAGAACGTCACCCAGACGGGTCGTGGCCTCCGCAGAGCCGGCCGCATGGCCCTCGCCACGCGCCTTTTCCACGGACGCGTCGTGCTCGGCTTGAGAAATGCCCGCGTTCTTGGCAGCGGGCTTGCCATCATTCTCGCTCATGGAATGTCCTCCTGGTTGCGAGTGTGCGTGCCCGCCGGGGGCGCGCGGTTCGTCCTCGACAGAGGACATCTCGACCGGGCCCGCGACGGCGTCGCGGACTGCGGCCAGCATCGAATTGGCCATGGCTATGGTCTCCGGTTGACTTCGGTGATGAAGGTTTCGAACGCTTCCTGCGGATCGCCGACCGCATCGACCAGACCGAGGCGCGCGGCTTCGCTGGCTTCGTAGGATTTGGCTTCGCTCTTGAGCGCGTCGGCTTTCGAATACCGCTTGCCGCGCCCCTGTCCCACCACCTCGGCAAAACGCTCCCTTATGGCTTCGACCCGTGCCTGCCATTCGGCGCGAACCGCCTCGGGCAAGGGCTCATAAGGGTTGCCGTCGACCTTGTGTTTCCCGGCATGGATGATCGTGACCCTGATGCCCTCGTTCTCAAGGGCTTCACTCCAATCCGCGTGCAGCGTCACGACGCCGATTGACCCCGCGCCGCCAAATTCCGGGACGATGATCTGCCGGCACTGGCTGGCCAGAAGATACGCGGCCGAATAGGCAAAATCGGTCAGGATGGCGATGGTCGGCTTTCTGGCCGAAAGCTGCCGGATGCTTGTGGCAGTTTCGAATGCGCCATTGACCATTCCGCCGAAACTGTCCACTTCGAACACGGCGCCCTTGACCTCGTCGCGGCCAGCCCGGGCGATCTGGGTTTGAAGCCCCTGATAGGACGTTTCCCCCGACGACTGCCCGATCCAGCTTCCCTTTTGCACAAGCGTGCCCTCGATGGGGATCACGGCGACCCCGTCGATCATGTCGAACGGCCTTACGCTGTGGCGATCATACGCCCGGCCGAGTCGGTCGCCCAGGACACCCGCCGACGGCCGGCCGCCAGCAAACGCGGTGTGATCGACGCCACCATCGCCATTAACGATCGTGACGTTGGTTCCGGTCAGCCGTGGCCCGAACACCCGCACAAAGGTTTCGGCCTTGCCGGGATGATAAAGATGGGGCTGGTCGAACAGCGCAGCATTGATGCGATCGAGCGACATGATGGCCTACTGCGTCCAGCGAACACGACGCGCGCGCCCGGCCGAATTGCCGTTCGCTCTGTCGCATTCTCGTTGATAGATGCCAATCAGGTTCTGGAGTTCACCGTTGTTGGCGGCAGTGAAGCGAACCTCATCCTGATCGAACCGTGTCATGGAAACCGATCCGCCGGTCCCTATGACCAGCCGCGCCTTCTTGAGTTCGCGCAGGACGTCGCACGGCTTTTCGATATCGATCTCGACCCCGCCGATCATCACCATATTGCTCATGATCGCTTCTCCGGCCGGTTGTCGGTATCATCGGGCTCATCCGATCCGCCCGCACCTGCTCGTCCGCGGGGAGCATATGGGCTCTGCATCCCTTCCGCCTCGTAGCGCCGATGCAGTGCCACACGCTGATCGAACAGCTCGTCCGGATCGACGCCAAGATCGCCAGTCTCGATTTCGATCGACGATGTCCCGTTCTGCAGCCTTTCCGTGCTGGCCTTGGCGCTCTTGCCATCGTCAGCCGTCGGCTTGCTCGGCCCCTGCCATTGCGCCCAATAGAGCGCCTCACGGTTGGCGGCGAAGGCCCGGTATCCCCCCTTGAAAGGGATACGGCCTTCTCCGATTTCCTCGTCCAGCCAGGCTTCAAAGATCATCTGTTCCTGCGGCGCGGCGATCCGTTCCCGTCGGCGCACAACGACCGGCCAGATTGAGGAATTCTCCATCCGAACGCTCGAATAGGTTGACCCCCGGTGGTCCATTGTCAGGCCGCCATACGTAATCCCGATTGCGCGGGCCATGTCCCGGCTCAACGCATTGGAAAACGGCTGGTACTGCCCGCCCGGTGTATTGGCGCCGTGCATTTCGAGTTTTTCACCAGGCGCCAGGTGACTGACCTGCGGATCACCCGAAAACGAAACCGTCCCCTCCCGCGCCGCCTCGAGCTGGGCGCCGATCAACCCGTAAAAATCCTCGGCAACGGCCTTCCCGTCGGCGGAATTGCCTTCGCGCATAGCTTCAATAGCTTCGAAGGCTTCGGCCGTCGGCGCTCCACTGGTCAGGGTGGCCGCAAACAGGGTTTGCAGGATCGCCGTCTGCAGCGTGGCATCGTCGAGCATTTCATGCTGGATATGCTTGCGGAATGCCGCCGCCATTACCGATATCCCGCGCACATCCGTCGCGTCCACGGGATCAAAGATGTGCATGACGATTGGTCGACCCCGCGCGTCACGTGCCGGCCAGCGCCGTTTTGTGACAAACCCGGCCTCACGTTCCTCGAAGAGGTATCCGGTGGGTCGACCGTCTTCGTCGTGATAGACCCCCTGGAACAGGCTCTCGAGCGAAGACGTGTCCTGCACCAGCCGCATCGGCGGCACGAGGCAGACCTTGGTTCCCGTCGTAATCCCAAGCCGGGCACGTTTGGCACGGCTCATATAGGTGATGACGCCAGACACCTCGCCGAACGCCATGTTCCAGCGCAGACCGATATCGATCATTTGCGGCACGGTGAACTTGCCGCGCAGATCGCATTCCCGAGGGTTCCAGGCCCAACGCTTATGGCGTTGCTTGACCAGCTTGATCCAGTCTGCCCGTTCCTTTTCGCCGTACCCCAACCGCGTCATGACGACAGGGTCGGGTTGGTAGTTGAGCGTCAGTTCGCTCCCCACGGTGTCGGCGATCACCTGGTCGGCGGCGCCGCGCAGGCGACCTGAATTCTGGATGATGTCCAGAGCGAGGGCGGCCGACCGGCGCCAGGCCACCCTGATATCATCCCGACTTTCCCGCAGGGCGGACGGGCGGGTCATGAATACGCCTGAACGGGTATCGCGCAGATACCCAGCACTTGCCCGCTGGGGCGCAAGCTTGGCATCCGCCGGCGTCGTGGCAGAAACCGGCAAATTTGCCGGTTTCATCCGGCCGACCCTCGGCACCCTCATGACCGCCGTCTCCATTTCTTGCGCTTTTCGGCGACAGTCTCGTTAGAAGGTGCAGGCGGCGTAATGTCGGCACTTTGGGCGGCGATGGTCTCGGGGAGCGAAGAAAGAAGATCGACCGGCTCGCTCGGCACGATCCGGGCCCGCAACTGGGCCCAGCCATCTCTGGTCAGCTTCGACATGCCCAGCAGCTCCGCCATGGCCATGGCGTAAACGCGGACGTCGAGCCAGTGATTGTCACGGCGAACCTTTTCCCAGCCCTCGCGCAGCTTTCCCTTGACCAGCTTCCGCTCGAAATATTCTGCCGTGACCTGCTTGAAATAAGCCTCATCATGGAACTGGCCAAAATGGCAGAACCCCGGTGGATCGGCCGGCTCGCCTGAATGCACGCCGAGCTTATGCAGGTTCGACATGAGTTCGCCCTTGAGCGCCCAGGTGCCAACCGGCCAAACCTTGGCACTACCGATACGAACCCTCTTTCCGTTTTTCTTGATCGAAACCTTCGAGGGCGTGCCAATGGCAGGCACGCCTCGCCCCTGCATTCCCTTGATCGCATAGGCCGAGGCCCGGGTAGCGCACCAGCTATAAACCTGATTGGCGCGCAGCCCGTCGCCGGAGTCCACGGCCATCGCCTCGATGCGACGGTCGTGGCCGTAGGCGTCTTTGAATGCCTTGTTCAAGAAGGTATCGAGTTTGAGCCATGCCCCGGCGTTGATATTGTCAGTCGGGCCGTCGAGATAGGCGATCGTCACCGACCAGCTCTGGCGATCCTCGGCAAAGGCCACGGCCTCGACCATGATATTGTCGTGGTGGACGTCAGCGCCGGCCACGAAGATCAGACCAGGGGCCGGCACGATTTCTTGTGGGTAGGTTTCACGCCGCTCATAGAGCCGCTTGTGGTCCGGTGCGTCGCCCTTCATGGCGTATGGAAGGCCACCAACAAGGTTGGTGAAGTTTTTGGCCCCTTCCTCGCCGTGTTTCTGCTGTTCCAGCCAGTCCTCTGCAATCGCCTCGTAGCTCATCATCAGCGAGACGAAGGCATCTACGTGAAAACCCGGATGCCGACCTTCACCGTCAGCGGTCGGAATAAAATCACCAGCCCGAACAGCGGGCACCCGCTCCATTTCGCTGATGTGGTGCGAACAGTTCGGGCACTCATAGCTGCTCTTGTGCGGATGGGCGCGATCGAGAACGAACCCATCCACGCTTTGAAAAAACGGCGTTTGACACTCCGGACAATCAATGAACCAGAACCGCTGGTCGCTGCGCCGGAAGCTCCGATCGATCCGGCAATGGCCCGGCTCGTCCCCCATGGGATCGCCGCTATCAAGTTCCGGCGTCGAAAGCTCCAGTATCTTCCAGAGCTTCAGCCGGCGAAACGCCGTGAAGCGCCCGAAAAACAGCACCTCGGGATCATCACCATTTGGGCTGTTGCCCCATTTGGACACCTCGTCTTTGACACCGTAGCGTGCGGTATCGCCCGAGAGGTCCATGACCGAATTGGTATTGGCAAGGCTCAACGAGCCACCCGCAAACCGCTTTTCATACGTCGTCGACCCGCTTCCCGATCGCGAGACGTTGGGCAGGATGATCCGCTTTTTCGATTCACGCTGCCAGGCGTCGATCATCGGCTGTAGCTTCTTGCCGTTGACGTCCTGCAGCGCGTCTATGCCGGGCACCGCGTACAAGATATTGTCGGGCGCCGTCTCGGCCAGGTAGAGCGACCAGGCCAGGGCAAGGATCGACACGCCCGTCTGTTGTGACTTGCGGATCGAAACCAGATTGGCCGGATGATCGACATCGAGGACTTCGGCGATGGGGCCGAGATACGGAGCGTCGTGCTCGCTCCAGAATTCCCCCTTCTTTGGCCCGTCGACCAGAACGATGTTGGCCGGAAGCCACTCCCGAAACGGTGTCGGTGGCACGGGCCGCGTCGCGGCGCTAAGCTGTTCGGCAACCAATCGGGCCGCGCCGGGATGAAAGTTCATTCGTCCGCCCCCGCGATGACCTCGTCGGTTTCGGGCGATGCCTCGGCAATCGCCGCCAGCGCATCGGCGATCCGCGTGTTTATCTCCTGGGCGATCTTGCGCAGTTCCATGCGCGCCCCGCTCGTCCCCTCCTTGGAAACCGCCAGCGCGATATCGTCGGACCTGTTCTGCAACCGGTTGACCTCGCTCTGGATCGTCCGACCGGCCTGCGCCAGCGCATCGGCCAGCTTGTCGGCCCGCACGAGGTTCCCCTGCTCTTCGGCATGCCGCAGCTTCTCGCGCTGCAGGTTGAGCCATGCCTGTTGCCGCAGGGCTTCATCGCGGGAATCCCTTTGACGGAACGGCTCTCCCCCACCCTCGTCTTTGTCTTTCGGTGCCTGCGCCTGGGCCGCGTTCCCAAAGAAGCCCCGATGATGATCGTAGTGCGCCAGGCTCACCTTGATGACCCGGTTCCGCGCGTCCCTCTCGACCGGGATATCGTCGTGATCGCGCAAGAGCTTTGAGAGCGTCTTGCTCACCGCCTGTTTGGACACTCGGTCCCGCGCGGCAATCTCTCCCGGGCTGTACATGACAACCGTGCTGTCAACGCCAGTAGCCATTCTGACAACCCTGACAACCGTTCGCTCGCACCTAAAAAACTGACAGAAACCCGGGCCGCTTCCGCACCGCAGGCTGGGAACGGAAAATACGGTCCCTAAAAGTGTTGCAGGCCGACCGCCACCCCAATCCCGCGTCCATCGAGGACAGATCGGAGCCGATCAGGCGAATGCGCCGCCGGTCAGCCGATTGATCTCATGAGCGAACCGGCGCGGGAGGACATCGCGCACTGTCGTCTCGAATGCCTTGGCCGTTTCGCCCTGCACCATCTCGGCCGGGATGACGACACCGGACTTGAGCTTGGTGACCGGCGTGCGCTCACTTCCATCGCGTTGGAACACATGTCCATGAAAGCGCGGAACCACAACCCGGTTGGGGAAACGCCCGCCCCGCATGAAGCTCGATGCGAACACCGAACGCTTGCCAAATGGCGCGGCGCTCACACCCTTACGCGTCTCGCGTGCCTTGAAATATTTGAGCGAGATATCCCCGCCCTGCGCATGCATCACATAGGCGATACGGTCAAAATTGGCCCGTTGAGGCTTTACCGCCTTGCGCACAATCTTTTGTTGCAGCCCGGTTTGGCGGGCCAAGGCACGCACGACCTGCGTCCGCGCCATATCCCCAGTGCGATTGACCGCACGCCGTGCCGCATTCGAAAATTCGAACTGGCTTCCGACCATGCGCAAAGCGCGCTGGAATTGCAGAAGGTTTTCGAGATTGCGCCAGCTGATCTCGATGGATTGCATAGTGAACCCCTAAACGACAAAACCCGCCGGGCTTTCGCTGGCGGGTCGGAATCAGTCCTAATCTGTTGTCCCGAACATTGTCAAATTCCAAGTGACAGTCAATCCCTCTCGATAACTGTCAGAACCGCCGGATCATTTTTCCATCGATTTCGACATATTCCCGGCTGCCGCGCGCCATATGGCGCCTGGTGTTTTCCAGTGGCCCATCGGGTGTGTGGATAACCGGTTTTTCCTTGAGCCACGGTTCAAACGGGGCTTTTGGTCCGATCGCTTCATGGGTTTGCATCTCGGCGTTGATCGCCAGGGCCAGATCGGCCAGCCCCACCCACCACAATCGATAGGTGGCGCGGAAGAAATCGACCTGTTCCTTGCGCCAGCCAACAAATTCCATGACCGCTTTCTTGGGCGAACGCCGATCGCCGGGCTTTTCGTAAATCCACGCCGGTTTCCCGTTCGCCGATCGCTTTTGCACGAATTCGCCCTCGCCCTCCTCGCACCAGTCAGGCCGCTGGCCGATCCGCCCGTATCGAATGATGAGTTCGGCGACATCGGATGCCATCGCATCGATGGCGCCCCGAACGATCAGGGCGTCATCGTCACTTTGCAGCGATATCGAAGGCGTCGAAAACCCGGACGTATCGACCCGCGTTCCCAGCGTCATCAAATTGCCGCCCGAACTTTGGCCCGAGGACCAGCCCAGCCCCTGATCGAGCAAAGCCCAGGTCACCAGCCGTTCCACATCCATCGTTTCCTTGGCTTTGGCCATATTGTCCTCTGCGAGGTTTAGCGAGGGTTGATTTCAAATCTCGAAGATAAATTAGATAAAGAAAACAAACACCTGTGAGGGTTGCGAGGTTAGCGAGGGTGTTGCCGCTACATAAGCGTCGATTAATTCTTCTCGTGCAGGAAACCACCCCCAACCCCTGCTTGCGCATTATAGCAGTGCCCGACCCTCGCACCCTCGCATTGTTTCCATTAAGTAACTGAAATATAGCTTGTTTTTGGATCGCGACGGTGGCATCCAAACCTCGAAAAAACCTCGCAACCCTCGTGTCGCCCGCCGTCAGGCGGGGCGAGGGTTGCGACTTCCGAGTTCTGTCGTGTCGGAGGGGGTGCGGGGCGCGGCGCTAGGCTTCAACGGCCTTTGGGCGATCGCTCATCTCGACTCGCAAGCCGCTTGCTGCTTGGATGGCGGCCTTGGCGGGGGAATGCGATGGAAATCATAGGTTTTTTGTTCGTAGTTGGGATTCTGATCGGCGTCTGGACCGCGGCGACGCGCGCTGCTGGTCGAAAAGGGTGGACGACGACCGCGAACGGAAACCTCGTGCACTTTTCCGGTCAGCGCCGGCTTACAGTTTTCCCTCGAGACGGAGGTTGGAAGTACTGTCTTGCGCTGACGGCCGATGACGAGGCCCCCTGCTTTTCCGATGTTTACGAAACGCAGGACCACGCCAAATTCGAAGGTTTGGCGTTTCTTTACGGGACGGCCAGCCAGTACCGATCCCTCACAGACCTCCGTAGGCGAGAACGGGCAAAGCGCAGCTATCCGCTGGCCCCGCAGCTTTTTGAAGATGCGCGCGCTGCCATAGACGAGGCAAATCATGCGCTTGAGGCTGGGACCGAGCCTCGTGCTGCGACCGCACTCGCTGAACGCCTGTTTGGGCTCGGCAACCGATTGCAATCGATGAGCGGAGATCTTGCCGAACTCGGCGACCACGCCGATGCGGAGGAGTCCGCCAATCTTCTGGCTGACACTCGTGAGCTTTGGCTCGAACTCAAATCCGCAGCTGATGAGCCGAAATAGAGCTGTCACCTGTCACGCTCCCTTCCGGGATCGCCTGAACGGTCGGCCGGCCTGTCTTGGGGATCGAATTTCGAGGGCACATCACCAAGGCGGACATCGAGATAGGTGTAGACGCGCCCTTTGTCTTTTCGATAGCCCAGTTCTCCCAGTCGATCCCCGAATGAGCGCAGCTTGGCGTGCGTAAGGCCGTTGAGTTCGCACCATTTGACGTAGGTCTCATGGAGCGGTCCGGCCTGAATCGACCCGCCGGGATGGGGAATGATGAAGTTCTCCGCAAACACCGAAACGTTGTCCCGCTCCATGCGGTAGTCCTCGGTAAACGCTGTCACCTGGGGCGGGATAAAGGGCGAAAGGCCCTGCTCCAAATACATACGGATGCCTTCAATCAACCAGTTGAGGATGCCCGACCGCTCCGCATCGAGCCGCCGGCGCAACTCGCTTGGCGAGATCCTTTCCTCCTCGGGGATTGTGACACCCCAAAGCACTAGAAGAACACGCCGCCATATACCGTAATCTGTGCCCACATTGGGCTTTGTGTTTCCGGTCAGCGAGGCCGTGAACATCGGCTCGAACTCAAAAATGTTCTGCATCAGGAACCGCGCTGTCATCTTCGTGCCGCCGGAAACGGCCTTTATGAGGTCATCCTTGAGCGGTGCGTTTTTGGGCAGCTCCTCGACCGTTACGAACCGTGTGTTGAACAGCCGTGCAATGTCAGGGCTCGCCTGTTGACCCTGCCTTTGCCCCTCCCCGGTGATGGTTTCGGGAGAAACGACCGTGCGGTAAGTACCGGCGATCCGTCCGAACAGTTCGATGAACGCTGACTTGCCATTGGCTCCGGTGCCATAGTGGAAGGCCAGGCGTTGCTCGTCATTGCCGCCGATGAGGATCGAAAAGGCCTGAAACACCTGCAGGAAAAGCCGCATGGCCTTTTCTGGTTGGACCTTTTCGAGAAACTGCTCGCGAAAAAACGGGCAATCGGCCGCCGGGTCATAGGCCACGTCGGCCAGCTTTGTAATCATGTCGTCGCGATTGTGGGGCCGGAAAATCACATTGGCGATGAAGCGAGGATCGTCGGGATCGGACTCGGAATCTTCCTCGCGCATAAATTCAAGCGTGCCGTTCAAGACGTTGAACTGCATACGATTGGCATCGAGCAGGTCTTGATCAATCGCCTTGAGCGACGCCGCCTGATCGAGCATGGCCTTGGTCTTTCCGGCATTGCCAGAGGAAACGGCGAACATCTTCCGCTTCGACCTGCTGTTATAGAGCCCAGACAAGATCTTATCCGCCCGCCCGATCGCCGCCTTCATTTCCGGAGTTCGTTCGTCATCGGGCAATTCGCGATAAGATTTTGCTGCGTCAACGATACCCTGTTTGCGGCTGTCGAGCCGAATGTAGAACGGCTCGAGCTTGATCTTGTCGACCACCTCCTGGGCGAGAAAACGGGCGCGCAAATCGGCCTCGTCACGTTCCCAATGAGTCCCGCGCCAGGTCAGCCAGCCCATGCCCGAAATGTAAACAAGGTTTTCGCCAAACCATTCGATTAGGCGCCGGGCATTGTCGCGGTCGTTCTGGTCATATTCGGCGCAGCGTCGAACTTTGGACCAGTCAACATCGTAATCGGCAGGGATGCCGCCCTCGTCCCAATCTGCGGCGGGCGCGACGCGGTTTTCGTCAGCCCGCTGGTCATTGGCCGCGTTGCCATAGAGGCCGAACCCCTCATCTTGCACCGGTTCGGCCCGTTCGAGCTGGCCCTTGATGATATTCTTGTCCCTCAAATCCCTGCCCCGTTCGAGCCGCCGTCCGATCCCCGGCCGGAGCCGATTTCGGCAGCCATGGCCATTGCCGCGTCGTTGAAATCCTGACCTTGCCCCGGTGCGGGGACGATGAAGCCCTTGAGCCCGGGGCGCAGGCGCCTGGCGCGCCGCAGTCCCCGCGTGAGCTTTTCTTTCAGTTTCGAAGCCGGGCCATCGCCATCGTCGAGATAGAACAGCTCCTCGCACCACTCGGGCGGCACGAACGCCTCGTCGTCGGCCATGTCTGGTTCGTCATGGACAATTTTGCGGCTTTCCAAGCGCAGGGCCCGGCCGCCCATGTTCCCCGAATTGACGATCGCCCAATAGGCGGTGTCGGGCTCAAAGCCGTAGAGCATGACCGACAGCGTGGTTTCGATGCCCTCGCCCCCGACCAGACGGCGCGGGTTGGGCGGGGTATAAAGCCGGATGGCGCCCCGCTTTTGCGTGCCCAGAACCTTCTTGGTATCGCGTTTCTTACCGCCCGGCCCGTCAGGCAGGATCAAGCGCCCCTTTGGCTGGGACAGATCGATCCATGTCCGGTGGGCCCCGCAGAATGCCCCGTCCGGATCCTGTATTCCCGCGACCAGTGCAGGGGCCTTGGCGATCACCTCATAGGTGCCATCGGAGCGCTGTTCAGCCCAGTTGAGCATCGGCGCATACCGCAGGCAGGCCAGGGCATCGGGAAAGCGCGCGAGGAAGGGCCGGACATCGAGGCCGCGCACCATGAAATACGCGAAAATCTCATAGTCGGGCTGCCAAATGACCTTTTGCGTGCTGTCCCAGACCTTGCGCCCCGCCCTGATCGCCTGCCGGCGCTTCTGCTCGGCGATATCTACCTGTTTTTTCTTTTGCTGCTCTGCCTCTCTGGCGAGCTGCGCCGCGCGTGCGGGATCGACGGGTTCCTCGGCCGTCCGCCCGGTGATGATCTCACAGGCGGGGACAAACTCGACACCGCGGACTTCCATGACCAGGCTGATGACGCCCTCGCCCTTGATGCCGCAGCGGCGGCAGTTGAAGACGTTCTTTTGCGTGTTGATCGAAAACCGGTCCGAGCCGCGCTCCCCCTTCTTTGGGTCGTGGCCGCATTTCGGGCATGGCCCGACGCGCTCAATGCCGGGCGAGAGATACCAGCGATTGCGGATCGCCCAGCTTTCGCAGGTTGTGCGCAGCGCTTCGTTCTTGAGGGCTTCAAGATGCGGCGGGAGGGTCAATTTGCGAACTCCAGCAGCACGTCACAATGGCAAGCGATCTCGGGATCGCACCAGCAGGCGAGATTCCTGCCACGCAGGTAGATCGGCGCGACATCGACAACAGAATGAGCGCCAAAAGAATAGGCGTCGCCACCGCGATCCGGCCTCTGCATTCGAGTGTAGGGAACTGTGACAAATCCCTTTTCGGCCATTCGGCGATAATGGACCACACAAGCGGCGTGCTGCTCTCCGCGATCGGTCAGACGTGCCCATGGGGTGCCAAAAGCATCGACGCGATAGGGATTTCCCCACTTGGATGGTCGCGCACAGTTAACGGCGAGCAGCCCGTTTATGGCAAGGGAATGGGCTTGAAGATCAAAGCCCTTGTCGCGGGAAAGGCGCAGGCGCACGGGGACAGTCGCCTCACGCATGGCGGATCTCCCCATTGCCGTACACGTGACCCTCGGGTAACCCGGAGCGGTCGCAGGCGGTCATCATAACGCCGGCATTGACGAGATGCTCCGTCTGTCGGAGTTTTGCGTGATTGATGGCGCGGGGGATGGGATGACATTGAGACGTTCGGAGGACGAAGGGAAAACGGGCCAGATTGCCGTATTGCTGCTGGGGCTGATTTTGCTGATCACTCTGCTCGGCATGCAGTTTGTTATGCAGCGCAATGACGCCAGTTTTTTCGCCGTGGACACCGAGGGCTACGCCGTTCTGAAGGACGGACTGACACTTGCGGTTGCCGTCATTGGCGGATGGCTGCTTTATCAGCGAACGTGGAATGCTGATCGAACTCGCCGATTGGCTGAAGAAAGTCGACTCACGGAAAGCTTTTACAAGGGTTCCGAAATGCTGGGATCCGACAAGGGGCATGTGCAGTCTGCCGGACTGACAGTGCTGGCATCTTGCGCCATTACGAAGCCCGACCGCTTCTATCAGCCCTTCCTTGTAGTCCTTCGCTCCTACCTCTTTGATAACTACAAGTCGATTTGGAGTGAATGGTCCGAGGCGGTGGATGTGGGCGAGCCGTTTACGCTCCGAACAGGGAATGTATCGGCAACCCACGTCGAAGCGATGAACTATGTTGGACTCATCCGAGGGGAAGTCAGGCGCCCATGGCCGCCGACTCTCCACCCGGCATACCCCGGTCTGTATGGAATCCAAGGCGTCATCTTGCAGAAAATGACCATGGAAGGCTGCGACTTCTCCCATATCTTTCTCACGGGCGTCCTGAGAAACGTCACATTTGTAAGGTGTGATTTCCGAGGCACGATCTTTCAAATCGCCCTGAACGGTCACCTCAGCTTTATTGGTTGCAATTTGGACGGCTGCAGCGTCAAGTTTCAAACGTTCGCGCACTCTTCGATAACCGACGACTCCATGGTCATCCGGGTTGAAGACAGCGACGTCAGCAACTTCATGGTCAACGGTACCCCCTTCGCCGCACAAATGGAGCCGCCTGGATAATCCGGAACCGCTCAGATTGGGGTCTGCGGCGCCGCCGCCACCGGCAAAACTATCGATGAAGAGCTTCACGCTGCCCCTCCCCGTTCTGCATTGAGTTTGTTCATGTTCTGCCGTGCCGCTTGGCGCTGGCGTTCGGGATCGGACAGGCCAAGCCGTTTGGCGCGCATTTTTACCGCGCTGCGGCCGAGCCCGGTCAGCGCCATCAATTCGGTGATCGAGGCGTCGCGTGCGTAGCCTTCGGTAATGACGACGTTGATATCGGTGGGGCCGGAGGCGGGTT
This sequence comes from Rhizobiales bacterium UBA1912, assembly GCA_002337455.1. GTDB lineage: Bacteria > Pseudomonadota > Alphaproteobacteria > Rhizobiales > Devosiaceae > Pelagibacterium. Next base: position 100,684 of record DDGC01000019.1, on the reverse strand, counting down.
TGAGAGCATCCGCCTCCGGCGAGGCGCTTTCATCGGCGGGGCGCGCTTCTATCCCCGAGGAGGAGCCGTCATGCGCGGCTTCCGATTCTGTTTCCTGTTCAGGAGCTTCCAGCCCCCATGCATCCCAGCCTGGCCGTGTGGCGCGGGCATTGAGTTCGATTTTCGGCAGATTCGGGAAATAGGCTTCGATCAGCTCGGCAAAGCGGCCCGGCTTTTCCGAATGGCGCAGGGCCGGGTGATCGATGACCGAGGGGAACTGCTCGCCCATGGCCGGCGCAACCGCCTTGCCGCGCGTGCCGACCAGCAACAGCTCGTGGCCGTTGCGGAACCAGTAACCGGTGCCCAGCATCAGACCGTCGTCATCCGCCTTGCGCCAGATTGTGTGGGATTTGTACGTAAAGCCCCAGGCCGCCATGACCTCGAGCGCCTGGGGCAGCATGGGCGCCGTTGCCCAGAGGAACAGCACGCAATCATCGGCGGCGATCGCCGCGACGTCGCGCGCCTTGATATCGGCCAGCTCCGAGGTCGGATAGTGATTGTCAGCCGCCCGGTCCATGCCGGTTTCCCGGCTGTAGGGTTCGAATTTCCATTCCGGGTCGGCATAGATCACGCCATAGCGCTTTTCGGGCAGCGCCCTCTGACGCCCGGCCAACTCGGCCTCGCGAACCTCGCGGCGCTGCTTTTTCTCGGCAGACTTTTGAGCCTTGTTTTCCTTGATGATGGCATAGAGCGCGGCAGGATCAGCAGAACGGATCAGCTCTTTCTGCTGATCCTTGGGCAGCCCGGCCAGCCCTTCGGCTTTCGAGACCGCAATCTCGCCGCGCTCGACCGCTGCCACAAGATCATCATCGCCCTGCTCGATCACCTTGCGGGCCGAACGCACCGAACGCTCGGAAACGTGCATGGTATCGGCCGCTTCGGCCTGGGTGAGGCCGGGCGTGGGGGGTTGCTGTTCGACGTCTTGTTCCACGTGGGAAGAATCCGGCAAATCTGCCGGTTTTTTCCAGAGCGACGGCCGCCCCGGTTCCAGCGTGGCCAGTTTGGCCGCCACCATGGCGCGCTGGCTTTCCGAAAGGTGACGCCGGTGCAGATTCTTCGACAGCACCCAGACCAGAGGATCCCGGGGCGCCGCGTGGGTGAAGGCGAGATGGTCGAAATCGATCGTGTCGCGGAACTGGTCGAACCGATCCAGCGATACCAGCGCCCGATATCGGTTGCGCCCGTCGAGGATCTTGCCCTCGCGCAGCACGATCTTTTCCTGCAAGCCGTGTTCGTTGATGTCGGCGACGAGCCGGGAAAAATCCTCGCCCTCGATGAGCGGAAACAGATTGGCGATGGGGTGATATTCGAGCATCAGAATTCCCCCAGCATGCGCGTGACGCGGTTGGTCAGGTTCGAATGGCCGTCGATGCGCATGCCCTCGGTTTCGAAGGCCTCGATGGCGCGCTTGACGCGCTGCACCTGGTCGGCGGGCAGTGTCAGAACGCCACTCATCCCCAAATCGATTTCCAGCTCGTGCTGGCCGGACGGTTCGTATTTGCCACGGGCCAGCATCGGGTTCGAATTGGCGCGGAGAGGAAGGACACGGCTCATGGCAAATCCTCGCCTTCGGCCATCTGCGCCACCTCGCGGCGCATCTTGACCAGCTTGGTAATCAGCTCTGAAAACTGCGGATCGAGCTTGCGGGCCTCTTCGGCGTCGATCTGACCGTCGGCGCGAGCCTCGCCCAACTCGGTCAGCATTTGCCCGAAACTCTGGACGGTGCGCGCCGTGATGACGTCGATCCGCGCCGATGATCCGGTGACGGCAGGAAGCGGGATCAGGACGTGATCGGCCATCTCGGCCAGTTTGCGGGTGACGACCTGCTGGCCACATTCGGCTTCAAGGTCCGCCACCACGTCCATGGGGGCGAACACGTCGACGAAATCGGTGTGGGTGGAGCCGTAGCGATCGATCTGCTGATGGGAAACGCGGGTGATCCGCTCGGCAGCCCGCGTGCCGCCCACAAGCTGCACGAGGGCGCGGAACGCCGCTTTGAGCGCGTCGTAATCGCGTTTGGGGAGATGGCGGGCCGGGCTCATGGTGCCACCGGCCCAGTGCCGTCACCATGACAGCCGCGGCGTTGCCATGTTTGCTGTCCGGCGGGCAGAGGGAAACGGTTCCCCCCTGCCCTCGGGGCAAGAGCAATTGCCTCCGGAAACGGACCGGCCTGTTGAGATTGGGGGCTCAATGATGCAGACCGGCCCGACCCCGCAACGGGGAGGTCCGCCGCAACCGGGGTGTTCACGGAGTCGTGAATAATTGAGGCGATTGTGGGGCTATGGAACGACGACGTCATTGCGCACACCGCCCGATAGCCGTTCTGATAGCGGCTTTCAGTCTGGAGAAAACCGAATGCCAATACCCAGCGCCGAAACTGATCTGGTGATCGAAAAGATGCAGCGGGCCGCAATTGAGCAGGCCTTCATAGAGCTTGCCGTACAATTTGCCGCCACCGACAGACGACGGTTCAAAGTCGTAATGGCATCCATCGAGACCAGCGCGAGAAACTTCATCCCTGATCCAAAGGTCTTTTCGCGCGAGGTGGAGGCTGCCTCGGTCGATTTCGACCTGGCGCACCAGAGCGGCGTAGATCGGACCGTTGACCGACTTCGCCATCTCGCCCAGTCGATTTTCAAGCGCTTGCGATGAAAACTCCCGATACATCGGCAGGTCGTCTAGGCCAAACTCGCGCCACCGCGCCTCTCTTGCCTTGCGCCGGGCAATCCCCCGCAGTGTCAGGCATCGAACCCTGGCTATTTTGGTTCGGTCGAGATCCCGGCGTGAATGGCCATGAACAAAAGCGCAAAAGGCATCTGCGAAGCGGCGTGACATCGGGCGGGTCATTGGGCGGCCTCAGACGGGATGCCCTTGGTGTCGGTTGCCTGCATCCGCAGCTCATCCAGCATCCGACGGATTGGTCCGCGCGTCGGAGGGCCATTCTTTTCCCAGAGACTTACCGCGCTCTGAGAAACGTAGAATCGAGCGGCAAAAGCTTCTTGGCTTTCACCTAGATTCATTCGCAATTGCAGTACGTCGAGAGGCTGGGTCATGACGTGCAATATGAGAAAGTCATATCATGCTGTCAATGAGTTTCTCATATTCGATTATGGCAAACTCACAGCCATGATGGATCTACACGAACGACTTCAAGCCGCTCGCCGGCACGCAGGCTTTGCAACCGCCAAGGACGCAGCGGAGGCCCTCGGCATTTCGTACCCGACCTATGCCGGGCACGAAAACGGGCAGTCCGGTTTCCGCGCGCCTACCGGCGAAATATATGCTCGCCGTTTCAAGGTTTCGTATGAATGGCTTATGAGCGGCAGGGGTACAATGCTGGGCTCCAGTCCGAGAACCGCGACAATCGTCGGCCGTGCCGGCGCATCAACCGACGGTCGAATTATGTATGCAGAAAGCGACGGCGGCCTCGGTGCGGTTCTGTTGCCAGAGGGAGCTGACACCGAATCCGTGGCCGTGGAAATCGAAGGCTATTCAATGGGCTTTCTTGCTGATGGCGCGCTGATATTCTACAGCGAAACGCACTCTGCACCGACCGACGATATGCTCGGCATGATAGTTATCGTCGGGTTGGAAGACGGTTCGGTTCTCCTCAAGCGCCTGTTGCGAGGGTCAGATCGTGGGCTGTACGACTTGGAGAGTATCAATGGCCCCATCCTTCGCGATCAGAAGGTTCAGTGGGCGGCTCACATCGATAGTATCGTCCCTCCCTGGCGCGCCAAACGCCTCCGTACCGAGATTACGGAAGTTCAGCTTTGAGCGTGAAAATATGGCTAACTCGTAATTTCGATTGACATCATTTTATGAGTTTCTCATACTTCCTCCAGTTTCACCACTGGAGGCGACATGTTGCACACACCACTGGCCGGACAGGTCCGGACCAATCCCAAACCCCAAAAGACCATAGCCGAGCGGATGGCCGACGATCTTGTCGACCTGGCCGCCGAAGGCGACGCGACGGGCGACCGTCTGCGCCAGCGTGGCTGGACGCCCTTCGAGGTAGAAACCCACGGGCCCAGCGCGCAGGAAATTGCCGGCACGCAGATCGTGCGCCGCCGGGACCGCTATTCCTATGACCGCCCCGAGCGGATCAAGGAAGCCGCCCGTCTGATCGGGAACCTCGTTCCATCCACACAGGAAATCTGCGCCGCGCTGCAATCGCGCAGTTTCACCAAGCCCGAACTCGACGACATCCTGCCCGACGCCATCGCCTCGGCCGCCGATGCCTTTGCGCATGCGGGAGGTGCCCAATGAGCCGCATTCTCACCATTCACCTGCCCGACGACACCGAGGCGCGCATGGAAGCCATCGCCGCCGAGCTGGGCCGCAACATCGCCGAATTGGCTGAATGTGCTGTCGCGGAAAGTGCCCTCGACTATTTCCGGGGCCGACCGGCCGATCAGGATCCTGCCGCACAGCGCAAAAGGGTGGCGGCATGATCGCACTCATTCAGACCGCAGCGCTCGCCATGGCCATCACCGGCTTTGTGTGGGCCTGCGCGACAGAGGGCTTCCGGCCATGACCGCGCTCAATCTTTCCGGTCGCCGGCCGGCGAAGCGTGCCTCCATAGAAACCGACACGGCGCGCCCACAATTCATGCTGACAGCCGATGGCGAACAATGGCTGCACGAGGCTGGGCAGACCCTGACCTACAATCGCGCCTTTGCCTGGCGGGGCAATCGCGACCAGATGCGCACGATCATCGAGGGCGTGCCCGAAGGCCTGCGCAAGCGGCTTCGCGTTCGCCTCCAGTCGGCGCCCCGCGCCGCGCGGAGGGCTTGAACCATGGATCAACCCCTTACCACCTTCCGCGTCCACCTCTCGGCCCAGCGCGGCACCGCCATGATGCCCGTATCCGTCGACGTGACGGCCAAGTCGCCAAAGGACGCCCAGGCGCGCGCCAAGGCACAGCCGGGCAATGAGGATGCCATCGTTCTCAAAACTAAGCGGGTGCGGCAATGAGCTGTATCGTCAACATAGCTGGCGGTTCGGTTTTCGATCCGCAGGCACCGACTGCCGAGATGATCGACCCGCGCGGGCTCTTGCACCATCTGGCCATGCTCTCGCGCTGGGGCGGCAATGTTCAGTACCCTTACTCGGTGCTGCAGCATTCCCTGCTTGTTGCAGCCAACCTGGATGAACCAGGCGACAAAATCTACGGCCTCTTGCATGATTTGCCCGAAGCTCTGCTCGGTTCGGACATCGTCTCACCGACAAAACTGTTGCTGATGCGCCTCGGGGCCGACATTCCGGCCATCGAGCGACAATACATGCTATTGATCTACAAGTGCCTCGACCTGCCGACGCCGAGCCATGAAACGAGCAAACGCGTCCACGAGGCCGACATGCGCGCCCGGGCGACGGAGGTGCGCGACGTTGTGGACAATCCCAAGGGCATCGTCTGCCCGGCACCGCCCTACACGCAGTCCATACGGTTCATGCCGTGGGACAAGGTGTTGCAGCGAGGTATTGAGGCGCTCGACAGCTATCTCTATTTCGCAAGGGTCGCGTGATGCCCGGAAGACAAATCTCCCCCTGGCTTCCCGAGCAGGACCGCTTACACCTTGCAGTGCTCGGCAAGCTGGCCGAGGAGTGCAACGAGCTGGCGATCCGAGCCACGCGCTGCGTCATACAGGGGATCGATGAAGCCGATCCCGAGAGCCGGCGCAGCAACCGGATCGAGATGCAACGCGAGATCGCGGATGTGTTGGCCTGCATCGCCACGGCCGAAGAACACTTTCGGCTCGACAGCATGCCCGAACGGTTCCTCGACAAGCGCGTTGGATATCGCGAATGGCATCAATTGATCGCCGATCAGGAGAAAGCCAATGGCTGACCCATATCCGCATCTTTCGGTTCATCGCGAAATCGAGGCCATCAAGGAAGCCGTGGCGCTCAAGTCGATAAACGCCTGCGCGAACTGGCTGCGCGATCGCGGCCATCCAGAACTGGCCGAGCAGATGCTCGCAGAAATGATCGAGAAAGATCAATGACAAGGCCTGCCGTCTTCACCCAGGGCGACATCTCAAAGCTGCTAAAAGGGGCGCGATCGGCTGGCTATTCCGTCTCACGCGTCGAAATTGACCCCACTGGCAAGATCGTTGCACAGTTGGGCGACGGCGGCGCCCCCTCCCTGGAGAATGGCGACGATGAGTGGGGAAGCGCGATCAGTGCCAAAAAAGAACGGACTGCCCAAAAACGTAACTGAATTTCAGGACAGGCATGGTCGTTGGCGCCTGCGGTTCCGGATCAAGGGAAAGCCCACATATTACTTCAAGTCCCGTGCGCATACACCTGAATTCTATCAGGAATTGGAAGCATGCCGGTCGGGTTCTGCTATGGCGCCCCAGATTGCTTCGCGCACCGCCCAGCGGGTCAAACCCGGTTCGATGTCTGCGCTGATTGCTCACTATTACAACAGCCCCGAGTTTCGCGGGCTCAAGGATTCCACCAAGGTCACCTACCGCGGCATCCTGGAGCGATTTCGCGAGGACTACGGCCATCTTTCGGTCGCGGGATTACAGCGGACGCATGTTCGCGCCATCATTGGCGAGATGGAGGATCGGCCGGCCGCCGCCAATAATCTCCTGCGCCGCCTCAAAATGCTGATGCTGATCGCCATGGACGATGGCTGGCGGACCGATGATCCGACTTATCGAGTCAAGGGCTTCAAGATCGACAGCGACGGCTTCCACACCTGGAGCGACGAGGAGATCGCCCGGTATCGCAAGCGACACCCGGCAGGCACCAAAGCCGATCTTGCCCTTACACTGTTGCTTTACACCGGCCAGCGCCGTTCCGACGTTGTAAAAATGGGCTGGCAACACATCGACGGTGACAGGATTCGCGTACGCCAGACCAAGACCGGCACCTTTATCTCGATTCCCATGCACTCTGAACTCAAGGCAGCTATTGCTGGCCTGCCGAAAGAGAACATGACGTTTCTCATAACCGAATATGGCAAGCCACATTCGGTGAAGGGATTCGGCGCGTGGGTGAAAAAGCGCGCCACCGAAGCCGGCTTGGAGGATTGTTCTGCCCATGGCCTGCGCAAGGCCGCCGCGAGGCGACTTGCCGAAGCTGGATGTTCCAACCAGGAAATCAAAGCAATCACCGGTCACAAGACCGATAAGGAGGTGGGCCGATATACCGCCGCCGCCGACCAGCTTCGCCTTTCAGACCGCGCCATGCAGGCCCTCGAAGGGTCAGACCGTGAACGTAAAAATGGCTAACCTCGAAAAAGGTTAGCCAAAAACACCCTCTAACGCCTTGATTTTATTCACCTCGATGCAGGAGGTGGCGGGTGGGGGGAGATTCGAACTCCCGAGACGCTCTCACGCCCGCCGGTTTTCAAGACCGGTGCAATCAACCACTCTGCCACCCACCCGTGAGCCGCAAGCCCTCAACGGGCTGGCTGATTGGATTGCGTTTAGCGGTTCGGCGCGGGGCTGTCCAGAGGATCAGGAGACCGTTATCGGCGGTTTGCGCCGCGGACGGGCAATCATGTCCTTGGAGGCCAGCACGGCGCCACCGGTGATGAGTACGCAGGCGATGGCGATCGGCAAGGTCAGGGCACCAATGCCGAAAACGATCAGCAGCAAGGTCGAAAGAAGTGGCGCGGCGTAGCTGGCGGCGCCAAGCACCTGGATGTTGCCGTGCTTGACGCCGTAATCCCAAACAAAAAACGCACCCCCGACCGGCATCAAACCCATGCCGAGCACGGCCAGCCACTGGACCGTGTCGGCCGGCATCACTGTTTCTTCGAGTATCAGGTGGCACGCGAGCGAGAGTACGGCGGCTGCGGCGCAGTACCATGTGACCATGCGGGTGGGCACTTGAGCGAAACGGCGAGACATGAGCGAATAGCTGGCCCATGTGATGGCGGCCAGGATACCGATGCCATAGCCGAAAAGATATTCGGCGTCGAAAGCGAAGCGCCCGCCATCAGAGACGATGAGGACGGTTCCGGCCAACCCCAGCAGGGCTCCGGCCACATGATGCCAGCGCAGGCCTTCCCCGGGCATCAGCGACGACCCAAGAACGATCAGCAGCGGCCAAAGATAGTTGATCAGATTGGCCTCGATGACCGGCGCGTTCCGGACGGCGGTGAAATAGAAAAAATGGTAGCCGAACAGGCCCGCCACGCCGACGATCCACGCCATGAGCGGGACCTTTGCGGCGGGCGCGCGGGGCTTGCCGCGACGGCTGGTTGCCAAAAGCCCGACAAGTGTCGCAACGGCAAAGGAAAAGGCACACAGAAGGAACGGCGGCACCGCACCCGACAAGCTGGAGAACAACGCCAGCAGCGACCACATGAGGATCGCCGAAAATCCGATCAACGTTGGACGAACCACTATTGTTTCCTTTGCCCGCGTAGGGTGGAGGCCGTATCACGGCCTCCGCGACTGCACCAGACTAGGGCAGAAGGATCGTCGAACCGACGGTCTGGCGGCCTTCGAGGGCACGATGCGCGTCGGCGGCTTCCGAGAGAGCAAAGCGCTGGCCAATATGGGGTTTTACCGCGCCCGATTCGATGGCGGCGAACAGGGCCTTTGCGCCGGCGAGCAGAGCGGGACGCTCGGCGAAATAGTGAGCGCCGGTGGGACGGGTGACAAACAGCGAGCCCTTACGGGCCAGAATACCCAGATCAGGGATGGAAACCGGGCCGGTTGCGTTGCCATAGCTGACCATGAGGCCCATGGGACGCAGGCAATCGAGCGACTTTTCGAAAGTGTCCTGCCCTACCCCGTCGTAAACGACGTCGACACCCTTGCCGTTGGTCAACTCTCGGACCCGCACGGCGAAATCTTCTTCGGTGTAATTGATGACCTCATCGCAGCCATTGGCCTTGGCGAGAGCGCATTTTTCACCGTTGCCCGCTGTGCCGATGACGCGGGCGCCGATCGATTTGGCCCACTGGGCGGCGATCAGGCCCATGCCGCCCGCGGCGGCCTGGAAAAGAATGGTTTCGCCCGAGCGCACAGGCCAGGTGAGAAACAGCAGGTAGTATGCTGTCAGGCCCTTGAGCATGATGGCGGCGGCGGTTTCGTAATCAATAGAATCGGGCAGCAGCACCGCTTTTGCAGCTGGCATGATCCGCTCCTCGGTATAGGCGCCGATGGTGCCCTGGTAGGCAATGCGGTCGCCCGGCTTAAAGCCGGTGACGCCTGCACCCACCGAGATCACCTCGCCTGCGCCCTCTGAACCGGGAACGAAGGGAAGCGGGTTGGGATAGAGGCCGGTGCGGTGATAGGTGTCGATAAAGTTGACCCCGATGGCGTGATGACGAACGCGGATTTCGCCGGACCCGGGCTCGCCGATCTCGACATCACGGAGATCGAGGGCCTCGGGGCCACCAAACTGGTCAACGACAATGGCTTTCATATTCCTGCCTATTCTCTTCTTCTGGCCGTACGCAGCCTTTGGGGCCGGCGCCGGAGGAGGACGGGTTTTTTCCGGCGCGACTTTTGCACAGCGGTATCGTCTTCGCCAAGGGGCGGTTCGTCGCTGTCCGGGATTTCCTCTTCCAATGACTCGTCGACCGGTTCGCGTTCCTCGGCTTGGGCCGTGCCGGGCTGGTCCTCTTGCATTGGCTCATCCGGCTCGAGTTCGGTGACTGTATCCGGTTGGGGATCTGGGATCGCGATGTCAGGAGCCAGAATTGCCGGCTCAAGGCTCGGTTCAGCGCGGTCATGAACAGGCATGGTGGCCGGAACGGGAGCAATCGGCGGGGCCGCCGGGGCATGCGTGGGCGCGGAAGGTTCGAGATCGCCCGCCACCCGTGGGCGATGGATGAGCTTGGAGAGCGCCAGGACCAGAACGCCGATGCCCATGGCGATATAGAGATAATCGCGCAGGACCGGCATGCCGAAGCCCTCGGCAACCAGCACCGTGCCCACGACGAACAAAATGCCGAGCGCTACGGCCCTTATCGCGGCGTGCCGGGCAATGAAGCTGGCTATTGGGACCGCGGCTACGAACAGGATGACGACCGCTGCGATGATGGCGATGACCATGGCCTGGACATAAGCGGTCATTCCGACGGCCAATATGATCGAATCGACTGAAAAGACGACGCTGAGTGCGACGAGCTGCGCGATGGCGAGCGTCGGGCGATCGGAAAGTCCGGCGTCCGGTGCGTCGCCGGGATCGGAGTATGGCTCAACCATGAGATGGAGTTCGGTAACGGCCTTATAAATCAGAAACAATCCGCCGCCCAAAAGAACGACCTGGCCCCAATTGGGGGACCAACCAGCCAAGTTGAAAGCGGTCCGATCAAGGCCGAGGAGCCAGAGAAGGATGGCGAGAAGAACCAATCGAACGATCGTGGCGATGCCAGCCCCCAGGAGCGCGGCACGCCGGCGTTGCTCTTCGGGAAGCGCCGCGGCCCGGTTGGCGATGAGGTTGGCGTTCTCGGTGCCAAGCACCACTTCGATGCCGATCAGGAGAACAAGGCTGGCCCAGAAGGCCGGTTCGACGACGAAATCCAGCATTTTTTGCCCTCAGCGGTTGGGACATGGGCATCCATGTGATGCCCATGGAGAGAACGGCGACCGCCCCGGCGCGCGAAAAGCGCACATTTGCGGGCAACAACGGCAATAAAGCGGCAGAAGCAGTTGTGCAGCTTGCGAGCACCGTCATGGCGGCCTACATCTTGGGCAAGTATCGAGGTGAGCATGGCCAGTCACACACAAATCGCCGTTATCGGCGGCGGGCTCGTTGGCAAGGCAACGGCAGTTGCAGCAGCCAACGCAGGCTTTTCAACGCTTCATGTTGCGCCAGAAGCGCCAGCGGACCGCAGAACCTCGGCGCTGATGGGGCCATCGGTCGACTACATGATCCAGGCAGGGCTGATCGGCGACCCCGAAGTGCTCGGCGTTCCCCTCTCCCGTATCCGGATTATCGATGCGACCAACCGGCTCTTGCGGGCGCCCGAAACTGTGTTCAGCGCTTCCGAATTCGGACACCGGGCCTTTGGCTGGAATTTTGCCAATGCCCGGCTCGGGGAGAGCTTTTCGAGGGTGGGATCCGGCCGCGAAAACCTCGATCTTCATGCGGCAACGCTTAAATCGGCCAAGCGGGTCGAGGGCGTCTGGCACCTCGAACTCGGCGATGGCGGCACGCTGACCACCGATCTGCTGGTCGGCGCCGACGGCAAGGGATCGAGCGTGCGCAAGGCGGCGGGGATTACGGTGCGCGAACGCAAGTTCGATCAGGGTGCACTTGTGTGCGATCTGGAGCTTGGGCGTGGGCTCGATGGGGAATCGGTGGAATTTCACTACCCCAATGGTCCGTTCACGCTGGTCCCGGCTGGCGGCAATCGCGCCAACCTTGTGTGGATCGACAAGCTGGAGACGCTCGAGGATGCCAGGCGCGAGCCGGAGCGTTTCGTTTCCCTGCTCAACGAAAAGTCGCTGAATCTTTTTGGCGCGCTCTCAGTGGCCAGTCCCAACTTCGTGTTTCCGCTGTCCGTTCTGTCGGTGGATGTGGCGGGGCGCGATGCCGCGGTGCTGGTCGGAGAATCGGCGCATGCATTTCCGCCCATCGGTGCGCAGGGGCTCAATCTGGGGCTGCGGGACGTGGCGAGCCTGAACGCTTGTCTCAAGGCGGCCAATCCAGGATCGTATGGCTGGGCCGATGCGGTCGCCCGCAGCTATGGCGCGGCGCGGCGGGGCGATCTGGCGCGAACCGGGGCGTTTGTCGACGGGCTGTTTACCTCACTGCTCTCGCCGCACCTGCCGGCGCAGGCGCTGAGAAGCGCCGGGCTTTGGGGGCTCAAGACATTTCCCATGCTGCGAAAACACGCGGTTTCTTTCGGCATGGGCCATTAAAAAAGGCGGACCAGAAGGTCCGCCTTTTTTAATATGCAAAGTCTGACTGGCCGCTACTGGGCCGGTGCTGCTTCGGCAGGTGCCTCTTCGGTCCCAGCGCCTTCGGCCGGGGCTGCCTCGCCGCCTTCCATTTCCTCACGGAGCTGGTTGGCGCGGTCCTGCAGGACCTGCTCGAGGACGTTTTCGGTCGACGTGGCCTGATTGAGCTCTTCGATCGAGATGCCTTCGGGGTTGTCATAGACAGCCGTGAAGCCAGCGAGGGTGATATCGATGGTGATATCCTCGTTCTGGCGGTTCTTGGCGATCAGCTTGAGGTTGCTGCCGCGCTTGAGGCTCTGGATGTAGGATTCGTTGATGACGAGCTGTGCTGAACAGGCCTGCGGGTCGCACAGCATGTAGGGGACGCGCACGGGCTTGCCGCTGTCGATCTGCCAGGTCAGGCCGAAGGGCAGCAGCACGCCGATCGGCACGGAGGCGACTGCAAGAAGGCGGCTTTCCTGGCTGGGATCGTCACGAAGAAGGAACGAGCCGGTGAACACGCCGGTGTTGCTGACAACCTGGCGCATAATGCACGCCTGGCCGCCGTCATCGAGTTCACTACAGACTTTCAGCCAATTGTTCTCGGCCGAGCCCTCGGAAGGTTCAGCCTGGTCGATCATTCCCGCGTCTGCGGACTGCGCATGGACAGCACCAGCCATGGAAAAGGCCAGTCCCGTGGCAACAGCGCCGGCAAGTATCGCGTTTTTGAGTTTCATGGACATTCCTGTTGCTCTGGGCAGGTGGACCCCGCCGGAATCATAAGGTTCAAATACGTTCAAGAGCGGCGAAATCGGGCAATAGCATGACGTTGAGACACTGCCAATGCGCTTGGACCGCTCCTGTTGCTCAAAGGCGTCACTGAAGCATTTCCGCTTTTCTTCGAATCGCTTCAATTGCTCCAGGTCTTTGTTTGTCGCGGGAAGCCCTCTAGCCCGCGGCAAGGGCCGCAAGGCGCGAGAGGATGGCCGCGCTGCCTTTGAGGCGCTGCTCAGCCGTCGGCCAGATGCGCGCAAACATGATCTTTTGATCGGGACGCAGCCGGGCCGCCTGGGCAGGGTCGGCGATATGGCGCACCAATCCGGCAGGATTTGGGTAAACATTGTTGCGCAACGTGATAAGTGCGCCCTTGGGGCCTGCATCGACCTTTTCGACATTGGCAGCGCGGCAGAGCGATTTGATGAGCACCACCTTGAGCAGCGCTTCGACCTCTTCGGGCAGCGGGCCGAAACGGTCGATCATTTCCGCGCCGACCCCGTCGATTTCGTTGGCGTCGGTCAAATCGCCCAAACGGCGATAAAGCTGCATGCGGACCTGAAGGTCGGGCACATAGGCTTCGGGGATCATCACCGGCATGCCCAGAGAAATCTGCGGCGACCACTGGCCAGATTCTTCTTCCTCGGCCGACTGCCCTGCCCTCAGTGAGGCGACGGCCTCTTCGAGCATCGACTGATAGAGTTCGAACCCGACCTCGCGGATATGGCCCGACTGTTCCTCGCCCAGCAAATTGCCGGCGCCGCGGATGTCGAGATCGTGGCTGGCGAGCTGGAAGCCAGCACCGAGCGATTCGAGGGATTGAAGGACCTGGAGGCGGCGCTGGGCCTGATCGTTGAGTTTGCGGTCGACGGGAACAGTGAAAATGGCGTAGGCGCGCGTCTTGGAGCGGCCAATGCGTCCACGGATCTGATAGAGCTGGGCAAGGCCGAACTTGTCGGCGCGGTGGACGATCAACGTGTTTGCCGTCGGAACGTCGAGGCCGGATTCCACGATCGTGGTGGCCACCAGCACGTCGAACTTGCCATCGTAGAAGGCATTCATCGTGTCGTCGAGTTGCTGCGGCGCCATCTGGCCGTTGGCCACAACGAAGCTCACCTCAGGGACGTGATCGCGCAGGAATTGAGCGATATCGGCCTGATCGGAAATGCGTGGGCAGACATAGAAGGCTTGGCCGCCCCGATATTTTTCGCGCAGCAGGGCTTCACGCACGACGAGCGGATCGAACGGCGAAACGAAGGTCCGGATGGCGAGGCGATCCACCGGCGGGGTGGCAAGAAGCGAGAGATCGCGAACGCCGGTCAGCGCCAGTTGCAGGGTGCGCGGGATGGGCGTTGCCGAGAGGGTGAGGACATGGACATTGGCCCGCATCTCCTTGAGGCGTTCCTTGTGGGCCACGCCGAAATGCTGCTCCTCATCGACGATCATCAGGCCGATGTCGCGGAATTCGATAGATTTCGACAGCAAGGCATGGGTGCCCACGACGATATCGACGCTGCCATCCTTGAGGCCCTCTTTCGTTGCCTTGAGTTCGGCGGCGGGCACGAGCCGTGAGGCTTGCCGGACGCGCACCGGCAAGCCAGCGAACCGGTCCGAGAACGTCTTGAAGTGCTGGCGCGACAGCAAGGTTGTGGGCACGACAATTGCGACCTGCCGCCCGCTCATGGCCATGACGAACGCGGCGCGGAGTGCGACTTCGGTCTTGCCGAAGCCCACGTCACCGCAGACCAGTCGGTCCATGATGCGGCCCGAGGTCAGATCGTCGAACACCGCGTCGATGGTGGCGAGCTGGTCCTCGGTTTCCTCGTAGGGGAAGCGGGCACAGAATTCGTCGTAGGCGCCGGTCTGGACTTCGATGGGGTCGGTATGCGCCGTCTGGCGGGCGGCAGCAATCTTGATGAGCTGCTCGGCCATGTCGCGGATGCGTTTTTTGAGCTTGGACTTCTTGGCCTGCCAGGCCACGCCGCCCAGCTTGTCGAGTTCAGCCCCTTCGGCGCCATATCGCGAGAGCAGTTCGATATTTTCGACCGGCAGGTAGAGCTTGTCGCCCTTGGCGTATTCGATCTCGACGCAATCGTGAGGCGCGCCCTGCACTTCGATGGCCTTCAGCCCGATGAAGCGCCCGATGCCATGATCGACGTGGACGACAAGATCGCCCGCCGAGAGCGCGCTTGCCTCGGTCAGCGCGTCGGACGCCTTCTTGCGCCGTGTCTGGCGGATGATGCGCTCGCCCAGAATATCCTGTTCAGACAGGACGGCGATATCGTCAGTCAGATAGCCGGTTTCGAGCGGCAGGACGACGAGGCCGAGTTGACCGACCTTGAGAAGGTCGACCTGCTTCCAGTTTTCGAGCTTTTTGACAGCCTTGAGGCCGTGATCCTTGAGCACCTGCCCCATGCGGTCGCGGGTGCCCTCGGTCCAACACGAAATGACTGTCTTGCGCCCTGCGCGCGCCTCGGTCTTGATGCGCGAAATCACCGCTTCAAAGAGGTTGGTATCGGCGGTTTGACGTTCGGCGGCGAAGCTGGGCGCGAGATGACCGGCGCAGTCGATGACCGGCAGGTTTTCATCGGCGGGCAGGAACGGGTTGAGTTCGGAAATCTCGTGACCGCGCGCCAGCTCGTACGGTCCTTGCTCCACATTGTAGAGCAGCTCGGGTTTGAGCGGTTTATACGGTGCGCCAGCGGTGCTGCCCGGCTCGCGGGCTTCCTTGCGGGCTGTAAAATAGTCGAGGATCTGGTCGCGGCGTTCGGCATAAGCTTCACGTGACTGATCGTCGAAATAGACCGGCGCATCGCCGATATAGGCGGGCAGCGTTTCCATCTCTTCGTAAAAGAAGGGCAGCCAGTGCTCCATGCCCGCGAAGCGCTGGCCGGCGCTGATGGCGCCATAGAGGGGATCGTCGGCCGTGTTGCCGCCGAAGGCCGTGGTGTAATTGCGGCGGAAGCGCCTTATGGTGTCTTCGGTCAGCATGGCCTCGCTCATGGGGACGAGGGTCACCGATTTGACATTGCCGGTGGTGCGCTGGCTTTCAGGATCGAAAGCGCGAATGGTTTCAAGCTGTTGGCCGAAAAAGTCAAAGCGCAGTGGCGCGTCGTGCCCCGCCGGGTAAAGATCGACAAGCCCCCCTCGCACCGCGTATTCGCCGGCTTCGCGCACGGTTGGCACGCGCAGATAGCCATTATTGGTAGCCCAGCCGATCAGCTTGTCGCTATCGACCATGCGCCCCGCCGCAGCGGAAAACGTCATTGCAGCGACCACCTCACGCGACACGACGCGCTGGATCAGCGCATTGACGGCGGTGAGAACGATGGCGCCCTTGATTTTGGGATCGACCAATTGGGCCAGGGCCGACATGCGCGCAGCGATGGTTATCGCATTGGGCGAAACACGGTCATAGGGCAGGCAATCCCATGCGGGAAAGATCAGCACTGGATGGCCGGGCAGCATGGTCTGCAGGATATCGGCCATACGCTGCAGGCGGCGACCATCGCGCGCAACAAAAACAAGCGAAACAGGAGCTTGCGGCGCGTCCTTGAGACGTTGCTCGATTTCGCGCGCCAGCACCGCCGGCTGCATGCCGTCGGGAAGATTGGCCAGAATCCTCGAGGGTCTGTCGCGCAGTAAATCGTCCATGAAACTAGTTCTGTGAAAGCTTGTGGTTACGGATCGTGTCGATCAGGTCGCGATCGGCGTTATCGGGAATGTCGCTTTGGCCCATGAGCCAGGCCTGGAGATCAGTTTCCTCATGATCCATGAGGGCTTCGAGCCGGTCGAGCATTTCTGCGTCGAGCGTGTCGAGGTGATCGGCGACGAATCCGCCGATCAGGATATCCATTTCCTGGGTGCCGCGGTGCTGGGCACGGTAAAGCGCGCGCTTGCGGCGCATTTCGATGGCGTTGGGGTCGGTCATGGTCCAGACAGGTATCAAGGCTTGGGACGGCAGTTATTAGAGACATTTGATGGCGCTGTCAGCCTTTTGCCATGGCCCACAAGCATATATTGTTCCGTTTCCGTTCATATTAGCCCAGTTTTGAGTCGTGCCGCGCCCCGATCTGCTGAACCCCCTGTTCAAATCGCTCAAATCGATGAAAGGCGTCGGGCCGCAACTGGGCGCGCTGTTCGCCAAATTCTTCGGCGCGCCCGATGGGCAGGACGCAGTCGTGCTTGATGTCCTCATGCACATGCCGTCCGGCGTCATCGACCGGCGGGCGCAGAACGGGGTTGCCTATGCGCCGGTGGGCTCTATCGCCACCCTCAAACTGCATATCGATGAGCATATCGTCCCGCCGCGCAACAGCCGAGCGCCGTTGCGAATCAAGGCGCATGACGAGACGGGCGAAATCACGCTGAGCTTTTTCGGCGCCAGGGGCGGATGGGTGGAAAAGCAACTGCCCATTGGTGATATCCGCTACGTATCCGGCGAAATCGGGTTTTTCGGGCGCGAGAAGCAGATGACGCATCCCGACTATATCGTGGAGCCCGAAAAGCTTTCCAGCCTGCCGATGGTGGAGCCGGTCTATCCGCTGACCCACGGGCTTTCCTCGCGCGCGCTGCGCAAGGTGATCGCTTCGGCACTCGAACTGGTGCCGATCATTCCCGAATGGACGGGTAAGGACCGGCGCACGATCATGAACTGGCCGGGTTTTTCCGAAGCGCTGCACCATATTCATGAGCCGCAGCGCCCAACCGAAGGCGACATCGTTTCGCCGTCGCGCATGCGGCTGGCCTATGACGAGTATCTGGCGGGCCAGTTGGCGCTGTCGTTGATCCGGGAAACCATGGTCAAATCCTCGGGGATTGCGCGGCGGGTGACCGAGGAGATCACTGAGAAGGTAGAGGCCGCCCTTCCCTTTGCGCTGACCGACGGGCAGCGGCTGGCGATTGCCGATGTCCGAGAGGATCTTGAAAAGCCCACGCGTATGTCGCGGCTTTTGCAGGGCGATGTGGGGTCAGGCAAGACGGTGGTTGCCCTGATGGCCATGGCGATGGTGGCCGAGGATGGCGGGCAATCGGCGCTGATGGCGCCAACCGAACTTCTGGCCAGCCAGCATTTCCGAACGCTGCAACCGTTGGCCGAGATGGCCGGGCTCAAGGTCGTTCTGATGACCGGGAAAATGCCCGCGGCGGAAAAACGGGCGGCGCTGGCCGGGTTGGCCGACGGGTCGATCACCATAGCCGTGGGCACGCACGCGCTGTTTCAGAGCGGGGTCGAATTTGAAAATCTGGGGCTGACAGTGGTCGACGAGCAGCACCGGTTCGGGGTGCATCAGCGGCTGGCGCTGTCGGAAAAGGGGCACAAGACCGATCTCCTGGTCATGACGGCAACGCCGATCCCGCGCACGCTGGTGCTCACCCATTTCGGCGACATGGATGTATCGGTGCTGCGCGAAAAGCCGGCGGGGCGGCAGCCGATCGATACGGCGACGCTGCCGATTTCCGAATATGAGCGGGTGGTGGGGCGGCTGGCCTCGCGGCTGGCCGAAGGCGCGCAAGCCTATTGGGTGTGCCCGCTGGTTGAGGAAAGCGAAGTGCTCGATGTTGTTGCTGCCGAGGACCGGTTTGCAGACCTCAAGAACAGCTTTGGCGACAGGGTGGAGCTTGTGCATGGGCGGATGAGCGCGGCGGCCAAGCAGGAGGCCATGGCGCGGTTTTCGTCGGGGGAAGCGCAGATCCTTGTCGCAACCACGGTGATCGAGGTGGGGGTCGATGTGCCCAACGCGACAATCATCATCATCGAGCACGCCGAGCGGTTCGGGCTGGCGCAATTGCATCAGTTGCGCGGTCGTGTGGGACGCGGTTCGGCGCGTTCGGCCTGTCTGTTGCTCTATTCCGAGCCGTTGAGTGAAACGGCAAAGCAACGTCTCGAAGCGATCCGAAAGACTGATGACGGGTTCGAAATCGCCGAAAAAGACCTCGAACTACGCGGCCAGGGCGATCTGCTAGGCACGCGGCAGTCGGGGATGCCGGGCTATCGAATCGCGGTCCCGGACGTCCACAAGCATCTGCTGGAAATGGCCCATGACGACGCGCGCGCGGCGCTGGAGCGCAATCCGGGGCTCATGGGGCCGGAGGGCGAGGCGCTGAGGGCGCTGCTCTATATTTTCCGCAAGGATCTGGCCATTCCGCTTATCAAGGCGGGATGATCGGGGTGGCGGCCTACCGGATCGGTCGATAGAACTTGTCTTGCATTTCTCTCCTTCCAAGGTTTTTCCATGCAGCCATCCCGCGATATTTCCCGTCTCATCGAGATCATGGCGCGCCTGCGCGACAAGGAAATCGGGTGTCCCTGGGATGTCGAACAGGATTTCAGATCGATCAGGCACTACACCATCGAGGAAGCCTATGAGGTGGCCGACGCCATCGAGCGCGAGGATTACGAGGATCTGCGCGACGAGCTTGGCGATTTGCTGTTGCAGCCGATCTATCACGCGCAAATGGCCAAGGAAGAAGGGCTGTTCGAGATCGGTGACGTGATCTACGCGGTCACCGAAAAGCTGATTCGGCGCCATCCGCACGTGTTCGGGGACGACGAGGCGGGCAATGCCGCGTCGAGCGAAAACCGCTGGGAGGCTATCAAGGCCGGTGAACGGGCCAAAAAGGCCGAACGGCGCGGCGGGGAAAAGCCACCGTCGCTGCTGGACGACGTGCCAGCGGGGCTACCAGCCCTGACGCGTGCGGGGAAACTCGCCAAACGCGCGGCGCGGGTCGGGTTCGACTGGCCGGATACCGGCTCTGTCGTTGCCAAGATCGAAGAGGAACTGGGCGAGGTCGAGGAGGCTCTTGCGGGAAGCGACGAAGCGGCCAAGACCGAGGAAATCGGCGATCTGCTGTTTGCGGTTGCCAATCTCGCCCGCCATGCGGGGATCGACCCCGAGGCCGCGCTGCGCGATGCCAACGCCAAATTCGTGCGACGATTCGAGCATGTCGAAGCGCGGTGTCGCGAGGATGAGGTCGAGATTGCTCAAGCGGGGCTGGAGCGGTTGGACGGTTACTGGAACGAGATTCGCAAAGCCGACAAATCAGCTTGAGCCGTCGAGCCCGGTAATCCGGCCGGCGAACTTTTCCGAAAATTCCGCACGGTGCCGGGGCAGAACCCGGACCGTGTAGCGCGTGCCTTCATCGTCGGGCTCGCCCCGCTCAACGACTTCGGAGTTGGCGTAGAGCCAGCCGGTTTCCGAACTCGATTCGTGCGGGATCAAAACGCTGAACAGCCGCGAATCCTGGGCGAGCGTTTTTTCGACTGCCAGGAGAAGATCGGGCAGCCCCTGCCCTGTCACTGCCGAGACAGGAATGGTCGCGGCGACTTTTCCCGCCGGGGTCACCGACGCCAATCCATCGACCGCTTCGGCCGGCAGATTGTCGATCTTGTTCCAGACTTCGATGATGGGGGTGGTTTCGCCGGTGACGCCGAGCGAGGCGAGGACCGAGAGCACGTCGGCGGCCTGTGCCGGGTGATCGGGATTGGACACGTCGCGGACGTGCAGAACCACCTGGGCCTGCGTCACTTCTTCGAGCGTACCGCGGAAAGCGGCGACCAGATCGGTGGGCAGGTCGGAGATGAAGCCGACAGTGTCGGAGAGGATAATATCGCGGCCATGGGGGAGCGAGGCACGGCGGACCGTGGTGTCGAGCGTTGCGAACAACAGGTTTTCGGCCATCACACCCGAGCCGGTGATGGCATTGAACAGGCTCGACTTTCCTGCGTTGGTATAGCCAACGAGAGCGACCACGGGGAACGGGACAGCATCGCGCGGCCCGCGCTGGAGCTGGCGGGTGCGGCGAACCTTGTCGAGCCGGCGTTCGAGCAACAGGATGCGATCCTGAATCTGCCGGCGGTCGGATTCGATCTGGGTTTCGCCCGGACCACCGAGAAAGCCGCCGCCGCCGCGCTGGCGCTCGAGGTGGGTCCATGAGCGGACCAGACGGCCCTTCTGATAATTGAGGTGAGCGAGTTCAACCTGCAGCACGCCTTCACGCGTTGCCGCGCGCTCGCCGAAGATTTCGAGAATCAGGGCGGTACGGTCGAGGACTTTTACGCCGACTTCACGCTCGAGGTTGCGCTGCTGGATGGGCGAGAGCGGCGCGTCGACGACGAGCAGCTCGATTTCCTGTTCCTTGGCCCAATCGGCAAGCTGTTGCACCTGCCCGCCACCGAGATAGGTCGCAGGCTTGATTTCGCGCACGCGGAAAATCTCGGTGAACACCAGGTCGAGCGCAATCGCCGCGGCCAGCCCGATGAATTCGGCATGCCGCGCCT
The DNA here is from genome assembly GCA_002337455.1 of Rhizobiales bacterium UBA1912. Classification (GTDB taxonomy): domain Bacteria; phylum Pseudomonadota; class Alphaproteobacteria; order Rhizobiales; family Devosiaceae; genus Pelagibacterium. Next base: position 79,726 of record DDGC01000019.1, on the reverse strand, counting down.
CGGCTGGGCGCGAATAGCGGTTGTGCCTGACGTCAGGGGTTACGAGACCAGTGCGTGTGGGGACTTCGCGAAGGTCCACGAAGCCCTTGCCATCGTCGTCGTCTTCTTTATCGATCAATCGGTATTGCTCTCGGGGTCGAACAGCTGAATGGGTGCGCCCGGCATGATGGTCGAAATTGCGTGCTTATAGACAAGCTGGCTCTGGGCATCGCGACGCAGCAGCAGACAGAAATTGTCGAACCAGGTGATGACGCCCTGCAATTTGACGCCGTTGACGAGGAAGATCGTCACCGGAACCTTGTTCTTGCGAACGTGATTGAGAAAGGCATCCTGAAGGTTCTGCACCTTTTCACTGGGCATTGTACGGCCTCTTGTTTTGCGTTGGGCACGAGGCACCGGTCAGACGCCCCGACCGATCCTATTGTTTGACAACCAGATTGGGTGCCGCCCTGCCCGTTTGACGCATTTCATGTCAACATCGTAACTATTGCATATCTCTTTGGGCGAGCCTAGAGCGGAATTACCAGCGATTTCCTGTAATTGCCGCCAGCACCACGAGGATTTCGATGCGGGCGATGGCGGCCACTGCCGAGATCGTCAGCAAAGTTGCGTCTGACGCAACGCCCTGCGACAGACCGGGAATGGCCGAGTCGACGAGGTTGCCGACCTGAGAAAACGCGCCCGCAGCGATGGCCATGGCGGCCGGCAGCGAATGGCCCTGCGCGGCGAAAATCATCAGCGCCATGGTGAGGGCCAGCACGCCCAGAAAGAAAGTGCTCCAGACCGACTTGGCGATAATGCGCTGCTGGGTATCATATTGGACGTCGTCTCGCAGGATGGCGCTCGGATAGACCAGCCGGTCGAGTTCATTGCCAACGTGTTTGAGCATGGTCAGCAGGCGGAATGCCTTGATGCCACCAGCGGTCGAATATGAGCACCCACCGATGAAGACGATGATGAGAATGGCTTCGAAGGGCAAGAACACGCCCAGCCGCTGATCGTGGGTTACCCCGGTCGTCGTGGCGATCGAGATCATGTCGAAAACGTAATTGAAGGCGCTTTCAAAGCCTTGCCGCCCGGTTGGCGGGGCGAAGATCGAGGCGAGAATAGCCAGGCCTGCCAATGCGCCGATGGCTGCGAGATAGCGCATGCCTTCCTGATGCTCGCGCGAGCCTTCGCCTGCGCGTCCGATAAGCAGCCGGTGCCAGATTATGCTGGTAGCCCCGATCAGCATGAAGACCATCATGACGACTTCGGCGAGCCGGTTGTCGAGGACCGAAGTGGTCGATCCTGGTGGGACGAAACCGTTGGTCGAGAGCATGCTCATGGCCACCACGATGGCATCGTCGGCCGGCACGCGGACGATGACGAGCAAAACGGCGCAGATGATCGTCAGGGTCAGATAGGGCACGGCGATCGACTGCAATGTGAGGAGAATGCGCGGATCGTGTTCAGTACGGGCATGCTGGACCTGCCGCAGATTGGCATTGGGTATGCCGCCAACCCGATAGGGCCCCAACACATAGACAGCCAATGTCAGGGTGGTGAGGCCACCGACCCACGCCACTGTGGCGCGGTAGAACGTCATGGACGGAGAGAGGTCAGCGGGTGGGCGCAGGGTTGCCCCGAGCGTTACGGCGGCCGAACTGGCCTCGAAAATGGCCGGGATCAGCCGCTGGCCCTCGACCAGCATGAACAGGGGCACGGCGGCGGCGATCAAGGACAGCCAGACGGTGATTGCCGCCATGAATACCCCCGCCCTGTTTAGGGTGCGGGCCCGGCGGCTGAGCGAGAGGATTGTGACGGCAGACAGAAATCCGTAGGCGATGCCGACAAGAAAGATGGCTTCGAGCGCGCGCCAATTGCCTTCGACCAGAGCGACGAATAGCGGCAACACCAATGAGAGGGCGAAAACCCCGAACACACCGGCCGATAGAATTCCGATGGTGGGCAAACCCATCCCCTCGCAAATACCGCCTGGAGCATTTTTTGCATTTCGCTGGCGCGGCCCTTCGGGTCTTCGAAACGCTCAAATAGCTCCAAGTCATTGCCTTGTCGCGCTTCCGAACCGCAAAAGTGGGAGCCACTTTTGCTGGAAGCACTCTAAAAAAAGTCGATACTGACCCTGAACATCTGCTCGACCTGTCGCAGGCTGGCAGCGAGAGCGAAGACGATCACGAAATCGCCGGCGCGCACGATGGTGTCGCCCGTTGGCATGATCGACTGACTGCCGCGCACGATGGCGCCGATGCGGATGCCGGGTGGCAGCTTGAACTCGCGCAGCGGCTTTCCGACCAGCGTCGATGTTTCCAGCGCTTCCGCCTCAAGGATTTCTGCAGCGCCATTGCCAAGCGTATAGACGCCCCGAATGCGCCCACGCCTTACGTGGCGCAGCACTTTCGACACGGTAATGGCGCGCGGATTGATGAACGCATCGACGCCGAGCCGCCGGGCGACGCGCGGATACTGGCTCTGGTTCACCAGCGCGATGTTGGCGCGGCAGCCCATTTCGCTGGCGATGACCGAGGAAAGGATATTGGTTTTGTCGTCGTTGGTCAGGCCCAGGAACATATGGGCGTCGCGGACGTCGACCTCACGCATGATGTCTTCGGCCAGCGCATCACCGAACACGACGATGGAATGCTTCATGGCTTCAGCAGTCCGCTGCGCGTTCTCGCGATTGCTCTCGATGATACGGATGGAAACAGTGGGATCGGTTTCCTCGATCCGGCGCGCAACATAGCGGCCGACATTGCCGGCGCCGGCGATGACCACGCGGCTGGGCGGAACTTCGTCGCGGCCGAAAAGGCCAAGGACGCGCTGGACCTGATCGCGGGCCACGGCCACAACGGCCTGATCGCCGGCGATCATCTGTTCGTGGGAATGGATGACCCGCATTTCGCCATCGCGCCGCACCCCCATGACCGTAGCCTGGAGGTTGGGAAACAAATCCGTGAGGTGGCGCAGCGGCGTATCGATCACCGCGCAGTCCTCGGTCACGTTGACCTCGATCACCACCACCTGATCGTCCTCGAACGTCACGATCTCGTTGGCGCCGGGGTAGGCCATGCGCTGCAGAATGAGCTCGCCCACCTCCACCTCGGGCGAGATGATGACGTCGATGGGCAGGTGATCCCTCGAGAACATATTGCTCCATTCGGGATCGAGATAGCTTTGCGAGCGGATGCGCGCGATGCGGGTGGGCACTTCGAAGATCGAGTGGGCCACCTGGCAGGCCGTCATGTTGACTTCGTCGACTTGCGTAACGGCAATCAGCATATCGGCATCGCGCGCCCCGGCCTGGGCCAGAACGTCCGGGTGTGACCCGTGGCCATGCAAGCCGCGCGCGTCGAGCGTGTCGCGCACGCGCTGCACCAATGCCGGATTGTTATCAATGACGGTGATTTCGTTGCCTTCGGCCGACAGCCGTTCAGCGATCCCGTAGCCGACTTGGCCGGCTCCGCAGATAATAACTCTCATTTCAGCGTCCCAGATGGAAGCGACGGCGCATGTGTTAGCATGCCATCAGCTCTCACTAAAGCCCGAGCGATTTGATCTTGCGGTGCAGCGCACTGCGCTCCATGCCCACAAATTCCGCGGTTTTCGAGATGTTGCCTCCAAACCGCTCGATCTGGGCGATCAGGTACTGACGCTCGAAAACCTCGCGCGCGTCACGCAAAGGCAGACTCATCAAATGGGCCGATGAGTCGGTATCGCCGATGGTGGGCAGCACTTCGGAAATATCGGACGGCAGCATGGAGGCCGTGATGATGCCATCGTCGGGCTGCTGGTCGCGCACCAGAATGAGCAGCCGCTCGATGGCGTTGCGCAACTGGCGCGCATTGCCGGGCCAGTCCTGCCCCTGGAGAACGGCTATGGCGTCGTCTCCGAACAGAAAGCGCGGCAGATTGTGCATGCGCGAAAGCTGGGCGACGAACAGGCTGACCAGCGACGGAATATCCTCGCGGCGCTCACGCAGAGAGGTCAGTTGCAGCGGCACGACCGAGAGCCTGTGGAACAGATCGGTGCGAAATTTCCCGTCTTCGATAAGGTTGGCGACGTTTTGCGAGCTCGAAGAGACGATGCGCACATCGACCGGCACCTGGCCGTGGCCTTCGACGCGGGTAAACTTGTTTTCGACAAGCGCGCGCAGGAGCGAGGTTTGCGCCTCAAGGGGGAGCGAAGCGACTTCGGACAAATAGAGCGTTCCGCCATGGGCGCGTTCGAGCGCGCCGACTTCCGTGCGCAGGCCGTTCTTGTCGCGCACTTCGCGTCCGAACAGAACGACGGGAATTTCGTCCGGCGCGTAGAGCGAGGCGTTGATTTCGATGAATGGACCAGCGGCGCGCGGGCTTTTGAAGTGCAGCAAGCGGGCGCACATGCCCTTGCCGGTCCCTGCCCCGCCCGAAATGAAGACGCGCGAGCGTGTGCCGGCCGATTTTTCAATCAACGAGCGCACCTGCGCTATGGCGCCGGAGACGCCGACCAGTTCGGTTTCATCGCCGGTCCGCTCCTTGAGATCGGCCACCTCGGTCCGGAGCTTGCTCGCCTCTATGGCGCGCTGGGTGATCAGCAGCAGCCGGTCGATCTTGAAGGGCTTTTCGATATAGTCATAAGCGCCGCGGCGGATGGCCGAGACGGCAGTTTCTACATTGCCGTGGCCAGAGATCATTACCACTGGAAGATCGGGATGATCGGCTTGCAGGACATCGAGCAGTTGCAGGCCGTCGAGGCGCGACCCTTGCATCCATATATCGAGGAATACGAGATTTGGACGCCGTTTGGCGATCTCGTTCAGAGCGCCGTCGGCATCCGACGCCTGCCGCGGCTCGTAGCCTTCATCTTCGAGAATTCCGGCAATCAGTTCCCGGATATCTTCTTCGTCGTCCACAATCAGAATGTCACGAGCCATTTACTTAATTGCCATCGCGGATACGCGCGATGTCTCCTCTTGGGTCGTTTTTTCGGCGTTATCACCGTCGCCTTGGAATGCGACCGGCTGTTTTCCACTTTCCTGCAACGGTAGCGTGAAGGCGAAACAGGCGCCTATGCGGCCATTGGAGTCGGGAGCGGCCTCGCGCAGATCCACACGACCGCCATGCTGTTCAATGATCTTTGCGACAATAGCAAGACCAAGTCCGGTGCCCTTTTCGCGGGTCGTCATATAGGGTTCAAGAAGCTGGTGGCGGTTTTCCTCAGGCCAGCCCTTGCCGTTGTCGCTGACTTCGATGACCGCTTCGTCACCATTGATCGAAGCCGAAACGATGACTTCGGGGTCCTCGATTGTATCAAGGCCCACGCTTTCAATGGCTTCCACGCCATTCTTGATGAGGTTTGTGAGCGCCTGAGATACCAGTCTGGTGTCAAACTGCGCGTATATCGTCTCGTCGGGCAATGCCGCCTTGATATTGATTTCCGGCTGGCGGACGCTTTCGAGAAACACCGACTGCCGGACGGTATCGGAAAGATCGGCCCGGACAATCGTTGCCGATGGCATGCGGGCGAAGGAGGAAAACTCATCGACCATGCGCCCGATATCGCCCACCTGCCGTACGATGGTCGAGATGCATTTGTCGAAGACGTCGAAATCGTCGGCGAGCTTGTTGGCGTAGCGGCGGCGCAGCCGTTCGGCTGAAAGTTGGATCGGGGTCAGCGGGTTCTTGATCTCATGGGCAATACGGCGCGCCACATCTGCCCAGGCGCTGTTACGCTGGGCGGCGACGAGTTCTGTGATGTCGTCGAGGGTGACCACATAGCCCTTGGATTCAGTGATGGTGCCTTCGCGGGTCAGCCGGACCTGATAGGTGCGGCGATCGAATCCAGTCGAAAGCTGTACCTGGTCCTGCACCCTGCCCCGGCGCGCCAATTGAGCCCGTTCCATGGTGGGGGCGAGTTCGGGAGCGATTTGCGACAGTTCCTGGTTCATCAAGTCCAGTTCGGTCTGCCCAAGCGCGGCGCAGGCCCGGGAATTGACAAGCGTAATGCGGCCAAAGGCATCGAGACCAATGATGCCCGCGGAGACGCCTTCCACAACCGCTTCGGTGAATTGACGGCGCTGATCGTTTGTTCGGCTGGCGGCCACGAGGGCGGCGCGTTGATTGCGCAATTGAGCCGTCATCTTGTTGAAGCGTACCGCAAGGTCATGCAGGTCGCCGCCGCGTTCGGGCACGGGCAACTGGACGTCCAGATCGCCATTGGAGACGCGGTTCGAGGCGATCATCAGGTTTCGGATGGGATCGATGAGACCGTTGGCCAGCGCTATGCCGATCCACAGTGCGGCAAGAAGGAAGACGAATGCCACCCCGACATACATCAACGCGAAGGTGATCTGGAACACCAGCCGGCTGGAATCATAGAGCCGGTAATCGGTGATGTTCTCGTCGGTCAGTCGCACATATTCGAGCACCTCGGCATCGACCGGGCGCGCGACGAACAGGAAAAGATCGTCATAACCGCGCAGCTTGACCACCGCGCCCACGAGCGAGCTGCTGGCTCCGGGTGCGATGAGCGTCGGCGCCCCTTCACCGGCGGCCTGGAGCACTTCGTCAGGAACGCGCGGTATGGCGCCCGGAATATTGATCTGCGCCCGCATGACGGTTTCGCCCGATTGATTGACCAGGCTGGTAAAGGGTAGCGAACGGGTGGTGGCAAGCGCGGTCAGGATGCGCTGGAAACGCGGGGAATCGTTTGTGAAGCTGTCACGGGAGGCTTCAAGCTCGCTTGCCACCCAGATCGTGTCGTCGCGCAGCACCTGCGCATGCTCAAGCATGTAGGAGCGGGCAACGAGGCGGGAACTCTCCACCATCGAGCGCATGCGCTCAGAAAACCACTGATCGAGGCCTTGATTGAGCGAGAGCGTCGCGACAACAGCAACGATAAAGGCGGGGCCGGCCGCCACGATCGCGAACATGACGACGATGCGGACCTGAAGCCGCGCGCCCTCCTGCTTGCGGATGCGCGTCTGCACGAGCATGACAAGCTCGGTCAGGACCAGCGCCACGACAAGCGTAATCAGGATCGCGTTGGCAATCCATATCCAGGTCCAGACATCGGGCCCCGGCTCGATGTCGGTCGCTCCGCTCATGATCAGAAACGAGCCGGTGGCGACAACGACCGAGATCAGGACGACAACGAAGCCAACCTGCCGAAGCAGGCGGTTGTCATTGAACAGCGGCGCAGATTTGTCCCCCGAGTGCGATATCTGCCGGTTGCCTGCGCTAACCGCCATGCACACCGCCTCTCTTGCCCGACTGGCCAGGCCGCGCGATGGCTCCGGGGCCGCTATGGAGTGCTGCGCTTTTAAGCATAAGATCGTCCGCGCTGACGGTTACAATGGCCGGAAACGTTCCGCTTGGGCGAGTCTGGCCCAACTTGGCCCTTGGTTCAAGATTATTGTTGCCAAAATGTGACAGTGTTTACCCTGTGCCGGCAAGGCCGGCTAAAAAGGTCCGGTGGACCTTTTTAAGGGGCAAACGCCCGAAGAGCTATGCTCGCAGGGCCGGACCCCGGTTTTAACCCTAGCCGGTTGCTTCTGCCGGACGGTGCTCACCCCAATTGCCGCGACTGTTTGACGATCTCAATTCCGTGGCCGCGGATTTTCTTTCGTAGCGTATTGCGGTTAAGCCCCAGCAGTTCGGCAGCCTTGATCTGGTTGCCTGCGCACAGATTGAGGACCGTTGAAATCAATGGCACTTCAACCTTGTCGATGATCCGCTGGTACACGCCGGCAGGCGGCAGATTGGGCTCATACTCCCGGAAAAGCTCGGCCAGATCGCTTTCGATAACCGTCACGATGTCTGCAGGGCCAGGCTTTGACGAGAAATTGCCGCGGTCTGCGAGATTGAGTTCATTCTGGACGATCTCGAGCGAAATGACCTCATCGACATAAAGCGCAGCCAGGCGCCGGACGAGATTTTCCAGTTCGCGGACGTTTCCCGGCCAATGATATTGCTGCATCAGCTTGAGGGCATCGGACGAGAGCACCTTGGGCGCCTCGTTTTCGCGCTGCGCGGCCTTTAGAAAGCTCGCGGAAAGGTCCGGCACATCATCGATGCGCTCGCGCAGCGGCGGCAGGCGGATGGGCACCACGTTGAGTCGGTAATAGAGATCCTCGCGGAACAGGCCCTGCCGGATCAACTGGCTGAGATCGCGATGGGTTGCGGCGACGATGCGCACGTCGGTCTTGATGGCCGTGCGGCCCCCGACCATTGTGTATTCACCCTCCTGGAGCACGCGCAGCAGACGGGTTTGCGCATCCATGGGCATGTCGCCGATCTCGTCGAGAAACAACGTTCCGCCTTCAGCCTGCTCGAAACGGCCCGAGGAGCGCGACGTCGCGCCGGTAAAGGCCCCTTTTTCGTGCCCGAACAACTCCGCCTCGATCAGATCGCGGGGAATTGCGGCCATGTTTATGGCAACGAACGGTCCGTTCTTGCGCTTGCCGAAATTGTGCAGCGCCTTGGCGACCAGTTCCTTGCCGGTGCCGCTCTCGCCAGTCACCATTACCGTCAAATCGGTCTGCATGAGGCGGGCAAGCGCCCGGTAGATGTCCTGCATGGCGGCAGATCGGCCGACCAGAGGCATGTTTTCGCCCTGATCTTCCTGACGGCGATCGGGCGCGGGCCGCTTGGCTTCGGCGAGGGCGCGGCCAACTACGGCCAGAACCTCGGTGATATCAAACGGCTTTGGCAGATATTCATAAGCGCCCATCTCGGACGCCCTGATGGCGGTCATGAAGGTGTTCTGCGCGCTCATCACGACGATGGGGAGATCGGGGCGGAGTTTCTTGATCTTGGGCATGACGTCGAAGGCATTGCCGTCGGGCATTGAGACGTCGGTGATGAGGATGTCACCCTCGCCCCGCGTCACCCAGTTCCACATGGTCGAGATGTTGCCGGTGGGCCGGACCTCGTAACCGGCTCGCGAGAGCGCCTGATTGAGCACCATGCGGATAGCGGCGTCGTCATCTGCGAGGAGAATTGTCTGTCCGGCCATGGTCTTAGTCCTGGTCTTCGGCTTGGCTGATGTCGGTGTTCTGGGCGACGGGCAACAGGATACGGAAGCGCGTTCGTCCCGGCTTGCTGTCGCAATCGATGACGCCGCCATGATCGCCCACGATCTTTGCAACCAGCGCAAGGCCGAGGCCCGAACCCGAAAGCTTGGTGGTTACGAAGGGATCGAACAGGAACGGCAATATGTCGGAAGGGACGCCCGGTCCGTTATCCTCGATGACGATTTCGAGCGGCAGTGAGACGCGGTTGCTGTTTCCCGACACGCTGATGCGGATGCCCGGCCGGAATGCTGTCATGATTTTGATTTCGGCTTTCGCAGTCCGTTCAAGCGCTTCTGCGGCATTCTTAATCAGGTTCAGGAATATCTGGATCAGCTGATCGCGGTCACCGAGCACCGGCGGCAGGCTCGGGTCATAGTCCTCCGAAAAGGTGATGCCCTTGGCGACACCATTCGATGCGAGGAGCTTAACCCGCTCGAGAATGACGTGGATGTTGATCGGCGTACGCTCGACGGGACGCTCGTCGCCAAACACTTCCATGCGGTCGACCAGATCGACGATCCTGTCGGTTTCGTCGCGGATGAGACGGGCCAGGGCACGGTCATCGCCGACAGCAGATTGTTCGAGCAATTGGGAAGCGCCGCGGATGCCGGAAAGCGGGTTCTTGATCTCGTGAGCCAGCATTGAAGCCAGACCGGTGACCGAGCGCGCCGCGCCGCGAGAAACGAGTTGGCGGTCGATCTTGTCAGCCATGGTCCGCTCCTGAAAGATGAGCGTGACGTGACCCGGCATCTCTGGAATGGGGCTGGCATAGACGTCTGCCACCCTGTCCTCGATCACTCGGGCGGTCCCGACCTGAACCCGATATTCGATCATCGGAGCGAGGCGCGATGCAACGCTTTCGATCAAGCCCAGAATGGGCGAGCCGAAGGCAATGAAATCGGACAGCTTTTGCCGCGTCAGGATCGATGCGGAGGCGTGAAAAAAGGCTTCTGCTGCATAGTTGGCAAAGGCAATCGATCCGTCCTGCGCGCAGACGATCACCGGCTGCGGCAGCGACTGGAGTATGGACGCATGCAGATCGAGTTCCATGAGCGCGCTCATGCGGCCTGACTCCAGGTCTGTTCGAAAAGTTCGGGCATCAGGCGCAGGACAGCGCGCGGGTCGTTCTCAGTCATGATCGGGCGCCGTTGCACATTGGAAAGCTCGCCCGAGGCGTCGAGATACCAGCCGATATGTTTGCGGGCCATGCGGACGCCGAGCTCGGTGCCGTATTCGGACAGCATGTCCTCGTAATGGGCTCCAACAAGGGCGACGAGCTCGTCGCCGGCCGGTGTTGCGGGCGCTTCGCGTCCTTCGAGGTGCGCGGCCACCTGCCCTACGATCCATGGCTGTCCCTGTGCTCCGCGGCCTATCATGACGGCGTTGGCACCCGATTGGGTCAGTGCGGCGTCGGCTTCGTCCGTGCCGACAATGTCGCCGTTGACGACAACGGGAATGGTGACGGCTTCGGTGACAGGCTTCACGAGGTGCCAGCGTGCAATGTCCTTATAGAACTGCTGGCGGGTGCGTCCGTGTACGGTGATCATTTTTACGCCGGCGCTTTCGGCACGACGGGCGATGTCGGCTGCGTTGAGACTGTCGTCATCCCAGCCAAGCCGCATCTTGACGGTGACCGGCAGGCTGGTGGCAGCCACGACCGCGTCGACAAGCGAAAGGGCAATATCGGGCACCCGCATGAGCGCGGACCCCGCAAAACCATTGGTGACGCGTTTGGACGGGCAGCCGAAATTGATGTCGAAGACATCGGCCCCGGCCTCCTCGGCAATTTTGGCGCCGCGCACGAGCCAATCGGCCTCGCAACCAGCCAACTGGACGATATGAGGAAGTCCGTGGCTGGGGGTCAGCTTGCGGATCATTTCCTTGTGCCCTGTCACGAGGGCGGCGCTGGCGATCATTTCCGACACCACGAGCCCTGCTCCGAAGCGGGCGGCAAGATCACGCATCGGGCGATCGGTGATTCCGGCCATGGGTGCAAGAAATGCACGATTTGGCAGACGAAGGTCACCTATGCTTATTTCAGAGGCACGCTTGGCCAATTTATTGCCTTAAAACTATACAAGGGCTGCAATTTGGTGACAGATTAGTCAAAATTCGATCCCATTCAATGCCTCATATTGGATCAGTTTGCTAAAGACAGTGGTGCTGACCTTGTTTCGCGGCTCGTGGGGCTATAATTGCGGATGAAGTTTGCGCAACGCATCGCCGGGAACGAGCAAGGCCCTATGAGTGAAGACAAAACAATCGTTGCGCTTGTTGTCGCTGCGGGGCGCGGCGAACGTGCCGGCACGGCGGGCCTGCCCAAGCAGTATCGGCCCGTGGCTGGTGAGCCGCTGCTGGCGATGACACTGAGGGCCCTGCTCGCCATCAAGGCAATTGACCGGGTCGTACCTGTGATCGGCGCTGGACAGGAAGCGATGTTCGCTGATCTTGGGCTGTCCGATGCACGGCTTTCGGCACCTGTGATTGGCGGCGATACGCGTCAGGTCTCGGTCCTGAGGGGGCTGCAGGCACTGGCGGAACAGCCACCTGGTATTGTGCTGATCCACGATGGAGCCCGGCCTTTCGTGGATGCGGTGTTGATCGGCAATGTCATTGCGGCGTTGTCCGATGCCGACGGCGCGCTGCCGGTGACGCTGGTGACCGACACGATCAAGCGCTCCCTCGACGGCAAGACAGTGGGCGGCACGGAAGACCGGACCCAGCTTTTTGCTGCGCAAACGCCGCAAGGGTTTCGTTTCAACGCGATTTACAATGCACACAGACGCGCCATCGAAATGAGCGATGGCTTTACCGATGATGCGGCGATTGCCGAATGGGCCGGCCTGAGCGTTGCGCTTGCGCAAGGCAATACGCGCAACATCAAGATAACGCTGCCGGACGATTTTGAACGCGCCGAACGCATGATGACCGAAGGACAGGCCATGGAAACACGTGTGGGCTCAGGATACGACGTTCATGCGTTCACTGACGGCGACGCGGTCATTCTGGGCAATATCAAAATTCCGCACACGGCGCGGCTCAAGGGCCATTCGGATGCCGATGTGGTTCTGCACGCCCTTTCGGACGCCATTTACGGCGCTTTGGCCGATGGGGACATCGGCAAGCATTTTCCGCCCAGCGAAATGGAATGGAAGAACGCCGACTCCTCGATTTTTCTCGAGCATGCCGCCGGGCTGGTCCGGCAGCGCGGCGGACGGCTCGTCCATATGGATGCGACGATAATCTGTGAGTATCCCAAGATCGGGCCGCACATCGAAGCCATGCGGGCGCGGATCGCCGAGATCACGGGCGTGAGCGTCGACCGGGTCGCGGTCAAGGCCACGACCTCGGAGCGGCTTGGCTTTACCGGCCGCGAGGAAGGTATTGCGGCGCAGGCCGTCGCGACGATCGAGTTGCCGCGGAGTTAGACCATGCTCGACAATGAAACGCTGGTGCTGGCGAAAAAGGTCAATGACCGGCTGATCCTTGCCAGCCATATGATGGTCACCGCGGAAAGCTGCACCGGCGGGTTGATAGCCGGAGCGATCACTTCAGTGTCGGGTTCTTCCGCCATGCTTTACGGCGGGTTCGTCACCTATTCCAACCGCGCCAAGACTGCGATGATCGATGTCCCCCAAGCGCTCATCGAACAACACGGAGCGGTTTCCGAACCGGTGGCGCGGGCCATGGCCGAGGGGGCGCTGCGTAGAGCCGGTGTCGATCTGGCAATATCGGTGACCGGGGTTGCCGGACCGGGCGGCGGGTCGGATCAAAAGCCCATCGGGCTTGTGCATTTCGGACTGGCAACGCCTGATCACACGATTCATCATCGAGAGCGGTTCGGCGACCTTGGCCGCGACATGATCCGGCAGGAAACGGTGCGGGTCGCGCTTGAGATGATCCTTGAGGCTTACGCGCCGTAGCGCCGTTGCGCCTCAGCGACAAACGCATCCATGATCTCTTCCTGCTTGGCGGCGAAGGCAGGTTCGGCGACCGAGCGGATCAACGGGTTGGCGATCTTGAATTCGATATCGAAGACGATGGTGGCCCCCTGCCCGTCATCGGAAAAGCGCCAGGTACTGTCGAGATGGCTGAACAGGCCGTCAACCGCCCGGGCCTTCAATGTCATGGCTTCTCGATCAACCACGATCCGGCTCGTATAGGACTGGCTGATCGGGCCGAAGCGAATGTGCATGCGCGCGTCGAGTTTTCGGTCAGGGGCGGCCGCGTCGCGGCGCACCTCCATGCGCTCGCAATGGGGAATGAACTGGGGATAGGTGTCCACGTCCGCAACCAGCGCAAGCATCTGCGCAGCCGAATGCGGCACATGCCGCTCCAAATGCTTCTGCATCAAGCCAGTCCGAGTTTTTCCTGCCGCGCCTTGCGCAGGGCCGCGAAATCCTCGCCCGCGTGGTGCGAGGAGCGGGTGAGCGGGCTGGACGACACCAGAAGGAAGCCCTTGGTCTTGGCGACCGTGGCAAAGGATTTGAATTCCTCGGGTGTGACGAACCGGTCGACCTTATGGTGCTTGCGCGTCGGCTGGAGGTACTGGCCGATAGTTAGGAAATCGACGTCTGCAACGCGCAAATCATCCATGAGCTGAAGCACTTCGTTGCGCTCCTCGCCCAGCCCCACCATGATACCGGACTTGGTGAACATCTGCGGATCGAGTTCCTTGACCCGCTGCAGCAGCCGGATGGAGTGGAAATAGCGCGCGCCCGGGCGGACCGTGAGGTATTTGGACGGCACGGTTTCGAGATTGTGGTTGAAGACGTCGGGCTTGGCGGCAACGACAGTTTCCAGGGCGCCTAGCTTACGCAGGAAATCGGGCGTCAGTATCTCGATCGTGGTCTTGGGATTGCGGGCGCGAATGGCGAGGATCACGTCGGCAAAATGCTGCGCACCGCCGTCGGCAAGATCGTCACGGTCGACCGAAGTGATAACCACGTGCTCGAGGCCAAGCTTTTCGACGGCCTTTGCGACGTTTTCGGGCTCGTGGGGATCGAGAGCGGTCGGCAGGCCGGTGCGCACGTTGCAGAAGGCGCAGGCGCGGGTGCAGATTTCGCCCATGATCATCATGGTCGCGTGTTTCTTGCTCCAGCATTCCCCGATGTTGGGGCAGCCGGCTTCCTCGCAAACAGTGACGAGATTGTTCTCGCGCACGATCTGCTGGGTTTCGCGATAGACCGCCGAGCCAGGAGCCTTGACCCGAATCCAGTCGGGCTTGCGCAGCATCTCGGTGTCCGGACGCTTTGCCTTTTCAGGGTGTCTTGGTGAATTGGTGCCTACGGTATCGAGAAGAGTGACCATTGTGTCCTTTTCCGAACCCGTCAGGCTGATGTGTCCACCACCCTGACAAAGGTTACGACGAATACGGCCCCAGCGGCTGCAACGCTGAGCTGGCGTACGAGCCAGTTTGCTATCGGTACGTCAATACCAAAATAAGCAATCGCGAAGCTGATTACCACGGCTCCGGCCACGCCAGCGGCCAGATAACGCCAGACCAACCCTGTTCCAAACAGAAATGCACCGATCAGGCCAATGGCCAGTCCGACCAGCACCCAGTACATCAACAGCTCTTGAGCCATGACGAACCTCAATATGGACGGTTTCAGACATATATCCGCGCCATATTTACCATAAGTGCTGCGCTCCCTGCGGGAACATTAGATGAATTGCTTACCGAATTATCAACCTTGAGTTCACGTTACGAGCAATCGGGCCGCCAAGCCCGGTTGCGTTTCATATGTTGAGGGCCTGACCGTATGCGTCAAGTACGCTCTCCTTCATCGTTTCCGACAGGGTCGGATGCGGGAAGATCGTGTGCATCAAATCCTCTTCGGTGGTCTCGAGATTCATCGCCACCACAAAGCCCTGGATCAGTTCGGTCACTTCGGCGCCGACCATGTGCGCGCCCAGAAGCTCGCCGGTTTTCTTGTCGAAAATCGTCTTGACCAAACCGTCGGGTTCACCCAGCGCGATGGCCTTGCCGTTGCCCACGAACGGAAAGCGGCCCACGCGGATGTCGCGTCCGGCTTCCTTGGCCTTGGCTTCGGTCATGCCAACGCTGGCCACCTGCGGTTCGCAATAGGTGCAGCCGGGGATTTTGGACTTGTCGAGGCCATGGACCTTCTTGCCGGCGATGGTTTCGACGGCGAGGACGGCTTCATGCTCGGCCTTATGAGCCAGCATGGGCGGGCCGGCTACGTCGCCGATGGCCCAGATGCCATCGACATTGGTGCGCCCATGGCCGTCGACGACGATGACGCCGCGGTCGATCTTGACCCCTGCCTTTTCCAGTCCGAGGTTTTCGGAATTCGCCTGAACGCCAACCGCGGAAATCAGCACATCGGCTTTCACTTCCTTCTTGTCGCCGTTCTTGAGCTCGACATGGGCCGTTACGCCGTCCTTGGTCTTGTCGACCTTGGACACCTTCGCATCGGTCAAAATCGAGATGCCGCGCTTTTCGAAGCGCTTGCGGGCCAGACCGGCGATTTCCGCATCCTCGACCGGCATGATCTGCGGCATGAGTTCGATGACGGTCACTTCAGCGCCCAGCGAGCGATAGAAGGACGCAAATTCGATGCCGATGGCGCCCGAGCCCATCACGGCGACCGATTTGGGCATCTTCGCGGGCTTGAGAGCCTCAAAATAGGTCCAGATTTGTTCGCCATCCGGTTCGATGCCCGGCAGCACGCGCGGACGCGCTCCGGTGGCGACGATGATGTTTTTCGCTTTGTAGGTGCCTTCGCCGAGCGTCACCTTGGGCTTGGGATGCTGGGGTTCAACGGCCTTCTTTTTCGTCGCTTCGACCTTGATCTCACCGGGCTTGGTGATCGTGGCTTCGCCCCAGATGATATCGACCTTGTTCTTTTTCATAAGGAACTGCACGCCGTCGTTCATGCGACCGGCGATGCCGCGCGAGCGCTTGACGATGGCGTCGATATCGAAGCCGAACTTATCGGCGGTCAGCCCGTAATCCTTGGCGTGATCCATGTGGCCGTAGATTTCGGCGGAGCGCAGCAGCGCCTTGGTGGGGATGCAACCCCAGTTCGAGCAGATACCCGCCATGTGCTCGCGCTCGACGATTGCGGCTTTCAAACCCAGCTGCGACGCACGGATGGCCGCTATGTAGCCGCCGGGGCCGGCACCGATCACGATGATATCGTACTGATCCGCCATGGCTTTCCTCTTGGTTTCAGGGCCTAGAGCCCAAGCATGTCTTTGACGAGCGGCGCGAGGGCGTCGCCTATTGCGCGGGTGTTTTCCGCATCGAGATGGACACCGTCGGCCGGTGAGGCCTTTGCGGCCGTGCCGGCATCGAAAAAGCCGCATTCCAGTTCGGTTGCAATCCGCTCGTAATGGCCGGACAGCAATTTCGATTCCGCGATGCCATACTTGAACATGGGATCGAGGTCCCGGTGTTCGGTGTCCACGCAGTGGGGCGGTGAAACCAGCACCACTTCGGGAATTGCAGCGCCTTGCGGCCAGGAATGCATCCGGACGATTTCCACCAACCGCTTCATGCCCATTGCCGCACCCAGGGCGCTGCCGCAGATGTAGGTCTTCATGTCGTTGGTACCGAGCATGATGACCACGGCATCGAGCGGTGCGTGGCTCGAGAGCAGTGTAGGCAGAATGCGTGCGCCATTGCGATCGGCGGGCGACGAGAAGTCGTCGAACACGGTGGTCCGTCCACCCAGCCCTTCCGCGATCACGCGCGCCTTGCCATCGAGCCCGGCCTCAAGCCTGCTTGGCCACCGATCCTCGTGGTCATGGCGCTTGCCCACGACCACCGGATCGGTGCCGTAGGTCAGGCTGTCTCCGAACGCCAGGATGGTTTTCATCGCTGCCACAGGACTAGGCCAGCATCATCACGGGCGTTTCGATCAGCTTTTTGAACGCGGCGAGCAATTCGGCACCGAGTGCTCCATCGACCGAGCGGTGATCGCAGGAGAGTGTCACGGTCATGAAACTGCCGGTCTTGATCTGGCCCTTTTCGGCATAAACGCGCTCCTCGCCCGCACCGACGGCAAGGATTGTGCCGTGTGGCGGGTTGATGACGGCGCCGAAATGCTTGATGCCATACATGCCCAGATTGGAGACCGCAGACGCGCCGCCCTGATATTCATGGGGCGCCAGCTTCTTGGACCGAGCGCGCGTGGCCAGATCCTTGACCTCGTCGGAGATCTGGCGAAGGCTTTTGGTGTCGCAGGATTTGACGACCGGCGTAAAGAGCCCACCAGGCACGGCGACCGCGACGGCGACGTCCGAGCGGTGATGATAGAGGATTGAATCCCCGGCCCATGTGGCGTTGGCCCGCGGCACCTGTTGCAGCGCAATGGCCCAGGCTTTCATGATGAAATCATTGACCGAGAGCTTGTAGCCGGGCTTGCCGTCCTTGTCCTTGGGAGCGGCTGCGTTGATTTCCTCGCGCGCCTTCATCAGCGCATCGATATTGCAATCGAGCGTGAGATAGAAGTGCGGCACCGTCTGCTTGGATTCGGTCAGGCGGGCAGCAACGGTCTTGCGCATGCCGTCATTGGGCACGATGTCGTAAGTGCCCTCCTCATACATGGCAAGCACCTGGTTCTTGCCCATGCCGGCAGCCAGGGGAGCTCCCGTTGCTGGCGCGGCGCCGGGTTTGGCCGAAACGCCGTCCTTCTTGGCCTTCTCGATGTCGGCCTTGACCACGCGGCCCTTGGGGCCCGAGCCGGAAACGGCGGCCAGATCGATACCCGCATCCTTGGCGAGACGACGTGCCAGCGGCGAAGCAAACACGCGCTTGCCGTCGGCTTTCGGTGCTGGAAGCGGTTCGGGCGTCGGCTTGGCATCGGAACTGGATGAGGGCGCCTTGGGCTCGTCTGTCGACTTCTGCTCGGCCTTGGGCCCTTCGGCATCAGCCTTCGGCTCGTCCTTGGGCGTTTCCGCCTTGGGCGCCGGTGCGGCATCGCCGATATCGGACGCGCTTTCGCCCTCTTCGAGCAGCACGGCGATCACCGCGTTGACCTTGACGTTCTCGCTGCCTTCGGAAACCATAATCTTGCCGATGGTCCCTTCATCGACGGCTTCCACTTCCATGGTCGCCTTGTCGGTCTCGATTTCGGCGATCACGTCACCGGAGGAAACGCTGTCGCCTTCCTTGACGTGCCATTTGGCCAGCGTGCCCTCTTCCATGGTGGGCGACAGGGCGGGCATCGTGATGTTGATGGGCATTAGTTCACCTACTGTCTCGCAAGGCCTGTGCGACCTGCGTCCGTCATATGGTTCCATTCGGCATCGAACAGGGACTTGATCGAATCCAACGCCTCGGCTTCCGTCATTACGCCCTCGCGCTCATAAACGCGCGCCACGTGCCTTGCCATATCGACAAGCGCTATCCCCCACATGCGAGGATCATCGAATCCCTGCTGTAGTGAGACGTGCATTCCGCCGTTGACGATCCAGACACGCAATATCTCGGCACTATCGTTGCCGACGGCATCGCCGGGAATCGGCAATTCCTCGGGTCCGGATCCGCCAGGAGGGGATGGCCGCTTACCAAACATGGCTCTAGCTCCGGTACGTCACGGCGTTGACTGCGGCGATCACCTCGTCAACGCTGGGCAGAGCCAGCTTTTCGAGGTTGGCGGCATAGGGCATGGGAACGTCCTTGCCGGTCACGCGGGTGACGGGGGCATCGAGGTAATCAAAGGCGCGTTCCATGAGGCGTGCGGAGATTTCCGAGCCGATGCCGCCCTGCGGCCAGCCTTCTTCGACCGTGACGATGCGTCCGGTCTTTTTTACCGATTCGATGACCGTATCGATATCAAGCGGGCGCAGGGTGCGCAGGTCGATCAGTTCGACATCGACGCCGGCAGCAACCAGCTTCTCGGTCGCCTGGGTGGCGTAGCGCATGCCCATGGAGAACGAGACGATGGTCACGTCCTTGCCTTCACGCGCAATGCGCGCCTTGCCGATGGGCAGGACGAAATCGTCCATCTTTGGCACTTCGCCCGTGGTGCCGTAGAGAAGTTCGTTTTCGAGGAAGACGACCGGGTTGGGCGACCGGATCGCAGCCTTGAGGAGCCCCTTGGCATCGGCGGCCGTATAAGGCGCGATAACCATCAGCCCTGGCACATGGCTGTACCAGGCCGAATAATCCTGGCTGTGCTGCGCGCCAACACGCGAAGCCACACCATTGGGGCCGCGGAACACCATGGGGGCAGTCACCTGCCCGCCCGACATATAAAGCTGCTTGGCGGCGGAGTTGATGATCTGGTCGATGGCCTGCATGCCGAAATTCCAGGTCATGAACTCGACGATGGGTTTGAGGCCCGCAAACGCCGCGCCGACACCCAGACCGGCAAAGCCGTGCTCTGTGATCGGGGTATCGATGACGCGCTCGGCGCCGAATTCCTGCAGCAGGCCTTGGGTTACCTTATAGGCACCCTGATATTCCGCCACTTCCTCGCCCATGACGAAGACGTCCTTGTCGGCGCGCATTTCCTCGGCCATGGCGTCGCGCAGGGCTTCGCGAACGGTGATTGTCACCATCTCGACATCATCGGGGATATCGGGATCGTCCTGCGGCTTGAACTGCGGAGCGGCCGGCGCGTCTTTGGCCTTTGTTGTCGGCTCGGATTTTTCGGCCACCTCAGTATCGGGACCGGGCTTTTCGGAGGGCGCGGACACATCCGAGGCGCTTTCGCCCTCGCCGAGCAGAGCGGCGATCGGGGTGTTGACCTTCACGCCTTCGGTACCTTCGGCGACAAAGATCTTGCCGATCACGCCTTCATCGACGGCCTCGACTTCCATCGTGGCCTTGTCCGTTTCGATCTCGGCCAGGACATCGCCAGGGCCTACCTTGTCGCCTTCCTTGACGACCCATTTGGAAAGGGTGCCCTCTTCCATGGTGGGCGAGAGCGCGGGCATAAGAATATCGGTTGGCATATCGTGAGGTCTCCGTGCCGGCGCTTATACTGTGATGTCGGTATAGAGCTCGGACGTATCGGGCTCGGGATCGTTGGTGGCAAAATCCGCTGCTTCGGTGACGATGGCGCGAATGTCCTTCTCGATGTCCTTGAGCTCGTCCTCGCTGGCAAACTTCTGCTCGATGATCCGCTTCCTGACCTGCTCGATCGGGTCGCGCTCGGACCGCATGGTGGTCACTTCGTCCTTGGACCGGTACTTGGCCGGATCGGACATGGAGTGGCCGCGGTAGCGATAGGTCAGCATTTCGAGGATGTAAGGTCCCTTGCCCGAGCGTGCATGCTCGATGGCCCGTTCAGCAGCATCTTTGACCATGCGTACGTCCATGCCGTCGACCTGCTCACCCTCGATGCCGAAGGAGACACCGCGCTGGGAGAGATCGGTGGTCGAGGCCGAGCGCTCGATCGATGTGCCCATTGCGTATTTGTTGTTCTCGATCACATAAACAACGGGCAGCTTCCAAAGCTTGGCCATGTTAAAGCTCTCATAGACTTGGCCCTGATTGGCGGCACCGTCGCCGAAATAGGTGATCGAAACCGATCCGTCGCCGCGATATTTCGAGGCGAAGGCCAGCCCGGTGCCCAACGATGCCTGCGCGCCCACGATGCCGTTGCCGCCGTAGAAGCGGTGCTCGTTGGAGAACATGTGCATCGAGCCGCCCTTGCCCTTGGACAGCCCGCCCTTGCGGCCGGTCAATTCGGCCATGACGCCTTTGGGGTCCAACCCCATGACCAGCATGTGGCCGTGGTCGCGGTAGCCGGTAATCTGGGCGTCCTCACCCTTTTTCGAGGCCATGGTGATGCCGGTGACGACGGCTTCCTGGCCGATATAGAGGTGACAGAACCCGCCGATCAGGCCCATGCCGTACATCTGGCCGGCTTTTTCTTCAAAGCGCCGGATGAGCAGCATTTCGCGGAAAGCGTGGAGTTCTTCGTCCTTGGTGAATTCGGGGGAGTTGGATTTGGCCTTGGCGGCCGTCGCTTTACGCGCCATGCGATATCTCCGGAAAGAACGTAATCGCTGCCGCCGCCCTTTTCGGGCTGGACGGGATGCGGATGCATTGATGCACAATAGACCGAAGGACGCCAGCCACAAAGCGTCCCAATCGGGCCGCTTTAGGTCATATCATATTGATATATTGCGATTAAATGCGATTAATCGATTTTCCGTTAATTGTTGAAATTAATCGGAAAGCGATTAACTGCGTTCATCAGGGACGATGATGATGTCATCGGGATGGACCAGCCCAAGGAGCGCGCGGGCCCGCTCGGTCAGGATATCCGGATCGAGCTGCCGGGGGTCGAACAGCGCTATGCGATGCTCATAGGATTCGATTTCGGTTTCCAGGGCCGCCCTGCGGGCCTCAAGAACCTTGATCTCTTCCAGCATCTCCCGCTGGCTTTCGATGCCGAACGTCCCGGTCACGACATGATAGCCGAGGTACCCCTGGAACGCGAGCAAGCCCACGGTAATGCCGAGCTTGACGAGTATCGAAGGACGTTTGACGCGGGTTGGCATGGGAACTGACGATACGCAGGAACTGGAAGCCCGCTTATCGCATGGCCATGCTTAAGGACTGGTTTCCGATCAAGGCGACCGTCCTGATTGCAGGGTCATCGGCCGCAAAATAAGGGGCGCCGAAGCGCCCCTGCTCTATTACCGACCCTTGAGGATCGAGCGTCCGGCGTAACGGCCGGAGGTTCCGAGAAACTCCTCGATGCGGATCAGCTGATTGTACTTGGCGAGCCGGTCCGAACGGGCCAGCGAGCCGGTCTTGATCTGCCCGCAATTGAGCGCAACGGCGAGGTCGGCGATTGTCGAATCCTCGGTTTCACCCGAGCGGTGCGACATCACGGACGTGTAGGACGCCTTGTGCGCCGTCTCGACGGCCTCGAGCGTTTCGGACAGCGAGCCAATCTGGTTAACCTTGACGAGGATCGAATTGGCGACGCCCATCTTGATGCCCGAAGTCAGGCGCTCGGTGTTGGTGACGAACAGATCGTCACCAACAAGCTGCACCTTGCCACCGATGGCATCGGTCAGGGCCTTCCAGCCGTCCCAATCGTCCTCGGCCATGCCGTCTTCGATCGAGATGATCGGGAAGCGGTTGGTCAGATCCTCGAGGTAACGGACCATGTCATCAGAACCGAGCGTCTTGCCCTCGCCCTTCAGGTTGTAGCTGCCATCTTTGAAGAACTCGGTCGAGGCGCAATCGAGCGCCAGATAGACGTCCTCGCCCGGCGCGTAACCGGCCTTTTCGATGGACTTCATGATAAAGCCCAGAGCGTCGTCGGTGGAGCTGAGGTTGGGCGCAAAGCCGCCCTCATCGCCAACGTTGGTGTTGTGCCCTTCGGCCGCCAGGCCCTTTTTCAGGGTGTGGAAGATTTCGGTGCCGATCCGCACGGCGTCGGCGATCGAATCCGCGCCCACCGGCATGATCATGAATTCCTGGATATCGATCGGATTGTCGGCGTGCTCGCCGCCATTGATGATGTTCATCATCGGCACGGGCAGAAGGCGGGCGTTCGGACCACCGACATAGCGCCACAGGGGCAGAGCGCTGGATTCGGCAGCGGCGCGGGCCACGGCAAGCGACACGCCGAGGATGGCGTTGGCGCCCAGCTTGGCCTTGTTTGGTGTGCCGTCGAGATCGATCATCGCCTGATCGACGGCGATCTGATCGAGCGCATCGAGACCTTCGATCTCGCTGGCGATCAGGGTGTTGACGTTATCGACGGCGTTGAGCACGCCCTTGCCGAGATAGGCTTCGCCGCCATCTCGCAGCTCGACAGCTTCATGCGCGCCGGTCGAAGCCCCCGAGGGCACCGCAGCACGACCGAAGCTGCCATCGTCGAGAACCACGTCGACTTCGACGGTCGGATTGCCGCGGCTGTCAAAGATCTGACGGCCAATGACGTCAACAATTGCAGACATAGATGCGCCCTTCGTTTTCATGGGTAAACCCGGTTGCAGCCCTTCTAATAAAGGCGGCCCGGCTTAGGAAGGGCTTGGCGCAAAAATAATACGGCCCGATGACGGAGCACCGGACCGTATAGATATGCGCTTATATTGGCGCCCGCTAATGCCAGTATGGATCGACCTTGTAATAGGAATAAGCTTCCTGGCGGGCATGCAGCCCGTCATCCTTGGTCAATTCGGTGATGGTATCGGCAGGTCCGGCTTCAAGCTCGTCACGGGTGAAGGGCACCACATAGCCCTCCTGATCCTGGTCATAATCGAGCGTTGCCCAGGGAAGCGCGTGGTATTTCTCGCCCATTCCAAGGAAACCGCCAAAGCCGACGACGGCGAACATGATGGAATTGTCGGTCTTGTCGAGAACGATGTCCTCGACCTTGCCGATCTTTTTGCCATCGAGATTATAGACATCGGTGCCGACAGCGCGCGTCGCGCGAATGGCGGTAGTGTGTCCGGATGCAGTAGGCATGAGCAACCTCCGTTTTTGGGGTCTTTTATTATGCGCGTAAACAACGCCCCCAAACCGATCGGGTTCCTACTCTTCGTCGTCAGATAGACGTTTGTGAAAATCGAGACGCTTCGCGTCGAGTTCCGCCTGTTTTTCAGACATTTCGCGCTCGGCTTTGGTGCGGCCGAATTTGGCGCGATTGGTGTCGGCTGCGCGCTCTTTTTCGGCGCGCAGCCTGTTCTTGCGGGCCTGACGGAGATTGACGATCTCGGCCATGCCCGGCTCCCCTGCCCTAAACCAGACGGCTCTGTTCGACCGCGGCGGCGATGAACGAGCGGAACAAGGGGTGTGGCTCGAACGGGCGGGATTTGAGCTCGGGATGGTATTGCACGCCGATGAACCAGGGGTGGTCGGTGCGCTCGACAATCTCGGGCAATGTCCCATCAGGCGAAAGACCCGAGAACAGGAGGCCGTTGGCCTCTAGCACCTTGCGATAGGTCATGTTCACTTCGTAGCGGTGCCTGTGGCGCTCGGAAATCCGGTTGGTGCCGTAGATATCGGCCACCCGGCTGCCGCGAACCAACTGCGCGGGATAGGCGCCCAGCCGCATGGTGCCGCCCAGATCCTTGTCCGAACCTTCGCGCTTTTCATTGTCCTTGACCCATTCGGTCATCAGGCCAACAACAGCTTCCCTGGTCGGCCCGAACTCGGTCGAGGAGGCTTTTGGAAGGTGGGCGGTGTTGCGGGCGGCCTCGATGCACGCCATCTGCATGCCGAAGCAAATTCCGAAATAGGGCACGTCGCGGATACGGGCAAACCGCGCCGCGTTGATCTTGCCTTCCGAACCGCGTTCACCAAAGCCGCCGGGCACGAGAATGCCGTGAATGCCTTCGAGGTAGGGCGCCGGGTCGTCGCGCTCGAACACCTCGGAGTCGATCCATTCGAGGTTGACCTTGACGTTGTTGGCGATGCCGCCATGCGCCAGGGCCTCGGACAGCGACTTATAGGCATCCTTGAGGCCGGTGTACTTGCCGACGATGGCAATGTTGACGGTGCCTTCGGGATTGTGGACGCGGCGTGAAATTTCGCGCCAGCCGTCAAGCTGGGGCACTGGTGCGTCTTTTATGCCGAACGCCGCAAGAACTTCGTCATCCAGCCCTTCTTCGTGATAGGCGATCGGCACGTCGTAGATGGAGGCGACATCGAGCGCCTGAATGACGGCCGAAGGACGCACGTTACAGAACAGGGAAAGCTTGCGCTTTTCGCCTTCCGGTATAGGACGGTCGCAGCGGATCAGCAGAATGTCGGGCTGAATGCCGATCGAGCGCAGTTCCTTGACCGAGTGCTGGGTCGGCTTGGTCTTGAGTTCGCCCGCGCTGGGAATGAACGGCATCAGGGTCAGATGCACGAAGACCGCATCGCCGCGCGGCAGTTCATTGCCAAGCTGACGGATGGCTTCGAGGAACGGCATGGCTTCGATATCGCCGACCGTTCCGCCGATTTCGCAAAGCACGAAATCGAAATCGTCATTATCGGACGTGACGAAGGATTTGATCTCGTCGGTGACGTGCGGGATCACCTGAACCGTGGCCCCGAGATAATCGCCGCGGCGTTCCTTGGCCAGGATGTCGGAATAGATCCGGCCCGTCGTCACGTTGTCCTGCTGGTTAGCCGAGCGGCCGGTAAAGCGCTCGTAATGGCCCAGATCGAGATCGGTTTCCGCGCCGTCGTCGGTCACGAACACTTCGCCGTGCTGATAGGGCGACATCGTGCCGGGGTCGACATTGAGATAAGGATCGAGCTTGCGCAGCCGAACCTTGTACCCACGCGCCTGCAGCACGGCACCCAGTGCCGCCGAAGCAAGACCTTTTCCGAGCGAGGAGACCACGCCACCGGTGATAAAAACGTACCGAGCCATGGAACTTTACCTTACATAAGCCGCGTTCGATTCGAAGCGCGAAAATGATCGCGCCCCCACAAAAAAGAAGGGGATGTCTCCATCCCCGTTCTTCGTACCCTATTCCGGCGCCTCTAGTTGGGCGCCGTTTCCTCCGCCGGTGCCTCTTCGGCGGCGGGTTCCTCCGGCATGGTCGACATCATCGACGCACCGGGATCGATCACTTCCGACTGTTCGGCCGGAGCGGTCTCTTCGGCAGCCGCCGGAGCGGTTTCTTCGGGTACCGCCGGCACGACAAGATCGTCATTGGTCGCGGCGGGCTGCGACGGAACGGCCAGATCGTCGTTCTCGGTGCCCAGCGCATCCAGAGCATCAAGAACCGTCGCTGGGGTGCCATCGGCATTCTGCGCGGCCTGATCGAGGATCGAGGTGGAGCTGCGATCTGTCTGGCTGATGATGGTGAGGCCGATCGCCGTGACCATGAACAGCGTGCCCAAAATCGCCGTGGTGCGGGTAAGCAGGTTGGCCGAGCCACGCGAGGACATGAAGTTCCCGCCGCCACTTCCGCCCATCCCAAGGCCGCCGCCTTCGGAGCGCTGGAGCAGGATCACCACGATCATGGCGATCACGATCAACAGATAGGCGACAATGAGTACTGTGGCCATTTAACGGTTCGTCCTTCAATGCTCTCGCGCTCAAGCCGGGACATATGGGAAGCGATCCCCGGAAACGCAATATCTGGTAGATGCATGTGGTTCGTTCTTGCCCGGCAGGGCTTAACGGCTCAAGCCCTGCCCCGACCGTCTGGCCGGGAAGCAAGGCTCTGCACAGGCATCGCGTTGGCGGGCGTTCTACACGCAAAGATCGGCATTGGCCAGCCCTCCGGAGCGAGTGTTTCCCGTTCAGATTTCAGGCGGCGACAATGATGGAAAAGAAGTCGTTGGCGAGCAGGCTGGCGCCGCCGACCAGGGCACCGTTTACGTTGGGCGTACGCAGGATTTCCTCGGCGTTGGAAGGTTTTACCGAGCCGCCGTAAAGCAACAGAGCCGTTTCGCCCGCCTTGCCGTATCGCGCGGCCAGCAACGCGCGCATATGGGCGTGCATCGTGGCGATATCGTCGATTGTCGGTGTGCGCCCGGTACCGATGGCCCAAACCGGCTCATAGGCGATGACAATAGGTGTTTCGCCAAAACTGTCCGGCAGTGAAAACGCGACCTGTTCGCCAACCACCTGATTCGCGATACCGCCGACGCGCTCGGCCTCGGTTTCGCCGACGCAAATGATCGGGATGAGACCGGCAGCAAGCGCAGCCTGGGCTTTTGCCCGCACAGCTTCGCTGGTCTCGCCATGATCGGCCCGGCGTTCGGAATGGCCCACGATAACGTGAGAGGCACCGGCATCGAGCAGCATGGACGCGCTGACGTCGCCCGTATGGGCGCCGCTGGGGTTTGCGTGGCAGTCTTGGCCGCCGATGCGGATCGGGCTACCCACCGCTGCCTGCGCAGCCCGATAAACCAGTGTGGCGGGAGGGCATAGGAGCACCTCACTATCGATATTGCCGGCTTCCTGCAGGAGAGTACTGAGCCGGGCGATCTGCTCGAGCGCTGCGCCGGTTCCGTTCATCTTCCAGTTTCCGGCAATCAGTGGCCGCAATCGCTCGTGCATCCCTACCCCAACAACACCTTGCACGCACACGGAGAATGGCTTAACCGGGCGTCCTGAGTGCGGCTTGCAGGGCCCGATACACCCTGTTTATTATGCGCGCGCTTCGAATGCCATAGGGCGGCCCTACGATAATAGGCTAGAGTTCGCCTTCAACCGATCGGTACTAAATGCTCGATAATCTTCGCAATTTCGGCCGCAGCTGGGTCGCCAAAGTCTTCCTGGGTGTTTTGATCATCGCGGTCGCCGGTTTCGGTATTCCGAGCGTCTTTCTGGACCTCAACGCCAATACGGTGGCCCGGGTCGGGGATCAGAACATTTCGGTGCGCGATTTCGACCGGGTCTATCGCAACCAGGTCAACCAGTTCGCAGCGCAGACCGGCATGGCGCCGAGCGCGCAGCAGGCGGTAAGCTTCGGCATTCCCAATTCGGCTATCGCGCGGCTGGCCAATGACGCGTCAATCGAAATCCTCGCCCGCGATCTTGGCCTGGGCGCTTCGGACGCCAAGCTTGCCGAGCTGGTGCGGCAGGATCCCAATTTCGCTGGAGCGCTGGGCCTTTTCGATGCGAGCGAGTTCGTCGCCATGCTGCGCCAGTCAGGCTACACCGAGACCGAATACCTCAACCTCCAGCGCCGCGCCGCGGGGCGGGAACAAATCGGGACGATCTTTGAGGGCGCCAGTGTCCCGCAGGTCGCACTCGATATTGCGCGGTCCTATGATGGCGACCAGCGCACCATAGAATATGTCGAACTCAACCCCGTGCTGTTTTCGGTGGTGGACGAGCCGAGCGACGAGGAGTTGCAGCAGTTCTTTACTGAAAACCAGACCCGGTTCCGCACAGTCGAAACCCGCTCGGTGAGCCTTTTGCCCCTGACGGTCGATGCACTGGCGCAGGGCGTCGAGGTCACCGACGAGGAAATTGCCGCCGAGTATGAGCGGATTGCCGGACAGTTCGTTGCGCCCGAGCGTAGGGCCATCAGCCAGCTGGTGCTGGCCGATGCCGAAGCGGCGCAGCCGTTCATCGACGGTGCCGAAAGCGGCGCGAGCTTTGCAAGCGTCGTGTCCGAAGCGGGTTTGCAGACCGAGGTGGCATCGCTTGGCACGCTGGCCGAGAGCCAGATCACCGATGCCAATCTGGCGCAGGCAGCGTTCGGGCTCGAGCAGAACGGCTATGTGGTGCTTGAAGGCAGCAATGGCTATCGCGTTGTCTGGGTGAGTGCGATCGAAGAAGGCGGACAGCAGCCCCTTGAGGTCGTGCGCGATCAGGTCGAGCAGTCTGTTGCGGCGCGCAAGGCGCAGGACATGCTGTTTGACGTCTATGACGAAATCGAAGAAGCCCGGGCGGCGTTCCAACCGATCTCCGACGTTGCCGAGCAGTATGGGCTCGAAATCTACGATCTGGACCTGACGGCGGACGGGGCGCAACTGGCTGATATCGCTACGCTTCCGCAAGGTTCGACCCAGACGATCACTGATGCGGTGTTTTCCGCCTCGCCCGATGCACGGGTTACGCCGGCGATCAGTCTTGGTTCGAACCGCACTGTGTTCTTTGAGCTTTCCGAGGTTCAGCCGGCGCGCGACCAGACGCTTGACGAGGTGCGCGACGAGGTCGTTGCGGCGTGGCAGGATCTGCAGACCGACATGGAAATGACCCGCACTGCTGAGGATATCGTTGCGGCGATCGATAGCGGCAGCGACGTGTTTACGGTTGCGGCTGAGCGGGGCCAGATTCCCCAAAGTTCGGCACCCTTTTCGCGCAACAGCGCCGGTGCGGCAATCGACCCGGACGTGGCTCAGGCGGCGTTCCAGGGGGGTGAGGGGTATGCCAATTATGTCTCGACCCAGGATGGTGATGTCGTTGTATTCCAGGTGACCGACGTGACGCCGGCCACGGCGGACACACCATCGCAGGTTGCCGAGGCGTTGCAGGTGGACTTCCCCGATCTGATCTTTGCCAATTTCGTCGAAGGGTTGCGCTCCGACGTCGGGATCAGGATCAACGAGGAAGCCGTCAATCGCGTGATCGGGCTCGAATAGGTTCGCCATGTCGGACGGCTACGACTTTGTTTCCTTTGCGGAAATCTACGATGCTGGCAAGGGACAGGTTCTCTACAAGCGCATCGTGGCCGACCTCGAAACGCCGATCGGCACCTATCTGAAACTGGCCGAGGGCCGGCGCTACAGCTTCCTTCTCGAATCGGTCGAGGGCGGTGCGGTGCGCGGGCGCTACTCGATGATCGGGCTCGATCCGGACCTTTTATGGAGGGTTCGCGACGGCGTTGCCGAAATCAACCGGACGGCCCAGACAGCCCCCGACGCCTATCGCCCACTCGATACACTTCCCCTTGGCGCCCTGCGGGCACTGATCGCCGAAAGCCAGATCGACATGCCAAAGGAGCTGCCCGCCAACTCGGCTGGCGTTTTCGGGTATCTCGGTTACGACATGGTGCGGTTCATGGAAGAGCTGCCCGACACCAATCCCGATACGATCGGTGTGCCGGACGCCATCATGATGCGGCCTTCGATGCTTGCTGTGTTCGACACGCTCAAGGACGAGTTGTTTCTGACCGCGCCGGTCTATCCCCGCGAGGGCGTCACGGCCCGGCAAGCCTTTGAGGCGGCCAACGAGCGGATCGAGGACGCGATCGTGCGGCTGGAAAAGCCCCTGCCCCGCATGAGCGAAATTCCCGATCTGGCAAAGATCGAGATTACCTCAAACACCTCGCGCGAGGATTACTTCGCGATGGTGCGCACGGCGCAGGATTACATCGCGGCGGGCGACATTTTTCAGGTGGTGCTCAGCCAGCGGTTTTCCGCCGACTTCACGCTGCCGCCGACGGCGCTGTATCGCGCGCTACGACGCACCAACCCCTCGCCCTATATGTATTTCCTCGATTTCGGCGACTTCGCCGTCGCCGGATCGAGCCCGGAAATTCTCGTCCGCGTCGATGAGGGCGAAGTCACGATCCGGCCAATTGCCGGAACGCGCAAGCGTGGCGCCACGCCCGAGCAGGACAAGGAGATGGCCGAGGAGTTGCTGGCCGATCCCAAGGAATTGTCCGAGCATCTGATGCTGCTCGATCTGGGCCGCAACGATGTGGGGCGCGTGTCGCAGATCGGTACGGTCAAGGTCACCGACAAATATTTCCTCGAATATTATTCCCACGTCATGCACATCGTTTCCAACGTGGTGGGTAAGCTCGACCCCAAATACGACAATATCGATGCGCTGGCCGCCGGATTTCCGGCGGGCACTGTATCGGGTGCGCCGAAAGTGCGGGCCATGGAGATCATCGACGAGCTCGAAGTGGCGCGGCGCGGGGTCTATGCCGGGTGCGTGGGCTATTTCGGAGCCGACGGACGCATGGATACCTGTATCGTCCTGCGCACCGCGATCCTGAAAGACAACAAGCTCTACGTGCAGGCTGGCGCCGGGATTGTCGCCGATTCCAAGCCCGAGCTGGAACAGCTCGAATGCGAGAACAAGGCGAGGGCTCTTTTCAGCGCCGCCGAAGAAGCGCTACGCTACGCCGGCCAGGCCAAGGTGGGTCAGTAGATGCGCGTTCTGATGATCGATAATTACGACAGCTTCACCTACAACCTCGTCCATTATATCGGCGAGCTGGGGGCCGAGGTCGACGTCGTGCGCAATGACAAGATCACGCTCGATGAGATCGCCGAAAAGGCACCCGACGCCATCGTGATTTCACCCGGCCCCTGCACGCCCAATGAAGCGGGCATCTGCCTGCCGCTGATTTCGCGCTTTGCCGGGGAAATTCCATTGTTCGGGGTGTGCCTGGGGCTGCAATCGATGGGGCAGGCTTTCGGTGGCGATGTGGTGCGTGCGCCCCATCCCATGCATGGCAAGGTTTCGACCATCACCCATGACGGGCGTGGGGTGTTTCGGGGGCTCAACAAGCAGTTCGAGGCGACCCGCTATCACTCGCTGGTGGTGCGCGACGAAACGCTGCCCGGCGAATTGACGGTAACGGCGCGCTCCGATGACGGGCAGATCATGGGGCTGCAGCACCGCGCTCTGCCGGTCCATGGTGTGCAGTTCCATCCCGAGAGCATTTCCTCGGAAAACGGCCACGCCATCCTGCAGAATTTTCTCAATATCGCGCGCGATTTCAACGCGGATCGTGCCGCTTAACTCGGGCCCTCGCGACCAGCTTCCGTCTGCGACATCGCCTTGCGCAGGATGGCGCGGAATGAAGGGCATTCGAGGTGATTGGGAGCCGGACAGGCAGCTGCATGCCGCAATGCTTTTCGGACAGCGCTCAGGCGTGCGATTGTGGTGTCGAGTTCGTCTGCCTTGGCTGAAAGCATTATACGGTCGATGCTGGCACCTCCATCGGGAGCGAACATGCGACCAATCTCTTCGAGCGTGAACCCCGCACCGCGACCGATTGCGATCAATCCCAATCGCTCGAGCACATCGGGGTGAAACTGGCGCCGCAGCCCGTTGCGGCCGACTGAGGCGATCAGCTCCTTTTCCTCGTAGAAGCGCAATGTCGAGGCAGCAAGACCCGAGCGCTGTGCGACTTCGGCGATGTCCATAGTAATTTGTCCCTTGACCTCAAGTCGAGTTGAAGTGGCAGGATGCAGCTTTTCAAGGATCAGGACAACAAGGGGTCTCAGGATGACGAATGCAAACGACCAGGGTTCGAAGTGGCGCGCGGGGTCCGGGCACGCGTGGGTCGACATGCAGGAGTTGCTGGATGACCTTTTCCGGCCGATGGAAGACATGCTCGTCGCCCGGTTGCCGGAAGGTCAGGAACTGAGACTGCTCGATATCGGATGCGGGACGGGTGCGACGACGCTAGCCGCAGCAAGACGTCTCGGATCCGGCGCGCGCTGCGTGGGTGCCGATATTTCCCCGCCAATGATTGCGGCAGCCCGCGAGCGGGACAAACCGGGGCCGGAGTTCGTTGTTGCCGATGCCCAGACCCATGCCTTTGCACCCGACAGTTTCGATGTTCTTATTTCGCGCTTCGGGGTGATGTTTTTCCCCGATTCCGTTGCGGCGTTTGCCAATTTGCGGCGTGCATCAAGGCCCGGCGCCCGTTTGCACGCTCTGGCATGGCGCAGCAAGGCTGAAAACCCTTTCATGACGACTGCCGAGCGCGCCGCTGCGGCACTTTTGCCGGACCTTCCATTGCGTGGGCCAGACGAGCCTGGACAGTTCGCGTTTGCCGATACTGAAAAGGTCGATCAAATCCTGCGGGCCAGCGGCTGGAGCGATATCGCGATAACGCCAGTCGACGTGGTTTGCGCCATGCCAGAAAACGAACTTGTTCCCTATTTCACGCGGCTTGGACCGGTCGGTATGGCACTTCAGGAGATTGAAGAGCCACTGGGCACGGAGGTGATTGCGGCGGTGCGCCCCGCGTTCGATCCGTTCATTGACGGCGATACCGTAAGGTTCACTGCGGCATGCTGGATGATCGAGGCCAGCAACTGCATGAAGTGAATGTCCGGCATTGCTTGCCGAACCCCATAAGACTGCGCTAATCCCCAGACGGAAGTTACACGACAGGCTGGAGACGAGCATGGACATCAAGGGAGCGCTGAACCGTATTGCCGATGGCAAGGATCTGACCGGCACGGAAATGCGCCAGGTGATGGACATCATCATGAGCGGGGAAGCGACGGCATCGCAGATCGGCGCGTTCCTGATGGGCATGCGGGTGAAGGGCGAAACCGTGGGCGAAATCGCCGCGGCCGTCTCGATCATGCGCAACAAGATGTTGCCCGTGGAAGCGCCGGCCGATGCTATCGATATCGTGGGCACGGGCGGGGACGGCGCTGGTACCCTCAACATTTCGACCGGCGCGTCCATCGTGGTGGCCGCTGCCGGGGTGCCGGTGGCAAAGCATGGCAACCGGGCGCTGTCGTCCAAATCGGGATCGGCCGAAGCGCTGCAAAAGCTGGGCATCAGCCTCGAACTAACGCCCGAGCAGATTTCGAAATGCATCCGCGAGGCGGGAATTGGGTTCATGTTCGCGCCCAACCATCACCCCGCCATGCGCCATGTCGGCCCGACTCGCGCCGAAATGGGCGTTCGGACAATGTTCAACCTGCTCGGCCCGCAATCGAACCCCGCCGGGGTGAAGCGCTACGTGCTCGGCGTGTTCGACAATGAATGGGTGGAACCGGTGGCCGCGGCGCTTCTGGCCAATCAGGCACAGTCGGCATGGGTTGTGCACGGCGACAGCGGGCTGGACGAGCTTTCGACAACCGGGCCGTCGTTTGTCTCGCAAATCAAGAACGGCAATCTGACGTCATTCGAGGTCACGCCCGAGGATGCGGGACTGCCGCGCGCCAGCCTCGACGATATCGTGGGAGGCGATCCCGAATACAATGCCGGCGAGTTGCGCAAGCTGCTCGATGGCGCCAAGGGGCCCTATCGCGATATCGTGTTGCTCAACGCGGCTGCCGCCTTCATCGTCGCCGACAAGGCCGAAACGCTGCCCGAGGGTGTGGCGCTGGGGGCCGAAGCGATCGACAGCGGCAAGGCCAAAGCAACGCTCGACAAGCTGGTAGCGGTATCGGGGGCGCAATGACCGACATTCTGCGCAAGATCGAAGCCTATAAGCGCGAGGAAATCGCGGCGGCCAAATCGGCTGTACCGCTGGCCGAGCTAACCGCCATGGCGCGTGAGCAGGATGCCCCGCGCGGGTTTGCCGCTGCGCTGCGCGCCAGGCGGGCCGCCGGGCAGTACGGGCTGATTGCCGAGGTCAAGAAGGCCAGCCCATCCAGGGGGTTGATCCGTCCCGACTTCGATCCGCCGCTTCTGGCCAAAGCCTATGAAGATGGTGGTGCGGCGTGCTTGTCGGTGCTGACCGATACACCATCGTTTCAGGGACGCCCGGACTTTCTGGGCGCGGCGCGGGCGGCCACAAATCTTCCGGCGCTGCGCAAGGATTTTCTGTTCGAGCCCTATCAGGTTGTCGAAGCGCGGGCCTGGGGAGCTGACTGCATTCTCATCATCATGGCATCGGTCGACGACAATGCCGCCAGGACCCTGCTCGAGAGCGCTACCCAATGGGGCATGGATGCGCTGGTGGAAGTGCACGACGCCGAGGAGACCGAGCGCGCGCTGATGCTGGGTGCCGATTTCATTGGCATCAATAACCGCAATCTGCGCACGTTCGACGTGACGCTGGAGACGACGGTTGAATTGGCCAAACTGGTGCCGGACGACAAATTGCTGGTGTCGGAAAGCGGCGTCTTTACTCATGACGACATCAAATACCTTGAGGCCGAAGCCGCCGTGGGATGTTTCCTCGTCGGGGAAAGCCTGATGCGGCAGGCCGATGTGGCGGCTGCGACCCGCGTCCTTCTGACGGGAGCCTGAGATGGCGCGCGATTTGACCCATCTGGATGAGGCGGGCGCGGCGCGGATCGTCGATATCTCGGGCAAGGATGAAACCGTGCGGCGGGCCGTTGCAGGCGCCGTGTTGCACGCAACGCCCGAGATCGTCGAGGCGATCTTTGGTGGCACGCTCAAGAAGGGCGACGCTGTCGCCGTGGCGCGGGTGGCCGGGATCATGGCGGCCAAAAAGACATCCGAGCTTATCCCGCTCTGCCACCCCATCCCGGTGACGAAAATTGCCGTAGACATCGAGCGCGGCGAGACACCCGAAACGATTGCCATCGCTGCGACCGTCGAGACGGTGGGTCGGACGGGGGTTGAGATGGAAGCGCTGACGGCGGCGTCGGTGACGGCGCTAACGCTTTACGACATGGCCAAGGCGCTGGACAAATCCATGACCATTTCGGGCGTACAACTGATTGAAAAGAGCGGCGGAAAGTCCGGCGACTTCAAGCGGGTGCCGGGTTGATTTCGGTCGATGAGGCGCTTGATCGCATTCTGAAATCTGTTGGACCGCTTGAAAGCGAGACGGTGGGGCTGACAGATGCGGCCGCTCGGGTGTTGGCCAAGGATGTGCTGGCAAACCTGTTCAATCCCGCCTTCGATGTCAGCGCCATGGATGGCTACGCGGTGCGGGCCGAGGACGTGCGGCCGGGCGCGACGCTCACAATGATTGGCGTTTCACAGGCCGGGGCCGGATTTGGCGGAACCGTTGAACCGGGCCAATGCACGCGGATTTTTACCGGTGCGCCTGTGCCTGCTGGAGCCAATGCGGTCATCATGCAGGAGGAGACCAGCGCCCAGGGCAGCGCGATCACCTTCGAGCGCGATGTTGCTGTCGGGCGCAGCATACGGTTTCGGGGCGAGGATTTTGCGCAGGGCGATGTGCTGGTTGCGGCCGGGGCGATGCTCGACCCGCGCAAGATTGCGCTGGCGGCGGCGGGCAACGTGGCGGAGATCGCGGTTTCGGTGCGTCCGTGTGTGTCCCTGCTGGCGACCGGAGATGAACTGGTTGCGCCGGGGGGCGAGGTCGGGCCCGACCAGATCGTTGCGTCCAATTCGGTGGGATTGGGCGCGTTTTTTGCCGGGCATGGGGCGCAGGTTCGCGATCTGGGGATCGTGGTCGATGACAGGGCCGTGCTGGGCGATGCGCTGGCGCGGGCGCTGCAGGGCGAGCCCGACATATTGCTCACGACGGGCGGGGCCAGCGTGGGCGAGCACGATTTCGTGCAGGACATGCTCAAGGCCAATGGCGTCGATATCGATTTCTGGCGCATCGCCATGCGGCCGGGCAAGCCGTTGATGTTCGGGCGGAAGGGCAAGACCGTTGTGTTCGGGCTGCCGGGCAACCCGGTTTCGGCGCTGGTCACGGCACGGATTTTCGTTCTACCGGCCCTGCTCAAAATGATGGGCGCCGCCCTGCCCGCGCCCCTTTATCTGCCACTGGCCGACGGTTTGCCGCCGAATGGGCCGCGACGGCATTTTCTGCGCGGGCGGCTGGTGAGCGATGCTGAGCGTGGAACGATGGTCGAGCCGAGCCGTCAGACCGACAGCGGGCACTTATCCTCGCTGGCTGCAGCCGATATATTGATCGTTCAGGACGAAAATTGTCCAGGTAAGGGGCGCGGCGAGATTGTCGCCGCGCACATACTGTAGGGTCAGGGCTGCTTGGTCTGGGCGTCGCGGACCAGAGCGGCCAGACGGAATGGGACGTGAACCATCTTGGTGTAGGGCAGCGTCAGGTAAAGCGCGAATACGGCGCCCAGATGGGCGATGAGCAGTGGCCGGACGCCGGACGTGCCGGTGGCCCAGTAGAGAGCAAGACCGGTGGCTGCAGTTGCCGTGAGCAACACGACAAAGGCCATTTCCCCGCCCCACACCGCCGGAGCGCCGAGGTTCTTTTCGGCGCGTAGTTTCAGGGCGATCAGCCCGATGCCGCCGACGGTCATCAGGATGCCGCCGGGGACGCCGAACAGTTTGGGCAGCGAGAACGGGCCGTAGGGCGCTTCCATGCCGAAGACGTAATGCAGGACGGTTCCTGAGGACGTGGCAGCGAAGCAGAGGACGAAGCCCCACATGACGGCTTGATGCGCCCAGCGGCGCGCCATTGTGTACCGGTCCTCGTTTTCGTAGTTGCAGCCCTCGGCAGCGCCGCCCGAGAGGTTTTTGAGCTTGCCGGCGTCGATCAGAGCGTCCTGCAGGTGTTTGATCGTGACCCATTCGCCGCCGACGTGGCGCCAGTAGCGCCAGACACCGATGGCGACCAGGGCCAGTGGGAGGAATGAGGTTACGGTGAACAGCGTCGCCATCACAGTGTGGGAGATGACTGCATAAAACCCCTCACCGCTTTCGGGGCGCATGGCATAGGCGATCATCATGATGAAGGCGATTCCGGCGGCCAGGGCACCGGCCAGCGCCATACCGCTTTTCTGAAAAAGCGCAGCCAACCCGTTGGGCCAGATGAATTTTTCCCAGCTCTCGACGCGGACCTCGGCGAGGGCGCGCGGCAGGTTGAGATTGAATTCGTGGGGCTCGGTGTACTGGCAGGCGTAGTAACAGCCACGGCAGTTGTGGCAGAGATTTGCGAGCTGGGTCACCTCGCCATCGGAAAAGGCGCGGTGCAGGGTCATGGCGGGAAAGACCGAGCAATAGCCTTCGCAATAGCGGCAGGCGTTGCAGATCTCGAGCTGGCGGCGCGCTTCGTTGATGGCGGCGTCCTCGCCGGTGTCAAAATCGACGGCGGTGCGGTCGGCCAGGGTTCCGAGGGCATCAATTGACATGAGCGGCGGCCTCCTTGCCGGCTGTGCGTCCGAAGACGGTTCCGATGGTCATGCCGAAACCGGCGAGATAGCCCTGTCCGAGGATCGAGCCGGCCATGATTTCGCCGGCGGCCCAGACATTGGCGTAGCGGCCATTGGCGCCACTGACGCGGGCGGTGTCGTCGACCTTGAGGCCGAGATAGGTGAAGGTAACGCCCGGACGGAGCGAATAGCCGTAGTAGGGCGGCGTATCGAGCGGACGCGCCCAATTGGTCTTGGCGGGCTCAATGCCCTCGGTGGCCAGTCCATCAAGTTCTGTGGGGTGGAATGTGCCGGGGCGGCACGCTGCGTTGAACTCGGCGACGGTCTTTTCGACCGCCTCAACCGGCAACTCCATTTTCTGGGCAAGTTCGGCGATGGAATCGGCCTTGATGGCCGGGAACACTGACGGCATGAACAGATTTGAACTCTTGGCGTCGATCAGGGCGTAGGCGACCTGCTCGGGCTGGGCAGCGACCAGACGCCCCCAGATGGCATAGCGTTTGGGCCAGACGTCCTCGCCCTCATTGTAAAAGCGTTGCCCGTCCTTGTTGACGACGACCGAGAACGGCACGCAATCGAGGCGGGTGACGATGCCGCCGTCATATTTTGGGGCGCGGCCATCGATGGCGACGGCATGACATTGGGTCGGATCGCCGACGCTCTGGGCGCCAGTATCGAGCATGTCCTTGAGCACTTCGCCGCGGTTGTAGGGCGTGCCGCGAATGAGGAAGTTTTTGGCGGCCGGGCCCCATGCACGGGCCAGCCATTCGAGATCGGCCTGGAAACCGCCCGAGGCGAGGACCACCGCCCTGCCCGCGATTTCGAGGTCCTTGCCATCGATGGTGACGCGAAGCGATTCGAAAGTGTCGTTTTCGATAGTGATATGGGAAACCTTGGCCTCATAGACGATGGTGACGCCCAAGTCTGTGGCCGTGTTGTAATAGGCATTGACCAGAGCCTTGCCGCCGCCGAGGAAAAAGGCGTTGGTGCGCGAGAGCGAAAGCGTGCCCGAGAGCGAGGGCTGGAAGCGCACACCGTGCTTTTCCATCCATGGCAGGCAGGTCTCCGAGGTGCGGATTGCCATGCGGGCCAGATGCTCGTCGGTCTTGCCCTTGGTGACCAGCATCAGATCGTTGAAATATTCGTCTTCCTCATAGGCGTCGGTGAGGACGGACAACGGGCCCTGATGCATGCAGCGGAAATTGCGGGTGTGGCGCGAATTGCCACCGCGATAGGGTTTCGGTGCGCCTTCGAGCAACAGAACGCGGGCGCCGGTTTCGGCGGCCTCGATCGAAGCGCAAAGCGCGGCATTGCCACCCCCGACCACGATCACGTCCCACAGCGTTTCTGTTAGCGTGGCTTGTGAGGCAGCCTCGCCCATAGCCTATTCCTCTTCGTCTTTTAGGGGTCGTTCACGAAACTGGCGCAGGCGCGAGCGGTGCGCGGCGAGCATATGCTCGCGCATTGCCGCTTCGGCGCTGGCCTCGTCACGATTGCGCATGGCGACAAGCAGATTGGCGTGTTCGGCTATCGCCTCCGCCGCCCGGCCCGTTTCTTCCATGGTGGAGGGGCCGAGAATCAGCATGGTTTTTTGCAGCGCCCGCATGGAATGACCGAGATAGCGATTGCGCGCCGCGTCAAAGATCACGCGGTGGAACTGGCGATTGAGCTCATAAAGGCGCGCTCCGTCGGTCTGCGCGTCGCCCATTTCGGCATTGATCGCTTCCATTTCCGAAAGCTCGACCTCCGATGCAGTGCGGGCGGCCAACCGGGCGGCGGTGGTTTCGAGCACGACGCGCATTTCGTAGAGTTCGGTCACTTCGGAATAATCGAGCTTGCGGATGGCTGCGCCCGATCGCGGCACGTGACTGACCAGCCCGTCGGCTTCGAGACGTCGAATGGCCTCACGAACCGGTGTGCGCGAGATGCCGAGCCGGGTGGCGAGTTCGGTTTCGAGCAAGCGGTCGCCAGGCATGAGGGTACCCGCGCGAATTTCCGCAATCAGGCGCTGATAGGCGTCCCGACCCTGTGGAATTTCTGTACGGCGCTCAATACTCGGCATTCCCGCTCCTTTGTATCCAGTTGCATACAATAAGCTTACGCTTAGATGCAACCCCTTGCCCGCTCGCGATGCCCCAATCGCGGCTGGGCAATTGTAAGGGCACGCGTGATGGGTTGGCAGTGGGTCTCTACGCCATGCTCCCGACAAAGGCCCCCACCGACCTCACCATGCCCCAATTTCTTCTCTATTTCCGCACCCTGACTATTGGCGCTCTTGGCGGGCTTGTCGGTTATCTGTTCCATTTTCCGCTTGGCTGGCTGGTGGGCGCTATGCTTTCGACCATTCCCTGCGCGATGGCCGGGGTTCGGGTTCCGACCCATTGGGGCCTCAGATCGATGATGATTGGGACGATCGGGCTGATGGCGGGGGCTGCCTTTACACCCGACGTCGTCAGCCGTGCCGGAGAGTGGGCATTCTCGCTGGCTGGAGTCGCTGTTTACTGCGTCATCATCACGGCAATCGGACTGTTTATCTGCCTGAAGGTCGGTAAGCTCGATCGGGCAACTGCAGCGTTCTCGGCGGCACCGGGCGGGCTCTCGGAAATTCTGGTCCTGGGACCGTCCTATGGCGCCGACGTCCGGTCATTATCGTTGGTTCATGGCATGCGGCTCACGGTCATCCTGGTGATCGTACCGTTCGTTATCGTCTGGGTTGGGACCGGGAACGGTCCGACCCAGATGAACCGCACGCTGGATCTTTCATTGGCCATGCCCCTCAAGGATTATGCAATCCTGGGTGCGTGCCTGATTGTGGGAGTGATCGGTGGCAAGAAAATCCGACTGCCCGGATCGCACCTTACCGGTCCGTTGATTCTTTCCGCCATCGTTCACTATTTCGGCCTGACCCATTCCAGTCCGCCGCAATTGATCGTGGTGGTTGCTCAGATCGTCATCGGCACTTCGGTTGCCCAGTTCTTCAACAACACGACGCTCCGGCAGGTGCTGGGCGGGCTGGTGGTGGGGGGCGGATTGACTGTGGTGAACCTGGGCGTAGCGGCGCTTTTCGCGCTGGCCTTTCAGACATGGCTGGGCATTCCCTTTGCAGCAGGATTGATCGCACTGGTGCCGGGCGGACTGCCCGAGATGAGCCTGATCTCGATTGCGTTGGGACTGGATGCGGCCTTTGTCAGCCTCCATCATCTGTTCCGGGTGGTTCTGGTGCTGGTGTTCCTGCCCCTTCTCGTTCCACTCTGGATTTCCAAGCCCGGCAGCTCGATTGAGACCAAGTCATGACACTGCGCTCTCCGCCGTGCCGTGCCGCGACCACCCCTCTCGCCAAAGGGCGATGGCAGATTTCCCGACAGGAGCATATCTCCATGGCAACAGTTTGCACCAAGGAGAAATTCAAATGAACATGCTGCCAAGAGCCAAGGCTGCCGCAATGGCCATCGGAAACCACATGGACCGCATCAGGCTCTACCGGGCTTTGTCCCTGCACCGCAATGCGGACACGCTGTTGCCGCTCGCACGCCGCCATCTGGGCCTCAGCGAATAAAATTTTAGCACCAGACCAAAGGCTTGGTCGCAATAGGGGAGAAATTGCTATAGTGGGCCAAACCGAAAACCCGGACTGGTTCATGCAGCATTTTGACCCCATTACGGCCCGCCTCGTCCTCGCACTCGCGCGTGACGGGTCCATCGCCAAAACGGCCGAACGCGAGAACATCGCACCTTCGGCCGTCAGCCGCCGTATCGCCGATCTCGAGGCCCGTATGGGAATTGTTCTGTTTGACCGGTCCGCCAGCGGGGTATCGTTGACTTCTGCCGGAACGCGCTATGCGGAAGGCTGCCGACGGATTTTCCGGGAAATCAGCGACCTTCACACGGCCATGAGCGGCTTCGCCTCTGGAGACGCCGGGCAATTACGCATTGCTTCGTCGAGCTCGGCCCTGTCGGGCCGCCTGCCCGAATTGCTGGCAACCTACGCAAAGGAACACCCGGGTGTGCGACTCGATATTCGCGAAATGGCGGGGCGAGCCACGCTGACGGCGCTTGAGGACGCTCAGGTGGATGTGGCGATCTTTGCCGACAATTACGATTATTCGGCGTTCGATGCCGAAGAGTTCGAGGATGACGATGTTGGGGTTATTGCCTCGCCCGATCATCCGCTGGCCAAGGATATTTTGGCTGGTGGTCCGATACGTTTCGACATGGCCATCGGCCATGAGGTCGTGGGCGTTCACCACATGGGGGCGCTCGACCGGCTTATCAACGAAGCGGCGCGCAAGGCCGGGCACACTCTGGGGGCCAGGGTCAACGTGGAGAGCTTTCCCTCGCTCGTGCGCATGGTCGAAGCGGGGTTCGGGATCGGATTTCTACGCAACACTTCGATCCATCTCCTCGCCGGAACCGATCTGGTACATGCGCCGCTGGCCGAGAGCTGGGCGGTGCGCAAGCTAATGATCGCCCGGCGCCCGCGCATGGCGATCGCCGCATCGGTTACCAGTTTTCTCGAGTTGGCGCGCGCGGAGTATCGGCGCGCGGGCTGACACCAACCGGGTGGTGGTTCTGCCCGCCCGGCAGCACACAAAAAGGGTCCGGACGCCGGACCAACTGGAGGAGACGCACAATGAATTCAGCGGCCCCTGCCCGCACCGTCGATGCACAAAAGCTGCAGACACTCATTGCGGACATTTTCAGCGCCGAGGGCGTGCCGGAACAAGACGCGGCGCGCATCGCCGAATGTTTGGTGCTTGCCGATCTCCGGGGCGTCGCATCGCATGGGGTGTCGCGGCTTTCGATCTATCTCGAACGCTTAAGGCGC
Source organism: Rhizobiales bacterium UBA1912 (assembly GCA_002337455.1). Taxonomy (GTDB): domain Bacteria; phylum Pseudomonadota; class Alphaproteobacteria; order Rhizobiales; family Devosiaceae; genus Pelagibacterium. The sequence goes on along the minus strand of DDGC01000019.1, from coordinate 37,714 downwards.
GGCATGGTGGAGCGGGTGCCGGAATTCGGTGTCAGCGAACCCAGCCCCGTCGCGGCGCTCCTCGACGGGGGCAACGGGCTCGGGTTTCTCACCGCGACCAAAGCCATGGAGATGGCGACCGAGCGGGCCGAGAAATTCGGGATCGGCATGGTGGGGGTCAAGAACTCCAACCATTTCGGCATGGCAGCGTGCTACCTGCTGCAGGCGGTTGAAGCGGGATATGCCGCGCTGGTGTTCACCAACGCATCGCCGGCCATGCCGGTGTGGGGTGGGCGCGAGCCGCTTTTGGGAACGAGCCCGTTCGCGTTCGGAGCGCCGGGCAATCCGCCGATCATTCTGGATATGGCCACATCGGTGGTGGCGCGCGGCAAGATACGGCGCGCTGCGGCGGCGGGCGAGCCGATCCCCGAAGGCTGGGCGCTGGACAAGGACGGCAGCCCAACGACCGACGCACAGGCCGGTTATGAAGGCCTGATCCTGCCGCTGGGCGGACCCAAGGGATCCGGGCTGTCGCTGATGATGGAAGTGATGGCCGGGGTGATGACCGGGGCTGCCTTCGGGGGCCAAGTGCGCAACCAGTATGAAAAATTCGATGCGCCGCAGAATGTCGGGCACATGATGGTGGCCTTCAAGCCGGGGGTGTTCATGGGCGAGGATTATCGGGAGCGGATGAGCGACCTGGTTTCGCGCGCCAAAGGCTCGACGCCAGTCTATCCCGATCAGCCGGTGCTCATGCCGGGCGAACCAGAGGCGTTGCGGGCTGAGGAGCGGCGGCGGAACGGGATTTCGCTCGGTGCGGCCGATCTCGAGATGATCGCCGGTGAAGCGCGTGCCGTTGGCGTTGACGCATCGGCCTATATCGAAGGAGGCGTTTCATGACACTCAGGATTGCCGTTCTCGACGACTATCAGAACGTAGCGCTCAAGCTGGCCGACTGGAGCAAGCTCGGGCCGGACGTCGAGATCAAGGTGTTCGACAGGAACCTTGGCAGCGAAGACGAGGCTGTCAGGGCGCTGGCAGGGTTCGACGTGATCTGCCTGATGCGCGAGCGGATGGCGCTGCCGGCCTCGCTGATCGAACGTTTGCCCAACCTCAGGCTGGTCAACGTAACCGGCGCGCGGGTCCGGGTTATCGATTTCGATGCGGCTGTGGCCCGGGGCATCACCGTTTGCCACACCTATGCAGGGGATTCCAAAAATGCGACGCCGGAAATGGCGTGGGGGCTTATTCTGGCGAGCGCACGGCATCTGGCCGAGGAGCATCAGCGCGTGCGCACCGGTGGATGGCAGACCACCATCGGAACCAAGCTGGGCGGCAAAACACTGGGGATTGTCGGGCTGGGCAAGCTGGGCAGCCGGATGGCAAGCATCGCCAAGGCATTCGAGATGGAGGTGATCGCCTGGAGCCAGAATTTGACCGACGAGAGAGCGGCCGAATGCGGGGTCAGGCGTGTGGACAAGGAAACGCTGTTTCGCGAAGCCGATGTCGTGAGCCTGCATTTGATCCTTTCGGATCGGTCGCGCCATGTCGTGGGCCGAAGCGAAATCGGGCTGATGAAGAGGGGCGCCATTCTGGTCAATACGTCACGCGGGCCGCTGATCGATGAGGCCGCGCTGATCGAGGCGCTCAATGGGGGGCAGATACGGGCCGGACTGGACGTCTATGATGTCGAGCCCCTGCCCGCAAACCATCCGTTGCGAAGCGCGCCGAACGTCACGCTGAGCCCGCATCTGGGCTATGTCACAGAAGAAGCCTACGAACTTTTCTACCGCGACATTGTCGAGAACATCATTGCCTGGCGGGAGGGTGCGCCGGTGCGCGTGCTCGCGGCGCCGGAAGCACCCATAAGAGGAGACTTATGAATGGCCATCAAAAAGACCGCCGATCTCGTTGACGGGTATGACGAAAAGCTCACGTTCTGCGATTATCCGCTGACCAAGTTCGGTCGGGCCGAGGGGTTCGAGGGCGAAATCGTGACGCTCAAAACATTCGAGGACAACGCGCTGTTGCGTGAGGTTCTCGAACAGCCGGGCAACGGACGGGTGCTGGTGGTCGATGGCGGGGCTTCGACCCGGGTGGCAATCGTGGGCGATCAGATTGCAGCGTTGGGGATGAACAATGGCTGGGCCGGGCTGGTGCTTAACGGCTCGATCCGGGACAGCGTCGATATCGATGCGATGGATTACGCCGTGTTCGCCGTCGGGACATCGCCCAAGAAATCGACGAAAACGCGCGCTGGGTTCATCGACGTTCCAGTGACGTTCGGGGACATGACGTTTACGCCCGGGCATTATCTTTATGCCGATGCGGACGGCATACTGGTTTCGGAAAAGCCGGTGGAATAGGCGAAAGCCTGTAAGTTGGTCCCGGGCGTTTATCCCGGGACCAGAGCCGTCCCCAGCAAGTTGGATGTTCGCTCTTTAGAGCGCTGCGATAACCGCTTGCGTGAAGTCTTTGGTGCCCAGCGATCCGCCAAGATCGCGGGTGCGGGTGTCGGGGTTTTCCAGCGCCTTGTCGACTGCACTTTCGATCGCCGTGCCAGCGGCGATGAATGCATCCTTACCCGATTTGCGGCCATGCCAATCCAGCAGCATGGCGCAGGAGAGGATCATCGAGGTCGGATTCGCCTTGTCCTGGCCGGCGATGTCGGGCGCCGAGCCGTGCTGGGCCTGAGCGGCAGCGTGAACGTCGCCGGCGTTGAGGGATCCGGCCAGGCCGAGGCTGCCCGAAAGCTCGGAGGCGAGGTCGGAAAGCGTATCGCCATAGAAATTGGTGGTGCAGATCACATCGTAACGGGATGCGTCGCGGACCAGCAGGGCGGCCATGGCGTCGATCAGGACATCGTCGAGTTCGACATCGGGGAAATCCTTTGCCACCTCGCGGACGGTCCTGAGAAACAGCCCATCGGTGACCTGAAAGGCGTTTGCCTTATGGACGGCGGTGACCTTGCCGCGGCGCTTGCGGGCGAGTTCGAACGAGCAGCGGGCTATTCGTTCACACGCAAAGGCAGTTATCTTGCGCATGGAGATCGCAACGCCTTCGACGGGCATGAATTCGCCCGGGCCGGAAAACATATTGCGGTCCGGATACATGCCTTCGGTGTTTTCGCGCATGATGACCAGATCCATGTCCGTGCCGCGATGTGGAAGGCCGGGCCTTGTGCGCGCTGGCCGGACATTGGTGTAGAGATCGAGCCCGATGCGGAAGGCGGCCGAATAGTTGATGCCGCCCTTGTCGCGCGGCGGATAGTCGAGATTGGACATCGGGCCGAGCAACACGCCATCGAGCGTTCTGGCCAACGGCAGGATGTCGTCAGGCAGGCTGGTGCCGTGGGTGGCAAGTGCGGCGAGGCCGACATCGCGGTGGGTGTAGTCGAGGGCGAGGCCGAATTGGGCATCGACGGCGGCCAGTACGTCGAGGCTGGCGGCCATGATTTCAGGCCCGATGCCATCGCCGGGGAGAACGAGGAGCTTCATAAAACGGGCCTTATCCGAGCAGATGGGCAGGAACGTAGATTTCGCCAGCCATCAGCTTGCGGGCGGTGCGGATGGCGCCGCCGCTGACGACTTCGAGATCGGCACCAGTGCCCTTGGTTTTGAGCGCCACGTCAAGGAGCCCGGAGGGGTGCTCGATCAAGACCAGCCGATCGTCCCCGTCGGGGCGCTTTGCCAACCCATCGGACACCGAGCCTTCGAGCATGGCGCAGGTGGAGACGCACAGGCCGCCCGTGACCGCGAAGGCGGCATGGGTGTTCTGCGGCACGAAATAGCGGGCAGCGATGTGGCCCTCGCCCCTGGGGGCGGCCAGCATGGCGACCTTGGGAATGACCTTCCCGGTTACGTCGCCAAGCCCCATGCGTTCGCCGGCGATCTTGCGCATGGCTTCCATGCGGGCAAAGAAGTCGGTGTCGGCATCGAGTTCGGCGGGTGTTTCGTGGCCCGTCTTGCCCAGGTTGGCGGCGCGGAAGATCATCATGGGGACGGCGACGTCGATCAGGGTGACCTCGACGCCGTCGATCTGCTCGACGAGATTGCCGGTGGGCAGGAGCTTGCCGGTTTTTGAGCCGACGATGTCCATGAAATTGAGGCGCACGGGCGCTGCTGTGCCGGGCACGCCGGCGATTTCGGTATCGCCGTCATAGACCACGCCGTCCGCGTCTGTCTTGACGATGGCTTCGATGCGGCTGTTGGTATTGATGTTGAATATGGTCACCGCGGTTTCGTCGCCGGTGATTTCGACCATGCCGCGCTCGATGGCGAACGGGCCGACGCCCGAAAGGATATTGCCGCAGGAGGGCGCGGTATCGACGAATGACTCGGTAACAGAGACCTGGGCGAAGAGATAATCCACATCCACGCCTTCACGGGTGGACGGCTGGACCATGGCAACCTTGGAGGTGAGCGTATCGGCGCCCCCTACCCCGTCGATCTGGCGTGCATCGGGTGACCCCATGGCCGCCAGGAGAACCTTGTCGCGGGTTTCGACATCGGCCGGCAGGTCGGTGGTCACGAAGTACGGTCCCTTGGAGGTCCCGCCGCGGATGAGAATACAGGGAATGGCAGCTTGTCTGGTCATCGTCGCCTTCACAGTTGTGCCCGGCCCCCTGAGGGGATCGGAAGAACTCGGTTCGATATCGGACGCGCTTTAGCAGAACCGCATTCGACGGAGGATTGAGCAATGGTGTTGCCCGGCATCGCGGTTTGGCAATGAAGGGCGGGACGACACATATCGTGCTCCCCGCCCTTCAGCAGCTTTAACGGAACGGCCAGGGCAGGCGGAACTGCCCCTGCAGGAAACCGGCCGGCATGACGAGGTTCAGCGAACGGGCCAGAACCATCATGAAGATCGCAGCTGCAAGGGTCAGAACGATTGTCTTGACCCAACTGGCTTTGGCCATCGTCTTGAGGAAAACGACAAAGAACACCAGCAGCGCTGCAAAATACCCCGCGACCGCGACGGCAGCAACGAACGCCGCCAGCCAGCCCAGCATGGCCCAGGCGCCGCCACGAACGTCGTGTTCGCGCGGAGTGGCCTCAGTGTCGAAATTGGCCGTGGATTCCACCTTACCCCTGACCAAGGGCACCATGGCAACAAGCGTTGCCGCAATGCCCACAACGGCCACCCATGTCGGGAAGATACCGCCGAGTTGGGTCAACCCGAAGGATTCCCAGAACACGAAGACAAAACCGGCCAGCACAGCGGCCGCGAACAGGATCTGCGGCCAGATCTGACCTGCCTGAGCGAGTTCAGAGGTGCCTTCGGTGCTGACCTTGGCAGCCTCCTCGCCCGGACGAGTACGAGCACCGAGCCAGACCGAAACCACGGTGAGCACGATGATGCCGATAACCAACGGACGGGTGAGAAAGCCCCAGCCCGAAAACTGGACGGCCTGATAGAGGTAGCGTTCGGCCTGGGTGGCAAGAACGAAACCGATCAAGAAGCCCGGACGCGGCCAGCCGAAACGCTTGAGAAGCACACCGACGGCACCAACGATCAGCAGGGCGACAAGGTCGTTGAGCGAGCGGGTCGCCTGGAAGGATGCGAACGTTATGACCATGATCATGAACGGCGCAATCAGCGTGTAGCGGATCGTGGTGAGGCGGGCGATGCCGGGCGCGGCAACGATGCAAAGCAGCGTGCCGATAACGTTGGCCAGGGCCAGCGACCACACGATGGTGTAGGTCACATCGAGATTGCGATCGGCCATGGCCGGGCCGGGCTGAATGCCGAGCAGGATAAGACCGGCAAGAAACACGGCCATCGAACCTGAGCCTGGGATACCGAACAGGAGCGTGGGGATCAGCCCGCCGCCTTCCTTGGCATTGTTGGCCGATTCCGGCGCGATGACGCCGCGAATATCACCCTTGCCGTATTGCGAACGGTCCTTGGAGGTCTGGACGACGTGGCCATAGGCGATCCAGTCGACCACCGAGCCGCCAAGTCCGGGGATGGCGCCGATGATGGCACCAAGACCCGAGCAACGCAGGGCCAGCCATTTGTAGGTCCAGGTGTCCTTAAGCCCCTGCAGCCATCCCTGTCCGAGCGACGAGGACTTGCTGGCGATTGAGGAGCCGCCGCGCAACAGATCGACGATTTCGGGGACGGCGAACAGGCCCAGCGCCACGATGACCAGCGGAATGCCGTTCGAGAGGTAGAGCAGGCCAAAATCCATGCGGTATTCGCCGGTGGCCGGGGCAGCGCCGACGGCGCCGAATGCCAGACCCAGTGCCGCTGCAGCGACGCCCTTGGCGAGATTGTTGCCCGAAAGGACACCGACCATCGAGAGGCCGAACAGGGTCAGCGCGAACAGTTCCGCTGACGAAAAGCTCAGGATCAGCGGGCGGGCGATAACCACGAAGCCGGTCAGGATCAGCGCGCCGAACAAACCACCCATGAGCGACGCCGAAAAGGCCGCGGACAGCGCGCGGGCCGCCTGGCCCTTCTTGGCGAGCGGGAACCCGTCGAGAACTGTCGCCTGACTGGCCGTCGAGCCAGGAATTCCCATCAGCACGGACGCGAAGGTATCGGAGGTCGGAATGATGGCGACAAGACCGATCAGCATGGCCAGCGCAGACGTCTGGTCCATGCCGTAGAGGAAGGGCAGGAGCAGCGACAGGCCGACGATGCCGCCCAGACCGGGCAGAATGCCGATGACGAGACCCAGCAGAACGCCGAGGGTCAAAAACATCATGTGATGAAGGGTCAGCAGTTCAGCGAGTGCTGAAAAAAGTATGTCGAGCATGTTGGTTACTCGTGAGTTTTGCCGAACGCCGGTTCGGGTGCAGGCGCAGCATTATCGCAGAGCAGGACAAGCGCGCATCAGGAAAAATACAGCGCCGCAACCCGTTGGAGTCGCGGCGCCGCTGAGATCAGGGCCTATTCGAGGGTGACCTGATAGTTTTCGGACAGGAACTGGCGCACCCAGTCGCGAGCAACCGGATCGATGCTCGTGGCGGCGGTGTAAACACCAGCCACTTCGTCACCGACGGCCTGGTCGTATTCGCCAAGAATCTCGACCTTTGCAGCCTGCAGTTCAGGATCGGCGACGGCGTCGACGAAGGCCTGACGGTATGCCTCTACGATTTCCGGCGGCGTTCCGTTAGGGAGCATTGCCGGCTTCTGAGCAGCAAAGCCCGAACCGAAGAAGGCGAGGTAGGCTTGCAATTCAATGCCTGCTGCGCCCATTTCGCCGTTGACCATCTCATAGGCCTCGAGAAAGTGCGGCAGATCGGGGAAGGTCGGGTCACGCTGGACATTACCTTCACCATCAAGCACGCCCCAGGAAAAGAGCGGCACGGCGTCGCCGGATTCAACGAGCGGAACCACGTTGGTAAGATAGGCCGACGAGGTCTGGTAGTCGATTGTGGCTTCGCCACGTTCGAAGGCCAGACGCCCATCGCCACGCCCGGTCATCCCAAAGACGTGACGAACATCCAGACCAAGCACCTCGAAGGCGAGCAGCGGAACGAGATCGAGCGAGGTTGCGCCTTGGCTGGCGTAAACCAGCTCGGTGCCCATGAGCTGCCCGAGTTCGGATGCATCGGAAATACCAAGGCTGGCCGGGACGTAAACGACGCCACCGGTCGGAGAGACCAGAACAGGCTGCAGATCGGCATAGTCGTATTGAACACGGCTATCGCCGAGGAGGAACGGGAACTGGGTCGAGCCAGACGTTCCGAGCAGCGAGAGCCCATCGGGTTCGGCGCGAGCGACGAACTCGTTGGTCCCGGTGATCGAGCCGCCGCCGGGAACGTTGCGAACGATCACGTTGGGCTGTCCCGGCAGGTGCTTGGACAGATAGGGCGCGTAAAAGCGTGCCCAAACGTCGGACCCGCCGCCTTCCGAGAACGGAATCCACCATTCGACGGTCTGGCCGGAGAAATCGACTTCCTGAGCCTGAACCGCCACGGGCGCGATGGCAATCGACGCCGCCACAACAGCGGACGCGGCTAGGCCCCGCGCGAAGCGAAGTGCATTTTTCATATAGGATCCTCCCATAGAGTTGGCAGCTAGACCTCCGCATCGCCCCCACGCCGCCTCCTCAGCCGGCCTTCGGTCCATCCGAGCGTTGCACCCTGATATTATCCGGCCTTCTGCCAGGCATGGCAAGAAAATGCGGGGACAACGGATGTCTGCTGGCGCGCATCATGCAACATCAAGCTGTCGAAAAGCTGTCCGGGGTAATCGGGGCTGGATCAGTGCTCTATTCGGCCGCCATGCTGTCGATTCCGGAATTTTCCAGCTGGGCGATCGGCAGTTGCATGCGCACAGTGCAACCGTTTTTTGCAGCGATGATGCCAACATCGCCCCCCGCCCGTTGCGCAATGGCCCTGACGATAGACAGGCCCAGGCCGCATCCGCCGTCGCTGTCTTCTGACAGACGCACAAATCTGTCGAATACCCGTTCGCTCGCTTCAGGCGGAATTCCGGGACCGTCGTCGGCCACGGTGAGCGCGGCCATATTTCCCATGCGCTCCACAACCAGCGAAAGCCGCCCACCTTCGGCGCAGCCATACTTGAGGCCGTTGTCGATGAGGTTGTCGATCGCCTCCTCGAGCATCACGCGGTTGCCAGCGATCGGGAGCGGCTCGGTAGCAGGTTCAAGTTCTATATCGACATGAGCCCTGAGTGCGCGAGGGACATGTCGGCGCGCGACGTCGGCGACAAGCCCGGTCAGATCGGAAGGCGGTTGGAGGTCGTCACCCCTGCCCTCATTGGCTATATCGAAATTGAGCAATTGGTGGCTCATGCGCGAGAGCTGGCGGGCCGCTTGAGCCAGATCCTCGAGACGCGCCGTGCGGCCACTGTCGCTGCTCGCACTGAGAGCTGCTTCGGCCTGTGCCTGAATGGCCGCAACGGGATTACGCAACTGATGGGCCGCATTGCCGATAAAGGCGTTCCGTCTGTCGAGTTCCTCCCGGAGCCGGGCGAACAGGCTGTTGATGGTTTCGACCAGCGGCGCGACTTCATGCGGAACGGGGCGGCGGATGGGCCGCAAATCGCTGGCCGAACGCAGACCCACCGCGCTGCGCAAATCGGTGAGCGGGGTCAGGCCCCAATTGATGCCGAACCAGAACAAGATCGCTGCAGAGCCTACGATAAGCAAGAGATTGAACACAGACTGCCCGACGAGCGACAGGCTGAGCGCCTGACGCTGGGTAACCGTCTGCCAGACCTGAACTGTAGTCCATCCGTCAAAATCGATATCGGCAATGAACTCGCGCAGGATGACCACCCGAACCGGGCGACCATGATAGTGACTGTCGAAAAAAACCGGCGTGCCGCCCGGGACATCAAGTCCTTCCGACGGGATTGGAGCGTCGGAGTGCCCGGTGACGAAGCGACCATCGGCGGCGCGAACCTGATAGAAGATGGGATCGCCCAGAGCACCGACAAGAGAATCGAGCAAGGCATCGGCCACAAGATCGCCCTTGGTCAGGACCACTTCGCGAGCGACGGCGTGAGCGACGACCTTCAATGTATCGTCATAGAGATCCTTGGACATGTCCTGCGCTGACCAATAGCGCACGACGCTTGACGCCAGAGCAACAAACACCAGCGGCACGACCAGCAACACAAATAGCCGCGTGCGTAGGCTGGGCGTGCGGCCGAGTCCCGCGTTCATTGGACGATGACCGGGCGAAGCACATAACCGAGCCCGCGAATGGCCCTTATGGTTATGCCGAAGGGCTCGATCTTGCGGCGCAGACGGGAAACGAGAAGTTCGACGGCGTTGACGTCGATGTCGGCTCCGGTGCCATAGATACTGTCGCAAAGCGCGTCCTTTGGCACCACGCGCTCGGCATGATCGAACAACACTTCCCACAGCGCGAGTTCGCGTCTGGGCAGGACGATCAGCCCGTCCGGCCCTGAGAGCTGGCGTGAGAGCCTGTCGTAGCTGAGTTGGCCGAGGGTCTCGATATTGAGGACACGCTGCCCCCTCCGGCGCCCGAGGGCCCGGACGCGCGCGTTGAGTTCGGCCATTTCGAATGGCTTGGTCATATAATCGTCAGCACCGGCATCGAGCCCAACGATACGGTCCTGGAGACTGTCTCGGGCCGTCAGCAAGAGAACGGGAATGTCATTGCGTTCAGTGCCAAGAGTGCGGATGACATCCAGACCGCTGCGTTTGGGCAGGTTTATGTCGACAATGGCCAGATCGGCGCCTTCTGTGGACAGAAACTGCGCGCCGTCATCGCCATTGGCCAACCAGTCGACGGCGTGGCCTTCGTCCTGCAGGGACTGAATAACCGCGCGCGCCAGCATTGTGTTGTCTTCGATCAGAACGATGCGCAAGCGCTGTCCCTTTCCGTTCGTCTTTTGCCAATGCAGGGGGTCTTACGCCGCGAATGCCCCATTCTGCTTTCGGCAATGTGGCCTCGGCGGGTCCCGGCTGGCAAGCAAATTTAGTTGAGGGCTGGCCTCGGCGCCTGACAGCGGCTAGAGGTTGGCCGGGTCGACTGAGCCCGAGGGCTATCGGCTCGCGACAGTCGTTGGAGGAGGATTATGCACGGACTGCTGCGGTGGGCGCGAGGTCTTGGCGCGGGGTTTGCCTTGCTTTTGTCGGCGGCGCCGGCGCTCGGGCAAGTCAGTTTCGAGGGCAAGACCATCGAATGGATCATTCCCTTTACCCAAAGCGGAGGATCGGACACCTGGGCACGGTTCAATGCGCCGTTCCTGAGCCGCTACCTGCCCGGTAATCCCGAAATCAGAATTGTCAATGAACCAGGTGGGGGCGGTACGCGTGGCCCCAACACCTTCGCCAGCCGGGCGCGCCCGGACGGGTTGACCATTCTGGGAACTTCGGGCTCTGTCCAGTTTCCCTACCTTCTAGGCGATCTGCGGGTGCGATACGACTACAAGGACTGGGAAGTCGTGATGGTCGCGCCGACCGGCGGGGTGGTCTATGTGTCACCTCAGACTGGCGTCGATGGCCCGGAAACCATCGGCAGATTACGCGACCAGACATTGGTCTTTGCCAGCCAGGGACCGACCTCGCTCGATCTGGTGCCCATGCTGGCCTTCCGGCTGCTTGGCCTCGATGTCAGCTATGTGTTCGGCTACACCGGCCGCGGCGATGGGCTGATCGCGATGGATCGCGGCGAAGTCAGCATCGACTATCAGACCACTGCATCCTATCTGCGAAACGTGGTGCCCATGGTTCAGGCCGGCGATGCCGTGCCACTGATGAGTTGGGGCGTTCTGGACGAGAACGGGGCGATGCAGCGCGACCCGACATTTCCAGATCTTCCCATCTTGGAGGAAGTGTATGAAATGCTCCATGGAAAGCCGCCGTCGGGGCCCGACTACGAAGCCTTTCGCGCCTTCAACATCGCGGGATTTGCGGCCCAAAAGATGGTAATCTTGCCCGAAGGGACGCCGCCCGACATCGTCGAGGTTTGGCGGCAAGCATGGCGCGACATCTTCGCAGATGCTGAGTATCAGGCTGAAGTGAGTGCCGTTCTGGGCGCCTATGAACAGGTGACAGACCGGGCGGCGGAAGCCCTGTTCCTTGAGGGAACGACGATCGATCCAACGGTGCGTCGGCGTATACTCGACATGCTTTCCAATGAATATGCAGTGCGTTTGAGCGACCAGTAAAACGCGCGACTCGTCAAACAAACTTTGTCCTGATGGCGGAAACTGCAGGGGATGCTTGCGGAACATTTACGGAACATGTATAAACGTTCAATATTTGTTCCGATTCGACGCCGCCGAGGGATCCGCCAATGTTGACGCGCAAACAGCACGAACTTTTGATGTTCATCCATGAACGGATGAAAGAGAGCGGCATTCCGCCATCCTTCGATGAAATGAAGGAAGCGCTGGATTTGAAGTCGAAATCGGGCATTCACCGGTTGATCACTGCGCTCGAGGAGCGCGGGTTCATCCGAAGGCTGCCCAATCGGGCGCGGGCGCTCGAAGTCGTGAAGCTACCGGATTCGATGAATCCTTCGCTCGGCGGACGCAAGGCGCGGTTCGAGCCTTCGGTGATCGAGGGCACGCTGGGCAAGGTTCCGGCAAAGACCATGGCGCCCAAACAGGACAATGGCGGATCGGTGTCCATTCCGGTGATGGGTCGCATTGCGGCGGGCGTGCCGATCGAGGCTATCCAGACCCATTCCCATTCCATCGCGGTTCCACCCGAAATGTTGGGTTCTGGCGAGCACTTCGCGCTCGAAGTGCGCGGGGATTCGATGGTCGACGCGGGCATTTTCGACGGCGATACGGTCTTGATCCGCAAGCAGGATGCGGCGGGCAATGGGGAGATCGTCGTCGCGCTGGTCGATGATGAGGAAGCTACCCTCAAACGCCTGCGCAAGAAGGGCAATGCGGTGGCGCTGGAAGCTGCCAACCCGGCCTACGAGACCCGTATTTTCGGCCCTGACCGCGTTAAGGTTCAGGGACGGCTTGTGGGGTTGCTGCGGCGCTACTGAGGCTGGATGCGCCAGGGGCGAGCCGGACCGTCTATTGCGGTGCGGATTGTTGGTGGCAGACCGGGACCATTCCAATCGATCATATGCGCGCCGTGCCGTGCGAGGTCTGGCGCGTCGATGACCAGTGTGGCGGCCTGAGCGCATTGGGGCGGAGCGGTCAGGCGGGTGATGACGATGTCGGCAATACGGCAGTCCTCATCAAAGGCATCGCGGGATTTGACCAGCGCAAGGGTATAGCCCTCTTCGGTCGACAGGACGCAGCCAAGGCTGTCGCAACCAGCGCCATCGTGGGTGCTCTCGATCACCGTCATATAGCGTTCCGACCAAATCGTTGTGGCAAAAGTATTGTTGCGGCCAGCGATCAGGGCGACGCGATCTCCACTGCGGACAGCCAATGCCTGACTTTGATCGGCAACGAAAATATCGGGGGCTCGCTCAAGGCAGAAAAAAGCGATTAATGGGATCGCAACCATCGGTCCGATGATGCGCATGCGGTTTCTGAAATAGGCCAGCCAAGCCAACGCGAGCAACGCAACACCGAGTGCTAGGGGCGACAGAATGGGGCTGGGATCGAAACCGCCGCTCAAATTGCGCACAAACCCTGCGCACCAGAGCATAGCCTCGATGCTCCACCCCAGCGCGGCATAAGGTAAGGCTTCAAGACCGAGGGGGAGCAGCAGGGTGCCGAGCAGTGCGGCCGGCATCATCACAAAACTCACGATCGGCATGACCATGAGATTGCCCAGCACCCCAAAGGGCGCTGTCTGCTGAAAGTGGTAGGCCGAGAAAACCAGGGTTGCCAAACCAGCGATGACGCTGGTGGTGGCAATGTCGAGCATGAGGGCCAGCGCCCTGCCCCGCCGCGGGCGCTCCCGATTCTCCCGATTTCGGCGGGCCAGTTCATAAGCCGCGATCAACGCGATGACGGCGGCAAAAGAAAGCTGAAAGGAAGCACGAAAAACGCTGGTCGGTTCGAAGATAATGATCGCCAGGCCGGCGATTGCAACATTGCGCATGGTTAGTGCCTGACGGCCGGCAATGATGGCGGCAAAGATCAACGCCAGCATTATGGTGGAGCGCACCGCAGGAATGACCATGCCCGGAATCACCATGTAAGCCAAAGCCGTGGCGATGCCGAAGCCCGCGGCAACCTTCTTGATGGAGAAGCGCTGGGTAACACCGTGACCCAGTGAGAGGAAAAACCTCACGCACGCGAACATGGTGCCGGCCACCAACGTCAGGTGCAGCCCGGAAATGGCGATGACGTGGGCGATGCCCGCGGACGCCATAAGATTGCGATCCTCCTCGGTGATCCGGCTTTGATCGCCGGTGACCAGCGCCGCGGCGATGCCCCCAACCCGCTCTCCCAATTGGGATACGATGCGCGCAGTAATTGCAGCGCGGACCTCCTTGACAATACGCGCAAGACCGCCGTCCCCGCTTGTCACGATCTCGATATCACCAAATGCGGTGCCATATGCACCAATGCCATCGAAATGGCTGACGAACTGCGAATCATAACCACCCGGAACGGCCGGTGGCGGAACGGGGTAAAAGCGGATGCGGGCAGTGAGGGTGTCGCCGGGCGATACAGCGAGGGCCGACGGCACCGTGACGCGGGCGAAGCGGATGTCGGGGACGGTCCAGTCAGGGGTGCCTGTGATGTTGGAGAGCACCCAGCGTTGCTGGTCGCCATCGTCATATGTGACTGCCTCGATGCGCGCCGTGTAGGTACCATAACGCGGCGTCTCAAGCATGGGCGTACCGAAAAGCGCGGCGTGAACAGGCAAGAGAGCCATTCCTATGGCCAGCATCGCCGCGAGGAGCCCGGTTTCACGGATAGCGGCATGATCACGACCCAGCCAGGCGGCAACGAATGTGAAACCGATCAGGAGGGCAAGGGAGCTAAAGGCCGGCTCGCCGGGTAGCACCCGATAGACGATGAGCCCGACGATCATGGCGAAGGGAAAGAGAATAAAGTTGCGACGCTGGGTTACGGCATCGAGAATTGCTGCTCTCAGCCCGTAACCGAGGGTATTCACTCGCGCCAAGAGCCAAGCGAGCGGGCCAATGGCCCGTCCTTTCCCAGGATTCTTGGCGACCGGAAAGTCGACCATCTTGGCGCGCCCCCAACCCTTGCGCTCGTCGGGCGCTATGGTACACACGGGCCAAACATTTCTCCAAGCGGTAAGCCTCATGTCCAAACCCGTCATCACGCGTTTTGCGCCTTCCCCCACAGGTTTCCTGCACATCGGGGGCGCGCGAACGGCTTTGTTTAACTGGGTGTTCGCGCGCAAGATGGGCGGCAAGATGCTGCTGCGCATCGAAGACACCGACCGGGAGCGCTCGACCGAGGCCGCGGTGGCAGCCATTCTTGACGGCATGAGCTGGCTGGGGCTCGATTGGGACAGCGCACCCATCAGCCAGTTTGCGCGCGCCGACCGGCACGCCGAGATTGCGCTGCAGCTATTGGAAAGCGGCAACGCCTACAAGTGCTACTGCACGCCACAAGAACTCACAGAAATGCGCGAAAGGGCCCGTGCTGAGGGCCGCCCGCCGCGCTATGACGGGCGCTGGCGCGACCGTGATGCGTCCGAAGCGCCCGAAGGCGTCAAGCCGGTCGTCCGGATCAAGGCGCCTCAGTCCGGCGACATCGTGGTCAAGGATCGCGTGCAGGGCGACGTGGTATTCAAGGCCGAAAACCTCGACGATTTCATCATTCTGCGCTCGGATGGCACGCCCACCTACATGCATGCCGTGGTTGTCGACGATCACGACATGGGCGTGACCCACATCATCCGGGGTGACGACCATTTGACCAATGCCGCCCGGCAAATCGTCATTTATCGCGCCATGGGTTGGGACGTTCCCGAAATGGCGCATATTCCGCTAATCCACGGGCCAGACGGCGCAAAACTTTCCAAACGCCACGGCGCCATGGGGGTCGAAGCCTATCGGCAGATGGGCTATCTGCCAGAAGCTCTGCGCAACTATCTGGCCCGACTGGGTTGGGCGCATGGCGATGACGAGATCTTTTCGACCGACCAGATGGTCGAGTGGTTCTCGCTCGAGGCGCTCAACAAGGGGGCGTCGCGGTTCGATTTCGTCAAGCTCGATAATCTCAACGGTCACTATATCCGTTCGGCCGATCCTGTCCGGCTCTACGACGTGATGGTCGAGACCGCATCGGAAACCGGGCGCAATTCCGACTATGCCGGACTGGTTTCCAACAAGGATACGGTGCTGGCGGCGATCCCCGAATTGCAGCCACGCGCAAAAACCGTACTGGAATTGATCGACCTGGCGCAGTTCATCTATGCCGAACGCCCGCTTCCCATCGAGGAAAAGGCGGCGCAACTGCTTAATCAGGAGAGCGTGGCGCACCTGGCGGCGCTCACGAGCGCATTTTCGGCGCTCGATGGCTGGTCGGTGGAGAGCCTTGATGGGACAGTGCGGGCTTATGCCGAAACTGTGGGGCTCAAGCTGGGCAAAGTTGCACAACCCTTGCGGGCTGCCTTGACGGGGCGGACAATATCGCCGGGCATTTTTGAGGTCATGGTGCTCATCGGGCGCGAAGAGAGCCTTGCACGGCTTTCAGATGTCGTAGGCGTTGGCGCCGGCGCTCATTCCTAACGCCATCCGCGCTGCTTTTTGGATTGCGACTTTCGTTTTACCTATACGTCAAGAACCATGACGTAGTTGCATGGCGTGACGATTTCGGATACCCAAGCGGAGCATTTTTCAAAGACGTCATTGTGCGTGCTTAGAGCCGGCTAGCCTAGCGCTTGCGGCATATCTGAGCCGAAACCCGGGAGGCACATGAATGAGCGAACAATCGGCAAAACTTACTCTGGGCGATGAGACCTACGAGTTCCCGGTGCTCAGCGGCACAGTGGGGCCTGATGTCATCGATATTCGTTCGCTGTACGCCAAGACCGGAATGTTTACCTACGATCCCGGTTTCACATCGACGGCAGCCTGCGACAGCGCCATCACCTATATCGACGGCGACAAGGGCGAGTTGCTCTATCGCGGCTATCCCATCGACCAGCTTGCGGACAAAAGCTCGTATATCGAAGTCTGCTATCTGCTGCTTTACGGCGAACTGCCCTCCAAGGCGGACCTCAGGGACTTTGAAAACCGGGTTACGCGCCACACCATGGTGCATGAGCAGATGCACTATTTCTATCGCGGGTTCCGCCGCGACGCGCATCCAATGGCGATTGTGACCGGCGTCGTCGGCGCCATGGCGGCATTCTATCACGACTCCACCGATATCTCGGACCCCGAGCAGCGCGAAATCGCCTCAATCCGCATGATCGCCAAGCTGCCGACGATTGCAGCGATGGCCTACAAATATTCGGTGGGCCAGCCCTTCGTCTATCCGCGCAACGATCTCGATTACGCCTCGAACTTCCTTCACATGTGCTTTGCGGTGCCTGCCGAGGAATACAAGGTCGATCCGGTGGTCGCCAAGGCTATGGATCGCATCTTCACGCTCCATGCCGACCACGAGCAGAATGCTTCGACCTCGACCGTGCGCCTATCGGGCTCTTCGGACGCCAACCCGTTCGCCTGTATTGCTGCCGGCGTAGCGTGCCTGTGGGGCCCCGCACATGGCGGAGCCAACGAAGCGGCGCTCAATATGCTGCGCCAGATCGGAACTGTGGATCGCATCCCCGAATTCATCGAACGGGCCAAGGACAAGAACGATCCGTTCCGGCTGATGGGCTTCGGGCATCGGGTTTACAAGAACTACGATCCGCGCGCCGCCGTGATGCAGGAATCGGCGCGCGAAGTACTCGGTCTGCTGGGCGTTGAAAACAACCCGACGCTGCAGGTTGCTCAGGAACTCGAAAAGATCGCGCTCGAAGACCCTTATTTCGTCGATCGCAAGCTTTATCCGAACGTGGATTTCTATTCCGGCATCATTCTTGATGCGATCGGTTTTCCGACGTCCATGTTCACCGCGATCTTTGCGCTATCGCGCACGGTTGGCTGGATCGCCCAGTGGAAAGAAATGATCGGTGACCCGCAGAAAAAGATCGGGCGGCCGCGCCAGCTCTACAATGGCGCGACGATGCGCGATTATGTGGATATCTCCGGCCGCTAGATGTGGGCCAGAATTCTTCCGACAGGATCTTGAAGGGGCGCCTCCGGCGCCCCTTTTTCCATTAGGGCACGGATCTCGCGAAAGTCTTTTGCCTGGGCAGCCAGCGCCTGTGACGCATCGACCAGAGCGAAGGCTGCGTCGCCCAGTTTGCCCGAGTCCCCCTTATGGGCGAACAGGATTTCCGGGATCACCTCTTTTCCAGCGATGATGTTGGGCAGTCCGATAAAGCGCGTCGTCGCCTTCTTGAACATGCGCACCTGGGCGCCCTCGGCGACATAGGTAAGGATGTGCGGTACGCCGGCAAGGGCGAGCTCAAGCGTAACGGTACCGCTCACCGCAACCGCAGCAATAGCCTGTTCGATGGCCGACCGGCGATCCTGTGGAGTGACCACCACCAAAACCGGGATCGACCATTGAGCCACCATGCGCGAAATGCGGGCCGCTTGTGATCGTGTGGAGAGAATGATGAAACCGGTGACAGACGGGTGGGCCGACAAGCGCTGGGCCACATCGGCCATCATGGGGAGATGACGGGTGATCTCTCCCCTGCGGCTGCCGGGAAGCAGCAGGATGGGGCCAGTGGCCGGTTGGGCCAACCGCATGCGATATTTTTCAAGAGCTGGGTGCCCGACATAGGCAGTTTGCGGCCCGCCGAGACTTCGCATTGCTTCAGGCTCGAACGGGAGGACGCTGAGCACCTCATTGAAAATCCCGGCCAGCTTTCGGGCGCGGTCAGCACCCCAGGCCCATACGGCCGGGGCGACGTACAGGATAATAGGGCCTTTGTACCCACGCTTGCGCAAGGATCGCGCCACGACCTTGGAGAAGACCTGTGCGTCGATGAGGACGACGACGCCCGGCTGTTGCCGAAGGACGGCAGAGACGACCTGACGCGCCCGCCACAGCAGCAGGGGAAGCCGTACAATGACGTCGCGATAGCCCATGACCGCCAGATCATCGATAGAAAAGAGCGAGGAGAGCCCCTCGCCTTCCATGGCGTCGCCGCCAACGCCGGATAGAGACAGGTCGGGCCGAGAGCGTCGCAGGCCGGCCATCAGATTGGCACCAATGCGGTCGCCTGAAGCCTCGCCAGCGAGAATGAAAACGCTAGTCATCTTGCGCCGCTATGCCGATGAGTGCGATGCCCGCGGCATCTGCAGCGGCAATGAGTTCGGACCGTCCGATCAGCAGGGTACGGCCGGTCTCGACGACAATGGCCTTGATGCCGGATTTTTGGGCCAAAGTGACTGTATTTTTGCCGATAGCAGGAAGATCGACATGCAGGGGTTGGCCGGGCTTTGCGGTTTTGGCCAGAACCAGGTGGCCGCGCCCGTCTCCGATCAGGCCGCGCTCGCGGTAGACGCGACACCTTGTGAGAAGTTCGTCGGTGCCGCCGATATCCTCGGTCGCAACAATTCGAGCTCCAGCGACCACGAGCGCCTGCCCGAGATCGAGGGCGCCAGCCCTCCGGGCGGCGGCAAAGGCAAACTCTGCGGTGCGAAGTAGCTCGCCGTCGGCAGACACCGCACCAATCTGCCCCTCGGCCGCGAGAAGGTCCGAAACGATCTCATGCACACCGATGAAAGGCAGGCCCAAGATCTTGAGCAGTGCGGCGCCGAGTTGCGACAGCTTGCTGTCCCCTTTCGATGCGGCATCCTTGTCGCCGGCAAACTCGGCAAAGGTCTCGCGTTCGCGGTCCGACATGTGCATGCCGCCCACGGCACAGACGTGGGTTGCCTTGAACCGCCGGATTTCGCGAAGAACCTGGTCGGGGCGGGACACCTTGATCTGAAAGGGATGCTCGGCACCCAGATCGGCGCGCGGATGGAGCGCGAGGACGCGGATTTCCCAGCCGGCGGCGCGCGCGGCGGCAATGGCCTGGGGGACAAGATCGCCCGATCCGGCGACCAGCGCCAATCGGCCGGGCGTCGTCATTGCTCGGCTGGCGTGCCATTGCGCGGCATGCAGAGGGCGCGCTCGGACGGCTTGCGAATGAACTCGATGACTTCCTCAACGAGCGTTTCGCCCTCGAAGATTTCGGCGGCGTCCTCGATGCGTTCGCGCAGCGTACCCTCGCTCGAAAAAATCATGCGATAGGCGGCCCGCAGGGCATGGATTGATTCCCGATCGAACTTGCGGCGCTTGAGCCCCACAAGGTTAAGCCCACCGAGATAGGCACGATTCCCAAGAACCGATCCGTAAGGAATGACGTCGTTTTCGACAAAGGACATGGCGCCGACGAAGGCGTGGGCGCCGATGCGGACGAATTGATGGACGCCGCAGATGCCGCCAAACCGGACATAATCATCGACGACGCAATGGCCAGCCAGGGACGCCTGATTGGCCATGACCACATGATTGCCGACAAGGCAATCATGTGCGATGTGTACGCCGACCATGAGCAGGCAATTGTTGCCAACCCGGGTTTCCATGCCGCCGCCAGACGTGCCGGGATTGATCGTCACGTATTCGCGCAACACGCAATCGTCGCCGATCGAAACCGTGCTCGGCTCACCCTCGAATTTGAGATCCTGCGGCGGATGTCCGATGGACGAAAAGGGGTAGATGGTCGTTCGGGCGCCTACCGCCGTGCGGCCGTCGATGGAAACATGAGAAACGAGCCTCGCCCCATCACCCAAGGTAACATCGTCGCCCACAATGCAATAAGGGCCGACTTGAACGTCTTCGCCCAGCGTAGCGTTGTTGCTGACGATGGCTGTGGGATGGATGGATGCGGTCACGCTTTTTCCTTGACGATCATCGCGCCGATTTCAGCTTCGGCAACGACAACGCCGTCCACGATGGCCTTTGCTTCATAGCGTCCGACCGTCTTGCGGCGGTGAATTTTCCTGATGTGGTACTCAAGCTTGTCGCCCGGCTTGGCAGGCTTGCGGAACTTCACGCCGTCCACCGTCAGGAGATAGACGATGTGCTTGTCGCCGGACTTGTTCTCGAGGTTGATGACGATGGCACCAGCGGTCTGGGCCATGCCTTCAATGATAAGCACGCCGGGGAAAATGGGCTCGCCGGGGAAGTGCCCCTGGAACTGCGGCTCATTGAACGTGACGTTCTTGATACCAATGGCGGAGTCGTCGCCATTGATTTCAATGATGCGATCGATCATCAGGAACGGATAGCGATGCGGCAGCGCCTTGAGAACATCATCGATCTGCATGGTTGAGAGTTCGGTGGCCTGTCCGGCCGCCGCATCTGGACTGAGGGTACTCAAGTCTTATCCCCTTTTGACAACCGTCTTATCGCTACGATTTCTCGCTTCCACATCTTTACATCCTGCGCGGGCGCTCCGGCAATATTGGAGCCGGCCGGAAAGTTGTGGGTAACTCCGGAACGGGCAAGAACCAGTGTGTTGGCGCCGAGGCGCAGATGCCCCGCCGTGCCCGCACCGCCGCCCATGACGACCCCATCTTCGAGAACAGTGGAGCCCGACAGCCCGCACATACCCGAGATTACGCAATTGCGACCGATACGGCAGTTGTGGCCTACCTGAACAAGATTGTCGATCTTGGTGCCTTCACCGATGACCGTATCGCCGAGTGTGCCTCGATCGACTGTGGTGTTGGCGCCAAGCTCGACGCGGTCCTGGATGATGACACGCCCCAGTTGGGGAATCTTGCGATGCCGATCTGCGCGCAGCTGGAATCCGAAACCTTCAGCCCCGATGACGACGCCGGGCTGAATGACGACTTCATTGCCGAGATGGGCGCATTCGATAGAAACGTTGGAGCTAATGACGCAGTCGCGGCCGATCGTAACACCGGCGCCGATGGTAGTGTTGGCGCCGACAACTGTACCCGACCCGATCTGAGCGCCCGTGCCGACCGTAACATTGGGACCGAGAGCCACGCCGGGCTCAATCAGTGGCAGGGGTTCTGTGCGCATCGACGCGCGGATGATTGCAGCGCCATCATCGGGATACAGGACGTTGAGGATGTCTACGAAGACATCATAGGGCTTTTCGCAGATTATCGCCGTAGCATGCCCCGGTACGGACACTGCAAGCTCAGCGGTGACCAGCACCGCTCCTGCGCCGCTGCGCACAAGCTGATCGGCATAAGCTTTGCTGGCCGCGAAAGAAATGCTGGCAGGACCGGCGTCGGCAAGATCACTGGCCCCGTCGATCGACGGGGCCGAGGTCAAATCGTCGGCGAGTGCCTCGTGCCCCGCCGCGCTTAGCAGATCGGACAGAAGCAGCGGGCCAGTGCACTCGTGAAATCGGGGATCGATCATTGCTGCGCCTGAAAAAGAAACCGCGGCTCTGATACGCCGCGGTTTCCGTTTTTTCAATAAGGGCGGACGATTTAGAACAGGGTCGAAAGCGTCAGCTGGAACACCTGGGTCCGATCGAAGGTATCGGGTTCGATCACGTGGGCAAAATCACCCCGCAGCGGACCAAGCGGCGATTCCCAGATCAGCGAGCCGCCGACCGAAGATTTCAGCGGGTTGCCGATGCCTGCGGCTGTTTCGTATCCGCCAGCGGGAATGCCGTCGATCCAGCCAACATCACCCCAGACCGCACCGCGCAAGCCCCAGTTTTCGGGCAGGAAGGGCAGCGGAAAGTCGATTTCGGCGGACAACCCAGCGTAGGAGAGCACCCCAAGCGCATCGCCGGTTCCGGTCGCCCGAGCGCCCATTCCACCAAAGCGGTAGCCGCGAACGAGGTTTGGCCCGAGCTGGAAAGTATCTGTGGGGTGGATGCCGCTGCCACCAATATCGGTGATCGTGCCGGCCTGGCCACGCAAGCTACCAACGACGCCCATTTCTTCCCAGATCGGATAGTAAACACGCGCCCGGACTTCGGTCTTTAGGAAGTCGGCAGTGAGCGTTGTGTAGTCCTGCGAGAAGGAGAGAATCATGCCTTCGGTGGGACGCTGCTGGTTGTCGAGAGTATCGTAGGTGAGCGTGTAGCCGACAGTAAGTCTGTCACGCGTCCCACCGATATAGGCAGGAGCGGCAGGAGCCTCATCATCGGTGAAGGTTACCTGTTCGAGCCCGAGCCTTGTTGTGAGCGTCAGGTCCTGAGCAACCGGAAGGCCGAAACGCAACTGACCGCCAGTGGTTTCGGTACCATACGAGAATGTCGAACCCTCGACAGTCACCCGGCGATAGGCGTCTACACCAGCAGAGATGCGCAGACCCATGAACCGCGGCTCAGTGAAGCTGAAATCATAAGTCTCACCGTTTTCGGAACGGCCAAGGGCGATACGCAGATACTGGCCACGTCCCAGGAAGTTGCGCTCAGTGAGCGAGATTTCACCGAAAATGCCATCGCGCGTCGAGTAGCCGGCGCCGACACCATAATCGCCAGTGCTGCGTTCGACGACCGAGACATTGAGAATGACGCGATCGGGCGCGCTGCCTGGAGCAGACGTAACCTGCACCGAAGAGAAGAACCCCAGAGCCTCGATATCCGCACGGCCCTTGGTCACCAGCGCGCGGTTGAACGGATCGCCTTCGGCGAAGTCAAACTCACGGCGGATGACGAAATCGCGGGTCTTGGTGTTACCGGTGATGTTGATGCGCTCGACATAAACACGCGGACCTTCATCGACCAGATAGGTAATGTTGAAGGTATTGTTGTTGATGTCACGATCAATGCGCGGGCGAACTTCAGCGAAGGGATAGCCCTGATTGGTGGCACGCACCGCAAGCTCTGACGTGGACTGGCTCAGCTCAGAGATCGAATAGCGGCTACCCGACCCGGTGCTGATTCCGCCGCGCAAGGCGTTGGCATCGAGGCCAGGGATCGAGGTTTCAATGGCGACGCTGCCGAAATCGTAACGCTGGCCTTCGTCGACCGTGAAGTTGATGAAGTAGGCATTGCGGGTTGCGTCGAACTCGGCGACCGAGGACAGCACGCGCGCATCGGGGAAGCCGCGATTGGCGTAGTAAAGCCGGACGCGCTCACGGTCGACGGCAAGGCGGTCTTCGCTATAAAGATCGTCGCGGAAAAGCCAGCTGAAAATGTGGGTTTCCTTGGTGCTGACGACACCCTTGAGCACCATCGAGCTTATGGAATTGTTGCCGGTGAAGTTGATCGCAGCAATACCTGCGCGATCACCCTCGTTGACCTGAAAGAAGACGCGAACCCGGCCATCCGTGGCCGGCTCGGTCCTGGAGGTCACTGTAACGTTGGAATAGCCGGCCTGGGTGTAGGCGGCCTGGATGGTCTGGATGTCGTTGGCAATACCGGCCTGGGTGTAAACCCGGCGCTGGGCCACATCGACCATTGCCGAAAGCTGATTGTCATTGAAGCGGCTGTTGCCGTCGAACCCGATTGCCGAGACCTCGGTCCCCTCAGCCACCTGGGCCTGCGCAGGCGAGACACTCATAACCAGCGCAGCACTTCCGATGAAAGGCGCAAAGGTGAAAAGCGCCATGGCTAGGAGGACGCTGTGCAAAAGCTTGGCTGATTTCATCATGATTGTTCTTGCTTGCCTTTTGAGACTTGGACCGGGAATCGTCTCAAGACATGGATTCCCCCATACTCCGATGACAGGTTTTACCTGTTTTTACTCAACGAGCAAGGCGAAACCCCCTGCCCTGCGGCCAAAAGATGGCCAGTCATGTATTCATGCAACACTTGCTAACCCCTTGATACCGCGCGCTGCCTGCCGCTGGCCAGACTTCAGACCAGATCGTTGATCAGCGTAAAAACCATCAGCGTACACACCAGGGCAAAGCCGATGCGGTATCCGATTTCCTGAACGCGCTGGCTCAGGGGACGGCCGCGCACAGCCTCGTAGAGGTAGTACATCAGGTGCCCACCATCCAGCATCGGGACTGGGAACAGGTTAATTATGCCAATGTTTAGCGACAAAAGTGCCGTAAGGTTAACCAATGCTAACAGGCCGAGCGTGGCGACTTCGCCCGAAACCTGCGCCATACCGACCGGTCCGGCAACCTGATCGAGATCGGCCCTGCCTATGAAAATGTCGCCAAGGAAGTTCAGCGTCCGGTCGATGATGAACGAGATTTCCTCAAACGTCATACCGACCGCTTCCAAAGGTCCGGGGTGGTAGAGCACGATATCGCCTTCACCGACATCGCGGGTGACACCCATCCGACCCACCTTGAGATCACGTCCGAAACGGGTCGTGATCGTTTCGCTACGCGGGACCAACGACAGGCTCACCTGCTCGCCATCGCGCTCAATGACCATAGGAACTGTGCGCTCGGGTGCTGTTGAGACAATCCTTTGAACATCCTCAAAGCCGCGGATGGCGTAGCCATCCACCGACAGAAACCGGTCTCCGGATTCCAGCCCCGCCATGGCCGCCGGCGAATCAGCGAGCACGTCACCCACTACAGGATCAAGAGTGAGGCGCCCGTAACCAAGAAGCATCGCATAGAGAATCAGGAAGGTGAGGATAAAATTTGCAGCCGGGCCTGCAACGACGACGGCCATGCGCTGGAAGACGGATTTGTTGGCGAACAGATTGGCCCGGATTGCCGGGTCGTACCGGTCAGTATCGGGGTCGGGCATGCTTGCCGCGTTCATGTCGCCGGTGAACTTGACGTAGCCGCCAAGCGGAAAAGCCGCGATGCGCCACCTCGTGCCCCGCTTGTCGTTCCAACCGATCAATTCGGGCCCAAAGCCGATCGAGAAGGCGTCGATCGCCACACCGTTCCAGCGGGCAACGAGATAGTGCCCCATCTCATGGACGAAGACGATGACCGTCAGAACAGCCAGGAAGGGTATGATGTAGTTCAGAAAGAACGGAAGTTCACTGATCATCGAAATCCCTTTGGAGCGGCGCCGTCACAAGCGACAGGCTATGGCGGCTCAATGCGTCGAATTGACGTTCTACCAGAACAGAATGCCTTGCGGTACCGCGCCGAGCCCGCGATTGGCCAGACCGATACACCAAAGGACGATGCCAGCCGAAGTCAGGCTGTCGATACGGTCCATGAGCCCCCCGTGCCCGGGGATTATGTCACCGCTGTCCTTGACGGCAAAGCGGCGCTTTACCGCACTTTCGGCCAGATCACCCAACTGACCGGAAATCGAGATAACGACCGAAATCAGAAGCCCGATAGCAAAGGGCGACGGCGTATCGAGCGCCCAGCCGGCGAGAAACCAAACGGCAATGCCGCTTAACGTGCCCGCGCACAACCCGCCGGCGGCGCCCGACCAGGTCTTGGAGGGAGACACATCAGGGGACAATTTGGCTCCCCCGACGATACGGCCGACAAAATATGCGCCGATGTCAGTCATCCAGACAACCGACACCAAAAAGACGCCGGCCCATATGCCAACGCCCGAACTCCCCCGAATGGCGAGAAACGCGATGGTTGCGAAGCCGAAAAATACGATACCACCAATACGCCAGTGCCGGTTGGGCGCTTTGACAAACAGAGCCAACACAATAGCGACACCAAAAACGATGGCGCTGGTCCACGCCCCATTCATCGGATGGGCGACGGCGGCTATGGCAATCATTCCCATGAAAAATACTGCCGGCCATGCCGACTGGCGTCCGGTTATCATGGCTTCCCATTCGCGATAGGCGCCCGCCATGACGAGCGCGATGAGAAGGGCGAAGGGGATCCAGCCTGCGACCAAGGCAATGGCAGTGAGGGGGATAAGGACGATGGCCGAGAGCAAACGCGGCAAGAGATCCGGTCCGAAAGGCCAAAACCTTGCGTAAGCTGTCGTCGCCCTACCCTTTTTTTCGGTCACGTCCTGATACCGCCAAACCGTCTGTCGCGTTCAGTGTAGGACTTGAGTGCACGAACGAAAACCGATTCGTCGAAATCGGGCCAGTTCTCATCGACAAAGACGAGTTCAGCATAAGCGGACTGCCAGAGCAGGAAGTTTGAGAGTCTCATTTCCCCACTGGTGCGCAAGATAAGGTCCGGATCTGGAAGGCCCGAGGTATCGAGATGGCGGGTTATGGTCGCCTCGTCTATCTCTTCGGGCTTGAGTTCGCCGGCAGCGACCTTGCGTGCAATCGCCCGGGTAGCGGTCACGATCTCGGACTTGGCGCCATAGTTGAAGGCGATAATCAGGTCGAGGCCGGTATTTCCAGCCGTCCGATTTTCCACGTCATCGATAATGCCGCGCAGACCGCGCTCCAGGCTTTCGCGATCGCCGATGATGCGAATGCGAACATTTTGCGCGTGGAGCTTTTCCAGGTCGGAGGCAACAAACCTCCGCAAAAGGCCAAAGATGAAGCGGACTTCGTCGGGCGGACGGCGCCAGTTTTCGGCCGAAAACGAGAAAAGTGTCAGGCACTGAACGCCATAGTCGATGGCGAGCGCCACGGTGCGGCGCACCGCCTCGACTCCTGCCTTATGGCCCTCCGAGCGCCCCAAGCCGCGCTGTTTCGCCCAGCGGCCATTACCATCCATAATCACGCCGATATGGCGCGGGATCTTGAGATCTCGCTGCGGCTCTATCGATACTGTTGCCGGATGTGTAGACATCGGTTTCCTCAGACCGGAGCCAATCCGGCGCCCGCCTAGACGTGCATGATTTCCTGTTCCTTGGCGCCCACAAGCTGATCGATCTCAGCAATCGCTTCGTCGGTCGCCTTCTGAACCCTGTCGGTCTCAGTGCGCGCGTCGTCCTGGCCCAGATCGCCATCCTTTTCGAGCTTGCGCAGCAGTTCGATACCGTCGCGGCGTACGTGACGGACGGCCACCCGTGCCTGCTCGGCATATTGATGAGCAACTTTGGAAAGTTCGCGGCGGCGCTCTTCGTTCAATTCGGGAAGCGGCACCCGAATGATCTGACCTTCAGCTATGGGATTGAGGCCCAGTGAGGATTCGCGGATCGCCTTATCAACTGCAGCAGCCATCGAACGGTCCCAGACCTGAACTGAGAGCATGCGCGGCTCGGGCACAGACACAGTGGCAACCTGGTTGAGCGGCATCATCGAGCCGTAGGCATCGACCATGATCGGTTCTAGCAAGCTGGCACTGGCCCGCCCGGTGCGCAATCCTGCGAGGTCGCCCTTCATCGATTCAATGGACTTTTTCATCCTCGTGCGGAGGTTTTCGAGTGAGAACGCTTCGGACATCAAGTTTTCTCCCGGTCGTCTGCTGGGCGGCTCGGCCCGCAGTCGCCTGACCAATCGGTCAAACGATCATGTCATTTTTACAATCGAAGCGCGCGGCGTCAGCCGACACGCGTGCTCGGTGTCCGTCCATCGAGAACGCCCACCAGACCCTCCTTGTCCGACAAGGCATAGACGATTATCGGCAAGCCATTGTCGCGCGCAAGAGCAAATGCGGCCGTATCCATGACTCGTAGGTCCTGAGCGATCACCTCCTCATGGGAGATGGCGTCGAATCTCGTGGCAGAGGGATCTTTTTCGGGATCGGCGGAATAGACGCCATCGACCTTGGTGCCCTTGAGCAGCACATCGCAACGCAACTCGATGGCCTTGAGCGCCGCGGCGGTGTCGGTGGTGAAAAACGGATTGCCCGTGCCACCGGCGCAAATCACTGTTGCGCCGCCCTCAAGCGCAGCGATCGCGGCGCGCTGGGTAAAGGTATCGCAGATCGAGGGCATGGAAACCGATGAGAAGACGTGGGACCTGCCCCCTGCCCTGCGGATCGCATCGCCAAGAGCCAGGGAATTGATAACCGTACCCAACATGCCCATGTGATCGCCGATCACCCGGTCACCGCCCTTGGCGGCCACGGCCATGCCCCTGAAGATATTGCCGCCGCCGATAACGATGGCGACCTGCATCCCGGCGCGAGTCAGATCCACGATCTGGCGGGCGATCGCATTGAGGAATTCAGGCTCTATCCCATATGATTGGTCTCCGGCGAGGGCTTCGCCGGAGACCTTGAGCAAGACGCGTGAATAGCCGGTTCTGGACATTAAGGTGTCCTGCTTTCGAGCTTATTACGACAACGAATCCGAAAAAATTTCGGCTACGTTACGCGGAGCCCGCAGCGGCGGCAACCTCGGCTGCGAAGTCAGATTCCTGCTTCTCGATACCCTCGCCGAGAGCGAAGAGCACGTAGCCGGCGACCTTGATCGGGGCGCCCACATCGGCCTCGGCGTTCTTGACGGCCTGTTCAACCGTATTTTCACCGTCGATCACGAATGTCTGGGCCAAAAGGGTCACTTCCTCGTAGTACTTGCGGATGCGGCCTTCGACCATCTTTTCGATGATGTTGTCGGGCTTGCCGGACTGACGGGCCTGTTCGGAGAACACGGCACGCTCGCGTTCGACGGCCTCGGGGTCGAGATCATCGGACGACAGCGACAAGGGCTTGGTCGCAGCAACGTGCATGGCGATCTGGCGGCCCAGCGCTGTGAGCTTGTCCTTGTCGCCAGCCGATTCCAGACCAACGAGCACGCCGATGCGACCCAGACCTTCCGAGATCGAGGAGTGGACGTAGCTGCCGATGGCGCCCTGGGCGACTTCCATGACCGCTGCACGACGCAACGTCATGTTCTCGCCGATCTTGGCGATGGCTTCGGTCAGCTCCTGGGAAACGGTGCGGCCGGTGCCCGGGAACGGGGCAGCAGCAAGCGCATCGATATCGCCATTGGCTTCGAGCGCCAGCTTGGCAGCGTTACGAACGATGCCCTGGAACTGCTCGTTACGGGCAACGAAATCGGTTTCGGAGTTGATCTCGACGATGGCGGCGCGGTTGCCCTCGACGGCGATACCGACCAGACCTTCGGCGGCCACGCGGTCTGCCTTCTTGGCAGCCTTGGCCAAGCCCTTCGAGCGCAGCCAGTCGATCGCGGCTTCAATATCGCCGTTGGTTTCGGTGAGCGCCTTCTTGCAGTCCATCATGCCCACGCCGGTCATTTCGCGGAGCTGTTTCACGTCTGCTGCACTGATTGACATCTCGATACCTCTTTGTCTGCCCCAGTTCCCGCGCCGGGCGGCGCGGGGTCATGGGCACGGATAATGATAAATGCGTGTCGGAGAGATGACGCGCTGGCAATTATGCCTGCGCGGTTTCACCTTCAGCCGGCTGTTCTGCAGCGGGCTCGGCTTCAAGGGCGGGCTCTTCAAGCACTTCCTCGGAAGCTCCCATATCGCGGCCCATCGAGGAGGACGAGCGGGCGATACCGTCGATCGCAGCCTTGGAGACCAGCGACAGGTAGAGCTCAAGAGCACGCGCAGCGTCGTCATTGCCCGGGATCGCATAATCAACGATGTCGGGATCGCAATTGGTGTCGACGATGGCTACGACCGGGATACCCAGACGACGGGCTTCCTTGATCGCATTGGCTTCCTTGTTGGTATCGATAACGAACATCAGATTGGGGATGTTACCCATGTCCTTGATGCCGCCGAGATCGCGCTCAAGCCGCTCCTGTTCGCGGCTGCGCTGCAGACGCTCGCGCTTGGTCAGGCCCGTAGCGCCTTCTGCCTGGAGCGATTCGAGCTCACGCAGACGAGCGATCGAGTTCGAAATGGTCTGCCAGTTGGTCAGCATACCGCCGAGCCAGCGGGAGTTGACGTAATACTGGGCGCTCTGGCGCGCGGCTTCCGCAACCAGCGGAGCTGCCTGGCGCTTGGTGCCAACGAACAGCACGCGACCGCCATCGGCAACGGTGTCGCTGATGAGTTGAAGGGCGCGATAAAGAGCTGGAACGGTCTGGCTCAGATCGAGAATGTGAATGTCGTTGCGGACGCCGAAAATGTAGCGTTCCATCTTTGGGTTCCAGCGATGCTTCTGGTGGCCGAAGTGAACGCCGGCCTCAAGCAGTTGACGCATGGAAAAATCTGGCAATGCCATCTGGTATACTCCTTTACCGGTTATGCCTCTGCAAAGGAAAAGAGGCGGAGATCCGCCACCGGATGGACCTGTTTGAGCACAGGCCCGCCTTTGCATGTGGATTTGACGCTGCGGGCTATATAGCAGCCCCACCCATATGGCAAGCGTTACCGGCTAGTTCAAGCGCACGTCGACCACGCCGGTAATGGCTTTGAGCCCTCCGGCCAGCTGTGGCGTAAGGCGAAACTGCCCGGGGAGCTCGATTTCATACTCGCGTTCGCCTTCATCCCTGACCAGAACGAGGCTGACGACCCCTTCCCCGCCCGGCTGGAGCTGGGACTTGATGGGGCCGAGACATCTTTCATTGCCAGCAAAAATCGTCATGCGACGGCCGAGCTTTTCAACCGAAGCGTCGATTGGCTCGCAGTTGATGAGCCTGAGCCGAACCCCATCCGGACGAGAATCGGCCCCTACCTCGAGCACTATCGACTTGCCGGGCTCGAGCCAGCGACCGAAATCGCTGATCTGCTCGGAAAAGGCGATGCACTCGAAAGACCCGCTCGGATCGGAGAACATCATGATGGCCATTGTCGAACCCTTGCGAGTGCGGCGATCCTGGCGGGAAATCAATGTTCCGGCGAGACGTCCGGCCACGGCGCCGTTGCGGGCCGCGCGCTCAAAGTTCGACCACTGCTGCACACGTAGCTTTTCGAACAGCTCGCTATAATCATCGAGGGGATGGGCGGAGAGATAAAAGCCGATGGCAGCATGTTCGCGCGCTAGGCGTTCAGTGAGGCTCCACGGCGCGACATGTTCGGGGGGCACTATCGCTTGGGGCTGGCTGGCGGCGAACATGTCAACGATACCGTCCGCCCGGCCGCTGGTCTCGCGCTGAGCGGTATTTACGATGGTGTCGATGACTTCAACCAGGCGCTCGCGCCGCTTATTGAGCAGATCAAAAGCACCAGCGTTGATAAGGGTTTCAAGCGTACGCTTGTTGATGATCTTGGGGTCGATCCGGGAAGCGAAGTCGGCAAGATCGTTGAACGGGCGGTCGCCGCGGATTTCGACGATATGTTCGGCGACGTTCCGGCCGACGCCTTTTACTGCACAGAGCGAATAAAGAATGCGGCCGTCGCGCACAGAGAAATTGACCTCTGAGCGATTGATGCAGGGTGGGACGACTTCGATGCCCTTCTTCTGCGCTTCGCGGCGGAAATCGGACAGCTTGTCGGTCTGCGCCATGTCGAGCGTCATGGACGCCGCATAGAACTGCTCGGGATAATGGGTCTTGAGATAGGCTGTCTGATACGACACCCACGCGTAGGCGGCGGCGTGGCTCTTGTTGAAGCCGTAATTCGCGAATTTGGCCAGCAGGTCGAAGATGGTATCGGCCTGACCCTTCTTGATGCCGTTCCTGATCGCGCCTTCCTGGAAACGGACACGCTGCTTGTCCATTTCCGCCTTGATCTTCTTGCCCATGGCGCGACGCAGCATGTCGGCTTCGCCCAGCGAATAGCCCGACAGGAGCTGGGCGATCTGCATCACCTGTTCCTGATAAACGATGATGCCGTAGGTCTCGTCGAGCACCGCGGCGAGCGTTTCGTGGGGGTAGACGACCTTCTCAGTCCCGTGTTTCCTGTTGATGAAGCTCGGGATGTTGTCCATCGGGCCGGGCCGATAGAGCGCGTTCATCGCGATCAGATCTTCGATGCGGTCGGGTTTGAGCTCGACCAGCGCGCGGCGCATGCCCGGACTTTCAAACTGGAAGATGCCGTAGGTATCGCCGTCGGCGTAGAGCTTGTAAGTCGGTGCATCCTCGAGCGGGATGGCGTCGATATCGAGCTCGACGCCGGTTTCCTTGACCATATCGACCGCATAGCGAATCGTGGTCAGCGTCTTGAGCCCAAGAAAGTCGAACTTCACCAGTCCCGCCGGTTCAACCCATTTCAGGTTGTACTGGGTGACCGGCATGTCTGAGCGCGGATCGCGATAGAGCGGCAGCAGCTTTTGCAGCGGGCGGTCACCGATCACGATACCGGCGGCGTGGGTCGAGGCGTGGCGAAACAAGCCCTCGAGCTTTCCGGCAATACGCAACAGCTCGGCGACAGTCTCGTCTTCGTCGCGCATCATTTGCAGGCGCGGTTCGTCGTTGATCGCCTGCGCCAAAGTCACCGGATTGGCGGGATTGTTGGGGACCAGTTTGCAGATGCGATCGACCTGCCCGTAAGGCATTTGAAGAACGCGACCCACGTCGCGCAGCGCGGCGCGCGGCTGCAGCGTTCCGAAGGTGATGATCTGGGCGACCTGCTCGTAGCCGTACTTGTCCTGAACGTAGCGAATGACCTCTTCACGGCGCTCCTGGCAGAAGTCGATGTCAAAGTCCGGCATCGACACACGTTCGGGATTGAGGAAGCGCTCAAAGAGCAGATTGTAGCGCAGCGGATCGAGGTCGGTGATGGTGAGCGCGTAGGCCACGAGCGACCCTGCACCGGACCCGCGGCCCGGACCGACCGGAATGTCGTGCGCCTTGGCCCACTTGATAAAGTCGGCAACGATAAGGAAATAACCGGGAAACTTCATGTCCCGGATCACCTTGATCTCGAATTCGAGGCGCTCTTCATATTCCTGGGTGGTGCGCTCGGGCGCGTGGCCGTAATCCGCGAGGCGCATCCTGAGGCCCTCACGCGCCTGACGCGCCAGTTCTTCGCCTTCGGCGGCAACAGCCTCATCGTCGCCTACGCCATCTGCGGCGGCGAATTTGGGCAGAATGGGATCGTGGGTGCGCGGGCGATAGCTGCAACGTTGTGCAATCTCGACAGTGTTTTCCAATGCCTCGGGGAGATCGGAAAACAGCGCGATCATTTCCTCGCGTGTCTTGAAATGATGCTGGTCGGAAAGCCGGCGGCGCTCGGTTTGCGCGACGACAGAACCCGCTGCGATGGCCAGCAGGGCATCATGGGAATCGTAGTCGTCCTGCTTGGGGAAATAGGGTTCGTTGGTGGCAACCAGCGGCAGATCGAGCCGATAGGCAAGATCGATCAGGCGCGGCTCAACGGCGTTTTCCAGCGCACGGTCGTGACGCTGGATCTCGACATACAGCTGGTCGCCGAACACACGATGCAGTACCGACAGCCGCGCCTCGGCCTGGGCATCGAGGCCCGCTGCGAGATAGGGGTCGATTGCCCCCTCCGGGCCCCCGGTCAAACACAAAAGGCCCAGCGCGTTATCGACCAGCCAATCGATATGGATGGCCGTATGGCCGCCAGAGCCCTCCTGATAAGCCCGCGAGACAAGTTCGGCGAGGTTGGCAAACCCGCCGGCATCGGCGGCGATCAGGACGATCGAGCCTTTGCCGAGATTGACCCGGTCGGATGGCTTGTCCGCATCGGCGCCGAAGTCGATGGCCAATTCACACCCGATGATCGGCTGAATGCCCTTGCCCGAGGCCTTTTCGGAAAACTCCAGCGCGCCGAAGAGATTGTTGGTGTCGGCAATACCGATGGCGGGCTGTCCGTCCGATTTGGCCATGTCCAAAATTGTGCCGAGCGGCAATGCTCCCTCAAGCAGGGAGAATGCCGAATGGACGTGGAGATGGACGAAACCGGGACCGGACATTGTGAGCTACCCGAAGATACTGGACTGTCTTTGTGCCACTCCGCGCTGTGCGATGCCACCTCGCGGGCAGCTTATGCACAGGCGGGAATCAGACGAGGTAGGGCATCATATCGAGATAAACCAGTGTCACGCCACCAAAGGCCGTGAGCGAAACCAGAGCCATGAAGTCCTTGACGAAATCGAGCATGGAAGCCTCCGTTGCACAACGTTTATGGTTTGTTCTTATATATTCATGTTTTGTTCTTGTCCACAGAGTTCACAGGCGGCTGTCCACGCTGGTTAAGAAAACCTTATCGGCACGCACATCCGTTCGCTGATACAGAAGGCTAATGCGGTCAGGGACTATGGAAATCGATTGTGTTCCGGTGGCACGGTCCGCGCCGCCGGCCCGGCTTTCGCCGGAGCAGCGTGAGCGACCCAAGTCAGGCCGGAAGACGTATTAGAGGGTCGCGGGCTGGATGCGGCCGTCGACGATCGTCACGATGCGGTCGGCCTTGCGAGCGAGATCATGATTGTGCGTGGCGATGATGCAGCCGGCATTCTGGTCGCGGATCAGTTCGGCCAGGGCGGAGAACACTGTGTCGGAGGTCGCCGGGTCGAGATTGCCGGTGGGCTCGTCGGCCAGGATGAGGCTTGGCTTATTGGCAGCAGCACGCGCGATGGCCACCCGTTGTTGCTCCCCACCCGAAAGTTCGGCCGGGCGGTGCGTGGCGCGATGGCTGATCCCCATTGCATCGAGCAGCACCTTTGAACGCTCATCGCCGTCCCGCTGGCTTTCCCCCGCAATCAATTGCGGCATGGTGACGTTTTCCAGCGCGCTGAACTCGGGGAGCAGGTGATGGAACTGGTACACGTAGCCAATGAGGTGGCGGCGCAGGAGCGTGCGCTGGCGGTCGGCGAGCTTCGCCGTCCGTTCTCCATCGATATCGACATCACCGTCCGTCGGGCGTTCGAGCAAGCCGCAGATGTGGAGCAATGTCGACTTTCCGGCACCCGATGGCGCAATGAGCGCGACGATCTCACCTCGATTGACGGTCAAATCAGCACCGTTCAGTACGTGAACGGCCCCTGCCCCGTCGCCATACGTCTGGCGGACATCCTTGAGTTCGAGAAGCACGTCACTCATAGCGCAGCGCCTCCACCGGGTCATACTGGGCCGCACGCCAGGCGGGATAGAGCGTGGCCAGGAAGGAGAGCCCAAGCGCCATGACGAGCACCACAGTCACCTCGAGCGCATCGACGCGCGAGGGGAGTTGGGAGAGCATAAAGACTTCAGGTGGAAACAGTGCCACGCCAATGACATTGGACACCCAGGCTCTGATGGCTTCAGCATTGATGGCCAGCACCACACCGAACACAAAGCCGACAATCGTGCCGACAAAGCCGATGGCCGTGCCGGTGATACAGAAAATACGCATGATCGAAGCGCGCGTGGCGCCCATGGTGCGCAGAACGGCAATATCTGCCCCCTTGTCCTTCACCAGCATCACGAGGCTCGAAATGATGTTGAAGGCCGCGACGAGCACGATCATCGAAAGGATTGTGAACATCACAACGCGCTCGACCTGCAGGGCCGAGAAGAAGGTTGCGTTGCGTCGCTGCCAATCGGTGAACACCATTGGACGGCCGGCAGCCTGTTCGAGTTCGAGCTGCTTGTCCCAAGTGGCATCAGGGTTGGAGAGAAAGACTTCAACCGCGGTTGCCGTATAGATTCGTTCGTAGGCCGCGTCGATCTCTTCATCGCTTGCCATGATGTCGAGCTCTTCCATGCCCTCGCGCAGCCGGTCCTCATAGAGACGGAAGTAATTCTGTGCCGCACGGATGGGCATGAAGATGAAAAGGGAATCGAACTCGACCATGCCGACGTCGAAGACGACGTTCACCGGATAGGAACGGATCTGCGGAGTCGAACCGAGCGGGGTGCGCGGGCCGTTGGGGGTGACGATCGTGATTGTATCGCCCACGGTGACGCCGAGCTGGGACGCCATGCGTCCGCCGATGGCGACGCCCTGGAGATCGTCCCAATCGTCCCATCCGCCAGCCAGAGTGCTCGAATAGAGCAGCGGCAGTTTTTCAATATCGTCGAGCGTCATGCCGCGCACATTGGCCCCGGTGGAATTGTAGGTGCCGGTGACCAGCGCCTGCCCTTCCACAAATGCCACGGCGGAAACGACGCCATCGACGCCTTCCAGGCGATCGCGGACCGCCTCGTAATCGTCAAACGTCTCTTCGATGGGGAAGGCGGTGAAATGGCCGTTCAACCCCAGAATTTTGGACAGAAGCTCGTCGCGGAACCCGTTCATGACGCTCATGACGACGATCAGCGTGGCAACACCGATGGCGATGCCGATCATTGTCAGGGCCGCGATGACGGAAATGAACGCGTCGCTGCGGCGTGCGCGCAGGTAGCGGCCGGATACCAGCCACTCAAAACGTGAAAACGGTCGCGTTCCCTTTTGCTGCCGGGCGGCGTCGGTGGAGGTCAAGCGTTGTCCCTGCGTTCGGGCTCGATGAGCGCTTTGAGGCGGGAAACGGCGTCCTCGACGCCAATGGTTTCGCGCTC
This sequence comes from Rhizobiales bacterium UBA1912, assembly GCA_002337455.1. Classification (GTDB taxonomy): domain Bacteria; phylum Pseudomonadota; class Alphaproteobacteria; order Rhizobiales; family Devosiaceae; genus Pelagibacterium. The sequence goes on along the minus strand of DDGC01000019.1, from coordinate 1,263 downwards.
GCCGGATTTGCGGTGCTTAATCTCCACTTCGCCAGAGGCCAGGCCGCGCGGGCCGACGATAAGCTGGAAGGGAATACCGATAAGATCGGACGTCGCAAACTTCTGGCCGGCGCCCGTAGCGCGGTCGTCGTAGAGAACGTCGATACCGGCGGCGTGAAGCTGGCCATAGAGCTTTTCATTGGCCGCATCACATTCGGCATCGCCGGATTTGAGATTGATGAGGGTAACCTCGAAGGGTGCGACCGAAACCGGCCAGATGATACCGTTTTCGTCGTGACTGGCTTCGATGATGGCGGGAACGATCCGGGTCAGCCCGATGCCGTACGAGCCCATATGGACAGCGACGTCCTTGCCGTCTGAGCCTGTTACCTTGGCGCCCATGGGATCGGAATATTTTGTTCCGAAATAAAAGACCTGGCCCACTTCGATGCCGCGGGCGGCGATGCGCTTGTCCTCGGGCACCTTTGCGCCGAAATCGGCTTCGTCGTGCATATCTTCGGTCGCCGCGTAGAGCGAGGTCCAATCGGCGACGATGTCCGAGAGGTCACCCATGAAGTCCGTATCGGCGGACGGGATAGGCTTATCGAGCATATCGGCGTGACAGAAGACGCCGCTTTCGCCCGTATCGGCCAGGACGATAAACTCATGGGACAGGTCGCCACCGATGGGGCCGGTTTCGGCGCGCATCGGGATTGCGGTCAGCCCCATGCGCCAATAGGTGCGCAGATAGGCCACGAACATGCGGTTGTATGCTTTGACGGCCTCATCCTTGTCCAGATCGAAGGAATAGGCATCCTTCATGAGGAATTCGCGGGAGCGCATGGTGCCGAAGCGCGGGCGGATCTCGTCGCGGAACTTCCACTGGATGTGGTAGAGATTGAGCGGCAAATCCTTGTAGGACCGCACGTATGAGCGGAAGATGTCGGTAATCATCTCCTCATTGGTCGGACCGTAGAGCATGTCACGCTCGTGACGGTCCTGCATGCGCAGCATTTCCTTGCCATAGTCCTCGTAGCGCCCGGATTCGCGCCAGAGGTCGGCGTTCTGGAGCGTGGGCATAAGGAGTTCGACGGCCCCTGCCCGGTTCTGCTCCTCTTCGATGATCTGCTGGATCTTGCGCAGTACCTTGTAGCCCAGAGGCAGCCACGCATACATGCCGGCGCCCTGCTGGGAGATCATGCCGGCGCGCAGCATGAGGCGATGGGAAATGATTTCCGCCTCTTTAGGCGTCTCTTTGAGGACGGGCAGGAAATAGCGGGACAG
>DDGC01000020.1 GCA_002337455.1 Rhizobiales bacterium UBA1912 | reverse complement strand
CCCATCGTGACGCCGATCGAGGTCATCTCGTTCCTCTCGCGTCCGATTTCGCTCTCGGTTCGTCTGTTCGGCAACATGCTGGCCGGCCACATCACGCTCAAGGTGTTCACCGGCTTTGTCGTTTCGCTTGCGTCCCTCGGGGCCGTGGGCATCGCAGGTGCCGTGCTGCCGCTCATCATGGGCGTGGCGCTCACAGCTCTCGAATTCATGGTGTCCGCGGTACAGGCTTATGTCTTTGCCGTCCTGACCTCCATGTATCTCAACGATGCGATCCATCCTTCGCATTGATCTCCACTAGACCCCGTTAAGTTTCAAGGCTTTGAAAGGATCACAAAATGGAAGCTGAAGCCGCTAAGTACATCGGTGCAGGCATTGCATGTTTCGGTATGGCCGGCGCCGCCATTGGCGTGGCCAACATCTTCGGAAGTTTCCTGTCGGGTGCCCTGCGCAACCCGTCGGCTGCTCCCAGCCAGTCCGGTAACCTCATCTTCGGTTTCGCTGTGACCGAAGCTCTGGGCATCTTCTCGTTCCTGGTTGCCCTTCTGCTCCTGTTCGCGGTCTAATTTTCCGCAACAGAACATTTGAAGGCGGCCGGAGCACGCTTCGGCTGCCTTGCCATGTGCCGGTATTGGCCGGCACACCAGACTTTTCAATTGGCGGATAGCGCATGATTAGCCAGGTCCAGGCACAGGAAACCCCACTTCAAGAGGCCATTGAGCCGCTCGAAGACCATATCGTTTCGCTCGAAGCATCTCCGGACGGCGAAACCCATGAGGTGGTCGGTGCGCATGGTGAAGAACACGTCTCGGGCGTGTTTCCTCCGTTCGACGCGACGACATTTCCTTCCCAGCTGTTGTGGCTGGCCATAACTTTTGCCGCGCTCTATTTCGTCATGAAAAAGCTCGCGCTGCCCCGGATCGGTGAGATCCTCGAGGAACGCCGCGACCGGATCGAAGGCGATCTGGCGGAGGCTGAGCGCCTGCGCCAGAAGACCGATCAGGCCATCGCGTCCTATGAGGCAGCGCTGGCCGAGGCACGCTCGAATGCACATGGCATCGCCGAAGCTGCCCGCGCCGAGAACAAGACCAAGCTCGACACGGCCCGGTCCAAGGTTGAAGCCAATCTCGCCAAGAAGGTCACATCGGCCGAAGAGCGGATTGCAGCCACCAAGGCCGAGGCCATGGGGCATGTCGACGAAATCGCTGCGGACACCGCTCAGGCTGTCGTTGCGCAGCTCATCGGCAAGGTGCCCGTCAAGGCCGCCCGCGACGCCGTTGCCAAGGCCAGCAAGGAGTAGCCCGACATGGAACTCGATGCCACATTCTGGGCCTTTATCGCTCTGCTGATCTTTTTCGGGATCGTGATCTATTTCAAGGTCCCGGCCTTCGTCACCAGGGCGCTCGATAGCCGCATCGCAAAGATCGAAGCCGATCTCGACGAGGCCAAGCGCTTGCGTGAGGAAGCTCAGGCGCTGCTCGCCGAATATGAGCGCAAGCGCAAGGCCGCCGAAAGCGAAGCCGAAGAGATCGTTGCCGCCGCGCAGGAAGAGGCCGAACGCATGACGGCCGAAGCCGAAGAGGCGCTTGAGGATATGGTCGCCCGCCGCACCAAGGCCGTGGAAGACAAGATCGCCCAGGCCGAGGCCCAGGCGCTTGCAGATGTTCGCGCCCGTTCCGCCGATGTCGCAATCGAGGCTGCCCGCCTCATCCTTGCCGATCAGGTCAAGGACAGTGGCGGCGCGCTTGTCGATCAGTCGATCAAGGACGTCGCCAGCCGGCTTAACTGAGCGGCTCCGATGAACTGAATTGCGGGCCCTGCGGGGCCCGTTTTTGTATCAAGACCAGATCATTTCACCGTTTCACGGAAAACGGCGCAACGATCCAAGTCTTTGTTTTGTCGCGCTTCCGAACCGGATTAGTGGTGCTCCACTTATCCTCGAAACGCTCTAGAGGAGATACCCAATGACCATCGAACGCCTTCATTCCGGCCCGCGCATGAGCCAGGCCGTCAAGCACGGCAATACGCTCTATCTCGCCGGACAGGTGGCCAAGGACGAATTCGCGACCATCGAAATCCAGACGGCCCAGGTGCTCGAGAAGATCGATGCGCTGCTGGCCGAAGCCGGGTCGAGCAAGTCCAAGGTGCTCTCAGTGCAGGTCCTGCTGACCAGCATCGGCGATTTTTCGGCCATGAACTCGGTCTATGACGCCTGGATCGATCCGGCCAATCCGCCGGCCCGCGCCTGCTACGAAGCCCGGTTGGCTTCACCCAACCTGCGGGTGGAAATCATCGCTGTTGCAGCGCTCGACTAAGGCAACCAGTCCATAAAAGGCGGCCCCGGAATCACTCCAGGGCCGCTTTCTTATGTCCAGTCGACCCAGCGACCGTGATAGTCGGAAAGCCCGACGGTTTCCTTTTCCCCGCCCGGCCAGACCGTCTGCTTGAGCACGGCACCGGCGGGATGATCCTCCGCCTCCATGAACATCCAGACCAGCGGCGTTTCCGCCGTTGCGCTGGCGCCCGCCGCTTCGAATGCCTCGGCGATGCGGTCCTTGGTGGCTTTGGGCAGGTACTGCCAGACGATGGTGTGGAAGAATACGGGTGCCACACCGGCCTGGGGTGGCTCAGCAAGCTTTGCGGCGACCCAGTCGGCGGCGTCTGCCCGTTCAACCACGTAGGGCCGGGACGCGGCCGCAGACAAGGCCGCTGAAACGCGGCCAATGCGGTTGTGCTGATCGGCCCAGATATAGGCAAGCTGGCGCTCGACGCTCTCGGGCGCATGCGGGTCGAGCGGATTGCGATCGCAGCCCTGCCGGCTCGCGATTTCCAACTCGGTTTCAAGCGAGGGGAAATGGCCGCGCCATTCGCTCTCGATATTGACGAGCGCGTTGGCGTCACCCCATTCGCGATCTTCGCCAAGCGCGTAGTGGTAGGTATCGAAGGCCAGGTTTAACCCAGCGCTGGCCCCGATCTCATAGAGAGCCAAGGGCATCTCCAGTCTTTCGGCGAGCCGCAAGGCCATGCCCAGCAGGGCAGATGAGCGCATCACCTCGTTGGTCTGGGGCGGGCTGTCGAGGAAATCGTGCAGGAAGTCGTCGTGCTTTTCGATCGCCGCCTCTATGGCATCCCAAAGCTGACCCGGCCTGGCCTCCAACGGTGGATAAAGCGAAGCAAGTTCGCGGGCATTGCCTGAGCGCACGAGCGCATGAAGCGCTCCGGCGGCCCGCAGGGCAATGGCATCGGCCCGGGCCGAATCAGGCCAGTTCAAAATTCGGGCACCGAAGCGCGACGAATCAGTCAGCCGTTCGGCGAGCAGGTCACACAATGCAGCGGTGAACGGGGAGCCCAGACTTCGGCAGGCCTCGGCTTGAAACCGGAAGGTCTCAAGCACGTGGGGGTTCATATTCGACATTGACGCCCTCCGACTAGTACCGTCGAAGTTTAAGGGGTTTGGCGCGTCGATCAAAGGTGTTTTTGCCCCCTGGCCAGTGGCCAGGAGGCGTGATTGCTATTGCGCCGCCCGGAGATTGTCGGCTGGCGCCGTCCATTTCAGGCGTGGCTGGCGGGCCGCACGGGTTTCGTCCAGCCGACGCAGCGGAGCGCGCATCGGCGCGGATGTGAAGCGTTCGGCATTGCCCGCGCGGGCGTCTTCGGCGAGCTCGCGCATCGTTGAAACGAACACATCGAGGGTCTGGAGCGACTCGCTTTCAGTGGGTTCGATCAGCATGGCGCCATGCACGACCAGCGGGAAATACATGGTCATGGGATGGAAGCCCTCATCAATCATCGCCTTGGCGAAATCGAGAGTGGAAACGCCCGTTCCCTTAAGGAATTCGTCGTCGAACAGCACCTCGTGCATGACGGGCTGGCCGTTGAAGGGGGCTGTGAACAGATCTTCCATGCGCGCCTTAAGGTAGTTGGCATTGAGCACCGCATCGCGTGCCGCCTGCGCCAATCCGTCAGCGCCATGGCTGAGCATGTAGGTGAGGGCCCGCACATACATGCCCATCTGGCCGTGGAACGCCGTGAGGCGCCCGAAGGCGTCGCCATCGACGTGTTCGACAAGGTCGATCTTTTCCCCATCCTTGCGCAGGAACGGAACCGGCGCAAAGGGCGCAAGGGCTTGCGACAGCACCACCGGCCCCGAACCCGGACCACCGCCGCCATGGGGCGTCGAAAAGGTCTTGTGCAGGTTGATGTGCATGGCGTCGATGCCCAGATCGCCCGGCCGCACCACGCCCATGATGGCGTTGAAATTGGCGCCGTCGCAGTAGAAATAGGCGCCAGCCTCATGAACTGCTGCAGCGATCTCGATGATCTGGGATTCGAACAGGCCGCAGGTGTTTGGATTGGTCAGCATGATCGCCGCGACATCGTCCGATAGCGCTGCCTTGACAGCCTCGACATCGACAGTGCCGTTATCGTTGGCATCGATTGATTTGACCGAATAGCCCAGGAACGCGGCGGTGGCAGGATTGGTGCCGTGGGCGCTTTCGGGGACGAGGACGATCTTGCGATGGCCCTGCCCTTTTGCCTCATGGGCGGCCTTGATGGCCATCATGCCGCACAATTCGCCATGCGCGCCCGCCTTGGGCGACAGCGCCACGGCGGCGGTGTTGGTCAACTCCATCAACCAATGGCTGAGCTGTTCCATGACACCAAGCGCGCCGGCCACCGTCGAGATCGGCTGGAGCGGGTGGATATCGGCAAAGCCGGGCAGCCGGGCCATTTTCTCGTTGAGCCGGGGGTTGTGCTTCATCGTGCACGAGCCTAGCGGATACATGCCCGAATCAATCGAATAATTACGGCGCGACAGGCGCACGTAGTGCCGCATGGCTTCTGGTTCGGTCAGGCCGGGAAGATCAAGCTCGCTCTTGCGGCGCAGACCTCCGAGGCGGTCATCGGGCACTTCAATATCGGGCAGATCGACGCCGGAATGGTCGCGGTCGCCGATCTCGAACAGAAGCGGCTCGGCGGGGAGCAAAGCGGCGGGGCCGTGGCTTGCCGAGCCCGTCGCGGCATTGGGGGCGGTGGGGCGGCCCTGAGTGTTCATGCTCATGCAATTTCTCCTTTCAGCGCATCGACAAGCGCGGAGATATCGGCGTCGGTCGTCAACTCGGTCGCAGCGAGGATCAGAAGATTTTCGACATCGGGTTTTCCCGGCTCGAGCCGCGAGACCGGAACACCGGCGAGGATACCCTTCGCGGCCAGAGCTTCGACCACACGTGCGGCGGGAACAGGCAGGCGGATGGTCATTTCGTTAAAGAACGTCTTGTTGAGGACCGCGATCCCCGCCCCGTCCAGCGCATCGGCCAGTGCGATGGCGCGCGAATGATTGAGCTTTGCGAGCCGGGTCAGCCCTCTTTCGCCCAGAAGCGAAAGGTGGATGGTGAAGGCCAACGCACACAATCCGGCATTGGTGCAGATGTTGGATGTCGCCTTTTCGCGGCGGATATGCTGTTCGCGGGTCGAGAGCGTGAGGACGAACCCGCGTTCGCCATCGGCATCGATCGTTTCGCCGCATAGCCGGCCCGGCATCTGGCGCACGAATTTTTCACGGCAGGCCAGAAGTCCGACATAGGGCCCGCCAAACGTCAACGGATTGCCCAGCGACTGACCCTCGGCGACCACGATGTCCGCGCCAAGGGCGCCCGGGGCTTCGAGAAGGCCCAGCGAGATGATTTCAGTGACGACGACGATCAGCAGCGCGCCCTTTTCGTGGGCGGCTTCGGCCAGCGCCGAAACGTTGCGAAGGTGGCCGTAAAAATCGGGGGTCTGGATGACGATGGCGGCGGTGTCGTCGTCGATGTGGTCGACAATATCGCCCTGCCCTTCTGGCGAGGGCGCCAGACATTCGAGACCTTCTTCGCCCGAGAGATAGGTGACGACCGTATCGCGATATTGCGGATGCAGACCGCCCGAGAGGAAGACCTTGTTCTTTCTCGTGATGCGGCGCGCCATCAGTACGGCTTCTGCTGTCGCCGTCGAACCGTCATACATCGAGGCGTTGGCCACATCCATGCCTGTCAGGTTTGCGACCTGGGTCTGGAACTCGAAGAGCATCTGAAGCGTGCCCTGCGAGATTTCCGGCTGGTAGGGCGTGTAAGCGGTGAGCCATTCCGAGCGCTGGATCAGATGATCGACGGTGGCCGGGACGTGGTGGCGATAGGCGCCCGCGCCCACAAAGAACGGACCGTCGCCCGCTGCGTGGTTGGCTCTCGCCAGACCGCGCATATGTGCTTCGACGGCAAATTCGGGCTGATGGTCCGGCAGGTCGGGGCTGAACGTGCCCAGGACCGATTTGGGCACCGCGGCGAACAGATCATCGATGGAAGACGCGCCGATCGTTGCCAACATATGCTGGCGGTCAGCGGCGGAATGGGGGAGATAGCGCATCGCGGCTCCGGTTCAGATCGAGAGGGTTAAGCCGTGTGATCGGCGTAGGCGGTTTCGTCCATAAGACCTTCGAGTTCAGCCTCGTCGGACAATTCGAGCTTGAAGATCCAACCGCCGGCGGCCGGGTCGGAATTGATGAGGCCGGGTTCGTCGGACAGAGCGTCGTTGATCTCGGTCACGGTGCCGGACACAGGAGCGTAGATTTCCGAGGCGGCCTTGACCGATTCAACGACGGCGACTTCCTCGCCCTTCTTGAAGCTGGCGCCGACTGTGGGCAGTTCGACAAACACGATGTCGCCGAGTTGTTCCTGGGCGAAGCTGGAAATGCCGATGGTGCCGATCTTGCCTTCGGTGCGGACATATTCATGGTCGGTTGTGTAGCGGGTGGTCATGGTGAGGTCCCTCTGGATCAGGCCGGTTTGCGGTAATAACGCTGTGGAACGAAAGGCATTTTGGCGACGGTGCCTGCGATGGGCTTGCCGCGCACCATGGCGGTGACGGGTTCGCCCTCCCTGGCGATATCGGCGGGCACATACCCCATGGCGATCGAGGCCTGGGCCGTGGGCGCGAAGGTGCCCGAGGTGATCCTGCCGATGATCGAGCCGCTGGCATCGACGAGTTCGGCGCCCTCGCGCACCGGCTGGCGGCCTTCAAAACGGATGCCGACGCGTTTGTCGTCGGCGCCGGTGGCCAGACGGCCCAGCACGGCATCGGCGCCGGTAAAGCCACCCTCGGTGCGGCGGCGCTTGCCGACAGCAAACAACAGGCCGGCGGAAACCGGATCGACGGTATCGGTCATATCGTGGCCGTAAAGACAGAGCCCGGCCTCAAGCCGCAGGCTGTCGCGCGCACCAAGTCCGGCAGGTTCAACCAGCGGATCGGCCATCAAAAGGTCGAACAGAGCGGGCGCTTCGCCATTGGCGACCGAGAGTTCGAAACCGTCTTCACCGGTATAGCCCGAACGCGAGACGTTGACGGCGATGCCGCCAATGACCGCAGGACCGGCCTGCATAAAACCGAGCTGTTCGGTGATGCTGGAATGTTTGGCGAGCACTTCCGCCGCGCGGGGGCCTTGCAGGGCGATGAGCGAAACATCGTCGCGCAGATCGAATGTCACATCGGCGGGCGCCTTGGCGCGTATAAAATCGAGATCGTGATGCTTACGGGCCGCGTTGACGACCATGTACATCACGCCGTCGGGCTCCTGCCCCTGCACGGGACGGGTGATGATAAGATCGTCCTCAATGCCACCTTCGTCATTGAGCAGGACCGTATAGCGCATCTGGCCAGGAGCGAGGGACGCCAGATCGGCGGGCGTGAGGGCTTCGAGCGCGGCAATTGTCGTCGCGTGATCGGGGCCGGTAATGACAACCTGTCCCATATGCGAGACATCGAACAGGCTGGCCGCTTCCCGGGTGTGATTGTGCTCGGCGACGATACCGGCATACTGGACGGGCAGCGCATAGCCGCCAAATTCGACAATCCTGCCGCCTGCGGCGACATGACGGTCATAAAGCGCCGTTTTGAGTAGGTCGGTCTGGGCCCCTTCGGCCATATCGGTCTCTCCGGTTCACGATGGACGGCACCACACAACGACGCATTGGAATGCATCGTAACGTAGTGCCCCCTCTGTCGGTCAACCTGAGAGATTTCCCGGGCGGCTTGCTTGCCACAAGACCCGGCTACACCCGTCGGTGGGAAGCTTGCGCTTCCGCTTTCCAGAGTTTTGGCCAGCACCCAGCCTGCTCGCGCAGGTTGCGCCCAACCTCTTTCGCCCAATCACCCTGCCTGGTGGCGATACTCGCCCTGTAGCAGTGCCTTGAGCTCAGCGGTCCCTTGTGCCTGAGAGTTTCCGGGGCGGTTGCTCCTTCGGCGCCCCGGCTCGATGGCCAGGGTCTCTCCCGCTGATGGCCGGACCATGGAAGAAAGTCTCGGCGCCGTCAACTTGCTAGTTATCAAAGCCTACGAAAATGGTGATCTGCTCGCCGCCCACATAAGGAATGGCGACGTTTTCCACTGTCTGGCTGAATTCATTGGCACTAGAGGGGCTGGCCGCAACGGCAACGTCATAACGCTGGGAGAAAACCGCCAGCCCGTCACGCTGCACAGCGAAGCGCAACGGCATGGTGATGTTGCCCTCGCCACCCGACGGACCGATGATGACGCGCCCCACGGCGCCCATCTGCACCGTGATGATGCCGTTCGAGACCACACAATTGCGCGAAACGCGATCGAGCACGCCCTGATAGCGCAGCGCAGTTGGATCCGAGGTCCGGTTGCCGGCGTAGGAGCGATAGAATTCGGCGCCCCCGCGGATGCGGATCGGCGGGCACTCGGTGGCGATGGCCGGCATGGCACCGCTGGCTGCCTGAGCCACCTGGGTCTGGCTGGCATTGATATTGGCATAGCTCGCATCGTCGCTGCCGCCGAACATCGAGCCCATTGAACATCCGGCCAGAAGCGCAGCAAGTGCCGTGCCTGCAGCAATTCGCAACACCGAACCCACCATGGTCCCCATCCCTTTCATTAAGCCCTGAGTGCTTCGAGCATAGCCGGAGCACCCGAATTGGTTACCTCGCCGGGCGCACCCTCAACATTGACGGTTTCGACCACCCCGTTACGGATCAGTAGCGAGGAACGAATAAACCGCATGCCGAGCCCGCCACTGGTCAAGTCGCGTTCCAACCCCAGAGCGTTCGCCAGCTTGCCCAGACCATCGGCGATAAATTCGATCTTGCCAAGTGCCCCGGTCGCTTCGGCCCATGCCTTGACCACGTGATGGTCGTTGACCGTGCCACAAACGATGGTATCGACGCCAGCGGCCCTCAGCTCATCGGCAGCGGCCAGATAGCCGGGCAGGTGGTTGAGATGGCAGGTGGGCGTGAACGCTCCGGGAACCGTGAAGAACACGACGGTGCCGCTGCCCAGGACGTCGGCGCTGGTCGCATCCTCAACGCCGCGTTCGGTCACGTGTTTTACGGGCACCGAAGCAACGGGCTGGCCGGGCTGGATCGTCATGGAGGTCCTCATGCTATAGCAAAACAAACACAAGACGAATACGGCCACACTAAGGTTGCCCGCTCTCGTCGAGGTGAATTCGATTCGTTCCTGTCATAAGAGAATTCTCGACTCGCGTCGAGGTTGGCAGAGACGCTTTGCCGCTACGAAGATCCGTCGGCAGTCCCGGCCAGAGGACGGACAATCTCGAACGGACCGTCGTCGCTGTCGAAGGTGAAATGCACAGAGACATCGCGCAGCGGTTCGGGCCCTGCGCGCCCAAGCAGCGCAAAGGACAACCGGCCCGGCTCCAAGATCTCGGGCTCACCGAAAACGAGGCTCGAATTGGCGATATCGGCGATCATCGAGGTGTGATCGAAGCCGGGTTCGAGCAAATCGACAATTATGGCCTCGGCCTCCATATCGAACCGCGCGTCGCCCAGAATACCCTCTCCGTCATGGGGCAACGGGACAGAGGCCATGGCTTGCTGAATGCGAAAAACGTTGGGGCGGTCCGGCGCGTCTAGCGCAGGCGTGATCTTGAGGCTGGCATTTGCCGGCACGCAGATGTCGGAACAGATGCCAAGCGTTATGTCGGTCACAAGAACAGGTGCATCGCCCTCGATTGCCACGGAGAGCGGCAAAAGCACATGGCCATAGAACGCGTGATCGAGATAGCCTTCGGCAACCTCGCGTTTTGGATAGGGCCAGGCAATTTCGACGCCGCCAATGTCTTGCGACCCTTCGGTGTCGATAACCAGAGGCAGCCCGGTCTCGCCCGGCACACGCCAATAGGTCTTTGTGTTGGCGGGCATATCGATTTCGAGCCCCATCCAGATGGTTCCATCGTCACTGAGCATGTCGGACGAAACGAGCCGGATGGAAACGTCGGGGGCAACCTCCACCCAATCGGTTTCCGCGGCAAGCGCCGATCCGGTGAAGGCAAGCGTCGTGATGATGGCAATCGCAATTTTCATGGATAAAGTCATTAGTGCAGCAATGGGGCGTGGGAAAGAGACGTTCGATCATCGCTTCGTGATCGATGTGGATTTGAAACCCTGACGGAAGTCTTTAGGTTTATAGTGGGCGGCGGGCAGAAAGTGAGTTGGTATGGACACGCTCAAAGGACAGTTCCTCGTTGCAACGCCCGATATTGGCGACGAGCGTTTTGCCGAGGCAGTCATCTATCTCATCGCGCATGGTGACGATGGAGCCATGGGACTTGTGGTCAACCAGCCGATGGATGACATGCACCTTTCCGACGTTCTCGCCGAGATCGACCTCGAAGAGGGCGACGACACCATTCGCATGCCGGAACGGCTTATGCACCAAAGCGTCTTCAAGGGCGGACCCGTCGATTCGAGCCGGGGCTTTGTGCTTCATACCTCCGATTACTTCCGCGACGGCAATTCCTTTGCGGTGGATGGTGATGTGTGCCTGACGGCGACGCTCGACGTGTTGCGCGCCATGGTGTCTGGCAAAGGCCCCAATGCAAGCCTGCTCGCGCTGGGCTATTGCGAATGGGGTGCGGGCCAGTTGGAGGACGAATTGCGGACCAATGGCTGGTTGACAGCGGCATCATCCAACGAGCTGCTGTTTGCCCTGCCGGCGAGCAAGAAATACGAAGCGGCGCTGGCCGCTTTGGGTGTCACCCGCGCCACACTGAGCCCTGTAGCCGGCAACGCCTGAGCACTTCTGCCCGGCGCACCTCCGAAGCTATTTGCCGGACAGCTGGGCCTGTAGCCGGCGCTGAAGTTCGGAGCCCGGCATGGCCGCGCCGAACGCAAAGCCCTGCGCGTAGCGGCAATTGAGGCTCTTGAGCCGGGCAATCTCGTCCTCGGTCTCCACCCCTTCGGCGATCAACACAAGATCGAGTTCACGCGCCAGACCGACCACCGAATTGATGATCGGAATCTGGGTGTGGGAAATGCCGCTGTCGTCGCGGATCTGCACGAAAGGCGATGGCAGCTTGATCGTATCGAACGGGAAACGGTGCAGGTAGGACAGCGAGGAATACCCGGTTCCGAAATCATCGAGCGCCAGGCCCAATCCGAGCCCCTTAAACGCTTCGAGCATATAAACCGCGTGCTCTGGATTGCCCATCACCTGGCTCTCGGTAATTTCGAGCTTCATGTGCCCGGCGACCGATTTGTGCTGTGCGACAAGCGTTTTCATGTCGTTCAGCAATGTTTCGCTGGTCAACTGCGCCGCAGAGAGATTGACCGAGACGAAGAAGTTTTCCGGCAGCTTGATGGCCGAAATCCACTGCCGCGTCTGCTCGGCCGCCTCCTCGAACGCCAACCGGCCTAGCTTCTCGATCTGGCCGGTGCGCTCGGCCAGAGGAATGAATGCGGACGGGCTGACCTGGCCGCGCTCTGGGTGATTCCAGCGCATGAGCGCTTCGGCCCCCACTATGCGGTTGTCATTCTGGATATCGACAATGGGCTGGTAAAGGAGTTGGAGGTCGCGCCGGTCGAGCGCTTCCTTGAGATCGTCTTCCAGAGCCTGAGCATAGACGGCGATCGAGCGCGTGGCCGCGCGAAACGCCTCGATCCGGTCCCCGCCATGGCGCTTGGCGTAGTGCATGGCCAGTTCGGCGTCGCGCAGCACATCCTCGGCCTTAACGGGTTTATTGTCGTAGATCGTGATGCCGATCGAAGCGGTCAGCGTCATGTCCCGATCGCCGAAATTGAACGGGTTGCGCAGCGCTTTGCGCATCTGCTCGGCAATGTCGGCGATCTTGGAGGCCGATTGCTCGGATAGCAAAACGACTGCGAACTGGTCGCCCGAGATCCGCGCCAGAGTATCGAGTGGCCGCAGCAGACGCGACAGGCGGCGCGAGACAGCCAAAAGCAGCGAATCCGCCGCCATATGCCCGATGCGCTCGTCAATGTCGGTGAACTTGTCGAGGTCGACGAGAAAAACCGCAGGCTTGACCTCGCTGAACTCGCGCGAGCGTAAAAGCGCCCGTTCGAGACGGTCGAGAAAGAGCTGGCGGTTGGGCAGACCGGTGAGGCTGTCGTGGATGGCGTCGTGCAAAAGCCGGTCGCGCCCGGCCCGCTCGTCGGTCACGTCCTGGAGCGTTCCCACTATACGATTGACCTGGCCGTCGCCACCCAGCACGGGTTTGACGCGCATGCGGAAGGCGCGGAAGCTGCCATCGAAGCCCGATATGCGGATATCGGAATTGACCTTGCCGCGCTTCAACTCGATCAGGGTGTCGAGCGCTGTGCGGAAGCGGTCCCGGTCTTCGGGATGGACGCGATCGAGCCAGCGCTTGATGGCACCGCGCAAGGCACCCTTGCGCTCGCCGAGTCGGATGGCCAGTTCGTCGGATACATTCACGCGGTCACGGTCGATATTCCAGTCAAAGACGAAATCGCCCGAGCCGGTCATGGCGAGCGCGCGGCGCTCGACTTCCGACAACGCCCCGATGGAAACCTGCCCGTCGGAGAACGCGTGCTGGACGGCGGTGAAACCAAGCAGCATCACAATCAGAACGAGACCACCGGCGACTGCGGATTGGGCGATGTCGTTGGACACCTGACCCGAAACGACCATCCAGGCATAGGTCAGCCAGGCGAGATAGATCACCCAGGTCGGCACCAGAAGCACCGCACGGTCATAGCCGCGGATCGACAGCAGCAGGACCAGGAACAGGCCCACGAGGCCGATCAGAGCCAGCGAGGTGCGCGCGATGCCCGCTGCGAGCGCGGGATTGAAAAAGGCATAGATGAACAGCGCCAGAAAGACCGCCGAGAGGCCAAGCGCCACATGGGTGAACCTGAAGTGCCATCGGTGCAGATTGAGATAGATGAACAGGAAGGCAAACAGCGTAGTGGCAAGGGCGGCCTCCGCCGCCGCCCGGAAGGGCTGGATGAGAGCGTTGGACACGCCGATCAGTGGGCCGAATATGCCGAAATCGATGAGCAGATAGGCGAGCACGGCCCAAGCCAGCAGTGCGGTGGCCGGAAAGACCCCCCTGCCCTTGACCACGAACATGATGGTCAGGAACACCGCTGCCAGGCTCGAAATCCCGAGCACAGTCCCGCGGAACAGTGTGAAGGAGTTCTTGTAGTCACGATAGGCATCGGGCTCCCAGAGATAGAGTTCAGGAAGCGTGCCAGACTGGAGCTCGGCAACCAGTGTGACGGTGGCGCCGGGGTCGATCACGACGTCGAAAACGTCGGCCTCAGAATCGGGGACGCGCTCGGGGCGCAGCCCGTGGCTGGGCGTCAGCGCCGTGATGCGGGCCGAACCGAGATCGGGATGAAACACCCCCGAACCGGGCAGCCGGAAATAGGGCGCGACAAGCAGGCGCTCGATCTGCACGTCGCTTTCGTTGCGCAGCGCAAAGACTGCCCAGTTGGGATTGGCACCTTCGGTGATCGAGACGATTTCGATGCGGCGGATGATGCCGTCTTCGCCGGGTGCGGTGCTGATCTGAACGCGGCCGTCCTCGCCCGGCAGGACGTCGAGCGCCGCACCGAGATTGACCGCATTGATCCCCTCGGGGATCGTGACGACCTCGAAGGCCATCGCCCGTCCCGTCAGTCCGGCCAGTGCCGCAAACAGCACGGCTAGAAAGACGAGAGAACGGGCGGGCTTAAACGTCATTAATCAACGGTCCTAATTCAACATTCAGTGGTAGCGGGATTTTGCGCTGTTTGGCAATCAAACGAACACGGCTTTCAACCGGCGAGATTGTCGTAATGCTCGCGGGTGAGCGCAAACAGCATGTGATCCCTCCACTCGCCGTTGATCTGGAGATAGTTCTCAGCAATTCCGATTTCGCGGAAACCGTTGGCCGACAGGACGCGGCGCGATGCCGTGTTGTCTGGCAGACAGGCCGCCTCGATGCGATGAAGGTTCAAACTGTCGAACACAAACGGCAGGATCAGGGCAACCGAGCGCGTCATAATGCCCTTTCCAGCGAATTGTTCGCCCATCCAGTAGCCGAGCGTGACGTTCTGGAAGGCGCGGCGCCGGACGTTGGACAATGTCATGCCGCCGACCAGCGTGGACAGCCGCCCGCTCTGGGTAAAAATGAACAGGGAAAACTCGGTGCCATAGAGCGCGTCGCGGCGGTTTCGGCGCACGCGGGCGGCGAAGCTTCTCGCCGAAAGCTCGGCTTCCGACCAGCGCGGCTCGAAAGGCATCAGGAACGTCCGGCTGTCCAGCCGCAGCTTGCGCCAGGCCGAATAATCGTTCTGGCGCGGCGAACGCAGCACAAGGCCATCGCCACGAATTTCCGGAGTGGTCTGGCGGATGGCGGCGAAAGTGAACATGGAGCGGTGGCCCCTATTTGAAACTGTCCACGACACGCGAATAGTCGGGGATGCCGTTTACCGGACCGATGCCTGCAATTGAGGGTTTGGCCTGGGAAAACATCTGGCCCGCAACATGGCGCACGCGCTCGGCATCAATGCGGTTGATGCGATCGACGGTTTCCTGAAGCGGAATGGGGCGGCCCCAAAGAATCTGCTGCCGTGCGAGCTGGCCGGCTCGCGACGACGGGCTCTCGAGCGACATCAAAAGCCCGGCCCTGATCTGCGCGCGGACGCGGCTGACCTCGGCATCGGTGATGTCGCGTGTCGATTTCTGCAGTTCCTCGAGCATGACGGGCATAAGTTCTTCGACGTCCTCGGCGCCGGTCGCCGCCGCGACGCCAAACACACCGCTATCGGCGAAGGCCCAGTGGAAGGCGTAAACCGAATAGCACAAGCCCCGACGCTCGCGCACTTCCTGGAAAAGCCGCGAACTCATGCCGCCGCCAAGGATCGAGGACAGTATCTGGGCGGCGTAAAATCCATCGGAATTATAGGGCCGGCCCTCGAGGCCCAAAACGATGTGGGCTTGCTCGTGGTCGGAGATTTCCTTGAACTCACCGCCCACATAGTTGGCCTTTTCGGGCACCGGCGCGCCGGTGGGCTTGAGCTTGTGGAACCGATCATGGGCGAGGTCGACCAACTCGTCATGACTGACGTTGCCGGCCGCCGAAATCACCATCTGGTCTCCCACATAGTGCTGTTCCATATAGTCCCGGATGGTATCGGCGCTGAAGCCCCGCACCGAGCCCTCGGTGCCCAGAATCGTTCGCCCGATGGGCTGGTCGGGAAAGGCCGCTTCCTGAAACAGATCGAAGACGTGATCGTCAGGATTATCGTGGGTCGCACCGATTTCCTGGCAAATGACGCGCTGTTCGCGGGCCAACTCGTTCTCGTCGAAAACGGAGTTCTGCAAAATATCGGCGAGAATATCGGCGGCAAGCGCCACGTCGTCCTTGAGGACGCGGGCAAAGTATCCGGTGTGTTCGATCGAGGTGGCCGCGTTGATGTCGCCGCCCACCGACTCGATGGTCTCGGCGATCTCGCGAGCCGACCGCCGCGTCGTGCCCTTGAAGGCCATATGTTCGAGAAGGTGCGAGACGCCGTGCTGCTGTGCGGTTTCGCTACGAGAACCGGACTTGACCCAGACACCAAGCGCCGCACTTTCCAGATGCGGCATGGCGTCGGTGATAACGGTCATCCCATTATCGAGGGTCGTTGTGCGTACGGTCAAAATCAGTCCTCCCAGGCGCGTGTCTTGGCGCGGATATAGTCTTTCACGACGGCCTCGTCATTTGCCAAAACCGTGAACCGCTCTTCGCGGGTTCCCAGATCGGCCATGTGAGCGGGCAGTTCAGGGTGACGCCCCGTTGCCGCCTCGACCGTTTCGGGGAACTTGGCCGGATGGGCGGTTGAAAGCGTAACGAGCGGTGTGTGGCCGAAATTGAAGCCTCTGGCGACCGCAACGCCGACGGCGGTGTGCGGATCGATGAGATAGTGAGAATGGGCCAGCACATCGGAAATTATGGTCTTTGTGGCCGTCTCGTCGGCCATGCCGGACCCGAACTCCTCGCGGATCGTATCGAGAGCCGGTTCGGGGATGGTGAACCCGCCGGACTGGGCCAGCGAGGCAAACAGCCCCGCTGTCTTTTCTCCATCGCGGTCAAGCGCTTCAAACAGCAGACGTTCGAAATTCGATGAGACTTCGATGTCCATCGAGGGGCTAACGGTTTGCGCCACACCCCGCTTGTCGTAACGGCCGAACTTTACCGCGCGGCGCAGGATATCGTTGGAATTGGTGGCGATCACCAGCTTTTCAACCGGCAGGCCCATACGCTTTGCGACATAGCCGGCAAAGATGTCGCCGAAGTTGCCGGTTGGGACCACGAAGGTAATCTTGCGGTGCGGAGCGCCGAGAGCCACGGCGGAGGTGAAGTAATAGACCACCTGGGCGGCGATACGGCCCCAGTTGATCGAATTGACCCCACTCAGCTTCGCGCCGTCGCGGAAAGCAAAGTCGTTGAACATGGCTTTGACGACGGCCTGGCAATCGTCAAACGTTCCTTCGAGCGCAATGTTGAAGACATTGTCGTCAAGCACCGTCGTCATTTGGCGGCGCTGGATTTCCGAGGTGCGGCCCCTGGGGTGGATGATGAAGATATCGGTGTTTTCACGACCGCGGAAGGCTTCGATCGCCGCCGAGCCGGTATCACCCGAGGTGGCGCCAACAATGGTGGCGCGCTCGCCGCGCTGGCCGAGAATGTGATCGATTACCCGCGCCAGGAACTGCATGGCAACGTCTTTGAAGGCCAGCGTCGGACCGTGCCAGAGCTCGAGCACGAAATGGCCCGGCTCAAGTTCGACCAGCGGCGTGACCGAGGGGTGATTGAACCCCGAATAAGCCGACTTGATCATCGCCTTGAGGTCGGCCTGATCGATCTCGTCGCCCACAAACTTGGAGATCACAGCCAGCGCGACGTCCTGATAGGGGCGGTTGCCGAAGTTGTGGATTTCCTCTGCGGTGAACCGGGGCCATTCGGCAGGAACATAGAGGCCCCCATCCCGCGCCAGTCCGGCCAGCACAACGTCACAAAATCCGAGCGCGGGCGCCTGACCGCGCGTGCTGACATACTGCATTAAAGAAGCACCCTCCTGGACATCGGGACGCACCCTAATTGTCCTTTTCCTCATGAGCAAGATTTCTGGGCCGCCGCTGGCGCCACAGCCAGAAGCCGAGCATGATCGGCGTGATGGCGGCGAACAGATACCAGGTGCCGGCATATTCGAGATGCCGGTTGGGGAAGGTAATCTGGGTTTCGCCACCCTGCGGCAGGTCGCCGGGTTGGCCGGCAATCCTGTCGAGCGTTGCAGGCGCCACGGGAGCGGCAGGATTGTCGAGAAATGCCGAGAGCCGCCCGGGATTGCGAACCCATTCGCGCCGCGCCTCGAAATCGGGTTCAGGCGTAAAGCTGTTGGCCTGTTCGGGGCGGCGCGCGATGGCCTCGATCGTTACCTGCCCTTCGGGCGCATCGCCGCCGTCGGCAAAGTCGGCGGCAGCGGCTTCGGGCACAAAGCCGCGATTGACCCAGACGATACCGCCCCCATCGAGTGAGAACGGGGCCATAACCCAATAGCCCACACCACCATAGCGACCGGCCGGATCGGGCAGATTGGTAAAAACCAGAACGGTCGCAGCATTGTCGAAGGTGCCCGCCAGCTCAAACCTTGCATAGTCGAGGGTTTGAGCATCGAGCGCATCCCAATTGCCGGACGCAGGAAATGGCTGCGGGGCAAGATCGAACCGCGCTTCGACGGTCGCAAGCAGCGCCTCTTTTTCCGCAAGGCGCTCGACCTGCCATGTGCCAAGCGCGATGAACAGAACCATAAGTGAGAGCATCAGCACCACGAAGCTGATCTGTGCGAA
The DNA here is from genome assembly GCA_002337455.1 of Rhizobiales bacterium UBA1912. Classification (GTDB taxonomy): domain Bacteria; phylum Pseudomonadota; class Alphaproteobacteria; order Rhizobiales; family Devosiaceae; genus Pelagibacterium. The sequence continues at coordinate 38,208 of DDGC01000020.1, read as the reverse complement.
GCCCCAATAGCGCGGCGATCGACTAGCCTTAGCCATCAGAGCACTTTCGCTTTTCTCCGTTTCGCTCAAACTGCTCTGCGTCCTCGTTTGCCGTCCTGGTGGGTCAGAAAAAATCTGCACCCCACACGCCCTAGTCGTCTCGTTCGCCCAGTTCACCGCCGGGCCGCGCGCCGGTCTTGTATTGCAGATTGATCATCGCGCCCTTGAAGGGCCGCAACATCAATAGCGACAGGATCAGCGTCATGGGCAGCCAGATGGCCAGCTGCGCAACTGCGGGCCAGCCAAACAGCGCGTCGGTGATAAGCCAGCCGGCAACGACTATGGTGCCGACCGGAAACATGATGAGCACGGCGGGACCATCCCCGCTATCGGCGAAGGACAAATCAAGCCCGCAGGCTTCGCAGCTTTCGGCAACTGTCAGGAAGCCGGAAAAAATATGGCCCTCGCCACAACGCGGACAGCGGCCCTTGAGTCCGGTCGCGAGTGGGGAAAGCCCCTCAGAATGTTCAACCATTTGATATGCCGGGACCGCCAAGGCCGTCCCGGCCTTTCCTTAAAGATTAGTGGCCACCGATCGTAGCGCCCCAAGAGCCCCAGACGTAGATCGAGGCAAAAAGGAACAACCAGACGACGTCAACAAAGTGCCAGTACCAGGCGGCGAATTCGAAGCCCAGATGCTGCTTGGGTGTGAACTGGCCGGCATAGGCGCGGATCAGGCAAACCAGCAGGAAGATGGTGCCGATGAAAACATGGAAGCCGTGGAACCCGGTCGCCATAAAGAAGGTGGCGCCGTAGATGTTCCCTGAGAACGAGAAATGGGCCTGAGTGTATTCAAGAACCTGAACGCAAGAGAACAGCGCTCCGAGCAACACGGTAAGGATCAGACCCCATTTGAGGCCCTCGCGGTCGTTTTCCAGAAGCGCGTGGTGCGCCCAGGTGACCGTGGTGCCCGAAAGCAGCAGAACCAGCGTGTTGAACAGCGGCAGGTGCCAGGGGTCGAAAACTTCCACACCCTGAGGAGGCCAAACGCCGCCGGTGAAGGCGACACGGCCGACCTGCGCGATTTCATCGGGATAGAACGCAGCTTCAAAATAGGCCCAGAACCAGGCCACGAAGAACATGATCTCCGAAGCGATGAACAGGATCATGCCGTAACGGTGGTGAAGCTGAACGACCGGGGTATGATAGCCGGTATTGGCTTCCTTTATGACGTCTGACCACCACGCAAACATGGTGTAGAGCACGCCAACGAGACCGGCGGCGAACAGCCAGGGCACGCCACCATGCATCCACATGATGCCGCCAATGGCCATTACAAAAGCCGAAACGGAACCCACGAAGGGCCAAGGGCTCAAATCTACCAGGTGGTAGTCATGGTTCTTTGCATGGGCTGCCATGTCGGCTCTATCCCCCGTTAGGAATCGTGAAATGTATAAGACAGCGTAATCTGACGGATTGTACGCAATTCGGAGTTTTCGTCGAGATCGGGATCGACAAAATAGGTCACCGGCATCTCGACAGTTTCATTGGGCGCAATCACCTGCTCTGTAAAGCAGAAGCACTCGATCTTGTTGAAATAGATGCCGGTGTTTTCCGGCGTCACGTTGAAGCTCGCAGTGGTGCGCAGCGGTTCATCGGACAGATTTGTCGCGAGATAGGTGATTGTCGAAATGGTGCCGATGGCATTGGTCTCGACGCTGGCCGGCTCGACGCGCAGCGGGATGCCGCCATCGATAGTCGCGTCGAACCGAACAGCCATTTCGCGGGCGATGACGCCCTTGGCGTTCTCGTCGGCCACCTGCGTCGTCCCGCCATAACCGGTAACGCGACAGAAAATGTCGTAAAGCGGGACCGAGGCGAACGAAAGCCCCAACATCACCGTGGGGATGCCGACCAGCCAGAGAAGTGTCTTTTTATTGCCGCCCGAAGCGGGGCCGTGATCGATCGTTGCCATCGTCTAGAGCTCCCGAACCATGACGTCGGGGCCGAGATTGATAATGGTGATCGCGTAAAAAATCACAACCAGAACAACCAGCGCGATGCCAATGGCGATGGAACGCTTGCGGCGGCGCTTAAGGAAGGCTTCCTTTTGCTGTTCGGTCAAGTTCTGCTCGACGGTCATTAGAGTACTCCGAACCATCTGATCAGGCCCACATCGGCCAGGAGCGCTACGAACAACACAAACAGATACAGCAGGGAATAGGTGAAAAGGACGCGGGCCCGCCGCTTCATTTCCACACCCTCCGAGAAGCGCAGCCGAATGGCCAGCACAGAAAACACGACGCCGAGAATGGTCGCGGGAATTGCATAGAACCAACCCACAAGACCGGTCAGGACCGGCCCGAACCCGATGGCGGTGAGCAGGACCGTATAGACGACGATCTGGTTCTGGGTGGCGCGCTCGCCGGCAACATTGGGCAGCATGGGAATGCCAGCTGCCTCGTAGTCACCCTTCTTGTAGAGCGCCAGAGCCCAGAAATGCGGCGGGGTCCACAAAAAGATGATCATGAACAGGATCAGCGCGTCCCAGGAGACCGTGCCGGTCACTGCCGCCCAGCCGATCATGGGCGGGAAAGCCCCAGCGGCGCCGCCGATCACGATGTTCTGGGGCGTCGAGCGCTTGAGCCACATCGTATAGACGACGGCATAAAAGAAGATGGTGAACGCCAGAAGGCCAGCGGCCAGCCAGTTGGTGGCAAGGCCCAGCGTCGCGACCGAAAATCCTGAAAGCGTGATGCCGAAAACCAGCGCGTTTTCTCGCGATACGCGGCCCGAAGGGATCGGGCGGTTGAGCGTGCGGCTCATGATGGCATCGATATCGGCGTCGTACCACATGTTGAGCGCGCCCGAGGCCCCCGCTCCCACTGCGATGCACAGGATGGCGATGAAGCCGATGACCGGATTGATGCCGCCCGGCGCCACCAGCATGCCCACAAAACCGGTAAAGACGACGAGCTGCATCACCCGGGGCTTCAGAAGCTCCAGATAATCTTCCACCTGCCCGCCCAGATGGACGGCTGTGGTCGGGTTGCTGTCGTCTGCGTAAGCCAATGTGAGGTTCCGGCTCGAGGTCTATATCAAAACGCAACCCGGTTTCCCGGGTTGCTCAGAATTCGGTTCGGGCTTTCCTGCCGTACTTACTTGAAGCGCGGAAGGGTCTCGAACTGGTGGAATGGCGGAGGCGAGCTCAATGTCCATTCCAGCGTGGTCGCGCCTTCGCCCCACGGATTGTCCGCCGCCTTGCGCTTTTTGGCAAAGGCTTCGAACACCGAGTAGAAGAACACGAGCATGGCGGCCAGCGTCACCAGATAGCCCCAGGACGATACGCTGTTCCAAAGCGCATAGCTGTCGGGGTAGTCGATATAGCGGCGCGGCATGCCGGCCAGACCCAGGAAGTGCTGCGGGAAGAAGATCAGGTTCACGCCAACGAACATGATCCAGAAGTGCAGCTTGCCCAGGAATTCGCTGTACATCACACCGAACATCTTGGGGAACCAGTAGTACCAGCCCGCAAAGATGGTGAAGACAGCGCCCAGCGACAGAACGTAGTGGAAGTGGGCGACCACATAGTATGTGTCATGCAGCGCGCGGTCGGCACCGGCATTGGCCAGCACGACGCCCGTCACGCCACCCACCGTGAACAGGAAGATGAAGCCCACCGCCCACAACATGGGCGTGGTGAAGCGCAGCGAGCCGCCCCACATCGTAGCGATCCACGAGAAGATCTTAACGCCGGTCGGAACCGCGATAATCATCGTTGCGGCGACGAAGTAGCGCTGCGTGTTGAGCGAAATACCTGTCGTGTACATGTGGTGGGCCCACACGATGAAGCCGACGGCGCCAATCGCGACCATCGCCATCACCATGCCCAGATAACCGAAAATGGGCTTGCGCGAGAAGGTCGAGATGATGTGACTGACGATGCCGAAGCCCGGCAGGATCATGATGTAAACTTCAGGGTGACCGAAGAACCAGAACAGGTGCTGGAACAGGATCGGATCGCCACCGCCGGCCGGATCGAAGAACGCGGTGCCAAAGTTGCGGTCGGTCAGCAGCATGGTGATAGCGCCGGCAAGGACCGGCAGAGCCAGCAGCAGCAGGAACGCTGTGACCAGAACCGACCACGCAAAGAGCGGCATCTTGAACATGGTCATGCCGGGGGCACGCATGTTCAGAACGGTTGTAATGAAGTTGATGGCGCCAAGGATCGAGGATGCGCCGGCAAGATGGAGCGACAGGATCGCGTAGTCCATGGCCGGGCCAGGCTGCCCCGAGGTCGAGAACGGCGGATAGATCGTCCAGCCGCCGCCGACGCCCATGGCGCCCGGAGGACCTTCCATGAACAGCGAGATCAAAAGGAGCAGGAAGGCGGGCGGCAGGAGCCAGAACGAGATGTTGTTCATGCGTGGGAACGCCATGTCCGGCGCTCCGATCATCAGCGGCACGAAATAGTTGGCAAAGCCGCCGATAACAGCCGGCATGACCATGAAGAACACCATGATCAGGCCGTGCGCTGTCGTGAACACGTTGAACATATGCTTGCCGGCGTCGATCGAAGCATCGCCGCCAACGCCATAAACCATCTGTGCAAGGCCAGGGAAAATCTGAATGCCCGGCTCGGCCAGTTCCCAGCGCATGAAGCCCGAAAGCGCGCCGCCGACAATCCCAGCGATGATCGCGAAAATCAGGTACAGGACGCCAATGTCTTTATGGTTGGTCGAATAGACCCACCGCTTCCAACCGGCGGGAGCTCCGTGTGCGGCGTCGGAATGGGCTGCTTCAGCTTGTGCCATGTTCTTACCTTCTAATTCTCTTGCCGCTTACTGGATCGACGCCATCAGCGCAGTGTTGGCATCGGCCAGGCTGCCTTCTTCTGCCGCAGCCAACCATGCATCGAACTGATCCTGTTCGACGACGCGTACGGCGATGGGCATAAAGGCATGGTCCTTGCCGCAAAGCTCGGAGCACTGCCCGTAGTAGATGCCGGTTTCACGCGCATAGAACCAGGTTTCGTTATTGCGGCTGGTGACCGCGTCGACCTTGATGCCAAAGGACGGCACGGCAAAGGCGTGCAACACGTCGGCGGCAGTGACCAGAACACGGACGGTCGTATTGACCGGCACGACCAGTTCATTGTCGACAGCGAGAAGGCGCGGCTGGTCGGGCTTATTGGCTTCGCGTTGCTCTTCATTGAGCATGATCGAGACGAAGTCGACGCCCTCGTCCATGTATTCGTAGCCCCAATACCACTGGTAGCCGGTTGCCTTGATGGTCAGGGAGGGCTCGGGGACTTCCACATCGCCGCCAAAGATCTGAGAACCGAGGTAGGTGCGCTCGCCATCGGGGATGGTCTGCTGGTCGGCAAGAACGCCAAAGGAGGGAATGGCGATCACGAAAAGGATCAGCACCGGAACCACCGTCCAGACGATCTCAATGAGCGTATTGTGCGTCACCTTGGAGGGGTTGGGGTTGGCGCGCTGGTTGAAGCGCACGATCACGACGATCAGCAGCGCCAGAACGAGCAGGACGATCGCCGTGATGATCCACATCAACAGGCTGTCATGAAACGCCGTAATGGAGTCCATGATGGGGGTAACCGATGGCTGAAAGCCGATCTGACCGGGAGCGGCGTGACCAGCTTCCTGAGCCGAGGCAATTGCCGGGATCAGCGCAAAAAACAGCGCAGCGAGTGAGGCTCTGACCAGACGGAAAGAAAATCCTGTCACCTGGACTTCTCCTGAACATAATTTTGTTATTGCGCTCCCTAGCACGTCCGCTCCGCACGGCAAATGCCGCACGCTCCCGACTCAATGCTGGGGGCCCGATTTTTCTCGATGCAGCTAAACCACATGTTTTTGAGCAAGGCAATTGGACTGAAGGTCACATTTCGTGCGTCAAATTGCGCCAATCGCGCCTTACGGGTGCCCCAGTTGTGGGATTTCTGCCCGGTTCGGCCCGGCCATGTTGACAAGGACGGCTCCCCTGCCCGACACATCGATAACCCACCCGCTCGCCGGGACCTGCCAGGAGACAATAGCTTTTATGCGCCATCTCGCACCCCTTGCCGCCATTGTGGCTTCTCTTTGCCTCGCCGGCCCGGCAGCCGCGCAGGGCGCCGTCCGTTCCCAGCACGGGGACTGGCAGATGACCTGCGATCTGGTGCCAGGAGCTGCTGAAGAACAATGCGCGCTGATCCAGAACGTCACGGCCGAAGATCAGCCCAACGTCGCGCTTTCGGTGATCGTGCTCAAGACCGCGGATCAGGAAGCGCGGCTGCTGCGCGTTCTGGCGCCGCTGGGCGTTCTTTTGCCGAACGGGCTCGGTCTCAACATCGACGGCGAGGATCTGGGACGCGTGGCGTTCGTTCGCTGCCTGCCCAATGGCTGCGTTGCCGAAGTGGTCATGGATGACGCGTTGATGACCCAGCTTTCGGAAGGTGAGAGCGCGATCTTCATCGTGTTCCGTACGCCCGAGGAAGGCATCGGCATTCCGGTTTCGCTCAATGGATTCGACGAGGGCTTTGCCGCCCTGCCCTGACGCCAGACACAAAAAAGCCGGACCGCAAGCGGTCCGGCTGGGGCTAGGAAACAAGGCCAAAGGCAAAATCGACCTTGCTTCGGTCGGGCTCCCTTTTACAGGTCAGTCGCACCGGCAAAATGCGCAAAGACCGGGAACCCGATCAGGGCTTCAGCAAGGGGTCACCGAAGCCATTCTACTGCGCGCGCGTTGCGGCGTGCGTCGAGAAGCTGGCCGGCGGCGGCACCGCCATGGCGCATCGCTTCTGCGATATCGTAACGGGTCAAACCCATGTCGCTCAAAAGCGATGCATCCATCTGCATCATCGAGCGCAGGGTCGAGCGGCGCATACCGGCACCGGAACGGGATTTGAAATTGAACAGGGCCATGATCTTTACTCCATCACCCCATTCCCTATCGTTTTGATAGAGTTTAATGGGAGGCTTGTGTCTGCAACCGTTAGATAGGGGCTTGCCCTCCATTATTCAAACAAATAGATTTCATTCTCACGATCAATTTTTGTGATGGACTTGAGATGGCCAGCCCCCTCGATCTGGACCAGTTGCAAACCTTCTGCGCCATTGCCGATTGCGGCAGCTTCACCGAGGCCGCGCGCAGGGTTTACAAGACCCAATCTGCCGTTTCGATGCAGATCAAGCGGCTCGAAGAGCGACTGGGTCAGGCCTTGTTTCTGCGCGATGGGCGCAAGGTGTCCCTCACAACCGAAGGCGAAGCGCTTTATGCCCGCGCCCGGCGCATGCTGAAAATCAATGCCGAGATCGTCGACATGTTTTCCAAGGACGATCTGGTGGGCAACATCCGGTTCGGGGTGCCCGACGATTATGCGGTCAAGCTGCTGCCGGTGATCCTGTCGAGTTTCCAGCGCACCCATCCGCGCATCACTGTGGACGTGCGCTGCCAGCCATCCGAAGAGCTTCTGGCCGGCATGCGGTCGGGGCGCTACGACATCATCGTTTTCACGCAGGGCACGATGCATGAGTTCGGCGAGCTGTTCCGGACCGAAAAGATGTACTGGGTGGCAAGCCATGGCGGCCGGGCCCTGGCGTCCGATCCCCTGCCATTGGCCTGCGGCCCCTCTTATTGCACGTGGCGGGCCGATGCCGTCGAAGCGCTCAATCGTATAAACCGCGATTTCAGGGTGGCTTATACCTCTTCGAACGCCACCGCGATTTCGTCGGCCGTCCTTTCGGACCTTGCAGTCGGCTTTCTGCCTGAAAGCGCCCTGCAGCCGGGGATGCGGGTCGTTTCGCAAGATCAGGGACTGCCGCGCCTCAACGATGCGCAGATCGCGCTGCTGCGCGCATCGCACGCCTATGGCGGGATTTATGACGCCCTGGCCACGCACATCGTGGAAAGCATGGGCAATTTGCCGGGTTCTTATTATGCACGCGACGAAGCGACTGCCGAGCCTTCCGCGGCCGAATAAAAGATCAGTCCTCGAACAGGTCCGGGGTCACATCGCGGCCCTTGCGCCGCGCCTCGCGTATCGTGGCAGTCATGGCCCTGGTATCGCGCTCGAAAGCACGCGCTTCCACGAGCCGGTCCTCCGGGGCCGCATTGGCGTCCGGCAGGTGGAGTTCGAGCAGGCGGGCGCGCTCGTTGTTTACAGAAGCGCTGATGGTCAGATAGCGGAGTACCGCCTCGAGCTCGGCTTTGGAAAACCCTGAGGTCATCAGCGCGCCGATCTCCCCGAACTGACCGAAAATCCGGGCAACGATCGTTTTCGTGTAAGGGGTCAGCTCCACCCATATCTTGCGCCGGTCGGCTTCGTCACGCTTTCGCACTAGATACCCGGCCGCTTCCAGGCGGTCGATCAGGGCGGTCACCGCGCCCGTTGTGAGACCGGCCTGCTCGGCCAACTGGCCGGCTGTCATTCGCTGGTTCTGATCGATCAAATCGAGACAGCGCCCGTCCGTTCTGTTGATGCCCAGAAACTGGTTCATGACTTCATCGAACCGGGCATTGGCCACCTGATCCAATCGCACTGCCTGGGAAAGACGTCCGCCAATCGACATCTACCTTGACACTCCATTATCTCGATAGGTAAGATACTTATATATCAAGTTATCTCGATGGGCCAGCCGAAAATGACGACAGAGTTTCCGGAGACTATGATTTCAGCGCACGGGCTGAAGCGGGTTTACAAGACAGGGAAATCGGAAATCAACGCGGTTCGCGGCGTCGACCTCATGGTCAAGCGAGGAGAGATCGTTGGCTTTCTCGGCCCTAATGGGGCGGGAAAGACCACGACCCTCAAGATGCTGTGTACGCTGCTGGAACCGACTGACGGGACAGGCACAGTTGCTGGCTGCGATTTACGCGCCGACTCCGAAGGCGTGCGGCGGCGCATCGGCTATGTTTCCCAGTCTGGCAGCACGCTGGGCGATGCATTGGCGGGCAATGAGATTGTCGATCATGCGCGGCTTTATGGCATCGACAAGAAGACGGCGACCGAGCGTGGCAAGGCGCTGCTCGCCGCGCTCGATCTCGACGGTATATGGGATCGCAAATGCAACGCGCTTTCGGGCGGGCAGCGGCGGCGGCTCGATATCGTCATGGGCCTGATCAACGAGCCCATGCTGGTGTTTCTCGATGAGCCTTCGACCGGGCTCGACCCGCAGAGCCGGGCCAACCTTTGGGGCCATATCAGCAAACTGCGCGACGAGATGGGCACCACTGTCTTTATCACCACTCATTATATGGACGAGGCCGACCAGCTCTGTGACCGCATTCTCGTCATGGATAATGGCGAGATCGTCGCCGAGGGCACACAGGCCGAGCTCAAGAAAAGAATTTCCGGTGACCTGGTGAGCATCACCGTTGCCGATGAAGCCAATGTTTCGGTTGCTGCCGAGTTGGCCGGGCAACTCGAGGGGGCTGACACGCCCATTATCGAGGGATGCACGGTCAGCCTGCATGTGCCGGAGGGCGGCTCAGTGCTGCCGCGTCTTTTGCGCGATCTCGACCGCAAGGACATCGAAATCATCGGCGTGGAGCTCAAGCGGCCCACCCTCGACGACGTCTTTTTGACCCTGACCGGGCGCTCGCTGCGCGAAGCGGCTTAGTGGAGAATAGGGCAATGCGCTTTTTCAATGAAACCTTCGTCGTCTTCCAGCGCCAGCTTCGCCTGTCGCTTGCCAATCCGACCTGGATGGCCATTTCCATCCTTCAGCCCATTCTTTATCTGACGCTGTTCGGGCCCCTACTCCAGCAAGTAGCTCTGACACCAGGCTTTCCGGCAGGCGACGCCTGGACGGTTTTCGTGCCCGGCCTGTTGGTGCAGCTCGGCATTTTCGGCGCGTCGTTCGTGGGCTTCGGGATCATCGCCGAGTGGCGCTCGGGGGTCATCGACCGCATGCTCGTCACCCCCGCCAGCCGGTGGTCACTGGTCGGCGGACGCGTGCTGCACGATACGCTGATGGTTATGGCGCAGGGCGCCATTCTGGTGGTCGCGGCAACGCTGATGGGCCTGCGCGCTCCGCTTGAGGTTATTATCCTGGGGCTCGTGCTGGTGGGCCTTCTGGGCGCCGCGTTCTCGGCCATCTCCTACGGCGCGGCGCTTTCGCTCAAGAGCGAGAACGCCTTTGCACCGCTCATCAACATGTTCGCCCTGCCCATCCTGCTGCTTTCGGGCATCCTGTTGCCCATGACGCTCGCCCCGGGCTGGCTGCAATTGGCGTCGGATTTCAACCCGATCAAGCACGTCGTCGAAGGGCTGCGCGCCGTTTATCGTGGCGAAATCCTCAGCCCCGAAACCCTGATCGGCTTTGCCATTGCGCTGATCTTTGTGGTGATCGGCGCGTGGTTCGGTGCGCGGGTTTTCAAGGCTCAGACGAAGTAGATCAGGCGGCGTGGCGTGCCATGCCGTAGTCGGAAAAAACCCGGCTGACGTCGCCGTTCCACTCGTTGTGATAGAGATCCAACAGCCGTTCGGCGGGTGTCTTGCCGGTCTCGATCGTATGATCGAGGGGCCGGAGGAACACCGTTTCGTCGGCCCCTTCCCAGTTGAGCTTGTTGCGGGCCTTGAGCCCGGACCGCGCAATGGCCAGTGCCCGCTTGGCGATATCGAACAGGGTGCCGTTGCGGAACGGGGTGTTGAGCGCCAGACGCGGGACCTCGTCGCGCAACGTTTGCCGTTCCTCGTCGGTCCAGTCCTTGACCAGATCCCAGGCCGCGTCGAGCGCGGTCTCGTCATAAAGCAGACCGACCCAGAACGCAGGCAGCGCGCAGATACCCTGCCAGGGCGCCCCATCTGCACCGCGCATTTCGAGGAACTGCTTCATGCGCACTTCCGGGAACAGGGTGGAAAGGTGGTCTTCCCAGTCCTTGACCGTTGGCAGTTCGCCCGGCAGCTGAGGCAGCTTGCCGTCGAGGAAGGCGCGGAAGCTCTCGCCGGCGCAATTTACATACTCGCCGTTGCGAATGACGAAGTACATCGGCACATCGAGCGCATAGTCGACATAGCGCTCAAAGCTCATCCCGTCTTCGAACGCGAAGGGCAACATGCCGGTGCGGTCCTTGTCGGTGTTGAGCCAGATGTGGGAGCGGAACGAGAGCAGGCCGTTGGGCTTGCCATCGAGGAAGGGTGAATTGGCGAACAGCGCCGTCGCCACGGGCTGGAGCGCGAGGCTGACCCGCATCTTCTTGACCATATCGGCTTCGGACGCGAAATCGAGATTGACCTGCACGGTGGCCGAACGGAACATCATGGAGGTGCCGAGCGTGCCGACCTTCTCCATATAGGGCTTCATGATGCCGTAGCGGCTCTTGGGCATGAGGGGAATTTCATCGAGTGTCCATGTGGGCGTCACGCCAAGCCCCAAAAAGTCGATGCCCATCGGGTCGGTGAACTTGCGCAAGAGCTTTAGATGCTCGTTGGCCTCGGTACACGTCTGGTGAATGGTTTCGAGCGGTGCGCCGGAGAGCTCGAACTGCCCGCCCGGTTCCAGCGAAATCGCGCCACCACCAAGAGGGTTGTTGAGCCCGATCACCTTGTCGCGGTCATAATAGGGAAGCCATGCGGTTTCGGCCTGCACCTTGTCGAGCAGCGCGCCGATTCCATTCTCGCCCTCGTAGGGAACGGGCCGGTGGTCGTCGCGATAGAATGTGAATTTCTCGTGCTCGGTGCCGATCCGCCAGTCCGACTTTGGCTTGCAGCCGCGCGAGATCGCCTCGATCAACTGAGTTTTGGTTTCGATCACGGGCGAAGGCTTGTCGGCCATAGAGTACCTCGAACAATAGGCATGATCCCATGCCAGAGCGGCGACAATAGCTGGCGTTGATTTGAGATCAATACCCTTTATCGTCAACTTACGATAAATCTACCAATCGCCAGCCACGGCCTGAATCAGCGCCAGGGCGGCGACCGCCGCGGTATCGGCCCGCAAAATTCTCGGCCCCAGACTGATCGGCACGACAAAATCGAGCCCCAGCAGCCGTTCGCGCTCCTCCTCGGAAAAGCCCCCCTCGGGGCCGATCAGCAGGCCCAACCGTTTGCCCTTGAGCCCGGTCAGCGTTTCGACCGGGGAGGCCGATGCGGCGGCTTCATCGCAAAAGATCAGAGCACGATCTCCATGATTGCCGTGCCAACCGGTCAGAAGTTTGTCGAACCCGATTTCAGGGGCAACATCGGGAACGCTCAGTACCTCGCATTGTTGGGCAGCCTCGATGGCGTGGGATCTGAGCTTGTCAGGGTTGAGACGGGCATTCTGGACATAACGGGTGATGACGGGCTGAATGATGCCCGCCCCCATTTCGGTCGCCTTCTGGATTTCGTAATCGAGCCGCTTGATCGGGGCAAAGCCGAACCAGAGGTCGTTGGCTGGCGTCTGTGCGGAGGCCCGCTCGATCAGGTGCAGCGACACCAGCTTTTTGGCGACCTGCACGATTTCGGCGAGAAACGCACCGTCCTGGCCGTTGAAGACAACGCAATTGTCGCCCGGCGCCCGGCGCAGCACGTTGACCAGATGATTTGTCTGGTCTTTGTCCAGTGCAATTTCGGCCCCATCCGAAAGCGGTGTTTCGACATAAAGGCGCGGTAAGGTCTTATGGGTACGCGGCATGGGGCTGTTGACTTGAGCTGGTGAGCGGGTAGAGCCTTTTTGCCAGACATTGTTCCGGCACAAAAGGCAATCCATGCAGGACAAGACTCCCGGTTCCGTCGCTGATGCGCCGAAAGGCAATTGGGTCGACCGCTTTGCGCCGGCCTACGCCAAGCCCTATCTGCGCATGTCGCGCCTCGACCGCCCAATCGGCTACCAGCTTTTGTTCTGGCCGTGCGCTTATGCGCTGGGGCTGGTCAGCGTTGCGACGGGCAGCGCATTCAACTGGTGGCATCTCGTTCTGTTTTTTATCGGCGCCATTGCTATGCGCGGCGCGGGTTGCACGTTCAATGACATCGTGGATCGCGATATCGACGACAAGGTGGCTCGCACGCGTTCTCGGCCCATTCCTTCAGGTCAGGTCAGCGTCCGGCAGGCCGCGGTCTGGCTGGTTGCGCAATCGCTGGTCGGGCTCGCGGTGCTGATCCAGTTCAACGGGTTTGCGATTTTTCTCGGTATCGCCTCGCTGATCCTCGTTGCGATCTATCCGTTCATGAAGCGGGTCACTTACTGGCCACAGCTTTTTCTCGGCCTCGCCTTTTCCTGGGGCGCGCTGCTGGGCTGGGCGACAGAAACCGCAACGCTGGCATGGCCTGCCTTGGTTCTCTATCTGGGCTGCATCGCCTGGACCATCGGGTACGACACCATCTATGCCCTGCAGGATGTCGAGGACGATGCGCTGATCGGGGTTAAATCCACAGCGCGGCTGGCGGGAGAAAGCGTCAGACCCTTCGTTGCCATATTTTATGGACTGGCCGCGATACTTTGGGGCGTCGCAGCCCTCATGGCGGGCGCGGGGTTATTGTTTTTCGCGCTGTTCCTGGTGACCCTGGCGATGCTGGCCTGGCAGATCGTGACCATCGAGCGCACGAATGGTGAGCGGAGCCTGATGCTGTTCAAATCCAATCACTGGCTGGGCGTTGCGCTGACGGCAGCGTTTGTGATCGAAGGCCTTTTCTAAGCCCCAAAAGCACAAGGCCCCGCCGGTGGGCGGGGCAGTGCCTGCTTTTTGGAGGTCGCAGGGAATACGATCAGGCCTGTTTTTCGCCCGGCTTGCGGCGGCGGGCAAAGCGGGTGCGGCGTTCGGCTTCGGCCGAGAGCATGCGCCGGCCGTTGGAATTGCCGACCATGACGCCGTCGATCTGCTGGGAATAGGCAACGAGCGCGCCATCGCCGGAGCGGATATAGAGCGGCAAACGCAGCTTGCGGCCCCAATTCTGCCATTCGGCCACGACGTTGGAATTGCCTTCTTCCTCAAAGACCCGGTAGTTGAGGTCCTCGTCGGAATGAATGAGTTCGATGGCGCTGGACAGATTGCCCTCGTCCGTGATCCGGGTGGAAACGGAAACACCGACATATTCGGCAACCGGCACCTTGATCTTGACGGTCACACCGCTCTTGTCGAGTTTGCGCCGCACGGTCACGGTCATCATGTCGTCGCGCCGACCGTTATCGTTGGTCGCCCGGTGAACCAGATGCCGCGGATAGATCGCGCCTTGCAAAAGAGTCGATGGAAACCCATCGACGATCACGCCGAAAACCATATTGCGCCTTCCTGTCAACTTCCGAGAGCTTTTTGTTTTTTGGTGCTCTCTTTTCGTTGAACCCAATCTAGCGCGGCGCTCTCATCATCGGCTTAAAAAACGGGGTTAAGTTTCTCTTGTGTCAAAATGGGTTAGCGGAATCTCACCCTGTGTAAGAAGCGATTAACCGCGCCGCTTGCGCATGCCCGATTATCGGCCTAACAAGGGCCCAAAGTGCTATCCGCGCCAGCGGACGGTACGCGTGACACTGATCGGTTTGGGAGTGGGCATGCCCACCACTGTCCCCCAGGGCATTAAAGACGACATCAAGCTGCTCAAATCGGCGGCAGTCCATGCGGGGATAATCGCGCTCGGTTTTTTCAGAACCGATATGCGCACGTGGACCAAAAATCTCACATCTCCGGTCTCGGAAGCCGATGTGGCCGTCGACACTTTCCTGTCCGGCGCCCTGCGCGCTGCGCGGCCCGACTATGGCTGGCTGAGCGAGGAAACGGCGGATTCCCCTGCCCGGCTCGGGCATCAGCGTGTTTTTATCGTCGATCCCATAGACGGGACGCGCGGATATATCCGCGGGGAGGACAGCTGGACGATTTCGCTTGCGGTTGTCGAGAATGGAGTGGCCGTTGCCGGCGTGGTCTATGCACCGGTACGAGATGAAATGTATGTGGGCGGGTTGGGCCTTGGCGCGACCTGCAACGATGTGCCGATGCGGGCCCGCCGGACGTCCTCGGAGGCTCCGCTGATCCCGGCGCCGGCGGCAGTGCATCACGAACTTGCCGCCATTGGCCTGAACCACACGAGGGGCCCCGCCTATCCCTCGCTTGCCTATCGGCTCGTGCAGGTCGCCTCGGGCAAACTCGATGCGGCAGTCGCCCGGCGTGGCGCGCAGGACTGGGACATCGCTGGCGCCGATATCATCCTTTCGGAAGCAGGTGCGCGGTTTGAGGACGTATGTCTGGGCACGCCGCGCTACAATGGCGCCGACACGCGCCATGCTGCGCTTGCCGCGACCGCCGACATTTCACTATTATCGCCCTTGTGCGATGCCTTGCGCGTCGTCTATGGCTGCCCACAACCAGATTCCGACAATCCAGAACCACAGGCTTAAGGCATGAGCGAAGCACCCGCCAAACAATTGCTCCACCTCGTGATCGGTGGAGAGATGTCCGCACTCGAAGGCGTCGAGTTCAAAAATCTCGATGAAGTCGATATCGTGGGCGTCTATCCCAACTACGCTTCGGCCTATGCGGTCTGGAAGCAAAAGGCACAAATGACGGTGGACAACGCAGAGATGCGCTATTTCATCGTGCATATGCACAAGCTGCTTGATCCGGCCCAACCAGCCAAGCCGGCCTGAGGTTATTTCTCGCCGATGGAGCGTTGATAGGCCGTGAAGGCGGCCTGTGCATCGGCATAGGCCTCCTGCCTGTCCACGCTCCAATAGGTCAGATCCTCGATGGGGATGGGCGCGTTGGTGATTGCGCAGCGCACGAAAGTACCCGGCTTGACGACGACGTAGTCGGCATCAAGGTAACGGATCTTGGCTTCGGACGGCGCAAAGCCGGAATCGAGAATATTCATGGGCGGCGTTCCTCTGCCCCTTTTTTAGCGGGCTTTGGGGTGGTGGTCAAAACAGACTTTCCTGCTCTCCACCGCCGCCCTCGGCGCGCGGTTTCTTGCGCGGTATCGGGGGCGCACCGGACACGGTTGCCGCAATCGAGCCCTGGGCCACATCGATATTCAAGGCATCGCCAGGTTTGACGTCATCGGACGCGCGCACGAGATTGCCACCGGCATCGGTGACCAAAGCGAACCCCCTGGCCAGGACCTGATGATAGCTGACCGATGACAGGAGCTTGCTCAGCCCGTCGAGGCGCGCCCTGCGGGTTTCGACGATCCGTATGAATGCCGGGTCCATGCGGTTGGAGGTGGCGTCGAGGTGGCGGCGTCCCTGAGCGATCGGCGTCGTCAGGAGGCCCGGACGCAAGCGGCTGGCTACGGGCGAGAATGCAACCCGCGCCCGCCCTGCCCTTGTCTGCAATCCGTGGCGACCGCGCGTGCTGGCGGTGTGCAGCCGGTTGGCGGCGGCATCGAGCCTTTGGCGCAAAAGACCAATGGCCAACCGTCCGGCGATCCGTTGGTGATCCATGGCCTTGGTGTGCTGGGCGGCACGCAAACCCGAACCCAACCGCGCACTCGCCATATCGAGTCGCTGGCGCTGGGTGGAAACGAGATCACCGGCCCGGGGAAGCCCTGCGGATGCGGCGCGGAGACGATCCTTGAGATTAGCTGCGATACGACGTGCCGCCATGCGCTGGCGCGAACCGAGATCATCGACATAGGCGATGAGTTCGCCGCGCACCGGTACGGCCATCTCGGCGGCGCCTGTTGGGGTCGGTGCGCGCCTGTCGGCAACGTAATCGATGAGCGTGATGTCGGTTTCGTGCCCGACCGCTGAAATCACCGGGATTTCCGAACGCGCGACGGCGCGGACCACGCTCTCCTCGTTGAAGCCCCAAAGGTCCTCGATGGAGCCCCCGCCGCGCGCAACGATCAACAGATCCGGCCGCGGAATGGGGCCGTTCGGCGAAAAGGCGTTAAAGCCGTCGATGGCAGCGGTCACTTCGGGAGCGCAGGTATCGCCTTGCACCCGCACGGGCCAAACGATCACGTGGGAGGGAAAGCGGTCATCGAGGCGATGGAGAATGTCGCGGATCACCGCTCCAGTCGGGGAGGTGACGACGCCGATCACTCGAGGCAGGTAGGGGAGCTCTTGCTTGCGCTCTGGTGCAAACAGGCCCTCGGCGATGAACTTTTTCCGCCGTTCCTCGAGCAGCGCCATAAGAGCACCGGCACCTGCGGGTTCGATATTTTCGATGACGATCTGATATTTGGACGAACGCGGATAGGTGGTCAGCCGCCCGGTGGCGATGATTTCCAGACCTTCCTGGGGCTTGAAGGCGAGACGCGAATAGCTGCCCTTCCAGACGACCGCGTCCATGGCGGCGCCATCGTCCTTCAACGTGAAATAGCAATGGCCCGAGCTGTGCTGGCCGCGAAAGCCCGAGATTTCGCCGCGCACGCGCACATAGCCGAACTGGTCCTCGACGGTGCGTTTGACCGCCTGGGAGATTTCCGAAACGGTAAATTCGAAGGCGTTGGATTGATTATCGCTCATGTGTCGTTGGTGGCCGAGCCGGGAAGCGCCGTCAAGGGTGGCGAGTTGTCATCGCACATGATAGATGGGCGCCAATCTTACAGCAAAGAGGGTGAGCCATGCGGGTATTGCTGATCGGATCGGGCGGACGCGAGCATGCGCTGGCCTGGAAGATGACGCAATCGGACCGGCTCGAAAAACTGTTTGTCGCGCCGGGCAATGGCGGGACGCAGGCTATTGCCGAAAACGTCGCGCTCGATGTGACCGACCATACCAGCGTTGTTGATTTTGCGCTGCGCGAGCAGATCGACCTCGTGGTGGTAGGCCCCGAAGTGCCGCTGGTGGCGGGAATCTCGGACGATTTGCGAGCGGCGGGACTTGCCGTTTTCGGTCCATCGAAAGTTGCCGCTCAACTCGAAGGCTCCAAGTCCTTCACCAAGGCGCTATGCGACGAGATGGGCATCCCCACCGCAGCTTACGCGAAATTCGATGCGCTCGAACCCGCGCTGGCCTATCTGGATCGGCAGGGCGCTCCAATCGTCATCAAGGCCGACGGGCTGGCCGCCGGCAAGGGTGTCACGGTTGCCGAGACGCTCGAACAGGCACGGGAGGCGGTGCGCGACTGCTTTTCCGGCACGTTCGGGGCGGCTGGTGCGGAAGTGGTGATCGAGGAGTGTCTGGTCGGCGACGAGGCTAGCCTTTTTGCCATCTGCGATGGCGAACACACGATTCTTCTGCCGGCCGCGCAGGACCATAAGCGCGCCTTCGACGACGACAAGGGGCCCAACACGGGGGGCATGGGCGCCTACGCCCCGGCTCCTGTAATGACCGACGCGCTGATCGAGCGTGCCTATCGCGAGATCGCTGCTCCGGCCATCAAGGGCATGGCGGCGCGCGGGACACCGTTTTCCGGCGTGCTGTTCACCGGGCTGATGATAACCAAGGACGGCCCCAAGCTCATCGAATTCAATACAAGGTTCGGCGACCCCGAAACCCAGGTGCTGATGATGCTGCTCGAGAGCGATGTGCTCGATATCCTCGAAGCCACCGCGCATGGCACCCTCGCCAATGTTTCTCCACGCTGGAAGCGGGAGGTTGCCCTGACGGTGGTGCTCGCCGCCAACGGATATCCGGGCGCATACGAGAAAAATACGGTCATAGCGAACGCCGCTGGTCTGGATAGCGATACCATTCAAGTCTTTCACGCAGGAACTGTGCGGGATGGCGACAGGCTTCTGGCCAGTGGCGGGCGGGTGCTGAACGTGACAGCGATCGGTGATGATGTGGGTGAAGCGCGCGAGCGCGCCTATGCGGCGGTCGATGCCATTGACTGGCCGGATGGATTTTGCCGCCGCGACATCGGGTGGCGCGCGCTATAACAGCAATCACTTCTCAACCCGATTTGGCTAGATTAGGCTGACGGAGGAACCGGAGGGCTTGTGGCCATGGGGACGATCAGTGATCCCAGAATCGGCATCGCGCTGGGGGGCGGCGCGGCCCGGGGGCTGGCGCATATTCCCTTCATCGAAGCGATGGATGAGCTCGGCCTCGTCCCGCACCGGATCGCCGGAACATCGATCGGTGCGCTGATCGGATCGGGCTGGGCGGCCGGGCTCAAGGGCCGGGAAATCCGTGGGCTGTCCTATGAAATGCTGGGGACGATGAACGGGCTGTTCGGGCGCCTGCTGTCCACGCAGGTCCGGTCGATGGCCAAGATTTTCCGCGAGGGTATATCGATCCAGCTCGACCCGGTTCAGGTGGTAGATACATTCACCCCCGATGATATGCCGGAAACATTTCAGGGGCTCAAGATACCGTTCACCTGTGTCGCGACCGATTTCAGGTCCTGGCATCAGGTTGCGTTCCATGAAGGCGCGCTCAAGCCGGCCTTGGCGGCGTCGCTTGCCGTGCCGAGCCTTTACAGGCCCGTCCACTACCACAAGACCGTTCTGGTCGATGGCGGGGTGGTCAATCCCCTGCCTCTCGACCACGCAGCGGCGGGCGCCGACATTCTTGTCGGCATTGACGTGAATGGCGATCCCCATGCCTGGCCGGACGGCTACATTCCGACGATGCTCGACATCGGGTTCGGATCTGCCCAGATCATGATGCACCAGCTGATCGCCCATATGATCGCGGCCTATCCGCCCGACCTTTATTTCCGGCCCCACCACGTCAATATCGGCGCGCACGAATATTGGCGTGTGCGGGAAATCATCAAGGCTGGTGAGGCCGAGAAAGATCGCTTCAAGCGCGAGATCTCGGCGAAGGTCGAAGGGTTTATCGCCGCTCAGCGAAAAATTTCCTGAGCATTTCGGCAGCCCGGCTGGCAGCGACGCCTCCGATCACTTCGGGCGCATGGTGGCACGTGGGCTGGTCGAAAAACCGGACGCCGTTATCGACCGCTCCACCCTTTGGATCTTCCGCAGCGTAATAGAGCCGCCGCAGTTTGACGTGGGCAATGGCACCGGCACACATGGTGCAGGGTTCGAGCGTCACATAGAGATCGCAATCGGCCAGGCGGCCCGTACCGTCGGCCGCGAGTGCGGCGCGGATTGCGTTGAATTCGGCATGGGCCGTGGGATCGCCGCTCTGGCGCATGGTATTGCGGCCCGTGGCCAGCACCTTGCCGCCGCGCATGATGACGGCACCGACGGGCACCTCGCCGGCAGCGGCGGCCTCGGCGGCAAGCGCGAAAGCGATTTCCATGGGATTGTCGGACGTGGTCATGGTCTGGCGCTCATATCAGCTTTGGCGGGACGTGTCCGCCCCGTTAGAATGAGGCAAAGGAGAATCAGCACCAATGGCCATTCGGCAGCTTCCAGACGATCTGGTCAACAAGATTGCCGCCGGCGAGGTCGTCGAGCGGCCGGCCAGCGTCGTCAAGGAACTGGTCGAAAATGCACTCGATGCTGGAGCAAAGCGCGTCGCGATCACCACGGCAGCGGGCGGAAAGAGCCTGATCCGCATCGAGGACGACGGACATGGCATGGACGAGGCCGACCTGGTGCTGTCGGTCGAGCGACACGCGACCTCCAAGCTCAAGGATGACGGGCTCGACGACATTCGGACACTGGGGTTTCGCGGGGAAGCTCTGGC
This sequence comes from Rhizobiales bacterium UBA1912, assembly GCA_002337455.1. GTDB lineage: Bacteria > Pseudomonadota > Alphaproteobacteria > Rhizobiales > Devosiaceae > Pelagibacterium. The sequence continues at coordinate 17,770 of DDGC01000020.1, read as the reverse complement.
TTCTATCGGCTCGGTGTCCGATCTTTCGATCGCTTCACGTACGCAGGATGCCGAGACCGGGCTGAAAATCTCACTCAAGCGCGGTGTCAAATCCGGCCCGGTGCCGCATCCGATCAATCGCGGCACGGTTGTGGAGGTCAAGAACCTCTTTGCCGATATCCCGGCCCGGCTCAAGTTCCTCAAAACCGACCGGGCCGAAACCGGGGCGATAACCGATGTGATCAAGCGCCTGGCCATGGCGCATCGCGGGGTGCATTTCGTTTTGTCTGGCACCGACCGGCAGCCGATCAACTGGCCCGCCCAGACTGGCGAGAATGCGGTTCACGCCCGGCTGGCGCAGATCATCGGGGCGGATTTTCCCGAGAACGCCCAGCAGATCGGATTTTCGCGCGGTGGCATCGTTGTCGGCGGGCTGGCGGGACTGCCGACCTATTCCCGCGCCAATACGCTCAACCAGTTCTATTTCGTCAACGGCCGTTCGGTACGTGACAAGGTGCTGCTCGGCGCGGTGCGGGCTGCCTATGCCGATTTCCTTCATCGCGACCGGTTCCCGGTCATTGCGCTTTTTGTTGCCATCGATCCGGGCGAAGTCGATGTCAACGTGCACCCCACAAAGGCCGAATTGCGCTTTCGCGATCAAGGCGCGGTGCGCGGCGCCGTTATCCGGGCTATTGGCGAAGCGCTGGCAGCCGCGGGCTTTCGTGCGTCGTCAAGCGTGGCGGAATCGGCGTTGGCCAGCTTTCGAGTTCCCATGCCTCAGGGTGGGGCCGAACAGACAAGCAGCTTTGCCGAACCGGCCGGCGCGTCGACGGGCTACAGAGCGCCATCACCCTTGCTGGGCCAGCAGAGTGCCTTTTCACCGGGCTTGGCCGCCGAAATCCGCAAGTTCGATGCTCCCAGCGCCCGGCATGAGCCGGTAGAGGCGTCTTCAGCCGAGCAGCAGGACTTTCCGCTCGGCGTGGCGCGGGCACAGGTGTTCGAGAATTACATCGTTGCCCAGAATGGCGACGCGCTGGTGCTGATCGATCAGCACGCGGCGCATGAACGTCTGGTCTATGAACGTTTCCGCACCCAATTGCGCAGTGGGCCGGTTGCGAGCCAGCGGCAGCTGATCCCCGTGGTTATCGACCTCCCAGAAGAAGATTGCGGGCGCCTCGAAGACGCTGCGCCGATGCTCGAAAAGCTCGGGCTTTATCTCGAACGTTTCGGCCCGGGGGCCGTAGCAGTCAACGAAACCCCTGCCCTCTTGGGGCAAGCCGACATCGAGGGGCTGGTCCGCGACCTCGCGGATGGACTGGCGGAATGGGACAATGTGGCGGTGCTCGAGGAGCGCATGGACGCGATCATCGCTCGTATGGCCTGTCATGGATCGGTTCGCTCGGGACGGCGTTTACGGGCTGACGAGATGAATGCGTTGCTGCGGGAAATGGAGGCCACGCCCCATTCGGGCCAGTGCATTCACGGCCGCCCAACCTATATCGAACTCAAAAAGGGCGATCTGGAGCGCCTGTTCGGGCGGCGATAGAAGGCAGCCGCCCGCTGTGGGGCGAGTATCAAATCACCTCAAGAAAGGTTATTGCCGTTTCGGCATATTCACGGCGGTCGATGAGTGTTGTGCCCGATGGGGCCTCGATCGCGACGTCCTTGCGTTCTTCCAGAACGATCAGAGCGTCGGATGCAATCCAACCGCCGGCGAGCGCGCTGGCGATGGCTTTTTCTCCGAGGCTCTTGCCGTACGGGGGGTCGACGAAAACAAGGTCCGAAGGTTTGATCCGTTCGACTGGACCAAGATCGGTCGCGTCGCGTTTGAGCAGCTTGGTCTGGCCGCCAACGCCAAAAAGCTCGATATGGCCGCGAATCAGGCCACGCGCCTCGATGCCGGTATCGATGAAGACGCAATGGGCGGCGCCGCGCGACAGCGCTTCAAAGCCCAAGGCGCCCGTTCCGGCAAACAGATCGAGCACATAGCGGCCCTCGAGATGGGGACCGATACGGCTTCCGATTATCGAAAACACGGCCTCGCGCACGCGGTCCGAAGTGGGACGAATATCGTCCAACTTCGGTGCTTCGAGTTGTTTGCCGCGGAATTTTCCGGCGACGATGCGCATCTAGCTATTTTTCCTCGTCCGGGCGCGGCCGGCGGGGGCGGTCGGGCCGATTGCCGGTCGATGGCTTTGCGTCTCGACGCGGTGGGCGTCCCGCGGCCGGCCGGTCGTTTGCGTTCTCGCGGCGCGGTCCCTTGGTGAAGGGTTTTCCGCCAGGACGGGTTTGGCCACCCGGGCCTTTAGAGAACGAGCGGTCGGGGCCGGCCCCTTCGCGTCGCGGACCTTTGGAGAAGGGCCGGTCGCCGCCGGTTCCCTCGCGCCGCGGACCTTTTGCAAAGGGACGATCACCGCCACCGCTTTCCCGACGGGGTCCCTTGGTGAATGGGCGATCACCACCAGCCCCTTCACGACGCGGCCCCTTGGAAAACGGGCGATCGCCGCCCGCTCCTTCGCGGCGCGGTCCGTTTGAGAAGGGGCGGTCGCCGCCACCCTCTCTACGGGGGCCTTTGGCAAAGGGGCGGTCGCCACCAGCGGATTCGCGGCGCGGCGGACGATCGGCGTCCTTGCGGAACGGGCGATCTGCCCCGCCGCCAGCATCGCGCGGGCCTTTGCCGAACGACTTACCGCCCGACCGTTGCGGACGATCACCAAAGGATCTTTCGCCCTTGTCGAACTTTTTCCCACCTGCATCGTCGCGTCGTGGCCTGTCGCCGAAGCCACCGTCATCGCGCTTGCCCTTGCGATCTCCGCCGGACGGCACAAAGCTCTGGGACGGACGCCCGTCGTCAAAATGGACGGTGCGCGGTGCCTCTTCGCGCCGCTCGGGGCGCTTGAAATCGGGCCGCTTGCGCAGGCCGCCAAAGCGGTCGCGCTCGGTGGGCTGGCTCTCGCGCTGCGGCGAGCGGCGGCGTGGCTGGTTGGGCTCTTCATTGATCGGAGAATCGAAATCGGCGCCGGCGCTATCGGCCAGACGCGAGCCGAGCTGATCCTTGAGAATGCGGGTCTTGACCTTTTCGACCGAGCCGGTCGGCAAATCGCCAAGCTGGAACGGGCCATAGGAAAGGCGAATCAGCCGGTTCACTTCAAGACCGAGCGCGCCGAGCACGTTGCGAACCTCGCGGTTCTTGCCTTCGCGCAGGCTCATGGTGATCCAGACATTGGAGCCAGTGGTGCTGTCGAGCGCGGCTTCTATAGGTCCGTAGTCGACACCTTCGACCGAAATACCCTTGGCGAGCGTATCGAGTTGTTCCTGGGTGACCGAACCAAAGGCGCGGACGCGATAGCGCCGTACCCAACCGGTTGCCGGCAATTCCAGCGTGCGCTTGAGCCCGCCGTCATTGGTCAGCAACAACAGACCCTCAGTGTTGTAATCGAGACGACCGACGGTCAGGACCCGCGGGAGGCCCAGCTTTTCGAATTCCGAAAACACTGTGGCGCGGCCCTCGGGATCCTTTTCTGTGACCATGAGGCCAGCGGGCTTGTGATACAGCCAGAGCTGGGTCGCCTGCTTGCGGGCCAGGGGCTTGCCATCGACCGCGATGGTGTCGCTTTCGACGACGTTAAAAGCGGGGGTCTTGACCGGGCTGCCATTGACGGCGATGCGGCCGGCAGTGATCCAGGCCTCGGCATCGCGGCGCGAGCAGACACCCGCGCGGGCGATGACCTTAGCGAGGCGCTCGCCGGCGGGAGGTGGGGCTTTATCGCTCATTGGAGCGTCTTCTTTCAATCTGGAGCTATCAAAGCAAAGCGAGGCCAACGGCCCCGCCTTGAGCATTTTTTAGTACTGCGCGCGAAATCAGCGCGAGGCTGCGGCGCGGACATCAGGCGGACAACGGGGGTCGGACAGGCTGACAAGGTCGCCATTGGCTGCCTGGCACACGGTCTGCTGGCCTGCCACCGTCTGGAAATACTGCTCGGGCGGCAGATAGATATTGCGCTCGGTGAGGCCCTGCGCGTTGCGATAAGCCGCCATCCGCGCAGCAAGCTGGCGGGCTTCGGCTTCGGTCAGGGGGCGGCCTGAGGTGGCGCCCGATGACAGCACGCGCCCGGTGCGCAGCGTTTCAAGGTCAGCAGTGGTCAGGCCGGATGTATCGAGGGTCACGGCGCTGGAATCTTCGGGGATGACCGCTGTCGACTGACTGGGAGGCGGTGGCGTTGCGCCCGATGCCGGAAGAACGAGCGGGCTGCGTTCGCCTGAAACCATCGGCTTTTCCTCGCGCGGCACGATACCCACGCCCTGCAGTGTCGAGCGCATCACTTCGCGCTCGAAGGTCAGGGGATCGGTGAACGCATTGGTGCCCTCGACCGTCGTGCAGGCCGCAAGGACAGAGGCTGCTACCGCTGCCAGAAATGTCAGACGCAGCAGGCGATTAGCCCTGTTCTTACTTGTTACAACCGTACCCATGGACGTCTCGACCACCCTGATGATCCCTGATTTTGTGGGGTTATAGCCCATTGGTGGGCGTAAGGCCAGAATTTGGCCGATTTACGATTTTGTTTCCGGTTCGGACCGGGGGCGGAGGACGTCGATGATGAGTGCGATGACGCCTACGCTGATGGCCATGTCGGCTATGTTGAAGACATAGGGGAAAAAGCTCAGCGAGAAGAAATCGGCGACCGCTCCGTAAACCACTCTATCGATGGCGTTGGAGAGGGCGCCGCCGATGGCCAGGGCGATGCCGATGCGGGTGAGGAGGGAATCCTCCTTGACCCACCACCACGCCAGGGCAACCATTGCCAACCCCATGATAAGCAACAGCATTTCCGGCGTGACGCCCGACATCAAACCGTAGGAAATGCCGGTGTTCCAGACGAGCACGTAGTCGAAAAACGGGGCGATATTGATGACTTCGCCGCCCGTCCATCCGGCAACGTCGATCTGCAGATATTTGTGCAGGCGGTCGAAAATGAGCACGTCCAGACCGAGGAAAAAGCTCCAGAGGATGGACGGTTTCATCAGGAAATTCATACGCTTAGCCCTGCCGCCACCCGCTCGCGCATGGCCTGGGCATCGCGGGGGGTCAAATCGGGGTATTCGGGGTCCGAACCGACCTCCGGGGAGACTTTCCACGAGCGGGCGCAGCGGGTTCCCTCAGCTCTTGCGAAGGCCACTTCGACCCCCGGAACTTCGTCCAACTTGAAGAATTGTTGGCTCGAAAAACTATGGAGTTGAGTGGAAATTGCCGAGACAATGCACAATTCGGCGAGATCGTGAGTCTCGACCGCTTTGGCGAGTTCGGGATCGGTGATGGCGACGATGGGCGCCGCCTCAAGCGAGGAGCCGATCACCTTGTTCTTGCGCTCGATTTCGAGCGCTCCGGTAACGACGCGTCGCACTGCACGAATCTTTGCCCATTTTGCCGCCAAGCCATCGTCGCGCCATTCGGACGGCACCTCGGGGAAGGTGCGCACGTGGACCGACGATGTCTCGCCCGGGTTCCGCTCGAGCCAGATTTCTTCCATCGTGAAGACAAGGACCGGGGCCAGCCATGCCGTGAGGCATGAATAGAGCTGGTCGAGAACCGTCAAAGCCGCGCGGCGCTTTTCCGAGGAGATCGGATCGCAATAGAGGGCGTCCTTGCGGACGTCGAAATAGAACGCCGAGAGTTCGAGGTTCATGAAGTTGGCGATGGTGTTGACCACGCGCTTGTAGTCATAGGCCCTGTAGCCGGCGCGTACTTCGCCATCGAGGACGGCGAGGCGGTGCAGGATGAGCTTTTCGAGCTCGGGCATATCGGCATAGGCCACAGCTTCCTCGGGCTTGTAATGGGCGAGATTGCCCAACAGCCAGCGGAAGGAGTTGCGGATCTTTTTGTACATCTCGACCGTATTGGCCAAGATTTCATCGCCGATGCGGTGATCTTCGGAATAATCGATGGTCGCGGCCCAGAGGCGCAGGATGTCGGCGCCGAACTTCTTGATGATGTCCTGCGGCGCGATGGTGTTGCCCAGCGACTTGCTCATCTTGAAGCCCTTCTTGTCCATGGTGAAGCCATGGGTAAGGACGGATTCGTAAGGGGCAAAGCCGTTGGTGGCGCAGCTTTCGAGCAGCGAAGAATGGAACCAGCCGCGATGCTGGTCCGAGCCTTCAAGATACATCGAGGCGGGGAATTTCAGGTCCGGCCATTTTTCCTTGTTGCGGAGCACGAAGGCATGGGTCGAACCTGAGTCGAACCAGACATCGAGGATGTCGGTGACCTTGGTCCAGTTTTCAGGATTTTCGACATCGTTGCCAAGGAAGCGCTGCTTGGCGTCTTCGGCAAACCACGCGTCGGCGCCCTCGGTCTCGAAGGCGGCAACGATGCGGGCGTTGACGGCGTCGTTTTTGAGGATCTCGCCGGTATCAATGTTGACGAACACGGTGATCGGCACACCCCAGGCGCGCTGGCGGGAGAGCACCCAATCGGGGCGGTCGGCGATCATCGAACGCAGGCGGTTCTGGCCGGCGGGGGGCACGAATTTTGTGGCGTCGATGGCGGTGAGGGCGCGGGTGCGGAGGGTATCGTCCGCTCCCTTTCCAAGGTCCTTGTCCATATAGACGAACCATTGGGGGGTGTTGCGGAAGATGATGGGCTTTTTCGAACGCCAGGAGTGGGGATACTGGTGCTTGAGGCGGCCGCGGGCGAAGAGGTTGTTAGACGCGATCAGGGCGGTGATGACGCGCTGGTTGGCGTCGCCCTTCTTGCCCTTGTCGTCGATGACGCGCGCGGGACCACCTTCGGCATCGGGGCCGAAACCGGGGGCGTCCTTGGTGTAGTAGCCAGCATCGTCGACGGTGAAGGGGATTGTCGTGTCGATGCCCTTTGCAGCGATGGCGCGGCCTTCGGCCATCCAGATTTCAAAGTCGTCGGCGCCGTGGGAGGGCGCTGTGTGGACGAAACCCGTGCCCGCATCGTCCGTGACGTGATCGCCGTCGAGGAGGGGCACGAGGAAGTCATAGCCGCCGCCAACGCCACGCAGCGGGTGGTGGAGGGTCATGGCACCGAGTTCATCGGCGGTGACATCGGCAAGGCGCTTGAAAGTCAGCTTTGCCTTGGTTGCGCTTTCCTCAGCGAGATTGTCCGCAAAGATCAGCTTTTCGCCGGGCTGGGGGCCGAAGTCGTTCTCGGCCGTTTCAACCTGGTAGAGGCCGTAGGCGATGCGGGAGGAATAGGAAACGGCGCGGTTGCCGGGGATGGTCCACGGGGTGGTGGTCCAGATGACGACGGAAGCATCCAAGAGCTTTTCTTCTGGCGCCTTGTCGGCCCATAGCTGAGTAGCCACTGGAAACTTCACCCAGATCGCGTCGGATTCGTAGTCCTGATATTCGATCTCGGCTTCGGCAAGCGCGGTGCGCTCAACGACCGACCACATAACGGGTTTTGAGCCGCGATAGAGCTGGCCGGAGGCGGCGACTTTCATCAGCTCGGATGCGATGGTCGCTTCAGCATCGAAGCTCATGGTGAGATAGGGGTTGGCCCAATCGCCATTGATGCCCAGGCGCTTGAATTCGTCGCGCTGGATATCGACCCAGTGTTCGGCAAAGGTGCGGCATTCGGCGCGGAACTCGTTGACCGGCACTTCGTCCTTGTTGAGGCCCTTGGCGCGGTACTGTTCCTCGATCTTCCATTCGATGGGCAGGCCGTGGCAGTCCCAGCCCGGCACATAGGCGGAATTGTAGCCCAGCATCTGCATGGAGCGGGACACGAGATCCTTGAGGGTCTTGTTGAGCGCGTGGCCGATATGGATGTTGCCATTGGCGTAGGGAGGGCCGTCGTGGAGCGTGAATTTTTCACGGTCGCGGCTCTGCTCGCGCTGCATTTTATAGAGATCCATATCCTCCCAGCGCTTGAGCCATTCGGGCTCGCGCTGGGGCAGACCGGCCCGCATGGGGAAATCGGTCTGGGGCAGGAACAGGGTGTTTGAATAGTCGCGCTCGGTTGTCGCGCCCGGTTGCGTGTCGGTCATAAGAACTCGCGGAAATCTTCAGTCATGAGATCGGGACCGCTTTTAACAGCGGTAATGAAGGATTGCCAATGGGTTTGGCGGCAGGGTGCGAAGCAACCAACGCCTTTGAGTGTACTGGGTCCCGGCTCAAGGCCGGGATGACACCTGAGAGGGCTGCACCGTACCGGACTTACCCGATTGTCCCATCGACAAAGCCCAGGGCGGCGTCCAGCTCGGAGAGCGGGCGGGCCTGGGCGGTGATAATTCGCGCCTTTGCGCTGTCCTTGTCCATCTGTTCAATGAGCGGGTTGAGGCCGTCGAACGTCATCTGACCCCGGATAAATCCAAGCAGGGCGATTTCGAGGGTCTTGCCATAGATGGTGCGGTCGAAATCGAAAATAAAGGTCTCGAAGGGCGGCCTTGAATTGTCGAACATCGGCTTGCCATAGGCGGCGACGCCATCGAACAGTTGGCCATCGAGGCGGATTTTAACGGCGTAAATGCCCTGTGCCAGCCCGAAGGTTTGAGGCACAGCCATATTGGCCGTGGGATAGCCGAGCTCGCGCCCGCGCTTGTCGCCCTCGATCACTGTGCCGGAAAAGAAATGGTGATAGCCCAGGAGGCTATTTGCGGTTTCGACATCGCCTGTGGTGAGCGCATCGCGGACGCGCGATGACGATACCGTCTCGGTGCCGTCATCAAGCATGGTGCAGATTTCGACCGAAAAGCCGTGCTGTTCGCCCTGGGCCATAAGGAAATCGGGCGTGCCCGCCCTGCCCTTCCCGAAATGAAAATCGGCGCCGACCACAACGCCTGAAACCTCAAGCGCTTCGAGCAGGTAGCGCGCGACGAAATCGTTTGCCTCGACCGAGGCTAGGTCGCGGGAGAACTCCATGACCGCAACACCGTCAAAGCCCAAGGCTTCGATGAGGCTGGCTTTTTGATCGGCATAGGTCAGCCGATAGAGAAACGGTTGGGGCGCGAAGACGTCGCGCGGGTGTGGCTCGAAGGTGAGGACCAGAGCCGGCACGCCCTTTTTCGCCGCCATGGCGCGGGCGGCGGCAAACACCTGCTGATGGCCGCGATGGCAACCATCGAAATTGCCAATGGCCACGACGCCGCCTTTCAAGGCGGTCGGAACAGCCGAAAGGCCGTCGAGTCGGGCGAAGTTTTTGCCTGCAGTCATGAGGTCTGGATCGTTTTGTCGCGCTTTGCGAACCGGAAGGATTGGGTGAGGCCAAGTGAAGTTGCGCGGAAATTGCCTTTTTGTGGTTCCGATTGCAAGGCCCGAGGATCAGGCCATTGGGCCAACATAGCGCCGGGCGTGTGCGGGGCGTGGTTGTGCCGTTGCCGGTTCGCCAAAATCGACCAGCGGGTATGAACCGATGACCTGCATGCGATCCCTTGGCAAATGCTCGCGACCGATGTCCCCGACGTAGATTTCTCTATCGGCACCGAGGCAGCGATCGAGGAACGCGATGACCCGCTCGGCGAGTGCGCTTTCGTAAAAGAGGTCGCCGACCAGGATGATTTCCGCCTCCGGCACGGGGCCATCGAGAAGATCGGCAAGCCGGGTCTCGATGGCGACCGAATTGAGGGCTGCGTTTAGCCCGACCGCGGCGATGGCGTTGGCGTCCGTATCGCAGGCAACGACCTGGCTGGCGCCGCTGAGCGCGGCGGCGATGGCGACAAGGCCCGAGCCGGTGCCCAGATCGAGCACCGTACGGCCCGCCACAGTTTCGGGGTTGGCCATGATGTGGCGCGTCAGAACCAGCCCGCCCGGCCAGCACCAAGCCCAATAGGGCGGCACACCATCTTGAGCCAGTTTCCAGACCCTGCTTTGCGGCACGGCAAGGTGCAGCCGGATGAGAGGAAGACCCGGGACCGGAGCGACGGGAAGATTTTCTGCGATGAAGCGCGCCGCGTCTATCTTGGGTGCCTACCAGACCAGCCGGGGCATGAACCCGACCATATTGGCGCGGGAGACCGAGACGAAATCGGACACACGCCGGGCGGGGGGATCGTTGAAGGCGTCGAGTTCGGCGGCGTGGATCGAGCCGGTGATGAAGAGAAGATCGATGCCGAACTGGGCGGCGCCCATGGCGTCGGTGCGCACGGAATCGCCAATGGCGAGAACTTCGCTCTTTTCAAAGCGCTTTCCGGCGGCCTCATCGGCCAGAGCCTTGGTCTGTTCGTAGATGGGGTTGTAGGGCTTGCCCGCCATCATCACCCGGCCGCCGATATCCTCGTAGGCATCGGCCAGCGCGCCGCCGCAATAGACGATACGGTCGCCTTCCTCGACGACCTTGTCGGGGTTGGCGCAGATCAGCGGCAGATTGCGGGCCTTCCAGATGGCCATGCGGTCGGCATAGTCGGCAGGGGTATCGTCGTCGGTATCGAGATCGGTAACGGCGACGGCGGTCGCTTCCTCGTCGGAGCCGAAGGTGAGATCGAGGCCCTCGAACAGCACGTCATCGACGGCGGGGCCGACGCGGGCGACGGTGCGGCCGCGCCAGTTTTCGAGCAGGGAGCGGGTGGCATCGCCCGAGGAGACCAGCGCGTCATAGGCATCGCGCGGAATGTCCATGGCATCGAGCTGGGCGATGATCGAGGTTCCGGGCCGCGGAGCATTGGTGATGAGCACCACACGGCCGCCGCCGGCGCGGAATTGGGTCAGCGCCTCCACGGCGTCCCAGTGCGGGGTGACGCCATTGTGCAGGACGCCCCAGACGTCGGAAAGGATGGCCCCATAGCGCGTGGCGAGGCTGGAAAGACCGGGAGTGGGACCGGCAAGAGGGGGCATGGGTTTTCCTTGTTATCGGAGTCCTGTTTTGTCGCGCGTCCGAATCGATAAAGTGGCGCTTTTATCTGTACATACTCTAGCGCGCGGCGGCGCGGCGCAGATCGTCGTCACCCTCGTCGCGCAGATCGGGTCGCAGCGGACCGGTTTCTGCCATCACGGGGCCCTGCGCCAGCTTGATGCCGTCGTCGAGCAGCGCAAGAATTTCGCTCTCGCTCTCAAGGCCGGTGACGACGAGATTGATGCCGAAACGCTTTATATAGTCGTTGATGTCGGACGAATGGAAGTCGGTCAGGGTGGTCGGCGTCTTGAGGAAGGCGTGGGCGCTGGTTTCGATGTAGCGCACGCCTTTTTCGGCGAGGCCACCGAAATCGAGACGCAGGGTCGTCGCGTTGCGCAGGGCGACGAACACGCCCTGTTGCACGAGGGTTGCCAGACCGTCGGATTCGGGGCGCGAAAGGCCGGTCCATTCCTCGTAGTCCAGCGCAAAGATGATATCGGAATTGACGGCGCGGTTGGCCGCCAGAAGCGTCAATGTCTGATCGAGCGCCGGTTTGTCGCCGAGGCTGGCGGGGGAAATATCGATCAGCAGGCGGACCGGATCGCCGCTCAGGCGCGCCCGGCGCACGATGCGGATACCCTCCTCGGCGCAGATGCGGTCTATGCGGCGGAGGACAACCGTGCCCTCGCCGGTGGGGACGGGCATATATTGCGGCGGGTCGACGAGCTGGCGGCCATCGATCTGCAGGCGCGGCACCATATCGAAGGCGTGAACCTTGCGCTGGGGCAGCGTGAGGATGGGGCGGGCGTGGTGGATCAGCCGGCCCTCGTCGAGGGCGCGCTTGACCTCATCGAGGGCGATGGTGGGGGCGCTGCGTTCGGGCGGGGCGGGTTCGCGGTCGTCCCTTCGGGCCGGGGCGGAGGCGGCCTGGGCGGTTTCAAGGTCCGAGACCGCTTCGGCGACCTGGCGGACCACGGTGCCCAGAACGCTCATATCGGCTTCGATGACATCGAGGCGCGGGCCCAGTTCGAGATCGACGAGGGCGTTGACGCGCTGGCTGAGGACCTGGCCGGCCTTGGCGTCGGTGGCCAGGAGATGGCCCATTTCCTCGACGCCCCGTTCGAGCCGGGCGAAGGCGCGGCGGCGTGCCTTGCGCTCCTCGACCACCACGCCGCCAAGCGCGATGACCACGGCCAGAAGCACCGCTTCAATGGGGGTGAAGCCGAGGGCAAAATAGGCCGCTGCGCCGATGGCAGCGCCGCAGACCCCAACAAAAATCAACACCAGATTTTGCACCCGGCTCAACGCCCCCTGCGGGAATCAAATTCGGCTTTATTTAAAGGTTTAGCACTCCCGCTGGCGACTAAAAAGCGGGAGTGCCAACCCTTTGTTTACCCTAATGGATTGATAGTGTCTGCGAAGAGTTGAGCCTCATCTGGCAAGGAGAAGCCGCCTGATGCGTGATGGAAACCCGTCGGACGCAGATGTAAATCTGTTGCTGATCGAGTGTTCGCCCGAGCGGGCGCGCGCCACCATGTCGGCCATTTTCGGCCAATGGGGGCAAGCCATCACGCTTGTGCACTGCACCAGCGGGCAACAGGCGCTGCGCCGCCTCAAGGCCGAACGCTTCGACGTTATCCTGGCAGAAACCGAGAGCCTCGAGGGCGTTTCGCGCGACGAGGAAGCCGCGTTTGGCGCGCTGGCTGCAGCATCGGATGGTGCGCTGATCATTGCGCTTTCCGATGGCGGATCGGTGTCGCTGGCGGTTGCCGCGATGCGGGCCGGGGCTCACGATTATCTGCCATTGCCGGTTTCAGGGCCGGTCCTTGCGTCGCGGCTGGGTGAACTCGGCCAGCGCCACGGCAAGGCGCGCGCCATGGTGTGCGATGCACTCGTCGAAAAGCGTCCCGATTTCGAAGGGTTCGTTGGAACGACGCCGCAGATGCAGGCGATCTATGACCAGATCCTGCGCATTGCGCCGTCCGCCGCGCCGGTATTCATCACCGGGGAGAGCGGGACCGGCAAGGAAGTGACGGCCGAAGCGCTGCACAAGCGCAGCCCGCGGGCCAAGAAGCGCTTCATCGCAATCAATGCCGGCGCCATCCCGCGCGAACTGATGGAATCGGAAGTGTTCGGCGCGGTCAAAGGCTCCTATACGGGCGCTCACGAAGACCGCAAGGGCGCCATCGAAATGGCCGATGGCGGCACGCTGTTTCTCGATGAAGTTGGGGAAATGGATCTCGCCCTGCAATCGAAACTGCTGCGGTTTTTGCAGACGGGAACGATTACGCGGGTCGGGGAATCGGTGGCGCGGCCCGTCGATGTGCGGGTGATCTGCGCAACCAACCGCAATCCGATGCAACTGGTGAGCGAGAAGAAATTCCGCGAGGATCTGTTCTATCGCCTGCACGTGCTGCCCATCCACCTGCCGCCCGTGCGGCAGCGGCCGGGCGATATCATGCCCCTGGCGCAGAACTTTCTTGCCTCGTTCGCCAAGGAAGAGGGCAAGGGGTTCGTCGGGTTTGCGCCCGATGTCGCCAATTTGTTCGTGGCCCGCGAATGGCCGGGCAATGTACGCCAGCTTCAGAATCTGGTGCGCCGCATCGTCGTGATGTTCGACGGCGGCACGGTCACCGCGCAGATGGTGCTGGCCGCCGATATCGAATCGCGGGATGCCTATGAGATTCCGGTGATCGCAAACGGTCCCCTGCCCGACATCCTGCCCATGTGGCAGCAGGAACAGAAGATCATCGAGGACGCGCTGGGTGCTTTCGGCGGTAACATTGCGCGCGCCGCCGCGGCGCTCGAGATCAGCCCGTCGACGATCTATCGCAAGCGGCTTGGCTGGGAGCGCGAAGGCGCGGCTTAGGTTGAGTGGTCGCGCGGTCGAAGCGAAAAGTCTGCAACTTTTTCTGACCGCACTCCTTAGCCTTCGCCTGGCCCAATTGTCATTTCGACGGTGATCGTGTCGCCGGCGGTTATGCCGCATTTTTTCCTTACGGCATCTTTGAGCGGCAAGAGGTAGTTGCCGTCCTTGGGAAACAGCGAGGTGGTGAAGTCGACGCCACCGATGCTGGCCGAAACCGGGATCACGCCCCAGCCATAGCTTACGAGCTTTGCCGCACTGCGGATATCGTTGGAATAACGGTCCGGGACGGGCGCGAAGAAGAAGGGGGCCGGGCCGCGCCAATCGATAACGCCTGTTTCGAAAACCATCTCAAGCATGGTTCATGGCCCTCGCCGTTCAGTCGCCTTTGTACCCTTGAGCATAATAGAGCTGAATATTGCCCAGCTCGGTAACGCCATTGCGCGCAATACCTATGGTGCCGAGGTGTTCGATGCTGTCGAAATTGTCCGAATATGCGCTGGGCACCCGATCGGTATTGGCATTCTGGGCAACGATATAGGCGTTCCAGCCAACATGGGCCCGCGCGTCGAAATTGAATTCGAGATTGCGGGGGTCGCTGCCGAAACACGCAAGCGGGAGGCGCCCGGAGATCTGGGTGTCGATATAGCCGCAATCGATCCAGTTGGTGCCGGCGACGAACAATTCGCCCTGCCCAAATGCGCCACGCGCGTCGAGCGCTTCGCCAAGTTCGATCCATGGGAGCTGCAGCGCAGTCGGGTCTTCCCAATCGCCCGGAAACACGGCCCGTGCCCAGCCGGTGGCGGCGTGGGAAACGAGCAGGGAGAGAATGAGAAGCGTCGCTATTGCAGAGCCGAACAGCCAAATGCGGATGGCCCTACCGTCTCGACTGGCCGCCCAGGCGCCCATGAGCATGAACAGCATCAGATAGCCCGGTGCCTGCCAATGGAAATGGAACTGGGTGTCTGACCAGAGGGCGACGAGAGTGAAAAAGATAACGATCGGCCAGCCGATATAGGCAAAGAGCGCGGCGGCGCCGGGCTCAGCACCGGAGGGAAACTGACCGCGCGGTCCGGCGGCCAGCGCGCGCGCGCCAATATAGAGCGCGGGAACCGCCAGCCAGGGGACCATATAGAGCAACTGCCCCCAGATCATGCGGACGAACCCATCCCAGCGCAGACCGGATTCGGCGAGTGCCCTACCCCCCTGGAAACCGAAGGATACCCAATCGTTCTGCGCATTCCAGATGAGCACCGGGGAGAAGATGGCCAGCGCAATCACCAACGCCAGCCATGGCGCGCGATGGGTCAGCCAGCGGCGCTGGGTGGAATTGAAGAGGATGAACAGGCCAGTGCCGCCGACGAGAAAGGCCGCGTGATATTTCGATAGGAATGTGAGGCCGAGAAATATCCCGGCAAGGCCCCAATAGAGGAACGGCCGCTGGGCGCCCTTGCCGAAAAAAATTTCGATGAGCACGCGGATTGTGGCGAGCCAGAACAACACCATGGGCGCGTCGGGCTGCGTCCAAGAGCCGATGGACAGCGAAAAGAGCACGCAGGCATTGACGATCAGCGCTGCAAAAAAGCCGCCGAGCGGGGAATGGATGCGCCTGACGATATCAAAGACCAGCCAGGTCGACACCGCAAACATAAGGATGAAGGGAAAGCGGATGACAAGAAGGTTGTCGGACCCGGTCAATTGCAGCGTTGCCCAGATGGTCCAGAGCGAGAGGGGCGGCTGATCGAAATAGCTCAGATGGAACTGGCGGGCCGAGGCAAGGTAGTAGGCCTCGCCGGTGCCCCAGCCGACCACCGCACCACCGATGACGCGCAGGATGAGCGTGACGGCGATAAGGACGAGGGTGGCCTGACCCGGTGTGAAAGGGCCGATGCGATCACGCGAGGTCATGGTTCACCGCCAGGTAAAGATGCGGGTGACCGCATAATTGAAGACCACGCTCATCACCGCACCGGCGATGCCGGCGACGATGAAATTGGCCATGTTGGTCTCAAACAGCATGCTGGCCACAGAGACATTGGCCAGCGTGCCGAAGCTGCAGACAAGATAGAAACTCAAAAGCCCCGTCCAGAAGCGGCGGCCGGTCAGCTTCTTGTCGGCGTAGGTCAATTCGTTGTTGAGCAGGTAGTTGGTGGTCATGGCGACCAGCGTTGCCGCCAACTGGCTGTTGGCGAAGTTGAAATTGAGAACTTCGAAGGCAAAGGTCAGCACCGAGAGGTGGACCACGACGCCCGACGCACCGACCAGCGAAAACAGAAGAAAGCTGGTGGGCAGAATGCCACGGGAAATCTGCGACACGATCAACCCCAGAAACTGGGCAACGACCAGCGCACTCATCTTGCTTTCGCCGGCAAAGCGCGGGCGGAAGGTGTAGGGCACCTCGGTGATAACCAGCTTGCGCTTGAGCTGACGGTTGCCCGTGGCAATGATGTCGAGCAGGATCTTGAAGCCTTCACGCGAAAGGCGCGGCACGATTTCATTGAACAGCGACCGGCGGAGCAGGAAAAACCCGCTCATCGGGTCGGATAGAGCCTTGCCGGTGAGAACGCCCGAGAGCCGCGTTGCCAACTCGGAGCCCTTCTGGCGGCTGGCGGAAAAGCCGTCCTGGGAACTGCCTTCTCCAATGTAGCGTGAGCCGACGACAATATCGGCCCCGTGGCGGGCCTCTTGCAGCATCTGGGGAAGAATTGCCTCGTCATGCTGATGGTCTGCATCGATAACCGCCACGAACTCTGCCGCCGAGGACGCCATGCCTTCGATGCAGGCCGATGACAGGCCGCGCCGCCCGATGCGATGGATGCATCTGACGTGGGATTTTTGCGTCGCTATCTGCTTGGCAAGGTCCGCCGTCCCGTCCGGGCTGTTGTCATCGACGATGATGACTTCAAAACTGGTGCCTGCGAGCGCTGCCTCGAGCTTTTCGATAAGCGGGGCAATGTTGTCGCGTTCATTGAAGGTGGGGACGATGACCGACAGGGTCGGCGGATTCCATTCTTGTGCGGACATGTTTTCCAATTCTGTCATCGTCTCGTCTTTTTATGTCCGCATGAACGCGTCGCGCATGCAAATCGCGCAACGGCATAACAAGCCCCTGTCCGCGATGCAAAATTTTTTGCATGCGACATTCTTGACTTGCGCACCCCCCTCTCCTATCTGCACGACATGCTGCTAGCACTCTTAACACTAGAGTGCTAATAGCGGAGGAAATTACATCTCAACTTTACGTTCCAAAGGAGCGACCATGAGCTTCCGTCCCCTGCATGACCGCGTTGTGGTCCGCCGCGTCGACAGCGAGGAAAAAACCGCTGGCGGCATCATCATCCCCGATACCGCCAAGGAAAAGCCCTCCGAAGGCGTCATCGTCTCCGTGGGCCCGGGCGCCCGTGACGACAGCGGCAAGGTTGTTGCCCTCGACGTCAAGGAAGGCGATCGCGTTCTGTTCGGCAAGTGGAGCGGCACCGAAGTCAAGGTTGGCGGCGAAGACCTGCTGATCATGAAAGAGTCCGACATCATGGGCGTGATCGAAGGCTAATTATGGCCGGTCGCGTTTCCGAGCCGGAAAACCGGTTCTTGCTTTTCCTGGAAACGCTCCTGCCGCCTCTTCCGCCCTTTTTCATTTCTTGCAAGGAGCAGAATTAAATGGCTGCCAAAGAAGTCAAATTCTCGACCGAAGCCCGCGACAAGATGCTGCGCGGCGTCAACATCCTGGCCAATGCGGTCAAGGTGACGCTCGGCCCCAAGGGCCGCAACGTGGTCATCGAAAAGTCGTTCGGCGCACCGCGCATCACCAAGGACGGCGTGACCGTTGCCAAGGAAATCGAACTTGAAGACAAGTTCGAAAACATGGGCGCACAGATGCTGCGCACCGTGGCCTCCAAGACCAACGACATCGCCGGTGACGGCACCACCACCTCGACCGTTCTGGCTCAGTCGATCGTCAACGAAGGCGTCAAGGCCGTCGCTGCCGGCATGAACCCGATGGATCTCAAGCGCGGCATCGATCTGGCCGTCGTCGAAGTGATCTCGAACCTGGCGACCAAGGCCGTCAAGATCTCGAACACGAGCGAAGTCGCTCAGGTCGGCACGATCTCTGCCAATGGCGAAAAGGCCATCGG
>DDGC01000009.1 GCA_002337455.1 Rhizobiales bacterium UBA1912 | reverse complement strand
GGCTTGCGGGATTGTCGCACCCGGCCTATGGCGGTTGCGTGGGCCGATGCTTCCATTATATGGTCCGCGCGCGGGCTTGACGGTCGAATCCGTGGCTTTGGCGCAAGGGTGGAAACGCCCCTGCATCCCGGATCGCTGATCGAGGGCCCGTGTTTTGCGTTCTGCTGCCGGCGCTCGGGCGGGGATAACGGTACGGAGAGACCGAGGTTATGAATTCATTTGAACTCAACAAGATTTTTGGCGCCATTCTGGGCACCTTGGTCTTTGTGATGGGTGTCAGCTTCATCGCTGACGAGATCTACGCTCCCATCGAGGGACGCGGGGCTGACTATGCGTTGCCGGAACCGGCTGCCGAAGGCGAAGGCGGCGGCGAGGAGGCACCCGGCGTGCCCTCGATCGCGGCGCGCATGCAAACAGCGTCTGCGGAAGAAGGCGCCAGCCTGATTACCCGCTGTCAGTCGTGTCACGATTACTCTCCGTCAAACGAGAACCGCACGGGGCCGGGCATCTACGGCGTGGTTGGCCACCCCATCGCCGGCCATGAGGGCTTTGCGTATTCAGATGCCCTGGCGACGCTTGGCGCCAACGGCGAAATCTGGGACTACGAGCACCTCGACGCGTTCCTTGAGAGCCCGCGCAATTATGCGCCCGGCACCAAGATGAGCTTCGCTGGCCTGTCTAACCCCGATGACCGTGCCAACCTCATTGCATTCCTGCGTGAGAACTCCGACGACCCGTTCCCACTTCCCGAAGCTCCGGCCGAGGAAGAGGCTGCACCCGCCGAAGGCGAGGGCGGAGATGAGGCGCCCGTAGAGGACGAATTGACCGCTGCATTGGCCGCCGTAACACCAGAAGACGGCGAAGCATTGATCGTTCGTTGCCAGGCTTGCCACGATTATTCGCCTGCGAACGCTAACCGCGTCGGGCCAGGCATCCACAACGTCGTCGGAGCGGAGATCGCCCGTCACGAGGGTTATTCGTATTCGGACGCGTTGGCTTCCCTCGGTGCAGAAGGCGAGACATGGACACCTGAAAACCTCAGCGCGTTCCTTGAGAATCCCGGCGAATTTGCGCAGGGTACGCGGATGAGCTTTCCTGGCCTTGCCAATGTCGAGGATCGCGCAGCGGTGATCGTGTTCCTCAATTCGATTTCGGACAATCCGATCGAGCTCACCAGTGGTGGCGCCGCGGCAGAAGATACTCCGGCCGAGCAACCGGTCGTCGAGGAAGTCCAGGAACTCAATCTCGAGGAAGCCGCGGAAGGCGACGATCCCGTGGTGATCGACGCCGAAGAGCCGCAAACCGAAGACGCTGCTGCGGACGAAGGTCAGCCAGCAGCCCAGTGATGGCCTGCTGAGCGACGAAAAATAATTTCGGCCGCGCCATCTGGTGCGGCCTTTTTCTTGAACAGCACCCGGGAGAGTTTTAATGGCCCTTTTGTTGCATTTGACCGGCATCGACGAGGCGGGCTGGGCGAAGGGATTCCGTGAAGCGATGCCCGGCTATCGCGTCGTAACGCGGAGCGAGGAATTCGACCCCACCGAGATCGAGTACATATTTGTCTGGAAGCCAGCGCCTGACGCTTTCGAGGGCCTCGATAATCTCAAAGCTGTGCTTTCCCTGGGTGCCGGTGTCGATGCGCTCCTCGAGCACCCAGCGCTCCCCGAAATTCCAGTCATCCGATTTGTCGATGACGAACTCACCCATTGCATGAGCGACTATGTGATCTCGCAGGTGACCATGCATCAGCGGCTCTTCACGCGCTATGCGGCACACCAGAAGGCCAGGGTCTGGAGCCAACTCTATCCTCCGGCGAGCCATGAAATCGCGGTGGGCATCATGGGCCTGGGCGTACTTGGAACCGATGCCGCGCAAAAGCTCAGGGCCATCGGCTTTGCCGTCAATGGATGGAGCCGCTCCGCCAAATCAATAGACGGTGTGGAGGGTTTTGCCGGGGATACGCGGTTTGACGACTTCCTGGCCGCCACCGACATTCTTGTCTGCCTTTTGCCGCTGACCGAGGAAACGCGCGGCATTTTGAACATGAAAAACTTCAAGGCGCTGCGCAGAGGCCGGCTGGTGGGTGGACCGGTGCTGATCAACGCGGCCCGTGGCGGCCACCAGAAGGAAGCCGACATCGTTGCCGCTCTCAACGACGGCACGCTTGGCGCGGCCAGCCTCGACGTTTTCGAAGTCGAGCCCCTGCCCCGTACCAGCCCGCTGTGGGAGATCGAGACGTGCTTTATCACGCCGCACATTGCGGCAATATCCAACGAGCAGAGCGGGGTGCGCTATTTCTCGCAGATCATTGCCGACCATCGGGCCGGCAAGCCATTGCGCAACATTGTCGACAGGGGCCGCGGTTACTGACCGTAGCGGTCCTTTAGTGCGCTATAGAGAGCGCGAATGCCGTGGTCGGTACCGCCAAATGGACGACCCGGCCGCGGCTCGGGTGACCAAGCGAAAATATCGAAGTGCATCCACTCGGTTTGCGGTTTAACGAACCGGTTGAGAAACAGGGCGGCGGTGATCGATCCGGCCAGTCCGCCGGTTGAAATGTGATTGACATCGGCGATCTTCGAGGTGAGCAACTTGTCGTAGCCGTTCCACAGCGGCATGGGCCACAGCGGGTCGTCGATTGCCATGCCATGGTCGACAACGGTCTTCGCAAAGGCCTCATCACGGGCATAGACAGGCGGCAGGTCGGGGCCGAGCGCAACTCGGGCCGCACCGGTCAGGGTCGCCATATCGATGATGAGGTCCGGATCCTCCTCGTCGGCCAGGGCCAGCGCGTCGGCAAGGATCAAACGCCCCTCGGCGTCGGTATTGCCGATCTCGACAGTCAGCCCCTTGCGCGATGGCAGCACGTCCCCCGGCCGGAACGCGTTGCCGGCTATAGAGTTTTCAACGACAGGAATGAGCACCCGCAGCCGAACCTTGATGCCGGCGGTCATGATGGCGTTGGCCAGGCCGAGCACGTTGGCTGCTCCGCCCATGTCCTTTTTCATCAGCGCCATGGAATTGCCGGGCTTGATGTTGAGCCCGCCCGTGTCGAAGGTGACGCCTTTGCCCACGAGTGTCAGTCTGGGATGTGCGGCATCACCCCATGAGAAATCGACCAGCCGCGGCGCCTGATCGCTGGCCCGGCCGACCGCATGGATCATCGGGAAATTCTGCGCCAGAAGATCATCGCCGCGAACGACATTGGTCTCAACTCCATGCGTCTCTGCAAATGCGACGATCCATGCCTCCAGGGCATCCGGTCCGAGATCGTTGGCCGGAGTGTTGACCAGATCGCGAGCGATGAACGCCGAGGTTACAAGGGTTTCGATTTCAGCTGCGTCGGCTGCCTTGGGCAGTTCAAGCGTTGGGCGTTCCTTGGCTTTGGCATACCGATCGAACCCGTAAGCCCCCAGCCGAAAGCCCAGGGCCGCCAGCGTGGGATCGCCGTATTCACCCTCGAGCCGGTATGTGCCCGCCGAGAGCGCGGATGCTGCAAGACCCAGAACCAAAGCCGAGCGGTTGGCATCGGCACCCAGACCGAAAAGCTGCGCCCCAATCTGACCCGTCTCGTCGGGCAGGGCCAGAAGTTTACCCGATTGACCGGTAAAGCCATTGCTCTTCGCCCATGCCTTGTGCGCCTCGCTAAGGTCGGCGGCGTCGACGCCGTTTTCGGCTACACAGATTATGGGCAGGGTCGTGGGCATGAAAAACTCCGAGTCAGGAACAATGCCGTTTGTAGCGGCAGTGCCCCAAGACCGCAATCGAGCCAACACTCGCTTAACCGGGCGTTAGGGTTAATGAATTACTTCTGGAAGGGATTTGTTACGGCCGAGCATAGGGCTCCGGGGGTTGGAATGGGCAGAGTTGGTTTGGTGTTGCTGGCGAGCGTCGCCACCATCGCTCTGGCTGGATGCGCCACGAATCGCACCGGAGCGCTGAACGCCGACTACGCCAATCTTTCCGGACCGCAGATCCAGGCAAGCGTCGCCGATCTTTCCCAGCGCTATGCGCAGGACCCGCGCAACAAGGTGCTCGGCATCCACTATGCCGCCGCTCTGCGGGCCGCTGGTCAGACCGAACCTGCCGTGACCGTGCTCGAAAATCTCATATCAGTTCATCATGGAGACGCCGAAGTCGGCTTGGCCTATGCCAAGGCACTGTCTGCCGCCGGCAGGTTCGAGCAAGCGCTCCGGGTCGTCGACAACGCCATGAACCCCGTAACGCCGGACTGGGATGCGCTCTCGGTTCGGGGTGCCATCCTCGACCAGATGGGCCGCCCGGCCGAAGCACGGCAGGCGTACAGGCAGGCATTGCTTCTGGCGCCGCAGGAAGCGCGGCTGCATGCCAATCTGGGACTTTCCTATGCCATGACGGGCGAGCTTATTCAGGCCGAAGCGCATTTGCGACAGGCGGCCTCCCTGCCCGGCTCTACCTCGAAGGTGCGCCAGAACCTGGCCCTCGTCCTCGGCCTGCAGGGCCAGTTCGAAGCCGCCCGCGCCCTCTATGCGGCAGAACTGCCACCCGAGCAGGTCCAGGCCAACATGGATTACATCCGTGCGCTCCTGACCCAGCAAGACCGGTGGCAAACCATCCGCAACGATACCCCGGCCTGATCTGCCGGCGCTGCCACGGCGCTGCGTCAGTTCAAAGCGAGGTTACCGTGATGATGGCCGGCGCCATGATGATAATAAAAAGGACCGGCAGGAAAAAGACGATCAGCGGTACTGTCATCTTGGGCGGCAAAGCGGCTGCCTTTTTTTCGGCTTCCATCATGCGCCCGTCGCGCCCTTCCTCGGCCATGACACGCAAAGCCTGACCGACCGACGTCCCGTAACGTTCGGCCTGGATCAGCGCCGTCATCACCGACCGCACACCATCGATCCCGGTACGCCGGGCCAGATTGTCGTAGGCGCGGGTCCGGTCTTCGAGAAAGGATAGTTCGGCAGTTGTCAGTGTCATTTCCTCGGCGAGCTCAACACTCTGAAGTCCGATTTCTTTGGCAACGCGCTTGATGGCATGCTCGATCGACATGCCCGATTCTACGCACAAAAGGACAAGATCGAGTGCATCGGGCCAAGCCTTCCTGATCGATTGCTGACGCTTCTGTATTCTGTTGCGCAGCATCAGAACGGGGATATAGGCCCCAACAAGCCCAACGCCGACCGCATAGGTCAGATTGATAAAAACCGGGCGGCCGCCGGGGATTATGAAAATCAGGTAGAGGGCACCGATTGCAAAAAGAAGGAAGGGTGTGACAAAGCGCAGGAACAGATGCTTGGTCAACTCTCCCTGCCCACGCAATCCCGCCTGAGCCAGGCGATCCATGGTGTTTTCATCCACGAACGCTTTCTGGAGCGAGAACCGTTCGACGGTGGATTTCATGTATGACCGTGCATCGACGCCACGAATGTTGCCCCGTGCGTTTTCCTTGCCATCAGCCTGATTGCGCAGGCGCGCCATTTCGCGAGCCCGCATCTGTTCGCGCTCTATGGCCACTTTCTTCATGCGGTCTTTGCGCTCTACCCGCTCGAATATCTGCGAACCAAACGTAAAGACGATCGCCGCCGCAGAGATCGCAGCGAAGATCGCGATAAGGAAGTCAGGGTTTACGATCTGGTCAGCGAGGCTCACGCGCAAATCTTTCCTAGTAATCGAACTGGATCATGCGGTTCATCACGAACGCACCGGCCATCATCATGCCCGCTGCAACGCCCAGGCAGATCATACCGGCGCTTGTGGACAGAAGCGGCGCGAGATAGTTCGGGCTGACGACCGAGACCGCGCCCACGACAAAAACAGGCAGTGCGCCGATGATCATCGCCGAGGCCTTGGCTTCAGAGCTCATGGCCTTGACCTTGGCTTTCATCTTCTTGCGATTGCGCAAAACAATCGCGAGGTTAGACAGGGCCTCGGACAGATTGCCGCCTGACTGCTGCTGGACGGTGATCACAACGATGAAGAAATTGACTTCAGATAGAGGCACGCGATCAAAAAGCACGGGAACCGCCTCGGCCATGCTCTTGCCCACTGACTGCTGATCAAGGACGCGCATGAATTCAGATCTCACCGGCTGCTTGACCTCCCGCGCAACAAGCCGAATGGAATCGTTGAGCGGCATGCCCGCCCGAACGCCGCGAACAATAGCCTCGACGGCGTTCGGCAATTCGTCGAGATAGGCGGCCTGATATCTCTTGCGCCTGAAGCCGAGATAGATGTTGGGCACGACATAGGCGCCCGCAGCGGCAATAACCGCCGCATAGAGAAGCGGAACCTGCACGACCGTGAGGATGGCAAACAGCACAACACCCAGAATTATGGAGTTGCGTATCCAGACCTTCAAAGACGTTTTGAGGCCAGCCTGGAATATCCTGTGTTTCAGGGTCTTCTTGGCGCGCCGCGCGGTGAGTTGGTCAGATTGTTGCTTGAGCGCGTCCTGTACCGTTCGGCGGCGCGTTTCTTTGGTCTTGTCGGCAGTGACAGTTTGCCGGCGCACCTGCACATCGGCCTGCAGTGCCTTCATGCGTTTGTCGGCCCTGCTCGAACCCGCCAGCGCGGGCACGAATGCAACGCCAAGTGCGCCGATGCAGACCAGGACAAGAATGGCGAGGACGAGGGGGCTCATGGTCAGCGCATCAGTTCGTGTTGTTCGACATTGGCCCGCTCGAGCGCTTCGACCAGCGCTATCTCCTCGTTGAAGTATCGGGCTTTCTCGGTGAACTGGGGCTTGGTGATGCCGGTCGAACGGTGGCGGCCGAGCAAGGCGCCGTTGGCGTCTTCGCCCATGATGTCATAGAGGAACACGTCCTGTGTGACGATGACGTCGCCTTCCATGCCCAGCACCTCGGATATGTGCGTGATGCGGCGCGAACCGTCGCGCAGGCGGGCGGCCTGAACGATCACGTCGATCGACGATACGATCATCTCGCGGATGGTGCGGCTGGGGAGCGCAAACCCGCCCATGGTGATCATGGATTCAAGTCGGGACAGGGCTTCACGCGGGGAGTTGGCGTGCAGCGTGCCCATGGAGCCATCGTGGCCGGTATTCATAGCCTGAAGCAGATCGAATGCTTCAGGGCCACGGACTTCGCCGACGATGATCCGTTCGGGACGCATACGCAGACAGTTCCTGACCAGCTCACGCATGGTAACCTCGCCCTCGCCCTCAAGATTGGGCGGGCGGGTTTCGAGGCGCACCACATGGGGCTGCTGAAGCTGCAGTTCCGCCGAATCCTCGCAGGTGATGACGCGCTCGTCCTTGTCGATGAAGGCGGTAAGACAGTTGAGCAGCGTGGTCTTGCCCGAACCGGTACCACCCGAAATCAGGACGTTGGCACGCACGCGGCCCAGGACGCGCAGCACTTCTGCACCGTCTGGAGAAATCGAGCCGAACTTGACCAGCTGCGGAAGGGTCAGCTTGTCTTTTTTGAACTTACGAATGGTGAGCGTGGGCCCGTCGATCGAAAGCGGGGGTGCGATAACGTTCACACGAGAACCATCGGGCAGACGCGCGTCGCAAATGGGTGAGGATTCGTCGACGCGGCGGCCAACCTGGCTCACGATGCGTTGGCAAACGTTCATGAGATGGGCATCGTCACGGAAGCGCACATTGGTCAGTTTCACACGTCCACTGACTTCGATGTAGCAGCGCTGCGACCCGTTGATCATGATATCCGCAATGTCGTCACGCGCCAGCAGCGGCTCGAGCGGGCCATAGCCGAGGACGTCGTTGCAGATGTCGTCGAGCAGGTCTTCCTGCTCGGAAATCGACATGACGAAATTCTTGAGCGCGATGATTTCGGCGACGATGTCGCGAATTTCCTCGCGCGCCGAATCCTGATCCATCGCGGCGAGTTGAGACAGATCGATGGAATCGATCAGTGCCGAAAAGATCGAAGATTTGGTCTGGAAGTAGTTCTTGTCGCGACCGCTGGGTTCGGCGACTTCGGCCTCTTCCGTCCGTCCCGGTCTCGGAGCCTCCAGCGAAGCACCGGCAGGCTGAGAGCGGGCATACTCAGGCTCTGCCGCCTCGGGAGGAGGCGCCGGACGGCTCGGGGCCGGCTGAGTATTGCCGCCGAAACTCGCACGCTTGCCGAACATCGTGTGAAGCCTTCCTTGTGACTATGCCCGCTTACGCATGCGGAACAGGTCGGGGATACGAATACCTGAGGGGCGGCTGCCCGCTTCGGCACTGGACCGCCCGGTCAGTTCCAGACCAAGCGAGCGAAAAATGTCGTTGACCTTGTGCGTCGCTGAAACCTCCGCAACCATCTGACCGTTGTTGGCGGCGGTCCCGAACAACGCCGGCTCGAAGCCGATCTGGGCGGCAAGGCGGCATTCGATGGATGAGGCGAACTCGGCCGCTGGAATCTCGGGCCGCTTGGAGACACCGGTCTTGTTGACCACGATAATCGGGTCACTTTCGCCCGGACGCATTGCCTTGACCGCGTCTGCGATGGCCTTGGCGTTGCGCAAATTGGCAAGATCGGGCTCGGCCACGATCACCACCTCGTCGACGGCAGCCAAGGTGTGGCGCACCCAACTCGTCCACAGATGCGGTATATCGAGAATGACAACGGGCACGGTCTTCTGGCTCAATTCGATGACCTGCTCGAAACTGCGCTCGGACAAATCGTAAGCGCGATCGAGCGTGGCCGGTGCGGCAAGGAGGGATATGTGATTTGCCGCCTTGCTCATCAGGCGGTCCAGCATCACCGCGTCCATCTTGTCGCTGGCATAAACCGCGTCGGCAATACCCTGGGGCGGATCCTGGTTGAAATCGAGCCCGGCTGTGCCGAACGGGAGATCGAGATCGACAACCAGTACATCCTGACGGATGGACCGGGCGATGGCCCAGGCGACATTATGCGCCACCGTGGACGCCCCGGCCCCGCCCTTGGCGGAAATGAAACCCATGGACCGGCCGATCGGCGCAGCACCCTCGGAGGCGAACAGGTCGGTTATCGCGTTGATGATCGTTGCGCTAGAGGCGGGCATGACCAGGTATTCGGACACGCCGGCGCGGATGAGGCTGCGGTAGAGCATCACATCGTTGACATGCCCGATGACGATGACGCGCGTCGAGGCGTCGCACACCTCTGCCAGTTTTCCCAGAGCGCTTTCGATCTGGTCTGCGGGCAGCGTCGTTTCAACGACAATGAGGTTGGGCGTGGGATTGGTGCGGTAGGTTTCAACCGCACCCTCCAGGCCGCCATTATGCGTGGTGAGGGCCACCTTTGACATTCGCCGGTCGTGGGTCGTGTCTTCGATGACCTGAGCGGTCTGTGAGTGCTCACAGAATGCCTGGATCGTAATGCGCGGGATCAGCCGGGCCCCGCTCACTGTCTCAGTGGGCGTCTCGGATGCATTGGCACGATCATCGTTGTCGATAAAGTTCATCGTTTCTACCCCAAGCGGGACGTCTCAAAAAGGGTGCCCCGGCAGCATGCCGGAGCCAAAGGATCAATCGAGCATGAAGCCCACCGAGCCGCGGAACTGCCCGCCCTCGGCACCGCCGACCCCGTACATGGTCTCCATGCGCCCGAGGAACATCGCCTCAGCGTTCGATGACGGCTGGTAGAAATCGTCCGGCGTCGCGACCGGGGCCACGCTTGGTTGCGCTATGACAGGCGTGACGAGGATCACGAGTTCTGTTTGGGAGGTGCTGTATTCATAAGACCGGAACAGAGCGCCGAGAATCGGGATGCTACCGAGCCCGGGCAGTTCATTGATCTGGCGGCGTGTGCGCTCTTCAAGCAGCCCGGCAATGGCGAGTGTCTGATAAGCAGGAAGCTCCACCGAAGTCGAGGCGCTGCGCCTATTGAGCGCTCCAGAAATCGTATCGGATATTTCTGAAACCTCGGTGTTGACCTCAAGCCCGATCATGCCGTTGGAGCGCACTGTCGGGGTGAAATTGAGCCGTATGCCATACTCTTTATAGTCATAGCTCGTTTCGCCATCACTGACGACGCGGATTGGAAGTTCACCGCCCACGTGAAAATCTGCCTGTTGCCCCGACATTGCAGTGAGCACCGGTTCAGCAAGCAGCCGCAAGGCGTTCTGGCTCTGGAGCGCCTGCAGCGAGGCGTCGATGGATAAGCTGCCCTGGCTGAAGTCGCCCGAATAGCTTCCCGCCGAATCCCCGGTTTCGGGTACCGAATTTATGCCCAGGTTGAGCGCCCCAACCGATAGCGAGCCTGACAGATTTATGCCCAAGGCCTGCGCAGCGTCGCGTTTGATCTCGGCCACAACGACCTTGAGCGCCACCTGTTGGCCACCTGCGACGTTAATAACCGAGGTAACATTGGCTTCGCCGCCGACGTATTGCGCTGCAATAGCCACAGCCTTTTCCATGTCATCGCCGGACTGAACATCACCCGAGAGAATGACTGAACTTGCAAACGATTGGACCTGCACGCGGGATCCGGGGAGCAGACGGTTGATCGTTGCTGCAAGGCCCGACGAATCCTGGGCTACGGAAATTTCGATCACCGCAATGCCGGCACCCGAGGAATCGAGAAACAGGATGTTGGTCTCGCCAGCGGCAATGCCCTGAATAACAGCTCGGGTGCGCGTCCGCATAAGGGCGTTGGCGACGTTTGGTTGGGAAACGATGACCTCGCCTGCTTCGGCGGGCAGATCGATGATGATAGACTTGTTGACCCCGATTTCCACGTATTGCGTACGCCCCATCTCGCTTTGGGCTATACGCAAATGCGGCGAGGTGGCCGCCAGAACCGGCATAGCAGCCGAGAGGGCCATCAGCAGCAGGCCCAGCATCAGGGCTCGCATCAGATCGAATCGAGCGGCGAAAGGCTGTTTCGTGACGAAGAGCATCTATCTGACCTCGATGACGGGCGACGACGGCTGGGCCGGCGCAATTGGATCGGCTGGGTTGTCCAGAGCAGAAACCGATGTGCCTGAAGGTGGCGCGTTGCGCGGGGCGCTGGATGTGAACGACTGCGACTGACCGTAGCGGATGAGCTTTACCGTCTGGCTTCCGACATCGTCATCGGGGGCGGTCTGCGCGAAATCGACGACCGAGCGCAAAACCAGTGTCAACCGACCGATCGACCCTGACTGCAGTATGGTTTCCGACTGGGCAGGCGTGACCTCGAGCGTAGCTACTTCGGCGCTTTCAAAGACCTGGGAGGACGGGTTGTCTGGATCGACCTGCCCGCCCGTCGTGCCGGCCTCACCAAGACGCGTTCCAATGGCCAGAACGCGAATGTTGGAAAGAATGGTCTCTGAATAGTCACCACCAGAACGGGTAAGAACGATATCGACGCGGTCATTGGGGACAATATAGCCGCCCGATGCAGAGTCGGGATTGACGGAGACGGAAACGGCCCGCATGCCCTGACCGATGACGGCAGAAAGATACCCTTGCGTCGAATTGACCAATTTGGCTTCGCGGATCGGCTCACCGGGAAAGAATTCGAACCGGGCGACCGAGCCCGCCACCTGCTGGGGAGCGTCGGGTACGACGCCAGCCGTAATGAATTCGGATCTCACGGCGCCCTCTGGCCAATCCTGCCAGCCGACGTCGGCTTCCGTAAGACGCTGGCCAAGTCCGATTGCGCTCGTGGCAACAAGAACCTGAGCGCGGCTTTCGCGCTGAATTTCAACGGCTGCGGATTCTGTTTGCTGAGGACGAGGGCTGTTGCCGCGCGTCGCCAGGAACGCGGCGAGACCGCCCGCGACGATGGCAACCACGATGAGCAGAATACGCGCCGGTTTCATCTGACCCTATACTCCCAATGGCCCGTGCCTGTTAAGGCACCTGCACTGTTTTCGGGAGACAGGACGTCTCAACGCTTCTGGCCCCCGCAACGCTCAGCCTAGGCGCGCCAATTTTGGATGCGCTTGCGGCATGATCGGGCAACTATTGCTGGTAAAGGGTCAAAACTTGGTTAATCGATGCTTTTTTGCAAAGGTTAACCAATGGTTTAGAGCGGGCTTTGTCCAATCAGGAAGGAGGCGGATCGAAACCTCAAGGCAAACGCCTCAGAATGTGCCCAACTGGTCAAGCAAGGTCTGCTGGACAGCCTGGTTGGTGACTAGGCTCTCGTAAATGACGGTTTGGGGATAGACCAGCATTGCGCCGACCGCCAGGGCGATCCCGTAAGGCACTCCGGTCTTTGGATGGTGCAGGCGTTGGATCCAGCTCACGCCCAACAACGGACCGGGAAGTGCATGGCGCCGGCCGATGAGCAGGATGAAGGTCAACAGCCCGCCCAGAACAGACGCATAAAGAAGGAATGGCAGCATGAACTCAAAGCCCATCCACATGGCGATACCCGCCGCCAGCTTGGCGTCTCCGCCCCCGATCCAACCCATCGCAAACAGCGCAAAAGTGATTGCCAGGACCAGCGCACCGGCGGCCACATGCATGCCGATGAGCGCAGGGCTCATGCCCACGATCAGGGCCACGATGATAAAGCCTGCAATGACGGCGGCCACGAGCATGTTGGAAATGCGCATGGTAAGCAGATCCGAGCAGGCAGCGAAAGCCATCAGAAGCGGGAAGACGAGGGCAAATAATGTATTCATAAGGGAGCAGCCCGCTATGTATTACGACGGCAAAACCGATCCAATGCTGTTCGAGATATATTCGAACATTTCAGTCATTTCGCCCTGGAAGAGAAGCAAGGCGCCAATGATGGCGATCGAGATCAATGAAGCGATCAGGGCGTACTCTATTGAGGTCGCCCCTTTTTGATCAACAGCGAATGTACGGATCATAAGTCGGCGCCCTCCGCGACCCGAGGCTACATCGTTGCACAAGCGTAGTGCGCACCATCTTAACAAACACAAAAGAAGAAGGGCCCTAAGCGGGCCCTTCGTTTTTTTTGCGAAGCGACGATTAGCCTTCGACAGCCGGTTCTTCGCAGACCTCACCAGCATTAAGACCCTGGCAGATCTCTTCAAACGTCGTCTGAAGCTGGCCACCCAGCATGGTCAGAGCGGCGATGACCACAACGGCAACCAGCGCCGCGATCAGGCCGTATTCGATGGCAGTTGCGCCGGATTCATCGGCGACGAATTTCTTAAAAAGGTTCATGACTAAGCTCCTTGTTCGTGCGTCCTCAAGTGACTGCATCGTTCGACGCGTCACACATCGAACATGGCGCAACGCTAGTCTCGCCCAGTTGAAATAGAGTTAATCCAGAGCCGCAAAACCTAGTGTTTCAAACCAATACTCAATATGACTAGCAAATGGTTTCCAGCACTCATAAAGCGCTAACTATTAGTGCCGGGGCGCGTCAATATATATAGAGCGGCGCGGTGTTCCCCCTGTTTGCTAAATCGTAACCATTGCGGGCCATGATCGGGTAACCATGTCAATCGGGGCGGGATTCCTTATCATGCCGGGTCAATTGCGCAGCGCCTTGATTGCTGCAGTCTTTCTCATTAGCGGATTCGGCCTTAGTCCCGCCATCGCGCAGGATCAGGATGCCATAACCGTTACGGTGAACACCAATATGGCTCGGGTGCTTCGCATCAATGCTCCGGCGGCGACGGTGATCATCGGCAATCCTGCCATCGCCGACGTCACGATACAGGATCCCCAAACCTTGATCCTGACCGGCAAGAGCTTTGGCCGCACCAATATGATCATCCTCGATTCCAATGGCGATCCCATAGCCGATACCATTGTGGAGGTGGCACAGTTGAGCACCGATACCGTCACTGTGTTTCTTGGTGCCCAGCGCACATCGATGGCGTGCGCACCCAATTGCCAGCCCGTTATCATGCTGGGCGACGATACGAGCTACACCTCCGACGTCATCTCTTCCAGCAGCATCATAGACGGCGCCGCCAGCCGCTAAGTCCAAGTTTATTTCTTGCCTTAAGGCGCGGTTTACCCTGCCCGCAGATGTCCAGCGCGCGCCCTTCAATCCCTAACTTTCGGTTAGGGAGGCTTTGCGTATTGTGCCCTGCGATTTCATTGGAGCGCGGGCATGAGAACTACCTCACGGAGCACATCGGGCAGAGCCTGGCTGCCGCACAGACTTGCGCAACGCTTTGCGCGGTCCGAACGCGGAGTAACGATCATTGAATTTGCAATTGTCGGCCCGGTGTTTTTTGCCTTTATCGGAGCGACGCTGGAAACCGCCCTCGCGTTTTTCGCTGGTTACGCGCTCGACACGGCAGTGATCGACTCATCGCGGCTGATCCGCACGGGCCAAGCGACCTATATTTCCTCTGAAACCAATTACAGAGAAGCCCTTTGCGGCCAGCTTTACGGGATATTTGACTGCGATCAGCTGCGGACGTCGGTGCGTCCCATCGGTGATTTCGCCAGCTTCTCGATGACTGATCCCATCGACGCCAGTACCGGCGAGTGGACCATGAACAACTCTTACACCAGCGCCGGGCCGCTCGATACGATGATGATTGAGGCCTATTACAAATGGCCAACTTTCTTCAACATTCCCGGCCTCAATGCCGGACAGACCGCCGACGGCAAGCGCCTTCTGGCCGCAACGCACGTCATCAGAACGGAGCCTTTCTGACATGAGCGGACCGAGAAACTTTCCCATCAAGACATTAAGGCAATTTTTCCGCAACCAGAAGGGAATAGCCGCAGTGGAATTCGCACTGATCGTGCCCGTGCTCATGCTGAGCTATCTGGGAGCGACCGACGTAACCCAAGGGTTGGCCGTTGATCGCAAACTTGGTCAGGTTGCCTCCACAGTATCGGACCTCGTGGCCCAGGAAGATTCGATTACTCGAGATCAGGTGCACGCATTCTTTCAATCCGGCATCGCGATCATGCGCCCGTTCGACTTCGAGCGCACAAAACTCAGGCTTACCATTGTTGAAGTGGATGACGGCTCGACCGAAGTGACCGGCGCGACAGCGCGCAACTGGGAAATCGAAGCCAGCAATGGGCAATCATATGACTTGCCGAACGATTTGCTGGCTCTTTCAGATGATCGCTATGTAGTGGTGGCCGATGTAAGCTACGACTATGCCCCGATGTTCGGGACCGTATTCAACAACACAGTTTCCCTCGAACAGCGCTCTACTCATGTTACCCGGAAGGACGTTGATGATTTCGGCTTTCCTCCAGATGGATCTCCCGTCGGCGGAGGGCTCCTCGAGGAAATTGTCGAGACGGTGGAAGACGTCGTTGACGAGGTAGCGGGTGGAGAGAGCGAGGGATCTTCTGGCGGCGACGACTCGTCCAGCGGCGCTGGCTCTTCGGGGGATAGTGGGTCATCTGGTGGCGGTGGATCGTCCGGCGGCACCTCACTTTTGTGCCGGCTGCTGCCATTCCTCTGCTAGGCGTATTGCTTCGGCGCGAAAGCTCTGACAAGAAGACGCCATCGTCCCGGCCGGAGCTGCCCGATGTCAGAGCCTCTCATTCCCGTTTTCGACCTTGGCGGCGTCTTTGTCGATTGGGACCCGATGTATCTGTTCCGCAAGCTGTTTGCGACCGAACAGGAAGCCCGATGGTTCGGCGATTCCATCTGCACCAAGGACTGGAACCTCGAATTTGATGCGGGCGATATCTACGCCGAGGGTGTCGCGCGACTGATAACACGGTTTCCCCGCTACTGGCGCGAAATCCAAGCCTATGACACCCGCTGGAAAGAAACCATCGGGGGCATTTTCCAGGGCACTGTCGACATCCATAACGAGTTGATCGAAGCAGAAATTCCGACCTTCGCGATTACCAATTTCTCCTGGGAGAAATGGGTCTCGGTGCTCGATGAGTGGAGTTTTCTCGAAAAATTCGACGGCGTCGTCGTCTCAGGGCTTGAGAAAATGGTCAAGCCCGACCCCCGCATCTTCCGGCTGTTCTGCGATCGCTACGGGCTTGCCCCGGAATCCTGCGTCTTTATCGACGACAACCAGGCCAATGTGGTTTCGGCCCGCGCAGTCGGCATGGAAGCAATCCGCTTCTCATCGCCCGAAGCCCTGAGAGCTGAACTCATCGGCCTTGGATTGCCGCTCAAAGGCTAGCGCGTACCGTACATCCGGTCGCCCGCGTCCCCCAGTCCGGGGACGATGTAGCCGTGCTCGTTGAGCTTTTCATCGACACTGGCGGTGAAGATCGGCACGTCCGGATGGGCCTTTGTAAACCGCTCAACGCCTTCGGGTGCCGCCAACAGGCACAAGAAGCGAATGTTGTTGGCACCGCGGTCCTTGAGTTTCTGCACGGCCGAAATCGCAGAATTTGCGGTCGCCAGCATCGGATCAACGACGATCACCAAGCGATCGGCAGCGTCCGAGGGCGCCTTGAAATAATACTCGACGGCCTCGAGCGTCTCGGGGTCACGATAGAGCCCGATATGGGCGACGCGTGCCGACGGAACGAGATCGAGCATGCCGGTCAGCAGCCCCTCACCCGCGCGCAAAATTGAGGCGAACACGAGCTTCTTGCCCTTGAGGGTGGGCGCCCTGGTAGGCCCGACCGGGGTTTCGATGTCAATGTATTCCACCTCGAGATCGCGGGTGACTTCGTAGCACAGCAGATGGGCGATTTCGCGCAGCAGCCGGCGGAAGCTCGCGGTCGAGGTGTCCTTGCAGCGCATAATGGTGAGCTTGTGCTGGACAAGGGGGTGATCGACGATGGTCAGGTTCTGCATGTGGCCGCTCTTTTTGTTTTCTCGTTACAGGGCGCTCGTACCGTGCTTGCCCGGTGCGATGCCCAGCCAGTGGGCAATTGTTTCGCCAATATCGGACAGAACGGGGCGCAAGCCAATGCTGGCTTTGCCCAAACCGCGGCTAAATAACAGGATTGGCACCTGTTCGCGGGTGTGATCGGTCCCGGGCCAGGTGGGATCGTTGCCGTGGTCGGCGGTGATGACCAGAAGATCGTCGTCGCGGAGTTTGGCGATCAGTTCCGGCAGGCGGCGGTCGAACTGTTCGAGGGCGTCGGCATAGCCGCCCGGATCGCGGCGATGGCCAAATTCGGTATCGAAATCAACGAAGTTGGTGAAGATCAACGCGCCATCGGTCGCCATGTCCATGGCTTCGAGTGTGCGGTCGAAAAGCACCATATTGCCCGATGCCTTGATCTTGTGGGTGATGCCGCGCGTTGCGTAGATGTCGGAGACCTTGCCGATGGCATAAACCTGCCGGTCGGCCGATTTGAGGCGATCGAGCAAGGTGTCTTCGGGGGGATCGATGGCGAAATCGCGCCGGTTTCCGGTGCGTTTGAAGCTCTTGGCATCTTCGCCGACGAAGGGTCTGGCGATGACGCGGCCGATCCTCAAAGGCGCTGTGAATTTGAAGACTGTTTCGCATAGCGCGTAGAGGTTTTCGAGGCCGAAATGATCTTCGTGGGCGGCGATCTGGAAGACCGAATCCACCGAAGTGTAGAAGATGGGTTTCCCGGTGCGTACCGACTCCTCGCCGAAGTCCTCGATGACCTGGGTTCCCGAGGCGTGGGTGTTGGCGAGAGAGCCTTCAAGGCCGGCAGCCTCATAGATTTTTTCCAGCAATTCCAATGGGAAAGCAGGATTTTCATTGGGGAAGTAGCCCCATGCGAAGGGGACCGGAACACCGGCGATTTCCCAATGGCCCGAGGGGGTGTCCTTGCCGATGGAAACCTCGCGGCCCACGCCCCAACGGCCGCCGAGCGAGGTGTTGGTGAGGCCGGGCGGGACGGTGCCGGTGGACAGCTCGGCTGCGGCGCCCAGGCCGAGGCCAT
Organism: Rhizobiales bacterium UBA1912; assembly: GCA_002337455.1. Classification (GTDB taxonomy): domain Bacteria; phylum Pseudomonadota; class Alphaproteobacteria; order Rhizobiales; family Devosiaceae; genus Pelagibacterium. Next base: position 42,534 of record DDGC01000009.1, on the reverse strand, counting down.
CGAGATTTGGCAGATATAACATACCCTTACGGATGCCTTCGATATCGCCGCGCCCATCGGCGCAGGCCTGTGCGATGTGGCCGAGCGTATCGGCGCCCGCATCGCCGAAATCGGCGGCGTCGGGGGCACCGCCGATGCCGAAGCTATCGAGCAGACATAGAATGGCGCGGGGCATCACTGGCCTCCCTTGGGCGAAATTTCAGTATAGATAACCGGATGTTGGGGCGCATCCTCATCGATCATATAGGCCGCCAGCAGGCGCTTTTCAGCCTCTGCGGCGGTGGCCTCGTCGCGGGCGTGGATGCGGGCGATGGGGGTTTGGGGGTCAACCTTCGTGCCGATACCGGCAAGGCGATCAAAGCCCACATGATAGTCGATCTTCTGGCCGGGGTCGGTGCGCCCGCCCCCCATAACGACGACTGCCATGCCCACTTCACGTACATCGATATGGGCTACATGACCAATGGACACTGGGTGCACATCCCTTACCACGCCCACTGGACGCGGCACATATTTCTCCAGATCGTGCCAGGATCCCAGCGCGTTTGCCATGGCGAAAAACTTCTCGGCGGCCGCACCGCTGTCGAGCGCGATCTTGCAGCGGATAAACCCGTCATCATAGTCCAGCGCCATGCCACCGAGGACAAGTCCATGCGCGCAAAGGGCGAGCGTCACCTCTTCGAGACGCGGATCGCGGTGGGCGCCGGTCAGGAAATCGATGGCGTTTTTCACCTCCAGCCAATTGCCGGCCGCCGAGGCCAGAGGCTGGTTCATGTCGGTGATGAGTGCGCCGGTTTTCAGTCCCGCGCCACAGGCGACCGAAACGAGGCTTTCGGCCAACCCCATGGAGGCGTCGAGGGTCTTCATGAATGCGCCCGAGCCGGTCTTGACGTCGAGGATGAGCGCATCGAGACCGGCAGCCAGTTTTTTCGACAAGATCGAAGCGGTGATGAGCGAGATGTCTTCGACGGTCGCGGTGACGTCGCGAATTGCATAAAGTCGGCGGTCGGCGGGGGCGAGGTCGTCGGTCTGGCTGATGATGGCGCAGCCCACATCCTTGACCACCCGGCGCAGGGTGTCGATGTCGGGATTGGTCATGTAGCCGGGGATGGAATCGAACTTGTCGAGCGTGCCGCCGGTGTGCCCCAGGCCGCGCCCGGAAATCATCGGCACATAAGCGCCGCAGGCGGCCAGGATGGGCGCGAGCATCAGGGAAACGTTGTCGCCCACGCCGCCCGTCGAGTGCTTGTCGATTGTGGGCCCGTCGAGATCGGACCAATCGAGCACGCGGCCGGAATCGCGCATGGCAAGGGTCAACGCCACGCGTTCGTCGAGCGTCATGTTCTGGAAATAGACGGCCATCGCAAAGGCTGCGGCCTGCGCGTCATTGACAGCACCCGAGGTCAGCCCGGCGACAAAACCGGCGATGTCGGCCTTGTCGAGTTCCTCGCCTTCACGTTTTCTGGCGATGACTTCCTGCGGAAGAAGCGGCATGCAGGATCAGACCTTATGGAGCCGGACGGGGGCCTTGGGCGCGCGCTTCAATACACCCTTGGCTTCCAGATCGAGTTGGACGCATTTGAACCACCATCCCGCCTTTTCGCCGCCGGGGAACAGATCCTGAGGCAGATCGGGCTTGATGGCAGCGATCAGATCGGCTGGCGTTGCGCCCGGCTCGGTCGTCGGGATGTGTTTCATCACGGCTTCGCGGACCGCCATGTATTTAACCTTGTCTACCCGTGTCTTGTGATTGGGCGACGTGAAGTTTTCGACTTCGATCTTTTCGCTCATGGTTCAGGCTCCGTAGGGCACCCAGACGTTTTTAATCTGGGTGGCTTTGGCAAGGAGATAGTTGCCCTCCAGAGCCGGATCGGCCCAATCGAAAGCCAGTCCGCGCGTGGTCCAGCTCTGCTTAACGTTGCCTGCCGAGAGTTTTTCGATTTCGGTGGAATCGGTGAGCGAACCGGCGAACCAGATGCCATCGACGCCGTCGTGTTCGGCGAGGGTTTTGGCCAATGAGGTCGCCTCGCCGGTGACGATGTTGACGACGCCCGAGGGAACGTCAGAGGTTTCGAGCACCTGATAGAAATCGGTTACGGCCAGGGGATAGGCAGCGGATGGGACCAGCACAGCCGTGTTGCCCATGGCGATGGCCGGAGCGAGCAGCGAGATGGCGCCCAGCAGCGCACTTTCGAGCGGAGCGACGATACCGAGGACGCCGACGGGTTCGACCATGGCAACTGCCATCATGCGGGCGGGCGGATTGTGCACGGCGCCGTCGAACTTGTCGGCCCAACCGGCAAAGGCAAACAGCCGCTCGACCGAAAGATCGACCTCGCGCCGCGCGGCATTGGCCGAAGCGCCGGTCATCGCGCGGATGCGCTCGGCAAATTCGGTTTTGCGGTAATCGAGGTTTTCGCCGAGATAGTAGAGCACTTGCGCGCGGTTGTGGGCCGTTGCATTGCCCCAGCCCGAAGCGGCGCGGGCCGCTTCGACAGCGTTGCGGATATCCTTGCGGTTGCCCTCGCCCACTTCGCCCAGATGTTTGCCATCGGCGGCCAAGACAGGCCGGGCATAGCCGGAATCGGGGCGCGCCTGCTTGCCGCCGATATAGAGCTTTGCCGTGCGGTCGATGCCTGAGGACTCGTTTCCTTCAGCCGGAGCGGGCAGCTTTACGTCCGGAGCGGGTTTGAGCTTTTTCTCCCATAGGGGCTTGAGATAGGCGGCCATGCCTTCCCTGCCCCCTTCGCGGCCAAAGCCGGATTCGCGATAACCGCCAAAGCCCACCGCCGCATCGAACTGGTTGGTGGAATTGATCCACACGACGCCTGCCTTGATTTTTGGCGCGATATCGAGAGCGAGGTTGACGTTTTCGGTCCAGACCGAGGCGGCCAGACCGTATTTGGTGTTGTTGGCCAGCGCCACGGCCTCCTCGGGCGTGCGAAAGCTCATGGCGACGAGCACGGGGCCGAAGATTTCTTCAGAGGCCAGGGTATGGGCCGGGGAAATGCCGGTGACCAGCGTTGGACGCACATAACACCCCTTTTGCGGGATATCACCGTCGGGCGAATAGAACTCGCCGCCCTCGGCCCTGCCCGCTTTCAGGAGATCGAGAACCCGTTCGACCTGAACAGGGGCGACGAGCGCGCCGATGTCTATGGATTTGTCGAGCGGATCGCCGACGCGCAGGGTTTTCATGCGCTGCTTGATCTTGGCGATGAAGGCCGTTTCGATCGATTCCTGGACCAGAAGGCGCGATCCCGCGCAGCAGACCTGCCCCTGGTTGAACCAGATGGCATCGACCAGCCCTTCGACGGCGCTGTCGAGATCGGCATCCTCGAACACCACGAATGGCGACTTGCCGCCCAGTTCGAGCGAGAGGCCCTTGCCCGAACCCGCCGTGGCGCGACGGATGATCTTGCCCACTTCGGTGGAACCGGTGAAAGCAATCTTGTCGATATCGGGGTGAGTGACGATGGCCTCGCCGGTCTCGCCCGCCCCGGTCACGATGTTGACGACGCCATTTGGCAGGCCGATGCGGGCGCAGATCTCTGCAAACAGCAGCGCAGTCAGCGACGTGAACTCAGCGGGCTTGAGCACCACCGTGTTGCCCGCCGCAAGCGCGGGAGCGATCTTCCAGGCCAGCATCAGGAGCGGGAAATTCCATGGAATGATCTGGCCGCAAACGCCGTAGGGCACATGATCGGGGAAGGATTTTCCCAGATGCTGGGCCCAGCCGGCATGATGATAGAAATGACGCGCGACGAGCGGGATATCGATGTCGCGGGTTTCGCGGATCGGCTTGCCATTGTCCAGCGTTTCAAGGACAGCAAACAGCCGGCTTTCCTTCTGGATCTGGCGCGCGATGGCATAGAGATATTTGGCGCGCTCGAACCCGGTCAGCTGCGACCAGCCCGGAAAGGCGGCGCGGGCGGCTTTGACGGCCTTTTCCACTTCGGGTTTGCCCGCCTCGGAGATGTCGGCCAGCTTTTCGCCATTGGCCGGATTGTTCGAGGCAAATGTTTTGCCCGCCTTGGTGAAACCGCCATCGATGAAATGGCCGAACTTTTTTCCGTGCGCAGCCAGCCAATCGAGGGCCGGGCCAGCGGCTTCGGGAGCCGGACCGTATTCGAGGGTTTCAAAGATTTCCGCCACTTTGGTCATTTTGTTTCTCCGGGCGTTGGCCCTTTGGGCAGCTGTAAACTCGGCGTGTTATTCCAGACCGGGCTGCCTAATGCGCCGGTGTCTGGGGAAACGCACACTGGACCCCGGGAATAAATCCCGGGGTGACAGCGGGAATGGGTGAAGCGCAGGAAGCCATAGCGCTATGCCATCGCGAAGCGGTAATCGGCGGCGTAGTGGCCGGTGATGCCGTGTTCGATCTGGCGTTCGATATCGGTCAGGAGCGAGGATGCACCAAAGCGGAACAGGTGGGGTTCGAGCCAGTTGCGGCCCAGTTCCTCACGCATCAGCGCCATATAGGTCAGCGCGTCCTTGGCCTTTGAAATGCCGCCCGCCGGCTTGTAGCCGATCTCGATGCCGGTCTGTTCATTAAACCAGCGGATCATGCGGACCATGGCCAGCGAGGTGGGCAGGGTGGCGTTGGTCTTTTCCTTGCCGGTCGAGGTCTTGATGAAATCGGCGCCGGCCAGCATGCAGACCAGCGAGGCTTTCGCCACATTGGTGAGGGTGGCCAATTCGCCGGTGCCCAGGATGGTCTTGATGTGCGCTTCGCCGCAGGCGGCACGCATCGCCCGAACCTGATCGTACAAGCCCTGCCAATCGCCACTGAGCACCATGCCGCGCTCGATGACGATGTCGATTTCGCGCGCGCCGTCCTCGACCGACGCCTCGATTTCCGCAAGGCGGATCTTGAGAGGCGTGAGGCCGTGCGGGAAGGCGGTGGAGACAGCGGCCACCGGGATATCTGTGCCCTCGAGGGCCCTGACCGCGGTTGCAACGAAATTGTGGTACACGCAGACCGCCGCGGGGGTCACGCCCAGCTTTTTCACACCCATGGCCTCGATCAGATCGGCGCGGATGGGATTGCGGGCCTTGGCGCAGAGGCGTTCGACACGGCCGGGCGTGTCATCTGAATTGAGGGTGGTGAGATCCATCAGCGTCACGGCCTTGAGGAGCCAGGCGAGCTGATGGTCCTTTTTAACCGAGCGGCGGGTGCCGATGGTTCCGGCACGGCGTTCAAGCGCCGAGCGGTTCATGCGCACGCGCTCGACCCAATCGAGATCGAGCGGGAAGCCGGGATTGCGCTTGTGGCCCGCCGTTTGGCTCTGGCTGTCGACGATCTTGAGACTCATATCTCCTCCATCAGCGCCGGGATGAGGCGCCTCAATTTTTCGGCCCCGTATTTCGCTACGTCCTTGGTCTGGGTGTGCGAAATGACCTCCTCGGCCATGCCGGCGCCCATATTGGTGACCGAGGAACAGGCCCAGACCTTAAGGCCCATGAACCGTGCCAGGATCACCTCAGGGACCGTGGACATGCCCACCGCGTTTGCGCCCAGCGTCTGGGCCATGCGGATTTCGGCCGGCGTTTCAAAACTCGGGCCAGAATACCACATATAAACGCCCTCCTTGAGGGCGATTTCGAGGCGGGCTGCGACCGCGTGAGTCGTGGCGCGCAACTCTGGATCGTAGGCATCGACCATGTTGACAAAGCGGGCGTCGGTCGCCTCGCCGATCAGCGGATTGACGCCCGCGTAATTGATGTGATCGGCGAGCAGCATCAGGTTGCCGGGCGGGACGTCATGATCGAGCGAGCCGGCGGAATTGGTGAGCAGCAGTGTTTTGGTGCCGAGTTCGGCCAGGGTTTGCAGCGCCGGACGCATGGCGGCGGGATCGCCATGCTCGTAATAGTGCTGGCGCCCGGTGAGGATGGCGAGGCGCTTGGTGCCCATCTGGCCGATGAGCAGATCCTTGCCGTGGCCCGACACTCCGCCCTGGGGAAAGCCCTTGAGCTCGGCGAACGGAATGGTGATCTTGTCGGTCAGAAGATCGCCGATTTCCGAAAGGCCCGAGCCTAGGATCAGCGCGGCATCGATCGGGGTATCGCCCGCCAGATTGCGGATGGTCTTTAATGCCTTGGCCATTTTTGTGCCTTGTGGTTTATCGTTGCGCTCTGGCGGACCTCCCCATCCGATTGTCAGAGCTAGCGGCCCAGAAACTCCGGGCCGAAAGAGTGCGGCAGAAGTTCGCCCAGCGTCGTATGGAGCGGTTCGCCTTCGACCCCGAGGCAGATGATCGGGGTGGTTTCGGAGGCAAATTCACGGATGCGCTGACGGCAGCCCCCACACGGGGTGACCGGGGTTGCACCCGGGCCCGTCACGAAAATCTTCTCGATACGCCTGCCACCGCCGGCCAGCATAGCGGCGATAGCCGAGGGCTCGGCGCAATTGCCCTGGGGGTAGGCGGCGTTTTCGACGTTGCAGCCTGAATAGATGTTGCCATCATCGGCGAGGATCGCGGCGCCGACCTGAAAGTTCGAATAGGGCGCGTAGGCTCTGGCCCGAACGGCTTCGGCGGCGTCGAACAGGGTTTTGTCCTCAGGCGAGAGTGCTGCCATCACCGCTCCTTGACATAGGGTTGGCCAGCCGCCTTTGGCGCGATGGCGCGGCCCACAAAACCAGCGAGCAGCAGGATGGTGAGGATGTAGGGCAGCGCCTGCATGGCCTGGGTCGGGACAGCGCCAATCAACGGGAGCTCGACACCCTGCAGACGGTATTGCATCGCCTCGAGGAACCCGAACAAGAGGCAGGCGCCGAGGGCGGGCCATGGTTTCCACTTGGCAAAGATCAGGGCAGCGAGCGCGATATAGCCGCGGCCAGAGCTCATTTCGCGGGAGAAACTGGCGGCCTGGGCGGTCGAGAGATAGGCGCCGCCCATGCCAACCAGAACGGCGGTTATGGCGAGGGCCTTGTAACGCAGAACGGTCACCGACATGCCGGCGGTGTCCAGCGCCTTGGGGTTTTCCCCTACGGCCCGCAGGCGTAAGCCGAAGCGGGTGCGCCAGAGGACCCATGCGGTGAACGGCACGGCGAGGAAGGCGAGATAGGTCAGGATGGTGTGGCCGGATAAAAGCCCCGAATAGATTGGACCGATCACTGGTACACCGGCCAATTCACGCGCGAAGGGCAACTCGATGCCGTAAAAGCGGCCGTCTCCGGACAAGGCGGGCGTGTTGCCGCCACGGCCGAACCAGGCGCTGCCAAGAAAGACGGTGAGACCCGAGGCGAGGAAGTTCAGTGCCACGCCCGAAATGATCTGGTTGCCACGGAAATTGATCGAGGCAAGGCCATGGATTGCCGAGAACATCATCGATACGCCGATGCCTGCAAGCAGGCCGAGCCAGACGTTGCCGGTGAGGGATGCGACAACAGCCGCGCCGAAGGCCGAGCCGAGCAGTTTGCCCTCAAGTCCGATATCGACGATACCAGAGCGCTCGGAATAAAGACCGGCGAGACAGGCGAGGATCAGCGGCGTCGAAACACGGATTGTGGTGATGAGAACGGAGATGACGTCTTCCATTGCCTAAGCCCCCTTCTCTTGCGCAACCGGGTCGGGTTCTTGCTTCTGGCGTGCCGCCAGGAAGACAAACTCGACAGGGCGGCGCAGCATGTTGCTCATGGCGCCGGTAAAGAGGATCACGAGAGCCTGGATGGTGACGATCATCTCGCGGGTGATGGCCGGCATGGTAAAGGCCAGCTCCTGGCCGCCCTGATAGAGCACCCCGAACAGGAGCGCCGACAGCCCCACCCCGATCGGGTGCGCCTTGCCCATGAAGGCCACGGCGATGCCGACAAATCCGGTACCGGCAACGTAACCCAGGATCAGGCGACCGTGGGCGCCGGCAGTGTCGTTGACCGCGACCATGCCGACAAGCGCGCCGGAAATGGCCATGGTGACCATGATGAGCCTGGCATTGGACATGCCAGCGTAGCGCGCGGCTGTGCCGTTGTGGCCCATGGTGCGCAAGGCGTAGCCAAATTTGGTGTGCCAGATCAGGATATAGACGCCGATCAGGGCGAGAACGGCGAGGATGAAGGAGATGTTGACCGGGGTGTTGCGCAGCAACGGTATCCATTCGGACAGGAACGGAACACGGGTCACGTCAGCGATGCGGGCGCTCTCGTCTGAATTGATGTTCTCGGGTTTCAGTATCCGCGAGATGATGTAGCTCATCATCGAGGTGGCGATGAAGTTCATCATAATGGTGGTGATAACCACGTGCGAACCGCGCTTTGCCTGCAGATAGCCCGGGATAAACGCCCATGCGCCCGCAAAAAGCGCTGAAGCGACAATGATGAGCGGCAAGGCGAAAGCCCAGTGCAGACCGCCCACGGCCAGCGCCACCAGAATGGCGCCCAGCCCGCCGACATAGGCCTGTCCCTCGCCGCCGATGTTGAACAGCCCGCCGTGAAAGGCAACGGCAACGGCGAGTCCGGCGAAGATGAAGTTGGTCGTGTAATAGAGCGTGAAGCCGAACCCGTAGCCATAGCCGAAGGCGCCGTAGAGCATGATGCGCACGGCTTCTATGGGGTTTTCGCCCACGATCAGAACGACGATGCCACCAATGATGAAAGCCAGCGTGACGTTGAGCACGGGCAATAGGATGACATCGACCCAGCGGGGCAAGGGCATGGAAGCACTCATTGGCTCGACTCGGTGGATTTGCTTTTGTCGTCGGCTTTGACCCCGGCCATCAGCAGGCCCAACTCGCCCTCATCGGCGGTGGCGGGATCGGCCTCGCCGACAATCTTGCCGTCGAACAGGACGACGATGCGGTCTGAGAGCGACCGGATTTCATCGAGTTCGACGGAAACGAGCAGAATGGCCTTGCCCGCGTCGCGCATCTTGATGATCTGGTTGTGGATGAATTCGATGGCGCCGATGTCGACGCCGCGGGTCGGCTGGCCAACGATCAAGACGTCGGGATCACGCTCCATCTCGCGAGCCAGAACGATCTTCTGCTGATTGCCACCCGAGAAATTGGCGGTCTTGAGATCGGCATTGGCCGGACGGATGTCGAACTTTTCGATATGGCGCTGCGCCTCGGCCCGAGCGGCCTTGACGTCGAGCATCGGGCCTTTGCCATAATTCTCGTGGTAGCCGAGGATGGCGTTTTCCCACTCGAAGAAATTAGTGACCAGCCCCATGCGGATACGATCCTCGGGGACATGGGCTAAACCATTGCGGCGCAGCATGGCGGCGCTGTCTTCGTTGACGGCGGTCACGTCATGGCCGCTGATGGAAATGGTGCCCGATTTCGCGGCCCGCATACCCGCTACGCATTCGAGCAGTTCGGACTGTCCATTGCCGGCGACGCCGGCCACGCCGAGAATTTCGCCGGCCCGCACCTTGAGTGAAACGCTCTTGAGCCGCTCGGTGCCCGCATCGTCAGTAACGACCAGGTCGTTGACGTCGAGCAGCACATCGCCGGGCTTGGCTTCCTCCTTGTGGACGCGCAGCAGGACGCGACGGCCCACCATGAGTTCGGCCAGTTGTTCGGGGCTGGTTTCCGAGGTCACCAGCGATTCCACCATCTGGCCCTGGCGCATGACCGAAACCGTATCGGTGATGGCCATGATCTCGCGCAGCTTGTGGGTGATGAGGATGATGGTCTTGCCCTCATCGCGGAGCGTCTTGAGCACCTTGAAAAGGTGATCGGCCTCGGCTGGGGTGAGCACGCCGGTTGGCTCGTCGAGGATCAGGATATCGGCGCCGCGATAGAGTGCCTTTAGAATTTCCACCCGCTGCTGCTGGCCGACCGAAAGGTCCTGGATCAGCGCAGCGACGGGAACGTTCAGCCCGTAATCGTCGGCAAGGCGCTGCAACTCGCGGCGCGCCTTATCGACACTGGGGCCCAGGAGCGCCGAATCTTCGGCGCCCAGAATGACGTTTTCGATGACCGAGAAATTGTCGACCAGCATGAAGTGCTGGTGAACCATACCGATGCCAAGCGCCAGTGCATCGGAGGAATTGTGGATGACGACCGGACGGCCGTTGACGACGATCTCGCCGCTGTCGGCGTGATAAAAGCCGTAAAGAATCGACATCAGGGTCGACTTTCCGGCACCGTTCTCGCCCACGATACCATGCACCGTGCCGCGCGTAACGGCCAGATCGATATCCCTGTTGGCGCGAACCGGTCCGAAGCTCTTGTTGATCTTTTTCAACTCGATCGCAAGAGAGGTGTCAGCGGCCGGAACCGGCCGCTGAACATTTTCGGTGTGCGTGTCCATTGGACCCTTCCCTTAAGGGACGATGAATCAGACCGGGCAGGACTCGTCTTCGCGATAATCGTGAACGACGATTTCGCCCGAGACGATCTTGGCGGTGATGTCGTCAACCATGGCGCGCATCTCATCGGTGATGAGCTCGGCGTTGTTGTCGTCAAATGCCGCGCCGACGCCATCTTCGGCAAGACCTAGCACCTGAACGTCGTTGGTCCATTCGTCATTGGCGAAGTCTTCGAAGGCATCGTAAACGGCGACGTCCACGCGCTTGAGCATGGAGGTCAGAACCTGGCCAGGATGGAGGTGGTTCTGGTTGGAGTCCACTCCGATGCCGAGAACGCCCGCATCCGCGGCAGCCTGGAGAACACCGACACCGGCGCCGCCTGCAGCGTGATAGACAACGTCCGCGCCGCGATCGATCTGGCTGCGAGCAACTTCGGTGCCGCCACCCGGATTGTTGAAGGCATCAAAGCCCGTGCCGATAGCCGTTTCGATGACTTCGATATCGGGGTTCACGTAAGCGGCGCCCTGCTTGTAGCCGCAACCGAACGCCTGAAGCAGCGAGAAATCGAAGGCCGGAATGAAGCCGATGGTGCCGCTTTCGGACGCCATGGCAGCCAGTGCGCCAACGAGGTAAGAACCTTCCTGCTCCTTGAAGACCACAGAACGCACGTTTTCGATGTCATCAACGACGGTGTCGATGATGACAAAGGATGTGTCGGGGAAGTCCGGGGCGACGGCGCGCAGCGCGGTTTCCCAGCTAAAGCCCGGCAAAACGATGGGGTTGTTGCCACGCGCGGCAAACTGGCGGATGGCCTGTTCGCGCTGGGCATCGCCCGCGATTTCGAGATCCTGATAGTCTTGACCGGTGTCGGTCTTGAACAGCTCGGCGCCGGTATAGGCCGCTTCGTTGAACGACGCGTCGAACTTGCCGCCACCATCGTAAACGAGCGCGGGGTCGGCAAGGGCCGTGCCGGCCAGAAGGGTGGTCAGGGCGACGCCAGCCAGGGCGGCGATGCCAGTCTTTGTTGTTTTGGACATGATTGATGCTCCCTATTCACGGGCTGCAGAAAGGGGCCCGGCGACGGCCGGTGCATTTCCACGCGCGATGGGTTCAGATACAATCGCGCAAACAAAGCGGACGCAATAGCCAATTTCGATTTTTTGACCATTTGGGCAAAAATTTTTGGGATTGGGGTAAATCGCGGAGATATCTGCTTTAAACCTGCGGCTCCAAAGGGACGACCTTGGCCCCCATGGCCTCGCCGAAGCGCTCGAAAAATCCATCGATTACCTTTTGGGCGGAATTGCCGACGATGGCCCTGCCCAGTTTCATGATCTGCCCCGAAGCGCCCCCGGTCGCCTCAAAGCTCAAAAGCGTCGCGTTATCGAGATCGATCAGGGTGATATCGGCCGAAGCCTGCGCCTTGCCCAGCAGCCCGCCCCTGCCCTGCCCAGTCAGTGTATAACGCGTGGCCGGATCGATATCCGAGAGCAACAGATCGCCCTTGAAGGTGGGATGCACCACGCCGAGATTGACGGAAATTTCGAGTTCGAGCGCAGTGTCGGACACCCAACGGATCGACTTGCAACCGGGTATGCAGGCTTTGAGCACTTCGGCATCGTTGAGCGCGTTCCAAACCGCGAGCCGATTCGCATCGACCCTGTAACGTCCACCGAAATCCAAGCTTCACTCCTCAATTTAACTCAAACATCGCGTATGCGGCTTTTTGGCACCAATGGCGAGAAAAGAGCCCCATGTCGTGCATGCGCAATTGTCTTATCTCTTGCCAGGCGGAATCATGTCACCACATCTGCCAAAGTTGCAACAGGGACGTGGGCAATGAGCACCGAGATTACCCAAACCGAAGCTCCTCAGCTTATGGATAAGCCGCTTCAGTATCTGGACAAGGCCGTGGCCGCGATCAAGGACATCGGACTTTGGCCCGAGGGCGAGCCGGGAGAGGCGCCAATCACCGGGCTCCTTGCCGAAATTACCCATCTCGATGACACCAAGGTTGTCCTGATCGGACGCGTTCTGACCCAGGCGAGCGCCTTCAACGAAGTGGTGCGCACCCAGGTTGCTGCCATGAATGTGGGCGAGCGCTACGAAGACATCACCAAATCATTCAACTCGATCCGCGACGATGCCAAGGGCATGGTCGACCAGCTAGAGGACGGCAAGATCGACATTTTCGAGCGTGCCTCGAACGTGTGGATGAAGGTGTCGCGCGGCGACATTGCGGCCCGCTTCGACAAGATCCGCGACACTTATCTCGACGTCTCGAAAGACACCAAGGACCAGATCGACCGCGAACACACGATCCTCGAGGCCTATCGAGACTTCCGCGGCGCGCTGAAACAGGCCGAAGTGATGGCGCTTGAGGTGCTCGAAATCGCCAGCGCGCAGCTTGAGCAGCGCAAGGTGGAATTGCAGGGAGCGACCAATGCGCTCAACGCATTCACCGAAGGGACACCCGCTGACCGGGCGCGGCTGGAAATGGCGCGCGACGAATGCGTGCGCGACCTGCAGAACGAGGAGCGCCGCTACCAGATCGCCAAGGATTTGTCGGACAATCTGACGATTTCCTATTCGACCTCGGAAGTCATCATGGCGCGGCTCATGCAGACGACCAACGCCAAGGAACGCGTCTATCAGCAGTCGATCTCGTTCTTTTCGACCAACGAAACGGTGCTCACTGCGCTTTCGGCCTCGTTTACCGGCCTGTTCGGGCTCCATGAATCCACCGAGACGCTCAATGCCATGAAAGAGGGCATGAGCCAGAGCCTCGAAACGCTCTCGGAAATCGGCGGCAAGGTTCAGGAAGAGGCGCTCAAGGCAGGGTACGGCCCGACCATCCGCGCCGATGCCGTCAAGAAACTTGTCGACAGCGTCGTCAGCTATCAGGAAAAGAGCATCACCATCATCGCCGAAATGCGCGACCAGGCCACCAAGAATTCGGCCGAAATCCGCGACGCTGTCGAAGACGGTAAAAAGCGGTTGGCAACACTCGCCGCCGAAGGCAACGCCCTCGTTTCGGCCAGCTAGGACGCGAAAACCCGATTATGGCAAGCGGTGGGGCAATAGCGGGACAGACCAGCAAGGCGCCGCTGGACGACGTGATGCTGGCCATGGACGTAGTGGATACGCTGCGCCATGAGCAAAATCTCGTGGCCCGCGAACTGGGGGCCACCTCCCGCGAAGCCGAACTGATCGAGCGCCTGCGCAAGATCTATCGCGATCAGGGGATCGAGGTTCCCGACCATATTCTCAAGGAAGGCGTCAAGGCGCTGGCCGAGAGCCGGTTTACCTATGCCCCGCCACCTGACACTTTCTCCACACGGCTGGCCAGGCTCTATGTGGGCCGGCAGCGTTGGGGGCGGCCGGTATTGATCGGGGTGGCGCTGCTGGCTGTGGTTCTAGGCGGCTATTTCCTTGTCTATCGGCCCTATCAGGCCGGCATGGAAGCCGCGGCGGAAGTGGAGCTCGCCGAAGAGTTGCCGGCCCGCATGGATGAAATCTACCAGCAGATCTTCAACGAGACCAAGGTGCAGTCGGCGCTCGAAGTGGCCGAACCCTGGGTGGAGCGCGGCAAGGCGGCGGCCGAGCGCGGCGACCGCGAGGGCGCGCTTGCGGCCATCGACCGGCTTGAGGCCATCCATGCGACGCTGCTGGCCGAGTATTCTATCCGCATCGTCAACCGTCCCGGCGAATCCACGGGCATCTGGCGGTTCCCGGAAGACAACACCGAAGCGACCAATTATTATCTCGTGGTCGAGGCTGTAGGGCCGGATGAGGATCTGGTGACACTTCCGATCACCAATGAGGAAACCGGACAGACCGAAGAGGTTTCGACCTGGGCCATCAGGGTGCCCGACGTCACCTATGAATCGGTGCGGTCGGACCGGCAAGATGACGGGATCATCCAGCGCAATGTTCTGGGCATAAAACAGTACGGGTTCCTTGACACCGACTACGCCATGCCGGTTCTGGACGGGGCGATTACGCAATGGTGAGGCTGCAATGAGTGTGAGCGGACCTCAGGCCATGCGGGCGCTCGACGATGCGCTGCGCGACATACGCCGGGAAGAAGACGACATCACAAAGCGCATCGCGCGGGCCAATGAGCGCGTGGGCAAGCTGCGCGAGACCGAGCTTGGGCAGTTGCGGGCGCTGTCCGCTGTGCGCCTTTCGCCCGAAGTACAAAGCGAACTGGCCGGAACGCTCAGCCAGGCCGAGAGCCGGGCGCGCGACATGCTCAAGGGCCATGCTGCCGCAATGGCCGATATGGAAAAGGTGCTGGCCGACAAGGAAGCCGAACTTGCAAAGCTGAGCACCGAGCGCCAGGAGTTGCTTGAAAATACCCAGAAATGGCAGGCCGAAATTGACGCTTTGGACGCGCCGGTCAAGGCGGCACTGGCCAACGACGCTGCCTATGGCGCGCTGATTGCCGAGCGCGCCGAGACCGACAAGGTCGCGACGGAAGCCGATCGCAAGGCCGACATGGCCGAGGCCGACCGTGAGGAAAAAGGAAAGCCTTATCGCGAAGACCCGCTGTTTTCCTATCTGTGGGACCGCGGCTATGGCACTGGCGCTTACAAGGCCGGCAACATAACGCGCATGCTCGACGATTGGGTGGCGCGGCTGGTGGGCTTTGCCAACGCGCGACCCAATTACGCGATGTTGATCGCCATTCCCGACCGGTTGCGCGAGCATGCCGAGAAGCTGGCAGCCGATACCGACGCACTCGACGAGAAGGTTCTGGCGCGCGAGAAAGCGGCGCTCGATGCTGCGGGCGGCGGGAAAGCGCGTGCCGCGCTGGAGGCGGCACTGACGCGGGTTGCCGCCATCGACACCGAGCTGTTAGCCATCGAGGACGCGCGCGAGGAGCTGACCGAAAAGCAAAAGCAGATTGCCGATGGAGGTGATCCCGCCTTTGCCAAGGCCGTGGACATGCTGGCTGAGGCGATCAGCGGCACGGGCATTGAAAAGCTGCTGGCCGAGGCGCGGACAACGCGCACCGAGGAGGACGACGCGATTGTGGTGCGGCTCGAGGAAACCCGGCGCCGCATTGCCGAAGAGCAGCTCGAACTCGACGACGAACGCAGCCGGCTCAAGGTGCTCGAAGCGCGCAGGCGCGAACTCGAGGACATAGAGTTCGAATTCAAGAAATCGCGCTATGACGACCCGCGCTCGCGGTTCGGCAACGAAAAGCTGGTTGGCGATCTGCTGACAGAATTCCTCAAAGGCGGGATGACCGCGGCGGCCTATTGGGGGCAGTGGCGCGATTCCCAGGATTGGACCGGCACTTCGGGCCCGATCGTCCCCACTTCGCGATCCCGGTCGTCAAAGTCGAAAGGCGGCTTTCCCCTGCCGCCAGGCGGCTTCTCGCCGCGGCCGCCGTCGGGGGGCAATTGGGGCGGGTTCTCACGCCCCCGTAGCGGCGGATTTGGCGGCGGCGGGTTCAAAACCGGTGGCGGGTTCAAGGGCGGCGGCTTCAAAACCGGCGGCGGATTCTGATCTTCTCGTAGCGTTATGGCTTTCGGGCGATCTGAGAACGATCGCTTGACAGATCATGTCTTCCGCAATATTCAACTAATTAGTTTAAAACTAAATGGTTGAATTTCATGACCACTACGGATCCGCTGAGCCAGGTTTTTGGTGCCCTCGCCGACCCTACCCGCCGCGCCATCCTCGCCCGCCTTTCGCTGGGCGAGGCAAGCGTGGGCGAATTGGCCAAGCCGCACGAAATGAGCCTGGCCGCTGTCTCCAAGCACATCAAGGTACTTGAAAGCGCCGGACTGATCGGGCGCAAGAAAGACGCGCAATTCAGCTACTGCACATTGGTCGCGAGCCCGCTCAAGGACATCCAGGGCTGGCTGGACGCCTACCGGAAGTTCTGGGACGACAATCTCGATCAGTTCGAAGCCTACCTCGCCGAACTTCAGCGCGGTGATCCCAAATCCAAACAGTGATCAAGGAGCGATTTATGAGCGACACAGCCATCGAACTTCCCGCCGACAAGCCGATCATCACCTTTACCCGCATTTTCATCGCGCCCCGCGCGCTGGTCTGGAAAGCCTACACCGAGCGCGAGCATGTTGCGCGCTGGTGGGGTCCGAGGTCCATCGGGCCCGTCGAGATCGTGGAGCATGATTTCAAGCCGGGCGGAAGCTGGCGCTATGTGCAGGACGTGCGGGACGCGGGCCAGGTCACGTTCTTCGGGCGGTTCATCGAAATCGATGCGCCGGAGAGCTACGTGAACACTTTCGGGTTTGAGGGTCCGTTCGGATCAACCGAAGGCAATGAAGGGCGCGAAACCCAGCGCTTCGAGGATCTGGGCGAGACAACCCGCTATGTCGGCACGTCGTACTTCGACGATTTCGCCAGCCGCGACGCCGTTGCCGCCTCGGGTATGGAAGGCGGGGCACGCGAACAGATAGAGCAGTTCGCACGCTATGTTGCAGAGCTTGCGTAGCACCCCCCAGGGCTCTTGGTGGGGATGCTGACAGGAGCCCGGGGACGCACCCCCGGGCTCCTGTGCTTCTGGCACTGTTGGCATATTCAGTGGCGTAGCCCCGCGTCATGGCGTCAAAATTCACTCTTGCCGTAAAATTGAACTGAAGAGAGCCAGCACCGCCCGACCGGACTTGCAGGGCGCGGCGGCGCGGCCCATATTTGAGGGGAAAGGAGAGAACGTGGCCGAAAAGACCCCGACAAAGACTCCCCGCACCCCTCCAGCTGCCGATCGCGCATCGCATGCGGAGATCGCCGATTTCGTTGCCAAGGTGGGCGCCATGAGCACTGCCAGAACGACGAACGAGGGTGAGCGCGGCCGCCTGCTGTTTGCGATGGACGCCACGATGAGCCGCCAGCCCACATGGGATCTGGCGTGCCAATTGCAGGGCGAAATGTTTGAAACAGTAGCCAAGACGGGCGGGCTTGACGTCCAGCTCATCTTTTTCCGCGGCTTTGGGGAATGTCAGGCTTCGCGCTGGGTGTCCGACGCGCGGGCGCTGGCGGGCCTGATGACAGGCATCGATTGCCGCGGCGGACACACGCAGATTTCAAAGGTGTTCGCCCACGCCCGAGCCGAGCACAACAAGAAAAAGATCAATGCCGTCGTCTATGTGGGCGACGCAATGGAAGAAGATATCGACAAGCTGGCCCAGAAGGCGGGCGAGTTGGGGTTGCTGGGTTGCCCGATGTTTTTGTTCCAGGAAGGGCACGACCCGGTAGCGCAGACTGCGTTCAAGGAATTCGCGCGGCTGACCAAGGGCGCCTATGCGCGGTTCAATGCCGGTGCGGCAGCAGAGCTGGCCGCGCTGTTGCGGGCCGTTGCCGCCTATGCTAGCGGGGGACGGGCAGCGCTCAAGCTGCAACAGGGCGGGACGGCGAAACTGCTGCTCGAACAGCTTTCATGATCTGGTTCGTGCTCGCCGGTGCTGTGGCGCTGATCGCCCTCTATCTCTATTCTCTCTTTTTGCGGGGTGAAATCCGGCAATTGGTGCGCACCCTGCGCTGGACCGTGGGCGGCGCGCTGGTGATCGGCGCGGCGCTGTTGGGCCTGCGGGGGCAGATGCTTGTGGCCAGTTTCATGGCGGCGGGCGGGCTAGGCGTCTTGATGCGCGGGCGGCTCGGTCCTATTGATTTCGGGGCGGGCATGTCGAGCCCAAACAATGTTTCGACGGTTTCTTCGGCTTATCTCGATATGCGGCTCGAGCACGAGACCGGTTCGGTTACGGGCACCGTGCGGGCTGGGCATTTTGCCGGACGTGAACTGGCCGACCTTTCGGCTGAGGAATGCTGGGCGTTCTATGACGAGGTGGGCGACGATCCGGACTCCCTGGCGCTTTATAAAAGCTGGCTCGATGCCAACCGGACCGGTTGGCGCGACTATTTTGCCAGCGAGTTCGGCATGGAAGCTGGCGACGAGGAGGGGGACGACGACACCCACGCCACGACCGGCGTCAGTGGGCTGGAGGAAGCCTATGAAGTTCTGGGGCTCAAACCGGGAGCGGGCCCAGACGCCATCAAGGCTGCGCACCGGACGCTGATGAAAAAGGTGCACCCCGACACTGGCGGATCGGCGTTTCTGGCCGCCAAGATCAACCAGGCTAAGGATTTGCTTCTCAAGGAAATGGCTTCCCGCAAATCCTGAGGCGAAACGCATTGTTTTCCACAGGCGGTTGTAACAACGCCACGCACTGATAGACTTTGCTCAAGTCAATTGCCTCGGACCGCCGTTGTCCGGAGGCATGAACAAGGAATGAGTGGGGTTCATGTTTTCGCGTTTCGTCATCAATCCACCCGTCTTTTTCGGCGCCATCATCATTATTGCTGTATTTCTTTTGATCGGGGTCGTAGTGCCCGATCAGGCAGCGGATATTTTCTCGGGATTGCAGGCTGGTATTCTTGGCAACTTCGGCTGGTTGTACCTGCTGTCGGTGGGTATTTTCCTGGCTGCGGTGCTGCTGTTCTCGCTGGGGCGCTTCGGCTCGCTCAAGCTGGGGCCCGACGATGCGACGCCGGACTTCAAATATCTCTCCTGGATCGCGATGCTGTTTGCGGCCGGTATGGGGATCGGGCTGATGTTTTATGCCGTTGGCGAACCGATGACCCATTTTTACGCCCCCCCAACCGCCGAGCCGGGTAGCATCGAGGCTATGCGCGAGTCGATGGCGGTCACCTTCTTTCACTGGGGCATCCACGCCTGGGCGATCTATGCCGTGGTGGGACTGTCGCTGGCCTATTTCGGCTATCGCTACAACTTGCCGCTGACCATACGGTCCGGGCTCTACCCGTTGCTCAAGAGCCGGATCAACGGACCGATCGGGCACGCAGTCGACATCTTCGCCATTGTGGGCACGATGTTCGGCATCGCCACCTCGTTGGGGCTTGGGGTCAACCAGATCAATGCCGGGCTCAACTATCTGATCGGCCTGCCGATCGGGCCGCAGGTGCAGGTTCCACTGATCGCGTTCATCACGGCATTGGCGACCATCTCGGTTGTCACGGGGCTCGACAAAGGTGTGCGCATCCTTTCGGAAACCAATCTGATCGTGGCCGTTCTGCTGATGGTGTTCGTGCTGCTCGTCGGACCGACGGCGGATCTTTTCAGGGATTTCGTCCAGAATATCGGGCTCTATCTCGATACGCTGCTGCTACGGACCTTCAACATCTACGCCTATGAGCCCACGCCCTGGGTCGATGGCTGGACGCTGTTCTACTGGGCCTGGTGGATTTCGTGGTCACCGTTCGTGGGCATGTTTATCGCCCGCATTTCACGCGGACGGACGGTGCGCGAATTCATAGTCGCGGTGTTGTTTATCCCGGCCGGTTTCACCTTCTTCTGGATGACGGTGTTCGGCAATACAGCGATGTTTGTGGATACTGGCGTGGCAGCCGGCGAACTGGGCATGGCGGTCGGCAACGACGTGGCAGTAGGGCTGTTCCAGTTCTTCACCTATCTGCCGCTACCGGCGGTAACCTCAACGCTCGCGGTCATTCTCGTTGCTGTATTTTTCATCACCTCCTCGGACTCGGGTTCACTGGTCGTTGACACCATTGCGGCTGGCGGGGAAACGGAGACCTCGACCGCCCAGCGCATCTTCTGGTGCGTATTGGAGGGCGTAGTGGCGGCCGGGTTGCTGCTGGCAGGCGGGCTCGGTGCGCTGCAATCGGCGACCATCGCAAGCGCGTTGCCCTTCACATTCGTGATGCTTGCGCTGGTGTGGTCCCTCTATGTCGGCATGCGGGCCGACCTGGCCCAGCAGGACGCGCAAGCCGCCTCACCCCATGCGGGACCAGCTCACCCTGCTTCGGGACTAACCTGGCAAAGGAGGCTGGGCCTGATGCTCAAAGCGCCGACGCTCAAGGAGGTCACGGACTTTATTGGTGGCGAGGCCAAGGCAGCGCTGGAGCAGGTTCGGGACGAACTGGCTAAACGCGGCTGGGACGTGCACTTGGAGGAAGATACGGCAGCCGGGACCATCGCGCTGGTGGCGCCGTCCGAGGCGATGCGCAACTTCGTCTATGGCCTTCAGAGTGCCGAACAGCGTCTGGCAGCGTTTACCGCCTTCGAGGCCAGCCGCCCCGAGGTGCGCCACGAGGCGCGGACCTATTTCTCGGATGGTTCGAAGGGCTATGACGTGATGGGGATGACACGCGAGCAGCTCATAGCGGACGTGCTGGTCCAGTTCGAGCGCTATCTGGCCCTGGTACAGATGCCTGAATCCCAGCTTGTGACCGCAGCCCCAGAGCACAGCGTCGAGACGAACTGAGCGCGTTCGGGGAGGGTGCTAACAGCCCTCCCCGCGCGTTCAATAGTTCTTCATCCTGAGATGGGGAATGCCTGCGTCCATGAACTCGTCTCCATAGGCCACGAACCCGAGCCCGGCATAAAAGCCGGTCTTGTCGGCCTGGCTTTCGAGATAGGACCGGGGTTGGCCGTTTTCGCCCGCGACCTGCACGGCAAATTCAATGAGCCGGGCGCCGAGTTTCTTACCGCGATGAGACTTCGCGATTGCGACCCGGCCGATCTTGGCGTGCTCGGGCTTGAACAGTATGCGGGCCACGGCAACAACAGCGCCATCCATGATGCCCACGATGTGGATCGCCGTCATGTCGTCGGCATCGTGCTCAAGCTCTTGCGGCACACCCTGTTCGACGACGAAGACCTCCCGCCGCAGGGCAAAGCCAAGATTGCACAGCGGGGAAAAAACCGGGACGGCGAGCAGCGTGAAGTCCGGCTGTGACATCATGCGAAGACGCTGGCGCCACGATCTGCCGTTCCCACGAGTTGGCGGAAGCCGGCGAACAGTTCGCGGCCCATGCCGTAATGCTGGTCGGTGAGATCCTCGGTGGCCGCAGGACGGGCCGAAAATTCTTCGGCATCGCCCAGATATTGAAGCGTTCCGGTCTCAGCGTCGAGACGCAGCAAGTCGCCGTCCCTCACCTTGGCGATGGGGCCTCCATCTGCGGCTTCTGGGGTCATGTGAATGGCGGCGGGCACCTTCCCCGAAGCGCCCGACATACGCCCGTCAGTGACCAACGCCACCTTGATGCCGCGGTCCTGCAGGATACCCAAGGTCGGAGTAAGCTTGTGCAGTTCGGGCATGCCGATGGCCTTTGGCCCCTGAAAGCGGATGACGGCGATGAAATCGGACGTCAATTCGCCCGCCTTGAACGCATCCTGCAGGCCCTGCTGGGTGTGAAAGACCCGGGCGGGAGCCTGAACCAGACGGTTTTCGGCTTTGACGGCGGAAATCTTGATGACCGATTTTCCCAGATTGCCCGACAGCAGCTTCAACCCGCCGGTCTTGGCGAAAGGCTCGGTGGCGACGGTCAACACCTTGGGATTGCCGCTTTGGGCGGGCGCGGGCGTAAAGGTCAGCTCTTCCTCGATATAGCGCGGTTCCTTGGTGTAGGCATCGAGCCCCTTCCCCCAGACGGTGGTCACGTCGTCATGGAGATAACCCGCATCACGCAATTCACGGATCAGGAACCCCATGCCACCGGCAGCGTGGAAATGGTTCACGTCGGCAAGGCCATTGGGATAGACGCGGGCCAGGAGCGGCACGACGTCGGAAAGTTCGGACATGTCGTCCCAGGTGATTTTCAGGCCCGCTGCATTGGCCATGGCGACCAGATGCATCGTATGGTTGGTCGAGCCGCCGGTGGCCAGCAGGCCGACGAGGCCGTTGACTATGGATTTTTCGTCGATGACGTGGCCGGCGGGAGTGTATTCATTGCCTTGGGCGGTGATGGCGAGGGCGCGTTTGGCGGCGGCTTTGGTCAGCGCGTCACGCAGCGGCGTGCCCGGATTGACGAAGCTGGCGCCGGGCAAATGCAGGCCCATGATTTCCATGAGCATCTGGTTGGAATTGGCGGTGCCATAGAACGTGCATGTGCCGGGGCCGTGATAGGATTTGCTTTCGGCTTCAAGCAGTTCGTCGCGGCCGACCTTGCCCTCCATATAGAGCTGGCGGATGCGGGCCTTCTCGTCATTGGGGAGGCCGGTGGTCATGGGGCCGGCGGGGATGAACACGGCAGGCAGATGCCCGAAAGTCAGGGCCGAGATGACAAGGCCGGGGACGATCTTGTCGCAGATGCCGAGAAAGACCGCAGCGTCGAACATGTTGTGGGACAGACCCACCGCGGCAGCCATGGCGATCACGTCGCGGGAGAACAGCGACAGATCCATGCCGAGCTGGCCCTGGGTCACACCATCGCACATGGCGGGGACGCCGCCTGCGACCTGGGCCACCCCACCGGCCTCGCGCGCCGCGTCGCGGATGATGGCGGGATAGGTCTCATAGGGCTGGTGGGCAGACAGCATGTCGTTGTAGGACGTGATTATGCCCAGATTGAGCGCCTGATCTCCGGCGAGTTGGGCCTTGTCGGACGGACCGCACGCGGCAAAACCATGAGCGAGGTTGCCGCAGGACAGCGCCGAGCGATAAACGCCCTGGGCGCGCGCCTTGTCGAGCCGGTCGAGATAGGTGCGGCGCGAGGCTTCCGAACGCCGGGTGATAGCGTCGGTCACATCCTTGATTGTGGTCTTGACGGTCATGGTCGCCTCCTTAGCGAGGAAGTTGGAGGTTACCCGAGTTTGGTTGGGGCTCAGGGACACCAGAAAAGAGAAACAGGAACATGGCTTTGCGACAGCACAGCCCGCACCGGCATGGTTTCGACCGGGCCCGTTTCGAGCGCCTTGTCGAGCACCTGGGCCTTTTCGTCGCCTTCGATGTGAAGATAGAGCGCACGTGTATCGAGAAGGCGCGGGAGCGTGAAGGTGACGCGCGGTTCGCCCGCGCCGGGCGCTGTGATGGCGATGACGGGGCCCTCGGAATTGAGCGCATCCTGAAGCGTGTCACCGCCGGGAAAGAACGAGGCCGTGTGTCCGTCATTGCCCATGCCAAGGATCACGGCATCAAAGGGAGCGGGCAAGTTGGAGAGAGCCGCCGCGGTTTCAGCGATGCCCGTCGCATCGGGTTGGGCCGTGCCTGAGAAAAGCGGGATGAAACTTGCCGCAGCGGCTGGCCCGGCAAGCAGATGCTCCTTGACCAGCCTGGCGTTGGAGCGATCGGACGTCTCGTCCACCCAGCGCTCGTCCACAAGCGTGACGGTTACGTTTTCCCAATCGACGTCGTCGCGCGCGCCAAGCATTTCGAAAAAGCGCCTGGGTGTCGAACCGCCGGAAACGGCCAGCGAGGCGGCGCCGCGCACGTCGAGCCCGGCATTGAGATTTTCAACGACGGCATCGGCCAGGGCTTCGGCAAGCCTGTCCTTTGTCGAAAATACGTTGCGCTCAATGGTCATGCCGGTCTCCAGGTGGTTCAGTCGTCGCCTTCGTGCCAGGTGCGGCCATCGCGCTCGATAAGGGCGACCGATGCCGTTGGGCCCCATGTTCCCGCAGTATAGGTCTGGGGGGTATCTGACGCATTGTCCCATGCCTGGCGGATCGGGTCGATCCAACGCCAAGCCGCCTCAAGCTCGTCGCGGCGCATGAAAAGGGTCTGGTTGCCGCGGATGACGTCCATCAACAGCCGTTCGTAGGCTTCGGGCGTGCGTTCGGAAAAGGTTTCGGCGAAGGACAGGTTGAGCGGCACTTCGCGCAAGCGCATACCGCCGGGGCCGGGATCCTTGATCATCAGGAACAGTTTGACACCCTCGTCGGGCTGCAGGCGCAGCACGAGCTTGTTGGGCCGGGGTGCCCCTTCGGCATGATCGAAGATCGAATGGGGGATGGCGCGGAACTGGATGACGATTTCAGAAACGCGCGAGGGCAAGCGCTTGCCGGTGCGCAGATAGAACGGCACACCCGACCAGCGCCAGTTTTCGACTTCGGCCTTGATCGCGACGAAGGTCTCGGTTTTCGAACCTTTCTTGGCGTCGGGCAATTCGTCCTGATAGGACGCGACAGAACCGCCATTGACCGCGCCGCCCTTATATTGGCCGCGCACGGTACATTTGGAGACGTTGTCGCCGGTGATGGGTTTTAGCGACCGCAGGACCTTGAGCTTTTCGTCGCGCAGGGCGTTGGCATCGTCAGAGGCCGGGGGCTCCATGGCGACGAGGCACAGGAGCTGCATCATGTGGTTCTGCACCATATCCCGCAGGGCGCCGGAATCGTCGTAATAGCCGCGCGTGCCAGCCCCGACGTCCTCGGCCACCGTGATCTGCACGTGATCGATATGAGCTGCGTCCCAGATGGGCTCGAACAGGATATTGCCGAACCGCAGGGCCAGAAGGTTCTGGACCGTTTCCTTACCGAGATAATGGTCGATGCGATAAACCTGATCTTCGGCGAAGACCTCGGAGATCGCGTCGTTGATTTCCATCGACGATTCAAGGTCCTGGCCGAGGGGTTTTTCAACCACGACGCGGGCATCGCGCCGCCAATAGCCCTTGTTGTCGAGATATTCGCAGATGGGACCGAACAGCGACGGCGCGACGGCTAGATAGAAGGCGCGTTCGATCTCGGGATCGGTGCGCAGAGTCTTTTCCAGATCAGCCCAGCCTTCCTTGTCGGTCACATCGTTGGCGATGTAGGAAAAGCACGAGACGAAGCGGGCGATCACATCCGTGTGCTGGTCGACTTTCTCGACAAATTCGCTGACCGCGTCGCGGGCAAATTTCTGGAAATCGGCGTCGGAAAGTTCCGAGCGCGATACGCCGATGATGCGCGAACGCTCGTCGAACTGGCCATCGGCAAAGCGATGATAAAGGGCCGGGATCAACTTGCGCCGGGTCAGATCACCAGTGGCACCGAACACCACATAATCGAATGGCTGTACCGGAATAATGCGTGCGGACAAGGACGAGCCTCCGTCTTTAAAAACTAGCGGGCGGCGTTCTGGCGGGCCAGGATCACAGCGCCATGCAATGGTTCGGCGCGGGGCAGAGAGACGTAATCGCCATAGCGGATTTCGAGCAAAGGCATCAGCCTTTGACCGAAGCCGCCGACAATGGCGAGTCTGTTTGCACCACAGGATTTGAAGTAAGACACATAGCGATCGATATAGCCAAGCTCGATTTCCATCAACTCGGCGGCTACCGGATCGCCTTTTTCGAAATATTCGATGAAAAGTGGCATCAGCGCGCCGTAGTCTGCCGGCTGGCGCTTGTCGAAACTCCAGGCCATCACCGCATTGAGGTCGCCGCCAAGCTGGGCGAGAACGGCGTCGGTCAGGGGCGAGGTCTGGACGAGACCGTCTGTGGCCTCGACAGTGTAACGCACGAGCTCGCGGCCCAGAATGGCGCCCGACATCTGATCGCCAATGTGAAAGCCCCAACCGCCGACCTGATAGCGCTGGCCATCGACCAGCGCCATGCCGGCCGAGCCGGTGCCAACGATGATCACAGCCCCGTCCTCGCCCTCATGGGCGCCGGCGCGGGCAATGTCGATATCGTCATAGACAGTGACGTGGGCGAATGGCCAGGGGCGCAGGGCGAACGCTTCACGCGCCGAGGGCAGCCGCGCGCCGGCCATGCCGAAGCACGCCTCGGTGTTGGCGGTTTCCCCATAGTCGAGCCCGGCCAGCGCAAAGGCCTGCCGTGTGCCTTCCTGAATGGAGGCATAGGCCGGATCGCCGCCTTCGAGCTGGAGATTGGACCGCCCGCCGCGCGCTTCAGCGAGGGTTTTAAGGTTGGCATCGGCGAGGCAGATGCGGCAATTGGTGCCGCCGCCATCAACGCCGAGGAAGTATTTGGGCACGATCGGATCAGCTCCCCGTGTTCGCGGCGGACCATACTGCGCTTGCGCATAGGACGAAAGTATTATGAGGTCAAATCGTAAATCGGCCCGATGGCGTTGCAAGGCTGCTTGAAGAGCCGGGCCGGCACCGCCATTTTGAGCCGGACACTGATTGCGGAGGGCATATCATTGGCTGATCACATTCTGGTTCTGGGCGGGACGCGTTCGGGCAAGACGGCGCTGGCCGAGCGGATTGCCCTGCGGTCCAGCTCGAAGCCAGCGTACCTGGCCACCGCCGAGGCGCTGGACGATGAGATGATCGAGAGGGTTTCGGCACACCAGCGCAGCCGCGAGGGGCGATTTGCGACCATCGAGGAACCGCTGGAGCTGCCGCAGGCGCTGTTTGCCGCTGCGCAGGCCCATGACGTGATTCTGGTGGATTGCCTGACGCTGTGGATCACCAATCTCTTGAGCATGGAGCGCGACGTTGCCGAAGAGGTCGATCTTCTGGTCGAGGTGCTCGAGAATATGCCCGATACGCAGGTTATCCTGGTTTCCAACGAGGTGGGGCTGGGGATCGTGCCCGACAATGCGCTGGCGCGGACGTTCCGGGATTTGACCGGCGCGGCGCATCAGGAGTTGGCGGGGATTTGCGAGCACGTCTATTTCGTCGTCGCCGGGCTGCCGATGGTGGTCAAGGGCAAGACGCCGCAAATCTAGAGCACGACCGAGATAAGAGCCCAGACTGCGAGAGCGCCCAATGCGATGAGCATGGCCCTGTCGTAAAGCCTTATGGCCGTTGCGATATCTTCGGCAGTGAGGCTGCGCTTGCCCTCGCCCATTTTCGGCAGATCAAGCATTTCGCCCTTGTAGGATCGCGGACCGCCCAGGCCAAAGCCGAGAGCGCCGGCCATGGCGGCTTCGGGCCAGCCTGCGTTGGGTGAGGCGTGGTTCGGCGCGTCGCGGCGGCCGGCGGCCCAGGCGGCTTTTGAATCGGCTTCCGGCATGTACCGGGCGGCAAGCGCGAAGAGGCCGGCAGTGAGGCGGGCGGGGATGAAATTGACCAGATCGTCGAGCGTTGCGGCGGCCCAACCGAAGGCGGCATGGCGTTCGGAGCGGTGGCCGATCATGGAGTCGGCTGTGTTGATGGCCTTGTAAACCGCGGCGCCGGGGAGGCCGAACAGGGCAAGATAGAACAAGGGGGCGATGACGCCGTCGGAGGTGTTTTCGGCCAACGTCTCGATTGCGGCGCGGGAGACCTCAGCTTCATCAAGTTCGGCTGTGTCGCGGCCAACGATGTTGGCGACCTCGCGGCGGGCGCCCTCGATGCCCTGTTCATGGAGCGCACGGGCAACGGCGAGGACGGCATCGCGCAGGCCCTTCTGGGCGAGAAGGGTCGAGGCGAGGAGGATTTCGATGAGCCAGCCGAAGGGCAGAAAACGCAGGACTTGCTGGATGCCGAGGGTGACGACCAAGGTTGCGAGGACCACGGCGATGATGGCGAGGACGCCCGACAACCTGCGGGATTCAAAGGATTTTTCGGGATCGTTGTAGCGGTTGTCCAGCGCGTCGATCAGCCTGCCGATCCAGATGACGGGATGGCCGATCCTGTCTGTGAGCCAAGCGGGGTAGCCTACGAAGCGCTCGAGCACTGCGGCGAGGAAGGCGATCATGACTGCGGCTCCCGGGCGAGAGCGAGGACGGCGTCGAGGTCGATATGGGCTTCGAGATGGGCGGCGAGGTCGTCCAGGGTCTGGTCGATGAGGTGATCGAAATCGAGCAGCGGATCGGTGGAAATGCCAAGGTTTGCAAGGAATTGGCGGCGGAAGGCGTCGGCGGCAAAGAGGCCGTGGAGATAGGTGCCCATGATCTTTCCGTTCGCCGAGCGGGCGCCTTCAGGGGCGCCATCGACATGGGCGAAGGGGCGTTTTGTGTCGGGGCCGGCGGTTGCGCCCATGTGCATGTGATAGCCGGTGAGCGGCAGGTTTGAGATCGCGTCGGTGGCAGTTTCGAGCCGAAGTTGTTTGGTGCCTTCGAGGCGGGTTGTGACGGCGAGATGGCCAAGCCCTTGAGTTTCCCCCGCTTTTCCTTCGATACCGACGGGATCAGCCACCACGCTACCGAGCATCTGGTAGCCGCCGCAAATGCCCAGCAAATGGCCGCCGGCGCGGATGTGGGCGGCGATGTCGATGTCCCAGCCCTGCTGGCGGAGGAAATCGAGATCGGAGCGGGTGGCCTTTGAGCCCGGGAGGATTATGAGTTTAGCTTCGCGCGGGATGGGCTGGCCGGGCTGGACGATGACGAGGCGGACGCCGGGTTCGGCGCGCAGGGGATCGAGGTCGTCGAAATTGGCGATGCGGCCGAGGCGCGGCACGGCGATGACGGCTTCGGCGCTATTTTGTTCAATATTTTCAAGGGCTAACACATCCTCGGCGGGAAGACGGCTGGCGGCGTGGAAGTGGGGGACGACGCCGAGGCAGGGGCGCGATGTACGGGTTTGTACGAAGTCCCGGCCCGCGTCGAACAGGGCCGGATCGCCGTGGAACTTGTTGACCAGCGTTGCCGCTATCAGATCCGCATCGGCGGGGTCGATGACGGCGAAGGTGCCGACGAGCGAGGCGATGAGGCCGCCGCGATGAATGTCTCCGACCAGAATGACCGGAATTTTCAAATCCTGCGCGAAACCGAAATTGGCGATATCGCCGTTGCGCAGATTGATTTCCGATGCACTGCCCGCACCTTCGACGATCACGAGATCATTTTGGGCAGCGAGCAGTTTAAACGCATCGCGGACGGCGGGCATAAACTGGGTGCGGGACGCGAAATAGTCGCGGGCCGACATCGAGGCGACGCGCTGGCCGCGGATAACCACTTGAGAACCCGTATCTTTTTCCGGCTTAAGCAGGACGGGGTTCATCAATGTGGTGGGCTGTTTGCGGGCGGCTTTGGCCTGCAAAGCCTGGGCGCGGCCGATCTCGCCGCCATCGGCGGTGACGGCGGCATTGTTTGACATATTTTGCGGTTTGAAGGGCGCAACGACAAGGCCGCGATTGGCAAAGGCGCGGCAAAACCCGGCCACGATCAAGGACTTACCGACATCGGACCCGGTGCCCATGACCATGATGGCGCGGGTCATTGTGCGGCCCCTTCGATGATATGGGCGTATGATCCCATCACGTTTTCAAGGACGCACCCCATGGGGTCGAGGGGGGTTCCGAGGGCGTCAACTGCGCCAAACAATGGCGGTAAAAGGTATGGAGTTGAGCGTTCGGTGACGCCAGATTGCTCAACATTGGGGAAATATTGTTGGGAGTAATGGAATTCGTGCGCGCACAATTTTTCCGGCCACGGCAATGGCGAAGCATGGGTGAGGCGGCGATAACCGAGGACGCGTTTGGGGCGGTCGATGGCGGTCGAAACGGGCAAAAGGCCCATCATGGGGTATGTGGCCCCGGATTTGTCGGTCAGGGTTTGCCCCAGGACCATATAGCCACCGCATTCGCCATAGATCAGCGCGCCACGGTCGCGGGCTTTGAGGAGGCCCGATTTGAAGCCCGAGGCGTTGGCGATGGTTTCGCCGTGCAGTTCGGGGTAGCCGCCGGGGAGGAAAACCGCGTCGGCATTTTCATCGGGCGCTTCATTCCGCAAGGGCGAAAAAAAGCTCAGCGATGCGCCGGCAGTGTGCCAGCTGCCGAGCAGGTGGGGATAAACAAAGGCGAAGGCTGCATCATGGGCGATGGCGATGCGCTGGCCGAGGGGCGCGAGGCTGGGGATCTGTTGGGCGGGTGCGAGGGGGGTGGCGATGGCGCCGAGCAGGTGGAAATCGAGATGGGTGGTCATGATCGACCCGGCGCGGGCCAGATGATCCTCGATGCCTTCGATATCGCCGGGCAGGACGAGGCCGAGATGGCGTTCGGGGAGCGCGAGGTCGGCGCGGCGGGGGATGGCACCGAGGCAGGGCAGCCCGGTTTTGGCCAATGCGTCGCGCAGCATGGTTTCGTGACGGTCGGAGGCGACCTTGTTGAGGATGACCCCAGCGATGGAAACGTCGTCGCGCCATGAGGCGAAGCCGTGGACAAGAGCAGCGACGGACTGGGCCTGGCGATCGCAATCGACAACGAGGATGACAGGCAGGTTCAGGGTTGCGGCGAGATCGGCCGTGGAGCCTTTGCCGTCGATGGCGGAATCGAAAAGGCCCATGACGCCTTCGATCAGCAGCGTGTCGTGGCCCTCGGCATGTTGGGCGGCGCGGGCTTTGAGGGTGGCCGCGTCCATGGCCCATGGGTCGAGATTGATGGCCGCGCTTCCGGCGGCGCGGGCGAGGAAGGCGGGGTCGATATAGTCCGGGCCGGTTTTGGCCGGGGCGACACGATAGCCCGAGTTTACGAGCGCACGGGCGATGCCGAGCGTTATGGCCGTCTTGCCCGAACCCGAGCGCGGAGCGGCGATGATGAAGCCGCGGGGGGAGCGGGCGTCAGGCATGGATGGGCTCCGGCAAGGTACTCCGATGGACGCCGTTCAGATGGCACGAGCCTCCATGGCTTCGCTGCCCCGGCGAACGCCGGGGTCCAGCAGCACCGGCCCAAGCTCTGGAGTTCGTGGCCGCGCACATGGGCCCCGGCGTTCGCCGGGGAAGCGATAGGGGGTGGGTGGGCGTGGGGGCAACCGCGAGTGCAGAGGGGTGTGGCTTGAAGGTCGGGAAAAGCACCGTCATCGCGGTTGCCGAAGTGGCATTTGGAACTGGCGTATTGCCGGGGCCTTGGCGTTGCCCTGTTCGCTGCCCCGGCGAACGCCGGGGTCCAGCAGCGCTGGCCCAAGCCCCGGGGTTCGTGGCAGCGTGCATGGGCCCCGGCGTTCGCCGGGGAAGCGATAGGGGGTGGGTAGGCGTGGGGGCAACCGCGAGCGCAGAGGGGTGTGGCTTGAAGGTCGGGAAAAGCACCGTCATCGCGGTTGCCGAAGTGGCATTTGGAACTGGCGTATTGCCGGGGCCTTGGCGCTGCCCTGTTCGCTGCCCCGGCGAACGCCGGGGTCCAGCAGCGCTGGCCCAAGCTCCGGGGTTCGTGGCAGCGCACATGGGCCCCAGCGTTCGCCGGGGAAGCGATAGGGGGTGGGCGGGAAAGGGAGACGCGTTGGCGGAGTTGAGTGCTTTAGCCAAGGCCATTCTCCCGCAGGGCGGCGGTGTACCAGTCGAAGGTTTCGCGGTAGCGCGAGACCGGGCCGAGGACGATGATTGCCGGGGTGGGAACGTTGGCATCGGCCAGGTCCCCTGCCCTGTCCAGCGTCGTTTCAAGAACTGACTGATCGGGCAATGCCGCGTTGGAGACGATGGCGAGGCGATCTGCGGGATCGCGCCCGGCGGCGATGAGTTTTTCGGCGATCGAGGGGAGATGCTTGACGGCCATGTACATGACGATGACCGGGGAGGCCGTGGCGATGGCGTTCCAATCCACCCCTTGCGGGATGCCACCCTTTTCGTCGTGGCCGGTCAAAAAGATGACGGTGTGGTTGGTATCGCGATGGGTGACGGGGATGCCGGCATAGGCCAGCCCGCCGATGCCAGCGGTGATGCCAGGCACTATGCGGAAAGGGATGCTTTCACGGGCGAGGGTCTGGACCTCTTCGCCACCGCGCCCGAACATCATGGGGTCGCCACCCTTGAGACGCAGCACGCGCTTTCCGGCGCGGGCATGCTCGACGAGCTTTAGGGTGATATCGGCCTGTTTGGGCGAGGGCTTGCCGCCGCGCTTGCCGGCATAGGTCTTTTCGGCCCTTGGATTGGCCATTTCGAGCAGGCCGGAATTGACCAGCGCGTCATAGACTATGACATCGGCTGCGCCCAGAGCGTGATAGCCCAAAAGCGTGACGAGGCCAGGCGCGCCGGGGCCGGCACCGACCAGCCAGACCGAGCCGGGCGCGAAGGCCGGAAACTGCGCAGCATCGAGACGGGCGAAATGACCGGTTTGTGTCGATTTGCGTTTGAGCCAGCCAAACACGCGAATCCCCATTTTCTTTTTGATCGTGTTGTATAAATCTATGCCATGAATTGGGGCAATCGCGACACCGCCACCAGACGCATATTGATCCTTGGCGGGACGACCGAGGCGCGCGAGCTTGCGGGCACGCTTGTCGATGCCGGATACGAGGTCATCACCTCGCTGGCCGGACGCACCGACACACCGCGCTTTCCAGAAGGTATCGTGCGCATCGGCGGGTTCGGGGGCAAGGAAGGGCTGGCCGCTTACCTCACGTCGAGCCATATCGACATGGTCATTGACGCGACCCATCCCTTCGCCGCTCAAATCTCGGCCAATGCGGTTGCCGCTGCATCGAGCGCCAAAGTGCGCCTGCTCCGGCTGGAACGCCCGGCGTGGCAGAAGCCCGAAGGCGCAGTCTGGCTGGAGGTCGGTACGACCCTCGATGCCGTGCACGCCCTGCCGCGCGATGCGCGGGTGCTGCTGACCGTGGGGCGGCAGGATCTGGGGCAGTTCCTGGCCCATACCAAATGCCGATACATTGCGCGCATGATCGAGGTGCCGCCGGGGCTTCCAGCGGACTGGGCGGTGATTGCGGCACGCGGGCCGTTTACCCTCGAGGGTGAACTCGAGCTCATGGAAAGCCATGGCATCACCCATCTGGTGACCAAGAATTCGGGCGGCGCGCAGGTGGCGGCCAAACTCGCCGCGGCGGCCCGGCTTTCAATCCCCATCATCGTGATCGGGCGGCCCCGGCTGCCGAGGGCCGAAACCGTGGATTCGGTGGCCCGGGCCAGCGAGGCTATAGCGCGGATTTTCCGAACCGGCTGATGTCTATTGGCGTATCGGCCCTGCCCAGCGCGCAGGTGACGTTGCCCGCGATCCGCTTGGACATGATGAGCGTGCCGGCCTTTATCGCCACCGCCTCGCACACACCCGCCAGGCCAATTGCCGCCTCGACCGTGGCCGAGGGTGTTGCCAGCCGTTTTTTTTCGCGGTCGATCTCACGGCGGGTGAACGTGCGCAGGGGCACGCCGAAATGGGCGGCAGCCTCAACGAGCGCCGGGGTTCTGGCGTGGGTGTGGATGGTGGCCAACGCGGCCAGGGCGCCCGGAGCGATCCCACCGGCTTCGAGCGCGGCATCGACCAGCGTCACGACCTCGGATGCGGCAACCCTGCTCGTGCAGCCGAGCCCGGCGATTATCGTTTTTGGGTGGACGAGCAGACCGGGTCCGGGCGCGGGACTTTCGGTGAGGCGCAACAACTGGCTGCCCTCACGCGATACGGGATATCCGGCCAGCTCGAGCCAGCCCGACAGACCCTCGACGCGCAGCTTTTCGCCCTTTAGCAGCGCCGCCATGAGCGGGCGGACAGCCTCGGGATTGGCCACTACATAGCCGGGGGGCGGATCGTCGAGGGAAAAATCGTAAAGCGTGTCGGAGGTGGCAGTAACTGCTGCAAAGCCCCGAAAGCCGTCGGCGATCCAACGGGCCAGAGCGTTGGCGCCGCGATGGCTGCCCAGAAGCGGCACGGCCACCTTGCCATCGGCGGAAACCGCAACAACGGGCGGCTCGGACATCTTGTCGCCCAGCGAGCCATCGAGCAGCCGGATCAGCGCGCCTGTGGCGCATACCCCGACGATGGGCGCGCCCTGAAGGTAGGCATCGGCGACCAGCGGGGCCGCCTCGATACGCCCGGGGCCGCACAGATGCACCGGCGCGCCCAGAAGCTGGGCGACGTGGCGGGCGATCTCATCGCCGCGAGGCGAGGTGGAAAATACGAGCGGAGTCTTCAACGCCAAAATTTAAGTTGAGTGAGGCAGTTCGGTTTTCCGCCTAGCACGGTTGGGGGTGCCGGGCAATGCGGGATGGCGGCGGGGGGAGGAGGGGTTGGAGGCCGACAGGCGGATATGATGGAGCAGATCAGGCGATGCGGGCGACGGATTCGCGCGGGACGAGGTGGACGGGCAGTTCGATGACCGGGAGGTCCGATTTGGTGCGACGCTCGATAATATCGAGGACAAGGTTCATGGCGTGGCGGCCCATCTCTTCCTTGGGCTGATGCACAGTGGAGAGGCCCGGCACGTAGGTATCGGCGAGCACGATATCGTCGAACCCCATGACCGAGAGATCGCCGGGCACCGAGATGCCGTAGCGGTGCAACTGGGAAATGAAGCCCATCGCCGCTTCGTCGTTGGCGCAGAAAATGGCGGTTGGGCGTTCCTTGAGCGAGAGGAAGCTCTGGGCGGCGGCGCGGCCGCCGATTGCCGAAAAGCCGCCCTCGAAGAACCAGGTGTCGTTGATTGCAACGCCCGCCTCGGTGAGCGCCCGGCGCAGCCCGTTGGCGCGGGCGCGGCGAACGGGCGTGCGGTGCGGGCCGTAGGCATGGCCGATGCGGGTGTGGCCCATTTCGATCAGGTACCGGCCGGCGGTATAGCCGGCGCGTTCATTGTCGATGAGGATGTGGGGCACACGCATATAGCCGCGCTCCTCGCTCATGGCGACGATGGGCGGGGTGCCGGCATAGAGCTGTTGCAGCAGCAAAAGGTCGTGATCGGCGATCTCGTGGCCGGAAAGAATGATGACGCCATCGACCTTGGCGTTGCGCAGGTTCGAGAGGATCAGATCCTGCGTGCCGCCGGGGCTGGGATTGGCGATGATGATGGAATAGGCCGAGGCCTCGGCGCGGCGCTGAATGCCGCGGAAGATTTCCGAATAATAGATGTTGCCGATATCGCTGGCGACGACCAGAACCGTGTTGGCGCGCTGCTTTTTGAAATTGCGCGCGGTTTCGGACTGCACGTAATGGAGCGCATCGACGGCCTCCTGGACCTTGCGGCGGGTTTTTTCAGTGACCGTTTCGGGCGCGTTGATGGCCCGCGAGACGGTCGCCGTCGATACGCCAGCCTGGCGCGCCACGTCTCCGATGGATGGTCTTTTCACTTGCCCCTGCCCCAAACGCCTTGCTTTTTGTGGCCATTGTTTACGCCAATTGAGGGCCAAGCGGAACCACGGGGAGAAAAGGCGGCTTGCGAAAGCCATATTCGAGAGGCAATCATCGCAAAATGTTCCGCCGATTTGTCTTTGCCATAGCCATTTTTTCCAGCGTTTCCGGCAGTTTGCCGGCGGCGGACTGGACGCGTTACGTCAATCCGCGATTCGGTGCCGCCGTGGATATTCCGGCGGACTTTGCGGCTGACGGTCCGGCCCAGGTTGCGGGCGAGGGCCGGCGCTTTCGCGCATCGAGCGGGCGGGCGGTGATTACAGCGTGGGGCGGGCCGGCGCAGGAGGCCGATTTTCTAACCGAAATGCGACGGCGGATCGGGGCGGAAGAGGCCGAGGGCTGGGCGATAACCTATCGCTCGGAAACCCCCGACTGGGCGGCTTGGGGTGGCACGCGCGGCGGGCATGTTTTCTACGCCAAGACGATCCTCGTTTGTGACGGGCAACAGACCGCCAATGTGCGGCTGGACTATCCGGCGGTGGACGTGCCCGGCTTTGACGCCGTGGTCAACCGGCTGGGGCAGAGCCTTGGGCAGGACGGGGCTTGCTTTTAGGTTGTGCGGCCATTTAGGTGATGGCGGCCTGCAAATGGCGGTTTTCTGCGCTTCCGGTGCTCACGTCCCAAAAGTACGCTCCGCTCCGGTTCTCAAAAAGCCGCCATTTTCGACTCACCCTGAACTGAATCTCGACCGCCCCTGCATCCATCAAAACTCGATCCCGGCCTGGGCCTTGATGCCCTGTTCGCGGAAGGGGTGCTTGATCTGGGTCATTTCGGTGACGAGGTCGGCGATCTCGATCACTTCGTCCTTGGCGTTGCGGCCGGTGATGATGACGTGCTTGCCGACGGGGCGGTTTTTCAGCGTTTCAATGATTTCGTCGAGCGGCAGGTAGTCGTAGCGCAGGCAGATGTTGAGTTCGTCGAGCAGGACCATCTGGTAGTCGGGGTCGGCGATCAGTTCTTTTGCCCGGTCCCAGGCCTGGCGGGCGGCGGCAAGGTCGCGCTGGCGGTCCTGGGTTTCCCAGGTGAAGCCATCGCCCATGGCGTTGATCGAGACCTGATCGGGGAAATGTTCGAGGATGTCGCGCTCGCCGGTGTGCCATTTGCCTTTGACGAATTGGACGATGCCGATCTTGAAGCCGTGGGCGATGCCGCGGAACACCATGCCGAAGGCGGCAGTGGATTTGCCCTTGCCCTTGCCGGTGTGGACGATGAGCAGCCCCTTTTCATTGGCGTTCGCCTCGACCAGCTTGTCGCGGGCCGCCTTTTTCTTTTTCATCTTTTCGGCGTGATAGGCGTCACGCTCGGCCTCGGTCATGAGGTCGGTCTTTTTGGTTCGTTCGGTCATTTCTCGTCCTCGAGATAGGCGTAGGCGGAATTGGAGCGGGGGGTCCAGAAGCCGCGGGTGCGGGCCTCGTTGAATTTTTCGATCAGTTCGTCATAGCCGAAGCGGTTGGCGGCGATGAGGAACTCGCGGGTGGCGTCGTCCTCGATGAAGGCTGCAAAGGCCATATCGAAATGGTGGGATTTGACGGCGCCGGTGGTGGCGGCGAAGCCGAACATGAAATCGACAGTGGCGATGATCTCGAAGGCGCCGCGATAGCCGTGGCGCTTGATACCATCGATCCATTTGGGATTGACGACGCGGGCGCGCATGACACGCGCGATTTCTTCCTCCAGCGTCCGAACTTTTGGGGTTTCGGGGCGAGAGGTGTCGAGGTGGTAGGCGGCGGGCTTGTGGCCCGAGAGGGTTTCAACGGCTGCGGAGAGCCCGCCTTCGAACTGGTAGTACTGATCGGAATCGAGCAGATCGTGCTCGGCATTGTCCTGGACGTGGACGACGGCATCGGCCGATTTGAGCCGGGCGGCGAACAGCGTTTTTTCGGGGACGCCTTCGGTGCGGGCGCCATAGGCGTATTGGCCGGTGGCAAGGACGGCGTCGGCGAGGTCGGACTTTTCGGCCCATTTGCCGGTATCGACAAGCTTGCCCAAGCCGGTGCCATAGCCGCCCGGTGCGGCGCCGAAAATGCGGTGACCGGCGCGCAAACCGGCGTCGTCCTGTGTGGCGCCCTCTTTCATCATGGCCAGAGCATCGGTGCGCATGCGGGCGGCGATGGGGTTGTCCTCGATGGGTTCGTCCAGAGCGCCGATGGCGCGCACGGCACGGTCGAACAGGGCGATCTGGGCGGGGAAGGCATCGCGGAACAGGCCTGAGATGCGCAAGGTGACATCGACGCGCGGGCGGCCGAGTTTGGCGAGCGGGATAATCTCATAGCCCGAAATGGTCAAGGAAGCGCCCTGCCAGACCGGTTTGGCGCCGATCAGGGCGAGGGCCTGGGCGATATCGTCGCCGCCGGTGCGCATATTGGCGGTGCCCCAGACGCTCATGGCCAAAGATGTGAGCCAGACGCCGTGATCCTGATAATGGCGTTTGAGGAGATTTTCCGCAGCCTTCTGGCCGAGCGCCCATGCGGTCTGGGTGGGGATGGCGCGGTTATCGACCGAATAGAAGTTTCTGCCCGTGGGGAGAGTATCGACGCGGCCACGGGTTGGGGCGCCGGAGGGGCCGGGGGCGACGAATTTTCCGGCCAGACCATCGAGCAGGGATTTGATCTCGTTGGGACCGGAGGCTTTTAGGCGCGGGCGGATTGTGGTTTCGATGGTATCGAGGACGGCGGCGGTGGCGGTCCAATCGGGATCGGGGGCGCGGCCGGTGACGAGGGCGGCGGCAAGGGCTTCGAGGCGGTCGATTGTGTCGCCGTTGGAGCGCCAGACACCGGAGTCTTTGCTTTGTCGTGCGGTCGAACCGGAAAAGTCTGCAACTTTTCCTGACCGTACTCCAGTGGCCAGAACATCAGGCTTGGGGCCGGTCCAGGGGGCGGCGAGATCGAGTGACAGGGGATCGATGCCCAGTTTGAGATCGTCGGCCAAAGCGCGGATCAGCGAAGCGTCGCCCCCCTGCCCCTCACCGCGCGGCACCCGGGCGAAGGCAACGAGGAGGTCGCGCTCGAATGTGCCGGTGGGGGACTGGCCGAAGATGTGCAGGCCGTCGCGGATCTGGGCTTCCTTTAGCTCGCAAAGGAAATTGTCGATCTGGTTGAGGGCTTCGGTTTCATCGTCGGGCAGGCGCAAATCGAGATCGAGGCGGGCGTCGCGGGTGAAATCGAGGATTTTTCGTTTCAGACTTTCCAGACGGCGCTGATCCATGCCCATGGCGGCATAATATTCATCGAGCAGGCCTTCGAGGTCTTTGAGCGGGCCATAGGTTTCGGCGCGGGTCAGGGGTGGGACCAGATGGTCGATAATGGTGGCGCCGGTGCGGCGCTTGGCCTGGGTGCCTTCGCCCGGATCGTTGACGATGAAGGGGTAGAAATGGGGAACCTGCCCCCAGAGGATTGAGGGGTAGGATTCGCTGTCGAGGGCATTGGCCTTGCCCGGCAGCCATTCGAGATTGCCGTGCTTGCCATTGTGGATCAGCGCATCGATGCCGAAGGTTTGGCGCAGCCAGAGATAGCTGGCGATATAGGCGTGGGGCGGGACCAGATTGGGATCGTGAAAGCTGATCTCTTCGGCCACATCGTAAGCGCGGGCCGGCTGGAGCAGGATGGCGATATTGCCGAAAATCTTGACCGGCAGGTGGAAGGCGTTATCGCGCACGAAGGGGTCGGTTTCAGGGGCGCCCCAGCGGGCCGGGACATCCTCGCCTATGCAGGGATGGAGGGCTTTGAGCCAGGTTTTGTAGGTTTCGAGCGGCAGGATGGCGTCCGACGTGCCGTGCTGCGGGCGGGCGTTGGTGGGACCGGTTTGGAGGTGTTCGATAAGGGCGGTGCCGGACGACAAAGGGGGGTTTGCGGGCGAGCGCTGCGCACCCCTCATCCGACCCTTCGGCCCACCTTCTCCCCTCTCGAGGGGAGAAGGAAAGTGGGGTTCGGGAGGTGAAGAGGCGGCAAGCCCGAGGGTCGGATTGCCTGTTCCGATGTCGTAGCCGGCGCCCGAAAGCACCTGCAGGATTTCGACGGTCGATTGCGGGGCGTCGTAGCCGACGCCGTTGGCGAGGCGGCCGTCTTTTAGGGGGTAGTTGGCGAGGACAAGGCCGATCTTGCGCTGAGCCGGGGATTTGGCGCGCAGGCGGGCGTAGTTGGCTGCCAGATCGACGGCGCGGGCGATGCCGTCGGGTTCCGGGGTGAAAGCGGTGAGCGGGCATTGGGTGCGGGCGTGCCAGACAGCTTCGGCCTTGTGCCCGACGATCAGCGCGCCAATGCGACCATCGATTTCGGGGAGGACCACCTGCATGGCAAGGTCCTTGGAGGTCAGGCCGCGCGGGTCGGCCTCCCACATGACCGGCGGACGCGAGCCCTGGACGAGCTGGATGATGGGGGCGTCGGTGAGGGCGAAGGGGTTTTTCTCTGAGGTCAGATCGTTAAGGCCGAGGGCGAAACCGGTGAGGTTGAAGATGGCGGCGGGCTGGAGCGCGCCGAGAGTTGCGCGCACGAAAGTGGCGCAATCGGCAACCTTGAGCGAGGAGATGACGATGGGGACCGGAGTGAGGCCGCGGGATTTCAGGCCATCGATGAGGGATTCGAGGGTGGCGGTGCCGGCGCCTTCGAGGACGGCGCGGTAGAAGAGGATTGGGATGGTGGCGTTTGACGGGAAGGTCGCTGTCGGCGCCGGGCGTCTGGAGTTCTTTTCGAAGGCCCCCTCACCCGCCCCTTGCTGCGCAAGGGTCGACCCCCGATCAAGTCGGGGGCGGGCTCTCTCCCCCTTAAGGAGAGGTGTGGCGGGCGCTGGGGGCAAGCCAGCCAGGGTTTCGACAATACCCCACTCCCGATCCCAGAAACCGAAGGCGGGGAAGGGGTTGGGGGCGTTGGCGATGGGATGGTGCGATGCGAGGGCGCGGAAGGCGGAGAGGATGGCGTCGGCGTTGTCGGGGCCGCCGGTGAGGAACAGTTTGTGGAGGGCGTGCCAATCGGGCTCGGGGATCGTCGAGCGGGCGAGAAGGACGGGGTCGGGGGTGGCATCGCCGGGGAGGAAGGCCAGGGGAATCGACTTTTGCCGGGCCAGCATTTCGATCTCGTCGCAGCCATAGGGCCAATAGGCCGAACCGCCGATCAGGCGGATGACGATGAGGCGCGCGTGGGCGAGCGTATCCTCGCACCACAGGTCCACCGAGAAATTGTGGCTGAGCCGCATGAGATTGGCCAACCGCAAGCCGTCCTCGCCCGACCTGTCGGCGGCGGCGGCGAGCATGGCCAGTTCGCTATCGGCCGAAGACGCGAAGGCGAAATCGCCTGGGGTCTGGGCGAGGTCGATAGCCTCGCCCTCCTGTTGCAGCGCGCCGGCCTGGGCGGCGAGTAGATGCATCAATCCTCCTCGATGCGGGCGGGTTGGAGCTGGAACGTCGCCCGCACGATGCCATGATCGGTAGTGCCGGTCTGTTTGTGATCGTCGACGTTGAGATGATCGTTGAAAATATCGAGGCCTTGGAACGACCAGACGCGCTGGCGCGAATTGTCATAAAACTCCTGGCTGACCAGAATGTGGTCGAGCGAGGTGCGCTCGTTCTGGTAGATGTGGGTGTAATAGACGTCGCGGGTCGAGCGGTATTGCTGGAGGGTCTGGGCGGTATAGAGCGAGGCATCGCCTCCGCCCGCGGACAGCCCGAGCAAATAGCGCGGCTGGCCAGTCAGAACGTTTGCGGTGTTGGACAGGGTCTCATCGTTGATGTCGCCCAGCACGATCACCGGGGTATCGGTGCCCCGCATGCGATCGATCAGCATCATGCGCAGGGCAGCGGCTTCTGCGGTGCGACGGATTGTGGAAATGGCGTAGCCAAGCGCCTGCGCATAGCGCGAATGGGTGTCGCGCTCATACCAGTCCTCGCGGTAGATCTGGGTGGGGGATTTCGACTTGAGGTGGCAGACATAGACCGCGATGGGGGAGCGATCGGCAACCGGCTGGACCATGAAATGGAGCACCGGGCGCGAAAAGCTGTCGATGGCGACTTCGATTTCGGGGGTCTGGGGGTCATCGCCCTGGCTGTGGAGGCGGAACTCGGGCGGGAAATTTGCGATCCATTCAGGCTCGCCCACCAGCCAGTCCGAGCGCACGGCGGCAGCGCAGACAATGCCCTGCCCTTCATGGCCCTCGGGCACCAGCGCGGTGTGGGTTTGCTCGAGGCCAGCGGCCATGAGCGCGTCATCGAGGGCACCAATGTGCCAGAGCTCCTGGAAGCCCATGACATCGGCGCGCATGACATCGAGCGCGGCGCCGAGCCAGGCGATCTTTGCGTCATACTGCGCGCCCGTCCAGCCATCGCCGGTATAGATGGGAAGGCCGGGGCGATTGAGGTTGTAGAGATTGCAGGTGGTAAAGCTTATGCGTTCGCGTGCCATGATGAGCTCCTGCCGGTAAATGGGG
This sequence comes from Rhizobiales bacterium UBA1912, assembly GCA_002337455.1. Classification (GTDB taxonomy): domain Bacteria; phylum Pseudomonadota; class Alphaproteobacteria; order Rhizobiales; family Devosiaceae; genus Pelagibacterium. The sequence continues at coordinate 1,195 of DDGC01000009.1, read as the reverse complement.
TGAGTGCGTTGGGCACCCGTCCCGATTTTAGCCGGTCTGTTGGCGCGATTGCATGACGGTGGGCCATCAGCGCCTCGCTCCCGGCAGAGCGGTGGCGGTAAGGGCGATGGCACCAGCCAGCGCCATGAGCAGCAGGCCTGCCGGGAAAATGCCCGCCTTGCCGAAAACGGCGATGGCGCCCGGAATGCCGCCGACAAGCGCTGTCGCAGCGCCGATGGCAAGGCAGGCGAGAAGGCGGTGCTGGCCGACCCAGGCGTGCCGGAGGGCCAGGTTCCAGCCGATGGCAGCAAGGACTGCGGGCAGCAGGCCGAGCGCCCAGCCCATCCCCAACGCGAGAGGCAGGACGAGGGCGTGGTCATCGAAAGCGGCGAAAGGCAGGTCGGTGACGAGCACGGCAGTAAGGACGACAAGCGTGCCGACAGCGGGGCCGAGACCGACGATGGCCAGCCAGCGCAGCAGCGGCATTTTGGGCCCGGACGGGTTGGCTGGCGCCCCTTCCATCCTATGCCGCCTCGGCGATCTTTTTCAGGCTTGCTTCGATGGCGTCGCGGGCCAGGGGGCTTTCGCCGATGACGACGAGGCGGGTTGTCCTGTCTTCGCCTTCTGCCCAGTCCCTGTCGAAATAGGCGTTGACGCGGGGGCCGACGGCCTGGATGGCGAGGCGAGCCCGGGCGCCGGGGATGGCGGCGAAGCCCTTCAGCCGCAGCACGTCATGGGTGGCGATGGTATCGGCGATGGCGGCGAGGAGTTGATCGCGGCCGGGGCCGGAGGGGAGCGTTATCGAAAAGCTGTCGAAATCGTCGTGCTCGTGGCCCTCGCCATCATGTTCGCGTTCGTGATGGCTTTCACGGCCCTCAAGATTGTCCTCGGTGGACCTGCCCAGGCCGAGCAGGGCCAGCGTATCGACATGGCCATTGGCGGCGCGAACGATCTGGGTGCCCTTGCGCATGTGGGCGCGCAGTTCGGTTTCCACAGCTTCGAGAGCCGTGGGTTCGACAAGGTCGGTCTTGTTGAGGACGATCATGTCGGCGGCGACGAGCTGGTCTTCGAAAAGTTCGCCCAAGGGGGTATCGTGATCGAGCATTTCATCGAGACGACGCTGGGCGTCGACGGCCTCTTCATTGGCAGCAAAGCGGCCCTCGGAGAGCGCGGCGGCGTCGGCGACGGTGACCACGCCATCGATTGTGACTTCGGC
>DDGC01000007.1 GCA_002337455.1 Rhizobiales bacterium UBA1912 | reverse complement strand
ATCTTCAACCAGGTCAAGGGCGGTTTCACCGTCGATCTCGACGGCGCCGTGGCCTTCCTGCCGCGCTCCCAGGTCGATATCCGCCCCATCCGCGACATCGCGCCCCTGATGAACGTGCCGCAGCCCTTCCAGATTCTGAAAATGGACAAGCGCCGCGGCAATATCGTCGTTTCGCGCCGTGCCATTCTCGAAGAATCGCGCGCCGAACAGCGTTCGGAAATCGTCCAGCAGCTCGAAGAGGGCCAGGTGGTCGAAGGCGTCGTCAAGAACATCACCGATTACGGTGCGTTCGTTGATCTCGGCGGCATCGACGGCCTGCTGCACGTCACCGACATCGCATGGCGCCGCGTCAACCACCCCAACGAAGTCCTGGCGATCGGCGAGACCATCAAGGTCCAGATCATCCGCGTCAATCAGGAAAGCCATCGTATTTCGCTGGGCATGAAGCAGCTCCAGGCCGATCCCTGGGAAGGCATTGCCGCCAAATACCCAGTCGAAGCCAAGTTCACTGGCCGCGTGACCAACATCACCGACTACGGTGCGTTCGTCGAGCTCGAGCCCGGCATCGAAGGCCTGATCCACGTCTCGGAAATGAGCTGGACCAAAAAGAACGTCCACCCGGGCAAGATCGTCTCGACCTCCCAGGAAGTCGAAGTGGTCGTCCTCGAAGTCGATCCCGAAAAGCGCCGCATCTCGCTCGGCCTCAAGCAGACCCTCGCCAATCCGTGGGAAAGCTTTGCCGACAAGTTCCCGATCGGCGCCGAGATCGAAGGCGAAGTCAAGAACAAGACCGAATTCGGCCTGTTCATTGGCCTCGACGGCGATGTGGACGGCATGGTCCACCTTTCCGATCTCGACTGGAACCGTCCGGGCGAAGAAGCGCTTGAGGATTACAACCGTGGCGATATCGTCAAGGCCAAGGTTCTCGACGTCGATATCGACAAGGAACGCATTTCGCTGGGCATCAAGCAGCTTGGTTCCGATGCAATGGCCGATGCCGCTGCCGGCTCCGATGGCCTGCGCAAGGGTGCAATCGTCACCACCGAAGTCACCGCCGTTACCGATGGTGGCCTCGAAGTGCGCATCTCCGAAACCGATCTGTCGGCCTTCATCCGCCGCTCCGATCTGAGCCGCGACCGTGAAGACCAGCGCCCCGAACGCTTCGCCGTTGGCGAAAAGGTCGATGCCCGCATCACCCAGTTCGACAAGAAGACCCGCCGCATCGGCCTTTCCATCAAGGCCCTTGAAATCGCCGAAGAAAAGGAAGCCGTCGCTCAGTACGGCTCCTCCGACTCCGGCGCCTCCCTCGGCGACATTCTTGGCGCAGCCCTCAAGGGCCAAGACAAGAAGTAAGCACACGTAGTGTGTTTGACCTTTAATGGGCTCGCGCGAAAGCGCGGGCCTTTTTTTTAGGGGTACGCCAACTGGGAACGTGTGGCCCGAGCCGGGCCTGACTCCATAATAGAATTTGCCAGTTGAGAAGCGGCGTCTAGGTTAAGATAATATCGACCTTGTGCCCAACTGACCTGAACTGTAACGTTTGTTCTTATTTCAGGGGGGCAGATAATGGCGGACAAAAAACCAGTTACCATTTGCATTATTAATCTTAAAGGCGGAGTAGGAAAGTCAACTATAACAGCGCTTCTTAGTCGATATGCGTTTAATAACCGGAAGAAAGATGTTCTGGCTATAGATATTGATCCGCAGGCAAATCTCAGCCAAGGACTAATGCACCAAAGCTATTCGACCTTCTTGTCTCAAAAAGGGGCGTCAGTCGTTGAGGTGTTCAACGACTACATACCTCCCAACAAGAATGGCGGCGCCCAACCTCTTAGTGCAGACGCTGTTTCGGAGATTATATTGGACGGTGGCGACCGGAAGTTGGAGCTTATACCTTCAAGGTTCGATTTCTCTGACGCTCTTACCAACGCAGTTAGACCGGATCCTAAGATACTTGCGAGATTTTTGTCCCGCAACTTCAAGAACAAGGATGTGATCCTAATCGACTGTTCACCGACTGAATCTGTGTTTACCACTGCAGCTTATCATGCGAGCGACTATGTTCTTATTCCGGTGAAGCCGGAATTTTTCGCAACCATAGGATTCCCACTCTTGGCTGAATCTCTTGAGAATTTTAAGCGCAAGAACCGGTCGCAAGGGATTGAAGTCGCTGGTGTCGTCATTAACAATGCCTTTTACCATGGAGGCAATGACGGCGGCCCGGAAAAGAAGAGAGCTATGAAGGAAATTCGGGATGAATGTAGAAGGAACGGTTGGCACGTTTTCTCTAAGCAAATGTACCACTCGCGCGGCTATCCAAAATTGATGAGGGGAGATTACAGTCATTCAGGAGATGCCGGCCTGTTCTGGACGTTCGCTGATGAATTTTTTGCTCGTTTGGGAATTTGAGTATGAGCGCTAGGCTCAATCGTGATGCAATCCTCAGGGAGATGCTGGACACTCTCGTGAGGGGGTGGGGAGCCAAGGCTGTTTTAGCTGCGCTGAACGAGGTTGTGGCGACAACAGATGCAAGAAGTTCCCGAGCTCGCCATTCGGGTGAAACCGGACCACCTGAACAAAAGGCGGTTCAGATGGTGCAAGGTCGTTTGATCGCTGAGGATCGCAAGCCATTAATGTTGCAGCTGGCGGCGGCTTTTGACGCCGGAACTGCTTTCCCCAGAATGTCTGATGTGAGAGCATTTTTGAGTTCACATCATCAGAACGTCAAAGAATTGCGGTCTAGAGAGCAGGCATTCCGCAAGATGTTACCCCTTTTGGAGCGCATGTCAGAAAAAGGCTTGGCGAAGGTCATATCGCGATCAGAGCACTCCGGGCCTGCTGAACTCAACTCGATATCCGATGCGATAAAGAACTCAGGTGAAAGTCTGAGGGGCGTTCCAGAAGGAGACGACAGTATATCTTGAAAGAAGCGTTGGTCAGAAGCTCGAGGAGCCTCGCAGTACACGAAACGCCGCCTGCGTCCGGTCCTTGCAGCCACTCCGCAGGTGCGCTCACCCCAGCCCCTTTAACCGTTCCTTTGTCTCCGGCATCCGCTTCAAACTCGCCCCGATCCGCTCGCGCCAGCGCGGGCCGGTTTCCAGTGCGGTGACGTAGGCTCGGCGCAGATCGTCGGGCCGGTCCTCGGCCAGTGCTTCGATCAGAAACGCCGCTTGTTCCCGGTCTTTCGACGCTTTCAGGCTGCCCGCGCCGTCGCGCCGCCGGTCGGCGATGATCAGCTTGTGGATTGCAAACCGCTCGGGACGGGGCACCTGCACCAGAATGCCGGATCGGTAGATCGCCGCAGCGTGGATCGGTTCAGCGATCAGGAAATTAAGGTAGTTCAGTGCCTGCGCACTGACGCCCAGCGCGGGCAACGCGCGGATGGTTTCCTCACCGAACGCGGGGGTGAGGAACTCAACCAACTGCCCACTGCCGCCCTGCGCCCAGCGCCACGTACGACCGGGATCGAGCCCCGGCTGAGGGTCGAACTTCAGCGCCGAGAACGTCTCGGCCAGGCCCGGATCGACCTGATCCTCCAGAGCGACGCTGAGCTTTTCGAACTGGGCGATGTCGATGTCGCCGGTGTTTGCCATTCCGCCCAGGGACAGGCGGATGCCAAGCTCACCTTCGTAGAGGCGAAATGCATTCGTGCCGACGATTGTCCCGCCCAACCGAAACGTCCCCGCGTCCGACATGGCAGACAGGATGGAGCCGGTCGCCCGGTCGGTCGGTGTCATGCCCTCCGCTCGCAGCAGACGGACCAGCCGCGACCGCTCGTCCTGTCGCTCCTTGGCTGTCGCCTGCAGTTCCTCGATGCGGTCGATGCGCGCGCGTGTCTCGTCGGTGTCTTCGCCGATGTAGAAAAAGCGTATCTGCGATCCGACGCGGCGCGGAGCGTACCAGTAAGCCTTGTCGCCATACTGCTTTAAAGTCGGTTTGCCCTTGACGCCGGACACCGCGTCGTCTTTCAAGATGCGCACCAGATCGGTGTAGGCGCTCATCGCGATGCTGCTGAGTGCAATCATGCCTATCGCTTTCAGTTTTTGCTTGGCATGTATATACCTAACAAAAATTCAAATTGTTAGGTATGGCCGAGAAAAAGGCTTTAGCGGTGGTAGAATTGACCTATCCTTAAGGCACACTCCGCGCCTCGCCCTACAAATCCGGCCCCGTCAAAAACGGCATGATATCCACCGCATCCCCCGGAAACACCGTGATATGCGGGTGGTCCAGAAACAGCCGCGCCGCGTCTTCTGCCGTTTCGGCTTCAACGATCACATAGCCGCAGAAATCGTTGACGCCCGTAACGATCCCGTCCGTTGTCGCCCGGGTGGTCTTGCCCACCATGCCGCCCAGATTGCGCAGATGGGCGGCGTTCTTTTTCTCCCACGCTTCCCACAGCGGAAGGCCCTTGGCGTCAATGGCGTCCTGTTCGGATTTGGGCATCTGACGAAACTGCGCGAGGTCATCGCGCTTCATTGTGTAAACGGCGAGAAAATGCGGCATGACAGTCCTCCTCGATCAAAGTTGAGGGCCAGCCTACAGCCTGCCGCAGCGTCCGTCATCCAGTGCAGTCGCCAGCCTCTAGGCCGAACGCTGCTCCGCCGCGCGTGCCCCGTTGTCCGCCTCCGGCACCGGCAACCCGATCGGCAGCCGCATCGCCGCCACCAGCCGCCGATACTCCTGCCGCGCATTGACATGCGACATCGAAGGCGCAGCGCCCAGCGTTTCGGCGTCCAGCGGGTCGAACACCGTCATCCCCAATTTGAACAGCGAACGAAAAATCACCCGCTCGGCGATCCCCTCGGCCACCCGGCATCCTAGCCGTTCTGCGACCAACTCGATGGTCTGCTGCACATCGCTTGCATTGCGCGAGCCCAGTTGCGCAATCCGGTTGCGCACCAATACCCAGTCGATCGTGCTGCCGGTGCGCTCCAGCCGTTCGGCCCGCGCCTTTTGCACGTTGCGCGAATAGGGGCTGGTCTGGATCGGCTGCCCGCTTTGCTCGTCAATACGCGCCAGAACGTCCAGATCGATCATCGAATCGTTGAGCGGGGTCACCAGCGTATCGGCAATCTCCAGCGCCGCACGCGCCAGATTGCAGTCGAACCCCGGCGTGTCGATGACGATGAAATCGACCTCTTCGCGCAACCCCGCCACCGACCGGTCGAAAATCTCGCGCTCGGCAATCTGGTTTTCCGAAATTGAATCCCCCCAGGCGGTGGGAATGTAGAGATGCTTGGGCATCGGCACGTCGCGGCCACGGGCCTCCGCGCTGGCCCGCCGGTTGCGCACATAGCGCGTCAGCGTCTGCTGGCGGCTGTCGACGTCGACGGTCCCCACGCGAAAACCTTGATGGAGCAGATAGACGGCCAGATGCAGCGAGGTGGTCGACTTGCCCGACCCTCCTTTTTCATTGCCTACAGCAATGATGTGCGCGCCTGCCTGCGTCATGTCCCAAAACCCCAAATCAGCCAATACGGTGTTGGCACCATCAGGTGCCAACATGGTTAACGAGCGCTTAACCCAAACCATCCTTGGTAGGCCGTTGGGGCGGTTTTCAACCGGTTTTGATCGCTGCCGGGCCGCTCCCCACGCCGCCATGCCCGCTGTCACCAGCCGCACCACGGCTTGACTATGCAACATACTTGTTGCATAAGGCCGTCATGACGACCAACGACGAAAACCTCAACCGCCTGTTCAAGGCCCTGGGCGATACGACCCGCCGAATTATCATCACCGAACTGGGCAAGCGTGACCGCCAGTCCCTGTTCGAGCTTTTTAGCCGCGTGGTGACCAATCACGGCATCGGCCAGACGCGTCAGGGCTTTTCACGGCACCTGATAACGCTCGAGGAGGCAGGGCTGATCGATATCGAATGGCAGGGCACCACAAAGCTGCATCGCCTCAACACCAAACCCATTGCTGAGCTCAAATTGGGCTGGCTGAAATCCTTCGAGGAGAACTCCGAATGAAAATCTACGTAACCTCCGTCTATGTCGACGACCAGAACAAGGCCCTTGATTTCTACACCAGCAAGCTCGGCTTTATCAAAAAGAACGATATTCCCGTCGATGACGATAACCGCTGGCTCACAGTGGTCGGCCCCGATGCCGCAGATGGTGTCGAACTGCTGCTCGAGCCCTCCGGCCACCCCGCCACAAAGCCCTTCAAGGAAGCCCTGGTCGCCGACGGCATCCCGTTGACCTCGTTTCAGGTCAATGACATCGAGGCCGAACATCGGCGCCTCACCGGCCTCGGCGTCACCTTCACAATGCCGCCCACCGATGCCGGCCCGGTTAAGATGGCCGTCCTCAATGACACCTGCGGCAATCTTATCCAGATCGTCGAAATGAAAGCCGCCGGTTAACGCCCCGTCTCATCCTCGGCCGGCACTCCGGGGTTCAGCCCCGGAGTGCATTCAATTCGCTTGGCCACATGATCGATGGCGGCTATCGTCCCGCCACCCCCCACCGATCCGGCCCCTTCTCAAAAATGCCCCTCTGGCGCCCGCTTCTTCCCGCCGATATTCCCGCAGTCTCCGCAATCGCGGCAGCGGTTCACCCAGATTTTCCAGAGGACGAAGCGGTGTTTGCCGACCGGCAGGCCATTGCCCCCGATTTCTGCTTCCTCTTGGAAATCGATGGTGCCCCCGCCGGCTATATCCTCGCCCACCCCTACCGCCTCGGCACGCTCCCCACACTCAATACGGTCCTGACCCGCCTCCCCGAAGGCAGCGACACGCTCTATATCCACGATCTGGCCCTGTTGCCCGCCGCCCGCGGCACCGGCGCCGCCCGGCAGATTGTCGAAAGCCTCCTGCTCTTGGCCGCCCCCTTTGGCGCCCTCAGCCTGGTTGCCGTCAACGGCTCGGTCCCCTTCTGGACCCGCATGGGGTTTTCGATGACCGACGACCACCGCCTTGCCGCAAAGCTCTCCAGCTACGAGCCCGACGCGCGCTACATGGTTGCGCCAGCGCCTCGTTAGCGGTAGCGATTATTTCGAGCGCATCCGGGATAGATGCGAACCACGTATCCGGTTCGGAAGCGCGACAAACACAGACCTAGAGCAATTGAACCGATTCGAAAAAGAGCGGAAAATGCTCTGAATGAGCAATCCGGACGCCCCCATGTCGCGTGAAGACGATCCCCTCGAAACGATCCCCGTCACCCGCGCCCTGCGCCGCTCGCGCGGCCGCTGGCGGATATTTGGCTTCGTGGTGCTGGCCATCGCGGTGATCGTGGGCCTTGCCCGCTTTTCCCCGCTGATGAACCCCGTGGGCGATGTCATTGCCCGCGTCACCATCGCCGGCACCATCACAACCGATCCCGAGCGCACGGCGCTCCTCGAGCGTCTGGGCGAGGACGAATCCGTCGCCGCCGTGATCGTTGCCATCAACTCTCCGGGCGGCACCACGGCCGGCGGCGAGGAACTCTATGCGTCTCTGCGCGCCCTGGCCGAACAAAAGCCGGTTGTCTCGACAGTCGGCGAGTTGGGCGCTTCGGCCGCGTATATGGCCGCCATCGCCACCGACCGGATTTACGCCCGCAATCTTTCGATCGTTGGCTCCATCGGCGTTTACTACCAGCACGTCGACGCGTCGGGCCTGTTCGAAACCCTGGGCGTCGATCTCGACAAGGTCGCCTCCGGACCGCTCAAGGGCAAGCCCGACTTTGACGAGCCGATCACTCCCGAAGTGCGCGATTCCCTGGTCGATCTCGTCGATTCCTCATATCAGTATTTCGTCGATCTGGTGGCCGAGCGCCGTGGTCTCACGCGGCCGCAAACCCTCGCCTTGGCAGATGGCCGCATCCTTTCGGGGGTCATGGGCATCGAGGCCGGCCTGATCGATGAGGCCGGTGGTGAACCCGAGGCGCTGACCTGGCTGCAGACAGAGCGCGAAATCGCGCCCGATCTCGATATCGTTTCGGTCTGGCCGCGCCAGCGCGCGCCCGGCTGGCTCGATCTGCTGTTTGGCTCTTTGGCCGGCGCATTGGGCGATGGTGGTTGGCCCGGCTTGCCGCTTGACGGGCTGGTCTCGCTTTGGCACCCTCACGCCCGATAAGATCAAGGCCACAACACTTTAGCCCGAGGGTGCAAAACACCCCAACCTGCGCCAGGGGGCGTGCGATAGACCATGATAAAGTCCGAACTCATCGAAAAGCTTGCGGTCGAAAACCCGCATCTTTTCCATCGCGATATCGAAAACATCGTCAACGCCATCCTCGATGAAGTCGGCGATGCGCTGGCCCGGGGCGACCGGGTCGAACTGCGCGGCTTCGGCGCGTTTTCGGTCAAGAACCGCCCGGCTCGCGTCGGCCGCAACCCGCGCACCGGCGAACAGGTCGATGTGGGCGAAAAATACGTGCCGCAGTTCAAGGCGGGCAAGGAAATCCGCGAACGGCTCAACGGCGGCTAGAGCGTTTCCAGGATAAGTGGGAACCACTTATCCGGTTCGGAAACGTGACAAAACAAAGACTTAGAGGATTTCCGCGATTCGAAGACCCGAAGGGCCGCGCAAGCGAAAGGCGGAAATGCTCTAGAGCGCTTGAAAGGCTGTCGGGGTTCCTAAAAACCGCCCACAATTGCGAAAAAGGTGATAGGGACGGCCTTCCCTCGGTCGTCATCCCGGGCTTGACCCGGGATCCAGCAACCGGCAGCGCTGGCGGCCCCGTCTTTCCCGCTTGCGCGTCAAATGGAATTGAACCCTATGCGCAAACGCATCGTCGGCTGGCTCGTTCTCGTGCCCCTCTGCCTGTTGGTCCTGGTTTTCGCCCTGGCCAACCGGCACACGGTCGCGCTCAATTTCAATCCGCTCGTCGCCGCCGACGAGGCAGCGCCCGGCTTCGGCGTGCCGCTGTTTCTGGTGATCTACGCCGTGCTGTTCATCGGCATTTCGCTCGGCGGTCTCTCGGTCTGGTTCACTCAGGCCGGACACCGCAAAGAGGAGCGCCGTCTGCGCCGCGAAAACGAAAAGCTCAAAGCCGATCTTGAGCGCTCCCGCCGCGCCCCTGCGCGTGAGCCCGATGCCGCGTTGCTCGCCACGGACGAACTGGTTTGATGGACCAGCCCATCATCAAGATCTGCGGGGTCAAAACCCCCGATATTCTTGAGCATGTCATCGCCGAAGGCGCCGACATGGTGGGCTTCGTTCATTTCGAAAAAAGCCCGCGCCATCTCCCGTTTGCCGATATTGCTGATCTTGTTGCCCAGGCTGGCGAGCGGATCGAAACCACGATCCTGCTTGTCGATCCCGACAATGATACAGTCACAGCTGCGGTCGATACCGGGGCCAAATGGCTCCAGCTGCACGGCAGCGAACCCAAGGGCCGCGTTGCCGATATCCGCGAGCGCTCGGGGCTCAAGATCATCAAGGCCCTGCCGATCGGCGACAAGAACGACGTGCGTCAGGTGCCCGCCTATCGCCCCGTGTCCGACCGGCTGATCCTCGACGCCAGGCCCCCAAAGGATGCCACTCGGCCCGGTGGCCTTGGCACCGTGTTTGACTGGTCGCTGCTCGAAAGCCTTGACCCTGCCGTCCGCTTCATGCTTTCCGCTGGGCTCGATGTCGACAACGTGGCCCGCGCCGTCAAAACCCTCAAACCCTTCGGCCTCGACGTTTCCTCGGGCGTCGAACGCGAAAAGGGCGTAAAGGACGCGGGTCTGATTTCCCTCTTTATTTCCCGCGCGCGGGAAGCAGCTTTAAGCGATCAATGATTATGAGCCAGCAAAGCGCCAATTCCCTGCGTCAAGGACCCGACGAGAACGGCAAGTTCGGCATTTATGGCGGGCGCTTCGTGGCCGAAACCCTGATGCCGCTCATCCTCGATCTGGAAAAGGCCTACCGCGCCGCCCAGGCCGACGAAAAGTTTCTGGCCGAAATGGACGATCTGCGCACCCATTTCGCCGGCCGCCCCTCTCCGCTCTATTTCGCCGAGCGGATGACCGGCGAGCTTGGTGGCGCGAAAATCTACTTCAAGCGCGAGGATCTCAACCACACGGGCTCGCACAAGCTCAACAACTGCATTGGCCAGATTCTGCTGGCCAAGCGCATGGGCAAGACCCGCATCATCGCCGAAACCGGCGCTGGCCAGCACGGTGTCGCCACGGCAACGGTCTGCGCCCGGTTCGGCCTGCCCTGCACCATCTTCATGGGCGCCACCGATGTGGAGCGCCAGATGCCCAACGTGTTGCGCATGAAAATGCTCGGCGCCGAGGTCCGCCCGGTGACCGCTGGGGCCGGTACGCTCAAAGACGCCATGAACGAGGCGCTGCGCGATTGGGTCACCAATGTGGACACCACCTATTATTTGATCGGTACGGCAGCTGGCCCGCACCCCTATCCTGAAATGGTGCGCGACTTTCAAAAGGTGATTGGCGAGGAAATTCGCACGCAGATCATCGAGGCCGAGGGCCGTCTCCCCGACGCGCTGGTCGCCTGTATCGGCGGCGGCTCGAACGCCATCGGCACCTTCCACGATTTCCTCGACGAGCCCAACGTCAAGATCTTCGGCACCGAGGCGGGTGGGCACGGGGTCGATATCGAAAACGGCCACGCCGCCTCGATGACCGGCGGCCGCCCCGGCGTGCTGCACGGCAACCGCACCTATCTTTTGCAGGATGGTGACGGCCAGATCATCGAGGGCCATTCGATTTCCGCCGGCCTCGATTACCCCGGTGTCGGCCCCGAGCATTCATGGCTGCGTGACAGCGGCCGCGTGAGCTATGTGCCCGTCACCGACACCGAAGCCCTCGACGCCTTCATGGCCTGCACCAAGTTCGAAGGCATCATCCCGGCCCTCGAAAGCGCCCACGGCCTCGCCCACGTCATGAAGCTCGCCCCCAAAATGGCCAAAGACGAAATCATCGTCCTCTGCCTTTCGGGCCGCGGCGACAAGGACGTCGAATCCGTCGGCAAGCATCTGGGCATGGCATTCTAGCACCGCCGTCCCTGCCAAAAATCGGCAACCCTGACCCCGAGTGAGGGGTGACTGTGCTGAACTGTACCACTGGCTGACGATGTGTCCTATGGTCCCCCTCCCCTTGAAGGGGAGGGGTTAGGGGTGGGGTGGGGCCAGGAGCGGGCCGGCGGCTTATCTCCACCGCTCCAGCAAACCTAACCCTCGCCCCTCGGGGGAGAGGGTGGTCGGCAGACCGGTGAGGGGGCCTTGAGCGCTGGCGGCTCTCGCCGCCCCCTCCTCCCGCACCCAAACGCATGCCTCCCCAGATATGCGTTGTGGCCTGAGTGCCCCTGCCAGCAACCGCAAACAAAAGCCACTTGACTAATCCATACCCATTCAGCTATACATCAAGCCATAGCCAACGGGATATACGTCACCGATGCCCACCACCCAGGATGTTCTCTTCCGCACCCTCGCCGACCCGACCCGCCGGGCCCTATTCGAGCGCTTGTGCAAAAACGGTGAGCTGACGGTCGGCGCGCTCACGCAGGGCGCTGGTGTGTCCCAACCGGTCGTCTCCAAGCACCTCGGTGTGCTCCGCCAGGCCGGCCTCGTCAGCGACCGCCATGAAGGCCGCCACACCCACTACAGCGCCCGCATCGATGCCTTGGCCCCGCTGGCCGACTGGACCCGTCAGATGGCCGGGTTCTGGAATACGCGGTTCGACGATCTCGAAGATTTGCTCAAGAGGATGGATCAATGAAGATCAACGCATGGTTCCGCCAGGTTCACCGCTGGCTCGCAATCGCCTTTACGCTTGGCGTCATCGTCAATTTCGTCGCCCTCGGCGGTGGGGAGGAGCCGGCCTTCTGGGTATATTTGCTCGCCCTGATCCCCCTGTTCCTGCTGCTTTTCACGGGCCTGTATCTGTTCATGCTACCGTACGCCATCAAATGGCGCGGTGGGCGGGGCGCCGGCGAGAGGGCGTAAGCACCATGAGCAAATCGGAAGCCAAACCGGTGCTGCTTTCCGGCGGCAATCCCCAGATCCCCAAGGGCTACGGCAATGCGCCGGTCGCCGCCTACCTCAAAGCCATGCCGGGCTGGAAGGGCGATATCGGGCGCCGCCTTGATGCCATCATCGAACGCGTCGTCCCGAACGTCGAAAAAGCGGTCAAGTGGAACACACCTTTTTACGGGATGGAAAAGGACCGCTGGTTCACCGCTTACCACTGCATGACCAAATACGTGAAGGTGACGTTTTTTGACGGCAGGGACCTCGATCCGCCGCCGCCCGGCACCTCCAAATACCCCCAGGTCCGCTACCTCGATATCTACGAGGACAAGGGGTTCGATGAAGACCAGTTCGCCTGCTGGATCGAACAGGCCAGCAAACTGCCCGGCGAAAAGATGTGAAATGAAAAAATCTCCCGCTACCAGTGAAAATTCGGACACCGACGCCGCCCGCCTGATTGACGCCCGCATCGCCGATCTCGGCGACTGGCGCGGCGAAACCCTCGCCAGGGTGCGCTTCCTCGTCCACCAGGCCGTTCCCGAAGTGGTCGAGGAATGGAAGTGGCGCGGCACCCCGGTCTGGTCCTGTGCCGGCATGATCTGCACCGGCGAGACCTACAAGACTTACGTCAAGTTGACCTTCGCAAAGGGCGCATCGCTCGATGACCCCAAGGGCCTGTTCAACTCCAGCCTCGAGGGTAACACCCGCCGCGCCATCGATATCCATGAGGGCGCGCAAATCGATGAAGCAGCGCTCAAGGCGCTCGTCACCGCCGCCGCAGCCCTCAATGCTGTCAAGAAACCCGCTCGATCCAAAAAAGCCTGAGCCAAAAAAGCCCGACCCAAGGACAAAAAGTCATGACCCAGCCTGTCACCGTAACCGTCGAACGCGTCATTCCCCACCCGCCGGAAAAGATCTGGCGCGCCCTCACCCAACCCCATCTCATGGAGGAATGGCTGATGAAGACCGACTTCAAGCCCGAGATCGGGCATCATTTCACCCTCCGTGGTGATTGGGGCGGCGTTGAATGTGAAGTGCTGGCCATCGAGCCGGAAAAGACCCTCTCCTACACTTGGAACCACCCCCACGACGATCCGGCCTATAATCTTGAAAGCACGGTGGTTTTCACCCTCACTGCCACCCCAGAAGGGACCCATCTGCGCATGGAGCAGACCGGCTTCAGCCCCGATCAGAAACAGGCCATCGGCGGCGCCAAATGGGGCTGGGAGGAAAATCTCGCCAATCTGGAAAAGCTGCTGTCGGGGATCAAGGACTAGCGATCCAATGGGGACGGCCAGGGGCTGCGGATGCCGCCTGGCCGTCAGCTCCCCGTTTTGCGCATGGCTGGAATACCCATTGGGCGCTTGTTTATTGCCTCTCGTGGGCGCATTTAAATCTCAAGAAATCAAGCACCTTCAGGAGATTTGAACAATGGCACGCAATCGGGTTTTCGATTCCATCTCTGGTTTTTTCGGTGACGTGGGCCGCGCCCGCAACGCCTCGAACCTTTATTCCGATCTGTCCAACATGTCGGACGATGCGCTCCGCTCGCGCGGTCTCAATCGCGCCGATCTGGCTCGCCACGCTTTCGATACAGCGTTCAACGGCAAGTAATCCCCTGCCGTTTTCGCCGATCGCATCAAAAGGCACCCCGCCTCAGGCCGGGTGCCTTTTGCGTTTCGGAAACGCAAGGCAACAACCACTGTTGACTTGACCCCCCAACCTGTCCTTTATCCCGGCGATATAGGAGTGCAGTCAGAAGAAGTTACAGACTTTTTCGGTTCGGCCGCAGGGACAAACGAGCTTTTTTCACCCGGAGATTTCATGGGCGCCTCGCGCATCGACAAGCGGTTTGAAAAGACACGGTCCGAAAACCGCCCCGCCTTCGTCTCTTTCATCATGGCCGGTGATCCTGACACCGAGACCGCCGACGCCATTCTCGCCGGGCTCCCTGCAGCGGGCGCCGATGTGATCGAGCTGGGCATGCCATTTTCCGACCCCATGGCCGATGGCGTCGCCATCCAGCTCGCCGGCCAGCGCGCCCTCGCCTCCGGCATGAGCCTTGAAAAGACGCTTGCCATGGTCGCCCGCTTCCGGGAACACGACGATGAAACCCCCATCGTTTTGATGGGCTATTACAACCCCATCTATATCTATGGCGTCGAAACCTTCATCGCGGAGGCCGTCAAATCGGGCGTCGATGGCCTGATCGTCGTCGATCTTCCCGCTGAAGAAGATGATGAACTCTGCCTCCCGGCGCTCAAGGCTGGCCTCAATTTCATCCGCCTGACCACTCCCACAACCGATGCAAACCGCCTGCCCACGGTGCTCAACAATGCCTCGGGCTTTGTCTATTACGTCTCGATGACTGGCATCACCGGCGCCGAGATCAAGAACCGTGCAGCGGTGGGCGAAGCGGTCAAAGCCATAAAATCGGTAACAGATCTGCCGGTGGCGGTGGGCTTCGGCATCAAATCGGCTGAAGACGCAGCGCTGATCGGCAAGGACGCCGATGGCGTCGTGGTCGGCTCGGCGCTGGTCACGGCCATCGAAAAATCGCTCGACAACGGCCGCGCGACCCTTGGAACTCCACAGGCTGTTCACAATCTGGTCCGCGCGCTCTCTCAGGGTGCGCGTTCGGCCAGAAGCTGATAGTATTGCCACAATTACTACCTACATCACCGGCAGACTATTGGTGCCGGAATGAAAGGCTGAGAAGCGCAAAATGAACTGGATCGACAACGTCGTTCGCCCCAAGATTCGCTCCTTCCTCAATCGCCGCGAGGTCGAGGACAATCTGTGGGTGAAATGCCCTGAAACCGGGGAAATGGTGTTCCATCGCGATCTCGAGGCCAATCAGTGGGTCGTGCCCAATTCGGGCCACCACATGAAGATCAAGCCTGCCGACCGGCTGGGCCATTTCTTTGACGATGGCGAATTCACCAGGCTTTCGCTGCCCTCGGTGCCGCTCGATCCGCTGAAGTTCCGGGACACAAAGCGCTACACCGATCGCCTCAAGGAATACCGCACCAAGACGGGCAATGACGATGCCATGCTGGTGGCGCAGGGCGATCTTTACGGCTCCAGACTGACGGTTGCCGTTCAGGATTTCGATTTCATGGGCGGTTCGCTCGGCATGGCTGCAGGCTCTGCCATTGTGACCGGGCTCGAAGCCGCTCTGGTCGATCATACACCCTTCGTCATGTTCACGGCCTCAGGCGGCGCCCGCATGCAGGAGGGCATCCTCTCGCTCATGCAGATGCCGCGCACCACAGTTGCCGTGCAGCGCCTGCGCGAGGCAGGCCTGCCCTATATCGTGGTCCTCACCAACCCCACCACCGGCGGTGTTACCGCGTCCTACGCGATGCTGGGCGACGTACATCTGGCCGAGCCCGGCGCGGTCATTGGTTTTGCCGGCGCGCGCGTCATCGAAACAACCATCCGTGAAAAGCTCCCCAAGGGCTTCCAGCGGTCGGAATATCTCTATGAGCACGGCATGGTCGACATGGTCGTCCACCGCCACAATATGCGCTCGACCATCGGCTCGCTGATCGGGCTTTTGACCAAGGCTCCGGCCAACGACGCAATTCCCGCCGCGCGTCAAAGCGCGACCCCCGCCGTGGCAGCGGTCAGCATGCGCGACGTCGCGATCGCTGCCGAAGGCGATGGGGACGACGATTTCCTTGCCAACGCCCCGGTCGCCGGCCACGCCGAATAGTTCCCTAGTCAAAGCTCAGGACGGCCGTGTCCCGCACCGATGCGATATTGAAGCGGCTGCTCACGCTCCACCCAAAGCTCATTGACCTTGAGCTTGGGCGAACCGAGCGTATGCTGGACGCCGTGGGCCGCCCGCAGGACCGGCTGCCTCCGGTCATTCACGTGGCCGGAACCAACGGCAAGGGCTCGACCATCGCCTTCCTGCGCGCCATGCTCGAAGCGCAGGGCAAGCGCGTTCACGTTTATACCTCGCCCCATCTTGTCGCCTTCAGAGAACGGGTGAGGCTGGCCGGAAAGCTCGTTTCCTCGCGCGCCCTGAACGCTGCGCTCGAAGAATGTGAGCTGGCCAATAACGGCAAGCCGATCACCTTTTTCGAGATCACCACCGCGGCTGCTTTCCTGCTGTTTTCCCGCGTGCCGGCCGACTACCTGCTGCTCGAAGTGGGGCTGGGCGGGCGCTTCGATTCCACCAACGTCATCGAAAACCCGCTCGGCACGATCATTACCCCCATTTCGTCGGACCACACCCAGTTCCTGGGCGAAACCGTCGCCGAGATCGCCTCGTCAAAGGCCGGCATCATCAAGCACGGCAGCCCCTTGGTCGTTGCCCGCCAGCCCGATGACGCCATGGACGTGATCGACGCCGAAGCCCGAAATCTCGGCGTTGTCCCCTTCACCGCAGGGGTCGATTTCGATGGCTTTGCCCAGCGCGGCAAGCTCGTCTATCAGGACGAAGACGGCCTGCTCGATCTGCCGCTTCCGGCCCTGGCCGGTGCGCACCAGGTCGATAACGCAGCGCTCGCGCTTGCCGCCATGCGCCATTTTTCCCTCGTCGAGGATGAAAACCAGCTCGGCTCGGGCCTGCGCTCGGTCGTCTGGCCCGCCCGCCTGATGCCCCTGCGCGGCGCACTGTCGAGCTATATCGCCGAGGGACAGGAACTCTGGCTCGATGGCGGCCATAACGCTGCCGGCGCCCAGGTGCTCGCCAATGCGCTCAAGGACATGAACAAGGCTCGCCCTGCCCCGCTGGTGCTGGTCTGCGGCATGATGGCCTCAAAAGACGCAGCCAATTTCTTCGCGCCGTTCACCGACATGGCCAGCCATGTCTTCACGGTCCCTATCCCTGGCGAACCCGGCGCCCTCCCGGCCCGCGCCCTCGCCGGGTTCCCCAAGGCGAAGGGCATCGAAACCACAATCGCCCGCTCGATTCCCGCCGCCCTGCAACGCGCCGCCCATTTCGAAGGCGCCCGCATCGTCATCTGCGGCTCGCTCTACCTCGCCGGCGCCGTCCTCAGACAAAACAAAACGCCCCCAGCCTGAACCGGGGACGTTTTGCAGTCTCGCCAAAACGAAAGGAGCGGCGAGAAATTTCTTTAAGCGGCGTGGCCTTCGAGCCATTTGACGAGCCCCGCCTTGGGCGTACCTGCGCCAACCTTGATGTCGGCCGCTTCGCCGCCCTTGAACAGGATCATGGTCGGGATCGAGCGCACGCCATACTGCGCGGCGATGCCGGGGTTTTCATCGACATTGAGCTTGACGATCTTGACCTTGCCCGCCATCTCGCCCGAAATTTCTTCGAGGATCGGCGCAATCGCCCGGCACGGGCCGCACCATTCCGCCCAGAAATCGACGAGTACGGGCTCCTGGGCGCCCAGCACTTCGGTGGAGAAAGTGGCGTCTGTAACGTGTCCGGTCATGGCACTACCTTAATTGTCAGGCCCCAGATATGGACCTTAGGTGATTATGTTACACTATAGCTAGGCAGAGTCGGAAGCCAGTTCAAGCCTCCCTGTTCTGTGTCCCCGTCACAGCACCGTGACGTCGCCGGCTGCGGCATCCAGAAGGTCGGCGGGAATGGTCATCAGGGCTGAATTTTCCGTCCACAGGATCGCCGCTTCAACCCGCTTGCCGGCAAACAGCCGCCCCGCCGCCAGCCGGTAGAGCGCCAATTGGCGCACATAGCCTGCCGAAACCATCTCGGGCGCCCCCGGCACCCTGCCATCGGACTTGTAATCGACAACAAGAACGCGCTCCCTGGCCACCAGCCGGTCGATCCGCCCTTCAAGCCGCGCCGCGATACCGCCTTGCCGCACCAGAATCGAAAACGGCACTTCGGCCCGGCTGTCGGCCCCGAACAGATGCGCCAGCGCCGGATCGCCCAGGATCGCCAGTCCCCGCTCGGCAACAGGCGCCGCAAGTGCCGGATCGTCAGGCAGAAGCGTCTGCGCGGCGCTGAGTGCCACCGCCTCCCGCCGCTCCTGAGGTACGGCACTCAGGTGCTGCAACAGGGCATGCAACGCAATGCCCCTTAACCGCGCCCCGCGCGCATCGCGCAGGCTTTCCGCCGCCGTTTCCAGTCCCGAAGGCACCCACGCCTCATCGTGCCGCGATGGCGTGATGATCGGCAACGCCGCGCGTCTTTGCGGCGGGTTCAGCGTCAGCGGTTGGGCTGAGGCACGCACATCATCGCGCGCCTGCCCGCCCGTCGGTCGGCTCGTTTCCAGCGCCGGAAACCGCAACACATCGCCCCGATGGTCGGAAATTTTGGCGCTATGGTCACCCAGCGCGCCCGAAACCGCCCCGAACCAGGTGTCTTTCACCTTGGTGCGGCTATCGAGCGTTCCCGCGATATGCAGCGCCTCTTCGGCCCGCGTCATGCCCACATAGAGATTGCGCCAGTATTCGGCGATGTTGCGCACCTCGAGTTCGGCCCGCAACGGCCGCGAGGCGACACAATGATGGTCCTTGCCCGGGCAATAGAGCAGGAACGCGCGCGCCTCATGCGCCCCGAAAAACACGGCGTCCGTCACCGCCCGGGGCTTGGTCGCTGCATCGGCCAAGATCACCACCGGCGCCTCGAGCCCCTTGGCCCCGTGCACCGTCATCACCCGAACACCCGCCGCCTTGGCGACAAGATCGCGCTTGATGACGATGTCCGAGGCCCGCATCGTCGCGACGAAGCCGGTCAATGACGGCTGGTCCGACGTCTCGTGATCGAGCGCCAGATCGAGAAACTCGGCGATCACCTCGTCCACTTCCTCGCCCAGCCGCGCGTGAAACTGTTTCAGCCCGCCCTGCCCGTAAAGCACATGCGCGAAAAACTCATACGGCCGGTCGAAATCGAGCCGCTGCCGCAGCCCGCTCAACCGCGCGTGGGCCGCCTGCGCCGCCTCAAGCGTGCTCGCGCCCAACCGCTCGAACAGGTTCGCCTTCCCCCGCCCGTGGGCCAGCGCGAACAGATCGTCCTCGGAAATCGAAAACAGCGGCGAGCGCAGCACCGCCGCCAGTGTCAGATCGTCCGCCGGATTGAGCAGGAAGTCTGCAAGCCCCAAGAGATCGTCGATGGCGATATGGGCCGAAACCGGCAGCCGGTCGGCGCCCGGGCTGGCGATATTGCGCTGTTTTAGCGCCCGCACGATCTCGGGAAAAATCCCGCTCCGTTTCTGGACGAGGATCAGGATGTCCTCGGGCCCTATGGCGCGGCCCCCCGGCCCGATCGGCGCCCGGCTTTCGATCCATCCGGCAATTGTTTCGGCAATTCTATTGGCCAATTGCCGCGGCGCAGCGGCAAGGCTTTCCACCGGCACCGTCGGCCAGGCCTCTGGCATTTCCGGGCTTTCGGGACTTTCGATCACCGGCCAGATTTCGATCCGCCCGCCTGTCCGCGTGCGCGCCGCCTCGTGCCGGACCGTTTCGGTCAGCAGCGATGCCGCGATATCGGGGCGGTTGAACACCTTGTCCACGCCATCGAGAATTTCACTGAGCGTGCGAAAGCTGGTTTCCAGCGTTTCCCCATGCCATTCCCGCTCGGCGCCCCGCGCCCGGCGTTCAAGTTCCCGCCCCTTGTCCAAAAACAGCTTCGGCTCGGCCCCCTGAAACGAATAGATCGATTGCTTGGGATCACCCACCGCAAAGATCGTCTTGGGCTTTTGCGCTGCCCCGGCGCCGGAAAAATAGTCCTCCACCAGGGCGTCGATCACCGCCCATTGCTCGGGATTGGTGTCCTGGCTCTCATCGACAAGGATATGGTCGATCCCCGCATCGAGCTTGTAGCGCACCCACTCGCCCATCCCCCGGTCGCCAAGAAGTGCCGCAGTGCGCGCCACCAGATCGTCGAAATCCATAAGCGAGCGCGCCCGCTTCTGGCTCTCGTAGCGCTTGAGAATCGCCGTGAGCACCAGCGTCAGCGCCGCGCTGTTCTGGGCAATGATCAGTGCCTTGTATTTGTCGTACAGCCCCTCGAGCCGCTCGGCCTCTGCAGTCAGCCGCTCGGCCAGCTCGGGCATGGATTTGGCAATCGCCTTGGCCGGGAACCCCTTTTGCGGCACCGCCCCCGCCGCCGTCAGATAGGCCGAAAAAAGCTGGCTGACGCTGGGCGCGGCCCGGTCGATTTGCGCGAGCTTGTCCTCGAACCGTGAGCGCTTGGCATCGCGCGGTGGGGTCACTTGCCAGATCAGCGGATATTCGTCCGGCGTCACCACCATGCCGCCCACCACATCGCGGCTGAACGTTTCGAGTGTTTCACCCGGCCCCAGCCCCAAACTGGCCCGCATCGCACCAATGGCCCGTTCGGGATCGGCAAGGATCGGCCCCAGCTTGCGATTGTTGGCAAGGCATTGGGCAATCGCCGTTTCGATCTGGCTGTCGCTGAGGGCATCAAACAGCGCCCGCACCGCTTCGCCCACGGCACCGTCCGCCGTAAGCCCCTCGGCAATCACCCCCTCGCGCGCCTCGCGCAACAGGTTCGCCGCCGCCTCGTCCTCGATGACGGTAAAATTGACCGGCACCCCGGCCTCGCGCGGAAAGCGCTGCAGCACGGCCTCGCAAAAGGCGTGGATGGTGTTGATCTTGAGCCCGCCCGGCGTATCGAGCGCATGAGCAAAAAGGCTCCGCGCCCGCAGTTTTTCGTCGGCGCTGGCCCGCTGCCCCAGCAATTCGGCCAGTTCGCGTTCGAGCTCCGTCTCCTCGGCCCGCGCCCAGCGCGCCAGTATTCCCGTCACCCGGTGCCGCATCTCGGCCGCCGCCGCCTTGGTATAGGTCAGGCACAGGATCGCCTCGGGCTGCGCCCCGTCCAGCAGCAGCCGCAACACCCGGCGCGACAGCACAAAGGTCTTGCCCGATCCCGCATTGGCCGAAACCCAGGCATTGGCCCGCGGCTCGGCGACGCGCGCCTGCTTGGCGGTGGTATCGTGGGGGACGTTAAGGACTTCCGCGCTCATTCGCCGTCCTCCCCGCTATCGAGCAGCGTCCATTCCTCGGTGCGCGCCAGATGGTCGTAATCGCCCTTGAAGCGCTGGTTGGCCTTGGGCAGAACCCGCGCCGTCATTGGAAAATCGTCGCGCAACAGCAAGGCGCTCACATGGTTCTGGAACAGGGCAAATGTCGTATCGATCACCTCTGAAAGGCACATGCCCTCGGGCACAGCGTATTGGGTAATTTCAAGCGCCTTGGGCCCGTGCGAAAGCTTGATGAACGCCATGCCCTCGGTCTGGCCCTCAGCCCCCACAAAGCCGCCCGTCCGCGCCATATGCGCTTCCAGCGGCAGCTGCGGTGCAAAAAACTGCTTCATTTCCGGGGGCTTTGGCACCTGCCCGGTCTTGAAATCGATGATTTCCAGCCCGCCCGATGTCGTTCTGTCGATCCGGTCGGCCCGCCCTGAAAGCACGAATGGCGGGTCGCACAGCGGCAGCTCGATCTTCCCCGAAATCTCGGCCATCCGCGCCGCGATTTGCGGCCTGTCGCGCTCGAAATCGAGAAAAGCCCGCGCAATCGCCCCGAACCGTGCCAGCCAGATATCGCGCCGCGCCGGAATGGCGTCGAGCCGCCCATAACGCTCCCGCGCGATTGCCATGATCGTCTCGAACGCGTTGCCGTCCGCCGGGTCGTGGCCCGCCGCAAGAAAATCGCCAAGAATGTCGTGGATCAGCGTGCCGCGCTCGGCATGGTCGGGGTCGGCGCCCAAAGGATCGATGCGCCGCAGCGCCAGCACGTGGCGCGCATAAAGATCGTAGGGCGAGCGCAACAACGTTTCCGCCTCGGTGATCGAGAGCCGCCGCGGGCGCACAGCCGCCGGCGGTTTGGGCGCTGGCCGCCCGGCCGGTTGCGGCGGCAGCCCGGTGGCGTCCAGCCGCCGCGCCATGTCCACCCACACCGCGCCGCGCGCCTGCATCGTCTTGTTGATCTCGGGCCCCACAAAGGCCTCCAGCCGCTGGATCAGCCGCGATGGGTTGGCCGGTGATGTTCCGGCCCGCTCGGGCAGGGTAAACACCACCTCCGGTCCGCCAGCCGCCATCAGAAAATCATGCGCCGCCAGCCCGTGCAGCTTTTCCGGCGGCTCCAGCCCGGCCGCCAGCCGCATGCCCCGGCTCATCCACGGCCCCGGATCGGCCACTTCGGGCCACACCGTTTCGATCATCCCGGCCAAAATCATCCGATCGGCTTTCATCAGCCGCGCTTCGAGCCGCCCGAAAAGCTGAACGTCCTCGGCGTCGGGCTGACGCGGCCGCACGCTCTGGCCGGCCATCAGCCCGTCCAGCGCGAAACCCAAGCCGCCACCCGTAAGTTTCGGCCCGCGCCCGCCCTGCCGGGCCGCCATCTCGATCCAGCGCGCCAGTTCGTCCTCGCCCTCCAGCGGTGCTTGTTTTTCGCCCTGCGGTACGTCCCTCAAACTCTCGATTGTCTCGCCAAGCGTGGCCGCGACGTTGCTCGCCGCAAATCCGTCCCGTGCCATCAGCCCGGCCAGTGGCGTCAGCGCCGCTTCCAGCGCATCGATCAGCGCCGTGACCGCCTGCGCCTTGTCAGCATCCAGTTTCAGCGCCGGACGCCGCGTCGCGCCTTCAAGATTGTCGGCCACGGCGCGCCGCAAGCCGTCAAAGCCGGGCAGGGGCCTTTGCCCGCGCAACACGCCAAGATCGAGCCATTGCCCCGCCAGCGCCACCTGGCCCCGCCCCAGCCCCAGCGCCACATGCCGGTTGCGCAGCAGCGCCATGATATCGACTGCCGATAGCCCGTTTGCCAGCACAGACACCGCCTGGCGCACCAGCCGCCCGGCCCGCGATAGCAGCAAGGGCGTGCCCGCCGCATCGTCCAGTTTCACGCCGAACCGCGCCAGTTCGGCACAAATCCGCCGCGCCAGCGTCTGGTCAGGCGCAATGATGGCCACTGACTTGCCCTGTTCCAGCGCGTCATGCACGCAAACGGCTATGGCCCGCGCCTCTTCCTCTGGGGTGCGGGCCACGAGAAGCGACAGCCCCTCGGTGCCCGCCTCAAGCCCTGCGCCCAACCCTTGCGCAATCGCTTGCCATTGCGCCGTGGCATCAGGCAACCCCAGCGCTGCGTTGAGAATTTTGGTGCGCGGCGCGTCATGTGGCGCCAGTTCGGTCACTGCCTCAGGCACTGTGCCCAGCCGTTTGAGCAATCGCGCCAGCCCGTATTGCGGGTGCCCGTGCGGGTTGTGTCCCGGATCGTTCAGCGTGTCGCTATCGATCTGCCTGTCGAGCCCAGCCAAGACCACCGCACCATTGGCGAGCTTTGCCACAGCCCCGATCAGATCGGCAGTCGCCGGGATCGAGCCGGTCGAACCGGCCACCACCACCGGCCGGTCCCCATGCACCACCTCAAGCGATACCGCCTTGCGCTCGAGCAGGATATTGGTGCGCTCCGCCGCCTCCATCTCGCCCTCAGCGGCCAGAATGTGCGGCCAGGCGTCCAGAACGAAGGTTACGAAATCGAGGTGCTCTTGCCACTGGGCCGGCAACTGGTCGCCCTCGATCCCCTTGAGCGAGCGCGGGTCGAGCCGCGCGATTGTGAAATCGTCGATCAGCGTGCCCAGCGAATCCGCCAGCGCAAAGATTTCAGCGCCATTGGGCACGCCGGAAAACCCGCCCGGCCCAGGCGCCGAAAACGCGCCTTCGCCTTGCACCGCCAGCCAGCGTTCGATGATCTCGGCCAGAAGCAACCGCCGCTTGAACCTGTTGATGGCGCCCGGCAGTTCCACCGGCTCATAGGGCGGAATGAACGGTTCCTGGCTCGGGTCGTCCCCACCCAGCGGCCTGATGTCGGGCAGCAGCATCGGTGTATCGCCCAGCCGGTCGGCAAGGATGCGCGACAATTTGTTGGCGGCGCGGCGCGTCGGCAGATAGATCGTGAAGTCCGAGAGCCAGAACGGCCCCTCACGCCGCCAGCCGGGCGCAACGCGTCCGTCGATGATCGCCTCAGCCAGCGTATCGAGAAACGGCGCGTGCGGGCCGATCGAGAAAATCGTGTCCGGTTGCGCCATCACACGAGCGCGCCGATATCCTGCTCGGTGCGCTCCAGCGCCTGGCGATCGCCAACGTGAAACCACGGCGCGGCAATTTCAACGCCCCAAAGCCGCCCGGCCTCCCGCGCCGTCTCAAAGTGCCGGTAAAGCGAAAACGGCACGTCCGGTCCGGTTGCAGCCAGTTCGCGCGAAATCAGCGCCGCACCGGCATAAACCATGGGCCGCCCGTGTGCGCTGGAAAGCCGCCCGTCTCCATCCATGAGATAATCGGCACCCTTGCGAAACCCCGAGGCTTTGTCGGGCGCCACGCACAACAGCACGATATCGGCCTCATTCGCCCCAAAGCACGCCAGCATCCGCGCAATAGGGGTGTCGCTGCCCGGAAGCCAGAACGTGTCGGTGTTGAGCGCCAGCACCGGATCCGATGACATCAGCGGCAACGCTTTGCGCAATCCGCCCCCCGTATCGAGCAGCCGGTCCTTTTCGTGGCTCACGGCGAAGTCCAGATCGGGCAGGGCGCTGTCCAGCCGCGCGAAATGGGCGGCGATCATTTCGGCCTTGTGATGGGCGTTGACCACAAACCGCGTGCAGCCCTCGGCCAGTGCCGCGTCGATTGCGTGGTCGATCAGCGGCTTTCCCGCCACTTCGATCAACGCCTTGGGCCTCTCGAAGGTTATTGGCCGCATCCGCGTGCCCAGTCCAGCAGCGAGCAGCATCACATCAGGCATGGCAATCGGGGAAACGGGAAAGGAATCGCTCATGGCCTATTGTGTCTCCTCGGCCCGCCAGGGTGCAAGCGCTCCGGCAAGCTGATCCATCTCGCGGCCCCGGGCCGTAACGTTCAAGACGCGACCGACCCCTTCGGCTCCCATGCGTATAGCAATGCCCAGCCCCGGCCGCCGCAAAAGTGATGGCGCGCGCTCGGGCCATTCGACAAGCACGATGTCGCTTTCATCCTCGACCAGCCCCAACTCGTCGATCTCGGATTCATCGGCCAGCCGGTAAAGATCGGCATGGATGATCCCCTTGTACGGCTGGACGATGGCAAAGGTCGGGGAGGGGACTTCAAGGTCGGGCTCGTCGAGCCGCGTCCTGATGACGGCCCGCGCCAGCGCCGTCTTGCCCGCGCCCAGATCGCCCTCCAGCGTTACGATATCGCCCGCCTTAAGGTGTACGGCAATTGCGGCCCCGATGGCATCGGTGGCCGCCGCGTCTGGCGCGAACAGCGCGATCATGGCCCTATTCGCCCGCGTTCTGGGCCAGCGCGGTGTTGGCGGGAATGATCACCGTCACCCGCGTGCCGCGCGGCTGGCGGCCTTCGATCAAAACCGAACCGCCGTGGAGATTGACGAAGGTCTTGACGATGGCCAGCCCCAGCCCTGCGCCCCGCTGGCGGCCCTCGACCGATTGCCCCTCGAAGCGCTGGAACATCGCATTGCGCACGTCCTCGGGAATGCCCACCCCGTCATCCTCGACGGCAAAGGCAATCCTGTCATTGCCGCGCGAAGAAACCTTGAGCCGCACCAGTGAACCGGGATCGGAAAACCGCGCGGCATTGGACAGAAGGTTATAGAGCACCTGAACGATCCGCGTGCCATCGGCCACAAAGGTCGGCAGATCGTCTTCGATCTCGACAGCCAGATCGACCTTTTCCTCGCCGCCCGTAAACGTAGCATCCAGCCCGGCCCGGGCCTTTTCGATCAGTGTCGAGATATCGAGCACTTCGGGGTTGAGCTGGGCAATCCCCGCATCCACTGTCGCCAGATCCAGAATGTTGTCGATCAGAAGGCCCAGATTGGCGCTCGAAGCGCGGATATAATCGGTATAGGCGCGCTGCTTGTCGGAAAGCGGCCCAATGTCGTCCGAAGCCAGAAGGTCGGCAAAACCGATGATATTGGTCAGGGGCGAGCGCAATTCGTACGAAACGTTCTGCACGAACGTATCCTTGAGCCGATCCGCAGCGATCAGCGCTTCGTTGCGTTCTTTCAGCACCCGCTCGTAATTGGCGCTTTCCGAAACGTCCACGAACGTCATCATGGTCTGCCCGTCCGGCAGCCGCACCACTGCATAATCGAGCAGCCGCCCATCGGCGCGGGTGATCCGCCCCTTGGTGTCCGACCGCGTGGGGTTGAGATCGATGATGCGTTGTTTCAGATCCCCCCAGATGCGTCGCCCGTCCTCGGGAAACGCCTCGGCGCAGGCCCTGGCGATCTCGTCGATATGGGGGTGGCTGCCCAGCGTGTTCATGGGCAGTTTCCATAGCATCGACAGCCGCGGATTGTGCAGTTTCAGCCGCCCGTTTGTGCCGAACACCGCAACGCCTTCGGTCAGGGCATTCAAGGTTTCGCGCTGTACGTGCATCAGGGCGTTGTGGCGGGTTTCCAGCGCCAGGCGTTCTGTCATGTCCTCAAAAACATAGATCACCCCGCCCGTGCCGGTCGCCGGTGCGGCAATCACATTGGCGCAGCGCCCGTCGGGCAGATACCACGGCACCTCGCGCGGCGCGGTCAGCGCATAGCTCATCAGATGCTTGCCGCGCCAGTCGCGATAATCGGTCTCGGCCGGCAGCGCCCCTTGCGTGCGCAACTTGTCGAGGATCGCCTTTTCATTGGGCTCGGTGTTGAGCCAGCTGGTCTCCAGCCCCCAGAAATTGGCATAGGCGGTGTTGTAGTGGGTCAGCTGCTGGCGTTTGTCGAACACGGCAATGGGCGTCGCCAGCGCATCGATCACAGTGGTCAAATGCCCCAGATCGGGCTCGGCATTTTCGGTTTCAACCGGCTTGGCGCGTGCCACGGGCAGATAGCAATAGCCGGCGCTGCCGCCCGAAAGCGGAAACAGCACAAGCTCGAGCCCGCCGGCAATGGCGTGCTCTTCGGTAAAGGCGATAGTATCGGCCGCATCCTCGATGGCCTTGAGGTGCCGCTCGCGGGTCGCGACGTCAAAAATGTCAGGCGCCGTGCCGCGCTCGCCCTTCAACCCCAGCGTGCGAGTGAAATGGAGATAGGCCGCATTGGTGTAGATCAGCAGACCATCCTTGTCGCGCAGCCAGGCGGGGATGGTGAGATTGGCCAGAATGGCCTGCGCTTCGGCCGGTGAGGGCAGGCGGGTCAGATCAGCGCCCCGGAGCGGCGGTTCGACTGTCGCGCCCGAAGGCCGCAACCGCACCACTGCCGCACCGCCCACCAGCCGCCCCGTGGCCCGGATGATCCGTCCGTCGCGTGCGGTAACCGATGTTTCGAACACCCGGCCCTCGATCCGCAGATCGGTCAGCCGCGCCGCCAGCGCCCGCGCCGCCTCGTCTTCAAGCCAGGAGCGGAATTCGAGCACGGCGTGCGTGCGGTTTTCACCCGGCAGAAGTGCGGTGATTGGCCCAATGACCGAAGGTTCGATCCCCGCATCGCGCCAGATGATGGTGACTTCGGGCATGCCGGCCAGAAGGCCCTCGAACTCGTCGAGCGCGGCGCGCATCGCCCCCAGCTTTTCGCTCGCATCAAGCTGCGCGGCTTCGGCTTCCCGTCGCCATTTCAGCGCTAAAAGGGTTGCGACCAGCCCGAACCCGGCGGCGCCCAGCGCCATCGTATAGGGTGCGGCGCCCGATATAGCGGTGGCTGCAAAGGGAGCGGCTAGGGCAGGGGAGGCGGCAAGAAGGGCTGCGCCCGCGACGCCAACGGATACGAATCCCGTAAATTTCCGGAATCCCGCCGGCTGCATTCCTGATGCCCCCTTGTCCAATGATTTACCTTGACTGGCCCCTGGGATCGCCAGAAAGGCCCCCCGAATCAGTTAACCATAGCCGTGCGGCGAATCGCGAAAAAGAGTCAAACTGACGACCCGTGGATAACTTAGGGCTTGCACAGTCTCGCGCAGCCTATCTGATCCTGATTTGTTCCTCAAAAGGTTAAAAAAAGGGGCGCCGAAGCGCCCCAAATCCGTTCACAAAGGTTAACGCGCAGCCCCTCAATACCGGTAGTGGTCGGCCTTGAACGGGCCCTGCTGTCCAACGCCGATATAGTCGGCCTGCATCTTTGAGAGCGTCGTCAGTTTGGCGCCAAGTTTGGCCAGGTGCAGGCTCGCGACCTTTTCGTCCAGGTGCTTAGGCAGCACATAGACCTTGTTTTCGTAATCGTCGCCCTTGGTCCACAATTCGATCTGGGCCAGCGTCTGGTTGGAAAACGACGCGCTCATCACAAACGAGGGGTGTCCGGTCGCGTTGCCGAGGTTCACAAGCCGCCCTTCGGACAAGAGGATCATCCTCTTGTCGTCGGGGAATTCGACGATATCGACCTGCGGCTTGACGTTGGTCCATTTGAGGTTGCGCAGCGCGGCCACCTGGATCTCGTTGTCGAAGTGCCCGATATTGCACACGATCGCCATGTTCTTGACCCGGCGCATGTGGTCGATGGTCAGGACGTCCTTGTTGCCGGTCGCGGTCACCACGATATCGGCGCGCTCGATGGCGTCTTCGAGTGTCACCACCTCATAACCGTCCATCGCCGCCTGCAGCGCGCAGATCGGATCGACTTCGGTCACCAAGACGCGCGCTCCGGCGCCACGCAGGGATTCGGCCGAACCCTTGCCAACGTCGCCATATCCGCAAACGATAGCCACTTTGCCCGCCATCATCACGTCGGTGCCCCGGCGGATGGCGTCCACAAGGCTTTCGCGGCAGCCATACTTGTTGTCGAATTTGCTTTTGGTCACGCTGTCGTTGACGTTGATGGCCGGGAAGGGCAGATCGCCCTTTTCCTGCAGCTGGTAGAGCCGCATCACGCCTGTCGTTGTTTCTTCCGAAACGCCCTGGATCGACGCCCGACATTTGGAGTAAAAGCCCGGCTCACGATCGAGCCGGCGCTTGATGACCTTGAACAGCTCTTCTTCTTCCTCGTTGGAAGGATTGGCCAGAACCGAAGCATCGGTTTCGGCCCGCGAGCCGATCAGCACCAGCATGGTCGCGTCGCCGCCGTCGTCGAGGATCATGTTGGCGACTTCGCCATTGCCCCAATCGAGAATGCGGTCGGCAAACTCCCAGTATTCGGCCAACGTTTCGCCCTTGTGCGCAAACACCGGAATGCCAGCCTCGGCAATCGCCGCAGCCGCATGATCCTGGGTCGAAAAGATGTTGCACGATGCCCAGCGCACCTCGGCGCCCAGCGCCACCAGGGTTTCGATCAGCACAGCTGTCTGGATGGTCATATGGAGCGAACCGGCAATCCGCGCGCCCTTCAAAGGCTGGCTGGAGGCATATTCGGCCCGGATGGCCATAAGGCCCGGCATTTCGATCTCGGCCATCTCGATTTCCTTGCGGCCATAGGGGGCCAGCGAGATGTCCTTGACGGCGTAATTGGATGCGGCGCTCATCGGCCCGATCTCCACGTCTGAATAACTGAAAAAAGCGTGGGCCGGTTATACAAGACAGAGGGCCACCCCCGCAACCGGGATATAAAGAAAGTTTTATATCCTCAGAAAGGAGCCGATGGTGAGAACCGAGTTTCCCCGTTTTCCGCCGTCATCCCGGGCGAAGACGCCTGCCTACATCCGCTCGGCGCGGCTGATCTTGACCCGGCTCCGCCGCTTCCGGAACGGCGCGCCGAGTACGCTGGCCAACACCCAGAACACGATGAACCCGGCAACCAGCCCGGCAATCACATAGGCAAGCCCAACGACAGTCAGCGGCACGGCAGGCTCGAAATCCTCAAGCGCCGCGGCGCCCACTTCGGTGTCGAAATAGCGCGCGATCTCGAAAAGCTGTGTTCCGGCCGGCGCCTGGCGCAGGTCGTCCAGTTGCGCGGTCAGCCGCGCGTGACGTGCGAACACGGTTTCCATGGAAATGCCGCGCTCGGTCAGAAACCCGTCCGCGCTGGCCTGATAGCGCTCCAGCCCTTCCTGCCGGGTCAGCCCGAACTGGGCGGCATCGGCATCGAACTGCTCGATGATCGCGGTCAATTCGTCGACGGCCCCGGCCAGGCGCTGGGTATATTGCTGGGAGTATTCGGGGGCTTGGGACAGCGTCATGCCGCCCAGAGCGGCGCCGATCAGGCAGACAATGCGTTTGAGCATCGATGGGGCTTCCTTTCGCCGGCGGTAAAAATGCCGTCAGGCGCCCGGTTCGCCGTCCTGATCCTCGTCGAACCCGCAGCTCACCAGCTCGGTGAGCGCCTCGACGGCTTCGCGGGCCTGGTTGCCGGTGGCTTGCACCAGAATTGTCGATCCGGGCCCCGCCGCAAGCATCATCAGCCCCATGATCGAGGTGCCGCCCACGGTCACCCCGTCGCGCGTCACGCTGACCTGCGCGTCGAAATGGTCCGCGGTGCGCACAAAGCGCGCCGAAGCGCGCGCATGCAGGCCGCGTTTGTTGCAAATGGTCAGCCGCTGGCACACGGCCTTGCCCGGCTCGGTAACTGTTGTGCTCATTTTCCCAGAACGTCGTTGGCGACGTTAATGTATTTACGCCCAGCCTCGGCTGCAAGGCGCACCGCGTCGCGCATCTCCATTTCCGGTCGGATACGGGCCAGTTTGACCAGCATGGGCAGGTTCAAACCCGCCAGCACCTCGATATCGCGGTCCTGCATTACCGAAATGGCAAGGTTGGATGGCGTGCCCCCGAACATATCGGTCAAGATCACCACCCCGTCGCCGCTGTCGACGGATTCCACAGCGGCAATGATATCCTGCCGCCGTCCTTCCATGTCGTCGTCAGGACCGATGGACACCGAGGCGATCCCATCCTGGGGTCCAACGACGTGTTCGAGCGCTGCGCGGAACTCTTCGGCAAGCCTGCCATGGGTCACGAGGACCAAGCCCATCATAGCTGTTGTCAACCTTCTTGCTCTACCCGCGCAACCCGGGCGAAGTCTTGATCGGCTCGGCGCGGGTTTCAAGTCTTTTCGGCCCGCTTTCCCAAGAGAGTGGAGCCGTGCCGGATTTATTGCAGGTTTGCGCCAAGTGCCCTTAACGCAGCATGAACCAGAAACCGCTGGTGCAGCCCATCGATCCGTCCGCGCCGCGGCACCGGGCAGCGCGGCACCCATATGCCTTCCATCTTTGTGGTCAGCGCCGATTCCTCGAGCAGGCGCTCTTCCTCTTCCACAAGGTCGACGACGAGATGGACATGGGCCTTCTTGGCAAAAGGCAGCGTGATGATCCCTCGCCCGCGCAATTCGATCATCCCTTCGATGGTCTCGGGCGCTTCCATGATGAGCCCGTCCTCATCGCTCGACAGCACCACCCGGTCGTCGGAAATCAGCAGCGCCGTCTCGCCCCGCAGCCGCGCCTGTTCGAGCAGGTCGAGCGCCAGAAGCGATTTTCCGGCGCCCGAAACGCCGGTGAGAAGGATGCCATGATGGCCGATCAGGATGCCGGTGCCATGGGCGTTGTGTTTTTCTGCCGTCAAGTTCTTGCTCTGGGTAGGGTGAGGGTGAACACCGCTCCAGTTGCATTGCTTTGGTTGCCCGCGTCAAGCGTACCCTGATGCGCCTGGGCGATCTGGCGCGAGATCGACAGACCCAGCCCTGAATGGTCGCCGAAGCTCTCGCCCTCGGGCCGGTCGGTATAGAAGCGCTGGAACACCTTTTCGGCGTCGCCCAGCCCCGGCCCCTGATCTTCAACCCGGGTAATGACGGTCTCGCCATGGGCGGCGATCCGTACAGTCACGGTGCCACCCTCGGGCGAAAAGGAAACGGCATTGTCGATCAGGTTGGTAAACACCTGCGCCAGCCGCGTATCGTGTCCCTTGACCAGCGGCGCGTACTTGCCGTCCTCGATCTTGAGTTCGACCGACACATCGCGACTGGCCGCCAGGTCGGCCTGGATCGAAACGATCGCCGCCGCCAGCTCGCCCAGATTGACGGTCTCGGTATTTTCGCGCGCCAGCTCCGCATCGATGCGGCTGGCGTTTGAAATGTCCGAAATCAGCCGGTCGAGACGGCGCACATCGTGCTGGATGATGTCGACGAGGCGCTTGCGGTCGGTCTCGGTCTTGGCGAGCGGCAGGGTTTCCACGGCGCTGCGCAGCGATGTCAGGGGGTTTTTGAGTTCATGGGCAACATCGGCCGCGAACCGCTCGATGGCTTCGATGCGGTTGTAGAGCGCGTTGGTCATGGCCCGCAGCGATCCCGACAGATGCCCGATCTCGTCGGACCTGTCGGTATAATCGGGAATTTCGGCCCGCGCTTTCATTGAGCTTTGCACGCGATCGGCCGCCGCCGAAAGCCGGCGCATCGGCCCGGCGATCGTTCCCGCCATCAGCGCCGAAAGCGTGCCCGTCACCAGCGCCGCCACCAGCGCCAGCCGCAGGATCGACCAGCGCTCCTGGGCGACGATTGCGTCGATCTCCCCCGGGCTCGTCGAAAGCAGCAGCGCCCCCACCACCGAGCGCTGGCGCTGCACGGGCACAGCGACCGACACAACCAGCTGTCCGCGCGCGTCCACCCGCACGATATCGGCGGGCGAGCCGTTGAGTGCCGAGGCAACCTCTGGATAGCGCAGCCCCTCATGGGCCGGATAATCCTGATAGACCGGGTATTCTCCACCCCGCCAGAGCCGTCCGAACCAGTTCCAGACGGCAAAGAAGAATGGTTGGGACTGCGCGGTCTCCTCGGTTGCCGTCGAGCGCAGGAGTTCCCCGCTGGCATAGATGTTGTTGGAATCAAGGATCATCAGCCCGTCCCGGTCGTAAATCCGGGCGCGCGTCCGCGTCGGGGTCACGAGGTTGCGCAGCAGCGGGGCAACCCGCTCGGGGCTGATGGGAAATTCAAGGCTGGGATCGAACAGCGTATAGGATGAGGGGAAATCCCCCATATAGAGCTCGAGCAGCCGGTCGGGATTGACGGTAATCGAATCCGAATTGGCCGTGGCCGAGGCCGCGACCGCTGCGGAAATGATTTCGCCCTGCACCCGAAGCGCCGAAACCCGCACGTCGATCAGCCCGGCCCGGAAGGTGTTGAGATACATGATCCCCGCCACCAGCACGGCCAGCGCCACGAGGTTCAGGATCACGATCCGCCGGGTGAGGGACGAAAAGAACGTGAAGTTGATCAGATGCCCCACGCCGCGGAAAAACGCGTAAAGCGGGCGCATGAAAGGCTGCCGGGCCGCCTGGCGTTCCCGGGCGGCCTTGGCCTTTTCCTCTCCCTTCGAAGGGGGAGCTGAACCTGAAATGGTCTCGCCTGCGTCCACGTGGAGCGCCTTCAAACAAATGCCGAAGGCATTGTCTTATTGCTCCTTGAAGCGGTAGCCCACCCCATAGAGCGTTTCGATCATGTCAAAACTGTCGTCGGTGCTCTTGAACTTCTTGCGCAGCCGCTTGATGTGGCTGTCGATGGTCCGGTCGTCGACATAGACCTGGTCGTCATAGGCCGCGTCCATCAGCGCGTTGCGGCTCTTGACCACGCCGGGCCGCTGGGCCAGCGCCAGAAGGATCAGAAATTCCGTGACGGTCAGGGTGACGCGCTGCCCTTTCCAGGTGCAGGTATGCCGCTCCTGGTCCATGACCAGCGAGCCGCGTTCGAGCGAAGTCTTGGGCGCACCCTCCTCGCCATTGACCACAGTGGCTCCGGCCTCCTTGGGGGCGGCGGCGCGGCGCAGCACGGCCTTGACGCGCTCGACCAGCAGGCGCTGGGAAAAGGGCTTGGTGATGAAGTCGTCGGCGCCCATCTTGAGCCCGAACAACTCATCGATCTCTTCGTCCTTGGAGGTGAGAAAGATCACCGGGACGTCAGATTTCTGCCGCAGGCGGCGCAGCAGTTCCATGCCGTCCATGCGCGGCATCTTGATGTCGAGAATGGCGAGGTCGGGACGTTCCGATGTCAGACCGTCAAGTCCTGACGCACCGTCGGTATAGGTGGCGACCTGATAGCCTTCTGCCTCCAGCGTCATCGAGACCGACGTCAAAATATTGCGGTCGTCATCGACAAGAGCGATTTTGGGCATCGATTTCCCTTTATCTGTTGCGTGCTCCCGGCAGGTAAGAGTGCACGGGAGGCTTTTCAACGTCGCTTCAATGAAACACTTGTGCCGACTTTTGCCGTGCACAATACGCGTAAATTATGGCAAGACCAACGCTTGGCGGGGTCGCCGGTTCCGCCCTTACTGCATGTCGGGCCAAAGCATGTCCGGATGACAAGGTACCATTCTGCCGGTTCGCATGCGCGGCAAATCGAACAATTGGGGCGCCGGACCGATTCAATCGGGCTCTAGACGAACGTCTTACGACCCATTGCCAGATGTCCGGCGGCGTGCCCGGGCTCTAAGGTTACGCTCATAATCTTCTCGTTTTTATGAGTGCCAGAGATGACCGCCACAACGTGCCAGAGCCTTGCCAGATCCGTTGCAGCCAATGCCGCTTCGGTCCGGTTCAACGATACAGCACCAATCCTTGTTGAAACCGCCATAGCGCACAAGCAGGGTCTGCTCAGCGCCGATGGCGCTTTCGTTGCCGACACGGGCAAGTTCACCGGCCGTTCGCCGTCCGACAAATTCATAGTGCGCGACGATTTGACCGAAAATCTGGTATGGTGGGACAACACAAAGGCGCTCGAACCGGCCCGGTTCGATGCCCTGCTCGCCGATTTCAAGGCCTCGCTTGAGGGCGCGGACCTGTTCGATCAGCAGCTTTTCGCCGGCGCCGATCTCAAGCACCAGCTCAATGTCGAAGTGCTCACCCCGTCGGCCTGGCACGCTCTGTTCATTCGCAACCTGCTGATCCGCCCGGCCCGTGCCGGCCTGACCGGCTTTGCTCCGCACGTCACCATCCTTCACAATCCAGCCTTCAAGGCCGATCCGGCCCGTCACGGCACGCGCAGCGAAACGGTGATCGCGCTCGATTTGAGCCGCAACATCGTTCTGATCGGCGGCACGGCCTATGCCGGCGAAATCAAGAAGTCGGTCTTCTCGCTGTTCAATTTCCACGCCCCGTCCGATGGCGTCCTGCCCATGCACTGCTCGGCCAACACCGGCAAGGATGGCGATACGGCCCTGTTCTTCGGGCTGTCGGGCACCGGCAAGACCACCCTTTCGACAGATTCCGAGCGCATCCTGATCGGCGATGACGAGCACGGCTGGTCCGATGATGGCGTTTTCAACCTCGAAGGCGGCTGCTACGCCAAGACAATCAACCTCTCGGCCAAGGCCGAGCCGGAAATCTTCGGCGCCACAAAGCGCTTCGGCACCGTGCTCGAAAACGTGGTGCTTGACGAGCATTCGCGCGAACCCGATTTCAACGACGGTTCGAAAACCGAAAACACCCGCGCTGCCTACCCGCTCTATGTGCTCGACAATGTCTCGCGCACCGGCACCGGGCCCACACCCACCAATATCGTGCTTTTGACCGCCGATGCGTTCGGCGTCCTGCCCCCGATCGCCCGGCTGTCGCCCGAACAGGCCATCTACCACTTCCTGTCGGGCTACACCGCCAAGGTCGCGGGCACCGAGCGCGGCGTCACCGAACCCGAGGCCACCTTCTCGGCCTGTTTCGGCGCCCCGTTCATGAGCCTGCACCCCACGGTCTATGGCCGCATGCTCAAGAAGCGCATCCGTGAGAGCCTTGCCGAATGCTGGCTCATCAACACCGGCTGGACCGGCGGCGCCTATGGTGTTGGCAAGCGCATTTCGATCAAGGACACCCGCCGCCTGCTCAATGCGGCCCTGTCGGGCGAGCTGATCAACGTGCCGGCCCGCATCGATCCGGTCTTCGGCTTTGCCGTTCCGCTCGCCGTCGAAGGTGTGGATTCCAAACTCCTCACCCCGCGCGAGACCTGGGAAGACAAGGCAGCCTATGACCGCCAGTCGGCCAGGCTGGTCAGCCTCTTCGAAGCCAATTTCGAAAAGTTCGCTGCTGCCGACGCCCAGATCGCCGAAGCCGGCCCCCGCCTCGCGGTGGCTGCTGAATAAGCACCGGGCACAAAGAAACTCACAGTGAGGAGAGCCCGCGCCGGATCCGTCCGGTGCGGGTTTTCTTTTGAGGAGGTCGCCGGCAAACCCATCGCCCTGTCAGCCGGCCTTGAGCCGGGGTCCAGTACACTCGGTGCTTGGGATAGGGCCGCCAGCGCTGCCGATCCCGGGTCTTGGCCGGGGATGACCGCGACGGGAGGCAAGCGTCAGAGCCGCCAGATCAATAGAAAATGTGGTTCCCGATCGCGGCGACCTGGGTATAGGCCGATGCCCAGGAGGGCGAAACCGTCGTCGTATGGAAATGCATCGCTGTGGTCAGCCCGTCCTCGGGCCGTGCGCCTTCGAGCGATTTGCGATAGGCGATCAGCGCCATGATGTTGGACTGAACCCAGCTTTCCCGGTCGATGATATTGCCATGCCCGCCATCGTCGGGACGTCCGTCGCAGGCGAAGGAAAACTGGCAGCGATTGACCATATGCGCGTTCTGGAACACCACGCCGCAAACGGTATCGGGATAGGTGCGGCTGTCGACCCGGTTGAGGATCACCGAAGCCACGGCCCATTGTCCGCGGTCGGGCTCTCCACGCGATTCATGGTAGATCGCCTGGGCAAGGCATTCGATTTCCGAAGACGCGAACGCCTTGCGCTCTTCGGTGCTCACATAGCCCTGGGAAACGTAGTTGCTGAGCAGATCGGCTGTGAGGACCGCCTCTTCGGCGTATGCCGGAATCAGGCTCACGAGGCCGAGAACGGCCCCCGTCACCAGCTTCAGGATGGCGTGCGTGCCCCGCGCCAAAACTCCAGCCATGCGTCCCCTTGTCCGGTTCGGCGCCTCACAGTGGCGCCGTTATCTCGTTGCCCTGACCCATACCAGATTAAGCCATTAACGCTATGTTAAGCTTAATCAATGGTTAACGTGTAACCGGTTTGTGCCATGTTGCAAAGAGCCCTAGAGGACGGGTCTGAATGGGGCGTGCTCCAAACGCCTTGGATTTTATGCAAATTTGCGGGGGACGCTGGCTGCTGCGATATCAGAGAACAACGATCCCCGAATGTTTCGCCTTGTGCTCAGGCTCCACATGGATCGTGATGATCGCTCCGGAATCGGTGTCCGTCAGCGCCGCTTCGATTCTGTCGCAGATGTCGTGGGCGTCTTTCACGCTCATCGCTGCGGGCACCACGAGGTGGAAGTCGATGAACACTGCCTTGCCCGCTTCGCGCGCCCGCACGTCATGGGCTTCGATGGCCCCCGCGGCATTGTCGGCGATGGTCTGGCGAATGGCGTCGAGCCGCTCGGGCGCTGCCGAAACGTCCATCAGCCCGCCCACGCTGCTTGCCAAGAGCTTTGAGCCCGACCACAGGATGTTGAGCCCGACAAGGGCCGCCAGCGCCGCATCGAGCAGCGGCTGGCCGGTGAGGACGACAAGCACAAGCCCCACGGCAACCCCCAGCGAGGAGATGACGTCGGTCCACAAATGATGCCCGTCGGCTTCCAGTGCCGGCGATTGCAATTTGCGCCCCCGGCGCACCAGCACCGCGCTCCAGCCCCAGTTGATGGCCGTTGCCACCATGGAAATGGCAATGCCCTCGAACGGCGCGTCCAGCGGATTGGGCGCCAGAAAGCCCTGCCAGGCCTGATAAAAGATCAGCAGCGCCGCAACGACGATAAACACGCCCTCCAGCACCGCCGAAAAATACTCGGCCTTGTAATAGCCGAACGGCATCTTGCTGTCGGCCGGTCGGGCCGCCAGTTGCACGGCGATCAGCGCCGCAACTGCGGTCGCCAGATTGACGATCGATTCCAGCGCATCGGAAAGCAGCGCCACCGACCCGGTGATCTGGGCCGCCCACAGTTTCAACGCCAGCACGCCCAGCGCGACGACGATACTGCCAATAGCGAGTTTGAGAACCTGGGACATTGCTGGGTGCACCAATGGGGCTGCGCGATTGGCTATGCCCCTAACCCAAGCGGGCGCCGCTGTCTATCCTCTTGATTTTACTTGCAAATGCTCTTGCAACCCATTTGCAGAACGCGGCGCGGTTACCAGATGCTCATGGGCATGCGCCATGCTTTCGAGCACCGCCACGCACAGCGCCGCAATCTCGTCGGACGGCTGGACCAGATCGGGCACCATAACCGTTCGCATGCCCGCCGCATGGGCCGCGCGCACGCCTGAAATCGAATCCTCGAACGCCACGCAGTGGACCGGATCGACCTTGAGCCGCCGCGCTGCCGTCAGGTACGGCTCGGGATGAGGCTTTGGGTTGATCACGTCGTCGCGGGTGACGATGGTATCGAAAAGCCCGATAACGCCTGCCGCCTCCAGATGCCCCATCGCGTGATTGGCCCGCGAGGAGGTGGCGACCGCCAGCGGCACGCCGAGCTCCCTGAGCGCCGTCACCAGTTCGCGTGCCCCGGCCTTCACCGGAACCTCCGACAGGCGCGATTTCATGATCGTGCGGCACTTTTCGTCGAACAGCGTATAGGGGAAATGGCTGCCGAAGCTTTCGATCAGAAGCTGAGCCGTCGCTTCATGGGAGGAGCCCACCATCCTGCCATGCACGCCATCGGTCATGGCAAAGCCCATTTCCGTGCACACCTCATAGACGATGGCCTTGAACACAGCTTCGGTATCGAGCAGCGTTCCGTCCATATCGAAAATGACGGCGTCGAAGGGATGGGCAAGCGGAGACATGTTGGGCTTTCGCGCTAGAGCGCGTCCAGCAAAAGCGGAAACGGTTTTGCGGTTCGGACGCGCGACAAACAAAGGCTAGAGGATTTTCGCGATTCGAAGAAACGCGGAAATGCTCCAAGTTCTGAAAGCACGGTCACCTAGCATGTTGGCACGGCCGATTAAAGACGTCTTCGTGCCAAGCCGGGCAAGCTCGGTGGCTCAATCGTCGTCGGGTCCCTCATCGACATCGGGCATGTCCTTGCCAGCGATCTCGTTTTCGCCCTTGCGCTGGCGCCGGCGCCTTGGCTTGGCTTCGAGCGTTTTGGCCGGCGCCTCTGGCGCTGCCGTGTCCCCG
Source organism: Rhizobiales bacterium UBA1912 (assembly GCA_002337455.1). Lineage (GTDB taxonomy): Bacteria > Pseudomonadota > Alphaproteobacteria > Rhizobiales > Devosiaceae > Pelagibacterium. Next base: position 66,764 of record DDGC01000007.1, on the reverse strand, counting down.
GTTGCCTCGTCTTCGCGCACCATGTGCATGGGCGGCGCCTTGCCGTCCTTGCCGACGCCGAAATACAGCGTCTGGTGCGGGAAGGGGATCTCGATGTCGCGGGTATCGAAAATGCGCTTCACGATGGCATTGTAAGCCCGCTTGATGCCCCATTGCTTGCCGGGCAGCGTCTTGATGCGGGCCCGAAGGACCACCTCGCTCGCGCCGAACGCGTTGACGCCCATCCATTCGAAATCGTCGATTATGGCGGTCTTGTATTCGGGATCGGCCCGCAATTCCTCGAACGCATCGAGCATGGCCTGCCGCGCTTCCTCGACATTCTCGCGATAGCCCACACCCATGTCGATGACGGCATAGGAAAAGCCGCGCATGAAATTGGTGACGGTGTCGACCGAGGAGAACGGGATGATGTGATAGGATCCCTCCAGGTCGCGCAGCGAAACCGAGCGGATGGTCAGCCGCTCGACAACGCCGGAAATCCCGCCGACCGACACCACATCGCCCACATCGATTGCCCCTTCGAGCTGGATGAAGATGCCGGTTATGATGTCCTGCACCAGCTTTTGCGCACCGAAACCGATAGCCAGGCCCAGAACACCGGCCGAGGCCAGAAGCGGGGCGATATTGATGCCGATTTCCGAAAGCACGAACATCAGCGTGATGATGATGAGGGCGATGGTCAGCGCATTGCGCAGCAGCGCGAACAGCGTCCGCTTGCGCGCCGTGGCGCCGGGGGCCAGTTCGGGATTGACCTGGCTGTCCATCCAGGTGTTCAGGCCGATCCAGGCGATGATGGCGACACCGAGGATGATAAGGATGGTCACTGCCGATCCGGCCACCCGCGCTCCGAATTCGCCTTCGATGAAATCGACGAAGTTGAAAAAGCCCAGCTTGTGCAGGCAGAAGACCACGATCGCACCGATCACGATGAACCGGACGACTTTGAGCACGGCGGGGACTATTCTGTGCAATTGCCGCTGCAACTCGGGCGAGCGGCGGCGCAGCCCTTCCGGCAGATTGACCCCGTTGCGGGCCGCGCGCTTGATGAGGTTGAGGATGACCACGCCGATCATCACCGCGATGACCACCTGCACATTGTCCCACACATAGGCCTGGAACTGGACGCTGGTGCGCGTCAAAGCGATCACCGCCAGCACCGCCAGATAGATCAGCGCAAAGACGTGCCAGTTGCGGATCGGCAGCGCCAGTCCGCGCCGCGCCTCCTTGTTCTCGATCATCGCCATGAGCTTTTGCTTGACCGGCTGGCGCGCCGCGAGCACGGCAACCGCCATGGCGACCAGGGTCAGCAGCAGCAGCACGATCGAGATGGCCCGCCCCGCCGCAAACGAAACGCTGGTCGTCAACAGCGGCAGCACCATCATCTGCCCGAAAACGAACAGCGAGATGATGAACCGCGACCACCCCATCACCGATTTGGCCTCATGGTCGGACAGATGCACCAGCCGCTGCTCGGGCAGGTTTGGTGAAATGACGCTCAGAAGGATCGCCATGATCACTTCGACCATCAAGAACGCGTTGAGGTACAGCGCGTGCTCGAGCCGGATCACTCCCGCCTCGCCCAGCAATGCCGCTGCAATGCCATAGCCCACTGCATAGGGAACCACGGCCGCGATGACATCGAGGACAAATTCGAGGACCAGCGCCACCGGCTTGGCAATCCAGCCGCCCGAATTGAACAATGCCTGCAGCCGCTCGCGGGGCATGCGCACCAGCCGCCGCATCAAAAACAGGCCCGCATAGGTCAGAACGATCAGAATGGCGACGTCGGCCAGAATACCCCATAGGGCATTGAGCTCCGAGATCGACAGCGCCGAAAGGATCTCCGGCGTGGCCGCCAGTTGCTGCCAGAGCCGGTTCAGTGAGGTCGCCGTGTTTTCAACCGCCGAACGGGTCATGTCGGAAATCTGCCCGCCGATCGAGCGCAGTTCATTGCCGCCCTCGCCGGTGCTTTCCGCTGCGGCATCCGTATCGGACGCCGCGCTGCCCTCGATTCCCGCTTCGAGTTCGGCAATCAGCGCGTCACGCGCCGCATCATCGCGCAGCACCTCGATCAACTGGCTCAGCGCCTGCTGCGGGCTTTCGCTGGCGGCATCGCCACCCTCCGATTGCGCAGCGGCTGGAAAGGCAAGTCCGGCACAAAGGATAACAAGGGCGGTAAACTGGAACAGGCGGGAGAGCATGGAAAGTGGCATGGACCTTGCGAAGGGCTGATGGAATATGCACCGGAGGCTATCTGCCTTCGTGCTTGGATTGAACCCCCGCAACCCCATTCGGTTGCCTGCGCCGCCGAATTTTTCCCGCTGCGGGCAATTCCGGGCTGTCGGAAAAGACCGGCAGTGCTAGTGTCGCCCCAAGTGTCAAACAGGAGGTTGCGATGGCTGCGGGCAGGATTTTCATTGGCGTTGGTGGCTGGACCTTCGAGCCCTGGCGCGGCACCTATTACCCCGAAAAGCTCACGCAAAAGCGCGAACTCGAACATATGGGCTCGACGATGACAGGGGTCGAGGTCAACGGCACCTTCTATGGCAGCCAGAAGCCCGCCAGCTTTCGCAAATGGCACGATGAAGTGCCCGATGACTTCATGTTCACATTAAAGGGAACACGCTACGCCACCAACAAGAAGGTGCTGGCCGAGGCTGGCGAATCGGTCAACCGGTTCACGTCTTCGGGCATTGTTGAACTGAAAGACAAGCTTGGCCCCATCAACTGGCAACTCGCCAGCACCAAGAAGTTCGATCCCACAGATTTCGGAGCGTTCCTAAAACTCCTGCCGGCCACCCAGGATAACCGCGCGCTGCGCCATGCGGTCGAAGCGCGTCACGAGAGCTTTGCCAATGCCGACGCAGTGGCGCTGGCCCGCGAAAACGGCGTGGCTTTGATCACCGGCGCCGATGCCCAATATTCGGTGATCGCCGACCCCACGGCCGATTTCGTCTATCTGCGCCTCCAGGGCACGTCCGAGGACAATGAAAAGGGCTATTCGGAAAAAGCTCTCGACACCTGGGCCGACCGCATAGTGACCTACGCCAAGGGCGGCGTCCCCGACGACCTCCAGACCTTCGGCCCCGCTCCCGAGCAAACCCCCCGCGACGTCTTCGCCTTCGTCATCTCCGGCCACAAGGAAAAAAACCCCGCCGCCGCCATGGCGCTGATCGAAAAGGTACAAAAACTGGCCGGCTGAATGCTCTGTCCCTCTATTCGCTCACGCGAATGATGATGTCGTCGCCATAAAGACTGATCTGCTCTGTGCCTGGCGCCGTGGCGGTAAACAGGATCGCCCGGGCCGCCACCCGCCCGCCACACTGCCTGCTTTGGCGAGTCCCCACGCCGCCATCCGTGAGCGTTCCGGTCTGCAGGCTTGGCAGCAAAATGCGCGCGGAGTCCCAGCTCGGCGCCTCGCCGCATTCATTGCCGCGGGCGCCATGGATAATCATCGAGTCGCCGACGCGCGCCGAGACGTTGCGCACATATTCGGCGACGATACCCTCATAGCTGCCGACGGGATCGGCGTTTTGGGCAGTGGCGCTCCAGCCGGCAAAAACGATGCCTGCCAAGATCATGGCCACCAGCGCGCCGCCGCCTGCGATGAATGGCCATGCGGGTCTTGCCGAGGACGCATCCGCTGCCGCGAGCGTCGTTTCCCCGCGTTCCGGCTCTATGCTTTTTTGGCTGTAGAGCCTGTTCCAGGCCTGACGCAACTCGGCATCGTCTTGAACCTCGAGCAGTTTGCCCAGAAGCGCAAAGTTCTTGCGCTGCGGGATGTGGACGCCCTGCCGCCAATTGCGCAAATTCTTGACCGCCGTTTCGAAGGCACCCCGTGTCCGGTTGCCGTTCGCCGCGCACAATTGCCCGGCCAGCGTCAGATTGTCGAAATGGCCACGTTCGATGCACAGCGCATCGAGCAGATCATGCCAGCGTTCATATGTGCCCCAACGCTCGTTTTCCGCCATCGTGTCCCCCAATACACACCCAACGACGCATCAGTATTAATTTCAATAACTTGATATTGCGAGACAATTTGTCGGTTTTTTCGCTGCGTTTCCGTTTCTTCCGCGATTCTGCGCTGACGGAATCAAGGTTGCCAGTTAAGCAATTGAGGCGTCCGACGGCGGCCCTCGCGGTCATCGATCTTCTGCCCGGCGCTCCCAAACCTACCAGGAGTGAACTTTATGAGATTTACGACCAAAATCGCCCGATTGGCGGCATCGTCGCTGGCGCTCGTCGCGCTCGCTGCGTGCTCGGCGACCAGCGGTGGCACTGCCGGGGCGGCCGCGGCCACGCCGGCCCAGCCCTTCGACGTTGCCAGCGTAACCATCACCCCGATGACCGGGGCCAATCTTTGCCGCGATCTGGGCGGTCAGGGCGCAGCGCCGACCGTCACCATCCGGCACACGGCTGTAGCGGGTGTTCCCATCCGCCTGCACCTTCAGGACAAGCTCAGCGATGGCAGCACCTACAATCACCGCAACACCCGCGTTGCGTCGGACGGGTCCGGTACGACTGTCGTCAACTACGCCTTCCTGCCGCCGTGCAACACGACCGGCGGCCGCCTCAATTCCCACTACCAGTTGACAGTGGAAGCCGGCGGCAACGCCGAAACGGTGACCTGGGCGCGGTTCAACTCCTCCTCGCGCACCATCCAGTAGCTGGGGCACCGGCCCGGCGCTACTCCACCACCCCGAGCATTGGCCCGTACCCGCCATGCAAGGAAAAATCGTTGCGCCGCAGGGCCGGATGGTAAAGTCCGGCCCCGCGTCCGCCATCGAGAAACAGCGCGTCCGCGCACCCCAGATGGTCGCGGAACAGCCGCGCGAAATCGTGGAAATTGACGCGCCCCTCGCTGATCGCCAGCCGGACCATGCCGTTTCCGCAAACCCCGACCCCGCTGCGCCGCGTCCGGTCGGTCGAGCCCGGTATCAGCGCCGGATGCAGGGCGTTATCCTGCACCAGCAACGGGCCGGACTGGGTTGCAAACGTCACATCGGGCTGCGTTGCAATAAATGCTCCGGTCTCCAAAATCCCCGCCCCATCGGTAGCGATGAAAAACACCCCGTTGGGCTTTTTGTAGAAATTGGGCACAGAAGCGGGCGGCCCCTCCACGCTCCGCGTGTTGATCGGTGCCATCTCCTGCCCGCCCTCCACGTAAAGCCCGATCGGCGCATAGTCGCCGTCATACATTCCCGCATTGATCGCAAGGCTTAGCGTCGCGCCCGCCTCGCTCACCGCGTCGGTCACAGCAGAAAAATGCCGGTACGGCGCGCCGGATTCATCGCGCCAGAACAGGCGCAAATCCTCGGTCGCCGGATCGATGGTGCAGACGATGAAATCGGACTCCTCGAACCGCTCCTTCGCGCAATCGGCCGCCAACGCCACCGGCGCCAACCCCAATGCGGCCAGCAGCAGGGCACATCCCGCCAGAAGGGTTCTGAAAATCGTCATCTCTTGCCTGCCGCTGTGCGTGTCACGCCGCCATCAGAGCGCCCGATTGCGCCAGGGTTGTGTCACCCAAACCGCCGCGCGGCGTCCACGGCCAGCCCCAGCCCTACCGCACCGAACCGGTCCGATTGGGCGATGCGCGCATGGGCAAACCGCGTGTCGACAAGCGCCCGCACCTGCCGCACCTGCGCGCCACCCCCGGTCAAAATCACAGTTTCAATCGCTTCCGCCGTAACACCCGCCGCAACCAGCGCCTCATCGAGTGCCGCCCCGATCTTCTCGCTCAGGTCAGCGCTCGCTGCTTCAAATTCGGCCCGCGTCGTGGGGATGGCCAGCGACAGCCCCGGCTCATCGAGCGTGATGTCGATTTCCGGCGTATCGGTCAGCGCGATCTTGGCCTTTTCCACCTGCCCGGCCAGCCGGTGGCCCGAGCGGTGGACCAGGAGGTGCTTGAACCGCTCGAGTTTTTCCGGCTCCGCCGCCTCACGTTGCAGCTCGCGAATGTCGCGCACCACCTGGGGGCGATAGAGCTGGTTGATCTTGTGCCAGGTCGCCATGTCGTGAAAATACCAGAGCGGCAGCTGGCGCTTGCCGTCGCGCGTTTCGGTCCCGCGCCCCATCTGCGGCATCACCTTGGCGATGTTGAGCTGCCGGTCGAAATCGGTGCCGCCCACATGCACGCCCGCCGTGCTCAGGATGTCGTCGCGCCGGTCGGTGCTGGTCCTCCGCTCGGGCGAGAGCCGCAGCACCGAAAAGTCCGAAGTGCCGCCCCCGATATCGACAACCAGCGCCAGCGCCTCGCCCTCAAGCGTGCGCTCGAAATGCAGCGCGGCTGCCACCGGCTCGAACTGAAATTCGATATGGGAAAACCCAACAGCCCGCGCCGCCGCTTCGAGCTGGTCCTGCGCCGCCCGGTCAGCGTCCGCGTCCCCATCGACGAAAAACACCGGCCGGCCCAAAACCACATGCTCGGGCATCTGCCCGGTATGCGCCGTCAGTCTGTCGCGCAAATGGCCCAAAAACCGCCCGATCAACCCTTGAAAGCTGGTGCGCTCCCGCCCGATCTGGGTGGTCTCATCCATCAACGATGTGCCCAAGATCGATTTGAGCGCCCGCATGAACCGCCCTTCGGCCCCGTCCATATATTCGTGCACGGCAGACCGCCCGAAATGGGTGCTCTGGTCCTCGAAGCTGAAAAACAGCGCCGATGGCAGCGTCACCTCGTCCCCTTCGACCGGTATCAGCACCGGCGCGCCATCGGGCTGGACAAGGCCGATTGTCGAATTGGTGGTGCCGAAATCGACGCCACAGTGAAGCGATGACATGAGAAAAACCAAAAAAGATCGGGCCGCCCGTAAAAACCGTGCCGCCGCGCCGCAAACAAGCAAGGGGGCGCCGATCTACCCCATCCTCCGCCCCAAAGCAACCGCGCTCTACCGCATCGGCAGCACTGCGTGGTAAGCACGATAAACCGCCTCGATCGACATTTTCCGGCTCGCCCATGTCACACAGCGCATCGCTATCTCGTCCTGTCTTTCGGGTACCAACCCGCAACGAAGGAAAGTTCAGTGACAAACCAAACCAACCCCTACGTGGCCCATCCCGAGCTCTTTGCGCCGCTCATCGCTGTCGGCCAGAAGGCACAGTCCTGGCTCGAGCCGTCCCTTGCCGAACTCGTCAAGCTCCGCGCCTCCCAGATCAATGGCTGCGCCCCCTGCATCGTGCTGCACTCGAAAGAGGCGCGCGCCAAAGGGGAAACCGAAGAGCGCATCTACCTGCTCAACGCCTGGCGCGAATCCGATCTTTACACCCCCCGCGAGCGGGCGGCGCTCGCCTGGACCGAAGCCTTGACGCGCATCTCCGAGCGCCATCCCACAAGCGAGGTCGATGCGATGGTCGAAGAACAGTTCACCTATGAAGAACGGATCAAGCTCGCCATGATGGTCGTCGCGATCAACGCCTTCAACCGGCTCAATATCGGCCTAGGTGTGCCCGACACCATGGCCCGCAAGGCTGCATAGACCCATGACCCAGCCGGATGCCGCCACCGTTTTCGATCCCCTGCGCCCGCGCCTCGTCCGCGTCGCCTACCGCATGCTCGGCTCGGTGGCGGATGCCGAGGACGTCGTCCAGGACGCGTTTATCCGCTGGATGTCGACCAACCGTGATGTGGTGCTGGAGCCCGAAGGGTTCCTGCGCCGCATCGTCACCCGCCTGTGCCTCGATCAGCTCAAATCGGCGCGCCGCCGGCGCGAGACCTATCTTGGCCCCTGGCTGCCCGAGCCGGTGGTCGAGGATACCGACGAGGAGGTCGAGGACGTGACCTTGCCCCTGATGATGGCCCTCGAACGCCTCTCCCCGCTCGAACGCGCCGCCTTCCTGCTGCACGATGTTTTCGGCGTCAGCTTCGAAGAAATCGCCGAAACACTGGATCGTTCGCCCGCCGCATGCCGGCAACTGGCCAGCCGCGCCCGCACCCGTGTGCGCGCCGAACGGCCCCGCTTTGATGTGCCCGAGCACCACGGCCTCGAACTTGCGCGCGCCTTTTTTGACGCCTCGCGCAGCGGCGATGTCGCCGAACTGCGCGCCATGCTGTCCGCCGATGTGTCGATCCATTCCGATGGCGGCGGTATCAAACCCGCTGCGCTCGAACCCCTGATCGGGCTCGAGACCGTCACCAACGTGTTCGCCACCCTGGCCGAGAAGGTTTTCTCTGCCTCGATGTCGCAACTCGTGCGCTATTGCTACGTGAACGGCCTGCCCGGCTTCATCACCATCGAAAAAGACAACACCCTCCAGACCACCGCCCTCGACATCGTCGATGGCCGCATCGCCGGCATCTATATGGTCCGCAACCCCGAAAAGCTCAGGCATCTCGATGCGTGAGAGCATGCTTTCGGCAACCGCAGGCTGTGCCCTGACCATGATCCATCAACCGCCATCGTTCAGCGGGGCGGCGGCATTGAGGGGCGGGATCTTTCTCAGCGCCACAGCCGCGAGCAACGTCAGGATTGAGACAACGATTGCGCAAAGCGTGGCCACTGTGCTGAACCCAGTGATGAACGCCGCCTGCGCATTTTCCATAAGGCCGTTCGGCAACCCCTGCTGAACCGAGGACGCAGCCCACAGACTGTCACCGACGGACGCACGCACCGCCACAGACAGCCCTTCCGGTATCTCCTCGGCCATGGCGCCGCGATACACCGCGGTCGCGATGCTGCCGAGTATCGCGATGCCCAGTGACGCGCCAAGGTCCTGTACGGTTTCGGACATGGCCGATGCCGACCCCGCTTTTTCCGCCGGAGCGGAAGTGACCACGAGATCTGTTCCGAGCGCAGCGATGGTGCCAAGTCCCAGATAGACCAATGAAAAGCCGACGATGATTTTGCCAAGGTCATTCGCGTTATCGAGCCCGGAGAGCATGAGATAGCCGACGACCGAAAGGGCCAGCGCGCCAGCCACGACAAATCCGGGGCGGATATGGCGGGCAACAAGCGGGGCGCCGACGCCCGCTGCCACCATCGCCAGTGCAGGTAGTCCCATCCATAATCCCGCGACCAGTGGGGAAAATCCGGCCACCAATTGCAGATACTGCGTAACCAGCAGCAGTGTCCCACCGACGGCGATCAACCCGAAAAGAAGGACGACCAGCGCTACGGAGAACCCCCTGCTGCCAAACAGCCCGATTTCGAGAAGCGGATCGGCAAGGCGCTGTTGTCTCCGCACGAAAATCAACCCGAAGATGATGCCCGTCGCCATGATGCCGATTGCCGCAAAGCTGGGGCCGTGCTTGGCCACATCCTTGATGCCATAGACGACGGGAAGCATGGCTGCGAGGGAAAGAGCCACGCTGGTGAGGTCCAGCCGGCCGCTCTGTGGCACGCGGAATTCAGGCAGCAGGACGGGGGTAAGTACCAGCAACAGACCCACGACCGGAACGGCAACCAGAAAAGCCGCCCCCCACCAGAAATGCTCCAGCAGCAGGCCGCCCACGACGGGCCCCAGGGCCATGCCGAGCGCAAACGTCGTCGCCCACACGCCAATCGCCAATGCCCGCTCGCGCGGGTCGGAAAACAGATTGCTAATCAGCGCCAGTGTCGAGGGCATAAGGGTTGCTCCGGCGATGCCCAGCGCCGCACGGGCGAGGATGAGCATCATCGAGCTTGTGGAAAAGGCCGCGATGAGGGAGGCAGCAGCGAATGCTGCAGCGCCGATCATCAGCAGTTTGCGCCTGCCAATCCGATCGCCCAGCGTGCCCATGGTGATAAGAAAGCCCGCGATCATGAAGCCATAGGCATCCATGATCCACAGTGCCTCGGTGCTCGTCGGGCGCAGATCGACTGCCAGTGCTGGCAGTGCAAGGTGCAGCAGCGTCAGGTCGAGGCCAAGCAGGGCGGTGGGAAGCGTGAGCAGGGCAAGGCCCATCCATCGGCGCGTCCCCGCGTTCGGCGGCGATAGTGATTCCCGTGCCGGGAACGGGTTTGGATCAAGAGCAGTATTGTTGTGAGCGGTCATGGCGCCTCCTTGCGGGAAGCGCACATTTGGAGCAGAGTTAACCTGTTACAATGTTAGAAATTATCCTGTTACTGAGAGCAACAGCCTGTCCAGTCGAGCCCTTACGCGTACGCGCGGCGATCTTTCCGATTTTCTGGTTCACCACCGAGCAAAACTGACACCCGTCGATGTCGGCCTGCCGGTCACGGGTGGTCGCCGCACGCCCGGATTGCGGCGCGAGGAAGTTGCCTTGCTCGCCGGCGTCGGTCTTACCTGGTATACCTGGTTCGAACAGGGCCGCGACATCCAGGTTTCCGAAGCGTTCCTGCTTAACGTCTCCAGGGCGCTTCGGCTCGACGATTCGGAATGCTGCTATCTTTTTCTCCTGGCGCATGGCAGGCCGCCGCCCTCTGAAGCCCATAGGCCGGCCTCTGTTGGCCCGCTTGCCCAGCAATTGATGGACGACCTTACAACGCGCCCGGCCTATGTCATCAATCTGCGCCGGGACATTGTTGCCTGGAACGCGGCGGCTGACAGACTGTTGGGCTTGGATGGGCGAAATTGGGAAGAGCGCAATCTGCTGCGGATGGTGTTTGCCGATCCCGCCATGCGTGTGCGTCTGCCGGCATGGCGCAAGGACGGCGCCGAGCTCGTCGCGCGGTTCAAATGTGATCTGGCCGCAATGCCGAAAGATCCGGCCATGCTGGCACTGGCCGATGAACTCAAGAAATTGTCGCCCGATTTTCGCCACTGGATGGAGCAACTCGGAACGGCGAACTACAGCCAGGGAATCGGCACCATTCTCGATCCGGCAGGCCATCAGATCGATTTCCGCCATGAAGTTCTCACTGTCGATGAATACCGGCACCTGACAATGGTGGTCTATTTCGGCGAGGAGTGAGGGAGGCCTCAATGAGCGGCCTCCCTCGCATTTGCGAAACGATTGGCGCACGCCTAATCGAGATCGGCCAGGAAACGCAGCGACATATCCTTGACGATCGGCAGGTTGTCCGGGTTCATCAAAACCCCTGTGTGGGTCGTAGCCGGAAGTATGGCCAGTTGCGTATTGGACAGCCCGTTTAGATCGCCGTGCGTCGCGCCGCCCAGCGCGAGATAAAGCGCGGCCAGATGGTCGAGTGTGACGACGTCGGCATCGCCACCGATGATCAGCGTCGGGACCGTGATGCGTTCCACATCGTCCATCCAGTCGAACGCGGTCAGCTCCAGAGCCTTGACCTTGTCAACGAGCGCTGGAAAGTCGGGTGCCGGAGAGAGCGCCTCATAGGTTTCGACAAGGGGTGTGCCGGCAAACATATCTGCTGAAAGGTATTCGACCATGGCCTTGTGTCCGGCAGCATTTCCGCTGTCCGATGCGCTGGGTGAAATCAGCACAAGCGACGACACCTGATCGGAATGACGGATCGCCATTTGCAGGGCGACATTGGCGCCCATCGAATAGCCCATCATGCTCGCGGATGCGATATCGAGCTCTTCAAGGAGCGCTGCAACGTCATCTGCCATGCCTTCATAACTCAGCGGCTGAGCGCGATCGGCGGTGCGCCCGTGGCCCTGCAGCTCAACAGCGACGACTGTGTGGTTTTGTGCCAGATCATCGCGCATCGTCGCCCAATTGCTTTCGATGTCCATGAAGGCACCGTGCAGCAAAACAAGGGGCGGCCCCTCGCCGTGCTTTTCGTAATAAAGTTCAGCCGAGACAGCCGCTCCAAACGGTGCGGTCATGATCGCCAGCATCGACAAAAGCGGAAGCGTGCTGCGTGTGAAAGACATTTTCTTCTCCTGGAATTTGGCGCAGCATCGCCGTCCACCCGGATGGGCGGTGCTGTAGCCATTGATGAATGGGTGAGCGGCTGGTGGTTAGGCGGCGGTCAGTCCAGCGAGCAGCTCTTCAAGCTGGTCCATGCTCTCTTGCGCGCCGGTCTCCATGCCCGAAGCGACCATGCCGTCTCGATCTTCGATGGAATCGAAGCGCGTGATGGCAGTGTATTCGGTCTTGCCATCGACCTCGTCGAACGTGTGGGTTTCTATGACCGTCTTGTCGGTGAACATGCCTTCGAGCCCGAAGGTGTTGACCAGTTTTTCCGGCTCGGAGATTTCGAGATAGGTGCCGATAAAGGCGTAGATCGCCCCATCCGGTGCAGTTTGCTCGAACCGCCATTCGCCTTGTGGTTGAAGATCCAGCTTGACGACCCGTGTCGTGCCCATTGAACGGGCGCCCCACCAGCGGCTGACATGTTCGGGCATGGTGAACGCCCGCCAGACCAATCGTCTCGGCGCATTGAAACTGCGCTTCATGACAATCACGGGTTCGGCTGTCGGGGTATCGATAAGCATCTTGTTCATTACCATAATCCTATTGTTTGGGGGCTTCGGGATCGACGCGCTGAAGCTCGGCCAGGTAATCGTCCAACTGTTCGAGATTTTCGTGCCAGAGAGCACGATAAGCGCCCACCCAGCGATCGATGTCCTTTAGGGGGCCAGCCTCAAGCGTGCAGTAATTATACTGCGAGCGCTTGTGGCGGTTGATCAGCCCGGCATTCTCGAGAACCTTGAGGTGTTTGGACACCGCAGCAGTGCTCATGTCGAAGGGTTGAGCCAACTCGCCCACGCTGGCTTCGCCGATGGCGAGGCGGGCCAGCAATGCGCGTCGCGTTGGGTCTGACAATGCGCCGAAAGTTAGCGAAAGTACGTCCTGCTCCATTGCGTATGAAACCTTATGGTTGTCAACATAACGGTTTATAATAATCAACCTTATGGTTGTCAACCGCATGGTTTCAAATTTCTTGCAACCGGAATTCACGCCATGTGGGGGCTCCTGCAAAGATGCCGTCGAGCGTCATCGTTCCGGCGGCAATTTGCCGGCCGCTGTAGCCTGGCTTGCTCTGCCCTGGCGAAAGGCAGGAGCCCGGACGGATACTCTCGCCCACCCGTGTCCCGCGCATTTCGGCTGGGAGCAGTCTCCGCGAAAGACAGGCAAGAATGAGAGCCGGCGCCTGCCATGCCGTCCCTACCTTGACACGCACCGCAAACGCTACACATAAAGTTACATGAAAACGCCCGAGTCCGGCGCACCCGCGTTCGGCGCCAGCCACGCCGGCACCTATGCCGCTGGGACACCCCGCAAGGTACCCGGCTTCGATGGCCTGCACGCCATGACGTCCCAGCTTCTGGCCGAGCGCGTGCCGGAGGAGGGGAAAATTCTGGTGCTCGGGGCCGGTGGCGGGCTGGAGATTAAATCGCTTGCCGAAAGTCACCCCGGCTGGACGTTCGATGGCGTCGACCCGTCGGCCGATATGCTGGCCGCCGCCGAGGTGACCATCGGCGCCCACGCAGCCCGCGTCCGCCTGCACCACGGCTATATCGAGAGCGCACCCGATGGCCCGTTCGATGGCGCCGTGTGCCTTCTGACTTTCCATTTCGTGCCGCTTGACCAGCGTCTCGAAACCCTGCGCCAGATCCGCCGCCGCCTTGCGCCGGACGCCCCCTTTGCCCTCGCCCATATCAGCTTTGCCCAGACCGAGCCCGAACGCAGCCAGTGGATCGCCCGCCACATCGCCTTTGGCGGCGGCGATCCGCAGAACGTTGCGGCCCGCACCGCCATCGGCACGCAGCTCACCATCCTCTCGCCCGCCGATGAGGAAGCCATGCTCGCAGAGGCCGGGTTTACCGGCGCCACCCTGTTCTACGCCGGCCTGAGCTTCCGCGGCTGGGTGGCCTACGCCTGACGGCGTCGGCCCACGGCCCCCAACGCCTCCGCAAGAAAAACCCTCTCCCTCAGGGGAAGAGCGTGGCCGGCAGGCCGGTGAGGGGGCCTTGAGCATCAGCGCTGCCCCAGCCTTCCCCCGGTCTTCACCGTCATCCCGGACTCGATCCGGGATTCAGTACCCGCCAGCGCCCGCGACGCGAAAACGGTATGCCCTTCCTGTCCTCGGGTCCGGTTCCATCCCCAGCGCCTCCCCAAGAAAAACCCTCTTCCTCAGGGGGAGAGGTGGGCCGGCAGGCCGGTGAGGGGGCCTTGAGCATCAAAGCGTGCCCCAGCCACCCCCGCCGTCATCCTTGGGCTCGACCCGGGGATCCGCCAAGCCGCTACACCCCCGATAGAGGCGATGCCCCGTACCCCTCAGCGACAGTCGCCTTAAGCCACCTTGCGCGCCGCCTGATCCGCAGAAAACGCCCGCCCGAACCGGTTGGCCAGGAACGTGTCGAGGTCGATCTCTTCCTGCGCCACAAAACCCTTCTGCGGCAGATCGCCCGCCGCCAGCATGTCGAGCACCGTACAAATCCCCGCCGCCGTGGTGATCTGGATGGCCGAGCGTTCCTTCTTGCCCACGAACCCCGAGAGCACAGTGCGCTCGAAAATCTCGTGCGCCGGCTTACCGTCCTTGGTGCCGGTCACATCGACCCGGATCACCACCATGTCCTGCTTGGTCGCGGTCAGCGCATGCCGGAAAATATCCAGCGCCAGGTCGCGCCGATCCTTCAAATTCAGATCGTTGAGCAGCAGCTTCATGATCCGCGCATGGCCGGGATAGCGGATGGTGCGATAGTTGAGGTTTTTCACCTTGCCCAGAAGCTTTTCCGGGGTCGAACCCAGCCCGCCCGAGGTGTTGAACGCTTCATAGGCCACCCCGTCGATGGTCAGCGTTTCGATATCCTCGAGCGGCGCGATTTCGGCCATCCTGCCATCGACAATCGCCTCGCACGGCTCGCAATATTCGTTGATCACCCCTTCGGGCGACCAGGTCAGCGCGTAGTTGAGCACATTGGTGGGAAACTGCGGCAGCGCCCCCACCTTCATGGCCACAGTGTCCAGCGTGTCGAATTTCTTTGCCAGACTCATCGCGGCAATGGCGATGAACCCCGGCGCCAGCCCGCATTGCGGGATGAACGCGGTCTCGGCCTTGCCCGCAATCTCTTTCACCCGCCGGGTCGATTTCACGTCCTCGGTCAGATCGAAATAATGCACTTTGGCCGCTGCCGCCGCTTCGGCGATCCGCGTGGTCAGCGAATAGGGCGCCGCCGAGAGCACGGCGAATTTCCCGCTAAGGATTTTTTCAAGTTCCCCCGGCTCGGCCACCTCGCAGCGCGCCGTTTTGACCTTCGCATCGGTATCGAGCGCCGCCAGCGCTTCGGCGGACCGGTCCACGACCGTCACCGAATAATCGCCACTCTGGCTTGCCATGTCCGCGATGGTCGCGCCGATGCGTCCGGCGCCGATAACAACGATCTCTTTCATCCCAAAACCCCTCTTGGTCAAAGATTAGCAATGTCGGGGCACCGAGCGCTCAACTCCATAGCGTTTAGTGCCATTGTTGCTGATGATGACACCGAGTTCCGTTGATTTGCAGCCAGCAATCAGACACAATCGCGGCGCAAAATGCGCAAATAGCCGAAAATTTACACCACAATGACGAAAATTAACGCCGACCGCCAACTGATCGCCCTGCTGCGCGAAAACGCCCGTATCCCGGTCGCCGAGATCGCAAGAAAGCTAGGAATTTCAAGGAGTACGGCCCAGTCGCGACTCGAAAAGCTTGAGCGCAATGGCACCATCGCCGGCTACGCCGTCAAGCTCTCCTACGACTATCTCGCCGGACAGATTCGCGCCCATCTGATGGTCACTGTATCTCCCAAGCTCGCGCCTAAAGTCTTCAGATTCCTCGATGATTTGATCGAAGTCCGCACCGTCCACTCGGTCTCGGGGAGCTTTGATATGATCGTCATCGTCGAAGCCCCCTCCGTCGCCGAACTCGACACCGTCATCGACAAGATCGGTGCGCTCGACGGCGTCGAGCGCACCATGTCTTCAATTATTCTATCGACGCGGATAGATCGCTAAGTCTTTTATTTTCCTTGGAATTCCGCGACAGTATCCGCAGCGACCTGCTGCAGAAATGCTGCGGTTTCGGCATCGAGACGGCCGAAATAATCATACTCCAGCCCGACCGGCGAAGCGTCATAAAGCGTCGCATATGTCGTCGCCGCCGCAAGATAGGTACCCGCCAGATTGGGGTGGCTGTGGTCAAATTCCATATGCAGCTCGAGGTCGGGCCGCTCCTCATACGCCCTGGCAAACGCCAGCCCCACCGGGATCACCAGCGCATCGACTTCGGCCCCGACCTCGGTGTAAAGCGCGGCCAGGTTCGCAGTCATTTCCGGATCGTGACTGTTGTGGCCCTCGCCATAGGCATGGCTCATGTAAAGCACTGTTTGTGCGCCACTTTCATCGATCAGCGCATCGGCAGCGACGACGGCATCGCGGAAGCGCGCGCTGCGCGATTCCGAATTGGCAGCCGCGCTGTGGCCTTGCAAAATCACCGCATCAAAGGGCTCCTCATACCCGACCGCATCCGGCGTCAGGTAATGGGCAAACGGGTGCATATCGAGCGAACCGCCCGAAATGGTGATCGACCGATAGGCGAGATCATCGATCCCCTCGCCTTCGCCGACCATGCGGTTTGTGTGGTTGTGCAGGCTGTCATTGTAATAGAAGTACGAATTGCCCACGAACAGGATTTGCCTGGGGGCGTCGAGCCCGACATCGGCAGCGCCGGGTTGAGCGGCCATATCCTGACCGAACGCAGAAGTCGAGGCGAGCAGAACCATGGCTCCAACAAGGGAGCGGGTAGCGATAGTCATTTGATTTTCCTCCATATTCCAAACGCTTGTGCGCTGAGAGATCGCACAGGGATGGAGATCGATGGCTAGCCCCGTGAGGCCACGACGACAACCGGCAGACGGAGAAATCTGTCAGCTTTTTTGCGTTTGCTCCGCCCCATGGGTGGAAACGGGAACATTATCCCCGCCTTCGTGTAGCGTGTTATACCCATCGCCTGAACCGCTACTTGCGGATTTCATAAAGACGAAAACGGTTCTCAGTCGGTGCGAACGCCATAAGGAAATGATTCTCGCCGATCTTGTAGATCTCGGCGACGGCGTCGAAATCCCGCTGCTCTTCGGTGACCTCGCCAGCCGTCATCGCCGAATAAAGCCGCGGCCCTTCATAGCCGTAGTAGAGGGCACCGGCAAAGAACACGGTTTCGGCGTCAAGCTGGGCCATCAGCCCCCGATGCCGCTGGCTTCCCGAGTTCTTGTCAAAGAACATGGCCTGGCCCTCGGGATAAATCCGGGCAGGAAAATACTGATAGATAAAGGCGCCATAATCGGTCGCCTGCAGCGAACGCATCCGCCAAGAGCCCTCAAGCTCGGCAATCGAGAACGGGGCGTGCTCAGCGTCGATCAGCTGTTGAAATTCCGGAATGGAATCAAGGGTTTCGCTATCGTCTGAGCTGTCTTCGAGCTCATCGAGAAGCCCCTGAAGCCCGGTCTTCCAGCCTTCGGCAAGCGATTGGTCCTCAGGATAAAGCTGCCCGAACAGCGTCTTGGCATAGCCCCCTGTTTCTAGAGCCTGGCCAAACGCCGGCATGCCGAGCATGGCCGCGATGAGTATGATCGTCAGGCGCGTCACTGTTGTCCTCCGATTGCCCCACGCAGATTGGGTCGCATCTGAAACAGTGAACGCTCTCTGCGGCACCATTCTGGCAAAGGCGCTGCTAGCGCGGGATTTTTCGCCCCGTGCCAGCGTCGAAACAATGCAGCTGTGCATGCTGGACGTAAAGCGTGAGCTTGTCGTCATGCTCGCCGGGATGAATGCCCTGCGTGCGCAGCACCAGTTCCTTGTCGATCCCTTCCGCATGAGCATAGACAAGACTTTCCGAGCCGACCAGTTCGACAGCGTCCACAACGACGTCAAGCTTGAGATGGGGCTGGTCGGGGGTCGTCAACGTGATGTCTTCGGGCCGGATGCCGATGGTGCCGCACTGGGACGAAACGAAGTCGGGCAGGCTGCCAGCCACCCGTGCAAGGGCCTTCGTGTCGAGCAGATTCATGCCCGGTGAGCCCATGAATCCGGCAACAAACACCGATGCGGGGTTGGAATAGATGTCGAGCGGCTTTCCGACCTGTTCGATCCTCCCCCCATTCATAACCACCAGCTTGTCGGCCAGTGTCATGGCTTCGAGCTGGTCGTGGGTGACATAGACCGATGTCGTGCCCAGCGTACGCTGGAGGCGGCGGATTTCCACCCGCATCTGGCCGCGCAGCTTGGCGTCGAGATTGGAAAGCGGTTCGTCGAACAGGAAGGCCTTGGGCTTGCGCACGATGGCTCGCCCCATTGCAACACGCTGGCGCTGGCCGCCCGAAAGCTGGCGCGGCTTCCTGTCGAGAAAAGCTTCGATCTCGAGAATACGCGCCGCTTCATTGACGCGTTCGTCGATCTCGGCCCTGGGCGTCTTGCGGTTTTTCAAACCGTATTCGAGATTGCCGCGTACGCTCATATGCGGATAGAGCGCATAGTTCTGGAACACCATGGCGATATCGCGCTCGGCCGGTTCGAGCTTGTTGACGAGCTTTTCGCCGATCTTCACCTCACCCGACGTAATGGTCTCAAGCCCGGCCAGCATGCGCAGCAGGGTCGATTTTCCGCAGCCCGAAGGGCCGACGAGAACGACGAGTTCGCCGTCTTCGATCGACAGATCGATGCCTTTGATTGCCTCGACATTGCCGGGATAGACCTTGCGGACCTCGGAGATTTCGATTGTAGCCATTGGTGTTATTTCTCGGTTTCGACGAGGCCCTTGATGAACAGGCGCTGCAAGAGGAGGACGACGAGCACGGGCGGGACCATGGCGAGCATCACAGTCGCCATGACAAGGTTCCAGGCTGGCTCCCTGTCGGTATTGGCCATCAGCCGCTTGATACCCATCACGATTGTGTAGAACTGCTCCTGGGTGGTGATGAGCAGCGGCCAGAGATATTGCACCCAGCCATAGATGAACATGATGACGAACAGGGCGGCGATGTTGGTGATCGAAATGGGGATGAGGATATCTTTAAAGAACTTCATCGGCCCGGCCCCATCGACCCGCGCCGCTTCCATCAGTTCCTCGGGCACAGTCATGAAGAATTGCCGGAACAGGAACGTAGCGGTCGCCGAGGCGATCAGCGGCAAGGTGAGCCCGGCATAGGAATTGAGCATGCCAAGGTTTGCCACGACGGCAAACGTCGGAATGATACGCACTTCGACCGGCAGCATCAGGGTGACAAAGATCATCCAGAAGGCCAGCAGCCTGAACGGGAAGCGGAAATAAACGATGGCAAACGCCGAGGTGATCGAAATGGCGATCTTGCCCACGGCAATGATCATCGCCATCCAGAACGAATTGCCCAGCATCAGCCACACCGGCGGCGTGCCGGCGACTTCCAGCCCCGAGCCCAGCATCTGGGAATAGGTCGCGCCCATGTTGTCGCCCGGCAAGAGCGGCATGACGCCGCGAATGAACGCGGCGGGTTCGTGCGTTGAGGCGATGAACGCGATATAGACCGGAAAGGCGACGATCAGAACGCCGACGATCAGGATGAGATGTGTGAGGAAATCGAGCCAGGGCCTGTTTTCAACCATGTCTGGGTCCTTCCTAGTAGTTGACCCGGCGTTCCACGTAGCGGAACTGGATGAAGGTGAGGACGATGACGATACCCATCAAAAGCACCGACTGGGCCGACGATGAGCCGATGTTGAGCCCGGCCACGCCGTCGGTATAGACCTTGTAGACCAGTGTCATTGTCGCCTGTCCCGGCCCGCCTTCCGTCGTGGCATCGATCACCCCGAAGGTTTCGAACATCACGTAATTTATGTTGATGATCAGAAGGAAAAAGGTGGTGGGCGAGAGAAGCGGGAAAACGATTGTCCAGAAACGCTTGAACGGTCCGGCGCCATCGATCGAGGCGGCCTCGGACAGCGAGGCGGGGATCGATTGCAGCCCGGCGACAAAGAACAGGAAATTGTACGAAATCTGTTTCCAGGCGGCGGCAATGGTGATCAGCACCATGGCCTGGGTGCCGTTGACGCGATGGTTCCAGTCGATGCCGAACCAGTCGAGCACATAGGGTAAAAGCCCGATTGTGGGGTTGAACAGGAACCACCAGAGCACGCCGGCAACCACCGGAGCCACGGCATAGGGCCAGACCAGAAGGGTCGTATAGGCTTTCGCCGTGCGCAGCACCCGATCGACGCAGACTGCCAGCAGCAGCGCAAATCCCATGGAAAGAACGGTGACCGAGACCGCAAAGACGGCAGTGCGGCCAAGCGCGTTGAGATAGCTCGGGTCGGAAAGGATGCGTGTATAGTTTTCGAACCAGACGAACGTGGTCCGAAACCCGAAGGGATCCTCGCGCTCAAAGCTCGATTTTACCGCCTGGCTGGCGGGCCAGATAAAAAAGATCGCGGTGATCACCAGCTGCGGCGCCAACAGCGCATAAGGAAGCCAGCGATTGGTGAAGATCGACCGTTTGGTCTGCATGCAACGCCCCTGGGTATTGTGTCATCCCGCCGGTCTTCTTGCATCGAACCGGTTTGATGGAAGAGACCCCGGCTGAGAAAGCCGGGGTCCGAATGCTTGACCTCAGAACCGCTTAGGAGTTGGCGGCCTGGAAATCACGCAGGATCTGGTTGGCGCGCTCAACGGCCGAATCCAGAGCTTCCTGGCCGGTCATGTCGCCGGCAAGCACCGACTGCAGGGCTTCGTCCATGACCATGCGAACCTGGGGCATGTTGCCGAAGCGAAGGCCCTTGGAGTTTTCGGTCGGGGCGTTGAGGTTGATCTGCTCGATAGCAGTGTCAGCGCCGGGGTTTTCTTCGTAGTAACCCTGTTCCTGGCTCAGCTCGAACGCGGCCTGGGTGATCGGCAGGTAGCCGGTGCCCTGGTGCCATTCGGCCTGAACTTCAGCCGAGGAGAGGTAGTCGAGGAAGGCTGCAGTTGCCTGGTACTCGGCTTCTTCGTGACCAGCGAGAATCCAAAGGGTCGCGCCACCGATGATCGAGTTCTGCGGAGCGCCTTCGACGTCGTCATAATAGGGCAGCATGCCGTAGCCGACTTCGAAATCGGCGTTGGCGACAACACCGGCGCGCGAAGCGGACGAGCCCATGTAGATGGCGCATTCGCTCGAATAGAAGGCCGGAGCATTGTCCGAACCACCAGCCGGACCGCCATAAACGAAGATGCCTTCGTCCTGCCAGCGGGCCAGGTCGTCCCAGAAGCGGGCGACGACGTCATTGTTGAAGGTGAACTCGGAGTCCATACCGCCAAAACCGTTTTCCAGCGTGCCATAAGGAACGTTGTGCAGGGCGGAGAGGTTTTCAGAGCCGATCCAGGTGGCGGTGTAAGTGATCGCCATGCCGCAGCTTGCGGCGCCCGATTCGATGATCTGGCGCGAGAATTCTTCAGCCTGGGCCCAGGTGGAGGGAGCAACTTCAGGATCAAGGCCGGCAGCTTCGAACACGTCCTTGTTGTAGTAGAGGATCGGGGTCGAGGAGTTGAAGGGCATCGAGAGCATGTTGCCGTTGGTGTCGGTGTAGTAGCCGGTAACGACAGGCAGATAGACCGAAGGGTCGAAATTGTTGCCGTGGGCTTCCATCAGCTCGTAGACGGGATAGACGGCGCCCTCGGCGGCCATCATCGTGCCGGTGCCGACTTCGTAGATCTGGACGATGGTGGGCTGTTCGCCGGCCCGGAAGGCGGCGATGGTGTTGACCATGGTCTCTTCGTATTCGCCGCGATAGGAGGCGCTGACGACATACTCGTCCTGCGAGGCGTTGAAGTCTTCGGCGATGGCGGCAACGCGCTCACCGAGTTCGCCACCCATCGAGTGCCAGAAGGAAATCTCGGTCTGGGCAAACGCCGAAGAGGCGCCAAGGAAGAGGGCCACACCGGCAGTGCCGCTGGCCAGAATTGTCTTGAACATGATGTTCTCCCGATCAATGTCATTGCGACCGCATTCGGCCGATGGCGCAAAACCATGGGCGAGATGCCTAGACCGGGCGTGCAAAGCGCAGGTGACGGTATCGTGATGTTTGCATGACAGTGGAAAACCCCGATGCACGTGGCATCGAGCTCATCGGGCAAGTTCGCGATGCCGTTTCTGGCCTCCTCCTCACGCCACGGTCATGTGGCCGGCCACCCCGCATTTTTGCGTGAGCGGCGGCACTATTGTGACACTATTGTCATAATTGACAACCCGATTCAGCGGCTTGGCTTGTCCCTGTAGAAAACAGCGGCGACCTCGACGTGGGACGAGTATGCGAACTGGTCGACCGGCGTGGCCGCGCCGATGCGATATCCGCCGGCGATCAGGATGGCCGCATCCCGGGAAAAGCTCTGGGGGTCGCAACTCACATAGGCGACCGTCGGAACCTTCGATTTCGCCAGTTCCTCGACCTGCGCCTTGGCCCCGGCGCGCGGTGGATCGAGTACGACGGCGTCGAATCGGTTGAGTTCGAATACGCCGAGTGGCTCGCGAAACAGGTCGCGGCGCTCTGCGGTTATGGGTTTGAGACCCTTGGTCTTGCGTTTCGCAGCGTTTAGCGCGCCGATCGCAGGGGCATCGGAATCGGCAGCGAACACGGGGACGCTTGCAGCCAGTCGCAAGGCAAACGGGCCGATGCCGCAAAAAAGATCTGCGACCTGCCTGGCACCTTTGACCGCATCGATAACCAGAGACGCCAGAACCTCTTCGGCATCTGCGGTCGCTTGCAAAAAGCTCGATATGGGCAGTGGCACGCTCGACCGACCCATCGCCACCACGGGTTGACGGTGAAGGATCAAAGGTTCGCCATTGAGAGAGAGCCGAGCCAGGTCGAACTGGTGGGCGATGGCCGTCAGTCTTGCACCGGGCTTGGCGGCCTTGGCCCGGATGGCAACGTCCAGGCCCATGTCGCTCGCCGTGAAGCCGACGTCACACGGGCCGGTCGCGGCAGCGATAGCGCGTGCAATTTCCGGCGCCCGGGCCAGGGCGGGTACAAGGATGGGGCAGGTATCCAGGTCGTGGATCGCATGGCTGCGCAGCGCCATGAACCCGGCCGCAGATTTCGTTGCATGCAACGTGGCCCGGCGGCGGCCCGCGCCGTGAGCGGAGATAGGGTCTGCGACACTGGTTTGGACCTCGGCGCGCGACAGGGCGTCAACGACGAGGCTGCGCTTGAACTGGTGGTAGGCATCCGCTTCGAGATGCTGCAACTGGCAGCCTCCGCACGCACCATAGTGAGGGCAAAAGGGTCCCCGGCGCATGGGGCTGGCGCTGATGACATCGACAAGGCGCCCGCGATTGCCATCGATTTCGGCGGCTACGGTTTCGCCTTCGAGCGTCAGCGCGACAAAAACCGGCTTGCCATCGAGCGTTGCAATTCCCTCCCCGCGGTGGCCGAGGCGCTCGATGGTGAGGGTTTCGATACGGCTCATTGCGCCTCGGATGCAACGCCCAATGCGAGACGGTCTTCGACTGCCGCGCGCTCGGGAATGGATGGCTGAGCGCCGGGCGTCAGACATGCCAATCCGGCGGCGACCGAGGCTCTTTCCATCGCGGACGAGAGGGTCATCCCCTCTGCCAGCCCGGCGGACAAATACCCAACGAATGTGTCGCCTGCACCCACCGTATCGACAGGTTTGATCTTGAGCGACGGAACGGTGGTCATCGATCCTGCAGCAACAGAGATGGCACCGCGCGAACCGAGCGTGGCCACAACGGTATTGCCGAATTTGTCCGACAGCCAGGAAACGGCGTCGGCCTCGTCGAGCTTGGGGGCATCCAGCATCTCTAGCACGCCCGCCAATTCGGTTTCATTGACCACGAGGACATCGACATTTTTCAGCAGCGCCAGATCGAAATCCATGAACGGCGCCAGGTTGAGTACAACCGTGGCGCCATTTTCTTGCGCCAGCGCGGCGGCGGCAAGCACCCCCTCGATCGGCGTTTCGAGCTGCAGCAGGAGATAGTCTCCTTCCGCGATTCCGGCCTGTTCGAGCGCCGCGGCCGTCAGCCGCGAATTGGCGCCGGGCAATACGGTAATCATGTTTTCCCCGGCATCATCGACGATGATGAGGGCCGTTCCCGTGTGCCGGTCCATGCGCCGCACGCCGGACAGGTCGATCTCGGCTTCGCTCAAAAGCGCAAGCGCGCGCGTTGCGAAATCATCGCCGCCAACGCACCCCACCATCTTGACGTCTGCGCCAGCCCGGCTGGCAGCAAGCGCCTGATTGCCGCCCTTGCCGCCGGGTGAAAATTCGAGGCTGGTGCCCAGAACCGTTTCGCCGGGCCGCATCAATGTGGGCGCGTGACCGATCAGATCGATATTGATGGAGCCGAACACAACGATCACGGCATCTGTCCTCCCGAGCACGATTTTTTCTTCTTGTGCCAGAGGAGAAGCATCAAACTCAAATGATTTTCCTCATCGAGCCGCGGCAATTCGCAATCCGGTTCGCGTTTTCCTCAAACGAGGCCGCCGGGCTCTCGACCCGCCGGCAGCGCCAGACGGAGATAAACTCGGCTCCGTGCCCAGTTTCAATGGTCGGGCCGAGCGTGGGGCCGCGACGTCGTGCGGCAACAAGCGCACGGCAATGCTTCACCATGTTATTATGAGGTTTAATGCGGCCCGCGTTCAGCCTCTGTTCAGCCCCCGGGAACGACAAGACCGGCCAATCATTGCTTGAAAGAAAAAAGGAGATTTGAGCCATGAAATCGATCGTAAAGCCCGTCGGCCTTGCAGCCCTTGCGGCCGCCCTTATGGCTGGCTCCGCCTTTGCCGATACGCTGACCATCACCGGCGATATCGCCTATCGTGAACGCATCGCGCTGCCCGAAAATGCGGTGGCGACAGTGTCGCTCATCGACGTTTCGCTGGCCGATGCACCTTCGATAACGATCGGGGAGGACATCATCGATCCTGCCGGTCAGGTCCCGATCGGCTTCGTCATCGATTTTGACTCTGGCGCCATCGTCGAGGGCCATTCCTACGCAATCGCGGCGCGGATCGAAGTCGACGGCGAACTCTGGTTCATCAACGATACGCGCATCTCCGTTGATCCGCTGACACAGACCGAACTGGTGTCGGTACCCCTGGTCAACGCGCGCAGCGCTGAGCCTACTCCTCTACCGGAGAATGGCGAGACGACCGGAGCGGCCTTGCCCGCCGATCTGGCCGGTACCGCCTGGTTGCTGACTATGCTCGGTGATGCGCCGGCGGCCGATGGTGTCGAAACGACGCTCATTTTCGGCGAAACCGACGCCGCTTTGGGTGGCGCGGGTGGCTGCAATTCCTATGGCGGCTCCATTACCGTCGAAGATGATGGCAGCCTGTCGGTCTCGAACGTCTTTTCAACAATGATGGCGTGCGAAGAGGCCAAGATGAACCAGGAGCACGCCTTCTTTGACGCGCTGGACATGGCGTCAGGCTACAGCATCGACGGTGAGACGCTTGTTCTTGTCGATGATGAAGGAAGCGCCGTCGCAACGCTTGAGGCGCGAGCCTCAGAATAAACCTTCCTTTCGGGTCTCGGGGTCCATCAGCGCATGGACCCTGTCGGCCCCGAGGCGCGCGAGCTTTAGGAGCATCGCCTTGCGCCGCGCGCCGGGCAGAGGATCGTGCTGCGCGTGGCGCAGGATATCGCCCCAATGGCCATCGGCCACCATAAGCCCTTCTTCTGCCGGAAAAATCTCAGCATCGAGCTCGGGCGGCTTGCAGAAAAAGAACCTGTCGCAGAAATCCTTGTAATTGGGCCATTTGGCATCGACCTTATAATCCATAAGGCTCGATTTGATTTCCACGATCCAGATTTCGCCCTTGCCGCCCAGCGCGATCACGTCGGCGCGGCGCCCATTGGAAAGCGGCACTTCGGCAAAACACGTCATGTCATGCACCGAGCGCAGGAATCGCATTACGCCCCGCTGCACGCGAAGCGCCGTGGGTGACTGACGGCCATCGACAAGCTGGGGTTCGATGCTGGTTTCGGTCTGGCTCATGTTCTCATTTTATTCTTTCTGGGCGGCGGTGGCCAGCCTTCGCAGTGTTTCACAAATGAAAAGCCGTTTGCGAACACGTCTGTAGCGGCAACCAAGCGCTTGGGCGCATAGTGCACCCATCGGCGAGCACTCTTCGCCGCCCGTCATCCATATTTCAACGTAGGACAAGGCGCGTTCAGCGCGCCTGAAAGGCTGCGCCATGTTCAAATCTGTTTTCATAAAGCTGCGGGACTGGATCGTCTTCCATCAGACTTATTCAGCGCTCAAACAGCTCGATCCCCACTTGCGCCGCGATCTCGGGCTGGAGGACGCCGACCTGCGGCGTATCAGCCGCAAGGTGATGCACGAGAAGGGGCCCATCAACCTGTTCGTGCTGCGCGAGGAAGACGAAGACTTCAAAGCCGGTGTCCAGCCTTCCGTCCCGCTCAAAGCGCCATCTGCGTGCGCACCAGCCCGCCGTGACGTTCAAGAAACGCAACGATTTCCGCAACGCCCTTACCCCGCTTGAGGTCGGTAAAGACATGGGGCTGGCCCGCGCGCATCCTGTTGGCGTCGGCCTCCATGACGCCCAGGTCGACCTCGACATAAGGGGCGAGGTCTGCCTTGTTGATCACCAGCATGTCCGAGCGTGTGATGCCCGGTCCGCCCTTGCGGGGGATTTCTTCTCCCTGGCAGACCGAAATGACGTAGAGCGTGATGTCGGCAAGGTCTGGCGAAAATGTCGCCGCCAGATTGTCACCGCCCGATTCGATAAAGACGATATCGAGATCGGGAATGCGGGCGTTAAGCTCGGCAATGGCCCGCAAATTGATCGAGGCATCCTCGCGAATGGCGGTGTGCGGACACCCGCCGGTTTCGATCCCCAATATCCGCTCCTCGGGCAGCGCCTGCAGGCGCGCCAGCATCATGGCGTCTTCCTTGGTGTAGATGTCGTTGGTGACAACCCCCACCGAATACTCATCGCGCAGCGCCTTGCAGAGCTTCTCGGTGAGTGTGGTCTTGCCCGATCCCACAGGTCCGCCGATCCCGACGCGGAGCGGGCCGTTCGCTGAACTCATGATCGAAAAATCCTTACCGTGAGGTCTTCATGTTTCAGGCTTGCAATATCGGTGCCATAGGACAAGCCCGATATGTCGGCCAGTTGGGCGGCCAGAGCCTCGGCACCGAGTCGCGCGATCTGTGCTTCCAGCCCGGCCTGGACCGCAAGGCCCGCCGTTTGCCCTAATGGAATGAGCCGGACGCCCACCGAAATTTGTTGAGCGACGGCGCTGTTTGCAAACCCCGCGACCGCCGCCGCGGGCGAGACGCCATGCAAACCGGCAGTTGCGCCAAAAGCGATGGGCAGGGCCATCGGCCGGTCAAAGGCAGCGGTCAACACTTGGGGCATGGGCATTGGCCAGGCAGACGCAGCCTGAAGAAAGGAGGCCGCCTGCTCGCGCGTTTCCTTGTCGCGCTCGGCCGATATCTGCAGGGCGAGACACAACTCATTGGCCTCACCCAGCGTCACCCAATCGCCATTGGTCACTGCGCGGGCAGCAATGGCGAGAAAATAGGCATCGGTACGCAGACTGCCGCGATGAAGCTGCCCGCTTATCCACTCGGCAAGCTGGTCCTTGTCCTGGATGCGCCCATCAGCGATGGCGGTCTCAAGACCTTGGCTATAGGCGAACCCACCTATGGGAAATGCCGGCGAGAGCCAGGAGAAAAGCCGGATCAGCGCCGTTTGCTCATCCATGATGATGGTGCGCGTGCCCGTGCTCCTGGCCCGAATAGGCCCCACGCAGCGGCGAGAACGGGGCGCTGATCTCAGCGACATTGGCCCCCAGCCCTTCCAGCATGTCCTTGATGACGTGGTCCCGTCCGATCAGCAGCCGTTGCGGCACGCCCGATCTTGACTCGATCTGGCAGGGCAGGTGGCGGTTGCCGATATGCCAGCACAATTGCGCAAGGTGGCTCGTGCTGTTGCCGGTGATCGCATAGAGCGGCTCTTTCGCCGCCACGATCTCGGCGAACCGTCCATCCTCGAGCTTCAGGGCATCCCCCGTAACCAGCGCCACAGTCTGGGGCAGATCGACCATAACATCCAGCCCGTTATCGAGCGTTACAAGCTTGCGGCGCAGGGCGCGCTGATCGTGGGCCAACTCGACCCGCCCGGCACGAACGCCTTGCCATTTGCCTTTCAATTCAACCCCTGTTGCGCGCATTCCATCCTCTTTGTCTGCCCGTTCCGGTGCTGACGTCCAATGCAAGAAGCACGCCAGCGATCAGGGGATGTCCTGGGCCGCGTGGCAGGTCACAGGTTCCGCTTCGGCTTCCTCGGTCCCATCCATGATGTTGGTGAACATCGCCTCATTGCCGCGCGACCACCATTCATACTGCCCAGAAACATATCGGGCGCCGGAGGCAGAGATGACGTTGACGAAAATCAGGTCCTCACCCTCGACCGGCACGATGGCGAGAAAGGTCGGGTGCGCGTTGATATAGTGCACGGTCATCGGCTCTTCGATGCCGTCACACTGATAGGTCAGCACGTCGCGCTGCGCATTGCCCTCAAATTCCAGCACGAATTGCATCGAGGTCTCAACGGCGCCGGCGGGAAGTGTGGCGAGAGCCAGGCAAGCGGCAAGTGCAAAGGACTTCATTATCGGCCTCCTGTGAGATTTATCGACGAAACCTAGCATCCGATACTTGGCAGCACCATGACCGGCCCGGTCACACCATGGCGAAGACGATGCCGTAGACAATGGCCCCGCCCAGTGTCGCCAGCGAAACGTCGCGGCGCCAGAAATAGATCGCGACCACAGCAGCCGACCCAAGAACGAGCGGGGCGATGGCTTGCAAATCGGGTGACACCATCGGCAGGATCGCTCCGACATAGAGCGCAGCGATGGCCGCCGGACCGGTGGCGGACAAGAACCGGCTCAACGGTGCGTCGGGGTCGCCCGTGCCCCGCATGAACCGCGTCGGCAGGAAGCGCAGCATCCATGTGCCCAGCCCGACAAGCAGCGTGATAATCAAAAATTCGGTATTCATGACCGCCTCGAGAGAAACAGGCCCGATAGCGCGCCGACGACCATTCCGCCCAATATCCCCACGGTGGGCGAAACGAGCAGGATCAACGGCAGGCTCACGCACGCAGTGACGATGACCACCGGAATATGTGCCCTGGTCAAAAGCGAAAGCACCATGGCAAGGAAAAGCGCCGGCATGAGAAAGCCCATGGCGGCATCGACCGCAGGCCATTGGGCTAGCGAGGTTCCCAGCAGGGCGCCGATCGCCGTGCCGATCACCCAGGACAGGTATGGACCGGCTGAAATGCCGAACATGAAGCGCGGCGAAAAATGGTCCTTGGATCTATTGAGCGCAATGATGGCCGAACCGAATGCCCCATCGGACAAAAAGAAGCTCCACGCCCACGCATGGCGCCGCGTTGCGCGTTCCCGGGCCGCCTCCAGGATCGCCGGTCCGTAAAAGACATGTCGCAGATTGGTCGCGATGATCGAAAGCGCGGTGACAAGGATCGGTGCCCCTGCGCCCACCAGCGCCAGAACCAGAAACTGGCTTGCCCCCGCATAGACCACTGCCGAGAGCATGATGGCCTCGAGCGCCGAAAAGCCTGCCTTGATTGCGGCAATGCCGAACGCAATGCCAACCGGCACATAACCGATGGCTATGGGCGTTGACGCACGTGCGCCGGATCGGAAACTTGCAAGGGGAGCGGGCATGGAGGGTCGTATGCGGATGGATAGTACGATCCCTCTATAGGACCGATCCTTTCCGAAAGCCAGATGCGACCCTCGGTGCTTGCCCCGGCAGACCTAAAACAGGAAATACCGCTGCGCCATGGGCAGGATGTCTGCTGGCTCACACGTCAGCAATTCCCCGTCGGCCCGAACTTCGTAGGTTTCCGGATCGACGGTCACCTCCGGCGTGGCGCTGTTGTGGATCATCGCGGACTTGCCGATACCGCCCCTTGTGTTGTCGACCGCCAGCATGGATTTATCGACGCCAAGATTGTCCTTGAGCCCGTTATCGAGCGCTGCCTTGGAAACGAAGGTCACCGAAGTGTTGGCAATGGCCTTGCCATAGGCGCCGAACATGGGCCGGTAATGCATGGGCTGCGGCGTCGGAATCGACGCGTTGGGATCGCCCATCGGGGCGGTAGCGATCATTCCGCCCAGAAGCACCAACTCGGGTTTCACTCCAAAGAACGCCGGGTTCCAGACCACCATATCGGCCCGCTTGCCAACCTCGATCGACCCGATATGGGTCGAAATTCCATGGGCGATGGCCGGATTGATCGTATATTTGGCGATGTAGCGCTTCACCCGGAAATTGTCGTTGTCCCCGGCCTCCTCCGGCAAGGGTCCGCGTTGGCGCTTCATCTTGTCTGCGGTCTGCCAGGTTCGGATGATGACCTCGCCCACCCGGCCCATAGCCTGGCTGTCCGAGGAGATGATCGAGAACGCGCCAATATCGTGCAGGATGTCTTCGGCGGCAATGGTTTCCTTGCGGATACGGCTTTCCGCAAACGCCACGTCCTCGGCAATCGAAGGATCGAGATGGTGGCAGACCATCAGCATGTCGAGATGCTCGGCCAGCGTGTTGCGCGTATAGGGACGGGTGGGATTGGTCGATGAGGGGATGACGTTTTCGAGCCCGCACACCTTGATGATGTCGGGCGCGTGCCCACCGCCCGCCCCCTCGGTATGAAAGGCGTGGATGGTACGGCCCTTGAAGGCATTGATTGTGTCTTCGACGAAGCCCGATTCATTGAGCGTATCGGTGTGGATCATCACCTGCACGTCATAGGCATCGGCGACCGAAAGGCAGTTGTCGATAGCAGCGGGCGTCGTTCCCCAGTCTTCGTGCAGCTTGAGGGCCGCGGCGCCCCCCATGATCATTTCGACTAGCGCTTCGGGCTTTGAGGCATTGCCCTTGCCGGCCAGCGCTATGTTCATGGGAAACGCATCGAACGATTGGATCATCCGCCCCAGATGCCATGCGCCGGGCGTGCATGTGGTGGCCAGCGTGCCATGCGCAGGCCCGGTGCCGCCGCCCAGCATGGTGGTTAGTCCCGAAGTCAGGGCTTCCTCGATCTGTTGGGGACAGATAAAATGGATATGTGCGTCAAACCCGCCGGCGGTCACGATCTTGCCTTCGGCCGCAATCGCCTCGGTTCCCGGCCCCACGATGATGTTCACGCCGGGCTGGGTGTCGGGATTGCCAGCCTTGCCGATCGCCGCGATCATGCCGTCCTTGAGGCCGATATCGGCTTTGTAAATTCCGGTGTGGTCGACGATCAGCGCGTTGGTGATCACCGTATCGACAGCGCCCGCCGCACGGGTAACCTGGGATTGACCCATCCCGTCGCGGATCACTTTGCCGCCGCCGAACTTGACCTCCTCGCCATAGAGCGTGAAGTCCTTTTCGACTTCGATGAACAGCTCGGTATCAGCCAGCCGCACCTTGTCGCCGGTCGTTGGGCCGTACATGTCGGCGTAAAGCGCGCGGGAAATTCTGGCAGCCATTATCAGCTCCTCGTCACAGGTAAAATTGCGGCTTTTGGGCAGGCGTGGTCCAGTTTGAGTGCGTCCGATTGCCCAAAAACAAAATGCAACCGCAGGGCAGTTTGCTCGTTTGTAGGCTCCAGAGGGGCGGTAAAACCGAACTCAAACGGAGAATGAAAATGAATAAGCTCTCTGCTCTTGCTCTTGGAACGGCTCTGACTTTGTCGATGCCGTTTGCAGCCCTCGCCCAGGATGCCGACGCTGGTGTCACCCTTGATGGCGGCGTCCAGACCGAACTGGGTGGTGAAGACGCCAACGCAGATGTTGGAGTCGACGCTGGGGTTGATGTCGGCGTTGACGCTGGCATGCCTGCTGAAGGCGCTGGTGAAACGAGCGTTGGCGTGGATGCCGATGCTTCGGCCGGTGGCTACACCTACGCCAATCTTGACGATGCGATCCACGGCGCCGGCACTGCCGACTTCTCGGCTGTCACTGCCGATACCGAGATCGAAATCGTCGAAATCTCCTCGCTTGGCGAGGACGGCGAATTTACCGCCGACGCCTTCGCGGAATCGCGTGGTGATTTCCAGGCCGATATCGACCTGCTGCAGTCCAACATTTCGGGTAACGCCGACATCACGGCTGCTCTCGAAGCCGAAGGCTATACCGAGAGCGAGGTTGTCGGTGTCTGGACACAGGCCGATGGTTCGCTGACGGTTTTTGTCGACAGCCAGAATTCGGCTGAGGCAGAGGCGGCTGAAGACGCCGGACTGACCGACGACGCCATGGAATCCGACATGAGCGTTGAAGGTGAAGCCGATGCGGACGCGTCTGTTGAAGGCGAAGTGGCGCAATAAGCGTCGATAAGACAAAGTTGGAGGGCGGGGTGCCACGGCACCTCGCCTCTTTTTTTGCCCGCAATGGATGCCGACCGGCCTCATTTCATCGGTCCAGCGGTCCCATGACCATCTGGCGAAAGCCGAAAACCCGTCGATCGCCATCGAGCGCCACAAGGTTCACTTCCCGGGTCTGGCCCGGCTCGAACCGCACGGCCGTACCGGCCGCAATATCGAGCCGCATGCCGCGGGCGCGCGCTCTTTCGAACGCAAGCCCGGCGTTGGTTTCAAAAAAATGGTAATGGCTGCCCACCTGAATGGGCCGGTCTCCGGTGTTGGCGACCTCGAGCGTTACCGTTTCGCGACCCGCATTGAGTTCGATTTCGCCGGCTTTTGGGATAATTTCGCCCGGAATCATCGTCTGTCCTTAACCTGAGATAGCCAGCCACAGCCCGCCAAGCGCGGTAAGCCCGCCAGCGATCCGTGTGGCTATTGCGCCGCGGGCCGTCGCGAGAACGCGACCCACCCCAACCCCCGCCGCAACTCCGACCGCATGCAGCAGCGCTGTGGCGGCGAGAAATCCGGCGGCGTAACCGAGCGCGCCCGCTTCGCCCATTTCCCCGCCATGCGCATGGCCGTGAAACAGCGCAAAGAACGCTACCACAGCGGCGACGCCCACTGTGGGCAGTGGTAGCGCGAGGGCGACCATGACGCCGATAAAGATCACCGAAGCTAAAATGACCGGCTCGACGAACGGCAGCGGCATGCCCAGCAACGCCGCGCCAAATCCCACAGCCATGGTGGCGACAAAGGCCGTCGGCACCGCCCACAATGCCTTGCCACCAACCGAGGCAGCCCACAGGCCCACCGCGATCATGGCTAGGATATGATCGAGCCCGAACAGCGGGTGGCTGAACCCGGCGGCAAACGAGCCGTGTTCGAGAGGATCGAGATGGGCAAAGGCCGGGGCCGTGCCGACGATAACGAGCGCGAACGCAGTCAAGAGACGTTTGAGCATCAGATGGGCTCCTTAGCGGATGGGAGAATGGACGGTGACGAGTTTGGTCCCGTCGGGAAAGGTCGCTTCGACCTGAATGTCGTGGATCATCTCGGCAATACCCTCCATCACCTGATCGCGGGAAATCACATGCGCGCCCGCTTCCATCAGCTCGGCAACCGGACGCCCGTCGCGGGCACCCTCGATGACGAAATCGGTGATCAGCGCTATGGCCTCGGGGTGGTTGAGCTTGACGCCGCGCTCGAGCCGGCGCCGCGCCACCATGGCGGCCATCGAGACCAGAAGCTTGTCTTTTTCCCTCGGTGTGAGGTTCATGTTGCCTCCCTTTTTATAGCGACCAGAGCTTGGGAACAGCCCCTGCGCCCGCAAGCGCGGCGATTGCCGGCATGATGATTTTGCGCAGATGATAGCCCGAGCGGCCCGTCGCCCGCAGCACGATCTTGTCCCCGATGCGCGATACACCGGCGCTGGCGTGATCGGCCACAAGAGCCTTGAGCCGGTCGACATGCCGTTCGGCATCCCTGGAAACATAACAAAGCGTTCCGTACGCCCTTGCTCCGGCCAGTAGGGCCGAATTGTCCCGCGCCAAGCTGTCGTTCGCATCGAGCCGGGCAGCTTCGGCATGAATGAGTTCCCCATCCCGCCGCACGCGCCAGCGATCGGAGATCGTCGCTGACACCGCATCCTCGCCATGCGCTTCGCGCCCCAGGATAATCGCTTCGAGGCCGAGAAAAATCGCGTCGCCGGCCATATCGACATCGATTGTCCGCTCCAGCGCCGAGCCGTCGAACACAATGGTTTCTTGGGGCAGCCAGTCGAGCCGGGCGCCCCCCTCGATAGTCAGGGCGGATGCAACACGCGCCGCGCCGCCGGTGGAGCGATAAATGCGCTCGCAGGCCTGGGTGGTGATCACCAGATGCGTCTCAGCTGCAGCCGTCGCCGACCACGCCATCCTGTCGCCGCCGGTCAGACCTCCGGATGTATTGATGAGTACGGCTTCAAGCCAGTTGCCATAGGCTTTGGGCACCCGAATTTTGCCACAGCCCGATTGATAGAGCGTATCGAGGACTGACTGATCGCCGCGCGCCTTTGTCGCGATCCGGCCTTCGCCCTCAGCCCGCTGCAATTGGGGTGCGTCACCGCCTTGGAAAACCGGACTTTCGAGCATCAGACCATCAAATGCCGTTTGACGTTGGGATCGTCGAGATCGGCAGCGGGACCCGAATGCATGATCTCCCCCCGATCCATGACATAGATATGGTCACTCAATTCGCGGCAGAAATCGAGATATTGTTCGACCAGAAGGATGGTCATACCCATCTCGTCGCGCAGAAACTGCAGTGCCCGCCCGATATCCTTGATGATCGAGGGCTGGATGCCTTCAGTGGGTTCATCGAGCACCAGAAGATTGGGACGCGTCACCAGAGCCCGCCCTATGGCCAGCTGCTGTTGCTGCCCACCCGAAAGATCGCCGCCCCGGCGGCCCAGCATGGATTTGAGCACCGGAAACAGCTCAAAGATTGTATCGGGGATCGACCGGTCCTTGGCCTTGAGCGGCGCGTAGCCGGTGAGGAGGTTCTCCTTGACCGTAAGCAGCGGGAAGATCTCGCGCCCCTGCGGCACATATCCAATGCCCATTCGCGCCCGCGTATAGGGTGGGATTCTCTTGAGCTCGAAATCCTCGAGTTTGATCGTGCCGCCTGAAATCGGATGCGTCCCGGTTATGGCGCGCAACAGCGAGG
Organism: Rhizobiales bacterium UBA1912; assembly: GCA_002337455.1. Lineage (GTDB taxonomy): Bacteria > Pseudomonadota > Alphaproteobacteria > Rhizobiales > Devosiaceae > Pelagibacterium. The sequence goes on along the minus strand of DDGC01000007.1, from coordinate 31,837 downwards.
ACTTCCCAACGCCATTGCGCCCCAGGACCGAGGTTATCTTGTTGGGCTGGGCGGTGATCGAAACCGTCTTGAGCGCCTGCGCGGCGCCATAGTGAAGGTCGACATCGGTAACGGTCAGTGTCGTCATGTCAGCGTCCCAGATAGCGTTCGATGACCAGCGGATCGGCCGAAACATGCGCGAGCGAGCCCTGCGCAAGCACAGCACCTTCGGCCAGACACGTCACCCGGCAATCGAGATCGCGCACGAAACTCATGTCGTGCTCTACAACGACGACCGAGTGATGCCGGGCAATCGACTTGAGCAGTTTCGAGGTCTCCTCGGTTTCTGCATCTGTCATGCCGGCCACCGGCTCGTCGACCAGAAGCAGCTTGGGATCCTGAGCAAGCAGCATGCCGATCTCGAGCCACTGCTTTTGCCCGTGAGACAGATCGGCAGCATAATCGTCCTTCCTGTGCGACAGCCGGACAATATCCAGTATCTCTGCGATGCGATCGGTGTCGGTCGCATCGCGCGTATAAAGCCAGGATGAAAACACCCCGCGTGGTTTTTTGAGAGACAGTTCGATGTTGTCCCAGACCGTGTGGCTCTCGAACACTGTGGGCTTCTGAAACTTGCGCCCGATGCCCAGATTGGCGATCTCGGTTTCATCCCGTTTGGTCAGATCGACCGAGCCTTCAAAAAACACTTCGCCGGTGTCGGGCCGGGTCTTGCCTGTCACGATGTCCATCATCGTCGTCTTGCCCGCCCCATTGGGACCGATGATGGCCTGTAATTCGTCCCGCTGCACGATCAGCGAGAGGGAATTGAGCGCTTTAAACCCGTCGAAAGAAACGGTGACGCCGTCGAGATAGAGGAGTGAACTGTCGCGCAGTGTATCAACCATTTCGCTTACTCCGCCGGCGAGGGTCTGGCGCCCTCGGGCGCATCGTCATGCTCGTGCCGCTCGATCGGCACGCTGTCGGTGGCCGGTCCCGGCGTGGGCCCGGCACCCTTCTCGAAAGTGTCCGAGGCGCGACGCTGCCTGATTGCCGTCCAGGCTGAGGTAAAAATGCCCACGATTCCCTTGGGCATGAACAGCGTCACGAACACGAACATGCCGCCCAGAATAAACAGCCACAGATCGGCGAATGTGCCGGTGAAATAGGATTTTGCCGCATTGACGATAACGGCGCCGATGATCGGCCCGACAAGCGTTCCACGTCCACCGACCGCCGTCCAGATCACCACTTCGATGGAGTTCGCCGGTGCAAATTCTCCGGGGTTGATGATGCCGACCTGCGGCACATAGAGCGCCCCGGCAAGCCCGGCCATCACCGCCGAAACGGTAAAGGCAAAGAGTTTTACGTTTTCCACCCGATAGCCGATGAACCGCGTCCGGCTTTCCGCATCGCGCACGGCCACCATCACCTTGCCGAGCTTTGAGCGAACGATCAGCGAGCACAGGATAAAACACAGCGCCAGAAGAATGGCCGAGGCAGCAAACAGCGTAGCGCGGGTAGACGCCGCCGAGATCGGCGCACCCAGAATGTCGCGGAAATCGGTCAGCCCGTTATTGCCGCCAAACCCCATATCGTTGCGGAAAAAGGCCAGCATCAAGGCATAGGTCAGCGCCTGTGTGATGATTGAGAGATAAACTCCGGTCACCCGGCTCCTGAAGGCGAACCAGCCGAAAATGAAGGCCAGCAGTCCCGGCACGAACGCCATCATGATGGCTGCAAACCAGAACATGTCGAACCCCTGCCAGTACCAGGGAAGCTCCTGCCAGCCCAGAAACACCATGAAATCGGGCAACTCGGCATTGGAATAAACGCCACGCGTGCCGATCTGGCGCATCAGATACATGCCCATGGCATAGCCGCCCAGCGCAAAGAACGCGCCATGCCCGAGCGAAAGAATGCCGCAATAACCCCAGACCAGATCGAGAGCCAAGGCGAGGGTGGCATAGGTCAGGTATTTGCCCATCAAGGGCACGAGATAGTTGGGCACCCGCAAGGGATGGCCAGCCGGCAGCATCAAGTTCGATAACGGAACTGCAATCGCGACCACCAGCAATATGGCGACCACCCAGATGGCCTTTGCTCCGAGTTTTTCAAAGATCTTGCCAGTGATCATGGCGCGGCCCTCCGCTGCCCGGACCCGCGGCGATCGTTACTGGCCCTCTTCTTTGTCGAGGCGGGACACAGGTTCGCGCCAAGGGCGCGCAAAATTGCGATATCCATGGTCAGCCTCATGCTTCCACCGCCCTTCCCTTCAGCGCGAACAGCCCACGCGGGCGGCGCTGGATGAAGAGGATAATGAGGACGAGGATCAGGATCTTGGCCAGGACAGCCCCGGCATAGGGCTCAAGGAACTTGTTGGCGATGCCCAGCGTGAGCGCGCCGACCAGTGTTCCCCAAAGATTGCCGACCCCGCCGAACACCACGACCATGAAGCTGTCGATGATGTAGCCCTGCCCGAGATTGGGCGAGACGTTGTCGATCTGGCTCAAAGCGACCCCGGCCAGCCCCGCCACACCCGACCCGAGCCCGAAGGTCATCGCGTCGACCCACGGGGTTCTTATGCCCATGGCCGATGCCATACGCCGGTTCTGGGTTACAGCCCGCATCTGCAGGCCGAGTGCGGTACGGTTGAGAACCAGAAGCAGCAGGGCAAAGACGACGATCGCAAAGACGACGATCCACATCCGGTTCCAGGTGATCGCCAGCCCGCCAAGCTCGAAGGCGCCCGACATCCACGAGGGATTGCCCACTTCGCGGTTGGTGGCGCCGAAAATGGTGCGCACGCCCTGCTGGATGATGAGCGAAAGACCCCATGTGGCCAAAAGCGTTTCCAGAGGCCGCCCATAGAGCCAGCGGATGATGCCGCGCTCTATGGCGATGCCGATCATCGCCGTGACGAGGAACGCCGTCGGGATGGCGATGGCCAGCGAATAGTCGAAAAGGCCCGGGCTGGTCGTGCGGATGATTTCCTGAACGACGAAGGTGACATAGGCGCCCAGCATGACCATCTCGCCATGCGCCATGTTGATGACGCCCATCACTCCGAACGTGATGGCAAGACCGATGGCGGCCAGAAGAAGCACCGAGCCAAGCGAGATGCCGTACCAGACGTTCTGCCCCACGCTCCAGATGGCCAGGGACTGGTTGATCTGGGCGATCCCGGCATCGAGAATGACGAGCTGGGCTTCACTCGCTCCCCCCCGAGCCGAACTGAGGATCGATAGCGCCGTACGGTCGCCACGCACCGCGATGGTGTCGACAGCCTCCTCGAACGCGTCGCCTTCGATGTCGGTTTCCAGAAGCGTCGCGGCTCGCGCCTGCTCCATGATGGTGCGCACCCCCGCATCTTCCTCGGCGGCGATGGCGGTGTCGAGCAATTCGAGATTGCCCTCGTCAGGGCTGGAAATCATCTGCTGCGCTGCAGACCGGCGGGTGGCCGGATTGTCGCTCATCAGCGTCAGGCTGCCGATCGCCGCCGCTATGTCGCGCCGCAGCGAATTGTTGATCCGGATGACGCTCATCTCCCCGGTAATGTCGAGATCGGCCGCCTCACCCGTCAGGGCATCGGTGAATTGGTTGCGTCCGGTCTCGATGAAGATGCCGCCATTGTCGGCTTCATGGAGCGCCCCGTCGCCAAGCGCGCGCAGGATGGGTAGGGCGCCATCCTCACCGCTCGCCACCAGCGCCGCAACGGCGTCACGCAATTCGCCAAGGCTGGCGTCATAGAGGGTCGGGACGGTTTCCGAGACTGTTTGAGCTTGTGTGCTTCCAGCCGACAACGCAGCGAGCACGACAAGGAACAGGACCGAGAAAAATCTGGTGAGCCGATTGAGACTGCGCATGTGCCGCGTCCCCTTTCACAATCGAGCTAAAGACAAATCGGGCGAACCGGGCCCGCAATGTCCGGGGGCGGTGCCGCCCCCGGAGAGATTTCAAGCGCTACGGTTACTCGGTCGAGCCGCCGCAGGTTTCGGTCTCGGTGTTGTAGTTTCCGCAGTTGATCGGAGCGGTCCAATCGGCTTCGAGAACAGCGGATTCGGGCAGGTAGTCCGACCACGCATCGCCCGGAACCAGATCTTCGGTTTCCCAGACCACGAAGAACTGTCCGTCGTCCTGGATTTCACCGATCAGCACCGGCTTGGTGATATGGTGGTTGGCCAGCATGGTCGCCGTGCCGCCCGTCAGGTTCGGCGTTTCGAGCCCGACAATGGCGTCGATGACCGCGTCTGCATCCGTTGTGCCCGCCGCTTCCACAGCGTCCACCCAGAGATTGAAGCCGATATAATGGGCTTCCATCGGATCGTTCGTCACGCGGTCTTCAGAGCCGATGAAACCCTGCCACGCAGCGATGAACTCCTCGTTCTCGGGTGTTTCCACGCTCATGAAGTAGTTCCAGGCCGCAAGATGGCCCACCAGCGGGGTGGTGTCGAAGCCCGAAAGCTCTTCTTCACCCACCGAGAAGGCAACGACCGGAATGTCTTCCGCCGCAACGCCCTGGTTGGCCAGCTCGCGGTAGAACGGCACGTTGGCATCGCCATTGATGGTCGAAACCACCGCGGTCTTCTTGCCTTCCGAACCGAAGGCCACGATGTCGGAAACGATCGTCTGCCAGTCCGAATGCCCGAACGGGGTGTAGTTGATCATGATGTCTTCAGACGCCACGCCGCTGTCGAGCAGGTACTGCTCGAGGATCTTGTTGGTGGTCTGGGGATAGACATAATCGGTACCGGCCAGCACCCAGCGCTCGACGCCTTCGTCGTTCATCAGGTAGTCGACGGCGGGGATCGCCTGCTGGTTGGGCGAGGCGCCGGTGTAGAACACATTGCGCTGTGATTCTTCGCCCTCGTACTGCACCGGATAGAACAGTAGCGAGTTGAGTTCTTCAAACACCGGAAGCACCGACTTGCGGCAGACCGATGTCCAGCAACCGAATACGGCATCCACCTCGTCGACCTCGATCAGCCGACGCGCCAGTTCGGCAGCGAGCGGCCAGTCCGAAGCGATATCGACGACGACGGGCTCAAGCTGACGGCCCATCACGCCACCGGCCTCGTTCTGTTGCTCTATGAGCATCAGCATGACGTCTTTGAGCGTGGTCTCCGAAATCGCCATCGTGCCCGAAAGCGAGTGCAGGATGCCGACCTTGATCGGTCCTTCGTCCTGCGCCATGGCCGGCATTGAAATCATCGATGCGCTCAAGGCTCCTGCCATAAGCACGCCCCCAACGCGTTTGGTCCAGTCTGTCATTTTGTCCTCCGACAGTTGCTGTTACACCGCTGGTCGGAGTCGCAAAAAGCATGCCAAGGATTCTGGAACAGCAGTGCGCACCAGGTTAATAGACTGTAAACGCGCACCTTTTGGTCGCAAGCGGCGCCTTCCATTGAACGCACGCCCCTGGCTGCTCGCTAAGATCCCTCTGCAAATGATTTTGAATCGACAGTTTTCGATCAAATATTAGGCAAAGATGCCGCCGTGATGATCAAGCGTGCATATTTTTCAATCATTAGATGATGATTAAACTGTCATTCTAATGACAAACTCTGTGTCCTGCGGTAAAAGCATCTTGCCGGATGTCCTCCGGCAGAGGTTGTTTGCACCACAATCTCACCGCCCCGTACGTTCGCGAGGCGTACGGGGCATTCGTAATATCCGTGCGCTCACCAAATATCTGGCATGAGTTGACCGTTTCGGGCCGTCCAGTCACGGTTCTGGCCAAGTGATTCGACGCGCAAGGACCGCCATGACCGCTGTCGCCGAGTTTGCAATGCTCGCCCACGGATGGCGGCGCATCCTGATGCTGGTTGTCGCGGGCGCATTGGCCGGTGTGTCGGCTCCTCCGATCTTTTTTCTCGTTGCCCTGTTTCTGGCCATGCCGGTGTTGGTCTGGGCTCTGGATGGCGCCGAGCGCAAGCGCTCGATCCGCTCGATCGTTCTGGGCCCCGCCTTCCGAATCGGGCTTGCCTTCGGCTTTGGCTACTTTCTTGTCGCCCTGCACTGGATCGGTGCTGCCTTTTTCGTCGATGGCGGGTGGCTGCTTGTCGTCATGCCCTTTGCGGTGGCCGGGTTGGCGCTGCTGCTCGCCGTCTTCTGGGGGCTGGGCGCAGCGCTCGCCCATTTGTTCTGGTCGAGCGGGCCGGGCCGGATATTTGCCCTGGCGACGGCACTGACCCTGGCGGAACTGGCGCGCGGCTATCTCTTCACCGGCTTTCCGTTCGATCTGTTGGGCTACGCGCTGACCGCAAATCCCGAAATGATGCAGGCTGCCAGCCTCGTCGGTATTTACGGGCTGACATTCGTGGCCGTTTTGATTTCAGCGACCCCGGCGCTGGTCTGGCCCGCCGCCGAGCGTTCGTTGATCGCCCGCATCCTGCCTCTGTTCGCCGCGTTCGCGCTGCTCGCTACGCAGATCGGCTGGGGCAACTATCGGCTCAATGAGACGCAGACCGAACCGTTCGAGGACGTCGTGCTGCGCATTGTCCAGCCGGTCATCCCCCAGGACGTCAAGTGGCAGACCTTCGCTCGCGAGGAGACGATCACCCGTCTCCTCGACCTGTCGGCTATGCAGACCAATCCCGACGATCAGGGGCTCGGTGACGTCACTCATCTGATCTGGCCCGAGGCCGCGATTCCGTTCTTCCTGTCCGATGAGCCTGAATTGCTCGCCCGCATCGCCCGCACCTTGCCGGACGATATCTGGCTTCTGACCGGCGCCCCGCGTCAGCCCTATGGTGCTAATGGCGAGATTGTGCCCGGCGCAAAGCCGTTCAATGCCGTCCTCGCGTTCAATGGCGAAGGCGAAGTCGTGACCTCCTACGACAAGACCCATCTCGTCCCGTTCGGCGAGTTTCTGCCCTTCGGCGATTTTTGGCGTCAGTTCGGCATCACCCAACTGGTCGAAGGATCGGAAGGCTGGGCCGCTGGCGCCGAGCGCAGGCTGTTTCAATTGCCCGGTTCGCCCGCCATACTGCCCCTTGTCTGCTACGAGATTGTTTTTCCCGGCAGCCTCGGGGCTCCGGTATCCGAAGCGGGTTTCATTCTCGTTGTCACCAACGACGCCTGGTTCGACGGCTCGATGGGCTTGGCCCAGCATTTCCACCATGCCCGTGTCAGGGCGGTCGAAGAGGGAATATCGGTGGTCCGGGCTGCAAATTCTGGCATATCGGCCATAGTGGATCCGCTCGGTCGCATCGATGTTATGATGGCCGAGGGCATGGTTGGCGCAATCAAGGGCACGCCAGCCCAGCCCGTCGCCCCGACGCTTTTTGCGCAGTACCGCCACTGGCCGCTGGTCGGCATGCTGATTTTGGGTGCGCTACTGTCTCTGCCCGGCTGGCGCCGGCGCCTCAAACGGCGCGACTGACTGTTTCCATATAAAGCTTTCTTTATGTCGCCCTTGCTTTCCGCGTCCCAACCTGCGAAAAGCACACTCGAAAGTGCCCGGGATCGAGTCTGGGCACGCGCACTTCCGCGTGCGCCCTCGCCAGTTGAAATGAGGTTTAACGTGGCCAGTTCTTCTTATCTCTTCACCTCGGAATCGGTTTCCGAGGGTCATCCCGACAAGATTTGCGACCAGGTGTCCGACGCCATCGTGGACGCGTTTTTTGCCGAGGATCCCTATTCGCGCGTCGCCCTTGAGACCTTGGCGACCACCAATCGCCTCGTTCTGGCCGGCGAGGTGCGCGGCCCCGCTTCCATCGACGCCGGTCGAATGGAAGACATCGCGCGCGGCGTGGTCAAACGGATCGGCTACGAGCAGGAGGGCTTCCACTGGAAGACCCTTGATGTGTCGTGCCACGTGCACGAGCAGTCCGCCCATATCGCGCAGGGCGTCGATGCTTCGGGCAACAAGGATGAGGGCGCCGGCGATCAGGGCATCATGTTCGGCTTTGCCGTCAACGAGACGCCTGAGCTTATGCCGGCGCCGCTGACCTACGCACACAAAATTCTAAAGAACATGGCGGCGGCCCGCCATTCCGGCGCTGCCTCCCAGTTCGGCCCCGACGCCAAAAGCCAGGTGACGCTGAAATACGAAAACGGCAAGCCCGTGGGGGTTTCCGCGGTCGTCGTTTCGACCCAGCATATCGAAAATGTTTCTCAGCAATGCATCCGCGATCTTGTGCGCCCGTTTGTCGAGGACGTGCTGCCCAAGGGCTGGATGCCCCCCGAAGAGGAATTCTACGTCAATCCGACCGGCGCTTTCGTCATCGGTGGGCCCGATGGCGACGCGGGGCTGACCGGCCGCAAGATCATCGTGGACACCTATGGCGGCGCTGCCCCCCACGGCGGCGGCGCGTTCTCTGGCAAGGATCCCACCAAGGTCGATCGCTCTGCAGCCTATGCCGCACGCTATTTGGCGAAAAACGTCGTCGCGGCGGGGCTGGCGGAAAAATGCGTGATCCAGCTTTCCTATGCCATCGGCGTTTCCAAGCCGCTGTCGATCTTTGTCGATACCTATGGCACTGGCACCGTCGATGAAGACCGGCTCGGAGCCGTGCTGCAAAAGGTTATGAACCTGTCCCCGCGCGGTATCCGCGAGCATCTGGGACTCAACAAGCCGATATACGAGCGGACGGCCGCTTATGGCCATTTCGGGCGCGAGCCTGAAGCCGATGGCGGGTTCTCGTGGGAGCGGACAGATCTGGCCGAAACGATCAAGGCCGAGTTGACCTGATCCTTGCCCGGCCGATCCATTGATTGTAAAGCGCGGCGCAAGACGCCGCGCTTTTTGTTTTCGATAGTGAACCTATGACGTCCAAACCCATCCCGCAGGACCCCAAGGGGCCACGCGCCTTTTTCGGGCGCCGCTCCGGCAAGAAGCTGCATAAGGGCCAGCAGGCTCTGTTCGAAACGCTGCTGCCCGAACTGACGGTCGATATTTCGGCGCCCGTCGATCCTCGGGCGTTGTTCCCGCAGGCAAAGCGCATCCATCTCGAAATCGGCTATGGCGGCGGAGAGCATCTCGCCCGCATGGCCCGCGAAAACCCGCAGGATGGCTTTATCGGATGCGAGGTTTTCACCGGCGGTATCGGCAAGCTGCTCGAAACCATCGATATCGAAGGCATCGACAATATTGCGCTGTTCCCCGATGACGTCATCAAGCTGCTCGCCGTCATGTCCGACGCGTCCGTCGATTGTCTTTACGTTCTCTATCCCGATCCCTGGCCCAAGCCGCGCCATCACAAGCGGCGCCTGATCCAGTTCAAAATTCTCGCCGAGTTCGCCCGTGTGCTTAAACCTGGCGGCACATTCCGCTTCGCCACCGACATCGAGGATTACGCCAACTGGACGCTGGCCCATATTCTCAAAACCGGCAGTTTTGACTGGCCCATCGCCGAACCCGGCGCCTGGCACGCACCCTATCCCGGCTGGCAGGCAACGCGATACGAGCAGAAGGCCCGCCGGCAGGGGCGGATGAAGAGCTTTTATTTCGAGTTCTTGCGTTCGTGACGATGCGGCGCTATATGAAGCCTAACAATCTCGGAAAATGAGAGAGTGGGTGCCGACCGGCCCCGCTCTTTTTTATTACCTCAATCAGGGTAAGCATGACCGCCAATACAAAACGCTATATCCGCGAATCCGCCCTCGAAGCGCGTGTTGCGGCAATCGTCGAGCCGGTAGCCCAATCACTGGGCTACGATCTGGTTCGCATCCGCATCAGCAATGACAATGGCTGCACGCTCCAGATCATGTGCGAAGACGAAAACGGGCACTTCGCCATCACCGATTGCGAAAAGCTCCACCACGATCTCAATCCGGTGCTCGATCTCGAAGATCCCATCGACCGCGAATATCACCTCGAAATATCTTCACCCGGCGTCGACCGGCCGCTGGTGCGCGCCCGCGATTTTATCGCCTGGGCCGGACACGAGGCCAAAGTCGAGCTTGCCGAGATGATCGAAGGCCGCAAGCGTTTCCGCGGCGATATCGTCGGCGCTGACGATGACACCTTTTCGATCCGCCTTCCCGATGCCCCGACAGGCACCGATCCGGTTCACGTGCTGCCGTTGGCCCTTCTGGCCGAAGCAAAGCTGTTGATGACCGACAAGCTGCTCGATGCGGCCCGTGAACGCCAGGCAGAAAATCCCGATTACGACGAAGCCGACGAGGACGTCGAAACCATCATTGAGCAAACCGACGGCGGCGACGCCGACGAGCGAACCCAGGAGAATTGATCCAATGGCCGTTTCAGCGAACAGGTTGGAGCTTTTGCAGATCGCCGATGCCGTGGCGCGCGAAAAGTCCATCGACCGCATGATCGTCATCGAGGCTATGGAAGAGGCCATTCAGCGTGCCGCCAAGGCCCGCTACGGTGCCGAAACCGAGGTCAAGGCCGAGATCAATCCCCGCACCGGCGAATTGCGCCTGTGGCGCCTGCTCGAAATCGTCGAGCGTGTCGAGGAATATGGCCGTCAGATTTCCCTCAAGGAAGCGCTCGGCAAGAACGACGCCGCCAAGCTCGGCGATTACGTGACCGAGCCGCTGCCCCCGATCGAGTTTGGCCGTATCGCCGCCCAGTCGGCCAAGCAGGTCATTGTCCAGAAGGTGCGCGACGCAGAGCGCGACCGGATGTATGAAGAATATGCCGACCGCGTCGGCGAAATCGTCAACGGTTCGGTCAAGCGCGTCGAATATGGCAACGTGATCGTCGATCTGGGTCGCGGCGAAGCCATCATCCGCCGCGACGAGCTGATCCCACGCGAGCAGTTCCGCTATGGCGACCGCGTTCGTGCCTATATCTATGACGTGCGCCGCGAACAGCGTGGGCCGCAGATTTTCCTTTCGCGCACCCACCCCCAGTTCATGGCAAAGCTGTTTGCGCAGGAAGTGCCGGAAATCTACGACGGCATCATCACCATCCGCTCGATCGCCCGCGATCCGGGCTCGCGCGCCAAGATCGCTGTAACCTCCTCGGATTCCTCGATCGATCCGGTCGGCGCCTGCGTGGGTATGCGCGGCTCGCGCGTTCAGGCGGTTGTCGGAGAATTGCAGGGCGAAAAGATTGATATTATCCCCTGGACGAACAATATAGCAGATCTGGTCGTATCCGCGCTCCAGCCCGCCGACGTTGCCAAGGTGGTGCTCGACGAACAGGCGGAGCGCATCGAAGTCGTGGTTCCCGACGAGCAGCTTTCGCTCGCCATCGGCCGCCGCGGCCAGAATGTGCGCCTGGCCAGCCAGTTGATCGGCTGGGACATCGACATCCTGACCGAGCAGGAAGAATCCGAACGCCGCCAGAAGGAATTCGCTGAGCGGACGGCACTCTTCATGAACGCGCTCGATGTGGACGAAATGGTCGCCCAGCTTCTCGCTTCGGAAGGTTTCTCTTCGATTGAGGAACTGGCCTATGTCGATCTTGCGGAAATCGCTTCGATCGGCGGCTTCGATGAGGAAACGGCCGGCGAAATCCAGAACCGCGCCACCGAGTTCCTCGATGCGCAGGAGCGTGAGCTGGACGAAGAGCGTAAGAAGCTCGGTGTCGAGGACGCGCTTTACGATATTCCGGGCCTCTCTGCGGCAATGTTGGTTGCCCTGGGCAAGGATGAAATCAAGACAGTCGAGGATTTCGCCGGCAACATCGCCGACGATCTGATCGGTTGGACCGAGCGCAAGGACGGTGAAACCAAGCGCTTCGAGGGCACGCTTTCGGCCTTCCCGCTTTCCCGCGAAGAGGCCGAGGACATGATCATGACCGCGCGCCTTAAGGTGGGTTGGATCACCGAGGACGACCTGCCTCAGCACGAGGTTGCCGAAGGCGAAGACGAAGCACCCGCCGAGGGCGCGGTCGCAGAGTAAAGACACTGCCCCTCGACGAGGAGTTTGGCAGAACAGGGATAAAAGGGCGCCGCAATTGGGCCGCGAAAAAGATGTAGACAGGATGTGTGCGCTCACGCGGGCCGAAAAACCCGCATCCGCGCTCATCCGCTTCGCGGTTTCCCCGGACGGGGTTTTGGCGCCCGATGTCGATGCCAAGGCCCCCGGCCGCGGCGTCTGGATCACCCTTTCTGCCGATGCAGTGAACGAGGCGGTGCGCAAAAAGGTTTTCGCGCGAAGCCTCAAAGAAAATGTGTCCGTGCCGCCTGACCTTGCAGAACAGGTGCGGACCCGGTTAGAACAGCGCCTGACGGGCACCCTCGGGTTGGCGCGCAAGGCAGGGGTGCTGGTGACCGGCGCCGCCAAAGTCGCCTCGGTTCTGCAATCGGGACGGGTGGGCGCGCTGATTACCGCCAGCGATGCAGCCCCCGACGGACGCCGCAAGATGCTGCAATGGGCCCGGCGCGGCGAAGTCGCCGACAGGCTGGTCCATATTGAATCTCTCTCGTCGACCCAATTGGGTTTGGCATTGGGGCTCGAAAATGTGATACACGCTGCGCTGACTCCCGGCGCGGCGGCAAATTCGGTGATTGAACGGGCAAATCGGCTTGCCCATTTCAACGCCACAGACAGAGAAGAAGACGGCACCATATGACCGATAAGGACAAGACCAGCGACAATTCGGGTTCGGGCAAAAAGACCCTGACCCTCAAGGGCGCGCCAAATCTTGGCGCACGTCCCGGCATGTCGCGGTCCTCACGCACCGTCGTTGTTGAAAAGCGCACCCGCCGCGTGGGTGGGCCCGGTACGGGCGCGCCTCAACAGTCGGGCGGTAATGCTTCGGGTGGCGGCGGCAGGCCCCAGTCCGGCCAGCGGCCTGGCGGACGCCCGCAATCGGCGAGCCCGCGCCAGAACGCCAATTCGGCCAGTCTCACCCAGAACGAGAACCAGGCCCGCGAGCGCGCCCTGCGCGAAGCGGCTGCTCGTGCCGAGGAAGACCGCGCCAAGGCTGAAGAAGAAGCTCAGCGCCACGCCGAGATCGACGCGCGCCGCAAGGCCGAGCGCGAAGAGGCTGAACGCCGCGCTGCTGCAGTCGAGGCCGAAAAGGCCCGCGAAGCCGCTAACGAAGAGCTTGACGGGATCGTGCCGGTCAAGGCCGGTCAGGCCCGGCCCAAGCCGGTTGCCAAGCCGAGCCCGCGCGCCGCACAGCCCGATATGCCGCCCCCGCCGCCTCCGGGCGAAGGTGAGGACGACCGCGTGCGCCGCCGCGCTGCACCCGGCCCCAAGGCCCTTGTCGACAAGGACGAGCTTGAACGCGCCAAACGCAATGCCGCGCCGCGCCCGAGCGCGACCCCAGCCCGCCGCGATTCCAATTCACGGGGGCGCCTCAACGTCAATTCTGCGCTCGATGACAGCGATCGTCGTGGACCGTCCCTGGCCGCCATGCGCCGGCGCCAGAACAAGAAGATGGGCCGCAACACCAAGGTTGTTCAGCCCAAGCTGGCCCGTGAAGTCACGATCCCCGAGGCGATCACGGTGGCCGAACTGGCCAACCGCATGGCCGAGCGCGCCGTCGACGTCATCAAGCTGCTGATGGCCCAGGATCAGATGGTCAAGATCAACGATATCATTGATGCCGATACCGCGGAGCTGATCGCCACCGAAATGGGCCACACCGTCAAGCGCGTTGCCGAAAGCGACGTCGAAGGGGGTCTCTTCGACGATATCGGCAATGACGAGGCCGGCGATCTGGTCAACCGGCCGCCGGTTGTGACCATCATGGGCCACGTCGACCACGGCAAGACCTCGCTGCTCGACGCGATCCGCGAAGCCAATGTGGTTTCGACCGAAGCGGGTGGCATCACCCAGCATATCGGCGCCTATCAGGTCGAAAAGAACGGCCAGAAGATCACCTTCCTCGACACTCCGGGTCACGAGGCGTTCACCGCCATGCGCGCCCGCGGCGCCCAGGCCACCGACATTGCCATTCTGGTGGTGGCTGCGGACGATGGCGTCATGCCCCAGACGATCGAATCGATCAAACACGCCAAGGCGGCGGGTGTTCCGATCATCGTGGCGATCAACAAGATCGACAAGCAGGGCGCCGACTCCACCCGCGTACGCACCGAACTGCTTCAGCACGAAGTGTTCGTTGAATCGATGGGCGGTGAAGTGCTCGACGTGGAAGTCTCGGCGCTAAAGAAGACCAATCTCGACGGTCTGCTTGAAGCGGTGCTGCTGCAGTCCGAAGTGCTCGAACTCAGGTCGCCCCAAAAGGGCCCGGCCCAGGGTCTGGTCATCGAATCCAAGCTCGACAAGGGCCGTGGCGCAGTGGCCACCGTGCTGGTGCAGCGCGGCACGCTCAGCGTCGGCGACATTGTCGTGGCCGGCAATGAATGGGCCAAGGTCCGTGCGCTGATCGACGACAAGGGCGAGCAGGTAAAGGTGGCCGGCCCCTCGACGCCGGTCGAGGTGCTTGGCTTCTCGGGTGTTCCCGATGCCGGTGATCGTTTCGCCGTTGTCGAAAGCGAAGCCCGCGCCCGCGAAATTACCGAATACCGCCAGCGCGTCATTCGCGAAAAGACCGCCGGTGGTGGCGCGACCTCGCTCGAGCAGATGATGAACCAGCTCAAGGCCTCGGGTATCGCCAAGTTCCCGCTGCTCATCAAGGGCGACGTGCAGGGTTCGGTCGAGGCGATCGTTACCGCGCTCAACAAGCTCTCGACCGACGAAGTGTCGGCCCAGATCCTCTATTCAGGCGTGGGCGGGATCACCGAGTCCGACGTGACCCTGGCAACGGCGTCCAGTGCCGTTATCATCGGCTTCAACGTGCGCGCCAACAAGCAGGCCGCCGAACTGGCGCAGCGTGAAGGCATCGAAGTCCGCTATTACAACATCATCTACGACCTGATCGACGACGTTAAGGGCGTGATGAGCGGGATGCTGGCCCCTGAAGTGCGCGAAACCTTCATCGGCAACGCCGAGATTCTCGAGGTGTTCAACATCTCCAAGGTCGGCAAGGTCGCGGGCTGCCGGGTTACCGACGGCATGGTCGAGCGTGGCGCCGGCGTGCGTCTCATTCGCGACAACGTGGTCATCCACGAGGGCAAGCTCTCGACGCTCAAGCGTTTCAAGGACGAGGTCAAGGAAGTCCAGTCCGGTCAGGAATGCGGCATGGCGTTCGAGAAATACGAAGATATGCGCCCCGGCGATGTCATCGAATGCTATCGCGTCGAAAAGGTTCAGCGCACGCTGTAATCTCGCTAAGTCACTGATTTTGAAAGGCGCCGCCCATCGGGCGGCGCCTTTTTTCATGCGTTCGGGAAATTGGCTCGCACGGCGGCGAGATAGCTGCGCGATACCGGAAGCGCGTGGCCCGATTGGAGCATGACGAGCACGCGCCCATCCACCCGCTTAATGGCCGAAACGGCCTCTGCGGCCACCCAGTGACTGCGGTGAACCTGCATGCCCCGGACCTCCTCGGCTTCAGCGATAGCGTCGGAAAGGCGCATCAGAACCAATGATTTGCCTTTGTCGGTATGGACTTCCACGTAGTGGTCGGCCATCGACATATGGCTGAGCGTGCCGCGCATATCCTTGGGCAATCGCTCGAGGATTTTCGGTGCTTTTGCCGTTTCCTGCGCCGACTGCGCCCTGCGTCGTTCGAGTTGCGGTTCGAAGACCCCCTCCACGACCGCCATCAGCGCCAGGCTGATAAGAAGGCAATAAACATAGAGCTCGAAAAGGCTTAGCCCGGTGTCGCTGAGGTCGGGAAAGAACAGCCAGCTGATCAGAACGACTGCAGCGGTGACCGGGATCGAGGAGCCGATGCCCGGGACGGCGATGCGGGCAAGCAGCGGCCCGCCCTTGGGCAGGATCAGCGACTGGGCAAGCGTCGCGCCCACTGTGCCCGCTCCATAGCTGGCGATAACGATGGCCATCCAGTAGGCGATCCGTGGGGCGGGTGCCAATTGATCGAACGTTGAGAAGGGCCCGGTGATCCCGGCGACCGCGCCGACGGCGACCATGATCCCCCAAGCCAAAGGACTGGCGAAAACAGAGTGCAATTGGCGAAGCGTGAAATTGATGGGATTGTCGTTCACGAAGCCAAATTCCTGATCCACGTATCCGGGCTTGCGGCTCTGACGTCCAATGTACACTTCGCACACGCGCCCTACGCCCAACACTACATGCCGGAGCCTATCAATGGATGCAACAGCCCTCACCCATGCCACCCTCGCCATTCAGCTTCACGCCGCCTGCGCAGTGCTCGCGCTGACGATCGGAACGCTGATGCTGTTCTGGCGCAAGGGCACGTCCCTGCACAAGGCTCTGGGTCGGCTCTGGATCGGGTTGATGCTCGGTGTTTCGCTGTCGTCGTTCTTTATTTCCGAGATCGGGCTGCTCGGTCCCTATAGCCCCATCCATATCCTTTCGCTTCTGACCCTATTTGGATTGTGGGGCGGCTGGCAGGCGATCCGGGCCGGCGATGTCAGAACTCACCGCATGACGATGATTTCGGTCTATGGCGGCGGGTTGATCGGGGCCGGGGTGTTCACCTTCCTGCCCGGCCGGATAATGCATCAGGTGATGTTTGCCGATGGCGGAGCAACGGCGTTTCTTGCTGCGTTGGGGATCGCGGCAATTTTGGTGGCGCTATACTATCAGCGCCGCCGCGCGGCCCTATGAAATATCGCCGGCAAAGAGTTTCGCATGGGCCTGCATCAATCGAACGATCCGGTCGGCGAGTGTCCTGACCGGTGGGCTGTGGCGCTCCTCGTGGTGGAGGACCAGCCATTGGTGCGCCGCCAGATCGGCAATCGGCCCCCTGATGCGGGCAAGACGCGGATCGGCATCACCTATAAAGCACGGCAGGACGGTGAGACCCGTCCCGGCCGCCACCAGTTCGCGCACCGAATGGGCATCATTGCCGCTGACGACGATGCGATCCCCGTGATGAGCTTCGAGCCAGCGGGCCGAGGCCGTTGACGCCGCGGGTCCGGTGACGCCCACGAACAGACCATTGCGCACGCCGGCCACCAGACGCGGCGCGCAATAGAGCGCATAGGCGACAGAAGTCATCTTGCGGCCCGCCAGATTGGGCTCGACCGGCGCGGAACTGCGGATACCGATATCGGCGGCACGGCGCCCGATATCAACTTTGTCATAGGCCGTGACGAATTCCACCCTGAACCCGTCATCGGGCGTCCACAGCTCTTCGATATGCCGCGCCAGAAAATCGGTGGTCCATCCCCCAGCCGACACCCGAACCACCCGCGCGCCGATGGCCCCGTCGCGCCAATGGGTAACGGCCCGCATGGCCGCTTCGACATCCTCGGCGCGCTTGAGCAACGCTTCGCCGGCGCTGGTCAGGGTAAATCCAGTCTGGGCGCGAACAAAAAGTGTCTCGCCGATCTGGCGTTCGAGCGCCGTGACGCGCCGCCCCAAGGTGGCCGCACTCAATCCCGTCGTGGCGCGTGCCGCCGAAAGCCCGCCAAGCCGCGCCACATCGAGAAACAGCCGAAGATCGTCCCAGGACACATCCATGTTTCAATTATGAAACGAGGTGGGCCCTTGAACAAGGGCCAAAGAACATAAAGTCCCTGCACAGGCCGTGTATGCGTTTCACTTATGCATTGCCGATGATGATGCCGGCGGCAAAGACAAGTGAGCCGCCCAGCACCACCTGCATGACTGCGCGCCAGAACGGGGTGTCCATGAACCGCTTCTGAATCCAGGCGATGGTCCAGAGCTCGACCACAACCACGGCCATGGCGATCGTGGTGGCGGTCCAGAAATGAGGAATGAGATAGGGCAGGGCGTGGCCCAAACCGCCCACGGCGGTCATGATGCCCGAGGCAAAGCCGCGCTTGATGGGCGAGCCGCGCCCGGTCAGCCGTCCGTCGTCGCTGGCCGCTTCGGTAAAGCCCATCGAAATGCCCGCGCCGACAGACGCGGCCAGACCGATCAGGAAGGTCGACCACGTATCGCCGGTGGCAAAGGCGGCGGCAAAGATCGGCGCGAGGGTGGAGACCGACCCGTCCATCAGCCCGGCGAGCCCGGGCTGGATATAGGTCAGGACGAAATTGCGATGCGCCGTGGTTTTTTCGCTGTCTCGGCTAGCCGTGTCGAGATGAGCCTCCTCGAGGGTTTCTGCCTTTTGCTCGTGCCCGCGCTCGGCGCGTTCGAGATCGCCCAGCAGCTTGCGGGTATCGGCATCCTTGGTGTGCCTGATCGCCTCGGCATAAAACCGGGCAGCGTTCTGCTCCATTTCGCGGGCCTGGTTGCGTACGGTTTCCAGGTCGAGTTCAGCCATCAGCCAGACAGGCTTGCGTGTGTAAAAGCCGCGCACATGCTCGCGCCGGATCGGCACGATGGAGGGCCCGAACCGCGCGGCGTAGCGGTCGATCAACAGGCGCCGGTGCCCGTCTTCCTCGGCGGCCATGCCATCGAAAATCGCCGCGCTGGCCGGATAATCTTCCCGCAGCCGCTCGGCATAGGCAGCGTAGATGCGGCCATCTTCCTCCTCGGACGAGATGGCGAGGGCAAGGATTTCTCTCTCGGACAGGGACGAAAAATCGCGCCGGGCGGTGCGGAAGGCGGACAGCATGGAACAACTCTTGATCATATAGTTTAGAATTATTCTAAACTATATGTGGCGTCTGGCAACCACCTTTTGCGTCGCCGTTTCGCAGGCGTTCATCTGGCCAAGCAGCCAGGAGCGGAATTTTCTTGTGCGGGCCGGCAACTCCCGCCCCATGGCGGTTGCAAACCAGTAACCGAACCTTGAGTGTGTGACTGTGGGGAACGGGGCGACCACCTGGCCGCGCTCCAGCCCGTATTCGGCCATGATGCCAAGTGCCAACAGCACGCCCTGGCCCGCAATGGCGGCATCGAAAGCCAGAGCCGGATCAGAAATTGTCGGGCCCGAGAGCTTCAGATCGGGCTGGCCAACGGCCGCCAGCCAGTCGGGCCAGGATAGCATTGAAGATTGATCCATGATGACGGGCACATGGGCCAGGTCGGCCGGGGAACTGAGCCTTTCAGCCAGTGCGGGCGCGCAGACGGGAAATACCGCATGGGTGCCGATCGGTTCGGCCACAACGCCCGACCAGTCGCCCGCGCCGAACCGTATGCCGCAATCGACGTCCGGGCGGTTGAGATCGACCAGCGTTCCTGTGGTGAGAAGTTTCAGTTCGACTTCGGGATGGACGGCACCCCAACTGGCAAGGCGCCAGATGAGCCAGCGCGAGGCAAAGACATTGCCCACGGTGACGGTCAGAAGGTTGCGGTCCTGTGAGGGCGCCATCAGGTTCGCTTGCGCGCGCGCCAGGGCGGTAAATCCAGTGTCCAGATCACCCAGAACCCCCAGCAGCGCCCGGGTGGGCACAAGCCCCTTCGGCGTGCGCTCAAACAGTGCCAGGCCGGCCCGTGTCTCGGCCCGTCGAATCTGCTGACTCACCGCGCCCGGTGTAACGCCGAGAGCCTCGGCGGCAGGGCCGAGCGCTCCATGTCGTGCCACAAGAGCCAGGGCATGAAGGGCATTGAACGGAATGAAAGGGGTCTCGATCATATAGTTTTTCTAAACCGAAGTGCAGAAGATGTCGATGGGAACAGCCCTGATATTGGCAGATACTGTCGGAAGATTCATCGAAGGTCACGACAAATGCTAAAAACGCTCATTCAGTATTTCATGGAACCGGAGCCCGCGCCGGATGCCCGGCAGCGCGACGCCGCGGCGCTCGACATGCTCGATGCGCGGGCGTTGGCCGATCTGCCGCCCTACCATCCACGCCGCGAAACGCTTTGCGCTGGGGCCGCACATGACAGGGCATCGACAGATTGATAAAGTTTGACCTCGGGCACCGGAGGATGGTTGCCCAGATGAGGAGAAAACCCATGAAACGCTTGTCGCTCGCCCTTATGGCGGCCTGTGCCGCATCGGCCCTCGCTTTGCCTGTCCTGGGCGCCGAACTCACCGAAAGCTGGCGCCTGGAGGGACTTCAGACGCCCGAATCGGTAATTTACGACACCGCAAACGACCGCATCATCATCGGCAATATGGTCGCCATGGGCGCCGAAGCCGGGGAAAACGGCTATCTGACGCTCGTCTCGCCCGACGGCGAGATGGTTGAAGAACAATGGGTCACCGGGCTGCAGGACCCGCGCGGCATGGCCATTGTTGGCGACCGGTTGTTCGTTGCCGACAATATGGGCTTCCATATCATTTCGCTGGCCGACGGATCGCTTATCGAAACCGTTACGATGGAAGGCGCTGCCTTCCCCAATGACGTTACCGCCGATGCCGACGGCAATGTGTACATTTCCGACATGTTCGGCCAGACCATCTGGCGCTATGCCGAAGGCGAGGCGTCCATCTGGTTTGGGCCGGACGAAGCGATGACCTTTCCCAATGGACTTTTGGCCCATGACGGGCAGATCATCATCGGCTCGATGGGAGCCGACATGGGCGAAAACTTTACGTTCGGATCGCCCGGCGGGCTGTATGGCGTGGATATGGATGCGTCCGGGATCACCCCGCTCGAGGGGGCGACCGGCATCGGCGCTGTCGACGGGGTGGCGGTGATTGGGGATACGATAATCTTCAACGACAACCCGGCTGGCACCATCTATGGCTGGCAGGACGGGGAGACCGTCGAGCTCGCCAATGTAGGGGCCGGCGGCGCCGATATTTCGGCCTATGATTCAACTGTGCTGGTCCCTCAGCTCCAGCAGGGCGCGCTGATCGCGCTCAGCTTTACCGAGTAGGACCTATTCGCAGATCTGGGCTGTGCAGCTCTGGCCGTGACAGCCCAGGTCGAAATGGAAATGGTCTTCGTGCTCGGAATTGGCTTCGGGCCCCAGAACTGTGGTGAACCGCCCGCACGCCGCCGAGTGGGCAAAGCCGAGAAACTTGGCCTCCGGCCCGGCCGGCAGGGCCCGCCAGTCTTCCAGCACCGAGATTGCCGTGCCATCGGCCAGATTGACGGCGGCGATGTCGACCGCGTTGCCCAGTCCGTGTTCGGACACAAACCCCGTATCGGCGCCGTTGCGCAGCCGACAGGTGTAGCCCGGCCCGGTAGCGAGGCTTTCGATTCTGGTATCGAGCACCGCCCGTGCGTACGCATCGACCTCGCCGGCCCAGTCGGCAAGTGTTGTTGCCACGGTGCAATTTGTGACCGGAGTGCCCGTGAGCTCGATTTCGCGCCGGCCGACAACAATGGCTGAAACGGCAATCGGGCTTTGCAACCCGCAGCTGTCCTCCGAAAGCGGTGGCACCATTTCCCCGATAATCGTTCCGGTCAGAAGGGCCGGACACGCCGCCTGATAAACCCGCTCCAGCTCTCCAGTTTCAGCCGCCTCTTCGGGATCGGCAACCGGCGCATCTTCGACTTCGTTGCCCAGCCCGTCCGGGCGCGGCTGGGGTAAAGGCGGTTCGGTCTGCGTTTCCTGGCCGAAAGCCGTTAGTGCGGTGAGCAGGAACAGGGGAAAAAGCACGGCGAGGCGGGTCATTTGTGGCTCCAAAAGGCGGTCGAGGTGCATCTGCAACGCATAAAGGCGCGACATGTTGCCAAAACCAGCGTTAACCGCACACAAACCATCTTCCCGAAACGCCGGGTTTGCTGCTATCAGCGGCTCCATGAAAACACCGCAGAAGACCCCGCTCTCCCGCATCCGCAATTTTTCCATCGTGGCTCATATCGACCACGGGAAATCGACGCTTGCCGACCGCCTGATCCAGCTCACCGGCGGGTTGGATCTGCGCGAGATGAAAGAGCAGGTGCTCGATTCCATGGATATCGAGCGCGAGCGCGGCATCACCATCAAGGCCCAGACCGTGCGGCTCGAATATGAGCACACCGATGGCGAGCACTATGTGCTCAACCTGATCGATACGCCGGGCCACGTCGACTTCGCCTATGAGGTCAACCGCTCGCTCGCCGCATGCGAAGGCTCTCTGCTTGTGGTGGACGCCGCGCAGGGCGTCGAAGCGCAGACACTGGCCAATGTCTATCACGCCATCGAGGTAAACCACGAGATCGTGCCGGTCCTCAACAAGATCGACCTGCCCGCCGCCGAACCCGAGCGCGTGAAACAGCAGATCGAGGACGTGATCGGCATCGACGCCTCCGAGGCAGTGGAAATTTCCGCCAAATCGGGCCTGGGCATCGAAAAGGTACTCGCCGCCATCGTCGAGCGCCTGCCCGCGCCCAAGGGCGACGAGACGGCGCCGCTCAAGGCGTTGCTGGTCGACAGCTGGTACGATCTTTATCTCGGCGTCGTGGTGCTGATCCGGGTGATCGACGGGCGCATCAAAAAGGGCCAGAAGATCCGCATGATGCAGGCCGGCGCCTCCTATGAGCTGGACCGCGTGGGCGTATTTACGCCGAAGCTGGTCGAAGTGGGCGAGCTTGGCCCGGGCGAGATCGGGTTCTTTACAGCCTCGATCAAGGAAGTGGCCGATACCAATGTCGGCGACACGATCACCGACGACCGCAAGCCCACAGCCGAACCGCTCCCCGGCTTCCGTCCGGCCCAGCCTGTGGTGTTCTGCGGGCTGTTCCCGGTCGATGCTTCCGATTTCGACGATCTGCGCGCCGCCATGGGCAAGCTGCGATTGAACGATGCGAGCTTTTCGTTCGAGATGGAAACCTCCGCTGCGCTCGGCTTCGGGTTTCGGTGTGGCTTCTTGGGGCTGCTGCACCTCGAAATCATCCAGGAGCGCCTGAGCCGCGAGTTCAATCTCGATCTCATCACCACAGCGCCCTCGGTGGTCTATGAAATCCAGTTGATCGATGGCACCGAGGTGATGTTGCACAACCCCGCCGACCTGCCCGATCCGGTCAAGATCGAGGAAATTCGCGAGCCCTGGATCAAGGCGACCATTCTGACGCCCGACGAATATCTCGGCGCCATCCTCAAGCTCTGCCAGGACCGCCGTGGCATCCAGACCAATTTGAGCTATGTCGGTCAGCGCGCCATGGTGGAATACGACCTGCCATTGAACGAAGTGGTGTTCGATTTCTACGACCGGCTGAAATCGATCTCCAAGGGCTATGCGAGCTTCGAC
This sequence comes from Rhizobiales bacterium UBA1912, assembly GCA_002337455.1. Taxonomy (GTDB): domain Bacteria; phylum Pseudomonadota; class Alphaproteobacteria; order Rhizobiales; family Devosiaceae; genus Pelagibacterium. The sequence continues at coordinate 8,955 of DDGC01000007.1, read as the reverse complement.
TATCAGCTCGACGACTATCGGGCCGGCGATCTGGTTAAGATGTCCATTTTGGTCAATGCCGAACCGGTCGATGCGCTCTCGATGCTGGTGCACCGTTCCCAAGCCGAGCATCGCGGGCGCCAGATGTGCGAAAAGCTCAAGGAACTGATCCCGCCGCATCTCTTCGTTATTCCCATCCAGGCCGCCATCGGCGGGCGCATCATCGCCCGTGAGACGGTGCGCGCCATGCGTAAGGACGTGACTGCCAAGTGTTATGGCGGCGACGCGACCCGCAAGCGCAAGCTGCTCGAAAAGCAGAAAGAGGGTAAAAAGAAGATGCGCCAGTTCGGCAAAGTCGAAATCCCCCAGGAAGCCTTCATCAAGGCGCTCAAGATGGACGATTGAGTTCGATTATTTTGTCTGAACAAAAAATGTCGGGTGTCTTAAGCTCCAGTCGTCCTCTGGTCGGCCCGCATGACGGGCCGGCACAATCTGGAGAACGGACAGATGAAATATCTCACAATGGTGACCACCACCAACGCAGCTGACATCGGCCAGCCGCCTGCCGAACTGATGATGGCGATCGGCAGGCTGGCGCAGGAGGCCGGGTCCAAGCTCATCGATAATGGCGGCATGGCCCGGATGGGATTGGGCGCCATCAAGAATGGCAAGCTCAAGGTGGACGGTCCCTTCACCGAGACCAAGGAAGTGGTCGCCGGCTTTGCCATCTACGAGCTTGACAGCGAAGCCGAAGCCGTCGCCTGGGTGCGCAAATTTCTCGAGCTGCACGAGACCCACTGGCCCCAATGGGAGGGCGAAGTGGATCTTTTAGAGGTCATGTCGATGGGCTGACTGGAGTGCTTCGAGGATAAGTGGGTACCATTTATCCTGTTTTGCTCTATAAGGGCGCCGATTTCATCGGCGCCCTTATGCGCTATTCGAGCGCGAAGCTTCCAGTCTGGACTGCGCCGGCTGCCGCATAGCGATTGATGATGACGCCGCTGGGCGAAGTGACCGAACCCAAGAGCTTCAGCGCGCTGGGCGCCGCGCCACCGCCAAACAGCCGCTTGCCCTTGCCCAGCAACACTGGGAACGTAAGGGTGTGGACCTCATCGACCACATCGGCGGCCAGGAGCGCTTGGATGAACTCGGCCGATCCCTGCGTTAGAAGGTTCCGTCCCTCGCCGACCTTGAGCTGGCGAACCGCCGCAACCGCATCGCCCTTGAGAACATGGCTGTTCTTCCAGCCTGTCGTGTAATCAGGATTGCGGGTGGCGACATATTTGTTAATGGCGCCGAACTGGCCAGCCAGTTCGTCCTGGCCCTCGAGTTTGGGCCAGTGATTGGCAAAAATCTCGTAGGTCCGGCGGCCCAGCAACAAATCGTACGGATCGGAAAGTATCGCGTCCATGGCATTGCCCACGGTTTCGTCGAAATAGGGCACCGTCCATCCGCCGAGCGTAAAGCCGTTGTCGGTATCCTCTTGTGGCCCGCCGGGTCCCTGCATGACCCCATCGACACTGATAAAGGCGGCAACACTGAGTTTTCTCATTTCATCTCTCCTTGAGTGCATTGCGCGGGCCTTTTCCCCGCGTCCTGACCCAAGGACGAGCCGTTCTTTCTCCAGCCGACATTTTGGCTGCGCATTTTCTTAGTCCGCGTCTGGAACCCAGCGCGCCAGCGGCGCGTCCCGTCCGAGACTGTAAAAGCCACCTGCCTCAGCCGGCTGCCAGTCGCCTTCCGTGCCATCCGGCCACAGCACGCGGATTTCAGCGTCTTGCGCATCGTCCAACCCGAAATGGGAAAAGCCCATGACCCCGCTCACATGCCCGCCGCCCGAGGTAACCTCCCGTCGCTGGGTGAGATCGCCGGTCCGCACCTCGATCCAGCCGCCAATGGCGTCGCGATTGCTGCCGGGCTGTTGTGGGGAGACGGCGAGCCAGTTGCCGGCGTCCTCGCTGACATTTTGCCAGAGCTGGGCGTTGGCGTGACGGTTGACGACGACAAGATCCATAAGCCCGTCGAGATTGAAATCGGCCAGCGCCGCGCCGCGCGCCGTCAGAAGGCTTGCTACACCGGCCACTTCGCCCGCCTCGAGGAACGTACCATCGGGGCGCTGGAGCAACAGATTGTTGGGGTCGAGCAGCGCGAAATCGGGCATCTCCCACACATTGCCCTTGGCCACGAACAGATCGGCCAGCGCGTCATTGTTGACGTCCTCGAACTGGGCGTGCCAGGCGGTCGAAGGCTTGATCTCCCCGCCCGTATAGGGCCGATGCGCGGTCACCCCCCGCGCGTAGGCGAGGTCGGCATAGACGGGCAGCGGGGCGCCGCCTTCCGGAATGTTGGAAAGCACCTGCAGCTTGTTGTCAGCCATCGAGGTGAGGAAATATTCCGGATAGCCGTCGGAATTGAGATCGTGCCCGGCGATGCCCATGCCCCAGATGCGCAGCCGCTGCCAGCCATCCTCGGGACCGTAAAGTTCGGGCGCCGAGCCCGCTTCTATGCGCCAGAGCTGTTCCTGGCCACCCTTGTAATACTCCCTGTCGTTAGAAACGCGCAGCGATGGCGTGCCGGAGCGGTTCCAGTCCGTAAACAGCATGGAGAGCGCACAATAGCTCGGCGTGAGGGGGATCGGCGCGCCGAAGTGAGTTTCACCCGGCCGATGCAGCCAATTCTCAGTGCACGATCCCCACGGCATCATCGGCTCGTTCCGGTCCACATAATTGCCGATGGCGAGGGTCGGCCAGCTTTGCCCGTCCTCCCAGGTCGCGGCAAAGGCGGTGGACCACCCATCCCCGCCGTCGAACCCCCAATCGGCATTGGCCGCTTCGAACCGGCAATCGCCCAGCCCGCGCATGAGCTGGTTTTCGCCTACCCGCAACAGCACGACATCCATCATACCGTCGCTGTCGATATCGAGCGGATAAGCACCGGTGACGGCGTCGAACTCCAGCCCGCTTGTTGCTTCTGCAAAGCTCAGTGCGCCACCCACGGCGCTGGTATTGCGATAAAATTTCGCCGGGGCGGTACCGCCGGCCAGCACCATGTCAGGCTTGCGGTTTCCGTCGCAATCGAACACCGCAACGCCCCCACCCACCATATATTCCCACTCGCCCGAAAAGACGCTGTCGATCCCGGCGCTCGTCGTGACGTCTTCAAAGCGCGGAATGGTTGGCTCCTCGGCCAGAGCCGGAGCGGCAAGAAGGCTCAATCCGAGAATAAACCGCATCATGACCGGCTCCGGGTAATCAGCGCATTGGTAAAACCGGCGATGCAAATGCCCTGCTCGAGCCCCTGTTCGATGGCCGAGCGGAAATGAATGCCTCCATAAAGCCGCGACACCGCCGCTTCCTCGGCCGCTTCCCAGAAGCCCGAATAATGCCGCACGGCCAGTCCGTCATCTTGATGGGTGCGGTCGGAAAACGCGAAATTTTCACCAAAATGGGCTTCGAGCATGCCCGCCGCGGCGCCCGATTGCGTGGAATGGCCCGAAGGGTATTCGGGAAAGGGCGGCGTGATCAGGATGGGCTGCCAGGCCGGATCGACGAGCCGGTTGAGATAGGTCACCGGGCGCACGAGATTGTATTGATACTTTGCTTCCCAGCAGCCGATGAACGCATCGGCCAGAACCACGCCGAGGCGGGCCAGAACATCGGCGGTTTCGACAAGGTCAGCGTCCTTGCTCTCGAGCGCGTCGAGCGTGAGAAATATCCAGTGGCCCGGCGGGGTGGGCGAGAGCATGGGATCGTCCGACCAGAAGCGGGCGATTGCTTCCTGCTCGTCGGTGAGATTGACCACGGCGTCGTGGACCTCCATGGCCTCGACATAAAAAGCCGAGCCCGGCACCTCGCTGAAGGCGGGCGGGGGAGGCAGCGCGCAACTGTTGTTTTTGGGCATGGCAAAGGGCCGGTTATGTCCCCAGCCAGGCAGCAGCGGCGCCTGCTGCACCGCCACGCGGCTGGTCGGCACCCAAAGGGCGGGATCTTCAACGGTTTCGAAATCGTAGGGGAAGCCCAGGTTCTCGATGATCGCGCCACCATCGTTGAGCGACCATTGCAGAATATGCTCTCCGATCGCAGTGCCCAGCGCCGTGCTGCGCGCAACGATTTCCGGATCGACCTCTTCGGCCAGCATCGTTGCGGTCCGGCTGTCCATGGCATCCATGGCGCGCTGGCCGGTGGGGCCGGTATTGCCGAAAAACGCATTGGCGCCAAAGCTCATCGCCGCATGCAGCAGGATGGCTTCGTCATAAGCCATATGGCGCGCGCGGGTAGGGAGGGGGTCGAGATCGTTGAGTTGGCCGGCCAGAGTGACAAGGCTATCGTCTCCGCTTGCCACCGTCTCATAGGCGGTAACCCCCAGATAGGCGAAAGCACGGCTGGCAACGGGCGGTGAATAGGTGGGCGTGTGACGCACCAGTTCAAGGATCAGCCGGTTCCACCCCACCAGCACATCCTGCGCGTCCAGCCGCTGGGCCACAGCCTGCGCCGGATGCGCAGCAGCGACCGCCAGAACGAGGGTCACTGCCACCAGACGCAGCCGCGCCATACCACTGTTCCGCCGATTTCCCCCCAAGCGAGCCTCCCAACTCATATAGACTTTGGCCGCATCTATGCACGGTGACAGCCCCCTCGCAAGGGGAGTGGCGGGCCGATGGCCCCCGGGAGTCGTCCCGGCAGGAGCGCGGTCAAAACCCTGTTGCGAACTGCTCGCGCTTACAGTAGGTTCCCGCCGAACCGTTTGGGCGTTCTCCGCCCCGGGCACCCGTAGCTCAGCTGGATAGAGCGCTGCCCTCCGAAGGCAGAGGTCACACGTTCGAATCGTGTCGGGTGCGCCAATCTTTTCAAAGGTTTAGCTTACAATAACGTGCCTCTCCTCAAGAGAGTATCTGGGACACGTCACAGCTTGCCTCGAAATGCAGCTTGCAATGCTGTCTGCTCGGTACGAGTGGGGCCGCTCTGCACCCTCATGCACGAACCCGCTTCGCGGGAGGGACGCGCTTGGTGAAACTTGATGTATTCGTCTGAGGCTCTGGGCAGCTAGAGGCTGGGGTCCGAACATGGAGTTCCTTTCGACAGGAGGAGCTCGCTGTGACGACCTATCAAGCCCCGATCATACCGCTGCGCCAGCGCATGCAGCAAGGCATGGTGATGCGGGGCCTGAGCGCCGATACGCAGCAGGATTATGTTCGGCATGCTCGGAACTTCGCCGCTTTCCTCGGGCGACCTCCCGACAGCGCGACTGCGGAAGACATCCGGCATTACCAACTGCATCAGCATGAGACTGGCGTGGGTCCGGCGACGATCAACAGCACGGTTTCTGCGCGGTGCTTTTTGTTCACGGTGACAATGAGCCGGCGAGATCTGTCAAGCACTGATCATCCGTAATCCGCGCAAGCTGCCCGACGTTCTGAGCGTGGAGGAAGCCGCACGCCTGCCAGAGCCAGCGCCGGGCATCAAGTACAAGGCGGCACTGGGGGTCGCTTATGGCGTGGGCCTGTGTGTCTAAAAGGTCGCGCATCTCAAGATCGACGATATCGCTCGACCCGCATGTTGATCCGTGTCGTTGCGTCCGGCCTTCCTGCTGCCGGTGGGGGTGCTCGGCGCACTGTTCTGGCGCCTGTTCCTGACCCGGATGCTCGAACTCCATGGTGCTGGAAAGCTCGTCTTCTTCGGCAAGTTGACGGGTCTCAGCGACCGGGTGTCTTCCTGCGCCACCTTGCGCCGGTCCAAAGGAGGCGTTGGGTTGTTTATGCCAAAGCGCCCTTCGCCGGACCTGGAGCCGTTCTCGCCTATCTCTCGCGCTAGACCCACCGGGTGGCGATCTCGAACAGCCGCCTTATTGTCTTCGACCAGACCAGCGTCACCTTCCGCTACAAGAATTACCGCTGCTCCGGCGCCGTCCGACAGCAGGTCATGACCATCGTCGCCAATGAGTCATCTGCCGCTTCCTGCTGCTATGCCAGCGAACTTCTAAACGCCGTCCCCCGGGCCCGATCACGCCACAGCCGAAGATCCGTCGGACGTTCGCCCGCCGCCATGCCCGTGCTGCGGCGGACGCATAATTGTCATCGAAGCGTTCCAACGCTGGCGTCAGCATCGCGGACCGCCAAATATGGTGGCAACGAACCGGGAGAATGCGCCATGACCCTTCATGGCTCGCTCAACCATATGGCCTCTTCAAAGCAGCGGCGGCCAACGAGATGGCTCGCGCCACGCCGAAGGACGATCGCTTCCAGTCGCGCAGTCGAACTCCAAAACGTCCCGCAAAGGTGCTTGGTCAGGTCTGTAAACAACGTCGTCGGCCCGATGGGGCCAATAAACGCTCCTCAAGCTCCTCACTTCCCGGCAGCCCTAAAATACAAACCCCCACAGCCCAAACCATACGGACTGCCGGTTCCTGCATGAGGGGTTTTCGCACGCCTAACGGCACCGGAAACCCCTCACCATTACGGTCGTTCCTATGTGTTTATGCGTCGGCTCAAGACGGCCGTAAATGGTGCTCAGTCAATGAGGAGGGGCCTAACTCCCTCAGGATCTTTGGGACTCAGTTGATCGATGGCATAGACTACGCAATCAGTAAATCAGTGAAACAATATTTGGCGAACGCCCCTTACCACGCCCGCTAGTCGGCGAGTAAGGAGGTGGTAGGGTATTGGTGAGAAGCGAGCTATTCCTGATGACGGCCCTGCATGGCCTTGCTATGCTGCTGCAATTTCGGGGGAGGCTAAGCTCCTTCGCCGAAGGGCCGGCGCCATGGGGGCGCTGAGAACCACTTATGCGAGATACTTAAAGGTCGCCTTGCGGATAACCCCTGCCGACCAACGAGGTGCCTTTTGAACCAGAAATCCTATTCGTTTGCTGATTTGTTTTCAGGTTGTGGCGGACTTTCGCTTGGTCTGTCGCAAGCCGGGCTTCGAGGAATATTCGCGATCGAACGCGATGATCTGGCCTTCAAGACCTTTCATTCCAATCTCATCGAGGGGCATTCAAGTTACACCTTTGACTGGCCAAAATGGTTGGAGAAGACTCATTGGGACATCGAGGACCTGCTTGCGCGCCACAAGAGCGAATTGGAGACCGATCTAAGGGGCAAAATCGATGTTCTCGCTGGCGGCCCTCCTTGCCAAGGCTTTAGTTTCGCTGGCAGGCGCGTAGAGGATGATCCACGAAATCTCATGTTCGAAAAATATGTTGCGGTGGTGGAGGCCCTGCAACCGAAGTCTGTGATCCTTGAGAACGTACCAGGTATGCAAGTAGCCCATTCGCGTAGCAACCACGCACAACCGATTCCGGGTGCGACCGTTGCAAAGCGAAAATCATACTTTGACAGGCTCGTGGATAGTCTCACCGCAGCAGGCTATAGCGTTAGGGCAGAGCGCGTAGATTCATCGCGATTTGGCGTACCACAAAAGCGTTCGCGGTTGATTGCCGTCGGAGTCCGCAAGGAGCTGACTGACAACCCGGGCAGAGTATTCGAATTGTTGGAAGTCGCACGACGCGAGCAACTTGAGCGCTTTGGATTGCCTGAGCAAGTCTCGGCCCGGAATGCTTTGTCCGATTTGGAGACCAAGGATCATAATGGTGTGAACCGAGAGAGGATCAGCTGTACCGATCCGGATTCGGGCCCAGGCTTTCAGGAGTTGAGGTACGTCAGGCCCCCTAAGCTCACGCGCTATCAGGAACTTATGCGGGACGGTTATGATGGCACGATGAACAGTATGCGCCTTGCTCGCCACCGGGAGCATGTTGAAAAGAGATTCGCGCTTATCATTAGAGAGTGCGAGCAGGGCGTCAGGATGAACGATAAAGACCGCACTCGCTACGGTTTGAAGAAGCACCGCATTTACCCGATGGACGGAAACAAACCCGCCCCCACGGTTACAACCTTACCTGATGATATTCTGCACTATTCCGAACCGCGGATCCTAACCGTCCGCGAATCCGCTCGTCTCCAGTCCTTTCCCGACTGGTTCAAATTCGAGGGCAAGTTCACTACCGGGGGCCACCGGCGCACAAAGGAATGTCCGCGCTACACTCAGGTCGGCAATGCTGTGCCTCCTTTGCTAGGCCGGGCGATCGGCATTGCTGTATGCAAACTGCTCGATGAGATTGCGGATGCAACGTCCCTAGTGGAAAGCGCTCGAACCCTTCCTATGGCGGCGATCGCGTAGGGGAAACACGATCGCCGAAAGCGCTGCGGCGCTTTTCAGTTCTATTAGGGGAAAAATTTTTGGCAACGGCCTTTCCGACTTTGATTGGTCGCTGGTCAAATATTCGTAAGCGGTGTTCTGCCCCTACCTTCCGGGACGTTTTCGGCTGTGAGATTCCGCACTGATTGATGTCAGTGCGGGAGTTTCTCCATGGACGCTCCAATGGAGCTTCTCACAAATGGCGGGAGGCGGCGTCGCAATCGGCAGTGGCCTGATGAGGTGAAGGCGCGGATTGTCGCCGAGACGTTGCGGCCGGGGGCGACCGTTAGTGAAGTTGCGGAGCGGCATGGGCTGAAGCCCAACCATGTCTCCTCTTGGCGAACCCTTGCGCGGAACGGGAAGTTGGTGCTGCCGGCACCGAGGATGCGGTGGAGTTTGCGACGCTGATGATCTCTCCGGTTGATGAGGCACTGGCGGCAGCGGAGCCGGCGGCATCGGCCGGGCCGGAGATCGTTGTGGGTTCGGTGACCATCCGGCTGGAGCCAGGCGCTTCGGCGGGCCGGATTGCCTCGGTGGTCCATGCGCTGATGGCGGCCTCATGATCTTCCCCTCCAACCGAGTGCGGATCATGGTGGCGACCAAGCCGATCGACTTCCGTAAGGGCCATGACAGCCTGACGGCGATGGTGAAGAACGAGCCGCACAGGAACCCGTTCACGGGCACGGTCTTTGTGTTCCGTACCAGGAAGACTGATCGGCTTAAGCTGCTCTGCTGGGACGGCACCGGATCGGTCATGGCTGAGAGCGGCGGTGCAAAATTAG
>DDGC01000006.1:126207-150778 GCA_002337455.1 Rhizobiales bacterium UBA1912 | reverse complement strand
ACAAAACTACAATGTCAAATAACAAACGCCTCAGGGACGTTCCAAAGAGAACTTCAGAGAACAGTGACCAGCTTCCGGAAAGTTCCGGCAGAGCCAACCGCCTTGTTCTGAAGCCGCAACGCTGGGCGCTCAGGGCGCCACCGCGTCTGCAGTGGGGGCGTTATATGGGCAGGCTCTTTCGGTGTCAACACGCCAAATCACCTTGAACGACACTTTTTTGACAGTCCGCGAAAAAACCTGTCGCACCCGCTCGTTTGCGTCCTCGGATTCCAAGTCTGGCCACATTTTTCGAGCATCGATCAATACGCGCCCAACCACGGCGCCAGGCGCACAGGCACAGGCGCACCGGCTCATTGCTTGACATATGAGTCCGCCACGTCCATCCCTTTGACGCGCACTATAATCTGGCTGGCCGCAAGGGTCCGGGGAAGAAAAGTTGAACGCAGCGCAACGCAACCGCCACGCCGCCCTGCTCAAGGCGACAGGATACGAGGATTCGCCGGCTCTGACCGTCAAATCCCCGGAAGGCGCGTTGCCTCAGGGCCGCGAGATCAGCTTTGCGTGGCTGGCCGGCACTGTATTGACGGGCGTGACCTCCTTCATGCTGATGGCCGGGGCACTCCAGGTCTCCTTTAAAGGGCAGGATACGTTTTCCACGCCCTTCGAGGCGCTGGCCATTTCTGCGTCCCAAAGCGCAACGCCCGCCCCGGCATCGCTTGTCGGCAAAACGCGCCGCGCCAAACCGGTCACCCAGACCCATTCCGATCTCGAGGTCATTGAAGCATCGATCCGTGAGGTGGTCGACGGCGTCGCCCGCATCCGCAACCAGCCCTTTACGACCATCAACGCGACCCTCGCCACGGCCTCGACAGCGTTGTCCGAGGACATTCCCACTTACGACCCCGTCGCTTTGCTGGCGCGAAACGAACCGCTGCGCGCCAATCCGTCTGCCGAGCTGGTCAGCACAGATATATATGGTGCCGACGTCGAAGGCGAACTCACCGTTAGGACCGCCGCGCTTGAGCTCACCGATCCGCCGCACCGGGCGATCAGCGATATGAGTGCGGCCCAGTTTGTGCGCCTCTCCGTGGAGGGAGCCTATACGGACGTGGAGGGACCGCTTATGGCCTACGCGTCTCCCTCGACCAGCCTGCGCGAGCTGGGCATTGAAATCGCACCGGGCACGATCGAGGGTGTCGCTGAAAACGTCACGGTGATGCCCAAGACGCGCGCGGCCGAAGACATGGGGCATTTGCGCACCGAGCGCGTTCTGACAATCCGCGAACAGACCCCGCTTGCCGAAGCCTTCATGCGCAACGGGTTCACCACCCAGATGGTCTCCGCCGTCACCCGCGCTATGCAAAACGTCTATCCCCGGACCGACCTGCCGGAGGGCACGCGGCTGCGGATCTTGTTTGGCGCGTCGCGCGGTTCCCAGACGCTTATTCCCTATCGCGTGAGCATTTATGACGACACCGTCCATCGCGTGACCGTGGCGCTGACCGATCAGGGCCGCTACGTCACTGCACTCGAACCGCCGCGCATCGAGTTCACCGAAGAAGACACCGAGGAGGTCAATGTCGGCAATCTGCCCACCATTTACCGCTCGATCTGGGAGACGGGACGCAAGCATGGGCTCGATGACGCAACCATCGACCGCATCGCTGCCATGTATGCCTATGATCTCGATCTGACCCGGCGCGTTTCGCCCGGCGACTCGATTGAAATTCTGCTCTCTGGCACCGTCGAGGAGGACAACCAGGACCTTCTCTATGTTGCGCTTACCTTGTCCAACACCACGCGCGAACTGTTCCGCTTCCAGACCCAGGACGGAGTGATCGATTTCTACAATCCCGACGGGGAAACCGGAAAGCAGTTCCTTTTGCGCCGGCCGCTCGAAGGTGGTGGCACGCTGCGCTCGCGCTATGGCTATCGCCGCCACCCCATTTTCGGCGACTATCGCCTTCACACCGGAACCGACCTCGCCGCCCGCACCGGAACACCCATCTATGCCGGCGGCGACGGCATCGTCGAAATGGCGCAATGGTATTCGGGCTATGGCCGCTATGTCGAACTGCGCCACGCCAATGGCTACAACACCGCCTATGGTCATATGAGCGCCATTGCCGATGGGATTACGCCGGGCATGCGGGTCACCCAGGGCCAGGTGATCGGCTATGTCGGTTCGACCGGTCAGTCGACCGGCCCGCACCTCCACTATGAAATCAAGATCAACGGCAACACCGTCGATCCCTTGGCCGTCAAACTCCCCCGCGCCAATTCCCTGCCCCAGCAGTACCAGACCGAATTCGCATCCACTGTCGCCCAGGTCCGGGCACTGATCGAGCAGCAGGGCACGCCTGTTACCGCGCCAGTGACAGTGGCAGCCGCATCGGCAACCACCGCCTCGAACTAAGCCGCCGGGCTCTGCTCACTCCAGACAGCGAGTTCGTTGCCGCCCGGCTCGCGGAAATGAAACCGTCGCCCGCCGGGAAAATCGAACTGCTCGCGAGTGATATCTCCCCCTGCCGCGCGCACCGCCGCCTCTGAGGCGTCAAGATCGGAGGTATAGAGAATGACGAGCGGCAATTTGCGCTCCCCCTCGGCCCGCGAAATCCCGCCATCGAGCTTTGCATCTTCAATGCCGAGATAATCGGGCCCGTAGTCGGTGAACCGCCAGCCGAACGCCGACGCAAAGAAGGTTCGGCTTGCAGCAAGATCCTCACTGTCGAGTTCGATGTAGTCGATGGCCGTAGCTGGCATGGGGGCGTCTCCTGTTGTTCCCGTTATGTTCCACATCTTTGCGAGCCATGTCAAGTCCGGAAACGGCCAACAGCGGCGAGACACCCACGCGCAAGATCAGCGCTGGCCCAAACCGCCCCTCTTCTGCTATAGCCTCCTCAACATAAGGCTCCCAATCATGTCATCTGATACTGACCACGCGCCGGCGGACCTGCCGGCATCAATCCACGTTGCGCTGGCGAGCGCCCTCACCGCTCACGGCTATACCCAGCTCACGCCTGTGCAGACGGCAATGCTCGATCCCGCGCACGCTGAAGCCGATCTGCTGGTCTCGGCCCAGACCGGCTCGGGCAAAACCGTGGCGTTCGGCATTGCCATTGCCCCCACGCTTCTGGGTGACGCCGAGCGGTTCGGCCCTGCCGAGACCCCGCTGGGGCTGGTGATCGCCCCGACCCGCGAACTGGCGCTGCAGGTGCAGCGCGAACTCGACTGGCTCTATGCCGATGCCGGCATTCGCATCGCCACATGCGTAGGTGGCATGGACATGCGCAACGAGCGCCGGGCGCTCGACCGCGGCGCCCATCTTGTGGTGGGCACGCCCGGACGGCTGCGCGACCACATCACCAAGCGATCGCTCGATCTCAGCGCCATGCGCGCCGTGGTGCTGGACGAAGCCGACGAAATGCTCGATCTGGGCTTCCGCGACGACCTCGAATTCATCCTTGCCGCCTCTCCGGAAGAGCGGCGCACGCTCTTGTTTTCAGCCACGGTTCCGCGCGCCATCGCCGATCTGGCCAAGACCTATCAGCGCGACGCGGTCCGTGTAGCCACCACGGCAGCGACCGAGCAGCATGCCGATATCGACTACCAGCTCATGGTGGTCCACCGCGACGAGCGCGAGCACGCGATCATCAATACCCTGCTGACATCCGACAGCACCAGCGCGCTGGTCTTCTGCCACACCCGCGAGGCGGTGCGCCATCTGGCGGCCCGGCTGACCAATCGCGGCTTTGCCGCGGTCGCACTGTCGGGTGAGCTGGCCCAGTCCGAACGCTCGAGCGCCCTTCAGGCCATGCGCGACGGACGTGCCCATGTCTGTGTCGCCACCGACGTTGCGGCGCGTGGCATCGACTTGCCCAATCTTGACCTCGTGATCCACGCCGACATTCCCTCCAATCCCGCAACGCTGCTGCACCGGTCAGGCCGCACCGGCCGAGCCGGGCGCAAGGGCGTTTGCGTTCTTGTCGTGCCCGAGCATCGGCGCAAGGCAGCGGCCCGCGTCCTTTCGCTGGCCAAGCTTTCGGCGACGACAGTCGCCGCCCCCACCATCGCCGACATCGAGGCGCGCTATCGCCGCCAGATCCTCGATGCAGCGGTCTCCGCGCCGATGCCCGAAGACGAGGAAAAGGAGTTCGTGGCCGAGCTCTTGGGCAAGGTTTCGCCCGAGCAACTGGCCGTGGCCTTCCTGCGCCAGCAACTGGCCAGCCGGCCCGTACCCGAGGAAACCTCCTCGGTGTCCCTGTCCGGCGACGGTCCGAAATCCAAACGGCGCGACAAGCGCGAAAACGGCCCGGCCTACGACCCCATGGCACCGCGCGAGCCGCGCGGACCCGATATGGTGGGCGGCGTGTGGTTCACCCTTTCGCTGGGCCGCAAGCACCGGGCCGATCCCAAATGGCTGTTGCCCATGATCTGCAAGGCCGGCGGGGTGACCAAGCGCGAAGTGGGATCGATCAAGATCGACGACACCGAAACCCGTTTCGAGATCGCTGCCGACAAGGCCGATGAGTTCGCCCAGCACCTCAAGCGCGGAACAGGCCTCGAACGCGGCGTTACCATCGCCCCGACCGGACGCGGCCCGTCAAAGCCACCCCGCGCCAAGGAAGGGTACGAGCCCAAACCCAAATTCAAGCCCCGGCCCAAGCGCGAAGCCGGCCCCGGCGATGCGCCGCGTCCCGCCAAGACCGGGTCCAAGGGATACGGAAAGAAGGGACGCAAATAGCGCCTGAAGCTAGAGTGCGTCCAGAATAGGTGGAAACGGCTATTCGGTTCGGACGCGCGACAAACAAGAACTTTAAAACCCAAGCCAGAAGGCGATGAGCGCCAGCGCAGCCGGCAGAGCCTGAATAAACAGAATCTTCCGGCTGGCCGTGGCGGCGCCGAACAGCCCGGCGACCAGGACGCACGCGAGGAAGAACACCTTGAACGCGCCGCTGTCTGCCGCCAGGCCATAAACGAGCCCTGCCACCAGGAACCCGTTGTAGAGCCCCTGATTGGCGCCCAGCACTCTTGTTTTGTCGGCAAGCTCCTGGCCCAGGCCGAAGGCTTTGAGCCCTAATGGCTTGTTCCACTGCGTCATTTCGATGAAAACGATATAGACGTGGATGGCCGTGACGACCACAATCAGACCATTGGCAACCATCAACGCCCTCCGTTTTGCCCGGCATGCCCAGGGTGATCAGCGTTCGCGAAACAAGCAGCATCGCGTCCCGATTTGCAAGCGTGTTGCGCGAGATGAAAGACGGAGCGATGAACGCTCCGCACCATGAAACGGGCCTCGCGCGGCGGCGGCGGACATGTTGCGCAAACCGGCTCAACCGGTCATCCTGCACCTTTTGGCAACCTTTTTTTCGTTCAGCACGTTTTCATGTGCGGGGATTTAAACCGAGCAATTAAGCGCGCTGTCATGTCGACCGTGCCCGCTATGGAGCAAGAAACAATGATGAAATCCGTTCTAACCGCAGCAGCGATCGCTGCCCTGTTTGTCGCGCCGGCCTTTGCGCAGGACATGGACCCCAACGGCACCTGGGTCGATCGCTGGGGCACAAGCTTCACATTCGAGCTTTGCGGAGACGGCACGCAGCTTTGCGGTGTTCTCAACGACATCCAGGGCGATTCACGCACCGAGGAAAACCTGGCTTTCGTCGGCCAGGAGGTTGTTCAGGGAGCCCCGGTCGGCCCCAACAAATGGGAAGGCACCATCGCGCTGAACGGCGGCAACGCCAAGGCGATCGTCGAGCAGACTGCCCCCGACACAATCAAGCTCACCGGCTGTCAGGCTGCAATCTTTTGCTCGAGCATTGATTATCAGCGCCAGTAAATGGATTTGAGATATCAATGAAATGGCCGCTGCGAAAGCTGCGGCCATTTTCATAGACGCAGGCATCGCGTCCGGGAACTGGTATGACAAGGCACAAAATCTATTCGATGAGCGTTGCGGCGGTTTACCCCCATTACATCGCCAAGGCCGAACGGAAGGGCCGCACGAAAGATGAAGTCGATGAGATCATTTGCTGGCTGACCGGATACAGCGCCGATCAGCTAGGCACGGAGCTCGCCAACGGCACCGATTTCGAGACCTTTTTCGCCCGGGCGCCCCACATGAATCCGTCGCGCACGCTCATCAAAGGCATGATCTGCGGCATCCGCGTGGAAGATATCGAAGACCCGCTGATGCAGGAAATCCGCTATCTCGACAAGCTGGTCGATGAGTTAGCCAAGGGCAAGGCAATGGAAAAGATCCTGCGCAAGGCCTGAGGCTCCGCGCTAAATCTCACCGCATGAGGGTTATCCGCCATATTCCAGACAAAAGGCCCCGTCTCCGGGGCCTTTCATCATTTACTGGTCAGCGACCTTATACCGCCGCACTCTCCACGACCTCACCCTCGATCACGGGCAAGATCAGCAGCCCGCCATCTCCGGCATCGACCTTGACGGTGCCGCCGTCGGCGATTTCGCCGGCCAGCAGCTTTTCGGCCAATTCGTCCTGGACCGAGCGCTGGATGACGCGTTTGAGGGGCCGCGCCCCATAGGCTGAATCATAGCCCTCATTTGCCAGCCAGTCGCGCGCCGCTTCGGTCACCTCGATGGTGATCTCGCGGGTGTCGAGCAGCTTTTGCAGGCGCTCCAACTGAATATCGACAATGGCACCCATCTGGCTGCGTTCGAGCCTGTGGAACAGCAGGATCTCATCAACACGGTTCAGGAACTCGGGCCGGAAGGAAGCCTTGACCGTATCGAGCACCTTGCCGCGCACCAGTTCCACCGATTCCCCATCCGGCTGGGCCGCCAGATATTCAGATCCCAGATTCGAGGTCATGATGATCAGCGTGTTGCGGAAATCGACAGTGTGGCCCTGACCATCGGTCAGCCTCCCATCGTCGAGCACCTGCAACAGCACGTTAAAGACGTCCGGATGCGCCTTTTCGATCTCATCGAACAGGATCACCTGATAGGGCCGGCGGCGCACCGCTTCGGTCAACACCCCGCCCTCGTCATAACCGACATAGCCCGGAGGCGCGCCGATCAGCCGGGCGACTGCATGCTTTTCCATGAATTCCGACATGTCGAGCCGAACCATGGCCGTCTCGTCGTCGAACAGGAACTGCGCCAGCGTCTTGGTCAATTCGGTCTTGCCCACTCCCGTCGGGCCAAGGAACATGAACGAACCGATGGGACGATTGGGATCCTGCAACCCCGCACGCGCCCGGCGCACAGCCCGCGACACGGCCTCGACCGCCTCGGCCTGGCCGATGACGCGTTTTGCCAACTCATCTTCCATGCGCAACAGCTTGTCGCGTTCGCCCTCGAGCATCTTGTCGACCGGAACGCCGGTCCAGCGCGACACCACCTGGGCGATATGGTTGGGTGTGACGACCTCTTCGACCATGTCCGAGCCCGGCTGGGCCTCGTGGGCCTCGGCGTCTTTCAGACGCCGTTCGAGATCAGGGATCACCCCATAGGCAAGCTCCCCGGCGCGCGCCAGGTCACCCTTGCGCTGAGCCAGTTCGAGCTCGGTGCGTGCCGCGTCGAGCTGTTCTTTCAGCTTGGTGCCGCCCGCCAGCCGCTCTTTTTCCGAGAGCCAGCGCTGCGTCATGGCGTCCGATTCTTCCTCGAGCCCGGCCAGTTCGGCCTCAAGCCGCCCCAGACGGGCTTTGCTGGCGTCGTCTTCTTCCTTTTTCAGCGCCTCGCGCTCGATCTTGAGCTGAATGATGCGCCGATCCAACTCGTCCAGCGCTTCAGGCTTGGAATCGACGGCCATGCGCAGGCGTGCCGAAGCCTCGTCCATCAAATCGATGGCCTTGTCGGGCAGGAAACGGTCGGTGATGTAACGGTTCGATAGCGTTGCGGCTGACACCAGCGCCGAATCGGAAATCCTCACACCGTGGTGGAGTTCGTATTTCTCCTTCAAGCCGCGCAGGATCGAAATGGTGTCTTCGACGCTGGGCTCGTTGACGAACACCGGCTGGAAACGCCGCGCCAGCGCAGCATCCTTTTCGACGTGTTTTTTGTACTCGTCGAGCGTCGTAGCGCCCACGCAGTGCAACTCGCCGCGCGCCAGGGCGGGCTTCAAAAGGTTCGACGCATCCATGGCGCCATCGGCCTTGCCCGCGCCGACCAGCGTATGCATCTCATCGATGAACAGGATGATCTGTCCCTCGGCGGACTGGACTTCGCTCAAAACCGATTTCAGCCGCTCCTCGAACTCGCCGCGATATTTCGCACCGGCGATCAACGCGCCCATATCGAGTGCGAGCAGCGATTTCTTTTTAAGCGATTCGGGAACGTCGCCATTGACGATGCGCAGCGCGAGACCTTCGGCAATCGCTGTCTTGCCCACGCCGGGTTCGCCAATCAGCACCGGATTGTTCTTGGTGCGGCGCGAGAGAACCTGGATGGTGCGACGGATTTCCTCGTCACGGCCGATCACCGGGTCGAGCTTGCCTTCGCGCGCATCCTCGGTCAGGTCGCGCGCGTATTTTTTCAGCGCGTCATAGGTATTCTCTGCACTCGCCGAATCGGCGGTGCGGCCCTTGCGGATCGCTTCGATGGCGGCGTTGAGCCCATTGGCCGTGACCCCGGCCGAAGCGAGGATCTTGCCGGCATCTGTGTCTTTTTCGATGGTCAGGGCCAGCAGCATCCGCTCGACTGCGACATAGGAATCGCCAGCCTTTTGGGCTGCGGCCTCCGCAGTCTCGAAAATGCGGGCCAACTCACGCGACAGGTAAATCTGGCCATTGTCGCCGGAAACCGAGGGGAGCTTTTTCAGCCCCTCTTCAACCCCGGCGCGCACGGCCTGAGCATTGCCGCCGGCGCGTTCGATCAACCCGGTGGCCATGCCTTCGGGATCATCGACAAGAACTTTGAGGATATGGAGCGGGGTGAACTGCTGATGGCCGCGTGACAACGCCATCTGCTGCGCGCTCTGGATAAACCCGCGCGTCCGCTCGGTGTATTTTTCGATATTCATGCTTCAACTCTCCTTTGCTGGCGCGCTGCCTCTGCCCGTCTCGCGGCACATGAGACAACGCCCGAAGCGTTGACTGGATTTTAGCTCAGCCCGGCTTTCCGGCACTGACTCAAGTCAAAGGATATGTAGGAGCATAATCGCAAAGAAAAAGACCGGGCGCGATGGCCCGGTCCTTTTTTATTTTCGCTTCGTTTCGCGCTTACTCGGCAGCCGCTTCGCGCCCTGCCGTCAGGAAGGCGGGCAACTCGGGCGCCGGCTCGTTCGCATCGTCGTCGGTCTTCTTGCGACGTGGACGGCGGGGCTTTTTGGGAGCTTCTTCGGCAACCGGAGCGGCATCCTGGCTCTTGGCTGTTTCAGCCTCGGCAGGCTTTTCGCCCTCGCTGGAAGCCTCGGCTGTCTCTTCGGTCCGCTCGCGGCGCGGACGGCGCTGACGCCGCGGGCGCGGCTCGCGCTGCTCGTCCGACCCTGAATCGCCACCATCCGAGGTTTCGGCGTTCTGGTCGTTGCTGTCGCCAGAAGCATTCGACGTGTTCTCGGTCTCGTTGCCGTTTTCGTCGTCATCGTCGGGCGTGGTATCGACGCTGTTGTCCTGGCGCGGCTGATACTGGGCCTGCGCGGCAAGGATGATGCGTAGATAATGCTCGGCGTGCTGGAGATAATTCTCAGCCATCACATTGTCGCCGACCGAAGCCGCGTCGCGGGAAAGCTGGGTGTATTTCTCTGCGATATGGGCAGCATTGCCGCGGATCTTGACGTCCGGGCCGTTGCTCTCATAGCTGCGCGACAAGGGATTGCCGCCACCACCACCGCGCCGCTGGTTGTTATTGTTGTTGTTCCGGCCGCGCGAACGCTGCTTGTTGTTGTTGTTCTGCTGGTTTGGTCTCATGTGCTCGCTTCAACACGTTCCGTGAAGGTATGCGCTTAGGACATCACCCATCCATGAACGGATGGCTCCTGTCCTTTTTTCTCGTTGCGCAGGTCAGAATCGGAAAACCGGTTTCCACTTTTCCTGGACCTGCTCATCAAGGGCCATTGCCGCCAAAACAGGGCGACGGGCACAAAATTCGGCTGACACGAACCGATTTCCCGGTCCGCGCTGTGCCGATCGCTCTCTCTGGTTTCCCCAAAAAGGCTGTGTGAGCTCCGACCCTGTCTGATGCTGCGCCAACCCTCTGGGAGGATGGGTTCCGCGAACGGCTTTCTTCTATGCCGCCGATGTCAGGGTGGGGTCCACCGCGATGAACAAGCACCGCGTCAGCACCGGCAACCTAACCGCATATCCTTCTCATTCCAAGAAAAATATTGGCTTTTGCCCAAATTCGCCGGGACGCTGTGTCATTTGGGTGCGCGGGCCGTAACCATCCGGTCGTGACCGGCAAGGTCCTTGGCAATGGCGATCTCGCAAAAGCCTGCCGAGCTTAAAAGCTCATTAACCATGTGGCCCTGATCGAACCCGATTTCAAGAGCAAGCGCCCCAGCCGCCACAAGGTGCTCCCGCGCCTTCGCAGCGATGATCCGATAGGGACCCAGCCCGTCGGCTCCCCCATCGAGCGCGGCCATCGGATCGAAGCTTTTAACCCCCGCATCCAGCGTCTCGATTGTCGCGCTGGCAATATAGGGCGGATTGGAAACGATAAGATCGAACTTTTCGCCGCCCAGCGGATCGAACCAGCTTCCGTGCCTCGCGACGAATCGATCCGCCAGCCCCAGCGCCTCGGCATTGGCCTGCGCCTGTTCGAGCGCATCGGCCGAAATATCGACACCCCATCCCCGAGCACCCGGCAGATTGGCGAGCAGCGAAAGAACGATGCAGCCCGTGCCGGTTCCCAGATCGAGAACGGCCGGCGCGGGGTGGGATTTGAGATGCTCGATCCCGAAATCGACCAGCATCTCGGTTTCCGGCCGCGGAATCAGTGTGGCAGCGTTGAGCCCGAAATCGAGCCCATAGAATTCCTGTACGCCGAGAATGCGTGCTATCGGTTCTCCGGCAATGCGGCGCAAAACGAGCGCTTCGAGGTCCTCGCTCTTGCCGCCGGGAAACGGATCGGTTTCCGAGGCGATCAGCCCTGTGGCGTCGAGATCGAGAACATGCCGGACCAGCAATTGCGCATCGAGTGCGGCTGTGGGTATTTCGGCAGCTGCCAGGCGATCACGCAGTTCGCGCCACGTCCGGCCAATGCCTGAGCTCAAGCGCCCTGCTCCATGGCCGCCAGTTGCGCCGCCTGGTTTTCGGTTATCAGCGCATCGATCACTTCACCCAATGCTTCCCCGGTGATGATCTGGGGAAGTTTGTAGAGGGTGAGATTGATCCGGTGATCGGTCACCCGCCCTTGCGGAAAATTATACGTCCGGATGCGTTCGGACCGATCGCCCGACCCCACCTGCGACTTGCGGCTTTCGGCGCGCTCGGAGGAAGCCTTCTGATCCTGCTCGTCAAACAGGCGGGCCCGCAGCACCTTCATGGCGTTGGCCCGGTTCTGGTGCTGGGATTTCTCGGCCGACGTGACAACAATCCCCGATGGAATATGGGTAATGCGCACCGCCGAATCGGTGGTGTTGACGTGCTGGCCACCGGCGCCCGAAGCACGCATCGTATCGATGCGGATATCCTCGGGGCGGATTTCGATGTCGATATCCTCGACCTCGGGCAGAACCGCAACCGTCGCCGCCGAGGTGTGGATGCGCCCCGAAGCTTCGGTATCGGGCACGCGCTGCACGCGGTGCACGCCCGATTCGTATTTGAGCTTGGCGAACACCCCCGCCCCCGACACGTTGGCGATGATTTCCTTGTAACCGCCCGCGTCGCCTTCTGACGCCTCCATCACCGAAACCTTCCAGCCCTGCGACTCGGCATAGCGCTGATACATGCGGAACAGATCGCCAGCGAAAAGCGCCGCTTCGTCGCCCCCCGTTCCGGCGCGCACTTCCAGAATGGCGCTTTTTTCGTCGGCGGCATCCTTGGGCAGCAAGAGGATGCGGATTTCCTGGCTCAGCGCCTCGACCTTTTCCTTGAGTTCGCCCATTTCCTCATAGGCAAGCTCAGCCATTTCCTTGTCACCCGATCTGGCAAGCTCTTCGGTGCCGGCTAGGTCCGAGAGCGCCGCGCGGTATTCGCGCACCTTGGCCACCATAGGCGAAAGCTCGGCATATTCCTTGGACAGCCGCACATAGGCCTCGGGATCGGGGCTACCCGACATGGCCGCTTCGATGGAATCGAAACGGCGTTCAAGAGCATCGAGCTTGTCGGTGGGCAAAGAAGCCATAAAAACAATCCGGGTCGGAAAAAAAGCGCTAGACGGCCAAGGAATGCCGCTCGGCAAACTCGGTCAGAAACTCGCGGGCCGAACCCTCGGTTTCGCCGTTTTCAAGATAGTCATTCATTTCGGCCTTGAGCGCGGCAACGTCAAGGCCAAGCACCATTTCCTTGATCGGGCCAATCGAGGATGCGCCCATCGACAGCCGCGTCATGCCGATCGATAACAGCGCCATCGCCTCGACAGGGCGCCCAGCCAATTCCCCGCACATGGTAACGGGCTTGCCGTATTTGGCGGCGGCATCGACCACCAGCTTGAGTGCCCGCAGGCGCGGCCGGGCAATCGGGTCGTAATTGTTGGCGACGCGTGGATTGGCGCGGTCGGTCGCGGTCAGGAACTGGATGAGATCGTTCGATCCGATGGAAACGAAATCGGTTTCGGGCAACAGCCGGTCCAGCTCGAAGAGCAGCGAGGGCACCTCGATCATCGAGCCGATCTCAAGCGTTTCGGGCTGGGCGAAACCAAGTCGGGGCAACCGCTCGTTCTCACGCAGGATGAAGCGCTTGACCTTCATGTATTCGCGCGCCTCGGTGACCATGGGCACAAGAATGCGCAGCGGCTTGCCACTGGCGGCCTGTAATAGCGCCCGGACCTGGGTCCGGAGCAGCGCGGGCCGGTCGAGCGCCAGCCGCAGGCTGCGCCAGCCCATTGCCGGGTTTTCCTCGGCGGTCGAGCGCATATAGGGCACGACCTTGTCGCCACCGATATCGAGAAGCCTGAAGACGATGGGCTTGTCACCCATCAGCCGCATGGCTTCGGAATAAAGCTCCACCTGCTCTTTGACGCGCGGCATTTTCGACGCGATCATGAATTGCAACTCGGTGCGGAACAGCCCCACCCCTTCGGCGCCGGTTTCCTCGAGCATGGCCATGTCGGCCAGCAATCCCGAATTGTGCAACAGCGTGATGTGCTGGCCGTCACGCGAAACCGGCGGGGTGTCCTTGAGCGCCGCATAATGCGCGCGCCGCTTGGCCGAAAGCCGCACCTTGTCGATATAGGTGGCCTCGATGTCGGGCGTGGGCCGCAGATGCACCGCCCCGGTGAACCCGTCGACGATAATGTCGTCGCCCGCCTCACCCATCGAAACTATATTTTCGGCCTGCCCGACTGCCACCAGCCCCACCGAGCGCGCCACGATGGCCACATGCGCCGTCGCCGCGCCATCCTCGAGCACCACGGCCCGCAATTTGGTGCGGTCATATTCGAGCAGTTCGGCCGGGCCCATATTGCGCGCCACCAGAATGGCGTTGTCGGGCATTTCCTTGCCGGCCACCGAGCCGTCGGCTGTCAGAATGCGCAACAGCCGGTTTGCCAGATCGTCGAGATCGTGCAGACGCTCGCGAATATAGGGATCGGTCTGGCGCAGCATGCGCGCGCGGGTGTCGTTCTGCACACGCTCAACCGCAGCTTCCGCCGTGAGGCCAGAATCGATCGCCTCCTCGAGCCGGCGCACCCAGCCCCTATCATGGGCAAACATGCGATAGGTCTCGAGGATGTCGCGGTGATCGGACGGGATCTGCATATCGCCCGAATTGAGCAATTCGTCGATCGAAACGCGCATTGTCTGGAGCGCAGCTTCCAGCCGCGCCTTTTCGGCGTCCGTGTCGTCGGCAACGAAATTGGTGACCACGACGCGCGGGTCGTGCAGCACCACCTGCCCCAAAGCGATGCCTTCGGAAAACCCCACGCCCTGGAACATACGCGGGCGGCGCAGATCGATATCGGAGCCCGGTTTGACCAGTGCGTCGAAATCGGCCGTCGAGATCATCTCGGCCAGAATGGTGGCCGTGGTCAGAAGTGCTTCGGTTTCGTCCTCGCCATAGACCCGGCGCTCCGAATTCTGAACGACCAGCACGCCCAGCGTCTGCCCCGCCCGCAACACGGGCACGCCAAGGAATGAAAAGAACGGGTCTTCGCCGGTTTCCGGGCGATAGGCAAACGAGGGATGCTCCGGCGCGTTCTGCAGGCTGAGCGGTTCCGCCTCGTTGGCGATCAGGCCCACAAGGCCTTCACCCAGACGCAGCGTGGTGATGTGAACGGCATCGCGCTTGAGGCCATGGGTGGCGAAAAGTTCCAGCGCGCCATCGTCGCGCAACACATAGAACGAGCACACATCGGCCCGCATATTGTCGGCGATCAGATCGACGATCTTGTCCAGCCGGTCCTGGCTGGCCAGCGGTTCGGCCATGGTTTCGCGCAACTGGCGCAAGAGCACCCGCGGTCCACCAATCGCTGTCACCATGTCCGCTCGCCCGGCGGATACTCCGCCTCAAAGGATTGCCACCGCCGAGAGGTGATTACCCCTCGACCTTGTCCAGACCGTAATAGGTATGCAGAGCCCGAACTGCAAGCTCTGCATATTCCTCATCGATCAACACCGAGGTCTTGATTTCCGAGGTCGTGATGAGCTGGATGTTGATTCCCTTGTCCGAAAGCGCCCGGAACATCGAAGCCGCAACCCCCGCGTGGCTGCGCATGCCAACGCCCACCACCGAAATCTTTGCGCCACCCTTGGAGCCGGAAATCGATTCGTATTCAAGGTCGGGCGCATTGCGCAAAACCTTCATGGCCTTGTCGAATTCGCTGTCGGGAACCGTGAACGTGATGTCGGTGATCTGTCCGTCATCGGAAATGTTCTGCACGATCATGTCGACGACGATCCGCGCGTCGGCCAGTGGTCCGAACACCGAAGCGGCGACGCCCGGCTTGTCCTTGACCTTGCGCAGGGTGATCTTGGCTTCGGCCCGCGCAAGGGTCACACCCGAAACGATCTGCTTTTCCATGATCTCATCCTCATCGCACACAAGCGTGCCCGTCATGCCCCATTCGCTGCCCGGTGCGTTGCCCGCATCGGGATTATCGAACGTCGAGCGCACCACCAGCCGCACACCCTGGGCCATGGCCAGTTCCACCGACCGCGTCTGGAGCACCTTTGCGCCCAGCGAGGCCATTTCGAGCATTTCTTCAAAACTGACCCGTTCAAGGCGCCTCGCTTTCGGCGCGATGCGTGGATCGGTCGTATAGACGCCATCGACGTCGGTATAAATGTCGCACCGGTCCGCCTTTACCGCGGCAGCAACCGCCACGGCCGAGGTGTCGGACCCACCGCGCCCCAGCGTCGTTATGCGGTTCTTGTCGGAAATACCCTGGAAACCCGTAACCACCGGCACCCAGCCCGAACTCATCCGCTCGTTGAGATTGGCCGGATCGATCCCGGTGATCCGCGCCGAACCGTGCGCGTCGTCTGTATGGATGGGCACCTGCCAGCCACCATAAGAGCGCGACTGGATGCCCATTTCCGAAAGAACGATAGCCATCAGCCCCGCCGTCACCTGCTCGCCCGAGGCGACAACGGCGTCATATTCACGCGCGTCGTGCATGGGCGCGGCTTCGGCGCACCAGCCGACAAGCTCATTGGTCTTGCCCGACATGGCCGAAACGACGACCGCAACCTCGTGTCCGGCCTCGACCTCGCGTTTGACGTGCCGGGCAGCCTGCCTTATGCGCTCGACATTGGCGACCGAGGTGCCACCAAACTTCATAACTATACGCGCCATGACGCCGCCTTCGATGCAAACCCGTGCCGTACCGCACCGTACGGTTGTGGCGCGGTGAGTGCCATAATCTGGGCGATTTAGCAATATGGCATGAGGGCTGCGGCGATGGATCGCTTGACTTGATGGCGCGCCGGGGTCACCTCTTGCGGCAAGCGAGAGTGAGATCAGGACCCGAAGGGCCGCGCAGCGAAAAGTTGCAGACTTTTCCGGTTCGATCTCGCGACAGATAACGACTTAGAGCGGCCGGCCCGATTCAATCGGGACGGATCAAGCTCTAGTACGAGGTACGCCATGAGCACCACCATCAGCCCCGACGAAATCGGCAAGTTCCACAAGATGGCCGAGGAATGGTGGGATCCCAACGGCAAATTCAAACCGCTGCACAAGTTCAATCCGGTGCGGCTGGCCTATATCCGCGAAAAAGTAATCGCCCATTTCGGGCTCGATGACAAAGCCATGCGGCCGTTCACCGGCCTGCGCATTCTCGATATCGGTTGCGGCGGCGGGTTGCTTTGCGAACCCATGGCCCGGCTAGGAGCCACTGTGGTCGGCGCCGATGCAGGCGAAAAGAACGTCAAGATCGCTGCGCTCCATGCCGAACAGTCCAGCCTCGAAATCGATTATCGCGCCACGACGTCCGAAGACCTCGCCGCAGCCGGCGAGCAGTTTGACGTCGTGCTCAACATGGAAGTTGTCGAGCACGTCGCCGACGTGCCGCTATACCTTCAAAGCTGCTGCAATCTGGTCAAGCCCGGCGGCCTGATGTTCGTCGCAACCATCAACCGCACGGCCCGCGCTTATGCCCTGGCCATTGTCGGCGCCGAGCGCGTCCTGCGCTGGCTGCCCAAGGGCACCCATCAATACGAAAAGCTGGTCACGCCCGAAGAGATTACCTCGATCACGGGCCGCAACGGCATGAACGTCATCGACGAGACAGGCGTGACCTTCAGCCCATTGAAAAACCAATGGGGCAAAAGCCGCGACATGGCGGTCAACTACATGCTGCTCTTGGAAAAGCCGGCGGCCTAAGACCAACCGCCATTGCGAAGGGCGGCCCCCGCGTTGCCAAACCCACCAACCCTGTCACCCCGGCCCTGAGCCGGGGTCCAGTACACTCGGCACCCGGGACCGAACCACAACGCTGCCGGTTACTGGATCCCGGGTCTCCGCCCGGGATGACAATGGTGGAGAAGTCCGGTCTTGTTACCCAATGCCGCCTGGGCCCAACCGGCTCTAATTGTGTTCGTCGGGTACGTTGGGCAGGGGCATGAACTCTATACCCTCATCGACGAGGCTGACCACTTCGTCCTTGGTCGCCTCACCATAAATGCCGCGCGCCTCGGCTTCCTCGTAATGGATCTTGCGCGCTTCCTCGGCAAACTTGTCGCCAACATAATCGGCTTCCGAGGTCATCTTCTGGCGCAGGGCGCGCATGGCTTTCAAAAACTCGCCATGCTCGGGATGACCGGCCGAAAGCGCGACCTTTTCGCTCGAACGCGAGACAGCCGGCGCCATCAGCGCCTTCTCAACCTGCGAGGAATTGCAGATCGGGCACGTCAAAACCCCACGCACCGACTGCTCGTCATAGGCCTCGGCGTTTCTGAACCAGGCATCGAATTTGTGGCCCGCACCGCAGGCGAGCATGAACTGGATCACTTTCAATTCCCCGCTTGGGTTTTCAGTGTGTCGCGAGCGTGAACCCGCGCGCATTGGCAAGCGCAGGCACCCTTTGCCGCGCCTCGGTCACCGCGTCAAGGTCCAGCTCGGCAAGCACCAGACCCGGTTCGGCCCCATCGGCCTCGGCAATCACCTCGCCCCAGGGCGAAACGATGAGCGAATGACCATAGGTCGCCCGCCCGTTTTCGTGGTTCCCGCCCTGCGCAGCCGCAAGGACGAAACAGCCGGTTTCTATCGCCCGGGCGCACAGCAGAACACGCCAGTGCGCCGCCCCGGTCGGCACCGTAAAGGCCGAGGGCACCGCGATCACCTGCGCACCTGCCTCGGCCAGCGCCCGATAAAGCGCCGGGAAGCGCAGATCATAGCAGATTGAGACGCCAAGCACGAATGGCGCGATATCGGTCACCACCGCCGTCTCGCCGCCCGCATAGGTTGCGCTTTCGCGATAGCCGTTAGAGCCGTCAATATCGGCATCGAAAAGATGGATCTTGTCGTAGCGCGAGACGATCTCGCCTGCCGGGTCGAAAAGCACCGAACGGTTGGCGAACCGGCCATCCCCAAGCGCAACGGCCAGCGAACCGATATGGAGAAAAACCCCATTGTCCCTGGCGATGCCGGCCAGCCGCGCGATGGCGCTATTGCCCTCCCACGGCTCGGCCGCAGCCTGCAGACCGGCGCGGTCTTTTGCAAAGACCACGCTCATTTCCGGTGTCAGGACATAAATGGCGCCGGCCCGCCTGGCCTCGACCACTCTTGTGTCGATCGTCTCGAGATTGTCTTCGGCCCCTATGCCCGAGTTCATCTGAACAAGGGCAACGGCCGTGGCTTGGCTCACGCGGCGTTCTCGAGCAGGGGATCGAGCTTGCCCTGCCGCTCAAGGGCGGCAAGGTCGTCATAGCCGCCCACATGGGTCTGGCCGACAAAAATCTGCGGCACGGTGCGCCGTCCATTGGCACGCTGGGTCATCGTGGCACGCAGATCGGGATCGAGCACGGTGATTTCATCGAACGTGATGCCCTTGTTGCCCAGAAGCGCCTTGGCGGCGTGGCAATAGGGACATGTGGGGGTCGTATAGATTTCGACCTTGGCCATTTAATACAAACTCCAATCTATCGCGGCAGTTATACTGTCATATCGGCATCGAACACAACGCGGGCAAAGCTGAGCACATCGACCTGCGATACGCCCACCCGCTTGAGCGCCCTGGCGGCTGCCGAGACGGTGGCGCCGGTTGTCAGCACGTCATCGACGAGCACAACGTGCCCTGCGCCCAACCGATCCAGCCGCGCTGGATCGACGCGAAACGCCCCATCCACATTGCGGGCCCGCTGCGATGCGTTGAGCCCGACCTGCTGGATGGTGCGCCGATGCCTGACGATAAGATCGGTATGCAGATCGCATTTTGCAAGGCGGGCTATGGCTCGCGCCAGTTCAGAAGACTGATTGTACCGCCGCTCGCGCTGCCGCGCCCGATGCAGGGGCACCGGCACCAGAACCGCATCGGGACCCAGAAGCTCATGACCCGCCGACACCATCATCCGCGCGCAGAACAGCGCAATTTCGGGCCGGTCGGAATATTTCATCTTCGAGACCAGATTTCGCGCCAGATCGGTATAGGCGACAGCCGAACGCGCCCGGGCAAAAGGCGGTGGATCGGCAATCGCCTGAACCGAAAGCGCACCCTCGCCCATGTCTGAAACAAACGGCAGCCCCAGTACCGGGCAGAATGGCCGTGAAATGGGGATCAGCTGGCGCCAGCACGACGGACACAGCCCGTCGGGCGTCAAAACCGCCTCGTTGCAGGCAAGGCAGACCGGCGGAAATGCCAGATCGAGCGTCCGCGCCCCGGCCGAAGCCAGAACGGCGCGCAACCGCAGTGCCCAGGGTCCGCCCCGATGTTTGATTGCCCCAACCATGATGCGATCATTGCACGGCACCGATTCCTGCGCCATATGGTCGGGACCATGACCCAGCCTCCGCTCGTTTTCGACCGCTCCCGCCTCGCCGCCAATTTCGCCAAGCGCCAAGGGCAATCCGATTTTGTGACCGATCTCGTGATCGCCGACCTTGCCGACCGGCTGGCGCCGATAACGCGCGAGTTTCCAAAAGCGCTGATCATAGGCCCCGATCCACGGCTTTTGCCCGGCGCCGCAAACTCGGCCAGTGGCCCCATACGCTTTGAAAAGATTTCGTCCCTGCTCGAAGTCGATGGTTTTGCCACGACCGATCCCGAGCATCTGAGCCTGCCGTCCCGCGACTACGATCTGATCGTCTCGCTGCTCGACCTCCAGACCGTCAACGACGTTCCGGGCTTTCTCGAAAACCTGCGCCGCCACATCGCCCCCGACGGACTGCTGATCGCCGCCGCCATCGGCGGGCGCACCCTGAGCGAATTGCGCGACGCGTTTCTGGCCGCCGATGTGGAAATTCTCGGTGGAGTCTCCCCGCGCGTCGCGCCGATGATCGACGTGCGCGACGCCGGCAGCCTGCTTCAGCGGGCCGGGTTCGCCCTGCCGGTCACCGACCTTGAAACCCACATGGTGCGCTATCGTACGCCCCTGGCCCTGTTCGACGATCTGCGGGCCTTCGGCGTTACCAACCCGCTGGCCGGACGCGACACGCGCATGCTCACCCCGCGCCACCTGATGCGCGCTGCAGAAATCTACACCGAGCGCTATTCCGATCCTGACGGCAAGGTTCGCGCCAGCCTCGAAATCCTCTGGCTCTCGGGCTGGGTGCCGCACGAAAGCCAGCAAAAACCCCTCAAGCCCGGTTCGGCCCAGACCAGCCTGCGCGACGTGCTCAAGGACAAATCCGAGACCTGATCGTCACAACGGCCAGAACACCATGATGGCCGGCACGCCCACCAGAACGATGATCACCTCCAGCGGCAGCCCCATGCGCCAGTAGTCGCTAAAGCGGTAGCCGCCCGGCCCCATGATGAGCGCGTTGTTGTTGTGCCCGATTGGGGTAAGAAACGCGCAGCTCGCCCCGATGGCCACTGCCATCAGGAATGCATCGGGGTTGACCCCCAAAATCTGCGCCAGCCCGAAGGCGACGGGCCCGAAGATCACCGCTGTCGCCGCGTTGTTGAGAACGTCCGAAAGCGTCATCGTGAACACCAGCACGGCCGCCAGCGCCACCCAGGCGGGGACGTACTGGCCGAGCATAGCCAGTCCCTCCGCCATCAGCTGGGTGCCCCCCGAGGTCTCCAGCGCCATGCCCACCGGCAGGAGCGAGCCGAGCAGCACCACCACCGGCCATTCGATCGATTCATAGATTTCGCGCACCGGCAGAATGTCGAAGACGACGTAAAGTACCGCCACCGCGCCCAGCGCCACCGTAAGCGGCACCAGACCGAAGGCGCCAACCCCCACCGCTGCACCGAACAGCCCGATGGCCGCCAGCGCCTTTTCGTGCCTCACCATCGGCACGCTCGAGGCAATGGGCAGACAGTCCATGCGGGTGATGACGTCGTCGATTGCGTCCTGGTGGCCCAGCAACAACAGCACGTCACCGACCTCCAGCGGGGTGCGCCGCACCCGTTCTGTTATCGCCTGTCCACGCCGCGACAGCCCAAGCATGACGACACCGTTGCGCTGCATGACGCGAACGTCATTGGCAATCCGGCCCACCACCCGGCTATCGGCTGTCACCACAGCCTCGACGATCTTGAGGTCTGAGGACAACTCGGCGCTTTCGCCGGACCGCCCCTGCAGATCGACCTGCAAGGCACCGGCCAGCGCCGAAATCGCCTCGGCAGTACCGTGAACGACGAGCAGGTCGCCCTTCCTGATTTTTTCCCAGCGCGCCCGGCTCGGCAATCGCTTGTTGCGGCGCACCAGCCCCACAATGGCGCAATCGTGCTCCTCGGCTTCGCCGTCCAGATCACGCACCCTCTGGTCCACGACCTTTGATTTCTCGGTGACTACGAGTTCGGTCGTATAGTTCGCCGCAGCGCGCAGTTCGGCGCCGGCACCCTTGTCGCGCACCGGGATCAACCGCCAGCCGACAAGCCCGATAAAGGCGATGCCGGCCAGTGCGCACAGCAGCCCTACCGGCGTGAAATCGAACATCGTAAAGCTCTCGCCCATGGCGCGTTCGCGATAGGCGGCGATGATGATGTTTGGCGGCGTCCCGATCATCGTCAGCATGCCGCCAAGGATCGTCGCGAACGCCAGCGGCATGAGCGAGGAAGCCGGAGACCGGTTGGCCTTTTGCGCCGCCTGCACGTCGACAGGCATGAGAATGGCCAGCGCGGCGACATTGTTCATGAAGCCCGAAAACACCGCCCCGATACCGCCCATGATCGAGATATGGAGAGGCAATGAGCGGTCCCGGCTCACGGCGTGGCGGGTGATCAGATCAACTGCCCCCGAGCGCGACAGACCCGCCGTGACCACTAGGACCAGCGCTATGATGATCGTCGCATCATTGCCAAAGCCCGAGAACGCGGTCTGTGCGGGCACCACGCCCATGACGACACCGACGATAAGGGCGGCAAACGCCACAAGGTCGTATCGCCATTTGCCCCACAAAAGTCCGGCCAGAACCAAGCCCAGAAGGACAAAAAGCACGATCTGTTCGTAGGTCAAGACAATCCCCCGCTAGGCGCGTTCACAAATGCAGACCCACCCTAAAGGGTTCCCCCACGCAGTGCGACCGCCAACAAAAAAATCCCCGAAGCGGCGCTCCGGGGATCTCGAAAAGACTATGCCGAAAGGGCTCTAGAAGGCCCCGTGGCAATGCTTGAATTTCTTGCCCGATCCGCACGGACACGGATCGTTGCGCCGGGTGCGGGCCATGACTTCGGGGCTCAGCTGTCCCTTGGGACCAGCCTCGTCCCGCACCTCGTTCTCGCCGGTTACCGGATCGAGATGGGTCGCGCGGAGCTGGCTGGCGGCAGGCGCCTGCGGCTCGGGCGGCTTGATTTCGAAATGGCTCATCTGGGTGGTGACCAGCTCGCGCAGATTGGTCAACAGCAGCGAGAACAGCTCGAACGCTTCCTGCTTGTATTCATTGAGCGGATCGCGCTGGGCCAGGCCACGCCAGCCAACCACCTTGGAAAGGTGATCGAGCGTCACCAGATGCTCGCGCCACAGCCCGTCGATCGATTGCAGAATGAAACTCTTTTCGATCTGGCGCATGGTGTCGGGCCCGATGCGCGCCGCCTTGGCCGCAGCATAATCGTCGGCCATCTTGATGATACGCTCGCGCAGCACCTCCACATCCATGCCTTCCTCGTCGGACCACTGGGCCAACGGGGGCTCGATGCCTAGATAGGTCTTGCACGCCGCGCCAAGCTGCTCGGTGTTCCACTGCTCGGGATAGGAACGCTCGGGCGCCGATTTGGCGATCAGCGAATCGACAACGTCGTGACGCATGTCGGCGATGGTTTCGGCGACGTTCTCGGCATCCATCAACTCGATGCGCTGCTCGAAGATCACCTTGCGCTGATCGTTCATCACGTCATCATATTTCAGGATGTTCTTGCGGATATCGAAGTTGTGCCCCTCGACCCGGGTCTGGGCGCGCTCGATGGCCTTGGTGACCATGGCGTCGGAGATCGATTCCCCGTCTTTCAGCCCCAGCGAGGTCAGGACCTTCTCCATGCGCTCGGGGAAGAACCGGCGCATCAGATCGTCCTGCAGCGACACGAAGAATTTCGACCGTCCCGGATCGCCCTGACGGCCCGAGCGGCCACGCAACTGGTTGTCGATACGCCGCGACTCGTGACGTTCGGTGCCAATCACCATCAGCCCGCCCGCCGCCAGCGCTTCCTTCTTTTTTTCCGCGATATCGGCCTTGATCTCTGCTGTCTTTTTTTCCAGCGCTTCGCCTTCGAGCCCCTCGGCCTCATTGGCGACACGCATTTCCAGATTGCCGCCGAGCTGAATGTCGGTGCCGCGGCCGGCCATGTTGGTGGCAATCGTGATGGCGCCGGGCACACCGGCCGCCGCGATGATCTGGGCTTCCTGCTCGTGGTGGCGGGCGTTGAGGACCGCGATGTCCTTGACGCCCTTTTTCTTGAGGAAGTCCGCCAGCATCTCGGAGCGCTCAATCGACGTCGTGCCCACCAGCACCGGCTGGTTGCGGGTGCGGCACTCGATCACTTCGTCGGTGATGGCCTGGAACTTTTCATCGACCGATCGATAGATCTGGTCGTTTTCGTCCAGACGCGCGATCGGCACGTTGGTGGGCACGGTCACCACGTCCAGCCCGTAAATGTCGGCAAATTCGGACGCTTCGGTGTCGGCCGTGCCGGTCATGCCGGCCAGCTTGGTGTAGAGCCGGAAATAATTCTGGAAAGTGATCGAGGCCAGTGTCTGGTTTTCCGGCTGGATCTTGGCGTTTTCCTTGGCTTCGAGCGCCTGGTGCAGCCCTTCGGAAAACCGCCGTCCCGGCATCATGCGACCCGTGAACTCGTCGATGATCACCACATCGTCGTCACGGACGATATAGTCCTTGTCGCGGGTGAAGATCTTGTGCGCCTTGAGCGCCGAATTGAGGTGGTGGACGATCGAGACGTTGTCGATGTCATAGAGCGAGCCAGATTTGATCAGCCCGTCGCGCTCGAGGATTTCCTCGAGCTTTTCGATGCCCTCGTCGGTAAAGCTCGCCGCGCGGTGCTTTTCGTCGATCGTATAGTCTTCCTCGACCAGCAGCGGAATGTATTTGTCGATGGTCTTGTAAAGCTCGGATCGGTCCTGTGAGGGCCCCGAAATGATTAGCGGAGTCCGCGCCTCGTCGATCAGGATCGAATCCACTTCGTCGACGATCGCGTAATTGTGTCCGCGCTGCACCATCTGGGCTCGCGAATATTTCATGTTGTCGCGAAGATAGTCGAAGCCGAACTCATTGTTGGTGCCGTAGGTGATGTCGGCATCGTAGGCAGCCTTGCGCTCCGCGTCGTTGATGCCATGCACGATCACCCCGGTGGTCAGCCCGAGAAAACTGTAGAGCCGGCCCATCCATTCGCTGTCGCGGCGCGCCAGGTAATCGTTGACGGTAACGATGTGCACGCCCTTGTC
>DDGC01000006.1:0-126130 GCA_002337455.1 Rhizobiales bacterium UBA1912 | reverse complement strand
GTAACGATGTGCACGCCCTTGTCTTCGAGCGCGTTGAGATAGGCCGAAAGCGTTGCGACAAGCGTCTTGCCTTCACCGGTCCGCATTTCGGTGATGGCCCGTTCGTTGAGCACCATGCCGCCGATAAGCTGTACGTCGAAGTGCCGCATGCCAAGCGCGCGCTTGGAGCCTTCGCGCACCGTTGCAAAGGCGGGAACCAGCACGTCGGTCAGCTTGGCGCCATCGCGCAACTGCTGCCGGAACTCCTCGGTCTTGGCCCTGAGCTGCTCGTCGGTGAGCTTTTCGAACTCGGGCTCGAGGGCGTTGATGGCATCGACATTGGATTGATAGCGTTTGACGCGCCGATCGTTGGCCGAGCCGAAAAACTTCCGGGCGAGCGCTGCAAGAGCCATGAAGAATTGTCCTTAGAACCTTGTTGGATGCACCCGATGCGGCGGTTGCGACGTCCCGGAATTGCCTTGCACGAATGGAAGGGCGGCAGGCCGGGGCGCTGCCGAAAGGAGCGCGGAAAACTTCGGCAGGAGATGTAAGAGTG
The DNA here is from genome assembly GCA_002337455.1 of Rhizobiales bacterium UBA1912. GTDB lineage: Bacteria > Pseudomonadota > Alphaproteobacteria > Rhizobiales > Devosiaceae > Pelagibacterium. The sequence continues at coordinate 125,595 of DDGC01000006.1, read as the reverse complement.
CCACCATGGGTTGTCAACGTTGGCAAAATCCGCCAAACCACCGCCAAAGTCCGGGGCTAAACCGATATTCGGAACTTTGGTTCGGGCGATGGGGGGCCCGGGTCCGGAAAACAAGGAGAATTCTCATCATGTCATCCGACTTCGCCGCTCCGGTGGCCGGCCTTTTGCGGGCCGTATTCATCCCGGCGGTTCTCGCCGTCTCGCTGACCGCTGCTCCCGCCTGGGCGCAGGACGATGCGCCAGCGCCCGCCGCAGAGGCAGCCGAGCAGGCCGCGCCCGCCGAGCCGGTATCCCCCGATACGGTCCTTGCTACGGTGGGCGGCGAAGAGATTACCGAAGGTGATCTGGTTCTGGCAGCCGAAGAGCTGACCCAGGAACTCCAGTCAATTCCCGCCGACCAGCGGCGCGGTTTTCTTCTCACTGTCATTATCGACATGAAGCTTATGGCCAGCGCGGCCCGCGCCGACGGCCTTGCCGAAAGCGATGATTTCACCCGCCGCATGGCCTATCTCGAAGATCAGGCTCTGCGCCGCGCGTTTTTCAACTCCATAGTGGAGACCCAGGTGACCGAGGAGGCCATCCAGGCCGCCTATGACGAGCAGGTCGCCGAGTTCTCCCCCGAGCCCGAAGTGCGCGCCCGCCACATCCTGGTGCCGACCGAAGAAGAAGCCAACGAAATCCGCGCCGAAATCGAAGGTGGCCGCGAGTTTGCCGATGCCGCCAGCGAATACGGCACCGACGGCACCCGCGCCAATGGCGGTGATCTTGGTTATTTCTCGACCGGCATGATGGTCCCCGAATTCGAACAGGCCGCCATGGCGCTCGAAATCGGCGAATTGTCCCAGCCCGTCCAGAGCCAGTTCGGCTTCCACCTGATCTATCTCGAAGACCGCCGCCTCTCCGAAGCGCCCCCGCTCGAAGAAGTGCGTCAGCAGGTCGCCCAGCAGGTTCTCTATGAGAGCTATGAAGCGGCCATCGACGACATCAAGTCCGGCGTCGAAATCGAGATCGACGATGCCGACCTCGCCGCACAGGTCGAAGCCCAGGGCGGTATCTAGCACCGTCTTGCAAAGCCGGTGTTGAAGACCGCACGACCAAACAAAACCATGGAGCGCCGCTTCGATTCTATCGGAGCGGCGCTCTAGGTACCGGGGTTCTTTTTTGTCGCCGCCAGGATTGTGGCGATCACCGCCTCGACATCGGCATCCGAGCCCGCCAGCCGGCCGGTCAGAAGCCGGTGCCAGGCAAAGCCGGCCAAAAGTTCGATTATGATCGCGCTGTTGCTGCCAGGATCGATTTCGCCCCGCGCCTTGGCCCTGTCCACCAGCCGTTCCGCAAATTTCCGCCGCGCCCGTTCATAGGCAAATAGCGCCTCGGCCGCGCTCGGATCGCTTTGGGCCTCTGCGATGACCGAGCGGAACACGGTGCCGCAAAGGCCGTCATGCCAGAACCCGATCAACTGGTTGGTCAGAAACCCGCGCAGATCCTTCTCGAAATTTCCCGTGTCGGGGAATTGCCGCGAGTTTTTGAACCCCTGATAGACGTCGAGCAGCAGCGCCGCCTTGGACGGCCACCAGCGATAGATCGTCGGCTTGCCCGCCCTTGCCCGCCGCGCCACGGCCTCGATGGAAAACCCCGAAAGCCCCTCTTCACGCAGGATCGCCTCGGCGGCATCGAGAATGGCCTGCTGGCTGGCCGGATTGCGCCGAGCCCCGATGGACCCGCGCCTGACCGCCACCGATTTGTCCTCAGCTGTCATTTCAATCCTTCTCTCCACCCGCCTGAGCGCCTTGCGCGCAATCGGCACCCATTACACGACGCTGCAAACGAACGCGCGGCCACCTAACTTTGCCGCCAATCCCGACCGCAATTCCCCAAACCGTCAGCAGCACAAGGCTTGTTCTAGCAGCACGCCCCGGACCAATACATTCCCCCGCCAGTTCGCCGCCTTCCAGGCGTACCTTCCTGCTGCAACAGCGGCAATCTTGCCCCTCAGCATCCATCGCGCTCCGGAACCCTGCCCAAACGGCTTAAAGGTCCCCAAGGCGCGCCTCACCAACCTGCCACCTGATATAGGCAGAAAAAATCGAAAAAGCCACTTGAACGAAACGGCTCGTTTCCATATATAACGAAACGTTCCGTTTCTAAAGGTATCCACGATGTCGCAAGTTTCTTCCGCCAGCGCTCCCGCCGATCATACGGCAAGCGCCCCGCTGCGGCTGGCAAGGCACCGGCAGTTTCTCGTAACACTGCTCGGGGTCTATCCGGTCATTACCCTGATTCTCTATGTCATCCTGCCGCTGACCCGCGGCTGGCAGATATGGCAGACCACGCTGATCGTCGCGCCGCTCATGGTGGCCATAATGGTGTTCTGGTTGATCCCTCTGATCCAGAAGCGCTTCGGCCGCTTCATAATGCGCCCCGCACGCTAGGGGAAAGTCATCTGCCGGGCGCCCTTCCCCGCCGCCCGGCAGTTCAGTTCGAACCAGTCAGCACTCGAACACGAACCAGCACACATGATTGCGCAACCGCTGGTCATCGAGCACCAGTTCCCGGATAGCGTCGGGAAGCTGCTCGCGCTGCCAACGGGATTCCCGGCGGCCAGCCTCCGCGCGCCCGGCCTCATCGCTTGCCGCTTGAACAGCCCGGATCGCGTAGGCCGCCGCGCCCAGTTCATGCGCTGCCACATGGGCAACCGCTACCGCCTGCGCCGCTGCATAGGCCGCAAATTTTGCGCCGCCCGCAACCTCCCTCGCCGCAGCCCTCGCGTTGGCAGCCCTCAGCGCCTCGCGCATCGTTAACTCGCCACGCACCCACGCACGGTTTTGCTCAAGCGCATGCCGCACCCGATCATCACCCGGCGCAGCCGCCTCGAAAATTTCAAGAACATGGGCAGCGCAGACCGCAGCCCATTCGGCAAGCAGGCGATGGTCGGCATCGCTCAGCGTGCCGCCGCGGCGCACGGTGACAAATCTGGGATCGCGCGGTTCGGTGAAAATCATGCTGCCCATTCCGCTCCACACATCGTCGGCCCAATACGGGTATAGTGAACGGGCCCGAATCCCAAGCCGGCCCGGACAACGCGACACGATTGCGCTGCGCATCGCCCGCGAAGTCACCGGCCGGGGCGCTCTAACCGATTGCGCCCCTTGCCAGAGGGGACGGGTTGAGGCACACGGAAGAACCGGCAACGCGTTACCCCTTCAAGGTCTTTAGTCCATGGCCCTGCCAATCTCTCCCCTTGCCCCCCAAACCTATGCCGCCCCGCCAGCTATCGCCGGCGTGCGCTTTGCCACCGCCGAGGCCGGCATTCGCTACAAGGGCCGCACCGACGTGCTGCTGGCCGTGTTTGACCCGGGCACCGTGGTCGCCGGCGTCCTGACCCGCTCGCTCTGCCCCTCGGCCGCCATCGACTGGTGCCGGCAAAACCTCGGCGGCGGCACCGCCCGCGCCCTCGTCGTCAATTCGGGCAACGCCAATGCCTTTACCGGATTGAAGGGCATCGAATCGGTGAAACTCACCGCCGACATCGCAGCCAGGGCCGTCGGCTGCCAGTCATCCGAGATCTTTCTCGCTTCAACGGGCGTCATCGGCGAACCGCTCGACGCCACCAAATTCGATGGCGTGCTGGAAAGCCTGACCGGCCAGTTGGCTGCCGAACCCTGGATGGAGCCGGCCAAAGCCATCATGACCACCGACACCTTCCCCAAGCTCGCAGAGGCGACGCTCGAGGTCGACGGCGTAACGGTTTCCATTGCCGGCATCGCCAAGGGTTCGGGCATGATCGCGCCGGACATGGCGACAATGCTCAGTTTCGTCTTCACCGACACGCCAATCGCGGCTGACGTCTTGCAGGCGCTTCTCGCCAGGCACAACCAGACGAGCTTTAACGCTATCACCGTCGATAGCGACACCTCGACCTCCGATACGCTTTTGGCCTTCGCCACTTGCAAGGCCGGGATCGAACCCATCGCCTCGCTCGACGATCCGCGCGCGCAAGCCTTCGGTGAAGCGCTGGGCGACGTGCTGTTCGATCTCGCCATGCAGGTGGTGCGCGACGGCGAGGGCGCCACAAAATTCGTGGCCATCACTGTCACCGGCGCAACAAGCGACGACAGTGCCGCAAAGATCGCCCGCGCCATTGCTGACAGCCCCCTCGTCAAGACCGCCATCGCCGGTGAGGACGCCAATTGGGGCCGCATCGTCATGGCGGTGGGCAAGGCCGGCCAGCCCGCCGACCGCGACAGGCTCACTATTCGCTTCGGCGAACACGTCCTCGCCCGCAACGGGGAACGCGCGCCCGACTATTCCGAGGACGCGGCAACCGCCTATATGAAGGGGGACGAGCTTTCGATCGGCGTCGATATCGGGCTCGGGGCGGGCAGCGCCACCGTCTACACCTGCGATCTGACCCACGGCTATATCGACATCAACGGCAGCTACAGGAGCTAAGTGGACGCCACTTTATCGGTTCGGACGCGCGACCAAACAAGGAACTAAAGATGTTGTCAGCAAAAGTGGGAACCGGTTTTGCGGTTCGACAACGCGATCAAGGAAAAGAGTTCTTCTTTGCTTTCCGTCGCTGAAATCGAGGCCGCTTCGCTTGCCACATGGCCAGCCCTCCAGACTATCGAGGACGGCCAATGGCGCGCCCGCTTCGCCGCGGGCTTTTCGGGCCGCTCCAACGCCATATGGGCGCTGGACCCCGCCGACGACGGCAATGCCGCCCAGCGCATCGACGCCCTCTCGGCCCGCTATGCCGAACATGATTTGCCCACCGTTTTCAGGGTGACCCCGCTCACCGGCGACGGCATTCTCGATACACTCGCTGATGCGAAATGGGAGCGCTTCAAGACCAGCCTCGTGCTGTCCTCGCCCCTCACCCGGACCGCCGGGTTCGACGGGGCGGCCAGCCTTTACGATGCCACAGACCCAGCTTTCCTTGCCGCGCAGACGGCCCTTCAAGGGTTCGATACCAAACAGCAGGAAACCTTCGCCGCCATCCTCGGTGCGCTCAAGCGCCCCGCTTGCGGCATCGTCCTCGCCGCCGACGACGGCACGCCCGGAGCATCCCTGCTGTGCGTCGAGAGCGACGGCATCGTGATGGTTTATGACGTCATCACTTCGGGCGCACTCCGCGGCCAGGGGTTTGGCCGCCGCATGATGGCGAGCGCGCTCAGTTGGGGTGCCGAGAACGGCGCCAGCCACGCCGCGCTCCAGGTCCAGGGCGACAACGGCCCGGCCATCGCGCTCTACCTCGCCCTGGGCTTTACCTTCCGCTACCCCTACCACTACCGCCGCCAGCCCGAGGCCCAAGCGCAATGAAAATCACCCTCGTCGTCGCCTGCGCGCTGGTCGATGCCGACCGGCGCGTGCTGATCGCCCAGCGGCCCGAGGGCAAGCAGTTGGCGGGTCTCTGGGAATTTCCGGGTGGCAAAATCGAGGCGGGCGAAACGCCCGAAGCCGCGCTGATCCGCGAATTGCGCGAAGAGCTGGACATCGAAACAAAAGAAGCGTGCCTCGCCCCGCTCACTTTTGCGAGCCACAGCTATGACGACTGGCACCTGATGATGCCGCTTTATGTGTGCAGGAAATGGCAGGGCACGCCCCTCACCAAGGAGCATTCAGCGCTCAAATGGGTGCGCCCGCAAAAACTGCACGACTACCCGATGCCCCCCGCCGACATCCCGCTCATCGCCCCGCTCTGCGATCTACTCTGAGCGTTTCCCCAGCACCACTCTGGTGAGCAGATCAAGCTGCTCCTGCTGCTTTTCGACCAGCGCCCGCAATTCATGCTCGCGCATCTGGTCGAGCTTGTCGTGCAGCGCCATGATTTCCACTTCGGCCTTGAGATTGATCTCGTAGTCGTGGGCGGCGGCCAGCCGGTCCTTTTCGGCCTGCCGGTTCTGGCTCATCATGATGATCGGCGCCTGCAGCGCGGCGATCATCGACAGCATCAGATTGAGAAAGATGAAGGGATAGGGATCGAACGCCCCCATGGCGAGCGCGATATTGGCGGCAACCCAGATCGCCAGAAAGGCAAGGAACGACAGAATGAACGCCCACGAGCCACCGAAACTGGCGATCCCGTCGGACATCCTGTCCCCGAAACCGGTCTTTTCGCTGTAGATCGTCTCGGTATTGCGCGCCAGCGTACGGCGCGAAATCGCCTTTTTGAGTACAGTCTTCTCAACGCTGGAAAGCGCATCGAGGTCCTTGCCGAAATACCGGTCGGCCCCGTGCTCCAGCTTGCGCTCGATATCCTCGGTCGCGCTCATCGTTTCCTCTCCGGGCCACGACGCGCTCGGGCCACCCGCTCAGCCTTGGGGCGTGCTGTCGGCCACAGCGGCCTGCTCGCTGGGCGCCAGTGCGTCGAGCGGGCTGAACAGGGTGTCGAAGAATCCGCCAACGGCGTTGTTGATCGCTTCGCTCCGCGCCGCCATTTCGGCCTCTCCATTGATGCGCCGCTGTTCGGCTTCTGCTGCCGCCACTTCGGCATCGGCAAGCCGCATTATGGCACTCTGTATCGCAGCCGCATCGGCTGACTGGCGGGCCTGGAAGGCCGAAACGATTGTAGCATCGGCAACCACAGCCTGACAGCTTCCCGCCATGGAGGCGGTTGCATTGACGGCGGAAGGCTGGCGGAACACATAGCGCCCCTCGCACACGTCCCATGCGGGCGGCGTGTTGGCGACTTCGAAATAATCGTAGCCCTGCTTGATGTTGTTCCAGAAATCGATGTGCTGGCTCGATTGGTGCTTGGCCATGTTTTCCGGCGTCATGCGGAACGGGAAGATCTGCACTTCGAACGAACGGTTGCCACCGGTGAACGCTTCACGCGCCAGCGCGTAGATTTCGGCGATCTGCTCGTCTTCCATGGCGTAGCACCCGGCCGACGAACACGCGCCATGCACCATCAGATGGCTGCCCGTCCGCCCATGCGTGCGGTCATACCGGTTGGGAAAGCCCAGATTGAAGGCGAGGTAATAGTTCGAGTTAGGGTTCATCAGCCCCGGGGTGATCGTATAGAACCCCTCGGGCGCCTGCCGGTCGCCCTCATAAAATTTCGGCCCCAGATCGCCCGACCAGGTGCAGATTTCATAGGTCTGGAAGAGCTTGTAGGACCCGCCGGCGGTCTGTTTCCAGACCTCGAGCGTCGATTCTTCCTTGAAGATGCGCACCATCATCGCTGCCTGCGGGCTCGAACCCATGGCGGCCAGCCGCGACTTGGCGGCGCCCGATAGCGGTGTGAGATGACGCCCGTCGCCTTCAAGCGCCGAACACGAGGCCAGAACACCCGCCAAAACGAGCGATACGGCCAAAAGGACGATTTTACGGAGCATCTATGCCCTGACCCTACAATTCCTGTACGCCTTGCCCCCAGCCCTGCTTATGCCAGTGCAGGGTTAACGCGCGGTAAGGTTCTTGGGTAATCGATCTAAATTTTATGCAAATTGCAAGACAGTGCAGTCAAATTCAGGTGAGCGACGTCCCGATCGCCAGGAATTTCTCGCGCCGCAGCTCGCGAATCTCGAGCGGCCCGAGGTCGTCGTCATACTCGCCGAAAAATTTGACGATCTCCGCCTTGACGTCAGTGAAGGTTTTTTCCGGGTTGCGGTGCGCGCCGCCCATGGGCTCTTCGATGATGCCGTCGATCACTTTAAGCGCAAACAGGTCCTGCGCGGTGATCTTCTGGGCCGCCGCCATGTCCTGGGCCTTGCCCGCGTCGCGGAACAGGATCGAGGCACCGGCCTCCGGTGAAATCACCGAATAGACCGAATGCTCGAGCATGAGCACCTTGTTGGTCGCCGCAATGGCGATGGCCCCACCCGATCCGCCTTCGCCGATCACGATCGATAGGTTCGGAACCCCGATTTCGAGGCACTTTTCCGTCGAGCGCGCGATGGCTTCGGCCTGGCCGCGCTCTTCGGCGCCGATGCCGGGATAGGCCCCCGCCGTATCCACGAACGAGATCACCGGCAGGCCGAACCGGTCGGCCATTTCCATGATGCGCACGGCCTTGCGGTAGCCCTCGGGCCGCGCCATGCCGAAATTGTGCTTGAGGCGGCTTTCGGTGTCGTTGCCCTTTTCCTGGCCCAGAATGGCCACCGGCACCCCGTCGATCCGCCCGAACCCGGCCTGGATGGCAGGATCTTCGGCATATTTGCGATCACCGGCCAAAGGCGTCCATTCGGTCACCAGCGCCTTGAGGTAGTTGGAAAAATGCGGGCGCTGCGGGTGGCGCGCAACCAGCGTCTTCTGCCAGGGCGTGAGCTTTTTGTAGACGTCGCGCAGCGCATCGTTGGCGCGTTGCTGCAAACGGGAAACCTCATCGCCGATCGAGACCGCTTCATCGGTCTGGGCGAGGTTCTTGAGCTCGGCAATCTTGCCTTCGAGTTCAGCGACGGGTTTTTCGAAATCGAGATATGACTGCATGCAATCCGCCCGTTTCGGGCAACCTTCTCATTTTTGAGCGGCCAGCACCAGATCGGCTGGCAAGCGCGTCGACAAATCAAGACTTTAGAGCGTCGTCCGCTGTGTTTCGTCAAGCAGGACGTCGATCTAGGGTTCCAAAGTGGCCGGAAAGTGTCGATTAGACCCTCTCGTGTCAAGCATCGCCCGACAGAGGATGGTGATCTTCGAGCAATTTGCGCAAATGCGCATCCAGAACATGGGTATAAATCTGTGTCGTTGAAATGTCGGCATGACCCAAAAGCATCTGCACGACCCGCAAATCCGCCCCGTTCTGCAGCAGATGCGACGCAAAGGCGTGGCGCAGCACATGCGGGGATACCTTTGCGACCGGCAACCCGGCCCGCGACGCCAGCCCCTTGAGGTCGCGCCCAAAGACCTGCCGCGCCAGATGCCCTTCGGCCCCTTTGGCCGGAAAGACGAACTTTTCCTTGTCCGTGCTGTCGAGCCAGCCAACCAAAGCGTCCTTGGCCTTGTCGTTGAGCGGCACCAGCCGCTCCTTGCCGCCCTTGCCGGTGATGGTCAGATGATCGGCCTCGCGCCGCACCGCCCTGCGCTCCAGCGCCACAAGTTCGGAAACCCGCAGCCCGGTGGCGTAGAGCAATTCGAGCAGCACATAGAGCCGGACTTCGCTCTCTTCGCCTCCCGCCGCTTCCTCTTCGGCGCATTTCAGCAGCCTGTCGACCTCCTCGACCGAAAGCACCTTGGGCAGACCCCGTCCCGGCTTGGGCGAGGAAACGATGCGCGTGGGATCGTCCCCCTTGGTGCCCTCGGAGACCAAAAACCTGTGCAATTGCCGCACCGCGCTCAACCGCCGCGCGCTCGAACTCGCCGCCAGCCCCTGCGCCGACAGATGGCTCAGATAATCGGCGACATCGGTCCGCCCGGCATCGGAAATCGCCTTATTCGAGCCTGCAAGAAACCCAGCGTAATCGAGCAGATCGCGCCGATAGGCCTCGATCGTATTGGCCGCAGCGCCCCGCTCGGCGCTCATCATTTCCAAAAACGCCTCGATCAGATGCCCGTCTTTCATCACGGTGTATCCGCCAGAAGGTCGCGGGTCGGCACCCGCACCGTCACTTCGCGCTCATTGGGCTCGACCAGCACCGCCAGTGCAAACATGCCCGCATAGGCGAGCCCAACGACAAAGGCGATGGCAACGAGCAGGCGGAATAATGTGGGCATGGCATCCTCTGTGTCGGAAAGTGATTTTTCCAGATTTGCGCCCGCCCGGCAAGCGAGCGACCTTGACAGCCTGACCGCCACACGATTGAACCACATCAACCAATAAAGGCGCCACGATGGGGCATAACGCGACAGGCATTGCCAGGCCGAAAGCCGAAAGCCAGGTGCTCGAAGCACTGGCCGGACGGCCGATCGTGCTCGTGGGCATGATGGGCGCGGGCAAGACCACTGTCGGGCGGCGCCTTGCCAACCGGCTGGGCCTGCCCTTCACCGATTCCGATGCCGAAATCGAAACCGCCGCAGGCATGTCGGTCCCCGACATCTTTGCCGCGCATGGCGAGCCCGAATTCAGGGCCGGCGAGGCCCGCGTCATCTCGCGTCTGTTGCGCGAGCATCAGGGCGTCATCGCCACGGGCGGCGGCGCTTTCGTCAATCCCGAAACGCGCGAAGCCATCAAGGCCCATGCCGTTTCGATCTGGATCAAGGCCGATTTCGACCTGCTGTTCGCCCGCGTCTCCAAGCGCCCCGGCCGCCCCCTGCTCCAGACGCCCGATCCGCGCGGCACGCTGCAAGGGCTGATCGACATCCGCTACCCGATCTATGCGTTGGCCGACCTCACCGTGGCCTCGCGCGACGTGCCCCATGACGTCGTCGTCAATGACATTCTCGCTGCCATTTCAAGCCATTTCGACATTCCGAAGGCCCAATGACCGAAAACCACACGCCCCTTCACACCGTCCACGTGCCGCTGGGCGAGCGGGCCTATGACATCGTTATTGCCCTCGACGCCATCGAAAGCGCCGGTGCGCGGCTGGCTCAGATGTTTCCCGGCGCGCGCTACGGCATCGTGACCGACGAGAACGTTGCAAAGGCCCAGCTGCCCCGCCTCACAGCATCCCTCGACGCCGCAGGTTTGGGCCACACCGAAATCATCCTCCCGGCCGGCGAAGCCACCAAATCCTGGTCGCACCTCCAGAGCGTCGTCGATCAGATCATTGCCGCCCGGCTCGAACGCAACGACATTCTCATAGCGCTCGGCGGCGGCGTGATCGGCGATCTGGCTGGCTTTGCTGCTTCGATCGCCCGGCGTGGCATGGATTTCGTCCAGATACCCACCTCGCTTCTGGCCCAGGTGGATTCCTCGGTCGGCGGCAAGACCGGCATCAATTCGGTCCATGGCAAAAATCTCGTCGGTGCCTTCCACCAACCCCGCCTTGTGCTGGCCGATCTCAAAGCGCTCGAAACACTGCCGCCCCGCCAGTTCGCCGCTGGTTATGCCGAATTGGCCAAATACGGGTTGATCGACGACGAGGACCTGTTTTTCTGGCTTGAAGCCAACTATCCCGAAATCGAGGCGGGCGGCCCGGCCCGCGGCGAGGCCATTGCCCGTGCCTGCGCCGCCAAGGCTCGCGTCGTCGTCGCCGACGAAAAGGAAGCGGGCAACCGCGCCCTCCTCAATCTCGGCCACACCTTCGGCCACGCGCTCGAAAAGGCCACGGGCTACTCAGACCGCCTGCTGCACGGCGAAGGGGTCGCCATCGGCATGGTGCTGGCCCACAGATTTTCGGCAAAGCTGGACCTTGCGCCCTCCCAGGATGCGGGCCGCGTCGAAGCGCATTTGAAAAATGCCGGCCTGCCCACTACATTGGCCGATATCCCCGGAGACCTGCCGCCAACGCAAATGCTCATGGACGCCATCGCACAGGACAAGAAAGTCTCGCGCGGGCAACTGACGTTCATTCTGACGCGCGGTATCGGCAAGGCCTTCATCGAGAAAAAAATCGACCCCGAAGCGGTCGCAACCTTCCTTGAGGACATACGCTGATGTCGTTGTGGCTGTCTCTGTTTGCCATCATTGCGCTGCTGGCCATGAGCTTTTTCTTTTCCGGCTCGGAAACCGCGCTGACCGCCGCGTCGCGGGCCCGCATGTATCAGCTCGCCAAGTCGGGCAACAAGCGCGCCTCGCTGGTCGAAAAGCTGACCGCCGAGAAAGAGCGCCTGATCGGTGCAATTCTCCTCGGCAACAACGTCGTCAACATCCTGGCTTCGACCCTTGCCGCTTCGGTTCTGATCCAGATTTTCGGTGAGGCGGGCATCGCCTACGCAACCCTCGCTATGACGGCAGCCGTCGTCGTGTTTTCCGAAGTGCTGCCCAAGACCATAGCGCTGATCCGCCCCGACGGGTTCGCGCTCTTTGTGGCCCCGATCATCCGGGTCATCGTTCTGGTGTTTTCGCCGGTGACGCTGACTGTTCAGGCTCTCGTCAATTTCATCCTGCGCCGGTTCGGGCTGGACCCCGACAAGGCCAGCGAAATTTCCGGCCATGAGGAATTGCGCGGCGCTGTGGATTTCCTCCATCACGAGGGCGAAGTGGTCAAGGGCGACCGCGACATGCTGGGCGGCATCCTCGACCTCCGCGAGCTCGAAGTGTCCGACGTCATGGTGCACCGCACCCGCATGCTGGCGCTCGATGCCGATATGCCGGCAGACGAACTGATCGGCGCCATCCTCGACAGCCCGTTCACCCGCGTGCCGCTTTACAAGGACAAGCAGGACAATATCGTCGGCGTCGTCCACGCCAAGGACCTTTTGCGCGCCATCCAGAAGGCGGACGGCGATTTCACGAAGGTCAACCCGGCAAGGATCGCCTTCAAGCCCTGGTTCGTCCCCGACACCACCTCCGCCCAGGCCCAGCTCAACGCGTTCCTGAAACGCAAGCTGCATTTCGCGCTGGTTGTCGATGAATATGGCGAGGTGCAGGGGCTGATCACCCTTGAGGACATTCTCGAGGAAATCGTCGGCGAAATCGCCGACGAGCATGACGCGGTGATCGATGGCGTGCGCAAGCAGGCCGACGGCTCCTATATCATCGACGGCCAGCTCCCCATCCGCGACCTCAATCGGGCCCTGGACTGGAACCTGCCCGACGAGGAAGCCACAACCGTTGCCGGGCTCGTCATTCACGAAGCCAAGCTGATCCCCGATCCGGGCCAGCAATTCACTTTCCACAATCTGCGCTTCAAGGTGCTGCGCCGCCAGCACAACAGGGTCACCCAGCTGCGCGTGTCACCGGTGGAAGCGGTGGTCAGCGCGAAGGCGTGACCTTGATGGCCAGCGCGTGCAGCCCTGCATCGAACTGATCGGCAAGCGCGCCGTTGATGGCCCGGTGCTGCTCGACCCGGCTCAACCCGTCGAGCTTTTCGCTGGCAATAACGATGCGGAAATGGGTATTGCCCCCTTCCCGCCATCCTGCGTGACCATGATGGCGCTCTGAATCGTCGATCACCTCGATGGCACTCGGCGCGAAGGTTTCGGTGAGTTTGGCTTCGATTTCATCGCGAACGCTCATGTGTCAACACGCCTGTTATTGAAAATAGAACAAATTGAACCGGGTAACCGGGTCACAAACGGTATATGATAACGGGCTTTCATTTCGCCAGAGTGAGATCAGGAAAAGTTGCAGACTTTTCCGGTTCGGTCTCACGAGGAAAATACCGGCCCCAAACAAAGGTCCCAACCCGATCCCATGTCGACCAGCTCCAAGTCCAAAATCTTTGATTCCGTCCGCATCAAGCCCCGCCGCTCCCAGGTCGAGGAGCAGGTGGCCGCGCATCCGGGCTGCGATTGGGAAGGGTGCGAAAATCCCGGCATGCACAAGGCGCCCAAGGGCGCCCGCTCGGAAGGGCAGTTCCACAATTTCTGCCTCGAGCATGTGCGCCACTACAACAAGGCCTACAATTACTTCTCCGGCATGGACGACGAGGAAATCGCCGACCACGCCACCAAGATGAACGCGCCGGGCAGCCGCGAAACCTGGGCCTACGGCTCCAACCGCTTCGGCAAAACCGAACCGCAGCCGAAAAAATACAAGGCGCGCGACTACACCGGCAGTCAGTTCCGCGACGTCAATGGCGTCTTCGCCCGCCTGCGCTCAAGGGCCCGTCAGGACGCCGGCGCCAAGGGAGAGACGGCCGAGCGCGCCATCACGCTCACCGGCCAGGACCGCGCCGCCTTCGAAGTGCTCGGCCTCGAAGGCCGCAAGCCCTCTGGTGACATCAAATCGGCCTATAAGGCTTTGGTCAAACTCCACCACCCCGACGCCAATGGCGGCGACAAGGGGTCCGAAGACCGGCTGCGCAACATCATATCGGCCTACAACCACCTCAAGCAGCGTGGCTTTGTCTGACCACCCGGCCCGCCTTTTCTGCAGTGCGAAAACGCGCGCTAAAGTGACCCCGGACGCTTGCGGCATCCCGCGCTCTAGGTTTATGGCAGTTGTGTTGCTATAAGCGCTCCGAATTTTTCCTTAAAAGACGCGAACCGAACGCGCCTTCGCACCGGAAAAACATCGATCCGGTGCGCCCGAGACGAGGCAAATTATGACTGAGTTTTCCAACCTGCCCGACACCGAGTATTCAGTGCGCGATCTGTTCGGGATCGACAGCGACATGGTGGTCAAGGGCTATAAAGACCGCACCGACCACGTGCCCGAGATCGACCCGGACTACCTGTTCGATCGCAACACCACCCTTGCCATTCTCGCCGGTTTCGCCTTCAACCGCCGCGTCATGGTTCAGGGCTATCACGGCACGGGCAAATCGACCCATATCGAGCAGGTCGCAGCGCGTCTCAACTGGCCGCTGGTCCGCGTCAACCTCGACAGCCACGTTTCGCGCATCGATCTTGTCGGCAAGGACGCCATCGTCCTGCGTGACGGCAAGCAGGTCACTGAATTCCGCGACGGCATCCTGCCCTGGGCCGTCCAGAACAACATCGCTCTGGTGTTCGACGAATACGACGCCGGACGCCCCGACGTGATGTTTGTGATCCAGCGCGTGCTCGAAGTGGCCGGCCGTCTGACCCTGCTCGACCAGAACCGCGTCATCCGCCCGCACCCCGCCTTCCGGCTGTTTTCGACGACCAACACCATCGGTCTCGGCGACACCTCGGGCCTCTATCACGGCACCCAGCAGATCAACCAGGGCCAGATGGACCGCTGGTCGATCGTCGTGACGCTGAACTATCTGGCGCACGAAAAGGAAGTCGGCATCGTTCTGGCCAAGGCCAAGAGCTACGACAAGGACGATGAGGGCCGCAAACTGGTCTCCAACATGGTCCGCGTTGCCGATCTGACGCGCTCGGCCTTCATCAATGGCGACCTCTCGACGGTGATGAGCCCCCGCGCCGTGATCACCTGGGCCGAAAACGCCGAAATCTTCGGCGACATCGGCTTTGCCTTCCGGCTGACCTTTTTGAACAAGTGCGACGAACTCGAGCGCCCCGTGGTCGCCGAGTTCTACCAGCGCGTGTTCGGAGTCGACCTGCCTGAATCGGCAGCCAATCTGGCGATCTCGGCGTAAGGCCGCAAGGCCCCAGCTCACCTCTCCCTTGGGGGAGAGGTCGGCCCAACGGGCCGGGTGAGGGGGCCTTCCTCCCCGGCGTGACATCAGACGAAGAGCAACATGGCCCAGCCCCCGCGCATCAAAGCCAACAAGCCCGATCCCACCGGCCCGTTCAAGGCAGCGGTCGGCGCAGCCCTGCGCACTGTCGCGGGCAAGCACGATCTTGAGGTCAGCTTTACCGCCGACCGGCCCATCCTGACCGCCGACAAGGCGCGCCTCGCCGCCCTGCCCCGCCTGCCGACCACTCGCGACATCGCCATCGCCCGCGGTCAGGGCGATGCCATGGCCATGCGCATGGCCAGCCATGACGCCAATACCCATCGCCGCCTTGCCCCCAAGGACCCCGACGCCAAGGCCGCCTTCGATGCGCTCGAACAGGCGCGCGTCGAATCGCTGGGCTGCGCGCGCATGGCGGGCATGAGCGGCAACATCGCCGAAATGATCGAAGACCGGCTGTTCCGCGCCAATTACGCCAACGTCACCGACATTGCCGATGCCCCGCTGGCCGAAGCGCTCGGGCTCATGATGCGCGAAAAGGTCGCCGGCATCCCCATCCCGCCTTCGGGCACCCCCATTGTCGATCTCTGGCGCGAAAAGCTCGAGGGCCGCATCGGCACCTCGCTCGACGATCTGGCCAGCCTCCTCGATAACCAGACCGAATTTTCGCGCAAGACGCGCTCCATCCTGCGCGACCTCGACCTTCTGGCCGAAGCCGATCTCGAGCAATTCGATCAGGACGATTCCGAAGGCTCCGATCAGGACGCCCAGAACAATCAGGCCATGAATGGCGAGGAGGAAGAGCAGGACGGCGACGCCGACAACCAGGATATGGACGGCACCGACGAGGCGCCCGGCGAACACGAGGAAACCGGCGACGTCGAAGGCATGGAAGCCGATAGCGCCGACACCGACGAGGATGCTCAGGCCGAAGCCGGCGAGGATGCCCCCGCCCCGCCCCCGCAGGGCGAAGGCGACCAGCGCCTGTCCAACCAGCCGACCTACAAGATCTTCACCGACAAGTTCGACGAGATCATCTCGGCCGCCGATCTGTGTCCGCCCGAAGAGCTCGACCAGCTTCGCGGTCTTCTCGACAAGCAGCTCGAGCACTTGGCCGGCGCGGTTGCGCGGCTTGCCAACAAGCTGCAACGCCGCCTGATGGCGCAGCAGAACCGTGGCTGGGATTTCGACCTCGAAGAAGGCGTGCTCGATACCGCGCGTCTCACCCGCGTCGTCACCGATCCCCTCCAGGCCCTCTCGTTCAAGGCCGAGCGCGAAACTGAATTCCGCGACACTTGCGTGACCCTCCTGATCGACAATTCCGGCTCCATGCGCGGCCGTCCCATCACCATCGCAGCGATCTGCGGCGATATTCTCGCCAGAACGCTCGAGCGCTGCGGCGTCAAGGTCGAAATCCTCGGCTTTACCACCCGCGCCTGGAAGGGCGGCAAGTCCCGCGAAGCCTGGCTCGATGCCGGACGCCCGCCCAATCCCGGCCGCGTCAACGACATCCGCCACATCATCTACAAGGGCGCCGACGAACCCTGGCGCCACGCCAAGCGCAATCTTGGCCTGATGATGCGCGAGGGGCTGCTGAAAGAAAACATCGACGGCGAAGCCCTGCAATGGGCCCACAAGCGCATCGTCAACCGTCCGGAAAACCGCCGCATCCTGATGGTGATTTCCGACGGCGCGCCGGTCGATGACTCTACCCAGTCGGTCAATCCCGGCAATTACCTCGAAGCCCATCTGCGCACGGTGATCGAGGAGATCGAAACCCGCTCGCCGGTCCAGCTCGTCGCCATCGGCATCGGCCACGACGTCACCCGCTATTATCGCCGCGCCGTCACCATCCTCGACGCGGACGAGCTGGCAGGCGCCATGACCGACAATCTTGCCGCCCTGTTCGATGAAGAACTGCCCGGCGAAGCCCGGAGGCGGCGCTGAGACTTTTTGCCAGCGCCGCTATCCTTGCCGTCACGCTTGGTCCGGGAGCGGTTCCGGCTTCCGCCCAGTCACCTGACGCCGAGGCGATCGATGTCTCATCCCGTCCAGTCACCAGCTTCCGTAATGCCCGGATCGGCGGCCCGGTCGGCGGCCTGATTTTCGAGGGCGGGCTGGAACTCGCCAGCGCCCACCCCGATTTCGGCGGCATTTCCGGGCTCGCCTTTATCGATGCCACCCGCTTCGTCATGGTCACCGATCAGGGACACTTCCTCTCGGGCACTCTCGATCTTGCCGATGGCGCCCCAGCCGGCCTGTCCGGCGCCCAGATCGACATCATCCGCAATTCCTCGGGCAACCCGCTCCCCAACAAGTTTTCCTCCGATTCCGAAGCCATTGAGGTGGTCATCCGCAACGGCCAGCCCGCAGCCATGCGCGTCGGCTTTGAAAACCTCTCCCGGATTGCCGATTTCGACCTCTCCGGCGGCCGGCCTTTCGGCCCGGCGCGCGAAATCGCCGTCCCCCAATGGCTAACCGATCTGCGCACCAACGAATCCATCGAAGCTGTTTGCATCGCCCCGCCCGCATCGCCAGTGGCCGGTTCGACCCTGGTCATCGCCGAATCCCATCAGCGCGCGTCCGGCCAATGGGCCGCAACGCTTCTGGGCAATACCGACAGGGGCGATCTGGGGTTGCAAACCGCGCCCGGCGTCAATCCCACCGACTGCGCCTTCCTGCCCAATGGCGATCTGCTCGTCGTCGAACGCGGGCTGGCCCTCTTGTCCTTTTCCATGCAGATCCGGCTGATCCCTGCCGATCAGGTGCGCCCCGGCGCCACAATGGATGGCGCGGTCATCCTTTCGGGTTCGGGCAGCGCCGTGGACAATTTTGAGGGATTGGGCGTGCGCACCTTGCCCAACGGTCAAACCCGCATCACCATCGTCTCCGACGACAATTTCAATGCCTTCCAGCGCACCCTGCTGCTGGATTTCTCGCTACCCGATTAACGGAGTTCTTTCATGAATATCGACCTTCTGCGCGAGCTTTGCGAAACCCCCGGCGTGCCGGGGCGCGAGCACCGCGTGCGAAAACTGATCGAAGCCGAAATCGAGGGCCTGTTCGACGAGGTCCGCACCGATTCCATGGGGTCGCTGATTGCCGTGCGCCGCTCGCGCACCGGCGCCGAAAAGCCCCTCAAGATCATGCTGCTCTGCCACATGGACGAAATCGGGTTCCTCGTCACCCACGTGTCAGAAAAGGGCTGGATCCACATCGACAATGTCGGGGGCTTTGATCCACGCACCCTGTTCGCGCGCCGCGTCAAGGTCGTAACCCCCAATGGTGACTATCCCGGTGTCATGAACGCCGGTGGACGTCCGCTGCACATTTCATCTCCCGAGGACCGCAAGAAGATTCCCGCCATCAAGGAATTCTTCGTCGATATCGGGTTCGGCGCTGAAACCAGCGACAAGGTGAAAGTCGGCGATTTCATCGTCATGGACGAACCGCTCGTCGAAATGGGCAACAAGATCGTCTCAAAGGCGCTCGACAACCGCGTCGCCTGCTGGCTTGGCATCGAAGCCATCCGCGCCCTTGCCGAGAGCGGCGCCGACCATGATTGCGAAATCCACGTCGCCTTCACAACCCAGGAAGAAGTGGGCCTGCGCGGTGCCCGCACCGCCGCCTTCTCCGTCCTGCCCGATATCGGGCTTGGCATCGATACAACGCTGTCCTGCGACACGCCGGGCGTACCTGAAAACGAGTTGGTCACCACCCAGGGCAAGGGCGTCGGTCTCACCATAAAGGACGGCTCGTTCATCGCCGATTTCGATCTGCTCACCGAAATCGAAGCACTGGCCGAAAAGGAAGATATCCCCGTCCAGCGCTCCATCCTCGCCTCGGGCGGCCAGGACGCCGCCGCCGCGCAACAGGCCGCCGCCGGCGCCCGCGCTATCGGCATCGTGGTGGGCACCCGCTACATCCACACAATCGCCGAAATGATCGAGAAGTCCGACCTTCAGGCCGCCCTCGACATTATCGTCGCCTACCTCAAGGGCAAATGACCGAAAGCCTGATCCAATAAAAAAGGGCGCCGCGCGGCGCCCTTTTTTCCATCATGCCACCGGCACGGTTCTGTCGGGAATAGCCCGCCGCAGCGCCTTGTAGGGCACCAGCAGCGCCAGCGTCACGAGGATCTTGACGAGGAAGTCGCCCACCGCCAGCGATACCCACAGCGGCACGTCCGGGCCCACCGAAAGGAACGGTGTCGGGAAGGGCAGCGACCCATCTTCCAGCCCCAGCCCGGTATCGAGAAACGCGAACGCCGCCGCAAAGGCGAGACCAAAGAACAGGATAGTATCGATCACCGCGCCCAAGACCGAGGAGATCAGCGGCGCATGCCACCACTTGCCCCGCCGCAGCTCATTGAAGATCGAAACGTCGAGAAGCTGCGCGACAAGGAACGCCGAGCCCGAGGCAATCGCAATGCGCGGCGACGCCAGAAAGATGCTCCAGATCACAGCGATGGCAAAGCCCACAAGCACCACCACCCGGGCCGCCGCTGGTCCGAAATGGCGGTTGGTCAGATCGTTGACCATGAAGGCCACCGGATAGGTGAAAGCGCCCCAGGTCAGAATATCGGCGAGATTGATCGCGCCGAGCGATGCTTGAACGGGAAACTGAACGAGATAGTTCGATGCGGTAACAACCACCGCCATGGCCAGCACGGCCCAGAAAAAACGCACGCCCATAGCGTCGCTGTCCTTTTTCCTTAAAGCGGCAAGATGACCGCCGGATTGATGTCTGGGGCAAGCCCCGGTTTCATCGATGCGGTCCGGCAAGTGGCCGGTGCATCTTCGGAGCGTTCTCGGGAAAAGTGGCGACCACTTTTCCGGTTCGAGAACGCGAACGTCAGAAAACAACAACGCCGCGTCAGGTAACCCTCACGCGGCGTCAGAATTCTTGCGCGTCGTTTTCGCCTTAGTTGGCGATAGCGGCGCGGACTTCCTTCTTGATGCCGAGAGCGCGAACCGAAAGTTCTTCGTCCTTGGCCTTCAAAAGGAAAGCATCGAGACCACCGCGGTGCTCGACGGTGCGCAGCGCAGAAGCGGAAACGCGCAGCTTGACCGAACGCTCCAGCGATTCCGAAAGCAGCGTCACATCGCAAAGATTGGGCAGAAAGCGGCGGCGGGTCCGGTTGAGCGCGTGGCTCACATTGTTGCCGGTCATCACGCCTTTGCCGGTGAGTTCACAGCGCCGTGCCATTGTCTTAATTCCTGTCAATCGTATCGGGACCAGGGCGAGCCCCCGGTCAACCGATTGGGTTCTAAAGTGGAAGAAACTTTGGCCGGGGATATAGAGAATGCGCCCGCGCCCGTCAAGCACTAGCGCACATCTGGACCAGCAATTGTGACTTGGGAGTGATTCCAGAACAAGTGGACACCACTTATTCGGATCGGAAGCGCGACACAAAACAACCCGAAGGATTTTCGCGATTCGAGGAAAAGCGGAAATGCTTCAGGGTGCTGGACAGGCCGAATCGCAACGGGCAACGTAACCTTTCATCTGATTCGTGGGGCGCGAATCCGAGTTGTGGCCGCATGAACATGAACGAGACACGCGTGAAACGCCTTTCCCTTTCTTCTCTTGCCCTCGGCACCCTCCTCGCTCTCGGCCTTGCAGCGCCCGCCACCGCGCAGCAGCAAGGCTCGATTGCCTCCTATATCGTTTCGATCGGCGGCATAAACGTTTCCACAATCGATATCAGGCTCGGCCTTGAGGGATCGGGCTATCAGCTCGATGTCGTCGCCGACGTCACCGGGCTGGCCCAGGTCGTTGCGCAAGGCTCGGGCGCCGTCAATTCAGGCGGCGCGATCACCGCCACCGGCCTGCAGTCGAACCGCTTTTTCCTCGAAACCCGCACCGCCAACGAGCGCTTTGCGCTCCAGACCACCTATGCCGGCGGCAATGCTTCGGTCGGCGACGTCACCCCGCCTCTGACCGAAAACGTCGACCGCGTCCCGGTCGCCTCCTCGCACCGCTCCGGCGTCAACGACCCGCTCGCCGCCTTCATCCTGCGCGGCGGGGCGCTCGACGGCACGCTGTGCAACCGCACTCTGCGCATCTATACAGGCATCGAGCGCTTCGACATGCCCTTGAGCTTTGTCGAAACCACCACAGCCACCTCGACCCGCACCGCCTATCAGGGCCCCGTGGTCCTGTGCGCCATGCGCTACGTTCCAATTTCCGGCCATTTCGAAACCTCCGAAATCACCGCCTATTTGCGCGATTCCAACCGCATGCTGGTCTGGTACATGCCGCTCGGAGATTCAGGCTTTTTCATCCCCTACCGCGTCCTGATGGGCTCAAGCTTTGGGGACATTTCAATGGTTTTGGTCGGGCTCAACTAGAGCTACGGGTCGTTCGGGTTTTAACGAAACCATGTCGTCCCCTCCGTCGCTTCCCCGGCGAAAGCCGGGGTCCAGCAGCGCCAGCCGAGGCTCCGGCGCTTGCGGCGGCTCTCATGGGCCCCGGCTTTCGCCGGGGAAGCGCAGGAGGAATGCGATACCGTAGAGATCATAGGCTCTAGCGCCAGGATCTACACCTGCCGAGGCACCCCGCCCCGCTCGGAAAACCCGCGAAACCGCTTGAACACCAGCGGCATCAGCGTCATCGCCAGATAGCACACCCCGGCCACCCAGAACGCCGCCGAAAGCCCCAGCCCGGCAATCAGCGCGCCCCCGAAAATTCCCCCGAACGGCATCAGCGCCCAGGCCGACGCCGTGACCAGCGATGACACCCGCCCCACCAGCTTTTCCGGTATCCGCTCCAGGATCACCGCCGAAAGGATGGGGTTTAAAAACCCCGAAGCGAACCCACCCACTGCAAGCGTCGCAAGGATACCCGCCAGCGGCGCATCGAATGCGAACACGGCAAAGCGCGGCAGCGAGATGATCATGAAGGCACCGACATAAACCGGCAGCCTCGGCATCTTCTCGCCCAGCGCGGTGGCCACCATGGCCCCCAGCACCGAAAATCCCGACATCACCGCAAAAATCAGCCCCAGCGTTTCAGCACCGCGCCCGCCTTCCTGTGCCCAGACTGGCACCAGAACAGCCGCGTAGGCCTGATCGAGCAGATTGGTGACCGCCACCATCACCGCGATCCCCACCAGCACCGCGTCGCCGCGCAAAAAGGCGAAACCTTCCTTGAGCTCGCTACCATAACTGGTTTTTGCCTTGGGCTCGTCCGCCTCGGCAATTTCCCGCGTTCCGGGCCGGACCCCAACCAGCAAAATCACCGCCGCGATGCCCAGCGTCACGGCATTAAAGCTCAGTGCCATAGCTGGCCCCACGAGAGCCACCAGCGCCCCAGCCGCGCCAGCCCCCACCGTCGAGGCCAGCCGCTCGATGGTGCCCACAACCCCGGTCACCCGTTCCAGCGGCAATCCGGCCCGGCGCGCCACCACCGGCACCAGCGCGTGTTTTGCCGCATCGGCCGGGCCCTGCAACAGCCCCACCAGTGCGACCAGTGGAAACAGCATAGAAACGCTGAGCAGATCGAACGCCGCCAGAAGCGGTATCGCGCCCACCGCAAACAGCCCGAAAAAATCCCCCAGAATCGAAACCCGCCGCGGCCCGACCCTGTCGATCAGCGGCCCGCCCAGCGCCTTGGCCAGCACATAGGGCGCCATTTCGGCAAACACCACCAGCCCGGTCAAAAGCGGATCGCCGGTCACCGTCAAAACCAGCCACGGAATGGCGATCACCGACAGCCGCGTCCCCGAGATCGAAAAGGTCTGCGCGACAGCCAGCGCGAAAAAGTCACCCCGTCCGCTCATTTGTCCTCTCCCTTGCCAAATGGCTGATAGGGAAAGCCGTGCAGGTGCACGGTAAAGGGCCGCCATCCTTCGGGCAGCGTCTCGCCCGGCGCCGGCGCCTCTGCCTTGTGCTGCATCAAAAGCGCATGGAAATCGGCAATCAGCGCCTGTGCCGCCTCGGGCGACATGGCGATCGTGTAATCGGAAAAAGTCTGCGCCTTCTGCCAGTCCTTGGGCAGGTCGGCAAACCCCTCATGAGCCCGCTGCATCGCTGCCGCATGGTGGCTGACCACCGATTGCATCATCGCCATGCTGGCATCGTACGCCTCGCCCGGCTCGGCCTCGGCGGGCTCGATCATCGTGGCTTCGTGCCGCGCCTTCCACCACCGGTCGCGCCGATTGCCGCGCGCCTCGTCGGCCTCGATGAACCCGTGCTCGGCCAGTTGCCGCAGATGATAGCTCGTCGCCCCCGAATTGAGCCCCAGCCTTTCGGCAAGGGTCGTCGCTGTCTGTGGCCCCTCCATGCGCAATATGCCCAGCATTTTCAGCCGCTCGGGATGGGTCAGCGCCTTGAGCGCCTTGGCATCGGGTACGATTCTGGAAATTTCACGCATTGCAAAACCTCAATGGCAGGATTGCCACCAAGGCTACAATTGCAAAGATTATTTTGCAAATATTTATTTGCAATCAGCCGTTGGCTGTGATCCCCAACCGCTCCAGCACAAAATCCACCCGCGCGGAAACGCCGGTTTTGGGCAGCACAACGACCTCATACCCAAGCGCCGGATACGCCCGTTCCAGCCGCTCATACTCGGCAACCGCATCGTCAAATCCGTGCTGGCGCTCGGGATCGGTCACATAGATCTCCCGCCAGGGCGGGGTCAAAAACACCGTCCGGTGATAGCGATGCTCCTCTGTCCCGTCACGAACCGCCGCCTCCGTCCCACCAAGTGCCACGGCAGCATCGACCAGCCCGCGATCAAAAAACACCCAACCCTCACTGGCCCCGGCCCGCGCCCGATCCTCCAGCGCCAGCGTCATGGCCCGCCGTGCGAACGCCGCCATGTCGACCCACGGCAACGCCCGCCCCGCGCCCGCCAGCTCCTGCGCCACGATCCGGCGTCCTGGCTCCTCGACCGTCGCAAAGCCGCGCGCTGCCAGCGCGGCCAGCAGCGTTGACTTGCCCCCGCCCGAACAGCCCGAAATCACCACAAATCGCTCGCTCATACCCGCTCCATCACAATAGCTCCCGCGTCCCATTCCGGGACGGTCAAAATCTTTTTCGTCAAAATGAAAGAATTTTCGCCCCGGCATCCGGGCCATTACGCCTTTACGGCGCCCCTCGGCATAAAAAAATTGCCTTAACGCTTCATAAGCACTTGCACCGATTCTGCGCCCATTAACCCGATGGCAACCAAGATGAACGGTTTTGGTGCGTTTTTCGGCCTTCCGATGGCCGCTTGCCGCACTTTAGTGGCCCGCCGCCAGCCGCACCACCATATCCTGTAGAGAACAAATCACGATTCAGGCCCGAACCCCGATTCGGTTCGCGTTTGTTCCGTTTTCGTTCAAATTGTTAAATTTGCCCGCCCCCCGGCCATTGCCTTTCCCGCTTTGATACACCACCTTGCCCATCAAAACCGTTTACCCTTGCCCTTTCCCAGAGCCGATGACCTCAATTCCATCCCAGGCCGTAAAGGCCGTGCTCGGCCCCACCAATACGGGCAAAACACACTATGCCATCGAGCGCATGCTGGCCTATCGCTCGGGCGTTATCGGCCTGCCGCTGCGCCTTCTGGCCCGCGAGGTCTATAACCGCGTCGTCGAGCGGGTGGGCGAATCGGCTGTCGCTTTGGTCACCGGCGAAGAGCGCATAGTGCCCAAGGCGGCCCGCTACTGGGTGGCCACGGTCGAAGCGATGCCCACCGACATGATGGCCGATTTTCTCGCCATCGACGAAATCCAGACAGCCACCGATTTCGACAGGGGTCACGTCTTTACCGACCGCCTGCTCCACGCCCGCGGCCGCGCCGAAACCCTGCTCTTGGGCGCCCAGACCATGGAGCCGGTCATCCGCCGCCTCCTGCCCCACGCCGACATCACCTTCCGCCCGCGCTTTTCCCAGCTCACTTGGGCCGGTTCGCGAAAAATCTCGCGCCTGCCCCGTCGCTCGGCCATCGTCGCCTTTTCGGCCTCCGAGGTTTACGCCATCGCTGAATTGCTGCGCCGCGAGCGCGGTGGAGCCGCCGTCGTCATGGGCTCGCTCTCCCCGCGCACCCGCAACGCCCAGGTCGATCTGTTCCAGAATGGCGATGTCGAATTTCTCGTCGCCACCGACGCCATCGGCATGGGGCTCAATCTCGACGTCACCCACGTGGCCTTTGCCTCCGATTCCAAATATGACGGCCGCCAGTTCCGCCCCCTCACTCCCGCCGAAATCGGCCAGATTGCCGGCCGCGCCGGACGCCATATGCGCGACGGCACCTTTGGCGTCACCGGCGGCAGCGACCCGTTCGACGACGACACCATAGCCGCCCTCGAAGCCCATGATTTCGCACCGGTCAAACAGCTCCAGTGGCGCAACCGCGATCTCGACTTTTCCTCGCTGCACGCCCTGCACAACAGCCTGGAAATCACCCCCGTTCATCCCGCGCTCACCCGCGTGCCCGTTGCCACCGACCAGCGGGCGCTCGAATTTCTCCTGCGCCGCGAGGAAGGCCAACTGGCCAATTCGCGCGAGCGGACCGAACTGGCCTGGGCCTGCTGCCAGATTCCCGATTTTCGCGACATTTCTCCCGCCGCTCACGGCGAAATCGTTACCCGTGTTTTCTCTGGCCTCGCATTAGCTGGCCGGATAGACGCTGATTGGATTGCCGAGCAGGTCAGGTTCTGCGACAATACGGTTGGCGACATCGATACGCTGTCCAACCGAATCCGCCAGATTCGGACCTGGACCTTCATTTCTAACCGCAGGAACTGGCTGGAAGACCCCACTCACTGGCAGAAAACGACCCGAGCGATCGAGGACGCTTTGTCCGACGCCCTGCACGAAAGGCTGATTCAGCGTTTCGTCGACCGGCGGACCAGTGTGCTGATGCGTCATCTTAGAGACAAGCAAATGGTATCACCAGAAATCACCGAAAACGGCGAACTTGCGATCGAGGGCCACATCATCGGCACGATCGAAGGGTTCCGCTTCACGCTCTCGCGCATCGACGGCGAAGCCGATTCGAAAAACCTGCGCACTGCGGCATCCACTGTCGTCGCCCCGGAAATCGCCAAGCGCGCCGACCGGCTGGCTGGCGCGCCCAATGAGGAGTTCGTCCTCGCCACCGACGGCGTGATCCGCTGGCGCGGCGAAGTGGTCGCCGAACTGGCCGAGGGCGCAACCCTTTTTGCCCCGCGCATCATCATCCTGGCCGATGAGAGCCTGTCCGGACCCGATCTCGAAAAGGTCGAGGACCGCCTCTCGCTCTGGCTGCGTCATCACGTCAACACCCAGCTCGAACAGATCGTTGCCCTGCTCGAACCGGCCGAACTCGAAGGCGCCGCCCGTGGCATCGCCTTCCGGCTGGCCGAAAATCTGGGCATCATCGCGCGGCCTGAGATCGCCGACGAGGTCAAAGGGCTCGATCAGGACACCCGCGCCAAGCTGCGCAAGCTCGGGGTGAAATTCGGTGCCCACCACATCTACCTACCTCTGACCCTCAAGCCCGCCCCGCGCGAGCTGGCGCTGATCCTGTGGGCCCTCAAGCATGGCGGCGTGCGCCAGCCCGGCGTTTCCGAGTTGCCCCACATTATCCTTTCGGGTCGCACCTCGTTCCCCATCGACACCAATTTCGACCGCCGCCTTTACGAGGTCGCGGGCTTTAAAGTCGCCGGTGAGCGCATCGTGCGTGTCGATATTCTCGAGCGCCTGGCCGACATCATTCGCCCGCTGGTCGCCTATGACGCCAACCGCCCGGTCGACACCCCGCCGCCCGAAGGGGCAGCCGAGGCCAATGGTTTCCGCGTCACCGTGGAAATGACCTCGCTCCTGGGTTGCGCCGGCGAAGACTTCGCCTCGATCCTCAAATCGCTGGGCTATCGCCTCCGCCGCACGCCCAAAGCTCCAGTAGAAACCGCGCCGGCAGAAGCAGCCCCGGAAGAAGCAGCACCGGCAGCGACAGATCCCGCCGCCACCGAGTCTGTACAGACCGAGACTGCAGAAGCTGAAGCCGTCCCCGCCGAGCCGGTAGCCGAAACAGCCGTCGCCGAAGCGGCGCTCGAAGGCGCACAGGTCGAGGCCGTGGCCGAAGCCGTTGCGGCAGAGCCTGCGCCAGCCCCAGAGGCGGTCGCGGATGCCGAACCGGCTCCCGCAGCCGCCGCGGCCGACGCTGCGGCCCCCGCCGAGCCCGAATTCGACGAGGTCTGGTTCCCCGCCGGCCGCCGTCCCGAACGCACCCGCCCCGAGCGCGGCAAACGCGAAAACAATCGCGCCCCGCGCCCCGAAGGCCAGCAGCGCTTCAAGGGCAAGGGCGGAAAACCCGGTCAGAACGGCAAGGGCGGACAGGACAATCGCGGCCACGAGAACCGTGGCAACGAACGTCCCCGTCCCGAACGCCGCGAAAAGCCGATCGACCCCGATTCGCCCTTTGCAGCGCTCGCCGCGCTCAAGACCCGCAAATAGGGCAAATGCCAGGCGAGACGCCGGACCGCCAGCGCCTCGACAAATGGCTTTGGCATGCCCGCATCACTAAGACCCGCACACTGGCCCAGAAACTCATCGAGTCCGGGGCCGTGCGGGTCAACGGCCAGCGCGTTCTGGATTCCGACCGCCGGGTCGGCGCCGGAGACGGATTGACCATCCAGATCCACACCCGCTTGCGTGTCCTGCGCATCGCCGCAATTGCCGATCGGCGCGGTTCGGCTACGGTCGCAGCCTCGCTTTACGAGGATATTTCGCCCACCTTCGAAAAACCGGAATCCTGATCGCTTTTGCCGCGCTTTCTTGGCAAGCGCACGCCTTGAAAGCCACGTCAAAACGGTTTAGCAAGCATGCGCTTGGCCATTTCCTCACACTCGCCAGCTATCAGGATTGCCTCATGACCTATGTCGTCACCGACAATTGCATCAAGTGCAAATACACCGACTGCGTCGAAGTCTGCCCGGTCGATTGTTTTTATGAAGGTGAAAACATGCTGGTCATCCACCCCGACGAGTGCATCGACTGTGGGGTGTGCGAGCCTGAATGTCCCGCCGACGCCATCAAGCCCGACACCGAGCCTGGACTTGAAAAGTGGCTCGAGGTGAACACCAAATACGCATCGGTCTGGCCCAATCTGACCGAAAAGCGCGACGAGCTTCCCGAAGCCAAGGAAATGGACGGCGTCGACGGCAAGTTCGAGAAATTCTTCTCCGAAGAGCCCGGCGAAGGCGACTGATCCCGGTTTGGGTCCTGCCCGCTTCCGACGACGCGGAGCATCGAAACCGCCGATTATCCCTGGCCCTGATTGGCTCCGGCAAATCAGCTGTGGTCGCTTTCGGGCGGTCAACAGCAGGCGATCTTGAAAATCATCCCCCTGCTTGCCATATGTCATTGCATGCCGCGCGCCATCGGAATAGGCGCCCACGCGGCGGTTGATTCGTAACTTTTGATTTTGTCATCATTCTGTGGTATTGTGTCCACAACCAGTTGCATCAGCCCTCACGCTAACCCGTGCCCACTAGGGCACTTTTTTGTGAAACAACCCACAAACGTAAGCCAACCGACCGGAAACCAGCGGAACCGGCCGGGAGAGTTGTGCGACTGAATAATGATCCTTCAAAGGATCACGAAGTTAGGGGTGAGGCGCGTCTGCCGCAATGAACGCGTCCGCTAAAAGCGCTTCCGGGAAAAGTGGAAACACTTTTCCGGTTCGGAGGCGCGACAAACAAGAATTTGGTTCCGTTCGGCTATTCCCTTGAATGCTGATCGGAACGAGGCGTCAACAGGAGTAGCCAATATGGCAACTAAAAAGACCACGCAGCGCGCGGGCTTCAAGACCGGCGAGTATATAGTTTACCCCGCTCACGGTGTTGGCCTCATCCAGTCCATCGAGGAACAGGAAGTCGCAGGACTTACTCTCGAACTGTTCGTTATCGGTTTCGAACAGGACAAGCTGACGCTCCGCGTGCCCGTTGCCAAGATCAATTCCGTGGGCATGCGCAAGCTGGCCGAACCCGAAGAAGTCACCAGGGCGCTCGAAACCGTCACTGGCCGCGCCCGCGTCAAGCGCACAATGTGGAGCCGCCGCGCGCAGGAATACGAGGCCAAGATCAATTCGGGCGATCTCATTGCGATCTCCGAAGTGGTCCGCGACCTCTATCGCTCGGAAGAACAGCCCGAGCAGTCCTATTCCGAGCGCCAGCTCTTCGAGCAGGCCATGGACCGCATGAGCCGCGAAATCGCCTCGGTGAACAAGATCACGCTCACCGAAGCGGTCAAGCTCATCACCAAGAACCTGGCCAAGAGCCCGCGCCGCGGCAAGACCGACGCAGCCGACCCCGAGGAAGCCGCAGCATAATCTGCAGCGCCTCAATCAATATAAAAAGGCCGGTCCCAGCGACCGGCCTTTTTTAGTTTCTGCCCATACAAGCCGAACGCTTGAGGGTTTATGTGGGATCGATCCTCACTCCAGAACCTTCCCGGCGAAAGCCGGAATCCATGAACGCTGATTGATAAGCCGGTGCATCGGTCCATGCTGCCGGACCCCGGCTTTCACCGGGGAAGCGGCCGGGCGGACGACAGCCGTTTGCGGTAAAACCCAGACCGGCTCTACTCCACCCGCACGACCTTGTAAGACCCGCCCGTCTCCACCGGATCGCCCGGCAGCAGATTGTTGAGCACCAGAAACAGCTCGCGCCCGCGATTGAGCTGGCTCATGCGCTGGGCCAGCGTATCGGCATTGTCGCCGCTGCCGGCCCGTACGAGGCCCAGCTTGACGGTGCGTATGGCGGCAAGATCGCTCTGCTGGGTGCGCCGCAGGCTCTCGACAGTCTGTTGCGCCGCCCGGCGGAACGCACTCGTGTCGGCGCGCCCGGCAAAGATGAAGCGGAACACTCCATCGTCGACCCGCGCCACAGTCACATCGAAGAACCATTCGTCGGTCTGGGCCAGCCCCGTCGCCGTCTCGATGCCGTTGATGGTGCGCGTCGTCACCGTTTCGGGCTGCAGCCCGGCAATCCAGCCCGACCGCAGATAATCGGCAAGCGATGTCGAAGAGGGCACCTGCGCGCTGTCGAACCGCAGCGCCGCGCCATCGCCGGCCACCGCCACAACGGCCTGATTGGACATCTGCAATCCATAATCGGACGGCACCGTGAAGGTCAGGCGGTATTGCGGCGAGATATAGCGCTGCCCGACAATCGTCCCCTGCTTGCCCGAATCCCCGAAGGTGATGCCGTCCACAGCCGAAAGATAGCCCTGCCGGTCGGTGATCCCCACCCCCGGCTCACCATAATTGCGCGCTTCGTTGATCGCCCGCTGGATGCGATCTGGTGTCGAGGGGTGCGTGGACAAGAAGTCCTCGCCCCCGTTAGCGGCGCTGACAAACTGCGCGAACCGGCCCATGGCGGTCAGGAACCGCGCCGCCGCATGCGGATCGTACCCGGCCCGCGCCGCAATCTTGATGCCCTCGCGATCCGCTTCGAGCTCCTGGTTCTGCGAGAACGCAGCAAGGTTCTGCGCCGAACGCTCGGCGGTCGCGTTGGGATCGATTACCCCGCCCAGAACCCCGGTAATCACCCGGTCAACGATTTCGGTGGTCCGCACCCGCGCCGAACGGGCCCGCGCATGGCGCAGGGTGACGTGGGCGATCTCATGGGCGATCACCGCCGCCAATTCGCTCATATCGTTGGCCAGCGCCAGGATGCCGCGCGTCACATAGATGAACCCGCCCGGCAAGGCGAAGGCGTTGACTTCCGAGGAATCGAGGATGGTGATCGTAAACTGGGTCGCCGGCTGGCCCGCAGCCGCCAGCAGTTTCGAGACCATGCGCGCCAACATCAGCTCGGTGGCGCGGTGTTCATACACCCCGCCATACGAAGCGATGATGCGCGGATGCTCGCGCAGCCCGATCACCGCATCTTCGGGGTCGGTCCCCGCAGGCACCGCCGGAGCCGAGCCCCCCGTCTGCCGTGTCGCGATGTCCGATCCGCCCAGCAGGCCCGAACAGCCGGCAACCGAAGCCACGAGCACAAGGCCCGTGCCCGATAGAAAGGCGCGACGTGTGAGTGTCCTCTCGCTCATGGCCTTGCCAGAACCTCGATCTGTTCGGGATGGGTTACATCGATGCGCGGTCCATCGGCGCTTTCGATCCAGCCGCGCACCCGGATCACGGCGTTGTCGAACACCAGCGGATCGATACCCGCTTGCTCGAAAACCCGCAATCCTTGGCTCTCGATCACCGCTGTAAAATCTTCGCGCCACACGCGCCCGAAATTGAGATAGACCCGGCTGCCCACCCGCTCGGCGTTGAGCACCCGCCCTTCGACCAGCTCATAGCCACCGGTGCGATCGAGCAGGGCTTCATGATCGCCCCCATCGCGGATCGCGTAATAGGGATCGCGCCAGATGCCCAGCCGGTCAGCGCGTCCCTGCGCTTCGGCGGCGTAAAGCACTTCGAGGCACGAGCGGTTGTCGGGGAACGAATAGACCCGCGCCAGCCCCAGCCGCAGCATTTCGGCCTGCACCCAGACCACTTCCCCATCGCGCTCGACCATCACATGGGCCAGGGCCCGCCCGTGCCGGTCGCGGCTTTCCCCGCCGTAATAGAGCGAAACCTGCTGCCCCATCACCAGATCTTCGATTGTGGCCTTGGCCTCATCGCCCAGCGGCCAGGCCTCGAACCCGTCGCGCCCCAGCGGCAGTTTGGGAGCCTGAATGCCCACCAGCCGAACCGTCAGCCCTGTATCGAGATCGAAAGTATCGCCATCCGATATCGAGACCACCCGGCCAGAAGGCCCGGCTTGCAGCGCATCGCAGGTTTGGGAAAGGGCAGGCGCAACGCCCGGCACGGTCATGAGAAGTGTCGTCACGAGCAAACGTCTGAGCAAAGTCGGCCTCAAAGCGGCAATATTTCGGACTGACCCTCCACATTCCCCGCAATGCTTCGGATTCGATTGTGGCCCACTGTGCACTCAATTGCGGCAAAAATCATCATCATTGTCCGCCCCTGCCATTTTTGCGGGCCGCCATCACCCGGTTGCAGATCGGTCCTCGGAGACTGCCCGGCTCCTGCCGATCATCGCGGCCAGCGCCTGCACCTGCCGGTCGGCAATCCCCATTTCCTTGAGGTGCCGGGCCGTGTTGATCACATAGTCAACATTGGGACCCGCTTCCCCGACAGCGCCATTGACCAGCGCAAACTGTTCCTCGAGCGTAAGCCGCCCGGCATATTGGGGATGCTTGGGATCGGCAACAAAGGTCAGCGTTTCCACCAGCTCCCCATTGGCCAGCTTGGCGGGGCGATGGGTTTCCACGTACACCCCGGTCACCTGCTCACGCTCGCGCAGGTATTCGCGAACCTTGGGCCAGTCGGTCTCGGCAATCTTGAAGGCCATGCCCACGCACGCGCCGCCCCTTTCGAGCCCGAACACAAGGCCGGGCCGTTCCACGGTCCCCCTGTGCCGATGCGAATAGATGCACAGCCGCCGGTGCACCCCGCGCAACAGCGCCCGCTCGGCACGCTCGAACACGAAGCCGGGCCGCCAGATCAGCGATCCGTAACCAAAGACCCAGGGCGAGAATGGTTCTGAAAGCATGGTCATGGGTCAAGGTTTGGCATGCGCGTTCCCGGCGCGCAAGACCGCCCTTACGCCGGGGCGTGCGCCGTGTCCCCGCTCGCGTTACCGCCCCCCGTACGGGCTCCGGATACCCCGAAGACGAACCGAGCGTAAAACCAGCTCACCGCCAGAAGCGCCAGCCCGAGCCCCAGGAACGACCCGATCCGCCAAAGCCCTTCCAGCCCGCCCATATCGAAGATGAACAGCTTGCCCACCGTCGCCAGCGCCACGCCCAGCGACGCGATACGGATCGCCTGCGCGTCGCGCACAGTGCCCAGCCACAACAGCCCGAACGCAAAGGCCAGCATGCCCCCGGTATAGCCATAGCGCTCGACCCGCAGCGTTTCGCCCTGCAACAGCTCGGGATGGAAACCATGCCGGATGACAATCAGCATCCAGATAAAGGCGGTGATCCCGCCAAGCGCCTGAAATCCTTTTCCCACCCAGCGGCCCGCTTCGCCTGCGGCCGGTTTCATCAGCCTGCCGATCACGAGCAGCAGCGCACTCGCCAGCCCCAGCGTCAGGGTCGCGAGGTTGAAAACGACAATCCCCCGCACCTCGATCACCGGCCACAGATCGCCGACCGGCACGATGGCCAGCCGCACAAGCGCCAGTCCCGCCAGAACGGCAACGATCGATCCGGCCCAGCCAAGCCCGTGTCGCCCGAACCGCGCCGCGCCCCACAGCGCCGCCGCGGCCATGCCCAGTTGCAGCGGGAACCACAGCGGCCCATACACAAAGACATTGCGCACCGGATCGTCTCCCGCCAGCGGCGCGATGACCAGATGTACGCCCAGCGCCAGCACCAATACGCCGACGAAATCGATGACTCCGATCAACCGGTCCCGTACGGCAGACGCAAACAGTGTTGCGCCGCTCAGCAGCGCCAGTCCGGGCACGATCAAAGTCAACCACGGCGCCGCGTCCAGCGCGACAATAGGAATGAAATTCCCATACGGCAACCGCGCGACATCGGCAGCGAAATCGACGGCGATAGCATGCCCCAACACGATCAGGCCCAGATACGCGGCCACGTAAACGATGGCCAGATAGAGCAGCGTTCTGACCCGGTAGCGCCAGAAGACCAGTCCCAGCCCGGCCACCTGCAACGCTGCCGAAAGCGCGTAATAGCCCGGCTCGACCAAAAGCCCGATTGCAATCGATATAAGCCCGCTCGCCCCTGCCGCCAGCGGCGGCGCGATCTGTTCGGCGGCGCTCGTTTTGCGCACGGCAAGCAGCAGGCCCACGATTGCCGCCGCCAGCACGAGGCAGATGACGGCCCAGATCTGGGGGGCATCGCGCGCCCCGCCCCAGCCATCGAGATCGACCAGCGAGGTGAGAACCGCCACCATCAGCGTCGCCACGCCCGCGCTCGCCCAGATCCGTTGCGCTCGCCCCGCCACTATGTGGAATACTGCGGCGCCAAAAAGGATCGGCAGCGCCGGGATCAAAACCCCCAGCCGCACGCCCGGTTCGGGTTCGCGCCAGACGACCAGCGCCGCGACAAACCCCGCCATGGCGACGCCGGCCAGATCCATCCGCCTTGGACGCAACACCGAAGCGGCGGCCAGAAAGGCCAGCCACGCGACAAATCCGGGCCAGAACGGCGCCCCGGCCTGCGCTTCAGTGCCCAACAGGATCAGCATCAGCACCGCACCGCCAGCAGCCGCAACCGGCCCGTCGCGGCGCATGAGATCGGGTTTTTCAGCCGGACGCGCGATCAATTCGGCGGCCACCGGCACCATGGCAACAGCCAGCAACCAGAGCGTCAGCGGCAGGCCGTCGGCCCACTGGCCCAGGTCGAAGGAAAGCCAGCCCCAGGCCAGTCCCCAAAGCAGCGCAAGCCCGCTCGAAAACAGCGCACTCGTCCACCATCCGCGCCACGCCGCCACCGCGTGGGAGGCAACAAGCACGGTGCAAAGATATCCCAGCAGCGTCCAGTCTCCGGGCAATTCGCCCATAAAGCCCGGCGCCGGATAGCCGCCAAGCAGCCCGAGCACCAGCACCAACCGGCCGAAGACCAGCGCAATGGCGATGGCCAGCAAGCCAACCAGCCCACTGCCCATTGCGCCCCAGAGCGGCGGCCAGAACGCAAAAACCGCAGTCGCCAGATAGCACGTTGCATAGCCCATCCCGATGGCGGCGGCAGCCAGCGCCCCCGAAATCCGCTCGTTATTGGCGATGCCCCGCCAGCGCACCAGAACCGCCGCGGCCAGAAACACTCCGGCCCCAAGCCCGCAGGCCCAGACCCGGACGGCGGGCGTAAAAATCCCCTGCTCCATGGCGTAACTGGCAAAAAGGAAAGCCGCGAACAATAATAGCGCCGCCCCGCCCCATACGGGCAGGCGCACGCCAAGCATATGCTCCCAGTTGACCGGCGCGCGTTTGGCCGCGTCATTGGCCGCCGCCGCGCTGGCCTGGGCCCGCATCCACGGGCCCTGCGCCACGTTGGACGCCCAGCCGATGTCGCCTTCCACATCGTCATCTGTCGCGTCGGCTCCCGCCTCGCTCTCGGGAGCAATAGCAAACGATTCAGCCCGCGCCGCCGGTCGAGGCTTGGGGGCTGCAACGCCCTCGCCCCCCTCAAGCGCGGCGATCCGCTTTTTGAGGCCCTTGATGTCCTGATGCGCGCTGAATGCCATGATGGCCAGCACCACGACGATAATGATCAGAAATTCTTCCATGAATCCTCCGCCTGCTCTTGTAGCAGGCGCCACGCCCGCGGCAACTGTCCCACCCCGCTGTCGTTAACAGCTAAAGCGCAATTGCCTCATGACGGCCACGCGCGAACCCTATAAGAAGCGCCCATGAAGCGCTTTGTCATAATGATCGTCGCCGTTATCGCCGTCTCTGTCCTGTGGATGGCCGGCTGGTTCTACATAGCGGGCCAGGTCCGCGCCGAGATCGAATATCTCGCTCTTGCCGATGGCGTCAGCCAGCCCCGGCTGATCTGTGACGGGCTCGACGTCGGCGGAGCGCCGTTTTCCTTTTCCCCCCACTGCACCGATGCGTACATCACCTCGGGCGATGTGACAGTCGAGCTGGCGGAATTGAGCGGCACCGCGCTGTTTTACACCCCCACCCACATTCAGCTCTTTGCGAGCGGCCCCGCGCAAATCACCGATGCCTTCACCGGCGCCACCCAGGAAGTGCGCTGGTCGAGCCTGCGGGCCAGCCTGCGGCTTGATGGCGGCATGATCGAGCGCTTCTCGGCCATCGCCGACGACCTGGTCTATGCCGACATGCTGATCGGTGAAACCATCATCGGCACCGCCGCCCATGGGGAATTCCACCTGCTCGACGCCACGCCCGAAAACGCCCAGCCGGGCACCGGCGCAATCTTTGATGCCTACGCAACGCTCGAGGACGTGACCAGCGATACCAACGCCATCGCCAATGGCCGCCTCGTCATCGACGCAAGGCTGTCGGGTCTACCTGACCCGGCGCTGTGGGGGGATCCGCAAGTGCTCGGTTTCTGGCAGGCGCTTGGGGGCGAACTGGTCCTGCGCGATGTCGAGGCAAGCGCCGATGGGCTTTCGCTGACCGCCGAAGGCGCCGCCAGCCTCACCGCGACAGGGCTGGTCACCGGCACGCTCGATATCGCCTCGCAAGGCGTTGCCGAACGCATAGCCGCCCTGGTCGGCGACCCTTCGGTGGCCCAGATCGCCCTTGGCAGCCCCGGCGAAGACGGCGTCTCGCGTCAGACCCTGCGGGTCAATGACGGCACGGTGGTCGTCGGCATCATCCCCGTCGCCAGCCTGCCGCCTCTATTCTGAGGCGGGCTCTGAGGGCTTTCCATCCCCATGCGGGCGCCCGAAATCGGGCGCCTCGGTTTCCTGCCCCGCGGCGATAATCGAGCGGCGCACCGCCCGCGTGCGGGTAAAAAGCGTTTCCAGTGCCTCGCCGTCTCCAACGCGCACAGCGCGCTGGAGCACCGAAAGGTCCTCCAAAAACCGCCCCAGCATTTCCAGCACAGCATCGCGATTGGTCAAGAACACGTCGCGCCACATCACCGGATCGGACGCGGCAATACGGGTGAAATCACGGAACCCCGAAGCAGAAAACTTGATGACTTCCGATTTGGTGTGCTGTTCGAGATCGTCCACAGTGCCCACGATATTGTAGGCCACAAGGTGCGGCACGTGGCTGGTGATGGCCAAAACCATATCGTGGTGTGCAGGGCTCATCGCCTCGACGTCCGACCCCAGCCCCTTCCAGAACGCACTCAGCGTTTCCACGGCGGCCGGGTCGGTCCCTTCGGGCGGCGTCAAAACGCACCAGCGGTTTTCAAACAGATCGGCAAACCCCGCAGACGGCCCCGAATGTTCGGTCCCCGCCAGCGGGTGGCCGGGCACGAAATGGACCCCTTCGGGCACATGCGGCCCCACGACGTCGACAACATGCCCCTTGACCGACCCCACGTCCGAAAGGATGGCGCCCGGCTTGAGGTGCGGCGCAATATGCTTTGCAATCGCCTCGTAGCTTCCCACCGGTGAGCACAGGATCACAAGGTCGGCGTCCTTCACCGCCTCTGCTGCGTCGATCGTATAAATGTCGCCCAGCCCGAGCGCCTGGGCTTCATCGAGCGTTTCCTGCCGCCGTGTCGAAATGGCGATGGTCTTGGCCAACCCGGCCCGCCGCGCGCCAAGCGCGATCGACGATCCGATCAGCCCGATACCGATAAGGGCAAGTTTCTCAATCATTGTCCGTCCAAAAAGTCTTTAATCGCAACTGCCACGGCCTTCATCGCCGCTTCGCTGCCAATCGAAATGCGCAGGCCATTGGCAATCCCGTAGCCGCCCATTTCCCGCACCACCAGCCCGCGCTCCAGAAGCGCGGCATTGGCGTTCTTCGCCGTCTGCGCATCGTCGAACAAAACGAGGATGAAATTGCCCTGGCTGGGCAGCACCCGCAGCCGGTTCGAGCCGATTTCCTCGCTCAGCCACACCCGCCATTTGTCGTTGTGCTCGCGCAGCGCCTTGGTGAACGCAACGTCCCGTGTCGCCGCTTCCGCCGCCACCTGCCCCAGCGCCGAAACGTTGAACGGGCCCCGGATGCGGTTGACCGCATCGACAAGATGGGCCGGCCCGAAAAGCCAGCCCACCCGCGCCGCCGCCAGCCCCATCTTGGAAAAGGTGCGCACCATCACGACGTTCTCGGACCGCTCGACAAGCGAAATACCCACGCCATAGTCGGCAGCCGTCACATACTCCGCATAGGCGGAATCGATCACCAGCAACACGTCGTTGGGCAGCCCCGCATGCAGCCTGTCCAGGTCCTCGGCATTGAGGTACGTGCCCGTAGGGTTGTTGGGATTGGCCAGAAAGACGATTT
This sequence comes from Rhizobiales bacterium UBA1912, assembly GCA_002337455.1. Taxonomy (GTDB): domain Bacteria; phylum Pseudomonadota; class Alphaproteobacteria; order Rhizobiales; family Devosiaceae; genus Pelagibacterium. Next base: position 87,639 of record DDGC01000006.1, on the reverse strand, counting down.
TCGTCTTCTCTGTCACCGCGCCCAGAATAGCGTCCACATCGGCGCAATAGTCGGTTTCCGGCGCAACCACCGGTGTGCCGCCCGCCGCCCGCGTGATGATGGGATAGACCATGAAGCCATACTGGCTCATCACCGCCTCGTCCCCATCCCCGATATAGGTCTGGGCCAGAAGGTGCAGCACTTCGTCGGAGCCCGCGCCGACAACGATCCGGTCCGGATCGATGCCATGCACCTCGCCCAGCGCAGCGCGCAGCTCGCGCGACGAGCCCTCGGGATAGATCTCGAGCTTTTCGGCCGCCGCCTTCACAGCCTCGATGGCCTTCGGGCTCGCCCCAAGCGGCGACTCGTTGGCCGAGAGCTTGATGGTATCGTTGGCCTTTTTGCCCGGCGCGCTCGAACGTCCCGGTACATAGGGGGCAATGGTCAATATCCCCGGTTGCGGAACGGGTTTGTCACTCATGGCGCTTCACATAAATTCGGTCTGGCATACCCCCGTTGCGGGGCCGGGCGGACCATAGAGCCGTTCATCGTCAAATGGAAGCGCCCGGCGTGCGCGCTTTTTGCCGGTTGATCCCGACACACCATGAGGCCATGATTGCCCCACCTCCGTTTCCCTTTTCCAAGGTCAGCCCATGACAGTCACCGAAACCGGACCCACGCCCGTGGAAGTTCAGATCGGTGGCCTGCTCGAAGCGCTCCACGCCTCCCAGCAAAAGCCCGACCCGCGCTTTACCGTCGCCAGCCTCATCAGCGCGCTCGGCGTCCATTCCCATATCGTGGTCATTCTGGTCTTTTCCGTTCTCAACATGGTGCCCGGCCCACCCGGCTATGGCGGCACCATTGCTTTTGCCATCATCGGCTTTTCCATCGCCATGCTCTTCAATGCGCCCCTCACGCTCCCGGGCTGGATCAGGCGCCGCAAGCTCCCGGCCAAGGCATTGATGCGCGTTACAAAACTCTTTGCGCGCATGGCCGCCGCAATGGGCCGCTTTTCGCGCCCCCGCTTCACCTTCGTGTCCGCCCCGGCCCTGCAACCGCTTCTGGCGGTCTTTATCATCGTGGTCAGCCTGCCCATGATGCTGCCCATCCCCCTCATCAACGCAGTCCCCAACACCGGAATCGCCATTCTGTGCCTGGGCTGGATCAACAGGGACGCCTTTGTCATCATCGGCGGCATTGTCGTCGCCCTGCTCGGCCTGTCCATTGCCGCCGCCGCCATCTGGGGCGTCTGGCATCTGGCCAATGTCGCCGTCGGAGCCGTGCAATGATGCCCGTTTTCCGGCCCCTGCGTCCGGTGCGCCATTTCATCCTGCGCCTGCCCGCTGGCGGGGTGTTTCTCGGGCTGGTGTTTTTCGCGCTCTCGCTCACGCCCTCACTCATTCCCCGCCATTTTCTCATCCAGGGCATTTTGTCGGGATGCGTGTTCGCGGCCGGCTACGGCATCGGGGTTTTCCTCGAATGGTTGTGGAACTTCATGGGCTTGCGCCCGCCCCGCCGCCGCTGGGTGCGATATGCCCAATGGGCGATGATCGGCGCCGGAGCCGCCTTCGCATTCCTGTGCCTGTGGCTCTCGACCGGCTGGCAGAATTCGATCCGCGCCGTCATGGACATGCCCTCGGTCGAATCCAACCAGCCCATCTACGTCGTCGCCATAGCCATTCTGCCGGCGCTGTTCCTGATCCTGCTCGGCACGCTGATCGTCTCCGGCGTCCGGCTGGTCTCGGGCTGGCTGCGGCTCATCATCCCGCCGCGCGTCGCGCTGGTGGGCGGCATTTTGGTCGTCACCATCGTCACCAACATCACGGTCAACGGCGTGCTCGCCCGCTGGGCCTTCAATGCCGCCGACCGTTTCTATGCAAATCTCGATACCCTCGCCGGCGCTTATGAGGAGCAGCCCCAGGATCCCCTGCGCTCGGGCAGTGCCGCCTCGCTCGTCCCTTGGAACACCATCGGGCTCGACGCCCGCATCTATGTCCAGTCCGGCCCCACCGCCGCCGAAATTGAGGAGATCACCAATAAGCCCGCCATCGATCCGCTCCGGGTTTATGTCGGGCTGCGATCGGCCGAAACCGTCGAGGAACGGGCCCGGCTTGCGCTCGATGAAATGCTGCGGGTCGGGGCCTTCGAGCGCTCGATCCTCGTTCTCATCATGCCCGTCGGCACCGGCTGGGTGCAGCCGCCCGCCATCGACACGCTCGAATTTCTGCACGGCGGCGATGTGGCCAGCGTCGCCCTGCAATATTCCTATCTCACCAGTTCGCTCTCGCTGGTGTCCGAGCCCAATGTGGGGGTCGAGGCGGCCCGCGCCCTTTTCGATATCGTCTATGATTACTGGGACGCCCTGCCGCCAGAGACCCGCCCTGAGCTTTACCTCCACGGCCTTTCGCTCGGCGCCTATTCCTCTCAGGCCTCGATCAACCTGTTCAATCTTCTCTCAAATCCGGTGGAAGGCGCGCTCTGGGCCGGCCCGCCCTTTGCCAGCCAGGTCTGGCGTGATGTCACCGGCGCCCGCAATCCCGACAGCCCCGCCTGGCTCCCCGAGGTCGGCGATGGGTCCATAGTGCGCTACGCCAACCAGTATGAGGGCCTTGAGGCCGGCGGCAGGCAATGGGGGCCGTTGCGCCTGTTCTACCTGCAGTACGGCAGCGACCCGATAGTGTTCTTCGACCCCGGCATGATCTATCGCAGCCCCGCATGGCTGGAGGGCCAGCGCGCGCCCGACGTGTCGCCCGACCTCACCTGGTATCCCGTGGTGACCTTCCTGCAGGTGACCTTCGATCTGCTGATCTCCCAGGCCTCGCCTGTGGGTTACGGCCACGTCTATGCCCCCCAGCACTACCTCAAGGCCTGGATCGAGGTCACCGAGCCGGACGGCTGGACCGAGCCCGAACTCGACGCGCTCACAGAGCGCCTCACCCGCACCGGCACCTATCGCGACATCGTCGGCGGCTGGTTCCGCGACGCTGTCATTGCGTCGGGAGATAACGTTCAATAAGGTGCGCAAACCTGATTGACCGGAGGCCCCCCGATGATCCACGCTGTTCTCTGGCAACGCGTCGAGGGCCTGCTCGTTCTGGCCGCCGGCCTCGCGCTCTTTATCCATTTCAATGACACAATGGCCTGGTGGGTCGCGCTGCTGATCTTTTTTGCGCCCGATCTGAGCTTTGCCGCCTACGCCCTCGGCCCGCGCGTCGGGGCGTTCTGCTACAATCTGGTCCATATCTATGGCTTCGGCGCAGCCCTTTTGGCCGTGGGCCTTCTGGCCGCCATCCCGCTTCTTGTCCTGCTCGGCGCGCTGTGGCTGGCCCATTGCGGCCTCGACCGGATGCTGGGCTATGGGCTGAAATCGCCCGAAGGCTTTTCGATCACCCATCTGGGCCGCATCGGCAAGCAGCAGTAAAAAGGGCAGCCGCTACTGCGACAGCGTCTGCGCCACGACCTCGAGAAAAGCCAGCTGCCCGCTCGGTGAGCCGAACACCATCTCCAGCTCGAACGGGACGATGTGCTCGTCCTCAACGACATTGAGCCGGGCCCATAACGGGTTCCTGGCGGCCTCTTCCATCAGCGTCGCGTGGGCGGCAAGCCCCTCGTCGCCCACGCTGATCGGGATGAAGGCATAATCGACAACGTCGAACTGGCCGATCTCTTCGGGGCTGAGCGCGACGCCATCCCCCTCGTTCCTCAGTGCGCCCTCGAAAATCGTCAGCCCCAGATCCTCAAACACCGCGCATTCGACCCCGACATAGCAACTGGCGCTGAACGTGCCGTCCCAATAGCCCAGCGGCGAAACCACGAGATCGGCGTCCCCGATGAGATCCCGGACCTCGGCAAGTCGCGTCTGGTATATCTCCAGCCACGCCCCATACCGGCCCGGCCGCCCCAGGGCCTCGGCCGTTTCCTCGAAATGATCCTGCCAGAAGCGCCCGTCGAAAGCGTTGACGCTATAGGTCGGCGCGATCTGGGGCAGCCGCTCATTGACCGCCTCGTCATAGCCCAACCCGTTGAGAATGAAATCGGGTTCGGCAAGCAAGATCGCTTCGTAATTGTAATCGGGATAATTGCCGAACGTGGTGATGCCCTCAAGCTGCGCTTGCGGGAAAAAACACGGGAATTCGCTATAGCCGTTGCCGCTGCGAATGGGTTGGCTGCCGGCCAGCGGAAAGCCCAGCCAGATCAGGATATCGACATCGGTCGTGTACATCCCCAACGCAGCCTCCGGCGCCGTGGGCATCTCCACATCGCCAAAGCCGCTTGCGATTGTGCTGCTGCCTTGGGCACCTGCCACCGGCGTGAGGTCGGGAAAGGCCGGCGCCGGATACCCCCCGCACTGCGTGCCGCCGCTTTCACCACCCGCGGTCTGCGCCGCGCCCGCCCCCGTCAGCGACAGGCATACGACAGCGGCCCCCAACACAACGCCTATCGGGCGGGAACGAGAAATTGCGAGCATGAGACGACCTCTTTTAAGATGAGTATTTTTGTCATTTTAATCCACACAAGCAAACACCCGCAACCCGATTTCTCAACCGGAGCGGGTGCAGCCAGACAGGAGCGATCGGGGCAGGCGTGCTGCCGGCGCAAGCCGGATTGCGCCCACCCCCATCGCAAGGCTCAGCTTTTGGCCATCGCCTTAATGTCATCGGCGCTCGGCGTATTGCCGCCGATGCCCCATTGACCGCTGCGCACTTCCTTGACGCGAACCCAGGTTACGCCCCGCATGGCCTCGCCCTCAACGGCGACCATTGCGTCGGTCACCTTTTCGATCATGCGGGCTTTCTGGGCCGCGTCAAAGACTCCGTCGATCACTTCAATATCTACCAGTGGCATATCGTTCTCCTTGTTTCGAACACCGGCCAGAGTGCGGAAAACGCATGCATTGGACCAGTTCTGCAACTGAAGCAGACCCGCTACAGTTTTTGAACTGGACCGGCAGGGAGAGGGTGTGGGAACCTCATCGCGGAGGTTCATCATGAGCCAGACGGTTTACCCCAATTTCTGCCCCATCGCGATGGCGTCCACCATGCTCGAGCCCCGCTGGACGCTGCTGGTCCTGAGCGAATTATGGGCCGGTGCGTCCCGTTTCAACGAAATCCAGCGCGGCGTGCCGGGCATGTCGCCAGCCCTGCTGTCCAAGCGGCTCAAGGACATGGAGGCCAAGGGCCTCGTCCAGCGCCGCGATGGCACGACCAGCGGCCACGCCGAGTATTTCACCACCCCGATCGCCGATGAACTGGAGCCCCTCGTTCAAAAGCTCGGGGAATGGGCACACCGCAACATCAATTGCGATGTCTCCCTACAACATCTCGATGCCCGCTCGCTCATGTGGAACATCCGGCGCAAGATCAACCGCCTCGAGCTCCCACCGCACCGCTGCGTCATCCAGTTCACGCTCGATGAGCCGCACCACGAGACAGCCAATTACTGGTTGATTTTCAAGCCGGGAGTCGAACCCGATCTCTGCTATTCAGATCCCGCCTTTGCCGTCGATCTGTTCATCGTCAGCTCGTTGCGCGCCCTCACCTCCGCCTGGATGGGCCACACGAGTTTCGAGGCGGAAATCGAAAGCGGCAGGATCGTTCTGATCGGCCACCCGACGCTGGCCCGCACGCTCACCAAATGGCTGATCCGCAGCCGCTACGCCACCCTGGAAAAAGCGCTGCCCTAGCGCGATGCCAGCGAGAACCCCTTGGAGCTGAACGAAAAGAACTTCCCCATAAGGCCCGAAAGCGGCGGCCAGTTCATGGCGTTGAGCGCCAAGTCACGCACCATCCCATGCACCGGGCTTGCCGGAACGAACCAGTTGGCCATCCTCCGGCCGGCCTTCTGCTTGTCCAGCACCAGCGGCCGCAAGTGGCTGTCAAACTGCGCCAGGCCTGCATCGATATCCCCATCGCCCCCCAGAACCTGCCCGAGCGCGCGGCCCCCGGCCAGCGCCAGGGAAGCGCCCTGCCCCGCCAGCAGCGACACCGCATAGGCAGCGTCCCCGACCAGAACCGTGCGGTTGCTGTACCAGCGATCCATCTCGACCTGCGCCAGCACATCATAATAGATGTCCTCGGCCGCCGGTGCCGCCGCCAGCGTTTCGGGCATGACCCAGCCCAGATCGCCAAAACCCGCCTTGAGCCGCGCCAACGGATCGGCCGGCCGCTCGATGCTCTCCTCGCGGAGCACGAAGAACGCCATGATACGCGCCGCATCGACCTCATAGAGCCCCGCCATGCGGTCCTTGATCGCCAGCATCTTGAAGTCGTCGGCCAGCGCCTTGGCGACCTCCGGGCTCTCAAGGAAATAGGCGGCCGTGTGATAGCCGAGATAGCGCACGAACGCCCGGTCGGGGCCGAAAACCAGCTTGCGGGTTTTGGAGTGAATGCCGTCGGCGCCAACCAGCAGATCGGCCTCCATGCTGCGCCCGTCGGCAAGCGTCAGGCCGACCCCGGTTGCCCCGTTGTCGACCGCCGCGATCTCGCTCGAATAGTGCAGCTCCACATGATCGGGAAGCGCGTCATGCAGTTCTTTTTCGATCTCCCCGCGCAGGATCGGGAAGAGCTTCCCATCCGCCGCGTCGCGCATTTGCGCGTAGCTCATCTGCGATCCGACGCGCCCGTCGCCGTTGACGAAATCGACCTGCCCCACGCCGCGCGCGTGCGATTTCAACGCAGCGATCACCCCCAGATCCTCGGCCGCCTCGTAGCCCGGCCCGTAAAAGTCGAGCATATAGCCCCCTTCCCGCAGCCCGGCGGCCTTTTCGAGCACCGTAACAGCCCATCCCGCGCGGCTCAGCGCGATGGCGGTGGCGAGCCCGGCAATGCCCGCGCCTGAAATGATGGCTTTCATCGCTCACTGTCCTTTCGGTACGATACTGTCGACAAAGGCGCGCCATCCGGCCGCCTGGCTTTCGCCCCGCTCGGGAAAAAGCTGCCTGTGCATGGCCAGCCCGTCCCCGGTCATCAGGATGAGCGCCGCAAGGTCGCGCCGCTCGGTGGCGGTAAAATCGTCAGGCGCCAGCATCTCGAGGCTCGCCACGAAATGATCCTCAACGGTCTGCGCCAGTTGCGCCAGCCGCTCGCGCAGGTCGGGATCGGCCTGGGCCCGCGCCGCAAAGGCGAAATAGGCCCCCGCCAGCGCCGGGTCCTCATCCATCTGCGCTATGGTTTCTGCGCCCAGCGCCAGCAGCCAGTCACGCAGGCCCGTCCCAGGCTCGGGCGCCATGGTGTCCATGCCCAGCAAAAACACCTCGAACGCCGCCAGCACCACGGCGTTGAGCGTTTCGAAATGGTGGAAGACATTGGCCTTGCTCACCCCCGCCTCCCGCGCCAGCCCCGCCGCCGTCAGCCCCGCAGCCCCCTCGCGCGCCAAAACACGCACCGCCGCCGCAACAATCTCATCCCGCTTGCTGGCCCTTGCCATCTTCCACGTCCTCTTTTCCTCCTTATACTGACCGATCGATCGGTCAGCAAGTATTTTCGTAGCTTTCTGGTACTGGCTCTACCCAGCACCACTCCCGTCCGCATTCGCCCCTGATGTGTGCGGAACTCGCCATGGCCGGCAACCCGCGCTCGAAATCTGCAATTCCAGGAATTTTTTTCAAAGCGGAGTCGATTTGCCGTCTTCCGTTCGTCAATGCCTCGCACCATCAACAGCGAGGGCATCATGCTTTTCCAGATTTCTGCCATTTACGCCGCCATCATCGCGGTCGGCGTGCTCGTTCTGAGCAATATCGTCAGCGCGAACCGCGGACGAACGGGCATCTCGGTTCATCACGGCGACGACCAGCGTCTCGCGCTCGCCATTCGGCGGCACGGCAACCTTGTCGAAAATGCCGCTCTGGCCCTCCTCCTGCTTGCACTTTGCGAGGCCAGGGGCATGCCAGGCTGGGGGCTTCACGCTCTCGGACTGGTGCTCGTGGCATCGCGCATCGTTCATGCCATCGGCCTTGATGCAGCAAACCCCATGCAGCCGTTGCGCATTGCCGGCGGCGTGGGCACCCAACTCATGCTTTTGGCCTCAGCCACCTACCTGCTCTGGTCGCAATTATAGACTTGCGGCAGGGCCAATTCCGTCCAAACTCATCCCAAAGGAGAAACCCCAATGAAGTACATTGCCCTGATCTATTCTGATCCCGCCGCCGCGCCGGCCTTCACCTCGCCCGAGTTCGGCGCCTTCATGGCATCCTACCAGACCGCCAATGAACGCTACGCCAAAGACGGCGTCCTGGTGATCGGCGAAGCGCTGAAGTCGACATCCACCGCAACAACGTTGCGCGTCCGCGGCGGCAAGGCCGAAACGATGGACGGCCCTTTCGTTGAATCCAAGGAGCAGCTCGGCGGGTTCTATGTGTTCGACTGTGAAAACCTGGACGAGGCGCTCAAATATGCAGCGCTCATTCCGGCGGCACAGCACGGAGCCGTCGAAATTCGTCCCATTGAGGACTATGGCCGCTGATGACGAGTGGTGTCGACGAGGCCGCTATCCGGAACGCCATCGCCGCGCTCATGCGCGACGATGGCGGACGGCTGCTCTCCGGCCTCGTCGCCAATCTGGGTGACTTCCAGCTTGCCCAGGACAGCCTGCAGGACGCTCTGGAATCGGCGCTGGTTCACTGGACGCGCAACGGACTGCCCACCACCCCTGCTGCATGGCTGATGCAGACGGCGCGGCGCAAGGCCCTGGACAGGCTGCGCCGCGACGCCAATTTTCGGGCCAAGGCACCACAGATCGCACTCGTCGAGCAGATCATCCGCGCCGATGACAATATTGCTGAAGACGACGCCATTTCCGACGACCGGCTTCGGCTGATCTTTACCTGCTGCCATCCCTCCCTCGATGCCATGACCAGCGTCGCGTTGACGCTGCGCTCGGTGGCCGGACTGACCACGCCAGAGATCGCCCGGGCCTTCATTGTCTCCAACGACGCCATGGCTCAAAGACTAGTCAGGGCCCGGCACAAGATTGCCCAGTCGAAAATCCCTTTCGAGGTGCCGCAGCCCGACGCCATGGCGGAACGCCTCGATGCGGTGCTGGCTGTCATCTACCTGATCTTCACCGAGGGTCACTCGGCCAATGATGGACAATTGTTCCGGGCCGACCTCTGCGAGGAGGCCATTCGCCTCGCCGCGATCCTGGCGAACCTGCTGCCCGACCAGCCGGAAATTGAAGGCCTTGCGGCCCTCATGCTTTTGCACGCCGCCCGCACCGGCACGCGCCTTACCAAAGCCGGCGAAATGGTCTCGCTTGAGGATCAGGATCGCTCTGGATGGGACCGCGAGCGGATCGCGCAAGGACTGAAACTGGTTCAGCAGGCCCTGGCCCGCAAGGCTGTGGGTCCGTATCAGTTGCAGGCTTCCATTGCTGCCCTTCATGCCGAAAGCCCGACCTTTATGCAAACCGACTGGGCGCAGATCGCCCTTCTCTATCAGGGCCTGTTCGCCTTTCGGCCCAACCCGGTCTTCGAACTCAACCGGATCGTGGCGATCTCCTACAGCCAGGGCGCAGACATCGCGATGATGACCCTGGATGCATTGGCGCAGCCTCTGGCCGGCTACCAGCCCTATCACGCCGTCCGAGCCGATATTTTGTCCCGGCTGGGCGATCGCGCCGCCGCCTGTCTGTCCTACCAGCGCGCCATCGGGCTGTCGTCGTCAGAGGCCGAGAAACGGTTCTTGCAGCGCCGTTTCCGTGAAACGATGAAATGATCTAAAACCCCTCGCGCGCCGTCTGCGGGCTGAGCTCGGGCGCCCCGAGCGCCTTTTCCACCCGTCTGCGGCGCGCGATGGCGGGAAACTGTTCCTTTTTCGCGCGCACGCACATCGCCCCGGCAAAGGTCGGCCCGAACATTTTCGATGCCTTTTCGATCATCCGCGCCGAGCGCAGGATTGGCCCCGAATGAATGGGCGGGAAAAACAGCTCGTCGCGCCAGACCTCGGGCGTAAACGAATGATCGCGCAACAGCTTGTCCATCTGCCCGCGCGAATAGGGCTGGCCATAGCCGAACGGGTTGGTGTCCAGCCCCGCCCACAGCCCGCGGCGCCGCGGCACGACGATGATCACCTGCGCATTGGGCGCGCAGATCCGCCACAACTCGCGCATCATGTCTTCGGGGTCCACAACGTGCTCGAACCCGTGAATGACGATCACCATATCCATTGCCGCATCGGTCAGCGGCATTTCCAGCGGATCGCACAGCACAGTGTGCGAAGGCCCCTCGCGCGGCCAGCTCGAAGCCCCCTGCCGCGCCGGCATGAAGGCCAGAACCCGCTCGGCCCCTTTAAGGGCACCGCGCAGATAGGGCGTGGCAAACCCCAGCCCCAACAGCCGCAAGCCCGTGACGTCGCCCGCAAGCGCGCTCACCTGCTGGCGGATCGATTGCCGTGTCAGCCGGCCCAACGGCGATTTGTAAAAGCGGATCAGACCGTCAACGTCAGGTGTCATCGGTTTTGTTCACTCGCGCCACATGCAAACACAATTGTCCTATGTGGGCGGTTTGCCCGTCCAGGTCAAACACGGCATGGCAAACCCCCGATGTTGTCTTGCATGTGACTGGCACCCGCCCTACCCTCGCCGCAAAATCAAAACCGGAGGCCTCGCTCATGTCCCTCGAAATCGCCGTCTTCCCTGCCCGAAGTGACAATTTCGGCTATCTCGTCCGCGATGACGCGTCAGGCCGCGTCGCCGCCATCGATGCCCCCGAAGAAGCCCCCATAATCGCCGAGCTCGACAAGCGCGGCTGGGCGCTGACAGACATTTTCATTACCCACCATCACCCCGACCACACCGACGCCATAGCGCCGCTCAAACGCCGCTTCGATTGCAACGTCATCGGCCCCAAAGACGAAGCCGGCAAGATCGCCGGTCTCGATACGCTTGTGGGCGGCGGCGATACGGTAACCCTGGGTGAAACGGTTTTCGAAGTTATCGACGTGCCCGGCCACACGCTGGGCCACATAGCGTTTTTCGCGCCCGAGGAAAAAGTGCTGTTTTCCGCCGACGCCCTGTTCTCGATGGGTGTTGGCCGCATGTTCGAGGGCGATGCCCATTCGATGTGGGCGGGCCTTGAACGCCTCAAGGCACTACCGCCGGAAACCATGGTTTATTGCGGCCATGAATATACCCTCGCCAATGCCAAATTCGCCCTCTCGATCGACCCGGACAACGCTGCACTCAAGGCCCGCGCCGAACAGGCCCAGGCCCAGATCGATGCGGGTCAGCCCACCATTCCCTTCAATCTGGGCGAAGATTTCGCCGCCAACCCCTTCCTGCGCGCCGATACGCCCGAGATGGCCCGTGCCATGGATCACGAAGATGCGCCCGCCTGGCAGATCTTCGGCGCCATCCGCAAGGCCAAGGATAACTTCTAGGCGGCGATCGGCTCGCCGCCACGCGCCGGAAGGAAAAGCACCAATGGGTCCAAAACTCTCCCTTGCCGCCCTTCTCCTGCTGGCGGCGTCGGCCCCGGCATTGGCAGCCGGCGAGCCGCGCGTCATCGGCACCGATTTCGTCGTCTGGATCGCGCAGAAGGACGGAACCGAACTTTCGCGGTCCACAACGACGGTGCCGTATCTTCCGGGCCGGGCCTGTTTCGGCTGGATCCTCGAGATCGAGAACGCACCCGATTTCCTGGCGCTGCGCGAAACCCTGCAGCTCCCCGGCCCGGCCGGAAGCTGGGGCGCGCCCGGCAGCACAGTTTCGCCAGACAGCACAGCGGCAAAGACCGACCGCATCCTGACGCCCGACGACGGCCGGGTCGGCTCCCGCTGGTGCCTCGTCGAAGGCGATCCCCTCGGTCAGCACCGGATCGACATCTCAGTCAAAGACTGGCTCCGCGAAAGCTTCGAGTTTGAAGTCGTCGCGCCCTAATCCAAATCGACATTTGACCTGCATGCGAAAAAAAGGGGCCGCAAAGCGGCCCCTCACCATCGTCATCCCGGGCTCGACCCGGGATCCAGTAGCCGGCAGCGCCGCGGCTCCATCCCAGATACCCAGTGTACTGGTCCCCCGGCTCAAGGCCGGTGTGGCGGAGGTTGCTTGGGCACCACCTTATGCAGATGTCGACTTCCAAGCGCGCCCCTAAGCCAGACGGCTCGCGCGCGGGTGCTAAAGCCCCTGCCGCAACTCGTCGATCCGCTGGATATGGGTTTCAAGCTCGGATTTGAGCGCGATGCGCTGGGCGGCGGTATAGCTGTTGACCGCCACCGTACGCTCGAGCTCCTCAATGGCGCGGGTCAGTTTGGCGAGGGCCGGGGCGGACATGGGGCGTCTCCAAAGACAGAGCAAGTGATGACGGCAAGCGGAGAACCCGCAAAACCCGGACAAGTCGGCTAAAGGCCGCGACCGCGGCCGCGAGGCAGAAAATGGTGATCCCGAGTGGATTCGAACCACTGACCCTCAGATTAGGAATCTGATGCTCTATCCTGCTGAGCTACGGGACCACGGCACGTCGCTTAGCAAAATCGGAGGTCAATGGGAACCTGCCAATCATTCGAAGGGCCTCAAAACTGCACGTGTGCGGCTGCTTGCAGCGCCGCTGCGAGACTCGATCAGGTCGGCTTCGGGTTGAAACTGGGCCAGTGGGCAATCTCGGCGCGTTGCACCCTTAACCATTACCGTCATATGCGCTTCCCCCATTCGTTGTGCCCTTGCAATCTGCCTGTTGTATTCAGCACGGTGACACATGCGTATTAACCCGGGCAACGAAGGCCGGCACCAAAGACCTTGGGAGCTTCCGGACAAAACCGAAGTGACCAAAAAAGCGAGAAAACCGATACGTGAATCGGCCTCGTTTTGGATTGGCATCGCCGTTATTCTGCTGTTGGGGCTTCTGTGGTTTCCGTTGATCGGAACCATTGCAGCCATACTGGGCGCATTCGTGTTGAGCGCCGCCCTCATCAATATTCTGGCCTTGTCGATAGGCTTGGAGGCCTTGCTTGGCCGGATACCGCGCTGGCTTATTGCCCTTCCGGTTCTCTATTTCGGCGGCTACTACGCAGTGCTGATAACCGAACGCTGGGAGTTCCAGGCCACTGAGCAACGGCTGCAATCGGAAAACGCGCAAACAGCCCGACCATCTGACATGGGCGACCGTCCTGTCATGGTCCCGTACCGGTATCGCATGCTGGCAGCGCAATATGAACTCGAAGGAGTCTATGCGGAACCTTATCTTGGCCCCACCGCCGATGTGACATCGCGCTGGACGCCGATCATTGAACAAAGGGCTCCGTACGGGCGCGAGACGCGAAACCTGCCATGCAACAGAGGCGACCATTTTGCCCGCGACAGTGCAAGCGATTGGCTCCTGCCTCAGACCGACCATCTCGTGACGCTCGAAGACGTATTCATAGAGGGCAAACGGTTTGGTTTTTGTGTCCAGGTTTCCATACAGGAAGCAGGCTCTGACGTGATTGAGGTGCGAGAGACCAGCCACGACATGGACGGCGTGGGATATGATTTCCAAGCAACGGAATTTTTGGCGACTGCAGATGGCGAGTTTATAGGGTCGGCCATAACTGCAAGGACCTCGTTGCTCAGCCCAATACCGTTTCTAATGTCGGGGTGTCTTCTTATTTCCGGCCCATCGGCCCACACCGAATGCAATACGCGATTCCGTGCGATGCCGGTCTCTCTCTCAACCGATCCGAACCAAACGTTGGCCGATGATCGATCGGGTCCTGCGATCGCCTTGGATCTTCAGGCCCGCACCATACAATAATGGCCAAGCTGTCCCATAGTGTCGAAACAGTCCGCGATGCAGGCTTCTTGTGTTGATGCCGACAGCCCGGCCACGGTCCGGCGCGACATGTGGTGGCACGCAGGGCAAAAAGAGCCTCTCTCGATCGCCAATTGCCACACGTGTGCTCAATAGCCGTCATGAACCGGCTAAGCATCGCCTTCGATCACACGGCGCGGCCCACCACCGACACCTACCGCCTGAAAATCCGCCGGCCCAAATTCACGCCACCTGACGCAGCCGGGCGATCTGACCCGTCACGCCGCCCGGCCCAACGCCCGGCGGCTGCCTTCGAGATCCCAGACCAGCGTCATCACCGCCAACGGATCGCTCGGAGCGGCAAGCGACAGCATGCGCGCGCCACCGGAACTCAGTCTGCGGAATTTCTCGCGCGCCCGGTGATCGCCGATAAGATCCTCGGCGGTGCCGGCCCAGCCGATCACCCCATTGTCCTCGAGCGCATAAAGACGGCTCGGCGCCATGGCGACGCCGGCTTCTCTCTCGCGCTCCATAAGGTAGCGCCGGCCGGACCGTCCGGCCCAAAGGACACTCGCCGTCGTCTCGCCGATGCCCGCTTCCACGCTGTCTTTAAATCTGATCATGGCCACCCTCGAAAACGGCCCCGCGCTGTCCCGCCCGAAAAAGGGCGAAAAATTGATTTGGCGACCGGCAGCAAGATCGAGCCGATCCAATAAGAACAAAATTAGAACAAATTGAAAGAAGCGTCAATCCCATGCACGTCCGAATCGTCCCTTCCCTCGCAATCGATGTCAAGATATTGTGTCTCGATTACGGCAAAACACAATCTATCGCTTTTCGACGATCAAAATCACCAAAGGCGTGACAGGTCAGGACGAGGTGCCCGATTGGGCTTCGAGTTCGTTGAGACGGGCCCGCAGCCGGGGCGAAATCGGCCGCGCGAGGCCCTTTTGCGCGTCCGCGAGCACCATGGCGTTGGTCTCGGTCTCGATGCGTTCGATCAGCGTCTTCAAGAATTGCTCGCCCGACAACCCGGGCTTGATCGGTTCGAGAAATTTGGCCCGCGCCGTTCCGGGCCACAAAACGAGACTGTTGCGCCCCCAATAAAGCCCCGAGGTCAGCGCCACGGGCACCACCGGCACGCCCATGGCCAGGTACATCCGCACGATCCCCGAGCGATAGGCCGGAACATCGAGCGGTGGCCGCCGCGTGCCTTCGGGAAAGATGATGACCCTGCAGCCCTTGTCCAGCGCCTCGCGCGCTTCGAGCGTCATGGCCGGCAGCGCATCCTTGCCCTTCTTGCGGTCAACCGAGATCGTATCCATCCACCGCGCCGCCCAGCCAAACAGCGGGATGTCGAGCAGTTCCTTTTTGGCGATGAACGCGGGGCGCCCCACATAGGGCAGCACGGCAAAGATGTCCCAGTCCGACTGGTGCTTGGCGCCGATTATGCACCCGCCCTCGGGAATATTTTCCGCCCCCGTTACCTCCGTCCGGATGCCCACCAGCCAGCGCAGGAAAAACAGAACCGCATTGTTCCAGTACTGCGCGAGGCTCCACCCAGCCGATTTCAGGTTCGGCGTCAGCTTGGCCATCAGCCCGATAATGACCGCCATGACGATCGTGTGGACGAAAAAGAACAGATAAAACACCGCCGAGCGGATGGCCTGAACGATCATGAGCGCCGATATCCTTGATGCAGGAACGTCAGGAGATTTGAGAGAGGAAGCGCCTCACCGTCAAGCGTGAGGTGATCGCCGTCAGCCCGGCAATCACCAAAACGACGCCGATAATGCCCAATATCCCGCTGATCCCCAGCGCGAATTGCCCGAACAAAACCCCGAGCTGCGCGCTCGATTGCTCGGGCACCACGGTACTCATTGCAGTGCCCGCCACGATGAAAAAGACGATTGCCGCCAGCCCGCCGACCAGCCCGCCCTTGAGCCCAAGCAACAGGAACCGCCCCTGGAATTCCCCGGCGATGAACTTGTTGGACGCCCCGATGAAGTGGAGCACGTCGACGATCTCGCGGTTGGTCGACATCGTCCCGCGCGTCGCAAAGACAATCGCCAGCGCGGTCGCCACAAGGATCAGCGCCAGCACCAGTATCCCCGAAACAACGATCGTCCCGGCCATCGTGTTGAGCTGCACCCGCCAGGCGGCATGGGTTTCCAGCGTCGCCCCGGGAATGGCCGAAATCTCGCTCTCCAGCCGCGCGATATCTGCGGCATTGGGATCGCCAAGCTGCACGATCACCAGCCGGGGGATGGCCAGATCGGAAAGGTCCAGCCCCTCACCCAGCCAGGGCTGTAGCAACTCTTCGCTCTCTTCGATCGTTACCACCCGCGCGCTCGCCACACCCGGCACCGCCTCGGACAGCGACACAGCCAGCCGCAGGTTGGAGTCGATCACTTCCCCATCGAGCGGGCGCACCTGGATGGTCAACTCGCGCCCCACATCGGCCGACCA
Source organism: Rhizobiales bacterium UBA1912 (assembly GCA_002337455.1). Classification (GTDB taxonomy): domain Bacteria; phylum Pseudomonadota; class Alphaproteobacteria; order Rhizobiales; family Devosiaceae; genus Pelagibacterium. The sequence continues at coordinate 71,474 of DDGC01000006.1, read as the reverse complement.
GCCCATCGCCGATTTCTGCACCAGCAGCACGCCACCGAATGTCACGCAGGACAGGAACGTCATGATCCCGATCAGCAGCATCAGCGTGCGCCCGGCCACCGACTGGGCCGGAACGATCGGGTTGGGACGGGAAAAATTGAGCCTGATCCCCTCACTCATGGATGGCGAGCTCCCCATCGTTTAACAGCATGCGCGGATAGCCGAACTTTTCCAGCAGCGCCACCTCGTGGGTGGCCAGGATGATCGTCGTGCCCATCTTGTTGAGCTGTTCGAACAGATGCAGCAGCCGCTCGGAGAGTTCGGGGTCCACATTGCCCGTCGGCTCGTCGGCCAGCAGGATGTCGGGGTTGCCGATCACCGCCCGGGCAATCGCCGCACGCTGCTTTTCCCCGCCCGAAAGCACCGCCGGGTGCGCGTCCATGCGGTCGCCCAGCCCCACCCAGTCGAGCAGTTCTTCGACGTTGCCGCGATAGCTTGCCTCGGCCTGCCCGCGCACCCGCAACGGCAGCGCGACATTTTCGAATGTGGTCAGATGGTCGAGCAGCCGAAATTCCTGGAACACGATCCCGATATGGCGCCGCATTTGCAACAGCCTGTCGCGGTCGAGCGCCGTAACGTCTTCCCCGAACATCGAGACCGACCCGCGCGTCGGCTTGAGCGAAAGCAGCAACAGCCGCAGCAGCGAGGTCTTGCCCGACCCCGACGGTCCGGTGAGAAAATGGAACGAGCCCGGCGAGATCGCAAAGGTCAGGTCTTTGAGAATTTCCGGCCCGTGTCCGTATCGAAGGCCCACATTTTCGAACGCGATCAAACCGCTTTTCTCCGCGAATCATCTGGCTGGACACTACCCTACCAGCCATCAGCTCCCAATGGCCGCATCAAGGCGGCGTTTCAAGAGTTTTAACCCCACCCGCATAGGGTTGGGCCAACATTTTCGCTTAATTGCCACCGGTCCCTCGCGTGTGATCATCACCTGCCCAAATTGCCAGACACGCTACAAGCTCGGCTCCGATGCGCTCAACGCGGCCGGCCGGCAGGTTCAGTGCGCCGCGTGTTCAGAACTCTGGTACGCAACCCCGGGCTTTCCCGAGCCCGCCGCCGCGCGGCGCGATCCCGATCCCAGCGACGATGAACTGATCTTCCGGGCCGATTCCGATACTCTGTTTTCCGCGGCCGACGAAGAGATGCTCGACGCCTCCTTCCTGCGCACACAGCCACCGGCCGCCAAACCCGCCCCAGATCATCCGCCCGCCGAGCCCGAGCCGGCCCCCACCCCGCACGATCCGCGCCCGTCCATCGACAGTGCCGGCAACCGTGCCCGTATCGAGGCCCTGGCCCGCCGCCGCAACGGCATGCTCGCCGCGCAGCCGATCGCACGCTTCCGCCGCATTTTCCGCATTGCGATCATTGCCCTGCTCATTGCCGGGGTGGCGGCGACCTTCGCGCTGCGCACCGAGATCGTCTCGGCAGTTCCCCAGCTCGACGGCCTCTATCGTCTTGCCGGTCTCAAGACCAATGTCATCGGACTTGATTTCACCGAAATTAAGACTTTGCGAACCACGCAGAATGGAAACCCGGCCATTGTCGTAAACGCTAAGATTTCCAACATAACGAATCGCATAACCTTCGTGCCGTCGGTGCTGGTGAGCCTGCTCGATTCCGCCGGCACCATTGTTTATGAATGGACGGTAACGCCCGCCACACGGAACGTTCTGCCCGGCGATACATTGGCAATCGACGCGCAACTGATCGGTCCGCCGCAAGGCGTTACAAATATACGACTGAGCTTTGTCGACGGCCGCAACGGATCGGCGGCGGGGCAATAAAGAACAAGAGCGTTTCGGCAACGCGACAAACAAAGACTGAGAGCATTGAAGCGATTCACCGAAGCGCTGAAATGCTCAAGAGATAAGGGTAGAGCCCCATGGCACGCATACTGGTGGCCGAAGACGATGAAAATGTCCGCGCCTTCGTCACGCGCGCGCTCGAAATGAGCGGCCACGAAGTGATCGACGCGTCCGACGGCGGCCTCGCCCTCGAAATCGCCAACGAGCACAACGGAAATTTCGACCTTCTGGTCTCCGACATCAAGATGCCCGTCATGGACGGCATCGGCCTGGCCCTCGCCATCGGCGCCCAATACCCCGCCATGACCATTCTCTTGATGACCGGCTTCGCCGACCAACGCGAACGCGCCCACGGCCTCGACGCCCTGATCTACGACGTCCTCGGCAAACCCTTCTCCCTCGCCCAACTGATCGAAAAAGTCGAAGACGCGCTGGCGGGCAAGCCGGCCGAAATCATCCCGCTGGCACGCTCGGCGCTTTAAGCGATCCGATCGAACGGAATCGCGCGCGCCCTCTCTGCATTGTCGCAAGAATGATTGCCGACCCCTGCGCGTTGTTCTTTCTGAGAAAGCGGCGCGCATGCAGTCCGCATTGATCGAAGGGCCGAATATGGCAGAATGGCCCAGAATCAATTTCGTCCCGCGCATGGCCAGTTCGAGCCCGATTTCTGATTGGAATGACTTTGAAGTCGCCGCCTATGCCAGTCATCGTTATTGCCGCGATGACCGCAATTCTGTTTTGGAGCTTGAAGCCGGTATTCGTCGCGACAATTGGTGATCGCGCGACCTTTGCCGAGATTTTCGTTATCGCCGGAGCAATCGCTCTGGCATGCAGCCTCGCGGGCGCCGCCATCATGTGGCGCGACACGCTCAAGCTGGTTCGCACTCGAGCCGTGTTCTATGGGGCGGCGAACGCCGTTACGGCCGGTTTCTTTCTGGCGCTTTGGTATTATGGATTTTATCGCGGTCTCTACAACTCGCAGAAGGCCGACGTCACCATCATTGCGTTTACGTGGCCGCTGATCGCCATATTCGCAATGCAGATTTTCGCGCCGAACCTGGCCCGGCGTCTTTCGCGCATGGAATTGTCACTTGTTCTGGTCGCGTTCTTTGGGGCCGTTGCCATCGGTCTAGGCCGACTGACGAGCCTCGATCTCACGAGCAACAGCGAGATATTGTTCGCATTTCTCGCTGCGTTCGGGTCCGGCGTCTACTTGCCGTTCAGCCTCAAGGCGCTCATCGCATTCGAGGACATTATCGGCTCCAAGGTCAAAGCGACCTTCTTCAGTGTTTCGCTCGCCAATGCCGCGGCGCTCGCTTTCGTGCTCTGCTATTTCGGCGCGACGGGACAGCGGCTGTATTTCTACGCGTTTGATCCGACGGTCTGGGCCATTTGCGCGCTTATCGGGATCGGCACCTATCTTTTGGCCGAGATGACATGGAACTGGGCCTTTACGGAGTTCAAGTCGCTCACCCTTTCCTCGCTCGTCTATTTTTCTCCCGCGCTCTCGGTCGTGTATCTCTATGTGTTCTTTGACGTCCCCGTATCGTCGCTCTCTGTGTTCGGCCTAGTCCTGATCCTGTTCGCCAACATGACCCTCCATGGGCGATACCAGTTGAACAACGCGCTGTTTTCCGCCCTGATCGGTACACTTTTCGTGGCCTTGTGCTCGTTCTTTGTGGTGCCGACCGACACGCGATTTCTTACCGACCTGCTCTACTTCCTGTCGGGTGTCTTCGCCATTCTGGCCGGTTTCATTCTGAGCCGGGTTAGCGGCCGAAGGGCGCAGGAGGTCGATGTGCGGTCCGATCTGGTGCGCAGCCTGCTTGAGCTGCGCAATGGCGAGCAGGACAGGGATGATATGATCGATACCCTGCTCCAATTACTCATCGAAATAGAATTCACCGCAATTCTTGCCGAGAAGCAGGAAAGCGCTGTCGCGTTTCGAACCGGGCTGAAGCAAATAGAGCCGTCCGAGCGGCTCCGCCAGACGAGGGCAAATTTCGACCAATGGTACAACATTCATCGTGACCGCCTGTCCCTTGGAGAGAAGGCAGCCATTTGGCTCACCGGAGGCGGCAGCATCCTGTTTCTGGTCCTGGTGCGCGGCGACGACGTGCTCAGCCAGATTGGCGTGTTCATTCTTTCAGCGGGCATCTTGCTGGTGCTCTTCACGATCAGCGATTATGAAAAGAGCAATGTTCAGGGCTTTAGAAAACAGTTTCTGCGGCTTCAGGAGGGATTTTCGGAGCTTGGACGGACACTTTTCGTACCACGCTCGGTCGTCGAAACCCGTGAGATCAGCAGCCTCGACGGCATCGATACCCTCCGCTTCCGCAATCTTTCAGGAGATATAGAAACCATATCGACCGGACGCGACCGGTCCGGCTTTCGCATAGTCTATTCGGGCACGGCTCTGCTCATGCTCGGCGCACTGTTTGCACTTCCCTTGTCGTCCAGCGATTATTCCGGCAATCAGCTCGACCGCATCATAAGACCCGGCGTAGGCAACACAGCGCTTCAACTGCCATTCTTTTCCGATGAGAGCGACATCGTAATTGCCAGCTTCGCCTGGGACGCCAGCAAGGTGATCGCTGAAGTCATCAGGCAGACCATCAGCGACAGGCTCGGCTATTCGGCTGCGGTCCAGGAGGCAAACCTGAACGATGTCTTTGCCGCGATGGCCGACCCCAATGGCCGGATCGACGTCCATCCCGATTTCTGGCTGCAGAACCAGCCCGAGAACCTGATACGCTATGTCAGAAACGAAGGCAGCGTTTCCCTGAACGCGCAAAGTTACGAAGGAACCCAGGGCATATATGTCGCCGCGCCCCTCGCCGAAGGCGTGACGCAAATTTCAGACCTTGCCAGCGCTGCCGTGTCGGCCCAATACGATACGAACGGCAATGGAAGGGGTGAAATATGGATCGGCGCTGGAGACTGGCTCTCCACGGCGATTGTAAGGCAGCATCTGGAGCGGTTCGGGCTGGACCAGTTCTGGGACTTTGAGGTCTACGGAGAAAGCATCTTCAGGGCCAAGCTTGCCAGCTTCCAGGCACGCGGGGAGTCGCTTGTGTTTTACGGTTATGAACCCGATTGGGTGCACGCCATATACGATACGATCGAACTCGATTCAGATTGCCCCGGTGATGAACCCAATGGAGGCGGCGACTGCGAATTGGCCAGCGTCGATGTTCACGTGGCCTACAGCGCGGCGCTTGAAGACGACATGCCCTCTGTGTCGCAACTACTTTCACGCATCCGGTTTCGCGCGCAGGACTTGAACGCATGGCTCAGCGCAACCGCCCAAAGCGGCGAGGCACCAGAGGCCGTCGCCGCGCAATGGATCGCCGAGCACGAGGCAATCGTTCAGGGTTGGCTCGAGGGCTCGTGACAGCCTGCGCCCGACATGAACATTGACCTACCGGTGCGAGCGGGCATCGCCAACGCGCGCCCTCAATCGCCCGCCGTCACCCACTCAGGCACACTATCCAGCCCAATCAACTCATCCAGCGTCTGCCGCGGTCTGATCGTGTGCCACTTGCCGCCATCGACAAGCACTTCGGCCACCAGCGGGCGCGTATTATAGGTTGAGCTCATCACCGCGCCATAAGCCCCCGCACTCATCACCACCAGAAGATCACCCTCGGCCACATCGGCGATTTCCCGGTCCAGCCCCAGATAATCGCCCGTCTCGCACACCGGCCCCACGATATCGGCGTGGATGGTCCTGGCCCCCGCGCCCGCTTCCTGCACCGGCAAAATGTCGTGATGGGCCTCGTAAAGCGTTGGCCGGATCAGATCGTTCATGCCCGCATCGACGATCACAAAACTCTTCTTGTCGGTCCGCTTGACGTATTCGACCCGCGTCACCATCACCCCCGCATTGCCGGCAATCAGCCGCCCCGGCTCAAGGATCAGCCGGCAGCCCAGCGGATCGACATGGCGGCGCATCAGCTTGGCGTATTCAACTGGGTCGGGCGGCGGGGTGTTGTCGCGCTGGTAGGGTATGCCCAGCCCGCCCCCCACATCGACATGCTCGATCGGGTGCCCGGCGGCCCGCAGCCGACCGACAAGTTCGGCCATCACGGCAAGCGCATTGTCGAACGGTTCGAGATCGGTGATCTGGCTACCGATATGCATATCGACGCCCACCGCCTTCAGATTCTTGCACGCAGCGATCCGCGCATAAACCGCCTCGGCCCGCCCGAAGGGGATGCCGAACTTGTTCTCAGACTTGCCAGTCGAAATCTTGGCGTGGGTTTTCGCGTCCACATCGGGGTTGATCCGCACCGAAACCGGCGCGATCTTGTCCATCTCGGCAGCCACCGCATTCAGCCGCTCAAGCTCGGGCTCGGATTCGACGTTAAAGCACAATATCCCCACATCGAGCCCGCGCCGCATCTCGGCCCGGCTCTTGGCGACGCCCGAAAAGATGATCTTGTCGGCCGGTATCCCGGCCCGCAGTGCCCGCTCCAGTTCCCCCACCGACACCACGTCCGCCCCGATGCCCTGCTTTGCGGCAATCGCCAGCATGGCCTGGTTGGAATTGGCCTTCATGGCATAGGCGACGAGCGTATCGGTGCCCGCAAACGCCCCCATCATCACCTCGATATGGCGGGTGAACGTCGCCTGCGAATAGCAATAGAACGGCGTGCCGATCTCCTCGGCCACCGCCGTCAGATCGACGTCCTCGGCAAACATCCAGCCGCCGCGATAGGTAAAATGATGCACCGATTAATTCCCCAGCCGCTCGTGCCAGGCTGCAACCTGCGCCTTCACATTGGCCGGCGAAGTCCCGCCAAAACTCGTCCGCGACTTGACCGAATTCTCGACCCCGAGCACCTTGAACACCTGTGAGGTGATCCGCTCGTCGATCCCCTTGAAATCCTCAATCGTCAGCCCCTCCAGCCCGCAGCCCTTGGCCTCGGCCGCAGCCACCGCGCGCCCTGTGATGTGGTGCGCATCGCGGAACGGAACGTTGGCCGCCCGCACCAGCCAGTCGGCAAGATCGGTCGCCGTCGAAAACCCTGCGCCCGCCGCCGCCGCCATCTTCTCGCGGTTGACGCTCAGGTCGCCCATCATCCCGGTCATCGCCGCCAGGGCCAGCGAGAAATTGTCCAGCGCGTCAAACGCGATTTCCTTGTCTTCCTGCATGTCCTTGGAATAGGCCAGCGGCAGCCCCTTCATCACCATCAAAAGCGATGTGAACGCCGCAAAGATCCGCCCCACCTTGGCCCGGATCAATTCCGCCGCGTCCGGATTGCGCTTTTGCGGCATGATCGAGGAGCCGGTCGAAAACTTGTCCGACAACCGCACAAACGAAAACTGCGCCGACGACCAGATCACCAGCTCTTCGGAAAGCCGCGACAGATGCATAGCGCAGATCGAAGCCGCCGAAAGCGTTTCCAGAATAAAATCACGATCCGACACCGCATCGAGCGAATTGGCCATCGGCCGGTCAAACCCCAGCGCCTCTGCCGTCATCTCCCGGTCGATCGGAAACGACGTCCCGGCAAGCGCCGCTGCTCCCAGCGGGCTTTCATTCAGCCGCCGCCGCGCGTCGAGCAACCGCCCCTTGTCGCGCTCGAGCATTTCCACATAGGCCAGCATATGGTGCCCGAAGGTCACCGGCTGGGCGCTCTGCAGATGGGTAAACCCCGGCATCACGGTGCCCGCTTCGGCCTCGGCCTTCTCGACCAGCACCTTTTGCAGCGTCTCGACCTGCGCCGCCAGCATATCGAGCCCGTCGCGCACATAGAGCTTGAAATCGGTCGCCACCTGATCGTTGCGCGAGCGCGCCGTGTGCAATCTCCCGGCCGGCTCGCCCACCAGCTCTTTCAGGCGCGATTCCACGTTCATGTGGATGTCTTCGAGCGCTCGCGAGAAGGTGAAGTCCCCCGCCTCGATTTCCCCCCGAACAGTCTCTAGACCGGAGATGATGGCGTCCTTATCGTCGCGCGTCAGAATGCCGGCTGTCTCCAGCATCGTTGCATGCGCTATCGATCCGGCGATGTCGTGCTTGTAAAGGCGCTTGTCGAAGCCGATAGAAGCGTTGATCTCTTCCATGATGGCGTCGGGGCCGGACGAAAAGCGGCCTCCCCACATGCGATTGCTCATCGGCGCCTCTTATTTGAAAAATTTGCGAGTGATGGTTTTATGGATCAGGACGAAAAGCGAAAATCACCCCGCCCCATCATACTTGGCACGGGCCTTTTCGCAGCGGCGGTAGGTATAGCCGTGGCCGTCTGGGTTAGCAATGGCACCGCAACCGCCGCGACCTGCCCCGTGCGCGCCGAGGCCGCCCAGGCCATCGACGACGCCGCAACCGGCGAACTCGCCGCCCTTCTGCCCTCGTCCCAATGGCGCAATTACGCCGACATGGCGTTCGAGGACGAAAACGGAAACCCCGTTATCCTCTCCGATTTCGCCGGCAAGAAGCTGCTCATCAATTTCTGGGCCACATGGTGCGCCCCCTGCCGCGAGGAAATGCCCTTCCTCGACGCGCTCGAAGCGCAATATGGCGGCGAGGACTTCGAAGTCGTCGCCATCAGCCTCGATATCGGCGCCGATGGCCCCACCGCCGCTGCGCTGTTTCTCGAAGAGATCGGCGCGGAAAATCTAAAGCTCTTCGCCGACCCCAGCTACAAGCTCTTCGAGCGCCTGCGCAACGAGGCCGTGACGCTCGGCCTGCCCGCCACCATCCTCGTCGACGATGAAGGGTGCGAACTGGCCGTGCTCCAGGGCCCCGCCCATTGGAACACCCCCGACGGCCACCGGGTCATCGAAACGCTGCTGGAAGTCTGAGCCGACCCGGGCCCCGTATTTCCACTTACCAAAAATTGACGGTTGGAGCGCAAAGTGGATAGCGGAGGAGCCGCCACCCACGGCGGCTGAACAGCGGATCACCAGCTTGACCGGTTCGAGCGACGCCGTCTTGATCGTCACAGACAGTCCTTTAGGGGAGCAGATCCCGGCTGCCCACTGGCCCCCGATTGCCCGTGTCGAGCCCCTCAATGCAATCGATAACATCGACCTCTCGGCCTATTCGGCAATCCTTGTCGATGCCGATCTGTCCAGCACCAAAACCATCGACCGCCTCAAAAAGAGCCTGCACGCCCTCGAACGGCAAATTCCCCGCTATTTCCTCGTCACCGAGGGCCGCCGCGTGGAAATGGTTCAGGCCAACGTTCTGGGCGCCCACGCCACCGAAACGCGCCCCCTGACCCCCGAAGGGCTCAAGCGCCTGCTCTCGGCCAGCCAGCCGCTGGCCGATCTGCCCGATATTCCGGCGACCGCAGCCGCGGCCCACACGGCCTCGAAAGCGCTCGGCAGCGCCTTTGACGCCCTGCGCTCCAGCACCGCGCTCAATTCCGTCATCCTGTCGGGCGCCAGTGACGACATCGTCGTCAGCCTCGGGGCGGTCGGGCTCGACCAATGGCTCGATACGGTCCGCACCCATCACCATGGCACCTACCAGCATTGCCTGCTGGTCACCGGCGTTCTCACCAATTTCGCCCAGAAGGTCGGAATGAGCCGCGCCGACATCTCAAAACTCACCACCGCCGGCCTGCTCCACGACATCGGCAAGGCCGCCATCCCCGTTGCCATCCTCGAAAAGCCCGGCAAGCTCACCCCCGAGGAATTTGACCAGATCGCCCGCCATCCGGTCGAAGGCTATGATTACCTCAAGGCCCACGCCAATCTCGGCACCGACATCCTGGCCGCCGTAAGGGGACACCACGAATATCTCGATGGCAGCGGCTACCCCGATGGCCTTATGTCCTCGCAGATCAACGATCTCACCCGTATCGTCACCATCTGCGATATCTACGGCGCATTGAGCGAGCGCCGCGCCTATAAGCCCGCCATGCCCTCATCCGAAGCGCTGACCATTCTTGAGGGCATGAGCGCCGCCGGCAAGATCGAAGCCGCCCTGGTCCGCGCCCTGCGCGAGGCCGTGGAAGCAGCGTAGAGCCTATCGAGCATGGGCAGGATGATCGGCGCGGGACGAACAGGAGTTCATTACCCGCTCCTATTGTGCCACACTGTTGATCTCATCCCCATCCGAGCCTGAGGCATGAGCAACTCTGACCAGCGGCATGATATGGCAACGCATGACAGGACCATGAAAGCCTCATTTTGGGCCGCCTGGAGAGTTCACCAGCTTGATTGGTATGTTTGGCTGCTCGCGGTATTTCTGTACGCCAGTGGTTTCTCTGCCTTGTCGAAAGGTGCAGGCAACCAGGTTATGGCCGCCATTGTTTATGCTTGGCCGTTAATATCGACCTTCAGGTTGGCATCCGCTGTTTTCACGAAGAAGTATTTGCCGGCCTCGGACAAAAAAACGACGGCTGATGAATGATTTGACGTTCTTCGTCCTCATCAACAAAGAGGTAGCGACGCCTTAAGCCCGCTTGTCGACCTTCGCGCCCATCCCGGCGGGCGCCGGCGCAGGAACGTTCTCGACGGCTTCGGCCAGCATGGAGATCATGCTCATTTCCATTTCGTGCTGCTTTTTGACCATCAGCATCTGGGCGGTCTGAACGGTCTGCGCCTGTTTCATGGCCACCGCCGTCGCAGCAATATCGCTCATCGTGCCCGTTCCTTGTCGCTTCTGCGTTTGTTTGCCAGTCTTAGCGGCTCACGCCTAAGAAACCCTTACCCCCGATTAACCATTGGCCCGAAAGCCGATCCCAGGGCATTTGTCCGCGATCTTCTGATTGCGCTTTCCCCAATCCACCACCGTCACCCCGGCCTTGCGCCGGGGCCCAGTACACCCGGAGCCCAAAAGGAACACCACGCCGCCGGCTACTCGATCCCGGGTCTTCGCCCGGGATGACAGCGGAGCACAGGCATGCATGGCGCCTCTCGCCCAGACCAGGGAGGGTCCGCCTCTACGGCGCTGCCGTTCATACCAGCCGCCTCCGCAAGAAAAACCCTCGCCCCTAGGGGGAGAGGGTGGCCGGCAGGCCGGTGAGGGGGCCTTGAGCGTACACCAAAAGCACCCTCGTTTCGCCCCTACCCGCCCCAAAGCGGCACCTGCCGCCGCTTGAACACAACGACCAGCACCGCCCCCGCCAAAACGCCGCCGACATGCACCCACCAGGCAACCCCGTCATTGCCCCAGATAAAGACATAAAACAGTTGGGTCGCCACCCACAGCCCCAGCACCACCCAGGCGGGAAGCGCCAGCGGAAAGGTGATAATCAGCCTGTTGAGAACGAACACCCGAACCTTGGGATAGAGCACGAGATAAGCCCCGATGATCCCCGCCACTGCCCCGGATGCGCCGACCAGCGGGCCCATGGCACCGGGAAAGATCAGCAGATGCGCCAGCCCGCTCAACACCCCGCAGGCAAGATAGAACACCAGGTATTTCACATGCCCCATGGCGTCTTCGACATTGTCGCCGAACACCCACAGGAACAGCATGTTGGATAAAAGATGCAGCCAGTCGGCATGCAGGAACATGTAGGTGAGGATCGTTGCGTGATCGGGCAGCCACGGCGCCGGTCCCTCCACCGCTCCGCTCACCACAGCCGGGATCATCCCATAGGTGATCTGGCCCATGAAAAGCCCGTCCTGTCCGCCCAGCCATTGGAGGAGGAACACGACGATATTGAACCCGATCAGCGCGTAATTGACGAACGGCCGCTCGATATGGGCGATCTTGTTGCTGTCATAGAGCGGCAGAAACATCGGCCGGGTCCCCCGTTTTGGCGCTTGGCGTATCGAAGCGTTCGGCCAACTCAATTAGCATTTCTGCCGCCCGGACGCGCGCCAAAAGAAAACCCGGTGCGTCGGCCCGCCTCCATCGGAGCGACGCACAAAACCATCGATCCTTGCGCCGGGCGGGAGCCCTCAGCCCTCGCCCGAGGTTATGCTACTCCGCTGCCATTGGCCGGGCAGGCGCAACCGTTCTGGCCGGTGCAAAGACCGTGTAGGCAAAGATCAGGACCCCGGCGAACGTCACGAGCGAGCCGATCACCACCAGGGGCTCAAAGCTGGCATTGCCCTGCAACAGGAAATAGAGCCCCACGATCATGCCGGCCACGCCCAGCGTATAGACGCCGTAATGGATCATGGCGAGACGCGATGCCGCCTTGGCCGGGTTGAGTGCGTAATAGCCGCCGAACAGGGCACTGGTCACCCAGCCGAGCAGGTTGAGATGCGCGTGGGCGCCGGTGACGTTATGGACGCCGGAAATCGACATCTGCAGCCCCATCCCGATGCCGACGATGAGAAAGACGATGCCACTCTGGAAAAAGAGATGTGAGACCTTGGGCATTTTTCAAACCCTGACGGGCGAGCCCGACCTCCCCTTGAAGTCTCCGCCGCCCTGGTGGCGATAATACGCCTGAAAACGGCCCCCGAACAGCGGGGAAATATCACGCACATCGCCGGAAATCCGGGGCTTTCTAAGAAGCGATGGCCGCGTTGTTCCTGCCGCCCTGCTTGGCCTTGTAAAGAAAGGTATCCGCCCGTCTGTAGGTGTCGAGGAACCCCTGGTCCTGCCGCCGCAGGTTGGCCGCACCGATGCTCACGGTGACCTGATGATCCAGCCCCGCCGCGCCCGAGCTTTGCCCGGCCGCCCGGCGCAGCCGTTCGGCCACCATCGCCACCTCGCTGCTGCTGGCCGATGGCATGAGCACGCAGAACTCGTCGCCCCCGGTCCGCACAAGATGGTCGGTGGCGCGGATGTTTTCGCCGATGACATCAGCGGTCGCCAGGATCACCTGGTCGCCCACCGCGTGGCCATAGGTGTCGTTGATGGATTTGAACTGGTCGAGATCGATGACCAGCAGGCCAAAGCCCTTTCCGGCCTTCCTGTAATCCTCGAACATGGGAATGCCGTACTCGTTGAGCCAGCGCCGGTTGCGCACCCCTGTCATGTCGTCTGAAAGCGCCACATCGGCCAGCCGCCCCACCTGACGATCGATGGTCGCGACCGCGCGTTGCACGTTCGACATCAATTGCCCCGCCTCGTCGGTATAGTCGGTCGGCAGGTCTGGGAAATCACCCTGCGCCAGATAGTCCGACAGCGCGCGGCCCGATCGCCGGATCGGCTCCATCATCGCCGCCATGGCCGCAAAGGCGAGGCCCGTGCCCAAAAGCGTGGCCAGCGTCGCGACGCCAAGCACGGGAAGGCTCGCGCCCAGTTCGGATCGGACCACAAAAAACGCCAGCAGCGAAAGCAGCGGCACATGGGTCGACACAAAGCAGACGAGAAAGATCTTGCCCTGAAAGCTTGCAGGCCATTTCAAGGACGCCATAAACGAATAGATTTTCAAAGTCCGGCGTCCGTCTTCGTTACCTGCTCAAATTTTGGTAAGTCTATACGGCAACAGCGTGGCAGCATCCATCCCTTCAGATGCATGGCGGGCATTCACTCCTTGGCAGTCCCCGTGTTGCGCCCCGGCTCCCACAGCACGTCCTTGCTGCCATTGCCATTGGCAACCCGGCCCAGAACGAACAGCAGGTCCGAAAGCCGGTTGAGGTAGCGGATCGCTTCGGGGTTCAGATCGGGTTCTTCCCGCCGGGTCGAAACGCATACCCGTTCGGCCCGCCGCGTTATGGTGCGCGCCAGGTGCAGCGCCGCCGAAAGCGACGTTCCTCCCGGCAGGACGAACGATGTCAGCGGGGCCAGCGCTTCGTTGAACGCATCGATCTGGCCCTCGAGCCATTCGACCTGCCGCGCCGTCACCCGCAATGCTGTATAGGCTCGACCCTCGTCCGAACCGGGCGTTGCAAGGTCCGACCCCAGATCGAACAGGTCGTTCTGGACGCGCCCCAGCGCATGGTCGACCCGCGCCATGTCCTTTGTATAGAGCCGGGCCAGCCCGATCGCCGCATTGGCTTCGTCCACGGTGCCATAGGCTTCGACCCGCAGATCGTCCTTTTGCCGCCGCGGCCCGTCCACCAGCCCCGTCGTCCCGTCATCGCCGGTCTTGGTATAGATCTTGTTGAGCTTGACCATGCGTATGTCCCCCCTACGCGCCTATCTCTGCGGACCGAAGAAATAGAGAGCTGCCATTAAAAGAGCCACCGCAATGGCCTGCATGATGACGCGGGCTCGCATCAGCTTCTGGCTGGTGTTGCCCGACCCGCCCTTGAACATGTTGTAGAGCCCCATGCCCAGAATGATCGCCACGGCGGCCACCGCCAGAACGATCAGGATATTGAGGGAGGTTTCCATGGGATCGCTTTCTCAAATGTCTCGATACAAATGTATACGACACGGCATCGCCATCGGGTCATGCCCCATTTTGTCACCCCGCGCCAGAGGCGCCGGAACACCCGATTCACCGAAACGCCAATCTTGCGCAAATGTTGTGGTCCCGAACGCACAAGTCCACACCTTTTCCCGCCATTGTTGGCGCCAGAATTCAAAACCCCAGCTGCGCCCTGATATCGTCCGGCGTAATCCCCAGCGCCCGCAGCCCGGCCAGGCTTTCCGACCCACGTGACTTGGAAAGCTTCTCCGCATCCTCGCCAACGATCAGCGAATGATGGGTATAAACCGGGCTCGGTAAATCCATAAGCTCTTGTAAAACAACATGAATATCTGTCGACGCATAAAGGTCCATCCCCCGGGTCACATGCGTTACCCCCTGGATGGCATCATCGACCACCACCGAGAGGTGATAGCTGGTCGGCGTATCCTTGCGCACGATCACCACGTCCCCCCATCGCTCCGGCTCGGCCCCGCGCTCGACCACCTCACAGGACGGGTCGGGCATAGCCTCGCGGATCGAAAATTGCTTTTTTCCTTCAATTACTTGCCCCATATCGAATCGCCACTGCACCGGTGCTCCCGCCCGCAGTTTTTCCATCCGCTCAGCCCCCGAAAGATGCCGGCAGGTCCCCGGATAGATCGGCGCCCCATCCGGATCGGCCCGCCCATCGCTCGCCGCCCTGATTTCGGCCCGCGTGCAAAAACACGGATAGAGCAAACCCTTGCTTTTCAACCGATCCGCCGCGGCCCGATAGTCATCGAAATGATGTGACTGGACACGCACCGGCTCGGGCCATTCCAGCCCAAGCCATTGTAAATCCTCAAAAACCGCTGTGACAAATTCGGGTCGACACCGCACGGTATCGATGTCTTCGATCCGCAGCACAAACGCTCCGCCCAGAGCCTTGGCCCAATGATCGGTATAGAGCGCCGAATAGGCGTGCCCCAGATGCAAAAGCCCGTTCGGGCTTGGCGCGAAGCGGAAAATACGTTGAGATGGGAATGACATGACCAACAGCAGATCCTCTTTGAAAGCCCCTACCATGAGCGCCCTCGCCACTCCAGCCCGGCTCGACAGCGCCGAAGCGCTGGCCACCCATCTGGAGGGATTAAGCCAGCGCGATCAACGCCTTGCCGCCGCGATCCTTCGGGCTGGCGAGGTCACACTGCGCCTCTCGCCATCCGGCTTTGAGGGCATGGCCCGCATCGTCTGCGGCCAGCAACTCTCGGTCGCTTCGGCCCGCGCCATCTGGGGCCGGGTCGAAGCGCTGGGCGCGATTACGCCGGAAGCCTATCTGGGGTTCGACGAGGAAACCTTGAGGAAAACCGGGCTTTCGCGCGGAAAGTTCGAGACCATCCGCGGCGTCGCCCTCGCCATCACCGAACAGGGATTGGACTTTCCCAGCATCGACGTGATGGAGCCCGACACCGCCATCGAAACCCTCACCCGCCTCAAGGGCATCGGCCCCTGGACCGCCGAGATCTACCTCCTGTTCTGCGCCGGCCACCCCGACATTTTCCCGGCCGGGGACCTCGCGCTGCAGAAAGCCGTCGAGCACGCCTTCGACCTGCCCGGCCGCCCGCTGCCGAAAGATCTGATCCCGCTTGCCGCCCAGTGGTCGCCACACAGGGGCGCCGCCGCCCTGATGTTCTGGCGCTATTTCTCCGCTATGAAGAATTCAGACGCTTGGGACGCGCTCTGATTCTTAAAAGTGCAAGGACCATCCATGACAGAACCCGTAAAGCTCTCCGGCCCCATGCTGCCCGCTGCTTCGGGCACGGCGAAAAGCCTCGTCGTCCTGCTGCACGGCTACGGCTCGGACGGCCGCGACCTCATCGCGCTGGGCCAGTTCTGGCGCGACAGCTTCCCCGACACGATCTTCGTCGCGCCCAACGCACCTCATGTCTGCAGCGGCAATCCCTTCGGCTATGAATGGTTTCCCCTCGACCTCGAAGGCGACCGCACTCTGTCGCGCCTCGCGGGCGCCGACACTGCCCGTCCGGTCATCGACAGCTTCCTTGCGGACCTTTGGACCCAGACGGGCCTTGGCCCCGCCGACACCATCCTCGCCGGCTTTTCCCAAGGCGCCATGATGGCGCTCCATACCGGCCTGCGCCTGGCTGACCCTCTCAAGGCCATCATCTCCTTTTCCGGCCTCATCGTCGCTCCCGAAAAGCTCGAAGTCGAGATCGCCGCAAAGCCCCCTGTTCTATTGATTCATGGCGATATCGACGATGTGGTACCAGTCATCGGCAGCGAGACAGCGTTACCCAAACTCCTCGATCTGGGGATCGACGCACGGCTGCACATTTCGGCGGGTTCAGGCCATACCATCGCGCAGGACGGCCTTGAGACCGCCACTGAATTCCTGCGCCAGCACATTTAGGCGCGTGACAGAAAGTCCTCTAGCCGGTTGGATTCTCCACACCTTTTCAACAAAGTTCTTCACAGCTCTGTCACAAGAGGCGTAGAATATAGCAATGGAATCGCCGGAGCGCTTCCGGCAGCGGTCAGAGCGCATTCAGGATTGGAAGCGTTGCGGGGAGGTTAAGTCCATGCCCCGGAGGATTTTGTGACAATCCATGTGTCACCTCAGGCCTGTCCCGCTCTCGTCCTGAACGCCGATTTCAGGCCGCTCAGCTATTATCCATTGTCCTTGTGGAACTGGCAGGATGCCATAAAGGCCGTGTGCCTGGACCGCGTTCATATCGTCTCCGAATATGACAAGGTGGTCCGAAGTCCGAGCTTCGAGATGCGCCTTCCGAGCGTCATTTCGCTCAAAGACTACGTCCAGCCCGCCAAATACCCCGCCTTTACCCGCTTCAACGTTTTCCTGCGAGATCGTTTCCAGTGCCAATATTGCGGCTCGCGCCACGATCTGACCTTCGATCACGTCCTGCCGCGCTCCAAGGGTGGCCGCACAACTTGGGAAAACATCGTGGCGGCCTGTTCGCCCTGCAATCTGCGCAAGGCCAATCGCACCCCGCGCGAAATCGGCATGATCCCGCGCCAGAAGCCCTTCCAGCCCACCGTGCACGATCTGCACAACAATGGCCGGGCCTTCCCACCCAACTATCTCCACGATAGCTGGCTCGATTACCTCTATTGGGATATCGAACTGGAGCCCTAGGCTTTGCGCCGCAGCTGCCCGATAATCGCCAACACCAGCAGCACCACGATGGCTGCCGAAATCAGCGCGTTGAACCCGGCCAGCGAGATGCCCAGCAACTCCCACTGGATCGCGTCACACGGCACGATGCGCACATCGCTCATGTCCGAAAGCATGTCGAGGCTGATCGCGTCATCTCCGACCCCGGTGCAGCTCTGCGGCCCGGGCCACCAGCCCCATTCCACGCCCGCATGATAACCACCGACCCAGGCGCCCCACGCAAACAGCACAGCAACGATCCCCATCAGCCCGACCCGAATTGCCGTTGTAAGCTTTGTCCAGACGGTCAGCGCCAGAGCCAGCAGCGGCAAGCCAATATAGTACGGCCAGCGCTGGGTCAGGCACAATTCGCACGGATAGAGCCCGCCGATGAACTGAAACGCCAGCGCCCCGAGAATGGCGGCGAGCCCCAGAACAAAAGCCACACCGGCCAGGGTCCGGTCCGATGAAGATGGTGAAGTCTGCGACATGAGTGGGGAGATCCTAGCGTAAATAGCGGATAGCGACGAAGCCGCTGATCAAAAGCACTGTAAAGACGATTGTGACCAGACCGAGCCGTTTTTCGATGAAGTCGCGGACCGGTGGGCCGAAGAAATACAAGAGCGTCGCAACCAGAAAGAACCGCGCGCCGCGTGAAATGACCGAGCCGAGGATGAAAACCGGCAACGACAGCCCGGCAAACCCCGACGCGATGGTAAAGACCTTGTAGGGAACCGGCGTGAACCCGGCGACAAAGACGATCAGCAATCCATAATCGGCAAACCACTGCTGGAGCTGCTCGAAGGCTGGTCCGTAATGGTAGAAGTCGATGATCGGCCGCGCCAGAGGCTCGAACAGGAATGCCCCGATCACGTATCCGAAAATCCCCCCCAGCACTGAAGCCACAGTACAGATCGTCGCGTTCCACCAGGCCGATTTCCGGTCCGCCACCACCATGGGGATCAGCATCACGTCGGGCGGCAGCGGAAAGAACGAGCTTTCGGCAAAACTCACCCCGGCCAGGGCATAGGGAGCCTGTCGGCTCACAGCCATTCTCATGGCCCAGTCATAAAGGCGGCGAAGCATGTATTGGTCGTCCCCAACTATCGGGCGGGCAAGCCATGCTCCATCCGCACCAACTTTTCAATCATGATCACGCCGGATTTACGGCGCAGCACTCGAGCACTTCGGTACCATTATCGGCAAAAGGTTCAAAAAGCGCCAAAGCTTACTTATCGCACCGCGCGAGCCAGCGCCGTTCGGGTTGCCTTGAGAAGCGCCGCAAAACGCCGCGATCGGGCAATCGAGGCTTCGATCTCCCCGATTTTTTCCGCGAGAAAGCTGTCGGCATCAAACGCCTCGAGATCGCCGGTTTCCATCACCTGAACCAGCACCTCAAGCTCGGCGATACTCATCCCGGCAGCCCGGGCCTGCGCGATCATGTCGAGCCGTTCCACAGTGTCGTCGGGGTAGTCGCGGTAGCTGTTGGATGAATCCTCGGACGGCCGGGAAGAAATCAGCCCCCTGCGCTCATAAAACCGGATCGTATCCCGCGTCATGCCTGCTTGCTTTGCCAGGGCCCCGACTCGCATCATGTCTCCAAAACCATTGACCACACTCCATGGTTTTACTATGGTTCACACCCAACGGTGTCAAGATGGCCGATCGGGCCAAAACAATGGAGCCGCTGTGGGACCGATTTGTCAGAGCTGCTCAATGCCCATGAGCAAGGATCCCGAAGGCGGAGGCACCAATGCCGATGGCAGCCGCTCGTCTCTCTATTGCTCACTGTGCTTCCAGGCTGGTGCGTTCAGACAACCCGGTTTTACGGTCGCGCAGATGCAACAATATTGCATTGACCAATTGCGCAAGCAGGGCATGCCAAGTGTGATGGCGTGGGCATTTACCCGGTCCCTGCCGCGTCTGCAGCGCTGGCGGAGCTAGCCTTGGGCATTCTCGATCAGCTCGCCTGTGCGTTGGGCCGCAATGACGAGCAACCCAATATTGCTCTTGCCGAGCAGCTCGTGGCGCAAAGGGACCACACGGCAATCGCCACGCTGGCCGATGCGCTGCAGAAAACCAGCAAGGCCGTCGCGAACGACGCCATCAAGGTACTTTACGAAATCGGCTACCGAGCACCCGAGCTCATCGCGCCGCACGCCGATGCATTTCTTTCCCGCCTTGATGCGAGCGCCAATCGTCAGGTCTGGGGAGCTTTAAAGGCCCTCGAAACACTGGCACCGCTCGAACCGCGATTGCTGTCCGAACATCTCGATTCCATTCTGGCTGCCGCTGACGCCGGATCGGTCATTGCCAAAGACGCAACAATGGGGGTTCTCGCGGGTCTGGCCCGTTCCGGCCACTACAA
Source organism: Rhizobiales bacterium UBA1912 (assembly GCA_002337455.1). Lineage (GTDB taxonomy): Bacteria > Pseudomonadota > Alphaproteobacteria > Rhizobiales > Devosiaceae > Pelagibacterium. The sequence goes on along the minus strand of DDGC01000006.1, from coordinate 51,872 downwards.
GGAAGTGGCCCCGATCATACTCGATCAGATCGAAACGGCCCCCGTCAATCAATTGCCCGCTTATGCCGAGATCGCCGCCTCTGTCGTTACCGGCCCGGAACGCGCGCGGCTTATTGCCATCCTTGACCGGCGAGTGACATCTATCTCCCAGCCGGCAAAGCTAAAGCGCATCGCCAAAGTAACCCGATCCCTCTCACGCTGATCGGTCATTGCCGGCAATAAAATCACCATCCGGCTCAAAAAGGGCGCCTTGGGGCAATTGACGCCGCGTGATGTTTGCCTATAGTCCGCCGCGACAAATCTGCTGCGGGTGTGGTGGAATTGGTAGACGCGCTGGACTCAAAATCCAGTTCCGAAAGGAGTGCCGGTTCGATTCCGGCCACCCGCACCATTCTCAATTGCAGGCGCATTAGCGCGCTATCGGGTCGCGCTGAGCTAGACCCAGAACGGCTTGAGCTCGACAAGAGCATCACGCGACGTTTCGGCTTTCCTGAGCGTGTCCGCAGTGTCGGCGCCCGACAGGACGCCCTCGGCGCCGTCGGTCTCATCGAGCCCGTTCCGCGCCAAAAGGCCGGGCGCCGCCGCCATATCATTGAGCTTGCCGAGATGGTCCTGCACCGATTGCAGATGGTCGATGAAACGGTGGTGACGCTTGGCCCGCTTCTTGTCGTCATAGAGGGCGGCAAAGAAATCGCTGCCATAGCGCAGCTTTTTGGCCAGCTTGCGCACCTCGTGCCGGTCCTCATCGCTCAACCCGGCCAGCCCTTCGCTGTGCTTTTTAAATTTCCGGAACGATTTTTCCAGCGCGTGAGCGGCAAACTCGCCGGTCGAAGTCTGGCCTTCCGCACGGTCTTCGGCGTCGCGCCATGCCCCGACCGCAATCCATTCGGCGAGATCGATCATCAGCGCCCGCGCCCGCGCCGAACCCAGCGTATCCTCGAGCGCCCCATAGGCGCTCTCGCGCAGCCGGGCAATGGCGATCCGCAATTCGTTGGATCGTGCCCGGTCGTAGAGCACATCGAGATCGCGCGCATCACCCAATTCTGCCGCCAACCATTTGAGCTCGTCGCCAAAATGAGAGTGCCTGTCGTCGGCAACCACCGGCTTGAACAGCGTGAGGGCCGAACGCAGCCGCCGCAGCCCCACACGCGCCTGATGCAGGGCGTCAGGCGAACGGCGCCGAAGCAGGATGTCTTCGTTGATCCGGTATTGCCGAATGCAGGCGCTCGCTATCGCCGCAAAGCCGTCCTCGACGCTCAGATCGGCCGAGAGGGCGATGGACCCCGCCTTGGCGCTTTCGGCAACTGCATCGAGCAGGCGATAGCCGCGCTCGGACTTTGTCATGACGCCCAGCCGGAGGCTGACCAGCGCATCGAGTTCCCGTGTCAGTTCGAACAGTGCGTGCGGCTCGCCCGATTTGAGTTCGAGTTCGATCTCGCAGAAATCGGCCCGACGGTCATCAGCAGCGACAACGCCGGTATCGATCGCCATCTCGATAACACTGTTCCCACGCGCTATATCGAGACTTCCCCGCTCCACCTCCACTGAGAAAAGCGGCGCCAGCGCATCAAGGGTCTGGCGGGGCAACCCTGCCAGCGGCGTGTCCGTGCCCAATTCGGGCCGCTCCGACACCACCTCTTTTTCCCACTCCTCGCGCGTGAAAAGCCCCGCCGCCTTGCCCTTTGCCGCCTTCACGGTCTGGATGAACCCCGCGCCGTCATAGCGCGTCCGCAGTGACAGGCCCGCCATGGCCAGCGAGCGGCCGGGCGTGTCGAAATAAACCGAGCGCAACGGCCGCAGGTTCATCTCCCCCTGCGCCTCGCCCCACTGAACGGCCAGTCCTGCCGCCTGCGGCGCAATCTGCAGTTTGAGTTCGATTTCCTTGCCCATCACAAAATCCACCGGATCGGAAAAGCCGCATACCCCATCATGAAACGGCGGCAAGGGCAATCGGGGAACGGCGTGCCTCGAACCAACCCGAACGACACAGCAAGCGCCAAGCGCTCAGGCGCGCCTGCGCACCGGCTCGTCCGCGTTGGCCTGCGCGCGGTCGTAAACCATTCGTGCCCGCGCCACCTGGTCCTGATGCGCGGCGGCCCAGTCCCACAGCGCGCCGATAGGACCCGTCAGGGTGTTCCCCATTTCGGTCAGCGTGTATTCGACCCGCGGGGGAATCTCGGCATAAACGGTGCGTGTCACCAACCCGTCGCGCTCCAGGTTGCGCAAGGTGAGCGTCAACATGCGCTGCGAGACCCCGTCGATGGCCCGGCGCAGCTCGGAAAACCGCATGGTGCCGCCCTTGAGCCGGCCCACCACCATCACGCTCCATTTGTCGCCGATCCGGTTGAGGATATCCCCCATCGCCGTACATACGGTCGCTTCATCAGGCTCAATACTGGCCATGGCCAAAATTCCTTGCGTTGATTGGGTACATATAGTGTCCATGGTTACGAAAGGGAACCCTTGGCCAAAAGACCACACACGCGCCAAGTTGTTGGACAACGCCCTGCGGGCATTGTTTAGCCAAATTTGCCCTGTTAAGCATTCGACTGATCACCGGAGTGCGGCCAGAAAAAGTTCCAGACTTTTTCGGTTCGGCCGCGCGACAAAGCAAAACCTTAGGTTGTGTGAACAGTTAGGCCAGGGTGAGCCGAAAATGGTAGTCTTTGAGAACCGGAGCGGAGCGTACATTTGGTACGTGAGCACCGGAAGCGCAGAAGATTGCCATTTGCAGGCCACCATCACCTAACTTTCCATGCAACCTGGAGCGCCGGACCGATTCAATCGGGCCGGATCATGCTCTAACGAAACGATAACGGAGTGAGCGCGGTGCAGTCTGTCCGGCGATTGCTATCCATTTGTATCCTGGTTCTGGGCGCCTTCGCGGTCGCCATTTCGCAGGCTTTCGCGCTGCCCCAGCTGCTCATCGACATGCGCACCAACGAGGTGCTCTACGAAAACGAGGCCGGCATTCCCTGGCACCCGGCCTCGCTCACCAAGCTGATGACCGCACTCATCGCTTTCGAAGCTATTGAAACCGGGCAGGCGACGCTGTCCACCCCCGTCATCACCTCTGCCAACGCCCTCTCGGTCCCGCCCTCCAAGCTGGGTTTGCCCGAAGGCACGGCGATCACGCTCGAGGACGCGCTTTACGTTCTGATCGTCAAATCGGCCAACGACATTGCCGTCGCCATTGGCGAAACCATAGCGGGCAGCGAACCGGCCTTTGTCGATATGATGAACGCGCGCGCCGCGATCATGGGGCTCTCGGGCACCCATTTCGTCAATCCCCACGGCCTGCACGATCCTGCCCAGGTCACCACGGCGCGCGACATTGCCATGATCGCCTTGACCATCCGGGCGCGCTTTCCTCAGTACGATGCGCTGTTTTCCACCCGCACCGTCGCATTCGGCGATTCCCGCTCGCATGCCAACAACGAGCTTCTGACCAGCTTTGCGGGTACCGACGGCATGAAAACTGGCTATATCTGCGCTTCGGGCCTCAATATCATCGCCACCGTAACCCGCGGCGGGCGGCAGTTGATGGCCGTGACCTTCGGCGCCAATTCATCGCGCGAGCGCGGCGAAATGACCGCCCAGATGCTGTTTTCGGGCTTTGCCGGTGGCTATCGCGGCACGGGCCGTACAGTCAATTCAGTCGTCAACCAGCCCGGCCTCCTGCCCACCGACATGCGGCCCAATGTCTGCGGCGCCGGCGCTGCAGATTATTCCGAGCAGCGCGCCGAGGTCTTTTCCGCTGGCCTTGATGGCCAGATTTCCTATCTCAACGACACGATCGTTCCGCCCACCCACACCATTGCCACACTGGGCCGACTGGCCGACGTGCCCCTCCCTCGCCCAAGGCCCGGCTCGGGCGTGCCGGCGATGGGCACGGGCAACCTTGTCGACCAGACGTTTTCAACCGATTTTGGCGACTCCTCGATCGTATCGCTGATGCCCAATGGCGGGCAGGCAGCAATTTCGGCTCCGGGCCCCTGACGGTTCAGGCCTTCGTCACCAGGAACCGGATCGCGGCGCCCTCGTCGTTCATGTCCAGCAAATGTCCTTGTTGCCGGCAGTAAAGCGGGATGTCGATACGGGCGACCGGATCGGTCGCGAGCACCGCAATCGTGTCCCCGGCCCTGGCACCCGCCAACGCCTTTTCGAGTTTGAGCACAGGCAGCGGACATTTAAGTCCTCGCGCATCGACAACAGTATCGCTCATGATTTTACTCGCTCAGGGGCCCGATGAAGGACAATTCAGCTCCGGCCAACAATCGGTCAATTTTGAAAAACAACATTTATTAAGGATTAATACTATAAGGTAAGGTACTGTTGGGAGCGCAGTACCATGACACAGGGGACCCGGGCCAGAGCCCGCAACGCCGAGCGGCCTCGCATGGACGACCGCCTGAGGCTGATGACCAATATGCCTGGGCGGTATCACCTCGAAAAGTGGCCGAGCACAAATAGCAAGACATCCTATTTCGCCTGCCGCGTGCAACGCATTTCGCCCATGACCATGTCCCTCGCCGCTCCAATTGGTGGTGAAGTGGGCGACTGGGTGACGGCCCATTTCGATGAATTCGGCGTGCTGCGCGGCCAGATCACCCGGCCGATGGGTTTTGGCTTCACGATGTCGCTGGACATGACCGAGGAGGAGCGCGAGCGCCTCGCCTCCCATGTCCAGTGGCTCGAACAGCACAAGAATTACGAAGTCTCCGACCACCGCCGCTATCGGCGCATCACGCCAAAGAACCCTCAATCGACCCTGATTGTGGCCGATGGTTCGATGATCGATTGCTTCGTGATCGATATCTCAATGACCGGCGCTGCCGTATCCGCCGATCTTGAGGTCGAAATCGGCATGGCCATGGCGCTGGGAACCGTCGTCGGCCGCGTCGTGCGCATACTAGACCCGGGCTTTGCCATCGAATTTATGACCCGCGTCGATTTCGACAACCTCGAGCACAAACTCATCTGTCCCCGCACCGAACTGCGCAAGCGGTTGCTGGAAGACGGGGAAGTTGCGTCGACCGAGAGTTAGAAGCGCCGAAGGCCGCCGCAGAGCTGCCGCCCTACTGTCCCAGCAACATGACCCAATGCGCCCCATAGGCTGAATTGGGCTCGTAGACTGCCGCAAAGCCGGCACGGCGTGCGTCGCCCTGGGCCAGGACGTCGGCGTCGGCCGGGCTGTTGCGCCAGCCTGAAAAGGTTTCGGCGAAATTGGTATAGCCAGCCGAAAGCCGCATATTGGTTGCCCCAGCCGGACGTGCCGGAGGATTGCCCGTGCTGGCATATTGAGCCGCCACCGTCTGGGCCTGCGCATCGAGGGCCGGGTCGGCCGTGAGAGGGGCAACTCCGCGCGTCGCGCGGTACTGATTGATGATCCCCAACGCCGCCTGCCGGTCCATCTGAGCACCCGGCGCATTGATCTGGCTTACCAGACCGGGCGCCAACCCACCCCCGGTGGAGGGCGCGCCCGAGCAGGCGGCAAGCCCACCGGCGCAGAAAAGGGCCAGCGCAATGGCGCTGAGGCGGGCGGGGGCTGCAAGGGTCATCGGTTCGGCCTCTCGGGTCTCGTCCATCAAAAATGTCTTGAGGCTCTAAAAGCGCAACAAAGCCGCAAAATTGCGGCGTATCCCTTACCGCTTCATTAACCGCGCCCGCTCCACCTCCCGCCGCACCGAACCAAATAACGGCCCCTCGCGTTAACCATGTGCCCGATTGCCTGTGGCAATCGTTAACGAAACATTGCCAACTGGCACGGCGATTGCGACGTCTGGAGGAGAAGGGCACCGGATGCGTGCCAGAACGGGACACATGTCCCACTTTGAAACGGAACCGCGCGAGTGGACACGAGCAACTCAGAGAAACGGACGATTTCGGGACATCACCTCCCGGTCAGCCTCTCCGTGCCGCGCGCAAGGCCATCCCTCTCCCGCTCGGCGCCCCCGGCCGCCTTCCTCGCGCAATTGATCGAATCCACCCGTACCGGCGCTCCTGCTTCGACAGTGCAGGAAACCCAGGCCAGCCAGTTCTACCGCTCGACCGAAGCCAGCGATCTCAAGCGCGTCCCGATGGGTTATCGGAAGTCGGTTTCAGCCTGACCTATTCAACCCCGCCAAACTGCACGTCGCGCGCCGCGGCGCGGATCGAAACGGTAAATCCGGCGATCACATCGATCAGCGCCATGATCATCAGGATGAAAAACACCGATGTCGCGGCATAACCCACCAGCAGAAATTCCACGAGGCAGATGACAAACACTGCAGTCGACAGCATGTGATCGACTACCGATGCGTTGCCGAACCTCGTCGACTTCAGGATTTCCCCGAACAACAGCAGCAACGAGACCAGAACAAAGACGTCTCCGACGCTGAGCACCCACACGCCACCCGAAACCATGGAGATGCTCGCCAGCGGTGACATCCAGGCCGCGCCATCGGCAAAGCCGAACAGTGCCATGACGTTGTAGACAATCAAAGGCAGGGCCAGAAGCGGCGGTACGAACATCGATGGGTTCCGTCGAACAGGAGGTCTCATAGCCGCGACACTGCCTCAAAACCCCGTTTTTGGCCAGAAGAAAGGCCGGTCAATGACCGGCCCTGATTTACGTCTTGACCGCGATCGGCCCCACCATCTGTTCGGGCCGCACCTCGGCATCGAACTCTTCGCCGGTGAGGAGCCCCAGAGCGATGGCCTCTTCGCGCAACGTCGTACCGTTCTTGTGTGCCGTCTTGGCGATCTTGGCGGCGTTGTCATAGCCGATCTTGCGGTTGAGCGCGGTGACCAGCATCAGCGAATTGTTCAGATGCTCGTTGATCTTTTTCCGGTCCGGCTCGATCCCCACCGCGCAATTGTCGTTGAACGATTTGGCCGCATCGGCCAGAAGCCGCACCGATTGGATGAAGTTGAAAGCGATGACCGGCTTATAGACATTGAGTTCGAAATTGCCCTGGCTCGCCGCAAAGCCGATGGTCGCATCATTGCCCATCACCTGCGCCACCACCATGGTCATGGCTTCCGACTGGGTCGGGTTGACCTTGCCCGGCATGATCGAGGAGCCCGGCTCGTTTTCCGGAATGGTGATTTCGCCCAACCCCGACCGCGGCCCCGAGGCCAGCCAGCGCACGTCGTTAGCGATCTTCATGAATGCAACGGCAAGTTGCTTGAGCGCACCCGACGCACCAACGAATGCGTCGTGCCCGGCCAGGACAGCAAACTTGTTCGGTGCCGTCACGAACTGATGCCCGGAAAGGCTCGAGATTTCATCGGCCACCATGCGCGCATAATCGGGATGGGTGTTGAGCCCCGTCCCGACGGCGGTTCCGCCCAGCGCCAGTTCGCGCAGCTGCGGCAGCGTTACTTCGACGGCTTTGAGCGCCAGATCGATCTGCGCCACCCAGCCCGAGATTTCCTGCCCCAGCGTTAGCGGCGTCGCGTCCTGGAGATGGGTGCGGCCGATCTTGACCACATCCATGAATTCTTCGGACTTTTTCGCCAGCGTGTCGCGCAGCAGCTTGACCTTGGCAAACAGCTTGTCCTCGACAATCGTCACGGCGGCAATGTGCATGGCGGTGGGATAGGTGTCGTTGGACGACTGGCTCATATTGACGTGGTCATTGGGATGGACGGGCTTTTTGCTGCCCATCTCCCCGCCGGCTATTTCGATGGCGCGGTTGGAAATGACCTCATTGACGTTCATGTTCGACTGGGTGCCCGACCCGGTCTGCCACACCACCAGCGGGAAATGATCGTCGAGCGTGCCCGCGATCACCTCGTCAGCCGCGCCGACCACAAGATCGCGTGTGGCCTCATCCATAAGACCGAGCTTGGTGTTGGTGATCGCCGCTGCCTTTTTGAGGATGCCGAAGGCATGGACGATCTCGAGCGGCATCTTTTCGCCCCCGATATCGAAATTCATCAGCGAACGCGCGGTCTGTGCCCCGTAATATTTATCGTCAGGAACCTCGATCGGGCCCATCGAGTCGGTTTCGGTCCGCGTGCTCATCACAATCCTCCAGTGGCTGGGATGCAGGCCAATAAAAAAGCCAGCCCTTTTTCAAGGACTGGCCGTAATCTGGACGGGCAAGCCCGTCAATGGCGCTTTGGTCTAAAGCACCAGAGCTTTAAGCAATCAGTTGCCCTTGGGCTCGATAATCTGACGGCCGCGATACATGCCGGATTTGAGATCGACATGATGCGGACGGCGAAGCTCGCCGCTGTCCTTGTCTTCAACATATGCTGCGCCTTGAAGCGCATCGGCCGAACGGCGGAACCCGCGCTTCATCGGCGTCGTCTTCCTTTTGGGGACTGCCATTTGACTACTCCATTTTCATGCTGCGCAACCTGCCCAGGCAATAGAACTCTGCCGCGCCGGTCACGCCAAAACCGTTTTACCCTATCGGGATCGTGGCGCTCTATACAGGATCACCGGGGCCTTGGCTAGTCCGTCGATCAGGAAAATCGCACGCATTCATAGCTCCGGTGCCCCGTCGAACAGGCACCCGGCGCTCGATGAAAACTGCCGCACCCTCGCCTCGACGATTCCAGCCGCCCGAACCAGCCCCGATGTCGGGTTGCCGGGCCGCCGCACATGCGGATTGGGCAGCGTCACCGCCATCAGCGTCGCGCGCTGCCATGGAAAGCTCTCAGCGCTCGTCCCGAACGCCGCCTGCGCACCCGCCTCCACGCCGAACTCCCCGTTGGGGCCCCATTCGGCAATGTTGAGATAGATCTCCATGATCCTCTGCTTGGGCAACACAAGATCGATGTACATGGCCAGCGGCACTTCGATCGCCTTGCGCACCACCGAGCGCGAATTGGTCAGAAACAGGTTCCGCGCCACCTGCATGGTGATGGTAGAGGCGCCCCGCGTCTCGCGTCCCGCAAAGAAATTGTCGATCTCAGTCTGCAGCGCTGCGACATTGACTCCGTGATGGTTGCAGAACTGCCAGTCTTCCGAAAGCACCACCGCCGTCTTGAGCCGATCGGAAATCTCGTCGAGATCGCGCCATATCCGCGTTACAGGCTGCCCTGTGACATAGCGTCCGATCATCAAGGTCGAAACCGGCGGCACCACCCAATAGAGCGGCACCAGCACCAGCGGAATGGCGACCAGCGCCGCGGCCAGCATCAGCGGCACCGCCACCCAGGATTTCCAGCCCCGCTTTTTCCGCCGTCTGGCCAAATGTCGCCTCCTGGTTCAATCGCAAACGAGCGCGCTTGTAGAATGGACAGGGAGGCTTTAGCAAATCTTGCCATGACCGATGATCAATTCGATTCTCAGCTTGCCGATTGCGCCGTCGAAACCCAAACGTTTCTGGCCGCCCATATTGCAACGCTCGCCGCCCCCGAGCGCCTTTTGGCCGCCATGGCGCATGGCGCGCTGGACGGCGGCAAGCGGCTGCGTCCGTTCCTCGTGCGTCTTTCCGCTTCGCTGCTTGATGTGCCGCATGAAAAGAGCCTGGCGGCGGGCGCGGCGCTCGAAATGGTCCACTCCTATTCCCTCGTCCATGACGATCTGCCCGACATGGACAATGACGAGCTGCGCCGCGGCAAACCCACTGTCTGGAAGGCCTTCGATCCGGCCCTGGCTATCCTTGCCGGTGACGCGCTCCTGACCGAGGCCTTCGCGCTGTTGTCCGATCCGCGCACCCATCCCGACCCCGCCATCCGCGCCGAACTGGTTTTGACCCTGGCCAATGCCGCCGGCCCCACGGGCATGGTGGGTGGCCAGGTCCTCGATATCGAGGGCGAAACCACGGTGCTCGATGAGGACGCCATCTTCCAGATGCAGGCCAAAAAGACCGGCGCGCTGATCCGGGCGGGCGTGGAAATGGGGGCCATCCTCGCCAACGCCACCCCCGCCCAGCGGGCCGAACTGATCCGCTTCGGCACCGCCGCCGGCCTCGCCTTCCAGATCGCCGACGACATCCTCGACGTCACCGCCACCTCCGACGCGCTGGGCAAGACCGCCGGCAAGGATGTGGCGCAAAACAAATCGACGATCGTTGCCCGACGTGGAGTCGAGGAGGCGCGAGCCGTACTCAACAGGGCCGTCGCTGACGGGCTCGAAGCACTTGAGGATTTCGGCGGCGAGGCCAACCTTCTGCGCAGGCTGATCGGGCACTTTGCCGAGCGAAAGAGCTAAGTACCCGGAGCGCCATTTTCCTGCGCCAGGAGACACCAGGCAACCGTATCCTGACCGGGATGCCATTCCACAGCCATCTGCCGTTCAAGCATCTCATCCGAAAACTGCAGCCAGCGATCCGATCGGAAACGCCTTACATCTGCTATGACGCGTCCTGCAAATGAGTCGTAGCGAACATTCTCTAGGCGCACCTCAAGACCTACCGAATATAGGCTCGCGGCTTGCGCTTGCGCTCGCTCCGCCCATTGGCGCTCATCCTCACAATCTGGACGTAGAAGTTCCGGGGCATCGATTCCCGCAACTCTAACTGCATATTCTGCCCTGAGCCCGGGCCACAGGGCCACGCTGACTTCTATCGTATCGCCATCGATTACCCGTACGACCTCGGCTACGTAAGGCCCAGAAAACACGGTCGCGCGACTAGAAACGTCAGTTTGGGCGGCGACAGAGGTGGCAGACAACGCTGTAATCAATACCGTGGAAAAAACTATCCTCATCTCATCCTCCAATAGCCTTCATTCCGCCGCCGGCTTGGCCCGTCCCGCCCCAAAGCGGTTCTCGATATAGTCGGCGACCATGCGCTTGAACTGGTCGGCCACGTCCGCCCCTTTGAGCGTCGTGACCTTCTGGCCCTCGATAAACACCGGCGCCGATGGTGTTTCCCCGGTCCCGGGCAGCGAAATGCCGATATCGGCGTGTTTGGATTCCCCCGGCCCGTTGACGATGCAGCCCATCACGGCAACGCTCATCGCCTCGACACCAGGATATTTCTCGCGCCATTCAGGCATCGAGGTCGAGAGATGGTCCTGAATGTCCTTGGCCAGCGTCTGGAACGTCGTCGATGTGGTCCGCCCACAGCCCGGACACGCGGCAACCACCGGCACGAACTGGCGGAACCCCATGGTCTGGAGCAGTTCCTGCGCCACCTTGACCTCCAGCGTCCGGTCGCCGCCCGGCTCGGGCGTCAGCGAAATGCGGATCGTGTCGCCAATCCCCTGCTGCAGCAGAATGCCCAGCGCCGCCGAAGACGCAACGATACCCTTGGACCCCATCCCCGCTTCGGTTAGCCCAAGATGGAGCGCATAATCGCAGCGCGCCGCCAGTTCCTGATAGACCGAGATTAGCTGCTGGACGTCCGACACTTTGGTCGAAAGAATGATCTTGTCGCGCCCCATGCCCAGATCTTCGGCCCTCTCGGCCGAAAGGATCGCCGAGCGGATAATCGCCTCACGCTGCACATGCGCTGCGCTCCAGGGCTCGGTGCGACCCGCGTTCTCATCCATCAGAACCGTCAGCAATTCCTGGTCGAGCGACCCCCAGTTGACCCCGATCCGCACCGGCTTTTCATGTCGGTTGGCAATCTCGATCATCTGGGAAAACTGTTTGTCGCGTTTGTCCTTGAACCCCACATTACCCGGATTGATCCGGTATTTGGCCAACGCCTCGGCGCAGGCCGGATGATCGGACAACAGCTTGTGGCCGATATAGTGGAAATCCCCCACCAGCGGCACGTTGACACCGCGCACCATCAGCCGGTCGCGGATATGGGGCACCGCAGCGGCGGCCTCGTCGCGGTCAACCGTGATGCGCACGATCTCCGAGCCGGCCCGCGCCAGCGCCGCGACCTGCCTTACTGTGGAATCAATATCGGCGGTGTCGGTATTGGTCATCGACTGGACGACGATGGGGTGTCCGCCCCCGACCATCACCCCACCGACGTCGACCCCGACTGTGGTTTTGCGCTGTGCTGGACCTGCCATGAACCGTACTCTTTTGTTCTCGCCGAACACATAAGCCTTCACAAAGATCAGCGCAATGTTGCCCCCGTGCGACCAAGAGGGCTTCCAGGATAAGTGGCACCACTTATCCGGTTCGGAAGCGCGACCAAGCCACGACTGCGAGCAATTGAAGCGATTCGAAGAAGCGCTGAAATGCTCCAGCAGCCTTGAAAGGTTGCTACCAATCCCTATCTAAAATCCATGATAAAGATGCTCGCTTCCCTCCTGCTGCCTCGCTTCCTGCGGTTTCGCAAGGAAGCGTTCTTGCTCTGGAAGGCCTTCTGGTCACCGGGCACCCCGCTCTATCTCAAGTTCGCGACCGTAGCGGCCGCGGCCTATCTGGTCTGGCCCGTCGATTTGATCGCCGATTTCATCCCGGTATTGGGTTGGATCGACGACATCATTCTGGTGCCGCTGATCGTAAGCTGGATCGTTTCGCGCCTGCCGGTGACGGCGCCGGCTCGTGCCCGTCGCGACGCCCCGATTATCGATGGAACGGCCCGCCGGATGTGAAAGAAATTGTCTGCGGGAACCATTTGCCCCTCACGTAAGTTTTACACGCCATAATGGTCACAGTGAGGGAATTTGAAAATGGGCCTCTCGACAATTCTGATTATCATTTTGATTTTGCTTTTGATTGGCGCCCTGCCCACTTGGGGGTATTCGCGTGCCTGGGGCTATGGCCCCACCGGTATTCTTGGTGTCATTCTGGTTGTTGTCCTCATCTTGATGTTGATGGGCACGATCTAGCTCTTTGGCGGCCCGCGCATCCTTTCCGGTGCGGGCCGCCCCTTCCGGGACTCCCCGGACTTTTATGATTGATCTCCTCCCCTTTGCCTCGGACGGCCCGGATCTTCCGCGCCGTCTTTTTTCTTGGCCGGGAGCGTGCGTGCCTATTCGAGGCGGATCAACAAGTCCTTGGCATCGATCTGATCGCCCGGCTTGACGAGAACTTCGGCCACCGTGCCGTCCGCTTCAGCGTGCAGTGCCGTTTCCATCTTCATCGCCTCGATCGAAAGCAACACGTCGCCCGCTGCAACTTTCTGGCCCGCCTTGACGGCCAGTGCCGAGATGACCCCCGGCATGGGTGCGCCCACCTGCTTGGCGTCGCCAGCGGCCGCTTTGGGGCGGGCAACGATATCCCCGGCCTTTAGCCGGTCCGGTACCGCCACGGCGCGGGGCTGACCGTTGAGGTCGAAGAACACCCGCACCATGCCCTTTTCATTGGTTTCCGACTGGCCGAGGAACTGGACCACCATGGTCTTGCCCTTTTCCAGATCGACGAGAATTTCATCGGCCGGATTGAGCCCATAAAAATAGACAGGCGTAGGCAGCACTTCGGTCGGTCCGTAAAGGTCCTGGGCCTTGGCGAACTCGGCGAACACTTTCGGGTACATCAGATACGAGGCGAGCCGGAAATCATCGATTTCCATGCCCGACACCTCTTCGGCTTTCTTGCGCTCGTCTTCGAGGTCGGCCGGCGCAAGGCCCTTGCCAGGCCGCTCGGTCAGCGCCTTCTTGCCCTTCAGGACCTTCTTTTGCAGCGCCTCGGGGAAACCGCCCGTTGGCTGGCCCAGATCGCCGGCAAAGAACCCGATAACCGAATCTGGAAACGATACGTCCTTATCGGGATTTTCGACGTCGGCCCGCTTGAGGCCCGAAGACACCATGGCCAGCGCCATATCGCCCACCACCTTGGAGCTCGGCGTCACCTTGACGATATCGCCGAACATCTGGTTGACGTCGGCATAGGTCTGCGCGACCTCATGCCAGCGGGTTTCCAGTCCCATCGAGCGGGCTTGTTCTTTCAGGTTGGTGAACTGCCCGCCGGGCATTTCGTGCAGATAAACTTCTGACGCCCCACCCTTGAGATCGCTCTCGAAGGCCCGGTACTGCGTGCGCACGGCTTCCCAATAAAACGAGATTTCCCGGATCGCCTTGGGCGAAAGCTGCGCATCGCGCTCGGTCCCCTCGAGCGCCGCAACAAGCGACCCCAGCGTGGGCTGGCTTGTCGTGCCCGAAAACGAATCCATCGCTGCATCCACCGCATCGACACCGGCCTCGCAGGCCGCCAGCACCGTCGCCGCCGAAGCGCCCGACGTATCGTGTGTGTGGAAATGGATCGGCAGCCCGATCTCTTGCTTTAGCGTCGCGAACAGCTTCTTTGCCGCCGGGGCTTTCATCACTCCGGCCATGTCCTTGATGCCCAGCACATGCGCGCCCGCCGCTTCGAGCTCCTTGGCCAGCCCGACATAATATTTGAGATCATACTTGGCCCGGTCGGGGTCGAGCATATCGCCTGTATAGCAGACAACACCCTCGCACACCTTGCCGCTCTCGATCACCGCATCCATGGCGACCCGCATGTTCTCGACCCAGTTGAGGCAATCGAACACCCGAAAAATATCGATCCCGCCTTCGGCCGCCTTCTTGACGAAGAACTGCACGACGTTATCGGGATAATTGGTGTAGCCCACCCCATTGGCGCCGCGCAGCAGCATCTGGGTCAGAATGTTCGGTGCGCCCTCGCGGATCTTTTTCAGCCGCTCCCAGGGATCTTCGTTCAAGAACCGCATGGAAACGTCGAACGTCGCCCCACCCCAGCATTCGAGCGAGAACAGATCCGGCAGGCCCCGCGAGTAGGCCTTGGCAATCTTTTCCATATCAAACGTGCGCATGCGGGTCGCCAGAAGGCTCTGGTGCCCGTCGCGCATCGTCGTATCGGTAAACAGCACGCGAGATTGCGCCTTCATCCAGTCGGCCAACCCCCTGGCGCCATCGCGCTCAAGAACCTGCCGGCTGCCCTCGACCACGGGGAGCGGGGGGTATTCGGGAACCACCGGCGCTGCGGCGTTGGCCGGCGGCCTTGGCCGGTCGCGCACTTCGGGATGACCATTCACCGTCACATCGGCAATATAGGTCAGAAGCTTGGTCGCCCGGTCCTTGCGCTTTTCGATATCGAACAGCTCGGGCGTCGTGTCGATGAACCGCGTCGTATAGGTATTGTCGCGGAATTTGGGGTGCGAGATGATGTTTTCGAGAAACGCCAGATTTGTCGATACGCCGCGAATGCGGAACTCGCGCAGCGCCCGGTCCATCCGCGCAATTGCTTCTTCGGGCGTCGGCGCCCAGCAGGTCACTTTTTCCAGCAACGGATCGTAGAACCGCGTGATGATCGCGCCAGAATAGGCAGTGCCGCCATCGAGTCGCACCCCAAACCCGGTTGCACCACGGTACGCGGTGATCCGCCCGTAATCGGGAATGAAGTTTTCTTCAGGGTCTTCTGTGGTCACGCGGCATTGCAGGGCATGACCGTGCAAAACGATGTCTTTCTGCTCAGGCACCCCCGATGCAGGCGTGCCAATCACTGCCCCGTCCATCACCTTGATCTGCGCTTTGACGATATCGATGCCGGTGACCTCTTCGGTCACCGTATGCTCGACCTGAATGCGCGGATTGACCTCTATGAAGTAGAAATCATCAGTCTCGGCATCCATCAGGAACTCGACAGTGCCTGCGCAACGATAGCTGGCTTCATTGCCCAGTTTTAGCGCCGCATCGGTCAGCGCCTTGCGTGTTTCTTCGGAGAGGTAGGGCGCGGGCGCGCGCTCGACCACCTTCTGATTGCGCCGCTGCACCGAGCAGTCGCGCTCGAACAGATGCACGAGATTGCCGTGATCGTCACCGAGCAACTGCACCTCGACGTGACGCGCCTTTTCGACGAGCTTTTCGAGATACATCTCGTCCTTGCCGAACGCGGCCTTGGCCTCGCGCTTGCCTTCCGACACTTCGGACCGCAACTGCTTGGGGTCGGTTATGCGCCGCATGCCGCGCCCGCCGCCACCCCAGCTCGCCTTGAGCATCAGCGGATAGCCGATAGCGTCCGCCATTTTCGCGACCTCGTCGAGATCGTCGGGCAGTGGCTCGGTGGCTGGCACCACGGGCACACCCGCCTTGATCGCCATGTTGCGGGCGGCAACCTTGTTGCCCAGATCGCGCATCGTCTGCGCCTTGGGGCCGATAAAGATGATCCCAGCATCTTCGCATGCATCGGCAAATTCGGGGCTTTCCGACAACAGCCCGTAGCCGGGATGGATCGCATCGGCCCCCGAAATCCGCGCCACGCGAATGTATTCATCGATCTGGAGATAGGCTTCCACCGGCCCTTTGCCTTGCCCGATCAGATAGGCCTCGTCTGCCTTGAACCGGTGCAGCGCCAGTTTGTCCTCTTCGGCAAACACAGCGACCGTTTTCAGCCCCAGCTCATTGGCAGCCCGGAACACCCGGATCGCAATCTCGGAGCGGTTGGCGACGAGAATTTTCTTGATGGCCATGGATTGGAAACCCCCTGCTAGAGCGTGTCGGGACGCATGGGAGTACGCGCCCGCAGATCGTGTTGCCGTCACTGAGACCGGCCGGTGCACGGCCGGACAAGATACTATGCCAAAAGGGAAAGCCCCTCCCCGACCGGTGCGGTCAGGAGATCGGCTTGTCCAGATGCGCGGTCAGGTGGCTCATGTCGTAGCCTGCCTTGGCAGCGGAATCGATGATCGCATCCGACGTGTCGGTGCCCGCCTGGCTGAGCGCCCAAAGTGTCGTCGAGCGCGTGCCCGAACGGCAAAACGCAAACACGGGTCCGTCGCTCTCTTCGAGCGCCGTCCGGGTGGCAGCCACCATATCGGGGGTCACACCTTCCCGGCCCATGGGAATTTCGTAATAGCCAAGGCCCGCAGCCTGCGCGGCTTCCGCGATCTGGGCGCTTGCCGGTTGGTCTGGCGCCTCGCCGTCGGGACGGTTGTTGATGATCGAGACAAAGCCCGCTTGTTTGATCGTCTCGATATCGGAAGGCAGGATCTGCCCCGAAACGCTCATGCGGTCATTTATCTTTCTGATATCCAAAACCCGTTCTCCCTGACGCGGAAAAGTTCCCATCACTCACCGCTCTTATAGCCATCATGGCCACCGGTGCGCAACAGAGCCGCTAGAGTGAGATCAGGGAAAGTTGCAGACTTTTCCGGTTCGATCTCGCGACCGAATAAGGACTTGGAGCGGCCGGCCCGATACAATCGGGAGGGATCAAGCTCTAAGGTTCAGGCCGCTTTGACCGCCGCGTCTTCGGGTTCGACTTCGGCGCGAAGCGGTTGCGGTCGGCCCAAAAGAAAGCCCTGGAAGCCGGTACACCCCAGTTCGGCCAGCGCCGCATGCTGCTCGGGCGTTTCCACGCCCTCGGCAATCACCTCGACCCCCAACCCCTGGGCGATCTTGCAGATCGATTCAACGATCATCGAATCCACGGGCCGCGAGGTAATCTCCGAGACATAGGCCCGGTCGATCTTTAGGATATCGAAGGACAGATCTCGCAGATACCCAAGGCTGGCATGACCGGCCCCGAAATCGTCGACGGCAATACGCACGCCCAGCGCCCGCAGGAATTCCAGATTGGTGCGTTCGGCCGAGTTCTTTTGCAACGGCGCGGTCTCGGTGATCTCGACGATGAACCGGTCCCCCATCAGTCCGTTGGCGGCAATCTCCTCAGCGAAGCGCGCCGCATAGTCGGGATGACGCAGTTCAGCCGCCGAAACGTTGATCGCCACCCTTCTTGTTGGCAGCCTGTGCACATCGGCGCACACCCGCCGCAGCACCCATTGCCCGAGTTTGGCGATCAGATCGGACTGTTCGGCGATCGGCACGAACGCCCCGGGCGAAATCATCCCACGCACGGAATGGCGCCAGCGCACCAGCGCCTCGACCGAGCGCTGCTGGCCGTCCCGGCCAAAAACCGGCTGATAGTGGACCTCGAGTTCGTCCATCAGGATCGCCGCCCGCAATTCGCGCTCGATGAACCGCTGATAACGCTCTTCGCTCAACAGTTCCCGCTCGAAAACGGTTACCCTGCCGCGCCCGCCATGCTTGCCTTTGTAGAGCGCCAGATCGGCCTTCGTGATCAGCGTGTCGGTGTCGCCCGCATCCCCGGGCGCCGTGGCGATGCCCATTGTCGCCGAAAGCCTTACGTCTCGTCCGGCCAGCGGTTCGGGCCGGTCGAGTGCCTCGAGCACCCGGTCACCCAGCCGCTTCAACGCCGCCTTGGAGCTGACCCCAGCCAGAGCCAGCGCGAATTCATCTCCGCCCAACCGGCCGATCACCGCCCCGGGCACCAGTTCCTCGAGCGTGCGCGCCAGCCGCACCAGAGCCTGATCCCCGGCCGCGTGACCCGTTCCGTCATTGATGGCCTTGAGATGATCCATGTCGATCTGGATATAGGCCACGGGCATCCGCTCGGACTCCCGAACCATCTCGCGCAGCCGATCGAGGAAATATTTCCGGTTGAACGCGCCCGTCAGCGCATCGCGATTGAGTGAGGCCAGCAATTCGCGCCGCCGCGTCTCGGCGAGAACCAGCGCCCTGCGCAGCGAGAAATAGCCCCAGATTATGATCGCCAGCAGCCCCAACCCGCCAATCGCCACCACCGGAAGCGCCAGATTTTCATGCCTCAGCCCAAGCCAGCCGGCAATCAGCGCCTCAACGGATACAAAAACGATGACGCAACCAGCGACGCCCGCAGCGAAAGCCGTGCCGCGATAGACAGCGAGAATATTTGTGAGCGAGAGTTCTGTACGCATGCAATGCCACGTCCGCTTGTTCTGCGAGACCCTACAAAGTCCGCTTTAACGCGAAGTGAACATGGCAAACTATATTTCAATGAAATCAACGACTTGTACAAAGATGGCAATGGGATGCCGCCAATCTTTTAGTGTCGACCCACTTTGTTACAACCTTGCGACAGTGCCGCAAGACGTCGTTTTTATGGTTAGCAAACTTTTATTGTGCCGCGTCCGGGGACGCCGCATCCGCGTCGCCGCCATCGGCCACCCAGCCCTGCCAGACGTCCCGCCCCGTGATCAGAAAGTGCTGCGCCACAGCGTCCGGGCTCGCCTCGTTTTCGGCCTGCCAGGCCAAAAGCCGGTTCATTTCGGAGAGCGGCATTGAGGCCTGCGCGAAATAATCGGCAATATCGGGCGTATCGGAAAACACCCATTCGGCCACGGCGATCACTACCGCATCGGGCGCAAAGCCTGATCCCCCGAACGGCACACAATCGCGGATCGCCATGCACTGGGCGTTACCCGCATCGAACCCGCCCATGTCGAGCGGCACGAGGTCCAGCCGGTCTATCAGCGCATTGGGCTGCCAATAATAGGTCAGGACCGGCCGGCGCTGGCTTACCGCATCGGTGAGCGCGCCGTCCATGGCGAACCTGTCGAGCGGTTCGACGATATCGAAGCGCTCATTGAGCCCCAGCCCCGCCGCCATGTTCTTGTTGATGATGGCGCAGGCCCAATCGGCGGGACAGGAATAGAGTTTTGCCCTCGTGTCTCCCTCCGGGACGAACACCCGCCAGTGATCCATGATATCGCTCGCCCCGGCCAAGCCCCGATTGTTGTCGATGACATAGGAGGGCACGAACCACGCTTCCAGCGGCCCGCCGCTGAAGGCCGGTGCCGCGGCCCTGGCACTGCGCGCCTGCATCGCGCCGTTCCACACTTCGGCTTGCCGCGACACCCACAATTCGGGCGCCACGGCCGGTTGCTGTGTGGTCGCCATCGAGGACAGCGTCGCTTCGGGTTCGCCGGGCACCAGCCGTACCACGCACTCATACTCGGCGCGCAGCAACGTGGCGTGGATATTGGCCAGGATAGCCGCCGAAGGCCAACCCATCTCGGCAATGGTGATCTCGGTCGTGCCGCACGGCGCGGGCGAGGTTTCCTCTGCCGCCGGTTCCGCCGCGCCGCCGGGTGCATCGAGCACCTGCATCTGCGCCAACGCAGCCACCGGTAAACTCAGCGCCGCAGCAAGCACAAGGGCCATCTTCATGCGCATCGGCCGTCCACCTCTTGGAGCGCTGTCGGCCACTTATCTGGTCCGGAAGCGCGGGAAACCAAAGACCTGCAGTATGAAATGCTCCAGGATCGGAAAGGGATCATAACTGGCAAAACCCTGCCCGTTAAGCAATTGTAGGCTCACGAAAATTCGTGCCAAAAGCTGATGACTCCATAAACGCAACTGTGCAATGGTAATGGCTGGAGCAGGTCCAGCGAGTGGGCCTTTTTCCAGTTGGGCTGTCCGGACCGAAAAGATCGCCAAGCGGCACGGGAGGGGCATGGCACGACCAAACTTTTTGAGGGATATCATGCGTCATATCAAAAAATCTCTGACCCTTGCGGTCGCTGTGGGTGTTCTGTCGACCGCAGCCCCCGCCGTCGCTCAGGACGTCACGCTCGGCTTTGTTGGCGGCTTCACCGGCCCCATCGAAAGCCTGACCCCACCGATCTTTGCCGGTGCTGAACTGGCCGTCGCGCATATCAACGAGCAGGGCGGCATCCTTGATGGCGGCACGCTCACCATCACTTCCGCCGACGGCGCCTGTGATGCAACCGCTGCTGCAAACGCCACCGACCGTCTGGTCAATACAGATCAGGTTACCGCCATCGTTGGCGGGCTCTGCACCGGTGAAACCATCGGCGGCGCCAATTCAGCTGCCATTCCCGGCGGTGTCGTCATGGTCTCGCCTGCCTCCACCGCACCGGCCCTGACCACGCTCGAAGACAACGACCTCGTCTTCCGCACCACCCCTTCCGATGCCTTCCAGGGCCAGAAGCTCGCCGAGCTGCTGCTGTCCAAGGACATCACCGAAATCGCTCTGACCTACGTCAACAACGACTATGGCTCGGGCTTCGCTTCGGCTGTAACCGAGGCCTATGAAGCTGGCGGCGGCACCATCGCGGCCAACCTCGCCCACGAAGACGGCAAGGCCGATTATCGCGCCGAGCTGGGCAACCTCGCCTCCTCGGGCGCCGAAACCCTCGTCGTTCTGGCTTATGCCAATTCCTCGGGCCAGACCATCCTGCGCCAGGCGCTGGAATCGGGCAACTTCCTCACCTTCGTGGGTGGTGACGGCATGGTCGGCGACGATCTGTTCACCGGCATCGACGCAGCAAGCGTGGAAGGCATGATCGCCACCCGCGCCGGTGCGTTCGAAGGCGATAGCGCAACGGTTTACGCCGAACTGGCCACCGCTGCCGGGCTTACGCCAAACGACGTTTACGCCCCCCAGTCCTATGACGCCGCGTTCCTTCTGGCTCTTGCCATCGAAAAGAACGGCTCTGCTGACCGTGAAGGCGTTTCGGCTGCCCTGCGCGAAGTGTCCTCGGCTCCGGGCGAAACCATCCTTCCCGGTGAATGGGAAAAGGCCAGGGAACTCATCGCGGCCGGCACCGACATCGACTACCAGGGCGCCGGCGGCGATCTCGATTTCGACGACGCGGGCGATGTTGACGGCGTGATCGTCGAGTTGACCGTCGAAGGCGGCTCGTTCGTCGAAGTTGGCGTCATCGAATAACCCGACGACCATCCAATACGAAAAGCCCGGGAGCGATCCCGGGCTTTTTTCTTCTCTGGCGTCTCGTTCGCCAACCCCTGCGTGTCATTCAGGGATCTATTCCCGGAATCCATCTCGTGGCGTCGTAGCGGGCACAGACGGACAGGATAGGGCTCAGTCTCGAGCCTTGATATTCTCCGGCAGCAGCCCCTTGGGCGCGAACCGCAACGCAATCGTCACCACGAGCCCAAGTACGAAAATCCGCATCTGCACGGCGCGGGTTTCGATATCGGGAATTTCGCCCCAACCCATGGCCGAAGACCAGTTGCTCAGTGTACCGAACAGGGCCGTCGCCAACTGCTCGGACAGCATCCACACGATGTAGATGAACAACCCGCCAAACAGCGCCCCGAAATTGTTGCCGGCCCCGCCAACAATCAGCATCACCCAGATGATGAAGGTGTGGTTGATCGGCTGGTAGCTGGAGGGATCGTAGATGCCGACGAACGAAACCAGGATCGCCCCGCCGATGCCCATGAGCACCGAGCCGAACACAAAGATCTCCAGCTGCCGCCCGGTCACATCCTTGCCCATCGAGGCAGCGGAAATGTGATTGTCGCGGATGGCCCGCATCATGCGGCCCCACGGGCCCTGATAGGCCCTGTGGATCAAAAACAGTGCCACGATGACTATAGCCACCACCAGCACCAGAAACCCGCCCCGCGCGTAAATAAAACTGTCGGAAATCGAAACGCCCAACTCCTGATAATATTGCGGATTGGGCACCGGCCAGGGAATGGGCGAAACCGTCAGCGTGCCGCGCGTCAGCCATTCCATATTGCGGATCACGGCGCGCAGGATTTCGGCAATCCCGATGGTCGCGATGGCCAGATAATCGGCCCGAAGCCCAAGGCTGACCTTGCCCACCAGGAACCCGATCAACCCCGCAAGCACCCCGCCGAACGCCCAGCCAAGGATTACTGGCAGCCCGAGCCCGCCGACCCAACCTGCAGTCGAGGTGATATAGTTGGCCGCCGGGTCCATCTGCGTGCGAAAGATCACATAGGCTGCAAACCAGGCGAGAACGATCACCGCCCCGCGCCATTTGCCCTTGATCCCGAACTGCTGCACCCGATGGGCGAAAAAGATCAGCACCGCCCCGATGCCCGCAGCCACGGCCGTGAGCCCGAGCAACGCCGGACCCTCGGATTCCCAGAACGCCATGTTGACCGGAAACGAGACGAAGGTGACAGCGAACCCGCCGACCATCAGCATGCCCAGGATGCCGAAATTGAACAGCCCGCCAAAGCCCCACTGGATGTTGAGCCCCATGGCGATCAGCGCAAAGGCGAAGGCTTCCACCATCAGCCGCACCGTGAACGGGGTGCCCATCATCACGCCAACGAAAACGATCAGCGCAAACAGCGCCGCAAACAGCCCGATATAGCGCACGGTCATGTCGAGGCTCCCTTGAAGATGCCCGTCGGCCGCACCAGAAGCACGACGACAAGGATCAGGAAGGCGACTGTGAGTTTGTATTCGGACTGCACCAGCGTCAGCGAATTGGGAATTTCAAACCACAGGACGTCGCGGAACGGGCGCAGCAGCACCGACCAGTTGAAAACGGCCAGCGTTTCGGCAAACCCCAGAACGAACCCACCAGCAATCGCCCCATAGGCATGCCCCAGCCCGCCCAGGATAGCCGCGGCAAAGATCGGCAGGACGATATTGAACGCCAGATCGGGCTTCAGCGTCACGTCCAGCGCCAGCATGGTCCCCGCAAGGCACGCCAGAGCCCCCGCGATCACCCATGTCACCCGCACGACGAGTTTTGTGTTGATGCCGGAAACCTTGGCGAGGTCGGAATTATCGGCCATAGCCCGCATCCCCTTGCCCAGACGCGAGCGGGTGAGGAAATAATGCAGCGCGATCACCGCAATGGCGGTCGAAGCCACCAGCCATATCTGCGGCTCGGTAAAGGTAATGGGCCGCGTCACCCCCTCGAAGGGCAATTCGAGCCTGAAGATCTGCTTGGGTTCGGTATCGAAGAACGAGCGTGTTTCCACCCCGAAAAACAGCCGGATCAGCCCCTGGATCATCATGGTGACGCCGATTGAGGCGATCAGCAGCGTCACGGGCTTTGCGCCCCGCGCCCGAAGCGGCGCATAAAAGCCCTTGTCGATCCCCAGCGCCAGCCCCGCCGCCAGCACCATGGCCAATGGCACCACGAGCACCCCTGTCGGAATGGGCGTCACGATGCCCATCGCCGCCAGCACGCCGGCCAGAACGAAGGTGATGAACGCACCCATGGTCATCATGTCTCCATGGGCGAAATGGGCAAACCGCAAGATGCCGAAGATCAGCGTCACGCCGACGGCGCCCAGCGCATAGATCGAGCCGAGAACCACCCCGCCGATCACCGCCTGATTGAAGAAAAAGATCAGATCGTTCATGTCTTTTCACCAGCCCTCGGGCTACCCCCCAAGAAAGCTCTTGGCCACATCCGGATCGTCGAGCAATTCCTGCCCGGTTCCGGTGAACCTGTTCTGTCCACTGGTCAAAACGAACCCCTTGGTCGCAAATGCCAGCGCCTGGCGCGCATTCTGCTCAACCATCAGTATCCCCACGCCCGCGGCGTTGATCTTGACCACCTGTTCGAAGATTTCCAGCATGTAGCGCGGCGAAAGCCCCGCTGAAGGCTCGTCGAGCATCAAAAGTTTCGGCCGGCTCATCAGCGCCCGGCCCATGGCCACCATCTGGCGTTGCCCGCCCGAAAGTTCGCCCGCCGGCTGCTTGCGCTTGGCCTTCAAATCCGGAAACATCTCATAGACCATGTCGAGACTGTCCGAGATGTCGTCGCGCCGCACGAACGCGCCCATCTCGAAATTCTCGTGCACCGACATCGAGGTAAAAACGTTGTGTTCCTGGGGCACGAACGAGAGCCCCATCGGCACCAGCCGGTCGGCCTCGAAATTGGTCACATCCTGCCCGTCGAACGTGACGGTACCCTCGGTCACCGCCAAAAGCCCGAAAATAGCCTTGAGCGTCGTCGATTTGCCTGCGCCGTTCGGCCCAACGATCACCCCGATATCGGACGCGTCGATCGCCATGTTGACGCCATTCAAAATCGGCGCACCGCCATAGCCGGCCACGATGTCCTTGAGATCGATAAGGCTCATTGCGCTGTCTCCACCGGTCCGCCGAAATAGGCTTCGACGATCATCGGATTGGCGCGCAACTCTTCCATGTTGCCCTTGGCGATCACCTCGCCTTGCGCCATCACGATCACCGGGTCGCACAGCCGCGCGATCAGGTCCATGTCATGCTCGATGACGAAAAAGGTGTAGCCGAGCTCTTTGTTCATACGCTCGATATTGGCGGCCAGATCGTTGAGCAACGTCTTGTTGACGCCCGCCGCCACCTCATCGAGCAGCACGATCTTGGCATCCACCATCATGGTGCGGCCCAACTCGAGCAGCTTTTTCTGCCCGCCCGAAAGGTTGCCTGCCAGCTCGTTCTTGACGTGGCCGAGTTTGAGAAAATCGATGACGTCGAGCGCTTTCTGACGCACGTCCGCTTCGCGGGCCGCTGCCTTGCCCGGCTGGAACCATAGGGTCGACAGGCTCTCACCCGGCTGGTCGCCCGGCACCATCATCAGGTTTTCGAGCGCCGTCATCTGGGAAAATTCATGCGCGATCTGGAAGGTGCGCAACATGCCAAGCCGGAACAACTCGTGAGGCTTGAGCCCCGTTATGTCCTGCCCGTCAAAGATGATCTGCCCGCTGGTTGGCGCAAAATTGCCGGCCACCATATTGAACAGGGTGGACTTGCCCGCCCCGTTGGGCCCGATCAGCCCGGTGATCGACCCGCGCTCGACTTCGAGCGAGCAATTGGAAACCGCCAGAAGTCCGCCAAACCGTTTGGAAACGGAACGCACCTCGATTACCGCGTCAAACGCCACGCCTATGCTCAGCCCCTGATTTTCGTGTTGTATTAGGGTCAAAAGCCCCGGAAATGCGGCATCTGTTCACAACAGCGCCCTTCGGTCAACTCAAAGCGCTTTGAGCACCGCTTCGGCTGTGGACTTGTTATAGGCGACAGGGATGTCATAGAGCGTCGCGAGCCGGGTCAGCGCCTTGACGTCCACGTCGTGCGGCAGGGCGCTCATCGGGTCGATAAAGAAGATCAGCGCGTCCAGCCGCCCCTCGGCGATCATCGCCCCGATCTGGGAGTCCCCGCCCAGCGGACCGCTTTTCAGCGCCAGCACATCGAGCCCGGTTTCCTGCGCCACGCGGCCGCCGGTCGTACCAGTGCCCACCAGCGCGAACTGGCTTAACTGGTCCTTGTGCGCCTTTGCGAAGGCGACCATGTCGTCCTTTTTTTCGTCATGGGCCACCAGCCCGATGGTCTTTTTTTCCATGGTTCTTTCCGCAATCACCCGGTTTGCTTTTCAACCATGCGATAGCCCCATTGCCAAGCCCGGCATGCAAAAGGGCGCCCCGATGGACGCCCCTGCAAACGCAACGGGAAGGTCGCTCAGCTCAGCGCGCCGATAACCGCTTCGATGCGTTTCTTCATCGTTCCGGCGTCATAGGGCTTGATGATATAGTTGTTCACGCCGCTTTCGATGGCTTCCTTGACCTGCTCCTTGTCGGAACGGCCCGTCGCCATGATAAAGGGCATGCCTTGGGTGCGCGGGTGTTTGCGGATCACCTTGAGCAGAGTCAGCCCGTCGACATCGTCCATGTTCCAGTCGGAAATGATGAGGTCGACACTGGTCTTTTCAAGCTTGGTCAGCGCATCACGGCCAGATTTGGCCTCGACGATGTCCTTGAACCCGAGCTGAGTGAGAATGTATTTGCAGATGCCCCGCATCGATTGCTGGTCATCGACGATGAGAACGCTGACTGCGCTGGCCTTTGGCATGGATTCTCCGCCTTTAAACCCGGTCTTCTTCCGGAATGATCAGCCTTCGAAACTAGGCGACAACCGTTACAATAATCTCAATGCAAAGCGTCAAGCTGCAGCCTTGAGCTTCATAAGCGCCGCAACCAGACGCCCGGCGATTTTTTCCACCGGCCCTTCTTCGATCACCGCCCCCAATTCGAACGCCGCCTTGGGCATGCCATAGATCAGAGCAGAACCCTTCGATTGCCCGATTGTGAACGCGCCCGCCTCGCGCATGGCCTTCATGCCCTGGGCGCCGTCGCGCCCCATGCCCGTCAGGATCGCTCCGACCGCCATGGGACCCACCACCCGCGCAACCGACGTGAAAAGCACGTCAACGCTTGGCCGGTGCCCCGAAGTCTGTTCGTCCTGGGTCACCCGGCATTTGAGCTGGCCCGATGTTTTTTCCACCCGCAGATGAAAGTCGCCCGGCGCGACATAGGCTGTGCCGCGCTCGAGCACCATCCGGTCGGCGGCCTCGATCACTCTAAGCGGCACCAGTTCGTTAAGCCGGGCGGCAAACCGCGCGGTAAATCCCTTGGGCATGTGCTGGGCAATCACGATAGGCGGACAGTCCGCAGGAATGGACGAAAGCACCTGGCGGATCGCCTCGACACCGCCGGTCGAGGCGCCAATCGCGATTAGCGCGCCCTCGGGCGCCGCTGCGGTCTTGAGCGGCAGATCTGGCGCTGGGGCACGATGGGCCCGCGCCTGCACGTCCGACTGCGCCGCAAAGCGCACCTTCTCGCGTAGCGTCGCACCGAACGTTTCGAGCCCGCCCACCATATCGGCACCGGGTTTGGCGACAAAATCGACGGCCCCCAGTTCAAGCGCCAGCATGGTTTCCGAGGCTCCCTTTGTGGTGAGGGTAGACACCATCACCACTGGCAAGGGCCGCAGCCGCATGATTTTTTGCAGGAAGGCCAGCCCGTTCATGTTGGGCATTTCGATATCGAGCGTAACCACATCGGGATTGAGCGCCTTGATCTTGTCGCGCGCATCCAGTGGATCATGGGCGGTGCCCACCACCGTGATATCGCCCTCCTGAGCCAGCGTCTTTGAGAGAACGTCCCGAATGAGCGCCGAATCGTCGACGACGAGGACCCTGATATTGCTCATGCTGCATCCTTTGCGTCGGCATTCGCCTTGCGTTGATAAACGGTCTTGCCGACCAGCTTGAAACCCTTGGAAACGGCCTGCAGGTTTTCCGAATGGCCGATATAGAGAAAGCCGTCCGGCGCCAGCACCTGGCCCAGCCGGTCGAACAGCATGCCTTGCGTCGGCTTGTCGAAATAGATCGCCACGTTCCTGCAGAAAATGGCGTCGAAAGGCCCGCTCACCGGCCAGGCTTCGATAAGATTGAGAAGCTTGAAGGTCACCAGTTCGTGGGCAGCGCGTGGAATACCGATTTCCCCGCTTCCCAGCTTTTCAAACAGCGCGGCGCGCTGGCTCGAAAGCCCATTGAGCTCGCTCGCCGGATAAACGCCCCGTGCCGCCTTGTTCACTACGTTGGAATCGATGTCGGTGGCCAGGATACGGAAATCCCAGCGCTTGAGCTCGGGAAACGCCGAAAGGAGGCTCAGCGCGATCGTATAGGGCTCCTGCCCGGTCGAGCATCCCGCCGACCAGATGCGCAAGCGCGGTTTTGCCCCCTTGCCCACGCGCTGCGGCTTGGCGATCAGCCCCGCCACATAGCTTGTCAGATGATCGAAATGATGATCCTCGCGGAAAAACCGCGTCAGGTTGGTGGTCAGCGCGTTGACGAAATCCTGATCGTCCTCGGCCCGGCCGCTCGTTTCGAGAAAGTCGATATAGGCGTCGAACCCCGACAGCGAGAGCCCGCGGACGATCTTGGACAGGCGGGAGACCACCAGCGTGCGCTTGGCGTCGGAAAGAGAAATGCCCGCCACGCGATAAACGCGCTCGCGGATTCGCGAAAACTCTCTCTCGCTCAGCGGAAATTCACCATTGTCCATTCCAGTTCCGACTCCCCAATGCCGGTCGCGCCCATCAAGCTAGGCTCTGCCGGCTGATTGCCCCACCGGCTGCGCGTCAAGCGCCTCGGCCTGTTGTTTTGCCCGATCCCCGATCAGATCGACATCGGAGCGCGCTGCAGCAAGCGCTTCTTCGCCGCTTGCAAGACTTGCCCCGATCATTGCTGTTTCCTCACTTAAATTCAGTAAATGAGCGGTAACCGTGCCCATGGTCTCGGCCAGCGCGCGCGCGCCTTGCGCTCCGGCATCGACTTCACTCAGCCCGGTTTTGACCAACGCTCTGATATCCTTGGAAGTTTTGGCGCTCGCCTGCGCCAGTTCGCGCACTTCGCTGGCCACCACGGCAAACCCTGCACCCTTTTCCCCCGCCCGCGCCGCTTCCACGGCGGCATTGAGAGCCAGAAGATTGGTGCGGAACGCCACCTCTTCGATGCCGGCAACCAGTTTGTCGATCTTGCCCACCAACCCGGTCACTGCCGCCACCCGTTCGCTTGTCTCTTCGGCCGTAGCCCTGGCCGTCTCGACATCAGCCCGCAGCCCTTTGGCGCCCTCGGCGCTGCGCCCGGCCAGCGACTGGCCGGCATCGAGTTCGCTTCGTGCTGTTTCCATATGGGTGCGCGCATCGTCGGCTGAACGCGTCAGCGTCTGCGCGGCCTCGCGGCAGATCTCCACAAGCGCTCCGACCTTTTCGAGCCGCTCACGGGCCCGCCGGTGCATGTCGAGCGCCGTTTCGCGTTCAGCATCGATGCCCTCAATCTGCCGCGCCAACCCGGAGATCCGCGCCGCCAGACCATCATTGGCCCCGTCATCGGTGATCGGCGCGCCTTGCGCCAAGGCATCGAGCCTTTCCGCTGCCATGTCGAGCGTTGCGAGCCCGGCGTTGACAAGTTCGAGCTCGGGCACCTCATCGGCGATTTCCGCCGCGATCCGATAGCCAGTATGCCCTCCGGCCAGCGCCTGTCCCAGTTCTTCCAGCACTGGAGCAGGAACCACCCGCCCCGGCCGGTTGAACTCGATCAGCCAGCGATCCGGCGCAAGCTGGGAGGCGGTCGCGATATGGCGTTGCCCCGAAAGCGTCACAGCGTGGCTTTCCGATGCTTCGCCCAGCCCGATCGTTATGCCCAGCAGCGCCGCAGCCGTATCGGTCTCGGCGCATTCGGGTGCCAGCGCCGTAAGCCCGGCGCTCATCTTGACGATAGTGCCCTGCCCATCGACCAGCATGACCGGACGCGCCAGCGTCTCGAACGCCGCGCAATAGGTCATGGCACGCTCAAGCCGCACGCACAGATTGGCGGTGATAGCGCGCATATGCTCGATTTCGCGGCTCTTTCCGATCGGCCCGCTCCCCACCGCCTCGCCCAGCGCCGATAGCACGCGGCGCTGCGCCCGATCGGCAAGGATTGCGACGGTAAAACTCACCGCAATCGCCGTTACCCAGACCCCGGCAACCGCCAGCGGCCACCACGAAAGGGCCGAAAAATTGACGGCCAGAAACAGGCAGACCGCGAGGGTCGCCGACCAGAGCGCCAGTAATGCGGTAACGAGGCGGGTTCGAGCCAATGGGTCTGCCGACAATTCGAATGCGTCGCGCCACCCTAAAAGCCTATGGTTAACGCTTTGTGAGCGCGACCCCTTCCCGGTAACATTATGGGAAGGTTTTCTCCCTACCGCCCCTGGCTCTTCATCGCCCTTTCGAGCACCGCCATGATTTTCGGGTCAGCGCATTGGGCCACGTTGAACCGCATGAACCGCTCGGCGGTCCGCGACGCGCTATAAACGTTGCCCGGTGCCAGAACGATAGAGTCCGCCAGCGCCATGCGCGCCACCCGCGCCGAATCCACCCCTTGCGGCAACTGCCCCCAGAGGTTGAACCCGCCCCGCGGCACGATCCAAGGCGCTATCCCCATGCGCCCCAGCGCTGCAGCCGTCTCTGTCTGCGCCCGCGCCAGCCGGCGCCGTACCTCTTCGATATGTCTGCGATAGCCACCTCCGGCCAGAACGCTGGCCACGATCTCGGCGGCAACCGGGCTCGGCCCGCCAAACCCCGCAGCGATCTGGAGATCGATGAGCCCCTCGATCCAGTCGGCCCGTGCCGCTATATAGCCGCAGCGCAACGATGCCGAAACCGTCTTCGAAAAGCTCCCGATGCGGACCACCCGATCCAACCCGTCGAGCCCCGCCAGGTTCGGTACGGGCTCAGGCGCGAAATCGGCAAAGATATCGTCTTCGATAATCGTGACGTCATGAGCCGTGGCAGCCGAAAGCACCTGGTGTGCGCTCTGGGCCGAAAGCACTGCCCCCGTGGGATTGTGCAAGGCGCTGTTGGTGACATAGAGCTTGGGCCGCTCAGCCGCCAGCACCGCCTCGAAGCGCTCAACATCCGGACCGTTGGGCGTATACGGCACGCCAACGATTTTGACCTGATGGGCGCGCAGCAACGCGCGAAAATTGAAATAGCACGGATCGTCCACCACAACCCTATCACCTGGCCGCAACACGAACCGGCAGACCAGATCGATGGCGCCGGTCCCCGACGCCGTCAGCAATAATTGGTTGGGCGCGGGCTCCACGCCTTCCGCCGCCAGGCGCCCCGCAATGATCCGCCGCAGCGCCGTCGATCCACGGGTCGAGCCATAATCGACAAGCGCGCTATCGCCGCTCCGCGCCAAAGCCCGCATTCCTTTGCGGATCGCCTCCGCCGGCATCCAGTCGGCCGGCAGCCAGCCGCAGCCGGGCTTGAGCGCCAGGGGGTCCGCGTCGAGCGATTGCCGCGAGACCCAGAACGGATCGATATCGCGCTCCTGCGGCGCGATCTCCTGACCCAGCGCCAAGGGCGGCAATGCCGTTGCGCAAACATAAAACCCCGATCCCCGCCGCGCCCGGATGACACCTTCGGCCACCAGCCGGTCATAGGCCTCGACCACCGTCGATGGGGAAACGCCCGTCTCGGCGGCCAGCGCGCGGATCGAGGGCAACCGGTCGCCAGCCACCAGCGTCCGGCTGGCCACCCGCCCCCTGATCGCCTGCATCACGGTTTCCGTCCGCCTGCCAATTTGCCCGATCGCGTTCAATGTGTGCCTGCTCTCACCAATACAATTTTTCAATATTGTATTGATCTGTGTCTGTCCTGACCAGCCCCACCCCTCTAATTTCGCGCGAACAATGCAACAGGCTGGCACACAGTGAAATCATCTCTTCAAGGTTGGGGCAGCGGACTGCTCGGCGTCGTCATTTTCAGCGGTTCGCTACCGGCCACCCGCGTTGCCGTCGCCGATTTCACCCCGCTGTTCCTCACATCGGCCCGCGCCGCCCTCGCCGCGCTGCTCGGCGCAGCGTGCCTGTTTGCGCTCGGTCAGCCCCGCCCAAGGCCCGCCGATCTCATCTCGTTGGCAATCGTCGCCATCGGCGTCGTCATCGGCTTCCCGCTGCTCACGGCATTGGCCCTCGAACATATAAATTCGGCGCGCTCCATCGTCTTTATCGGCCTCCTCCCGCTCGCCACCGCCGCTTTTGCCGTCCTGCGCGGCGGCGAACGGCCCCGTCCGGCCTTCTGGCTGTTTTCCGGGCTGGGCAGCGCAATCGTCGTTTTCTTCGCCGTCTCGAGCGGCGGTTCAGGATCGCTGCAGGGCGATCTCTATATGATCGCCGCCATCATCGTTTGCGGGCTAGGCTATGCCGAAGGCGCGAGGCTGTCGCGGCGGCTGGGCGGCTGGCAGGTCATCTGCTGGGCGCTGGTGCTTTCGGCCCCGCTCATGGCAGCGCTGGCACTCGCCACGTTGCCGTCCTCATGGCAGGCTATCGGCACCCCCGCCTGGCTCGGCCTCGCCTACGTTTCGGTATTTTCAATGCTTGTCGGCTTTGTCTTCTGGTATCGCGGCCTGGCGCTCGGCGGCATCGCCGGCGTCGGCCAGCTCCAGTTGCTCCAGCCGTTTTTCGGGCTGACGCTTTCGGGGCTCGTGCTGGGCGAACCCATCGCCGCCTCGATGCTGGTCGCCACCGCCATCATCGTTTTTTGCGTCGCTCTGGCCCGGCGCTTTGCCTGACGGCCCTGGAGCGTTTCCAGGATAAGCATGTCCTCGACCCGATCGGGGATCGGGTACCACTTTGGAAGCGCGACAAACAAAAACGATCTAGAACAGTTCGATGTCGTCGAGCACCGGCTTGGCGGGCTGGCGGTTGGCAATCGCCAGTTCTTCGCGCACCAGCTTGGCATTGTCCGTGGAGTCGAGCCGTTTGACGAAGGCCCTGCCCGCATGCGGCTGGAACATCACCCGCCGGGCATAACTGCCGCCCATGTCCTGACTGGCGAGGATATAGCCCTCATTGCCCAGGAACTCACGCACGAATTCGATGTTCTTCATGCCCACGTCATGCATGCCCGCATGGATGTTGCCGCCCCCGAACACCTTGAATTCCAGATTGCCCTTCCGCCCCGTGCCCTTGCTCAAGACCATGTTGATGAGCTGCTCCATGGCGAACGCGCCATAGCGCGCCGATTCCCCGAACCTGTCTTTGGACGACCCCGACTGGCTGGCCAGAAGGAAGTGATTCATGCCCCCCACTTGCGCCACCGTGTCGCGCACGCAGGCCGAAATACACGATCCCAAAATCGTCGAAAACGTCGCTTCAGGCTGGTTGGATATGACGCAATCCCCTTGGTGGACGGTGGTCACCACGCCGCGGGTGAA
Organism: Rhizobiales bacterium UBA1912; assembly: GCA_002337455.1. GTDB lineage: Bacteria > Pseudomonadota > Alphaproteobacteria > Rhizobiales > Devosiaceae > Pelagibacterium. The sequence goes on along the minus strand of DDGC01000006.1, from coordinate 18,933 downwards.
AGTGTCGGGCATCAAGATATTTTAAACGGCATTGACCGCTTCCCTGGATCTTTTGTGCAGGGCCGTAACGTACCGGCCCCGCCAATGGCATTTTTCCAAACCTATCGCGCCATTCGTTAGCCATTTGCTAACCCTAACCGGCGATGACTACGGATAGCGGAAATCGGCAAGCATCGGTTTAGAAGTCTGCTACTATGATGCTGTTGTTGTGAATTGGGGATGACGTGCATGAGCTTGCACAAACTGGCCAGAGAGCTGGAAGAAACCGCTCGCCAGACGGCGGAAATGGTCGACGGCATCACCGCCAGCCTTCTCACACTCGGCGACACCTCGATCGATTGCAACGCAGCTCGTTCCACCGCCATCCGCCAGATCGTCGTCGCCCTCCAGATGCAGGATCGCATCGAGCAGCGCTGCCGCAACATGGCCGACGCCGCGCGCAAGCTCGCTGATCTTTCCGACGGCGGCGATGCGCAAGCCGCCGAAGGCGTATGGTCTACCCTCGCGCTTGACGAGTTGCGCGACGAATCCCTTTCCGGCATCGCCGCCCGCACCAATTCGGGTGAAGTCGAGTTTTTCTAGGCCATCGCAGGCCCTTCACACCCCAAGCTCTTTTCGCGAATAAAGAGCGAGTGCAGCGACGAGCTCATCAGGAATGGGCTTGCCGGGCGAGAATGTGACACCGGTCTTTGTTGCCTTGAGCCCCGCTGCGGCAATGTCGTTCGCATATGCGCTGATCGCGCCCTTGCTGACGTACAGACCGCACTGCTTGCTGAACGCCGCATAGCCCGCGATGACCGGCGAACCGAACCCCGGCATGTCGTATCGGATCACCTCGTCCACGTCAGGGAGCGTTTGATTGAGCTGGGCGCGCAAATGTATCAGCAGCGGCCGGAGCGCTTCTGGTGCCGCAGCGATATAGGCATCATGGTCGGCAAAAGCAGTCATGCCGCATTATCGGCAATCGGAAATACAAGCGCAAGCGCGCCGGGCAGCGCTTTCGAAGACGCGAACGGCTTCTGCGCGCACATCGAACGTCATCGCTATGAAGCTGCATCTCGATAAGCACTAGGGTATTGGTTCCCACAACTCCAATACCCATGTCGGGTCAGGTTCCACGAAGACGTCCATGTCTTCGAAGAGTTGCGTGTCCTCCACGTCGCCGCATTGTGGAAGGCAAGCCGTGTCGATGTTTTGTGCCACAAAGGTCTGCACAAGGGGCTGCACGAGAAGGCTGCGATCTGGTGGCGGGACCTGGGCAGCCTCGATACGCGCGTGAACAGCTCCGACCTGATCCTTTGGCACCGAAATCCTGATTTGCCGGGTATTGAACGAAACGCCGCGCAAACCAACTGTGCCCCCCGCCTCATAGACATAGCCATCTTCGTAAAGCACCCAGAGCGGCTGCCGGGTGGTGATGCTGACGGTATCCACCGTACCGCCGGTGCCTTCCAGCCACTCCTCAGCAAGGCGTCGAAGTGGCTCGGCTTCCTCGCCGTTAGCCTCCGCCAAGCGTTCGGCCGGCGATACCTGAACAATCTCGCTGGGCAAGGAGATGCGAATGCCGCGCTGGCCATCATCAGGCGGCGCCGCCATCGCGCCGTTGGTTCTGGCGTAAAAAAGTGTGTGGTCATCTGCCACCGCCGCGTGAGCTTGCAGGTACGCGTCATAGTCGGTGAAGGATTGAGACGAACGGCCAACGGGCGAACCGACCGCCGGATGGAGGCGGTACAAGCCGGCCATGCCCCACACCTCGTCGGAGTTCTCGACACCCCGCCACTGGGCGCAATTAACCGACAAGCAGAAGAACTCCTGCTCGACGGCGCCATCCTTGAGCAACGTGCCAATGTGTTCGACCGGTGGCATGCCCAGCAGCGTGAAAAAAGATTGCCCCAGGACAGAAGCTGGATCCCATTGCGAACGGTACCACAGATCATTGGCCAACGCGGAGAGTTCGGCCTCATCCTCGATTAAGCGGCTGCCCGCTCCCGTTACGAACTCGTGCAGAATGAGCGCGTAATCGCCTTCGGGCTGGTCGGCCCCATCCAGGAGATGGACGATATTGTCATTGCCGTCATTTGCCTGTGTGCCGCCCGACTCACCGTTGGTCAGGTAAAGCACCGTCGCCCCAAACACGAGCAGACCCGCCAAGGGTACGATCAGTTTAAACACACGCTTCACCATCCAACGGTATCAATGCCGCGAGAGGCATATAAGAGTAGATTTAGGCGCTAGACCAGATGCTGCGCGTCACCCCGAAGGCCCGCTTTCCGCAATCTCCTTCCGAAAGCGGTCAGTCTATTTTCCATCGAACCAGACACCCCATGGACCCATCCCTGACACCAAAAAACCCGCCGGCTTGCGCAGGCGGGTCCATTATTCCATGTCTGCAAATCGCCTTAGGCGTCGATCTTGGCGCCCGAAACCACGGCGGCAAGGTCGATCAGGCCGACCATGCGGCTGTCATGGGTGACAATGCCATTCAAAAGCTCGGTGTCCACCGAATTGCCCTCAGGCACCGCGTGGATGTCGTCTTTGGAGACCGTGAGAATGTCGGACACTGCATCGACCAGAATGCCGATCCACTTTTCCCCGACGCTCATTACCACAACGACGTGGTTCTTGGTGGGGTTGGTCTGTCCATCCCCGAACCGGGCCCGCAGATCGAAGATCGGCACGATGGTGCCGCGCAGATTGATCACCCCGCGCACATATTCGCGCGTATTGGGCAGTGGCGTCGCCCCGTTCCAGGCGCGGATTTCGCGCACTGTGGTGATTTCGACGCCATAGATCTGCTCGTCGATGGAAAAGGCAATCAGCTGCAGCGAATTGTGGCTGGCTCCTGCCGTTGTATCCGAATATTCGTCGCGAAGACCAAGCGCTTCCATGTCGTGACCTCACTAGAACGGGGAGCGTTCTGTCCCCCAAATGTCGAGCCTTGTGGCCCTATGCAGCATTCTGATGCGCATTTCCCGATTTGAGAGATTGCACATCAACAATCAACGCAACGTTACCATCGCCAAGGATCGTGCCGCCGGCGATGCCATCGATCCGCTCGAAATTCTCCTCGAGCGACTTGATGACCACCTGTTGCTGGCCGATGATGTCATCAACCACCAACGCGATCTTGGAATTGCCTTCCGCCTCGCACAAAACGACAAAGCCCTCGGCTTCTTCCTTTTGCGAAATCATCTCGAAGCGATCGGCCAAATCGACAACCTGCACGTATTCCCCGCGCACCTGCAAAACCTTGCCGCCCGAAGGCATATGCCCGAAATCGGCACGCGAATTCTGGATGGTTTCAACGATCGAAGACAGCGGGATCACATAGGGGCTGCCCCCAACCTTGACCAGCATCACATCGAGCACGGCAAGCGTTAGCGGCAGGCGCAGCGTCATGCGCGTACCCTTGCCCGTCCAGCTCCGCACATGCACCGAGCCGCCGATTTTCTTGATGTTGGAGAGGACAACGTCCATCCCCACACCGCGCCCCGAAATGTCGGAAACTTCCGAAGCTGTCGAAAAGCCCGGCGCAAAGATCAGATTGTCGATCTGCTCGTCGGTCAATTGCTGGTCGGGTCCGACAACGCCGCGATCGCGGGCGATCTCGAGCACCCGCTCGCGGTTGATCCCGCCCCCGTCATCCTCGACGATGATCAGGATATTGCCGCCCGCCTGTTCGGCCGAAAGTCGTACTGTCCCGATTTCCGGCTTGCCCCGCGCCGTGCGCTTTTCCGGGATTTCGATCCCGTGATCGGCCGAATTGCGCACCATATGGGTGAGCGGATCGGACAGTTGCTCGATCACCGTCTTGTCGATTTCGGTGTTCTCACCAATCGTTTCGAGCTTGATCTTCTTGCCGGTCTTGGACGCCAGCTCGCGCACCAGGCGCGGCATGCGTGAGAATACCGATTTGACCGGTTGGGCGCGGATGGCCATCACGGCGTCCTGCAGCCCGCGCGTCGTCTGGGCCAGAACCTCGATGCCCCGCACCAGTTCCTGATACCGGTCGCGAATGGCGTCGTCCATCTGCTGGGTCAGCATCGACTGGGTGATGACCAGCTCGCCCACCATGTTGACCACGCGGTCCACCTTGTCGAGATCGACGCGGATCGAGCTCATGCCCACCGGACGCCCCGATCCGGTCTCTTCGGCGGGCTCCGCCGGTTTGGCCGCCATCGGCACCACATTGGGTGCAAAGGCCGGCGCTGGTTCGGCCTGAGCGGCCCGGGCGACTGGCGCGACCGCATCGGGCACCGCGATATCGTCGGGTTCCCCGTTCGCCACGAACTTGCGGTCCGCCTTGGCCTCCTCGGCCAGCGCCGCAAAGCTCGGCAGATCGTCTTCGATCACCACGGGCGCGGCTTCGCCCTTTTCGATAATGATCTCGCAATCGCCGTCCACGAACTCGAAAACCTCGCGGATCGTCTCTTCGCTCGCCTTGTCCGAGACGAGCGAAATCGTCCAGGAGCAATAGACCGCAAACGGCTCGAACGCGGCCAGTTCCGGGATTGGTGCCAGATCCGGCTCAACGCTCATCTCGCCCAGAAGGCCGAGTTCGCGGAACAGCAGCAGCGGATCGTTGGCCCGCTCGTAAAGCGTCGAGAACGGTGTAAACCGGATCGTCCACACGCTCGCCCCATCAGCTGAGGGCGCGACCGACGCCATGGGCTTGCTCGCGTCGAAATTGACGGCGACCGGGGTAAAATCGATGTCGAAATCGTCCATCGGCTCTTCGTTGGACGCGGGCGCTGGCGCCCCGGCCACTTCGCCGCGCGCCAGTGCATCGAACTGGGCTTTTTCGACAGCGCCATAGTCGGCGGCCAGCGTTTCACCTTCGCGCGCCGCGGTCACGAAATCGGCAACGATGTCGATCGAACGGATGCACAGGACCACAACGTCTTCGCTGAGCTCCACCCGTCCATCGCGCACATAGTCGAGCAGCGTTTCAAAGCTGTGGGCGAATTTAACCAGAGCGTCGAACCCGAAGGCTCCGCCACCGCCCTTGATCGAGTGGATGGCGCGGAACACGGCGTTGAGCCTGTCTCCGTCCCGGTCACCCTCCTGGATGGCCGAAAACTGCTCCTCGAGTTCGAGCAGCAGTTCCGAACATTCGTCGAAATATGTGGCCTTGAATTCGTCGAGGTCACTCATTTTTTAGCCACAGCCCCCATTGGCGAAGTTTTCGCGTTCAATTCAGTGAACGACCTTGTTGATGACCGAAATGAGCTTTTCGGGATCGAATGGTTTGACGATCCAGCCGGTACCGCCCGCCGCGCGCCCTTGGTCGCGCTTGTCCTGGCTGGTTTCGGTGGTCAGGATCAGGATCGGCAGGCTCTGGTGCTTGCCGGTCGCCCTTACGTTCTTGATGAATTCGATGCCGTCCATGACCGGCATGTTGATGTCGGTAATCACCACATCGACATTTTCGCGCCCCAGCACATCGAGCCCGACCTGCCCGTTCTCGGCCTGAAGCACCTCGAAGCCGGCATTGGTGAGCGTGTGGTGCAGCATCGCGAGGATGGTCCGCGAATCGTCGACGGTAAGAACGCGCATTTGGATACTATCCCTTGAGGACGGGTTCGAACGCGGGCTTGAGGCCCAGCTTTTCGATGGCCGCGGCGACCGAAGCGCTCGCGTCCGAGATTGTGAAGGCAAACTTGGCTTTCTTCGCCGTCTGCGCGGCGCTCAAAAGCATGAACAGGGCGTTGGTGGAAACGCGTTCGACGCCGGAAGCATCGACATCCACCGGTCCGGCAGAAAGCGCGCCGATCAGCGTCTCAGCGATGTCGTCCAGCGCATCGAGATCGACAATCCGGGGCAGCGCCACGGACTGAACTTGCGATTTCGCCATTTAAGGCCGTCTCCTGCCCTGTGGTTTCATTGGCGGCAGTTTGTCTATGAAGCGTTTAAGAATTCCTAACCATAGGAACACTTCCCGCAGTGGTGATCCCCACCAGTTCGGTCCGAGAGCACGAGCAGATGGAGACGTGCGCTCCTGGAAAGGCGGAAATGCTCGTGCGCCGAAACCGGTTACACTGCTCCCCGTTCGCTCAACCGGCCGCGCAATATTTTTTTCGGCACCTGTCGGCAGGCGATTGCCCCATTCGTCCTCGGTTCAATTCGCACGGAGGGACCAGAAAATGACAAGGCTTCACTATGGCTGGGTGATCGTCGCAACGGGTGCGGTGATGACCTGCGTGGCAATGGGGGCGATGTTCGCGCTGCCCGTCTATCTCCAGCCCATTGCCGACGAAACCGGCTGGACCCGGGCCGGGATTTCCATGGCCATGACCATAGGCTTTGTCGTCATGGGCGTCGCCGGATTCCTCTGGGGTACGCTGACCGACCGTATCGGCGCGCGCCCTGTCGTCCTGATCGCCGCATTCATCCTGGGTGGGGGCCTCTACCTTGCCAGCACCACCTCCGATCTTGTCGTCTTCCAGATCGCATATGGCGGCCTGGTCGGCATGGCCGGCGGCGCGTTCTTTGCCCCGCTCATGGCCACCACTGTCGGCTGGTTCGACAAACACCGCTCGCTCGCCGTATCGCTTGTTTCGCTGGGCGCAGGCGTCGCGCCCATAGTGATGACGCCCTTTGCATCGGTTCTGATCGAAACCTTCGGCTGGCGCAGCGCCATGTCGATGACCGCCATCGGCGCCACCGTGATTCTCGTTCCTGCCAGCTTTCTCATCCGCCGCGCGCCGCAAACCGCTCCGAGCGCCGAACCGGCCCCCGGACAGGATGTCGCCCCGCACCAACCTGCACCGGCCACCGCCTTCGCCGCGCTGCGCACGCCGCAATTCATCGTCCTCGCCGCCACCTTCTTTCTGTGCTGCGCTGCCCACTCGGGCCCGATATTCCATACAGTGAGCTACGCCATGCTGTGCGGGATCCCGGCCCTTGCCGCCGCCTCGATCTATTCCGTCGAGGGTCTTGCCGGCCTCTTTGGACGTGTCATCTTCGGGCTCGCCGCCGACCGGCTGGGCGTCAAGAAGGTCATCATCGCCGGTCTCGCCCTGCAGTCCGTGGGCATCTACGCCTATATCTATGTCACCCAATTGACCGATTTCTATATGCTGGCAGTCGTTCTGGGCATGGCCTATGGCGGGGTGATGCCGCTCTATGCGGTGCTGGCCCGCGACTATTTCGGCGCCCATGTCATGGGCACCGTCCTGGGCGCCGCCACAATGACCTCATCGATCGGTATGGCCTTTGGCCCGGTGGGCGGCGGCTGGCTCTACGATACCTATGGCAGCTACCATTTTCTCTATCTCGCCTCGGCCGCCATCGGCATCGCCGCCGCAATCATAGCCCTTGCCTTCCCGCCGCCGCGACAGGTTGGCGGCTCTCCGACAGCCACTGCCCCGGCATCGGCCTGACAAGATGTCAATTGTCCCTTGACCTTCCCATGGTGGGAAGCCCTATCTGTTGCTCCATGAGACACACAAAAGGAGGCTCTCATGGAGTTCCATATCGCCCGGATGTCCTGCGACGGATGCGTCGCGACCATCACCGATGCCCTCAAGGCGCTCGACGGCGCCAGCCGCGTCACCCCCGATCTCGAGCGCAGAACCATCGCCATCCAGACCTCGGCCAGGCTAACCGACGTCGAAACGGCGCTGGCTGCCGCAGGCTATCCCATAACGCCGCGCTAAAGCGTTCCCACTGGGAACGCGACAAAGCAAGGAGCACCGCCAATGGCTCAAAAGCAAGCCCAGCTCTACCGTATGGACACCCCCGAGCACACCTGCCCGTGGGGTCTCAAATCCCTCGACCTGCTCAAGCGGAACGGATTTGAGGTCCAAGACCACCGCCTGACCTCACGCGAGCAAACCGACGCCTTCATGGCCGAGCATCACGTCGAAACCACGCCCCAGACCTTCATCGACGGCAAGCGGATCGGCGGCTACGAGGATCTGGAAAGATTCTTCGGCAAGGCACCCAGGGACGAGGACACGCCCACCTACACCCCGGTGATCGCGCTGTTCGGCATGGCCGCGCTGATGGCGCTCGCCACCAGTTGGGCAGCTTTCGGCACCCTTGTGACCGTCGAAACCGCCGAGTGGTTCATCGCGTTTTCAATGTGTCTTCTGGCCCTCCAGAAGCTGCGCGATGTCGATGGCTTTGCCACAATGTTCCTCAATTATGACCTGCTGGCCCAGCGTTGGGTGCGCTACGGTAAAATCTACCCCTTCGCCGAGGGCCTGACCGGTATATTGATGATCTCGGGCGCGCTTATGTGGATCTCGATTCCCGTTGCCCTGTTCATTGGCACGATCGGCGCGGTCTCGGTGTTCAAGGCCGTCTATATCGACAAGCGCGAACTCAAATGCGCCTGCGTCGGTGGCGACAGCAACGTGCCCTTGGGCTTCGTCTCGCTCACCGAAAACCTGATGATGGTCGCCATGGCGCTCTGGATGCTCTTTAAACCGATGGGTATGGGACTATAAGGCGCTTCCGGTAGCGGGGGCCTTAGCTTCCCCCGCTTCCATCGCCATATCCCGCCGCTCTGCCCGATATTGGCGTTCAATCTCGAGCAGGCGCTGCTTGCGCCACAGCCCGCCACCATAGCCGGTCAGTGCCCCGTCTGCCCCGATCACCCGGTGGCATGGCACCAGAAGCGCAATCGTATTGGCCCCATTGGCCCGTGCCACCGCCCGCACCGATAATGGCTTGCCGATAGCCTGGGCGATCTGGCCATAGCTGCGGGTCTGCCCTGCCGGTATGGCCCGCAACTCGGACCACACCTCTCGGGCAAAAGCGCTACCCTCCTGATGGAGCGGTGTCCCAAATGCCGCCGAGTGCCCGGCGAAAAAGTCGCCCAACTCGGCCGCTGCCTGCTCTACCGGCTCTGTCCGGCCAAGCCCGATGCTGCCCTTCGCCCCTGCCCGCAACCGCTGGAGCTCGCCCGGCAAAGCCTTTCGGTCGACAAATTCGAGCAGATGCAGATGGGTCTGACTGGCCACAGCGATCATGTCGCCAAGCGGGGTCTTAATCCAACTCGCCCGCAACAAGCCATCCCGGCTCAAATCACCCGGCGCGCATCCCAGGATACGGGCGAAAGCGGCGCGGAACGCGCTGGGAGAATCGAACCCCGCCTCGTGCTGCGCCGTCACCACCTTGCCGCCATCGGCCAGCGTCTCGAACCCTTCGCGAAGCCGACGCTGGCGGGCGATTTCGAGAAATGTCATGCCGAAATGCCGCTTGAAGCTGCGCCGCACTGTCGAAAGATCATAACCCATTTCCGCGACATGGCGCTCCGACCAGCGCCTGTCGGGCCGTTCATCGAGTGCGTCCAGCAAGCCCTTGATCGTTGGATCGCCCGCCGCGGCCGCCTGCATGGGGTGGCACCGCTTGCACGGCCGAAACCCCGCTTCGATACACGCCCCGATTGTCGCCCGGAAAGTGCAGTTCTCCGACAGCGGCTTGCGCGCCGGACAGGTCAGCCGGCAGAAAATCCCCGTCGAGGACACGCAGACATAAGCCTGCCCGTCGTAGCGTGCATCGCGCTCAAGCAGCGCCCGGTAAAGTGTGTCATGGTCTGGAAGGTCGAACAGCATGTGACCTTGATACCATCACCGCGCGGAGCGGTAAGTCGAAAATCGGGCGTCTATTAAAAATCGCGCGCGTCGGGGCGACTGGAAGCGGCCCAAGCCCCGGCAATAGAAGGTCAGATCAGGCTGTGACCTAGCTGCCGGATCCGAACGAAATAGACCACGAACAGCGTAAAGAAGATGATGTCACCGGCAATGACCACGATTGCAAAGTCGGAAGTCCAGCCGTTCAGACACATATATGCCAGATTGAGCGCGAAAAGCCCCTTGCCCAGGCCGCCCATCAGGATCACTCCTGTATGCCGAACCGGATTGAGGGCGACAATCAGAAAACCGAAACCATAGAGCAACGCCGTAACCCACGCGCCACGATAGACGGCGACCATGACAGGATCAGCCAGGTTGCGGCCGAATTCGCGCTCGAACATGCCTGCGCTGTCGAACAAGCCCGGCAGGGCGCCGGCGAAATTCCACAACGCCGCGATCACAAATAAACTCCTGAAAGACAGCAGCTCGCGCCCGCCCATGTCCTTGGAAAGGTCGTTGGTCGTCATTTCATGTCGCTCCATGGGAAAATCGCTTGGCCCGATGCCTCAATTAATTATACGTGTTATAATTAATTGAGGCATTGTCAATCCCGTCCATGCATTAAGGATTCTATAAAGGATAATGACACCGTCAGAGAAACCTGAGCGCAGAACCCGCGGGCGACCGGTTCACTCGACCGAGCAGATCGCCGACATGCGCGCCCACATTGCCGCTTGTGCTTTAAAGCTGTTCCAGCAGGACGGCTATGCAGCCATATCCATGCGCCGGCTGGCGCAGGAGGCTGGGTGTACAGCCATGACGCTGTACAAATACTACGACAACAAATTCGACATCCTAAGCGCACTGTGGGCCGAAGTCTTTGGCCGGCTGTTTGACGAGCTCGGTCGTGTGGCCATAACGAAAAGCGATCCGGAAGCGCGGCTGCATGCAGTGGCGCTGGGCTATGTCAGCTATTGGCTCGAACACCGGGAACACTACTTCATGGTATTCATGTCAGGAGGGGTCAGCCAGGCCGATGTGACCGGCTTCGTCTCCGGCAGCGAGACCCTCGCCCGGTTCGATCTGCTTCATACATGCCTGCACGCCGCATTGGGCGGAGATGTTAGCGCAGAGGGGCTGCGTCTCAAAACCGAATTGCTTTCGTGCATGCTGAACGGGATTGCGCACAACCTGATCACGATTGGGGGCTATCCATGGTCAGCCCCAGAAGAACTGGTGCGGCAGGCAATCGACGGATTGTTGACCGGCTAGCTGCCTCAAGGAGCCCCGCGATCTGCCTCAGGCAAAAAAGTAAGGCAGAGAATGACAACTAGCGCTTCGTACGGCGGTCGCGAACCATGAAACCTGCGCCGGGAAGGCGACGGCAATCTATCCCAACGCCTCTGCTTCCCCCAGCACCCGCTCCAGCGCCGCACTGTCCACATCGGCCAGCCGCGCCGGCTCCCATTTGGGGGTTTTGTCCTTGTCCACCAGCACCGCGCGCACCCCTTCGGCGAAATCGGGGCGCATGACCATGTACCGCGCCAGCGCCAGATCGTCCTCGAGTATGGCGCGCACATCGCGCTTTTGCCGCGCCTGCCGGTGCGACAGCACGATGGCGGTCAGCGAGGTCGGACAATGGCGGGCAATCGATGCGCACAATGCCGCAGCGCCCGGATCGCCCTCCTCGGAATAATCGAGCAGTCCTTCGACGATTTTCTCGACATCTGACGCAGCAAAAATCTGGGCCAGCGAATCGGCTAGCCCACAGAAATCGGCTTCCCCCGCATCGACCGACACCGACTGGATCAGCGCGGTGATGGCCGTATCGGGATCGCCCGCCTGCGCCGCTTCGATCACGCGGCCCCGCAGCCCTGCCAGCGCCTCCTCGGGCACCACGGTATCGGTCAACCCCAAGGCAATGGCATCGGCCGCCCCGATTGTTTGCCCTGAAAGCAGGAAGGCCAGGGCGCGCGCTTCGCTGGCTTGGTAGAGAATGGCGTTGACGCCCACGTCGCAGAAAAACCCGATGGCTCCTTCTGGCATGGCAAACCGGCTCGATGGCGTGGCGATCCGGTAGCGCGCGTGCGAGGAAATCCCGATCCCGCCGCCCATGACGATGCCGTGCTGGAAGGCGATGATGGGCTTGCGATAGGTCGCGATCAGCCCGTTCATGTCGTATTCGTCCGCAAAGAACGAAAAGACCGCCCGGGTTTCGCCGGCCATGGCCATTTCGCGGGTTTTGCGCACATCGCCGCCGGCACAAAGTCCCTTTTCGCCCTCACCTTCGATAAGAACGGCCCGCACGTCCTCGTTTTCATCCCATTCGTCGAGCGCATAGCGCACCGCCCCGATCATGTCGGCACTGAGCGCGTTGATGGCCCTGGGCCGGGTCAGCCGGATGATGCCGCAAGCGCCCTCGATCGAAATGGAAATCTCGTCCATGAACCTCTTCCTGTCCTCTTCGTTGATACTGATGGCAAGTTCCGGCCGGGGAAAGACGTTCCCGCTCTATTTCCAATGCCTGGCAAAATGATTTAGACAGGCGACCAACGCTTCACATCGCATAAAGAGCCCCCAAGGGTCATGACAATTTCCAAAACGGGTATCGCGCGCGACCTCGAGCGCCTTAAGGACACGGGCAAACCGGTCCGTCTGGGCATCATCGGGTCGGGCGAAATGGGCACCGATCTGGTCACCCAGGTTTCCCTGATGGACGGCATCGAAATCGCTGCCATCTCCACCCGCCGCCCTCATACTGCCATGGCCGCCATGGACATCGCTTACGGCACCGGCGAGGGTGCCGCGCACGCTAGCGAAGTCGAAAGCCGCTCATCGATGAGCGCGGCAATCGGGGGTGGCCGGATTGCGGTCACAGCCGATACCGAGCTGATGGTCACCGCGCCCGAGGTCGACGTCATCATCGACGCCACCGGCAAGCCCGGCGTGGGCGCAGATTTCGACCTTCTGGGCATGGAGCACGGCAAGCATCTCGTGATGATGAATGTCGAGGCCGACGTCACGATCGGCCCCTGGCTCAAGCACGAGGCCGATCGGCTCGGGGTCATCTATTCGGTGGGCGCTGGAGACGAGCCATCCTCGTGCATGGAACTGATCGAGTTTACCTCCGCCCTCGGGCTCGAAATCGTCGCCGCCGGCAAGGGCAAGAACAATCCCCTGAACCATGATGCGGTCCCCGACGATTATCGCGAGGAAGCGGCCCGCCGCAACATGAACCCGCGCATGCTCGTCGAGTTCATCGACGGCTCGAAAACCATGGTGGAAATGGCCGCCATCGCCAACGCCACCGGGCTGATCCCCGACCGCCCCGGCATGCACGGCCCCAACGCCGACCGCGAGACGCTGCCCAAGGTGCTGATCCCGCGCGCCGATGGTGGTGTGCTCGAAAGATCAGGCGTTGTCGATTACACAATCGGCAAGGGCGTGGCGCCCGGCGTTTTCGTTGTCGCCAAGGCGACCCATCCCCGCGTCGTCGAGCGCATGGACGATCTCCATGTCGGCCACGGCCCCTACTACGGGTTCTACCGACCCTACCATTTGACAAGTCTCGAGGTGCCGCTCACCGCGGCGCGCATCATGCTCTATGGCAAGCCCGACATGGTGCCGCTGGCAAACCCGGTCGCCGAAGTTTGCGCGCTGGCAAAGCGCGACCTCACCCCCGGCGAGATCTTCGACGCCATCGGCGAGACCTGCTATCGCTCCTGGACCATGACAGTCGGCGATGCCCGCGCCGCCCGCGCCATCCCTGTCGGCCTGCTTGAAGGCGGGCGCGTCACCGCCCAGGTCAAAAAGGGCGAACTCTTGACCGCTGCGAATGCGACCCCGGACACCTCCACCAAGCTTTTTACCCTCAGACAGCGCCAGGATGCCATGTTCGGCCTCGGCCCACTGGCCGTGGGGGCCTAATGCACCGGGTGTCCATCGGGCGTCACAAAGAGGAAAACCATGGCCGGACCTGAACTCGCCGCCATTATCGCAGGCCTCCCCGCCACCGTGCCCTTCGTTGGGCCGGAAGTCATAGAGCGCAACACGGGCAGCAAATTCCGGGCAAGACTTGGTGCCAACGAGAGCCCGTTTGGCCCGTCACCCAAGGTCATCGCCGCCATCGCCGAGGCAGCGCCGGACGTATGGACCTATGGCGACTCCGAAAACCATGAATTAAAAGAAGCACTTGCCAGCCATCTGGGCACACCGATGGACACTATCGTCATTGGCGAGGGCATCGATGGCCTGCTCGGGCTGACCTGCCGGCTCTATCTCGAACCGGGCGATAAAGTCGTCACCTCGCTCGGCGCTTACCCCACCTTCAACTATCACGTTGCCGCCCAGGGCGCCGAACTTGTCACTGTGCCTTACGACGAAAACGACCGCGAAAGCCTCTCGGAGCTCTTGGACAGTGTTTTGGCCGTCAAACCCAAAATCGTCTACCTCGCCAACCCCGACAATCCCATGGGCACATGGTGGAGCGCCGGCGAAATCACCCGCTTCGTCGCGGCCATCCCCGAAGAAACGCTCATCGTTCTCGATGAGGCCTATGGCGAAACCGCGCCGGCAGGCACGCTGCCGCCGATAACGCTGATGCGCCCCAATCTCTTGCGATACCGCACATTTTCGAAAGCCTACGGCCTTGCCGGCATGCGGGTCGGTTATGCCATCGGCACCGCACAGGCCGTCGCCGCCTTCGATCGCATCCGCAACCATTTCGGTGTCACCAAACTCTCCCAGATCGCCGCCGGGGCGGCGCTGGCCGATCAGGATTACCTTGAGCAAACCCTGGCCGCCATTGCTACTGGCCGCGAAGAAATAGCACGCCGTACCAAAGACTTGGGCCTAAAGCCCATCCCCTCCGCCACCAATTTTGTCGCTATAGATTGCGGTGCTGACAACGCCTACGCAACGCTGGTGCTCAACGCGATGCAGGACCGCGGTATCTTCATCCGCAAGCCCGCCGTGGCCCGATTGAACCGCTGCATACGCATGAGCGTCGGCACGCCAAAGGACATCGCCCTTGCCTGCGATGTCCTTGAAGACATTATCGAAACAGCGACCAGATAGAGAAACGTCCGCCGGAGCGGACATTTTCAAAAATCAGTTCGGGCTGGCAAGTATACCGCCATCGTCGTCGCCGTCGCCATTGTCACCGCCGACAGCAAACACCGGAATGTCGGTTCCAGCTGCGAGAGCCGCAGCCACCGACCGAATTTGCTCGGCCTGAGCAGGATCGGAAATTGCGGCGGCAATTGCCTCCAGCGCAGCAACGATGACGGAGATATTTGCGCCGCCCGCCAAACCAGCATTAGCCAGGGCGCTCGCGAGTTCGCCCAGCGTAGCATCGGCCTGATCGGCAGACAGCCCGGCAAGCCCGCCCACAAACGCATCAACAGAAGCGAGACATCCAGCTTCCGTGGAGTCAGCGGCAGCGCAGGCCGTCATTACGACCGACGGATCAACGGCCTGGGAATAGCCGGGCGCGACAGCGGTCGCCGACAAAAGCGCGGCCACGGCCGCCGACTTGATAAACTTCAACATATTATGACGCCTCCGGGCGCAGCATCTAAATAGATGCAGCCAGGCCCATAGGGTACGCCACTGTGACAAGCGCTTTTTGATTTACCTCAACACGGCCATCAAACCAGCGACAGGCTTGAAATGGACCGCGGCAGCGATCGGGACGCCGCGATTGACGCTAACCGCTGGACCGGATGGCGTGAGCCGCGCTAGCATCCTAAGCGGGCAAGTCCACCACGGCGACAGACAGGTAAACTATGTTTTTCTCTTCATTTGATCAGGCGCAAACGATCCTTCTGCTTGCCATCGCAGCGGGCACCGTCATCGGGATTGCCGTCCTCGTCGGCGCCCGCCGCAATGCCGCCGGTCCCACCCCGGCTGGTCGAACCGCTAAAGCCCAACCTTCAGCCCACCGGGCCACAACACAAAAGCGAGCTCTCCCCAAAGACACCAGGCAACGGGCCATAGACTTCATCGACGAAATTTCAACAGCGCATAATGATTGAAGCTTAGAGTCTTTCCAGCAGTCGAGCGAAGGCCTAAACGGATAACCATGCCCGAACGGGAAGTCTTAGCGGTTCCGACGAAGTCGCGCAAAACGCCGGCTTGATAAAACTCAACATCATGTGACGCCTTCCGGCGCAGAATTTCTCATTCCAGTTTCTTTGGGGAATGGGAAGATGCTAGAGTTGGCGAACGAGAGGGCGCACGCTCGGGGCCAGGCGTACGGGTATCCATTTTCGGACACCAGCCCGACGGTCACACGAGCGGAATACTGGGGGGGCGCGACTCACGTATCCCTGCAATCGGGCCTCCGGTTGACCTTCCTGCGACATTCGCCGGTTTTAGCCCAGGCTACGCCGATGCAGGCCCTGCAATTGGCCCTCAAGCGAGTCATGGATATTGGGGTAAGTGTCGTCACGCTGGTCATGCTGGCTCCGGCTCTATTGCTGATTGCGCTGGCCATCCGCACATCCAGCGCGGGCGCGATCCTGTTCCGGCAGACACGCGAAGGGCTCGATGGCAAGCCCATCGAGATCTACAAATTTCGCACGATGTATATTGATCGCTGCGATATCTCCGGCATTTCCCCAACGACGAGCGACGACCCGAGGATTACGCCCATTGGTCGTTTTTTGCGCCGCACCTCTCTCGATGAACTGCCTCAGCTTTACAATATCCTCAAGGGTGACATGTCGCTGATCGGTCCGCGGCCACATACGTTTGGCATGTTTGCCGGAGGCACCACTTATGAGCGCCTGGTGCCCTACTACAAGGCACGCCAGACCATGAAGCCGGGCCTCTCCGGCTGGGCTCAAGCCAATGGGCTTCGCGGCCCCACCGACAATGCGATAAGAGCACGGGCCAGGGTCGATCACGACCTTGCCTATATTGAAAATTTCTCCCTGTTTTTGGATATCAAGATTATCCTCAAGACGCTGCGGCAGGAATTTCTGGGCGGAACAGGGGTTTGAGCACCCGGTTCCATAGACCGCGCACCCGGCGTATAAAGGGGCAACGCCCCTGTCAAAGTCACGAGTTCAAAAATGATGCCTACGGCCCAATCGACTTCCGTCCCCTTCTCCGGGGCGGGCGATGTGACCGATATATTCACTACTATCGCGCTTGAAGCCGGGGCTTTGATCCTTTCGATCTATGGCCGGAAGTTCGAGGTGACGACCAAGAGCGATGCCTCGCCCTTGACCGAAGCCGATACGGCAGCCGAGGCTTTGATCCTCGAACGGCTGGCAGCCGCCCTGCCGGGCATTCCCGTTGTAGCCGAAGAAGCTGTTGCCAACGGAACCATTCCGGAATGCGGCAAGCGCTTTATTCTTGTCGATCCGCTTGACGGATCCAAGGAGTTCATTGCGCGCAACGGCGAATTCACGGTCAACATCGCCCTGATCGAAAACGGCGTTCCGGTGGCCGGCGTTGTTTATGCCCCGGCCCTCAAGCGCATCTGGTGGGGCAGCACCGATAACGGCGCCTTTGTTTCGCTTGTCGACGATCACAAACTCATCGAACCTATGTCTATTGTCGTTCGCGGAGCGCCGCCCAAAGGGCTCACCCTCGTGGGCAGCCGCTCGCATGGCAGCGGGGAGGATGACCCCCGGCTCCATGGCCTTTCGATCGCCGACTTTGCCTCGATGGGTTCCTCGCTCAAATTCTGCCTGGTGGCCGAAGGCGGCGCCGACCTCTATCCGCGCTTCGGACGGACCATGGAATGGGACACAGCAGCTGGCGACGCCATCCTCCGTTCGGCGGGCGGTCGGGTGCTCGATATGGACGGCACCGCACTCGCCTATGGCAAGCGCAATCAGGTCCATGACAGCGATTTCGCCAACACTCATTTCTGGGCCGTCGGTGACGACGCCCTGGTTGCCTCGATCTGCAAGGACAGCAAGGCAATACAGCCTGCGTTCAAACCCTCGTCCTCCTTGTCCCATCTTTCTCGTTTGGAGAGTGAGAGCATTGAGATTTTCCGGGAGGTTGCGGCGAGTTTTGAGCGTCCTGTTATGATGTATTCGATCGGCAAGGATTCGTCGGTTTTGCTGCATCTTGCGCGCAAGGCGTTTTATCCCTCAAAGATCCCGTTTCCGCTTTTGCACATCGACACGACCTGGAAGTTCGCCGAGATGATTGCCTTCCGCGATCGGATGGCGGCCGAGTACGGGTTCGAGTTGGTTGTGCACACCAACCCCGATGGCGTCGCGGCGGGCATCAACCCGTTCGATCACGGCTCGGCGCGCTATACCGACATCATGAAGACCCAGGCGTTGCGCCAGGCGCTGGGTGCCGGGCAGTACGATGCGGCGATTGGCGGGGCGCGGCGCGACGAGGAAAAGAGCCGCGCCAAGGAGCGGATTTTCTCGCACAGGAACGCCAACCACGCCTGGGACCCCAAGAACCAGCGGCCCGAGCTGTGGCGGGTGTTCAACACGCGGCTCAACCCGGGGGAATCGATGCGGGTGTTCCCGCTATCGAACTGGACCGAGCTCGATATCTGGACCTACATCTACGATCAGGACATTCCCATCGTGCCGCTGTATTTCGCGCGGCCTCGCCCGGTTGTCGAGCGCTCGGGCACCATGATCATGGTCGATGACGACCGCTTCCGGCTCGACGCGGGCGAGGTGCCCGCCGATCAGGTGGTGCGTTTCAGAACGCTCGGCTGCTACCCGCTGACCGGGGCGATCCCCTCGCAGGCGGCAACCCTGCCCGAGATCATCATGGAAATGCAGGCTTCCCGCACCTCCGAGCGCGAGGGACGGCTGATCGACAGCGATTCCGTCGGCTCGATGGAGAAGAAAAAGCAGGAGGGTTACTTTTGATGTCCACTTTGACCGCACCAACTCTTCCTGCCGCCACCTCGGATCTCGACCTCTGGCTTTCCCAGCAGACCGGCAAGTCGCTGCTGCGGTTCTTAACCTGCGGCTCGGTCGACGATGGCAAATCGACCCTGATCGGGCGGCTGCTCTATGACAGCCAGTTGATCCTCGACGATCAGTTGGCGACCCTCAAGTCCGACAGCCGCAACCGCCATGTTGGCGATGAGGGCATCGACTTCTCGCTCTTGGTCGACGGGCTGGTCGCCGAGCGCGAGCAGGGCATCACCATCGATGTGGCGTACCGGTTCTTTTCCACCGAAAAGCGCAAATTCATCGTCGCCGATACCCCGGGCCACGAGCAGTACACCCGCAACATGGCGACCGGCGCGTCCAACGCCGATCTGGCGTTGCTGCTTGTCGATGCGCGCAAGGGGCTGCTGACCCAGACACGCCGCCACAGCTTCATTCTGTCCCTGATCGGGGTCAAGCAC
>DDGC01000005.1:62539-75332 GCA_002337455.1 Rhizobiales bacterium UBA1912 | reverse complement strand
GGCCGGACGAGGAGCCAGGCGTTCCACGTCGTACCGGGGAAACCCGGAGGGGCACCGGTAGTTTGGAGGACGCGGGAGGTTGGCAGAAAAAGTGGTTCCCACTTTTTCGGTTCGACCAACCGACCCACTAAAGACCGACAAACCCCAGCCCGAGACGCCGCCATAAGCCTAAAATCCCGGATGCATGGGGCGATGATCGCTTCATATAAAAAATAAAATTGTGCGGAGCGTTCATCGCCCCATGCCGTCTATCCCAATAGCAAACCGAGGTCATTGACCGTCGGGCACTTCGGCGCGCCGCAACCAACCTATGTAAACCACCTTATCGCGCCCCTAAACCGCTGTTTAACCAAAGCTGGTCAAGTGTGCGGGCAGGGACGGCTTAGCGATATCTGCCTTGCAGATCATCACGGGGGAACTGAGTATGTTCAAACGACATGGTGCCGCGTCCGGCGAAGCGCAGTCGAAAATCGATGCCATCGACCGCTCGCAGGCGGTGATCGAGTTTTCACTCGATGGAACGATCCTTGCAGCCAACGAGAACTTTCTTGCCGCCATGGGCTATGGGCTCGATGAGATCGCCGGCAAGCACCATTCGATGTTCGTCCCGCCCGATTATGCAGCCAGCGAAGAGTACCGCGCATTCTGGAAAAGTCTGGAGCAGGGGCTCTATCAGGCCGACGAATTCAAGCGGGTGGCCAAGGGCGGACGCGAAATCTGGATACAGGCGAGCTACAACCCGATCCTCGATCGGTCTGGAAAGCCGGTCAAAGTCATCAAGTTTGCCACCGATATCACCGCCCAGAAGCTGCGTGCCGCCGACCACGCCGCGCAGGTCGCGGCCATCGGGCGGGTGCAGGCAGTCATCGAGTTCTCGCTCGATGGCACGATCCTTACTGCCAATGAGAATTTCCTTTCAACGCTGGGCTATGGGCTCGAAGAGATCGCTGGCAAGCACCACGCAATGTTCTGCGATCCGGCCCATACGGCATCGCAAGACTATGCCGATTTCTGGGAGCGCCTGCGTGCTGGCGAGTTCGCGACCGGCGAATTCCAGCGGGTCGGCAAGGGCGGGCGCGAAATCTGGATCCAAGCGAGCTACAATCCGATCCTCGACCCCGCGGGCAAGCCGATCAAGGTCGTCAAGTTCGCCACAGACATCACCGAGCGCAAACGCGCCGAGGCGATCATTTCGCTGTTGAGCACGAGCCTTGAAAGCATGGCCGAGGGCGATTTGCGCGGGCGGATCGATCAGAGTTTCACCGGGCAGTATGAAGCGTTGCGGCAGGCCTACAACAAAACGCTTGAGCAGCTTGTCGATATCGTCTCACGCCTCAAATCAACCTCGGGGGCGGTCAAGACCGCCACCAGCGAACTGCTCTCGGGGGCCAATGATCTGGCCGATCGGACCACCAAGCAGGCCGCGACAATCGAGGAAACATCGGCCGCCATGGAGCAGCTTTCCGGCGCGGTGGTCGCCAGCGCCGGGCAGGCGCGGGCGGCAGCCGACAAGGCGCGCTCGCTTTCGGTCAGCGCCAGCGAGGGCGGCACTGTCATGGGAGAGGCCAACAAGGCCATGGAACGCATTTCCGCTTCCTCTGCCAAGATCTCCAACATCATCGGCATGATCGACGATATCGCCTTCCAGACCAATCTTTTGGCGCTCAACGCTTCGGTGGAAGCGGCGCGAGCGGGGGAAGCTGGCAAGGGCTTTGCCGTCGTGGCCATCGAAGTCCGCCGGCTGGCCCAGTCGGCAGCCGATGCATCGTCCGAAGTCAAGGCGCTCATTGAAACCAGCGCCTCGGAAGTGGCCGGGGGCTCCCGGCTCGTCGAGCAGGCCGCCGCCCGGCTGCTTGAAATCCTGCAGGGCGCCGAAGAAAGCTCCGCCGTTATTGAAACCATCGCCAAGGCAGCTTCCGAGCAATCCTCGGCCATCGAGGAGGTCAACGGTGCTGTCCGTCAGATGGACGAGATGACCCAGCACAACGCGGCTCTGGTCGAGCAGACCAACGCGGCGGTCGAGCAGACCGAGGGCCAAGCCGTCGAACTCGACAGGATCACCGCGGTGTTTACCGTGACCGACCAGGAGCCTGCGCCGGTAGCGCGCCCAACCGTTGCGGCGTCGCGGCGTGCCTATCAGGTGGATGGCAACGCGGCGATCAACGCGGATTTCTGAGGTTTTTTCATTGATGAGGCCATAAGGGGCGCGGCTTTGGTCAGCGCCTCTTGTCATGGGGCATGCTGTTGGCTACCCAGAAGCATCTTTGATGGAGAAGCTGCGTGGCCAAGATCGATACCAAGACCGAAGGACTGGACCTTTATGTCTATGTCGCCAAAACCTTTGCCGACAGTCCATGGCTGCACTACGGTCTTTGGGAACCCGGGGAGCGCCCCAACATCCCCCAGCTCCGCATGGCCCAGGAGCGTTATGTCGATAAGCTCCTCGCCCTGATCCCACCCGCCCCGGGCCGGCTTCTCGACATCGGCGGTGGCACCGGCGAGATGGCAAAGCTGTTGCTCGACAAGGGCTATACCGTCGAAATGATCACCCCAAGCCATCTTCAGGCCGAAGTGGCCGCTGAAAAGCTCGGCCCCAATGCGCGTGTGCATGAGACAAAATTCGAGGACTTTTCCGGCGACGGTCCCTTCGATGTTTGCATGTTTTCCGAGAGCTTCCAGTACGTGGACCTCGAAACCAGCCTGGCCAAGCTCAAACATATCCTCGCGCCCAACGGCCGGGTCATAATCGCAGACTGTTTCCGCGCCGACGCCTATCAGGGGGACAGGCAGCCTGGTGGCGGGCACCGGTATTCGGAGTTTGCCGTCGCTGTGGAACGGGCCGGATTTACGATTGTCGAGAACGAGGACGTGACCCTTGCCGCCGCGCAGACCATGGCTATCGACCAGAACGTTTATCGCGGGTTTGTCGCGCCGACCGTCGATCAGGTGCGGGGGCTGCTCTCGAACAAGCGGCCGATCCTTTACTGGTTTCTCAAGACGGCCTATGGCCTGTTCGTGCCGAAATCGGAGCGGGAAAATATCGTGGCCCGGCTCAAGGCAGATTATCGCTCACCGGAAGCCTTCGCCACTGTCAATACATACCGCTTCCTGGCTCTCGAAAAGCGCGACTGACCTTCAGTTATATTTACCGCTTAAGCGTGTTTGCCTTTTTTTTGCGCCAGGTGCGGTATAGTTTGATGCGCTGCTGAACAATCGGAACATTCCCCATGGCTCGCAAATATTTCGGCACCGACGGCATTCGCGGTCTGGCCAATGGTCCCAAGCTGACCCCCGAACTGGCGCTCAAAGTCGGCATGGCAACCGGGCTGGCGTTCACGCGCGGCGATTACGCCCACCGGGTGGTGATCGGCAAGGATACGCGCCGGTCGGGATACATGATCGAGAACGCGCTGACTGCCGGGTTTACCGCCGTGGGCATGGATGTTCTGCTGCTCGGTCCCATGCCGACCCCGGCGGTGGCCATGCTCACCCGGTCATTGCGGGCTGACGTCGGCGTCATGATCTCCGCGTCCCACAACCCGTTCGATGACAACGGCATCAAGCTTTTCAAGCCTGACGGGTACAAGCTTTCCGATAGTTTCGAAGCCGAGATCGAAAATCTTATCGATTCCGACCTGACGCCGCGCCTGGCGCGGGGCACAAGGGTTGGCCGGGCTCGCCGTGTCGATGAAGCCCGCACGCGCTACGTGGAGTATGCCAAGCGTACACTGCCGCGCGATATGGATTTCACCGGGCTGCGGGTTGTTGTCGATTGTGCAAATGGCGCCGCATACAAAACCGCTCCCGAAGTGCTTTGGGAGCTTGGCGCGGAAGTCATATCCATCGGCATTTCGCCCGATGGCTACAACATCAATGAGGGGTGTGGCTCGACGGCGCCGGGCGCGCTGATCGAAAAGGTCAGGGAATTGCGGGCCGATATCGGCATTGCGCTGGACGGCGATGCCGACCGCGTGCTGATCGTCGACGAAAAGGGCAATATGGTCGATGGCGACCAGGTGATGGCCGTTATCGGTACCTCATGGCATCAGCGCGGACAGCTTGTGGGCGGCGGGATTGTCGCCACCGTGATGTCCAACCTGGGGCTGCAGCGGTATCTTGAAGCGCAGGGCCTGCTGCTCGAGCGCACCAAGGTCGGCGACCGCTATGTGCTCGAAGCCATGCGCGGCAAGGGCTTTAATGTGGGCGGCGAACAATCGGGCCACATCATTCTTTCCGATTTCACGACGACGGGTGACGGGCTGGTCGCGGCATTGCAACTGCTTTCGGTGGTCAAGCAGGAAGGCAAGCCGGTTTCCGAAGTCTGCCACCGTTTCGATCCCGTGCCGCAGCTGCTGCAGAACGTACGCTACAAGCGCGGCAAGCCGCTCGATGACAAGTCGGTCCGGGCCTTGATTGCAGATGCCGAGATCCGGCTCGGCGAAACCGGGCGTCTCATCATCCGCGAGTCGGGCACCGAGCCGGTCATTCGGGTGATGGGGGAGGGCGACGACGCTGCCCTGGTCTCCCAGGTCGTCAATGAGATTGCGGACGCCATCGGAAAGGTCGCCTGATTTCGGAGGCTACGGTTAAACTGTACGGTTAAGCGCGCTTTAAGAAAGTTCCTCTAAATTCCCCGTAATTCTTAGGGATTTATGGCTTGGGGAACTTACGCCTATGAAAAAGCTGGTCGCATCGGTTGTCCTTGGGGCAACAGCGCTCGTATCGACGGCGGCCATGGCCGCTGATCCTGTAACTTTCGATTATCCTGTCTATAAGGACTATGTCCCACCTTACGTTCCGCCGGTCGATGAGGGCCTCAAAGGCTCGTTCTACCTGCGCGGCAGCGTGGCGGGAAATTATGCCTGGTCTCGTCAGGCGCGGCACCCTGATGCCGGTGATATCTTTTCAATCACCGATGGCGGCTGGGGTTATAGCGCGGGCATCGGTGCCGGCTATGAGACTGGCACGGGTTTGCGCTTCGATACGACGGTCGACTATCTTGGCAACAACGACATGACCGCCGATGTTGGCGGCGTTGATCATACGCTGGAGTTGCGCTCGACCATCGTGTTGGCCAATGCCTACTATGACTTTGGACTGGAAGGCATGGGCCTCAGCGCAGCAGGCGGCACGTTCGGCTATGTCGGCGCGGGCGTCGGCGTGGCATTCAACGATTCACGTGTTTCCGATGGCACCTTCGGGCCCTGGGGCAGCAATACCAGTCTCGCAGCAGCAGGCATGGCGGGCGTCGGCTATGATTTCGGATCCATCGTTGCAGACTTGGGATACCGCGCGCTTTACATAGCCAGCATCGAGAACAACAACGAGACGCCCCGTTATGTGCTCGATGATACCTTGGTTCACGAGCTGCGTGCCACGTTGCGCTATCGCTTCTAGGCTTGCGAAGATAATTGTTTCAAGGGCGGCCTAACTGGCCGCCTTTTTTGTTTTCAGGAGCGCATGCAGCGCTCCTCCGACGATCAGCCCCCAAAAAGCAGCGCCTACACCAAACAGGGTGAGCCCCGAGGCGGCGGTTACGAAGGTCAGAATTGCCGGCAACCGGAACTCCTCATCGGCCACCGAACCGACGAGCGCGTTGGCGAGGGCGCCGATCAGGGCTAATCCGGCAACGGCCTCGATCAGGATTGGCGGCGCGGCAGAAATGAAGGCCGCAGCAACACCGGCGCCCAGGGCGAACAGGATATAGGCGAGGCCCGCGGTAATGGCCGCGATGTAGCGCTTGGTCTTATCGGGATGTGCCTCCGGCCCGGCGCACAGAGCGGCGGTGATGGCGGCCAGGTTTATGAGTTGGCCGCCGAGCAGCGCGCCAACGGCGCTGACGATGCCGGTCGAAACAAAGATTGGTTTGACGTCCGGCTGATATCCGTTGGACCGCAAAACGGCCAGGCCGGGAATGTTCTGTGAGGCCATTGTTACGACGAACAAAGGCAATGCGATGCCGATTATCGCATCGAAATTGAGGGTGGGAACAACCAGGCCGGGCGCTGGCCATGCATTGGCGAAGAGGTCCGCGGGGAGTTCGGTCGATACGGCAATCATCACCGCACTGACGGCAACGGCAGCGGGAACGGCCCAGATGCGGGCAAAGCGCAAGCAAACCGCCCACGCCAGAACGATGGGCAGCGCCAATGTGGGAAGTTCGGCGACGGCCCTGACCGGAGCCAGGCAAAGGTTGAAGAGGATGCCGGCCAGCATGGCGCTGGCGAGAGGCATGGGGATCGCTGCAACCGCCCTTCCAAACGGGCGCCAGAACCCTGCGATGACGACCAGGGTGGCAGCAACAATGAAAGCCCCGACGGCGGCGGGAAAGCCGCCCTGGACAGCGCCAGTTGTGATGAGCAGCGCGGCGCCGGGCGTCGACCAGGCAATCGAGAGCGGCATTTTTGTAATGTAGCTCATGCCGATTCCGACCAGAGCCATGCCCAGGCAAAGAGCAAAAAGTCCCGAAGCGGCCTGGGCCTGGGTGGCCCCCACGGCATCAAAGCCTTGCAAGATGATGGCGAACGAACTCGCAAAGCCTACCAGCGACGCAAGAAGGCCCGAAAAAATCGGCTGAAACAGGTTCCCCGACTGTGTCTTGGTCGGGCCGGACGGGGAGTCGATCATAGCGGGAAACTCGAAGGGACCGCGGCATTAGGGGGATGATTGGCAAATGCTGCCGCAAGATTTGCCTTTTCAATGCCACTATTAGTCGAGTCGTGCATGTGCGCGCCACGGGCCTCTCAAGGTAATTGGTTGATTTGGCGGGCGATTCCCGTCGATCACATTTTTGTCATCGTTGGTTCTCACTGTTAGAGGCGTCAAAACGATGCTGCCTTCAGAATGCCCGGCCGTGGGCCGTACCCAATGGGAACCATTCTTGCCACCGGCCATTTTGCTTTGAGAATGAAAAGGAGACCGAAAATGCGTAAGTTTCTTGCCCTTCTGGCTCTGCCGCTCATGCTGGCCGTTGCGGCTTGTGACATGCCTCCTCCCGAGGATGGCGGCGTGCCCGCTGATCCCGCGGTGACGACTGATCCGGCCGTTCCGGCCGATCCTGCGGCACAGTAACAGCCGGAACGACAATTTGCTTTGACAAGGGGCGTCCGAAAGGGCGCCCCTTTTCTCGTGCGGACGAGAACCGATGAACGACCAGGAACAACCACGAGAACAGGACGGGGCGCGGATCGGCGGGACTGACGCCGCCCGCGCGCTCGCAGTGGTCGGCATGCTGATGGTCCATGTGGGACCGCGCGATCGAACCAATCTTGCAGAAGTCCTCTACAATCTGCCGCATGGCCGGGCCTCGATACTGTTCGTCTTTCTTGCCGGGATCGGAATATCGCTGCTTTCGGCGCGTCCGGGGCGGTTGGCCATCGCCAGGCTGAGGCTTTTCTGGATGGCCCTGGTTTTTCTGCCGCTCGGGCTGACCCTGCAGGCTCTGGATCACGGGATCGCGGTGATCCTGCATCACTATGCGATCTTCTATGTGCTGGGGGTCTTCGCGATGGCGCTCCCGTCCCGGTTTCTGGGCCTTCTCGCCGCCATGATCACATTGTGCGGGCCGCTGCTCTATTTTGCGATCCGCGCGCAGTGGCCGGATCTGGTGGGCCGTGAAACCGTCATGGTCGGCGACAATCCGCTCGATGTGATCGATGGGCTCTTGCTGACCGGGCCCTATCCCTTGCTCACCTGGTCTCCGGCGTTGCTGTGGGGCATGTGGGTCGGGCGGCTGGATTTGCGGTCCGGGCAAACGCAATTTCAATTGCTGCTGGTGGGCGGTGCGGTTGCCGTGATTGCGGCGGCCGCTGGCGCGATCGGGCTGCAGATTTTTGGGGCGCCGGATGGCGTCGCGGACTGGCGGCAACTGCTTTCGGATGCGCCGCACAGCCAGATGCTGCTTTGGGTGATCGGATCGATTGGGGCGGCGAGCGGGGTGACCGGGGCCATGCTCATTGTCGCCGACCGCTGGCCCCGAATGTTGTGGCCGTTGGTCGCGCTGGGGCAGTTGGCGCTCAGTTTTTATGTCGCTCATCTTGTTGCGCTGTATGTCTTCGGCGACCTTCTGCGCCGCGAAAGCGTTGGGGAGGCGATGGTGTCGGTCATCGTCGTGACGGCAGTCGCGGTTGGCTTCGCCGTGATCTGGCGGCGGCATTTTCCGCGCGGGCCACTGGAGGCCCTGCTTGTCGGGCCGTTCGATGGGACGACACGGCGTTCGCGATAATTTGGTCGCGTCGGCGGTTGCGCCCGGATATGGAGGGGCATGAACAAAGATCATTTCCCCATTTTTCTCGTGGCGACCCCCGGGCTTGAAAAGGCGCTTTGCGATGAAGCGCGTGAGCTCGGCTTTTCCGACCCCAAGCCAGTGATCGGGGGCGTTGAGATTTCGGGCGGCTGGCGTGAGGTCTGGCGGGCCAATCTCGAACTGCGCGGGGCCGGCCGGGTGCTGGTGCGGATTGACAGTTTTCGCGTGACCCATCTGGCACAGCTCGACAAGCGGGCGCGGGCCGTGGCGTGGGGCGAGGTGCTGCGCAAGGACGTGCCGGTCAGGGTGGAGGCAAGCTGCCGGAAATCGAAGATTTATCATTCCGGCGCCGCCGCGCAGCGGATCGAGACGGCGATCGCAGAGGAATTGGGTGCGCCGATTTCGGAGGCGGCGCAGGTGCGGGTTCTGGTGCGGATCGAAAACGATATGTGCACGATCAGCGTCGACACCTCCGGCGAGGGATTGCACAGGCGCGGGCATAAACTCGAGGTCAACAAGGCGCCGATGCGCGAAACGCTGGCGGCACTGTTCCTGCGCGAATGCGGGTACGAAGGCAGCGAGCCGGTGTTGGATCCCATGTGCGGATCAGGGACCTTTGTCATCGAGGCGGCCGAGATGGCGCTGGGGCTAAAACCTGGGCGGGTCCGCAGCTTTGCGTTCGAGCATCTGGCACGCTTTGATGCAAACGCATGGGCTGCCATGAAGGCTCAAACTACCAGCAGTACATCGTCTCTCCTTTTTTACGGCAGCGACAGGGACGCCGGCGCGATCCGGATGAGTTTAGCCAATGCCGAGCGGGCGGGGGTAAGTTCGGTCACCCGTTTTGCGCAGACCGCTATCGACGCGCTGCAGCGGCCCGAGGGACCTGCCGGGCTGGTGATCGTCAATCCACCCTATGGCCTTCGAATCGGGGATCGGAAAAAGCTCTTTCCACTTTATGGCGCGCTGGGCACGGCGCTGCGCACGCGGTTTTCCGGCTGGCGCGTGGGGCTGGTGACGGCAGACCCGGCGCTGGCGCGGGCGACGGGGCTGAGTTTTGAAAAGCCCGGAGGAAGCGTTGACAACAATGGCGTGCGGATCGCGCTCTACAAGACCGGCATATTGCAATAGCGAGAAAATCTCCCACTTCTTAAAAGTCTGTTTCGAAACGCGTGACGCCGGTCTGCAAATGGCGTTTTTCTGCGCTCCGGTGCTCACGTACTTCATGTACGCTCCGCTCCGGTGCTCGAAAAACACCATTTTCGACTCGGCCTGACGCGTTTCGAAACAGACTTTAGGTGCATCGTCGCAGCGGGGGATTTCCAAATGGATAGACGCATTAAGATCGAGCAGCACTCGGGCGTCGGGATGCTGTGGTTTGTGGGCTGGCTGTTCACCATCGGCTTTCTGGAACTCAATTTCTGGACCGGCCTTTTGGGGATCATCGTGTGGCCCTATTTCCTCGGCTCGCACTTTGCCGGGATGGGTGCGCTGTAGCGCGCGCTTGCACTGATCGCCGAAAAATGATTTACGGCAGGCAGAACTGGCCGCTCTCACGGGGGCGGCCTTGTCTATTTTGGAAGAGCCCTCATGATCCGTCTTGAAAATATCGGCAAGCAGAACGGGAAACAGATCGTTTTCATCGAAGCCTCCGCGGCGCTCCAGAAGGGCGAAAAGATCGGGCTGGTGGGCCCGAACGGGTCAGGCAAGACGACGCTGTTTCGCATGATCACCGGCGAGGAGGCGCCCGACGAGGGGCAGGTTTCCGTCGATCGGGGCACGAGCATCGGGTATTTCTCCCAGGACGTGGGCGAGATGGCCGGGCGCTCTGTCGTAGCCGAAACCATGGACGGCGCCGGGCCGGTGGCGGCGCTCAGCGCCGAGATGCGCCAACTCGAAGCCGATATGGGCGACCCCGACAAGGCCGACGAGATGGATGCGATCATCGCGCGCTATGGCGAGGTGACCGAACAGTTCGAAGAGCTCGACGGGTATGCGCTCGATGGAAGGTCGCGCGAAGTGCTCGACGGGCTGGGGTTTTCCCAGGCCATGATGGATGGCGATGTGGGGGCGCTGTCGGGCGGCTGGAAGATGCGCGTGGCGCTGGCCAAGATCTTGCTGGCGCGGCCTGACGTGCTGCTGCTCGATGAGCCGTCCAACCATCTCGATCTTGAAAGCCTGATCTGGCTCGAGGACTTTTTGAAAATTTTTTCCGGCGCTCTGCTCATGACCTCGCACGACCGGGCGTTCATGAACCGGGTGGTCAACAAGATCATCGAGATCGATGGCGGCACGCTGACCTCCTATACGGGCGATTACGAATTCTATCAGGCCCAGCGGGCCATCGCCGACAAGAACCAGCAGGCCCAGTTCGAGCGCCAGCAGGCGATGCTGGCCAAGGAAATCCAGTTCATCGAACGGTTCAAGGCGCGGGCAAGCCACGCGGCGCAGGTGCAAAGCCGGGTGAAAAAGCTCGACAAGATCGACCGGGTCGAGCCGCCCAAGCGGGCGCAGAAGGTGGTGTTCGAATTCCGCCCCGCGCCGCGTTCGGGCGAGGATGTGGCGGTGCTCAGGGGCGTGGCCAAGACCTATGGCGAAAAGACCATCTATGACGGCCTTGATTTCCATGTGCGGCGCAAGGAGCGCTGGGCGATCATGGGCGTAAACGGCGCGGGCAAATCAACACTCCTCAAACTTGTGACCGGGGCGGCAGAGCCCGATACCGGATCTGTTGCCAGGGGGCCATCGGTTAAGATGGCCTATTTCGCCCAGCATGCCATGGATGTGCTGGACGGGGACAAGTCGATCTTCGACATGCTGCAAAGCGAATTTCCGCAGGCCGGGCAGGCCCCGCTGCGGGCGCTGGCGGGGTGTTTCGGGTTTTCCGGGGATGACGTTGAAAAGAAATGCCGGGTGCTTTCGGGCGGGGAGAAGGCGCGGCTGGTGATGGCCATGATGCTGTTTGATCCCCCCAATTTCCTGGTGCTGGACGAGCCCACCAACCACCTCGACATCGCGACAAAGGAAATGCTGATCGAGGCGCTGGCCAATTACGAAGGCACGATGCTGTTCGTTTCGCACGACCGGCATTTCCTTGCCGAATTGTCCAACCGGGTGCTGGAAGTTTCACCGGAGGGAGTGCGGGCGTTCGGTGGCGGGTATCGGGAATATGTGGAGAGCACGGGGCAGGAGGCCCCGGGGTTGCGGCATTGACGGCGCTCTTTCGGTCCGGACCCAAACCCGGTATAGACTGGCGCTGAAACTTGAGACGCGGAGCTTGCATGGAAGCTAAGCCACACCCATTGCAGGCGGACAGACTTCGGGCGTTGTATGCCTATGAGGTTCTCGATACCGATCGGGAAAAGGATTTCAACGACATCGTCGAGCTCGCTTCGGCCATCTGCGGCACAGCGATTTCGGTGGTCAACCTGATCGACGAAGACCGGCAATGGTTCAAGGCCGAGACGGGGCTGGGGGTTCGGGAAACACCGCTTGCGACCTCGATCTGCTCGCACGCCATTCTCGAAGCCGACTTCGTTGAAATCTACGATACGCTGGCCGATCCGCGCATGCGGGACAACCCGCTTTGCGCGGGCGAGCCGGGGCTGCGGTTTTATGCCGGTGCGCAGCTTTTGACGCCGGAAGGGCTGCCGCTGGGGACGCTGTGCGTGCTCGACTACCAGCCACGAGAACTGACACCGTTGCAGCGCGACACGCTGCGGGTACTGGCGCAGCAGGTCATGGCGCAGCTTGAAATGCGCAAGGCGCTCAGGGCGACAACGCTGTTGCGGCAGGAGGTTGACCATCGGGTCAAGAACTCCCTGCAATCGCTCGGGGCCTATGTGCGGCTGCAGAGCCGTGCCGCGCAAAGCGAGGAAACACGGCAAGCGCTTGCGGCGACCGGCAGCCGGATTTCGGCGGTGGCAACGCTGCATGAGCAGCTCTATCTTGCCGATGCGGGGCCGACGGTCGCGCTAGACCGCTATGTGGCGAGACTTTGCGGTCATCTTGAAATCGGCGCACCCGAGGGGATCACGCTCGCGGTGGAGGTCGGATCGGTTACCGTGGGGTCGCGCCAGGCGGTGGCTGTGGGCACACTGATCAACGAGTTCGTCGCCAATTCCTACAAGCACGCGTTTCCCGGCGGGCGGTCGGGCACGGTTTCGATCAGCGTTCGCCCGCAAGCCGACGGGATGGTGCATGTGACCTGCCGGGACGATGGCATCGGCCTGCCCGCCGATGTCGACGCGCGATCCGGCGGGCTGGGCTTGCAGATCGCGCGGATGATAGGCGCTGAGTTGCAATGCGAACTGGTGTTCGAACCGGCAGAGCGGGGTGTGGTTCTCACATTTGCCTTTGCCGCAGAAGAGTTTCGCACGGGCTGAGTTTGAAGACGCAAGTGCGCGCCCGACGGCGAGATCGCCTCGGTTTTCTGTCGAGATAGACGGCATGGGGCGATGAGCGCTCCGCACTGAATTTTTTGTTTTATATGAAGCGATCATCGCCCCATGCATCCGGGATTTTGGGCTTATGGCGGCGTCTCGGGCT
>DDGC01000005.1:0-62266 GCA_002337455.1 Rhizobiales bacterium UBA1912 | reverse complement strand
CGTTCGTTGCGCTTGCGTCCATAAAAGCGGGTTCGTGGGAGGCAGTATGGGGGAGGGATAGGGTGCGGGGATAAGTTTTTGATGTTGCTTGAATGGTATCGTTTACGTTACCATATTGCGCATGGACATTCGAGAGTATCTTGCCGAGGACAAAACAAGCCCTTTCGGAGAGTGGTTCGGCCGGCTTGATGCTCAAGCTGCTGCGAAGGTTGCGGTGGCCATCACCCGTTTGGGTGCAGGCAATTTTTCGAATGTCAAAGGGGTCGGCGCGAGCGTGCTCGAATACCGGCTGAATTTTGGACCCGGCTATCGCATCTATTTCGCCAGGGATGGCGAAACAATTGTGATTCTTCTCGCTGGCGGCACCAAGAGGCGTCAGCAAAAGGATATCGAATCCGCGCAAGCGCGATGGGCCGATTACAGAGCGCGGAAGACTGGAGACTGAATTGCCACTGACGAGATCGTTCAAGGATACCATTCAGGCGCGCGCGCTTGCCGACCCGGCGTTTCGCGAAGCCTTGCTGAAAGAAGGGGTCGATGCGCTGATTGCCGGTGACGTGGACACTGGGCGCGCGGTGCTGCGCGATTATATCAATGCGACCATCGGGTTTGATGGATTGGCACAGGCGACGGGAACGCCGAGCAAGAGTTTGATGCGGATGTTCGGGCCCAAGGGCAATCCGAAGGCGAGGAATTTGTTCTCGGTGATCGGGGTGTTGCAGGACAAGGCGGGAGTGAGCCTGCATGTGGAGGCGGGGTAATTCCCATTCCAGAACAAAAGCAAAACATTTCTTCGAATCATGCTATCTTCGGGCTATTCTTCAGATAGGAGTGCAGGATGAGCAAGATTAGGGGGCGGGGTGATGGCCCCGGCGGTAGGAATGAGCATTATGATGTCGGCGCGAGAAAAAACATTCCGCGACGCAATATAGTTGCTGAGATCAAGCGTGGTGAACACGCTGACACGCATGTAGTGAAAGTCAGAGGACGAGAGTACGCCCGAGACAATCCCGACAATTCACAGAAAGACAATGTCAATCGGGATAAATGAAACAGTTGCTTGAGCGGCCTTGCCAACCGCCCCCATCCTCCTCTATACGGGCTGCGGGCCATCCCTCCCCAACGAGGGACGCCCATCTGTAAGGATGGAGCAACATGACAGATATTTCTGCCGCCACCCAAGTGGCGAAGCCGGCATTGCGTCCGGAAAATCCCAATTTTTCGTCAGGTCCTTGCGCCAAGCGTCCCGGGTGGACGGTTGAGGCGCTTGCTGGTGCTTTGGTGGGGCGGTCTCACAGGGCCAAGCCGGCCAAGGCGCGGATCAAGCGCGCTATCGATCTGACGCGTGAGCTTCTGGAAGTTCCCGAAGACTATTTGATCGGCATCGTGCCGGCATCCGATACGGGCGCTGTGGAAATGGCGCTCTGGGGCATGCTGGGGGCGCGGGGCGTCGACATGCTGACATGGGAATCGTTTGGGGCCGGGTGGGTCACCGACGTTCAAAAGCAACTCAAGCTCGACGATGTGCGGGTGCTCAAGGCCGAATATGGCGAACTGCCAGACCTTTCCGAAGTCGATTTTTCGCGCGACGTCGTGTTCACCTGGAACGGGACGACTTCGGGCGTGCGCGTTCCCGATGGGGACTGGATCGCGGCGGACCGCGAAGGGCTGACCATTTGCGACGCCACTTCGGCGGCGTTTGCGCAGAACCTCGATTTTTCCAAGCTCGATGTGGTGACGTTTTCCTGGCAGAAGGCGCTGGGCGGCGAAGCCGCGCATGGCATTTTGATCCTCTCGCCGCGGGCCGTGGAACGGCTGGAAACATTTACGCCTGCCAACCGGCCGCTGCCGAAGATTTTCCGGCTGACCAAGGGCGGCAAACTGATGGCCGACGTCTTTGAAGGCGCGACCATCAACACAGTGTCGATGATCTGCATCGAAGACGCCGTGGACGCCATGGAATGGGGCCTGAAGGTAGGCGGGCTCAAGGCCCTGCAGGCGCGGGCCGATGCCAATGAAAAGGCGATTGCCGATTGGGTGGCAAAGACCGATTGGGTCGATTTCCTCGCTACCGATCCTGCTGTGCGGTCGAACACTTCGGTGTGCCTGAAAATCGTCGATCCCGACGTCGCAGCGCTTTCCGACGAGGCGCAGGCCAAACTGGCCAAGGCGGTTGTCTCCCGGCTCGACAAGGAAGCTGTTGCCTACGATATCGGCGGCTATCGTGACGCTCCGACGGGTTTCCGCATCTGGTGCGGCTCGACGGTGGAAACGGCCGATCTCGAAAAGCTGACGCCGTGGCTCGACTGGGCGTTTGCCGAGGAAAAAGCAGCCGCTCTGGCCTGATTTCAGCGTGCGCGCCACAGGGCGCGCCGCCATTTCCCAATTTCAGATTTGATGGAGGGCGCAATGCCCAAGGTTCTCGTTTCAGACAAGATCAGCCCGGCGGCGATCGAGATTTTCAAGGCCAATGGGGTCGAGGTGGATTACCTGCCCGACGTGGGCAAGGACAAGGACAAGCTGGCCGAAATCATCGGGCAGTATGACGGGCTGGCCATCCGCTCGGCGACCAAGGTGACCGACAAGATTCTGGCCAACGCCACCAATCTCAAGGTTATCGGGCGCGCCGGGATCGGTGTGGACAATGTCGATATCCCGGCAGCCACTGCCAAGGGCGTGATCGTCATGAACACCCCGTTCGGCAATTCGATCACCACTGCAGAGCACGCGATTTCGATGATGCTGGCGCTGGCGCGGCAGATTCCGGAAGCCGATGCGTCCACACGCGCGTCCAAGTGGGAAAAGAACCGCTTCATGGGTGTTGAGGTGACCAACAAGGTGCTGGGGCTGATCGGGGCGGGCAATATCGGCTCGATCGTTGCCGACCGCGCGCAGGGCCTGAAAATGAAAGTAATCGCTTTCGATCCGTTCCTCACGCCTGAGCGTGCTGTGGATCTGGGCGTCGAGAAGGTCGAGTTGGACGATCTGCTGGCGCGGGCCGATTTCATAACCCTGCACACGCCGCTGATCGATGCGACGCGCAACATCATTTCGGCAGAAGCGATTGCCAAGATGAAAGACGGCGTGCGGATCATCAACTGCGCGCGTGGCGGGCTGATCGATGAAGCGGCGCTGAAAGATGCGCTGGATGCGGGCAAGGTGGCGGGCGCGGCGCTCGACGTGTTCCTCGAAGAACCGGCCAAGGACAATCCCTTGTTTGGCCTCGCAAACGTCATCTGCACCCCTCATCTTGGGGCATCGACCACCGAAGCGCAGGAGAACGTCGCGCTGCAGGTGGCTGAGCAGATTTCGGCCTATCTCAACACCGGCGAAGTGATCAACGCTTTGAACTTCCCCTCGATTTCGGCGGAAGAAGCGCCCAAGTTGACCCCGTTCGTCAAGCTGGCCGAGCTTCTGGGCTCGTTTGCCGGGCAGTTGACCGAAACAGCAATCAGCGGCATCCGCATCGAGTTCGAGGGCGACGTGTCGGCGCTCAACACCAAGCCGATGGTGGCGGCGCTGCTCAATGGCGTGCTCAAGCCGCTGCTGGGTGACGTCAACATGGTTTCGGCTCCGGCGCTGGCCAAGGACCGCGGCATTGCGGTTGAAACCGTCAATCGCGAGCAGGTGGGCGCTTACGACAACCTCATCCGCCTCACTGTCGTGACCGAGCGGCAGGAACGCTCGGTGGCCGGTACGGTCTATGGCACCAAGGCGCCGCGGATCGTCGAGATCAAGGGCATCACGCTTGAAGCGGAAGTCACCCCGCACATGCTCTACATCACCAATGAGGACAAGCCGGGCTTTATCGGGCGGCTGGGTACGCTATTGGGCCAGCTGGCGATCAACATCGCCAACTTCAACCTCGGCCGGGTCGAGCAGGGCAAGGACGCGATCGCGCTTCTGTCCATCGACAGCGAATTGACCGATGGCGAGTTGACGCAGATCGAGGAACTCGAAGGTGTCAAGCAGGCCAAGCGGCTGGTCTTTGCCGTCTAAGTGATGGCGCAGATGAATGTGAAAGGGCCGGCAGCGATGCCGGCCTTTTTTATTGCGGCTTCAGGATTTCGCGGAGATTGCGGCGGGCGGCATATTCGGCGAGCCCGATGCCGGCGATGATGAAGACCGCGGCGGCCATGTGAAACGCCTCGAGGGTTTCGCCGAGGACGAAGACCGCAAGCAGGGCGCCAAACACCGGGATGAGGTTGATGAACAGGCTCGCCCGGTTGGGGCCGATCAGCTCGACCCCTTGGGCGTAGGTCATCTGGGCGACGATGGAGGGCAACAGCGCCACATAGATAACGACGGCCCAGCCGCGCCAGCTCATCGTGGCGACTTCCGCAACGAGGCCCGCCGGGCCGGTGCCGAACAGGGCTTGATAAGCGAAGGCGGCGAGCATGGCGAAAAAGCTGGTGCAGGCGATAAAGCTCAGCCAGCCGATCTTCGGTTTGTAACGCAGCATGAGCGAGTGGAGTGCGTAAAACAGCGCGGCGAGCAGCATCATGGCGTCGCCGATATTGACGTCGAGCCCGACCAGCCGCAGCGGGGCGCCGTGGGTCGCGACATGGATGACGCCATAGATGGTGAGCACCACGCCCACGATGTGCAGCCCCGAGGCACGGACGCGGAAAATGGCGAAATTGCCGACCATGACAAGCACCGGAATGGCGGCCTGGATCATGGCGACGTTGACGGCGGCGGTGTAGGTCGTGGCTGCGTAAAGCAGGACGTTGAAACTGGTGAAACCCAGAATACCGTAAAAGGCGAGCCAGCCCCAGCCGCGCCGGATTTCGATCCATTCGGCCCGCAGGCTCGTCCATGCGAAGGGCATGATGATGAGAAAGGCCGCCATCCAGCGCATGACCGAAAGCGCGTAAGGATCGAGCTCGCCAATGGCCAGTTTGCCGGCAATGATATTGGCGCCCCAGAACAGCGCGGAGAGGGTCAAAAGCAGGTAGGGTTGGCCCATCAGCCGCGTGAATGGATTGGATGGTTGCGCGGCGGAGGCAGGGGACTTTGTCATAACGGGCCTTGTACTTTATAGAACCCGGACTTATCAGCGTTTTGGCTTGCGGTGAAATACAGATTTTTCATCGCGGCTCCCCCGGACCGGACAGGCGGGGACGTGGCGCACACGAAAGGGAAATTGGCGTAAATGGCGAATGTTGTGGTGGTCGGCTCGCAATGGGGCGACGAGGGCAAAGGCAAGATCGTTGACTGGCTTTCCGAGCGCGCCGATGTGGTGGTGCGCTATCAGGGCGGACACAACGCCGGCCATACCCTCGTCATCGACGGGGTGAGCTACAAGCTTTCGCTGCTGCCCTCTGGGCTCGTGCGCGGCAAGTTCTCGGTGATCGGCAATGGCGTCGTTGTCGATCCGCACCATTTCGTTTCCGAAGTCGACAAGATCGCCGGGCAGGGCATTTCGGTGACCCCCGAGGTTTTGCGCATTGCTGAAAATGCCCCGCTGATCCTTTCGCTGCACCGCGAGCTCGACGCGCTGCGCGAGGATTCCAATTCCGGGCTCAAGATCGGGACGACGCGGCGCGGCATCGGCCCAGCCTATGAGGACAAGGTGGGCCGCCGCGCCATTCGCGTGTGCGATCTGGCCGAGCCCGAAACGCTGATGGACAAGATCGAGCGGCTGTTGACCCACCACAACGCGCTGCGGCGCGGCATGGGGGCGGTCGAGGTTTCCGCGCAGGCGATCCACGATGAACTGATGGCGGTGGCCGACAAGATACTGCCGTTCATGGACCGGGTGTGGGAGTTGCTCGACGAGCGTCGCAAGCGCGGCGAGCGCATTCTGTTCGAGGGCGCGCAGGGCGCACTGCTCGACAATGACCACGGCACGTATCCGTTCGTGACCTCATCGAACACCGTGGCCGGGCAGGCGGCGCCGGGTTCGGGGCTGGGGCCGGCGGCAATCGATTACGTGCTCGGCATTACCAAGGCTTATACGACCCGGGTGGGCGAAGGCCCGTTCCCGACCGAGCAGGATAACGAAGTCGGGCAGTTCCTTGGCGAGAAGGGGCACGAGTTTGGCGTTGTCACCGGGCGCAAGCGGCGCTGCGGCTGGTTTGATGCGGTTATCGTGCGCCAGACGGTGCGCACTTCGGGCATTCACGGCATTGCGTTGACCAAGCTGGACGTTCTGGACGGGATGGACGAAATCCAGGTTTGCGTGGGCTATGAGCTTGACGGGCAAAGAATAGATTATCTGCCCGCCTCAATGGGGGCACAAAGTCGAGTCAAGCCAATTTATGAAACGCTGGATGGCTGGAAAGAAACGACCGCAGGCGCCCGGAGCTGGGCCGAATTGCCCGCTCAGGCGATCAAATATGTGCGGCGTATCGAAGAACTGATCGGCGCGACCGTGGCCATGCTCTCCACAAGTCCGGAACGCGAAGACACGATTTTGGTCCAGGACCCGTTTCAAGATTGAATTTTCTTGTTTAGAAACAACTTTGTCTAATGCCGGCAACAAGTGATGTTGAGTAGATATGGCCGACTATCGTGAACTCTTGCGCAAGGCGATCGATGCCCTGCCCGACAATACCGGGGCAAATCGCCGGGCCGTTTACGAAAAGGCGCGCAGTGCTTTGGTCGCCCAGTTGCGCGCCATCGATCCGCCCTTGCCGGCACGCGAGATAACGACCCATCGGCTAAATCTCGAAGACTGTATCCGCGAGGTCGAGCACGAAGCGACAGAGCGGCTTTTGGGCCGGTTCCGGGCGGTGGAGGAAACAGAACCCGAAGCGGAACCCGTACCCGAAGTTGAGCCCGAGGCCGGGGCCGAGCCCGAAGTCGAGGCTGCCCCCGAAATCGAGGATGTGGCCGAACCGGTCGCCTCGTTCGATGACGGCAACGACGCTCCGGCCGGGGCCGAGCCCGAAATCGGGCCGGACGAGAGCGAAAGTGACGATTTCGTCACGCCGCCGGTTGATGAGTTCGTTACCGAGCCCGAGACACCGGAACTCGAAACCGTCGCACCCGAAACCGTCGAACCCGAGGTCGACGAGCCGGCCGTCGCGGAGACGGAGCCTCAATTGCCCGAAGGCGATGAGGAGGAACCCATCGCAGACGAGGACCAGTTCTCGTCCGAGCCTGCCCCGATGTTCGCGCCGGTTGATGATAGCGTACCATCGGCAGAGGACGAGGCTGTCGAACCCGTTTCGGAACCAGAGCCCAAAGCTGAAGCGTTCCGGCCCGGGTCTATCGAGGATATCATTGCGTCGGCCGAGCAGGCTTCTAACGAACCCGACGATATGGAACCTTCGGCGATCGAGCCGGACGAGGATGAGCGCGTCGTTCCGTTTGTGCCTTTGAGCGAACCGGAGGACCATGAGCCTTCGGGTACCGAGGAAAAGCACTTCATAATTTCAGAGGCCGATGCCCAGCCCCGGAGCGGGGTGCCGCTGATCGATCTGCACGGGCGTCCGCTGAGTGAATCGCACGATGTGGCCGCCGAACCCGAACCGGCGATGTCGAGCGTTCGTGAAGTGGATCTCGAACCTGGCATTCTGGCGCGCCCGGAAGTTTCCGATGCCCAGGTTGCCATCGATCGGGCGATCGCGGCGCTCGACCGCGAAGCCCGCGGCGAAACGACCGCTGCTGACGACGCGCAGGAAGCATCTGCGGCGGACGAGGAAGCGGCCACCGGCGAGGACGACCCGTCTGCGCGGCGCGGCTTTGGCGCCTTTACCATTTTCCTCCTGATTTCAGTGCTGCTTCTGGGTGGCGGTGGCCTGGCGGGATATTTCGCCTGGCGCGAAGGTTTTATCGACCTCAACGCGGTCTTCGCCCAGAACCAGACGCCGGACACGACCGAAGTCGCCGACGCGGAAGTGCCAGAGGAACCAGTTCCTGCCGAAACGCCAGCGGCGGTCAATACGACGCCGGACGTGCCGAATGCCGACGGCGAAGTGAACGGGGCGCCCATGCCGGGCGAAGAGCTTCCTTTCACCGAGACCGAGACGCCCTCGACAACTCCAACCGAACCCGAAGCGACCTTCGAGGATCGGTTGCCGGCCGAAGCGGGAACC
This sequence comes from Rhizobiales bacterium UBA1912, assembly GCA_002337455.1. GTDB lineage: Bacteria > Pseudomonadota > Alphaproteobacteria > Rhizobiales > Devosiaceae > Pelagibacterium. Next base: position 54,221 of record DDGC01000005.1, on the reverse strand, counting down.
CCGGCAAGCCCGGACGGCGATGGCGAGGACGAGCCCGGTGTCGCGATAACAACCGACGGTCCGCAATCGCTGCTGCTCGAGGAGCAGGCCGGTGGTGCGGCGGGCGCTGTGCCCTATACGGGCAGCGTGGAATGGTCGCGCGGGACAGACGAACTGGGTCATCCGACGATCGTCGCCGACGCTTCGATTCCGGCGCGTAATCTGGACGTCGAGGTTCTGTTGCGCCGCAACGCGGACGCCAATCTGCCTGCAAGTCATCTCATGGAGGTGAATTTCTCGGTGGCCGAGACGTTCGTGGGCGGCTCCATCGCCAATCTGCCGGGCGTCCTGCTCAAGAACGAGGAACTGGTGCAGGGTCAGCCGTTGACCGGCGCGTCGGCGCGGATCGTGGGCAATTCGTTCCTGTTTGCGCTGTCGAGCGCCAGCGACCTCGATGTCGAGAACAATCTCAACCTGCTCGAAAGCCGCGATTGGATTGACCTGGCGATGGTCTATGGGACCGGCCGCCGCGCCATTCTTACGCTCGAAAAGGGTGAAGATGGCGAGGCGATCTTCGCGGACGTTCTGGCGGCGTGGGCGGAGCTCGATGCAGCCACCGGGGCCGATGCGGAACCAGCGGATGAAGCGGCGGGCAACTAGCCCGGAACGGTGCGTCCGTCTTCGATCCGGTAGGTGCTGTCGGCCAGCGCTTCTATATCCTCGGGCTGATGGGAAACCACGATGGCGTGCCAGTGATTGGCGCGCACCATGTGCCTGACAAGATTGCGGATGGGCACCGCGGTTTCGCTGTCGAGGCCGGTGAAGGGTTCGTCGAGCAGCAGGATGGGCCGGTTTCGCAGCAGGGTGCGGGCCAGGGCAACGCGCTGTCTCTGGCCGCCCGACAGTTGCGCGGCGCGACGGGAGATCATCCCCGACAACCCCATCTGGGCGAGCGCTTCAATCACCCTTTCATCATCGGCCCTGCCGGTGCTGCCCAGCCCGAGCGCCACATTGGCGCCGGTGGAGAGGTGGTCGAATAGATTGTCCGACTGAAACAGGATCGAAACGGGCCGATCCTCGGGCGGCAGGCCCAATATCGAGCGGCCGGAAAGCCGGATATCGCCCGAAGCGGGGTCGAGGAAGCCGGCGATCAGATCGAAAAGGGTGGATTTTCCGGCGCCGGAAGGGCCGGTAAGGCCGGCGATTTCGCCGGGCCGTATGCTCAGGTCGAAGGCAAACCCGGTTTCGCCGCACCGATAGCTGAAGGTCAGGCGGTCAATTTCGAGCATGTGTCAGGATCTCAAAGAGTTTGGGGATGAGGATGAAGGCCGAAATGCTCACGATCAGCAGGACCGCCGCGATGGCCTCGGCATCATTGGTGCGATAGGCGCCCAGGGCGCGATACATCAGCCAGGGCAGGGTGGAAAACTCGGATGTTCCGAACAGCGATATGACGCCCAGATCGCCCAGCGAGAAGACGAAGGCGACGGCGAGGGCATAGCCGATGGGTCGGCCGAGCAGCGGCCACTCGATACGGCGCCATTGGCTCAACGATGACATGCCGAGCGCGCGGATGACGCGATGGTGGCGCAGGGTGAGCGCTTCGAGGGGCGGGGCGAGAGTGGCAAAAACGAAGGGTAGCGCGAGGAGCGCGTTGGCGAGGATCAAAACGATCGGTGCGACGAGCGCGGGCGCCAGGCCCGTAAGGCGCGCTAGAAGGAAAAAACCCAGCGAAAGAACGACGGCGGGCACCGCGAGGTAGGCAAAGACCGGCAGGCCGAGCACTGCACGCCAGAGTGAGCCTTTGGCCTGCAGGGCGCGGGCCATGCCGAGTGCCAACCCCAGGGCAATTGCGAGCAGGGCGCTGAGTGTGCCGATCACCAGGCTGGTTGCGGTGGCGCGCCAGAAGGCGGATTGGGCGAGAACGTTGGAGATGGCGCCGGAGCCTTCGCCCAGAACGGCGACAAGAGGCGCGAGGAAGCCAGCGAGGAGAATGGTGAGAACGACCCGCTGGACGCCGGTGATCCACGGGCGCTCGGGCCAGTGGATGCGGTTGGGTGCGCCGAACAGGCTGGCGGCTGGCGAAAGGGTCGATGCGGGAATGATGATGGCCGCGCAAACCACCAGTTGTACGATGGCGAGATTGACGGCGGCCCCAAGATCGAAATCGAGGCGCACAGCCTGATAGATGGCAACTTCGAGGGTCTGATTGGCTGGGCCGCCACCCAGCGTTAGGACGATAGGGAAGCTGGTAAAGCACAAGAGGAATATGGTGGCGGCCACTCCGGGGATCGAGGCGGCGAGAGCCGGAAAATCGATGATGGCGAAACGCCGGAGCGGTCCGAGCCCCAGGCTGCGGCCGAGTTTCAGCTTTTCGGTCGGGATGGCGCCGAGCCTGTCGATGAAGATGCGGGCCGAAAAGGCGCCGTTGAGGACGACATGGGCGGCGATGATACCGCCGAGCCCGAAGATCGATGAGCCGGTTTCAAGCCCGAACGGGGCGAGCAGGGCATTGACCCAGCCATTGCGGCCCCAGATGGCGAGCAGGCCCGAGACGATAACGAGCGAGGGCATAACCAGCGCTGTGGACAAAAGGCCGATGACGACGCCCCTGCCAGCAAAGCGCAGGCGGTCGAGCGTCCAGGCCAGCGCCATGCCGGTCAGGATCGAAAGCACCGTCGAAAGGGCGGCCTGGATCGCCGAGGTGACCAGCAGGTATCCTATGTCTGTGGTGCTCGAACCGGTGGTCGGAAAACGCTGCCCGGCCACCCAGAGGGAGACCAGAAGCGCGGCGATCAGAACGGCTACGGTGGCGGCGACCGATGCGCCGACATGGCGGCGGCCGGGACGCCAGGTGGTGGGGATCCCGGCCAATTTGCTACCTCAGCGTCGAGAACGCTTCCTCGATCCAGGCCCGAGTGTTGGCGGTGACCTCTTCTGCGTCAAGCAGGAGGGCGGGCTGGGGGTCGATCATCTCGGCAAAGCCGGGATTGAGACCGCCTGTCGGTTCGAGCACCGGATACATCCAGTTGGTTTCCGGCAGTGTGGCCTGTCCTTCGGGGGTGACAAGATAAGCGAGGAATTGTTGTGCCAGCTCCTGATTGGGGCTGGAAGCGAGGATGCCGGCGACTTCGATCTGGGTGTAATGGCCCGCTTCGAATTTGGCGGCGTGATAGCGGTTTTCGCCCTCGGCGATGAGGTGGTAGGCCGGGGAGGTGGTGTAGGAGAGCACCATGTCGGCCTCACCGGAAAGGAACAAATCGTAGGATTCCGACCAGCCGGAGGTGACCGTCAGGACATGAGGGGCGAGGCCCTCCCAGATAGAGATGGCGTCATCGCCGTACAGTGCCTTGATCCACAGGATCAGGCCCAGGCCGGGGGTGGAGGACCGGGGGTCCTGAATGACGATCTTGAAGTCTTCGGGCAGCGCGATCAGCTCCTCGAAACTTGCCGGGGGCGTTTCAAGCGACTGGGCGTCGTAAACGAAGGCGAAATAGCCGTAATCGAAGGGGACAAAGACTTCGTCTGTCCATTCGAGCGGGATGTCGAAAGCGGGGAGGTCGAGCTGGTGTTCGGTGAACAGGCCGGTCGCCTTGCCCTCGCCGATGGTGGCGGTATCGAGCCCCAAAATGATGTCGGCATCGGTGGCGTCGCCTTCGAGCTGGGCGCGGCGCAGCGCCGAGATCGAATCGTCGGCCGAAACGAAATTGAGCGTGCAGCCGCACTGGGCTTCAAAGCCTTCCTTGAGGAGCGGTCCGGGCCCCCAATCGGCGGCAAAGGCGTCGTATGTATAGACAGTGAGCGTTGAATTGTCCTGGGCGATGGCCGGGAGCGCGAGTGCTCCGAGCATAACCGCGCACAGGCTCGTCCTTACGGAAGCGATCATGAGTTTCCTCATTGTTTGGCGTGCAAAAACAATGGTTTTGCTGGCGCCGAGCCAAGTTTGCGGCCATGAATGAGGGGAAAGGTTTCAAATGGCAGAGGGATTTGTGGCCCTTGCCATCTCGAACTTCCTCCGCCAGCATGACCTGGTTCAGGTTCTATGGGTTTTTCTCAGCCCATCCTTTCGGACGGACACCCCAGCGAGACGAGGCGACACTATAGGCGTGCAAGGTCCAGTGCAAGACGGCGCGGGGGAAAACGGGACGCCCCTCGTATTCGATGGCCCGCTGCTGATCGTGGGCGGTGGCGAGGTCGATGCCGAAATGCTGACCGAGCTGGGCCAACTCGCCGCAGGGCTGGTGGGTGCGGACAGGGGCGGGGACATATTGATGGCGGCGGGGCTAGTGCCCGATGCTGTGATCGGGGATATGGATTCGGTAGCCGACCGGACGCGGTTTCCACCCCAAACCAAGATCCTGACACTCTCCGAGCAAGACACTACAGATTTCGAGAAATGCCTTTATTCAACGCGGGCATCGGTGACGCTGGCGCTGGGCATGACCGGGGGGCGGTTTGACCACACTCTGGCAGCGCTCCACGCCGTGGCGAGGCACGCGGCCGAGCGGCGGATCATTCTGATCGACGGACACGATCTGGCGATGGGGGTTTCCGGGTCGATCGAGTTTGAAATCGATGTCGGGGCACGCGTCTCGGTCTATCCGCTCGGGAGGACCCGGTTCGCCCGTTCACGCGGACTGCTCTATCCGCTCGACGGCCTGGACCTCGCTCAGGGGAAAATGATCGGCACTTCAAACCGTGCGGAGGCGCGAGAAGTCTCCATCAGCGTGGAAAGTGCCCAGGACGACCCCTGGCTACTAATACTGGAGCGAAACAACTTAAAGCCATTCATTTGAGAAAAGTCATGATGCTCTCTGGTCCCCACCAGTAATTTCTGAAGTTAACGTCCAGTTAACTTTTTGGGATCGATACATCATGTCGCAGAAATTTGCGTATATCGCCAGCACAGCACTTGCCGCTGGTGCGCTATTGGGTGGCGCTATTCCGGCTCAGGCACAGCAGGTCTTAACCGTTGCCGGAGCAGCGAGTCTTTGTCCCGTCTCACTGCAAACCCAGGTCGGGCAGTGTGACAGTGTTGTTCAAGCGTTTCTTGCGTCACGTACCCCCGGCGCTGCTCGGGATGCCGACATTGTCCAACTGGCACTTTCGATTGCGCAAGCCGGCAACGGTTCGGTTGTGCCACAGCCGATCTGCATCGAGGCGGCTGATGCGGTCGTAACACTTGCAATTGCGATGGATGTTGATGCTGCAGCTCAACTGCAGCTTCTCGAGATCGCCGCTGCCATGTGTATCGATCAGATCCCGGTTGCAGCGATTGGTTCATCGAACGTCGACGACGATGACGATGACGACGATGAACGCAATTATGATCGCAACCGCAACCGCGATGACGACAACACCGGCAATGGTGGCACCGGGAATGGCGGTAACGGCGGCACTGGCAACGGTGGCGACGGGAACGGCGGCGGCAACGGCGGCAATGGTGGCAACGGCGGCGGCAATGGTGGTGGTCACCACGGCGGCGGTGGCCACGGTGGTGGCGGACACGGTGGTGGTGGACACGGCGGTGGTGGACACGGCGGTGGTGGACACGGCGGCGGTGGCCACGGTGGTGGCGGACACGGCGGTGGCGGTGGCCACGGCGGCGGTGGCCACGGTGGTGGCGGACACGGCGGCGGCAATGACCATGGTGGTGGTGGCCGCGATGATGATGATGACCACGGCGGTGGCTGGGGTGGCGGCCGTGATGATGATGACGACCACGGCGGAGGCTGGGGCGGTGGTCGCGATGACGACGATGACCACGGCGGTGGCTGGGGCGGTGGCCGCGATGACGACGATGACCACGGCGGTGGCTGGGGCGGTGGTCGCGATGATGACGACGACCATGGCGGTGGCCACGGTGGCGGTGGTCACGGTGGTGGCGGTGGTCACGGTGGTGGCGGCGGCCAAGGTGGTGGCGGCGGCCAAGGTGGCGGCGGCAATAACCGCTAACCGGAACGGTATCGGCAAGGACAATGGCGGCTCGAGAGATCGAGCTGCCATTCCTTTTGCGAACGCGGAGCTTTAGCGGTCGATCGCCGGTGACGCGAGAACCTTGTCGACCCGGTGGCCGTCCATGTCGACAACTTGAAGCCGCCAGTTTCCGGCTTGGAGCACTTCGCCGGTCTTGGGAATGTGCTGCAGATGGTCGATAACGAAGCCCGCAAGCGTTTGGTAGTCGCGGCGCTCGGGCAGGGTCAGGCCGAGGCGGTCGGACAGCTCATCGACCGTCAGGCTGCCGGCCAGAAGCCATGAGCCATCTTCACGCTGCACGGCCTCATCTGTCTCCCCCTCTTCCAGGTCGGAACGAAACACCCCGGCGATGGCTTCAAGCAGATCGGTGGGCGTGACGAGGCCATCGAAATGGCCATATTCGTCAAGGACCAGGGCGAGCGGGAAATGGGCCTTGCGCAGCAGGTCCAGCACGTCGAGCGCACCAATGGTGTCAGGCACGATCTGAGGCTCGCGCAGCAATTTTCGCAATGCCACGTGGTCGGCGGGCCGGGCCGCGAGATACTCGCGCACGACCAGCACGCCGATGATGTTGTCGAACTCACCGCTCCAGACCGGCAGGCGCGAGTGGCGTGCATGAGCCAGCCTGGCGCGAATGGTCTCGAAATCATCGTCGAAATCGAGCATTTCGATATCTGTGCGCGGCGTCATGATGGATCGGGCGCGACGGTCCGAAAGGCGTAGCACGCCTGCGATCATGCGCTTTTCGTCGCGTTCGATGACGCCGGTCTCGGCAGCTTCGGCGACCATCGACTTGATCTCTTCCTCGGTGACCTGATCGTCATTTGTGTCGCTCAGGCCGAGCAAACGGAAGATCAGGCGCGTCGAGGCATCAAGGAGCCAGACGATCGGCCCGGCGATGCGCGACAGAATCTGCATGGGCGGCGCGATAAGGCAGGCCACCCGTTCGGCGTTGCGCAGGGCGAGCTGTTTGGGAACCAGTTCTCCCACTACAACCGAAAGATAGGTGATGATGGCCACCACGCCCCCATAGCCGAGCGCAGAGGCGGCCGGGCCGGGCAAACCGGCATCGAGCAGAACCCGGACCAGCATGCCGCCTATCGTGGCGCCGGAAAATGCGCCCGCGACAATGCCGATCAGGGTAATGCCGATCTGGACTGTGGAAAGAAAGCGGCCGGGGTCGTCTGCCAGTTGTACGGCAGCGGAGGCACCAGGCTGGCCCCGTTCGGCCATCGACCGCAGCAGCGGTTTGCTGGCGGACACGATGGCGAGTTCGGACATTGCGAAGAGGCCATTGAGCAGGATCAGACCTGCGACGATAGTTATTTCTATCATTTGAGACGGATCGGCCCGAGGGCCGGTCCGATTTATCCTTCAGTGGATCCCGGAAGCCTGCACAATGAGGACGACCAGACCGCGCGTCAATGGGCGGTCTGGGTCCGGGCAGCTTCCTTGACCGCGTCCTGTACCTTTTCGAAGGCACGGACCTCGATCTGGCGGATACGCTCGCGGCTAACGTCGTATTCCTGAGCAAGTTCCTCGAGGGTCGAGGGGCTTTCCTGCAGGCGGCGGGCCTTGAAGATCGCCTTTTCGCGGTCGTTGAGGACTTCCATGGCGCCTTCGAGCATGCCCATGCGCTCGTCAAATTCCTGGCTGTCGCCAAGCACCTCTTCCTGATCGGGCACATCGTCGATCAGCCAGTCCTGCCATTGGCTGGTGCCTTCGTCGGCGCGCATGGGTGCGTTGAGCGAGGCATCGCCGGTCAGGCGCTGGTTCATCGAGACCACGTCGTCCTCGGTGACGTTGAGGGTCGTGGCGATCTGCTTGATCTGGTCGGGGTGGAGATTGCCATCGTCGAGCGCGGCGATCTGTCCCTTGAGACGGCGCAGGTTGAAGAACAGGCGTTTCTGGGCGGCGGTAGTGCCGATCTTGACCAGCGACCACGACCGCAGGACGTATTCCTGGATCGAGGCGCGGATCCACCACATCGCATAGGTAGCCAGGCGGAAGCCCTTGTCGGGCTCGAAACGCTTGACCGCCTGCATGAGACCCACATTGCCCTCCGAAATCACTTCGGAAATGGGCAGGCCATAGCCGCGATAGCCCATGGCGATCTTGGCCACGAGCCGCAGATGGGATGTGATGAGTTTCTGGGCCGCCTGGGGATCGGCATGCTCCTTGTACCGCTTGGCGAGCATAAACTCCTCGTCAGGGTCGAGCATAGGGAACTTGCGGATTTCCTGCAGATAGCGGTTTAGCCCGCTTTCGGAACTCAAGACAGGAAGATTGGATTGGGCCATTTCTAGCACCCCCTCTCGTAAACCCCCGGGTATCCCCGGCGGGTTGCACTCCGCATCGACGCCCTTTGCGGCACGTTTGCGGAGATAATCGGTGTGAATATAGGTCTGATTTGGGCGATTACACCCCTGTTCCGCGAAAATATGGTATTCGCGGAGCGCATGGTTCCGAGCCGATGCCTCGGCCTTTATAACGAATAAGGCGCGAGGTTCGTTGCGAGCTCGGCAAGCTCGGGGGGCAATGGGCTTTCGAACTTGAGCGTTTGCCCGGTCACCGGATGGGCAAAGCCAAGGATCGCAGCGTGAAGCGCCTGCCGGTTGAGAGCCTTGATAGCGTGCTGCACCGGTTCGGGCACCGTATTGATCTTTGTTGCAAAGGCCGAGCCGTAAACGCCGTCGCCGATCAGGGGGTGGCCGATATGGGCCATGTGCACGCGGATCTGATGGGTGCGGCCGGTCTCGAGCTGGCATTTGACCTGCGCAATCGACCATTTTTCGTCGCTGAAGCGGTTCTCGACGCGGAAATGGGTGATGGCCTCGCGACCCTCGCGGGGCATCACCGACTGCTTTAGCCGGTTGTGGGGATCGCGGCCGATCATGGTTTGCACAGTGCCGACCAGCGGATTGGGGATGCCCCAGACAAAGGCGAAATAGGCGCGCTCCAGGGGCCCGGTGCGGCCATGATCGGCGAACTGGGCGGCGAGCCCGTTGTGGGCCTGTTCGGTCTTGGCGGCGACCATCACGCCGGACGTGTCCTTGTCGAGCCTGTGGACGATGCCCGGGCGTTTGACTCCACCGATGCCGCGCAGGCTGTCGCCGCAATGGTGGATGAGCGCGTTGACCAGCGTTCCGTCCTCGTTGCCGGGCGCGGGGTGGACGACCATGCCGGCAGGCTTGTCGATGACGATGAGATATTCGTCCTCAAAGAGGATGTTGAGCGCGATGTCCTGGGGCTGGGGCTCGGCATCGACCGGCTCGGGGGCGGCAAGAGCGATGGACTCGCCGGTCTTGACGCGATATTTGGGCACTTCGTTGGTCGTTCCATCCACGCTGACCGCGCCCTCAAGGATCAAGTCCTTGATGCGGTTGCGCGAAAAGAGGGGGAAGCGGGCCGCCAGAAATGCATCGAGCCGCGTCCCGGCCTCGTTTTCGAGGACGGTGGCGTCGTGCCTATCCTGTTGGAGCTCACTGCCCGCCATGACCGATCCTCAAACCAATTTCGACAAGGACGAGCCTTTGAGCCCGGAGGCCGAGGCGGTGATGGCCAAAGCCCGCCGGCGGGCGGGGCTCTCCATGCTCGTCATGATGGTGGGGTTTATGGCGGTTGTGCTTGTCGTTGTCTATCGTCTGGCCACCATGGGTGGCGGGGTCGCCGAACAATACGCCCTAGAGGCCATCGCGCTGCCTGCGGGCGCGCAGGTCATTTCGACCCAGATCCAGGACGGCTTGGTAACGGTGACCTATAACGGCGAGGCAGGGCAGGCGATCCGCATTTACGACGGGGCGAACGGCGAATTGCTGCGCGAGATTGCCGTTATTGCGGAGTAGCTTTTTGTTGGTCGCAAGGTCGACCCGAAAAAGTCTGCAATTTTTTCTGACCGCGCTCTAGCAATCGGGCACGGCGACCGACAGGCCGCCGAGCGAGGTTTCCTTGTAGCGTTCGTCCATGTCCTTGCCGGTCTGGCGCATGGTTTCGATGCAGGCGTCGAGCGGGACGATGTGGCTGCCGTCGCCCTGCATGGCGAGGGATGCGGCGGCGACGGCCTTGACCGCGCCGAGCCCGTTGCGCTCGATGCAGGGGACCTGAACGAGACCCCTGATGGGGTCGCAGGTCATGCCCAGATGGTGTTCGAGAGCGATTTCGGCAGCATTTTCGATCTGGGCATTGGTGCCGCCCAGCGCCGAGCACAGCGCGGCGGCGGCCATGGCCGAGGCGGAGCCGACTTCGCCCTGGCAGCCCACTTCGGCGCCCGAAATCGAGGCGTTGTATTTGATCAGCCCGCCGATGGCGGCGCCAACCAAGAGCATTTCGGGAATTTTTTCGCGCGTGGCGCCGGGAACGTGGGAGAGGTAGTAGCGCAGCACCGCCGGGAAGACGCCCGCGGCGCCATTGGTGGGGGCGGTCACCACCTGTCCGCCGGCGGCGTTTTCCTCGTTAACTGCCATGGCATAGGCCGAGAGCCAGTCGATGGCTGAATGGAGCGGCATGTCGTTGGCGCCGGCCTTGCCCGACAGGTTTTCGAAGATGGCGCGGGCGCGGCGCTTGACCTTGAGCCCGCCGGGGAGTTCGCCGGTGGCGGCGAGGCCGCGGGTGATGCAGGCGTCCATCACGTCCCAGATGCCGATAAGGCGTTCCGAAAAAGCCTGGCCATCGAGGCGCGCACATTCGTTCTGGCGCTTCATCTCGGCTATGGAAAGGTTGTCGGCGGCGCCCATCTCGAGCATCTGATCGGCATTGGCGAAGGGGAAGGGCACGTCGTCAGCCGGCGTCGCGGGCATATCGCCCGCTTCAATCTCGGCGAGCGTTTTGACAAAGCCGCCACCGATCGAGAAATAGGTTTCCTCGGCCAATACTGCCTCGTCGGGGCCCAGAAGGGCAAAGCGCATGCCATTGGGATGGGTGTCGAGCCGCGTCTTGCGGTCGATGACCAGGTCGGTTTCGGGATCGAGCGCGATGGTACGGTCTGGAGCGGGCTGGATGGTCTTGCGCGTGGCGAGCTCGGCAAGGGCGGCTTCGACCTTGCTCCGGTCGTAGCTTTCAGGTTCGAACCCGAGGCAACCGGCGAGGACTGCCGCATTGGTGCCGTGGCCAACGCCGGTGAAGGCGAGCGAGCCGTAAAGGGTGATTTGCAGGCGGGCGCTGTCGACGGGTTCGATAGCACGGATGGTGTCGAGAAAGCGCGCGGCGGCGAGCATCGGGCCCATTGTGTGGGACGATGACGGGCCGACGCTAACCTTGAATACGTCAAACACCGAGACGAACATGTCTGGCCATCCCCTCAGAGGTCATTGGTTCGTGATCGGCAGAGCGAATAGAAAAATATTGCGCTCGTCAAGCCGATATTGGCGGGATCATTGCGCAATAATCAGGGCTTATAGGCCGAAACCTGCGATTTATTCGCCTTCTCGCGCCAAATCGTTTCAAACAGCGCGCGGAAATGATCAGGCGCGAGCCGGTCGAGACGGATCAGGACGTAGGGATAATCCCGATAGTGATCTGTGATGAAGAACAGGTCCGGTTCGGCCTCGATCAGCATGTCACGTTCATCGATCGAGGGGCGCTGGATGGCCAGAATGCCGGGTTCGCGCTCGCGGAGCAGGAATTTGGTGCCCAGTTTGATCGACGGCGTGCCGTAGCTGGTCGATCGGACGACGCCAGGGAAGGTGGACGCAATTGCGAAGACTTCATCGAAATCCATGACGGCGTCCCGATGGGTAACCACTTATTCTCGAAGCACTCTAGCGGCGGTAGCGCAGACGCCCGATTTCGTCGAATTCGGCCTGTTCGCGCTTTTGCTGCTCGTCTTTTTCGCGCTGATGTTCGCGCGCGTCGAGCAGTTCGACCTTCTTGAGATCTTCGATGGCTTCGGCCAGTTCGTCCTGTGCGGCTTCGAGCTTGCCTTTCATGTCCCCGGCCGAAGTCAGGAGATTGTCACGGCGGGTGATGGCAGCCTTGGCGAAGGTCGAATAGGCAAAATGGGCGACATCGGAGATGCCGGTCTTTTTGTGCTCGATGTCGATCTGCTGGTCGAGTTCGGCGGCCATGCGCTCGAAATCGGCGACCATGGTCTCGATCTGGAGGACCTGGCGGCGCTTCTCGTCCACCTGAAACTTCTTGAGGCGGATCAGGCTCGCGCTCTTGGACTTCATGACTTGTACTCCTTACTCATCAAGCCGCATCCCCCGCCCCAGCCGTTCCCAGAATCGTCGCCAGCAGATTGTAGCCGTCGGCGATATTGGTACGCTCATCCGACTGCTGGCTCAAAAACGCCTCCAGCGCCGGGTTGAGCGCGATGGCGCGGTCAACCTTGGGATCCGATCCTTTCCGGTAAGCCCCCAGCCGGATCAGTTCCTCCATGTCGGCGTAAACCGACATCAGTTCACGCGCCTTGCTCAAAGTGGGCCGGAAATTCTCCGGCACGCATCCGGGCATGGTGCGCGATACAGAGCGAAGAACATTGACGGCAGGATAGCGTCCCCGTTCGGCAATGGATCGCTCCATCACAATGTGACCATCGAGAATACCGCGAACGGCATCCGCAATGGGCTCGTTGTGATCGTCACCTTCTACCAAAACGGTAAATAGACCGGTAACAGAGCCCGAATTAACCAATCCCGGGCCCGCCCTTTCGAGCAATCGTGGCAATTCGGTGAACACCGTGGGCGGATAACCCTTGGCGGTGGGCGGCTCGCCGGTGGCAAGGCCGATCTCGCGCTGGGCCATGGCAAAGCGGGTGAGGCTGTCCATCATGCACAAGACGCGCTTGCCCTGATCGCGAAAGTATTCGGCCAGGGTAACCGTGAGATAGGCGGCCTGGCGGCGCATAAGGGCGGATTCATCGGAGGTGGCGACGACAACGATGGCCTTTTTCATGCCTTCCTCGCCGAGCTGTTCGGTGATGAACTCCTGGACCTCGCGGCCCCGCTCGCCGATCAGGCCGATAATCGAGATGTCCACATCGGTGTTGCGGGCCAGCATGCTCATGAGGACTGATTTGCCGACGCCCGAGCCGGCGAAGATGCCCATGCGCTGACCATCGCAGCAGGTGGCGAAGGTGTTGAGGCACCTAACGCCGAGATCGATGGGGCCGCCGACGCGGCCGCGCTCATGGGCTGGCAGGGGCAGATTGCGAAGTGCGTAGGGCGCTGCGCCGCGCATCAGGGGCGCGCCGCCGTCGATTGGCCTTGCTTCGGCATTGAGCACACGGCCCAGCCAGGTCTTGTCGGGATAGACGGCGCCGTCATGGCCGGCAAACACCGCCTTGCAGCCAAGCCTGACGCCTTCGACCGGGCCGAAGGGCAGGCACAGGGCCAGACCATCGCGAAAGCCGATGATTTCGCAGGCAAGGCTGGATCCGATCTGGGTTTCAATCGTGACGCGTCCGCCGACCCGCAATTCGCGCACCGGACCCACGACTTCGATCAAGAGGCCCTGCACGGTCTTGACCCGGCCGAAGACTTCGATCTCGTCGATTGCCTCAATGTCGGAGATCAGGGACTGCACCGCGGGCCTCTCCATTGGATATGATTCGCATCAAGAATTGGCCACATTGGTAACTCATCCTTAAGGTTATGGCGATATTGCCGAAAGTTGAGCAAATTTTTTCGCTGCGCCTCAGCGCGCGTCTGCTTCCCCCTCCCAGACCCGGTTCAATGAGTCCCAAGAGTCGCTTGAAGGGCTTTCTTAACGTTGTGCATTAAGAAAAATTCTTTATATTTATCGTTATATTTCAACGAGTTAACACCTTGTTCAGTTAATGCAAATCGCATATTGCCCGACTGAATTAAACTTTGTTAACTAATTACCGGTAGCTTCGAATCGTACCCAGTAGGGTTTGGTTAAGGGCGTCGGGATCGAGCTGGACGCCCGGTCCCAGCAGGGGCTTGTTGGATTTAAGGGGATTGGCATGCGTGTGCTCTTGATAGAGGACGACAGCGCGACAGCGCAGAGCATCGAGTTGATGCTCAAATCCGAGAGTTTCAATGCGTACACCACCGACCTCGGTGAGGAAGGTGTCGATCTTGGCAAGCTCTATGATTACGACATCATTTTGCTTGACCTCAATCTGCCGGACATGAGCGGGTATGAAGTGCTGCGCACGCTGCGCGTTGCGAAGGTTCAGACCCCCATCCTGATCCTTTCAGGCCTGGCAGGGATCGAAGACAAGGTACGCGGTCTGGGTTTCGGGGCCGACGATTACATGACCAAGCCGTTCCACAAGGACGAACTGGTTGCCCGTATTCACGCCATCGTGCGCCGGTCCAAGGGCCATGCGCAGTCGGTCATCAACACCGGCGATCTTTCCGTCAATCTCGACACCAAGACTGTCGAAGTGGGTGGCCAGCGCGTTCACCTGACGGGCAAGGAATATCAGATGCTTGAGCTGCTCTCGCTCCGCAAGGGCACGACGCTCACCAAGGAAATGTTCCTCAACCATCTCTATGGCGGGATGGATGAGCCGGAACTGAAAATCATCGACGTGTTCATCTGCAAGCTGCGCAAGAAGCTTTCGGTGGCCACAGCAGGCAAGAATTACATCGAGACCGTATGGGGTCGCGGCTATGTGCTGCGCGAGCCCGACGAGAACGAGTTGGCCGAAAGCGCCTGACCGGCGTTCCTGCAAGACCTTTGCTTAGCTATAATGGCCCGTGCGATCCCCTCGCGCGGGCTATTTGTTTTTCGGGGAGGCGAGAATGTTCACGAGCAGATCACTGGCGATGGCGGCTGTTGCCGTTGTCGCGTTTTGCGGAACCGCTGCCGCGCAGGCACCGCGCTGGCCGGATGGGTTCCATAGAGCGATGATGGCCCGGTACACCCTGATCGACGCGCCCAACCCTGCCGACATCGACGGCTATGGTGCCATCAGGTTGGGTGCTATCGAGTTGGCCGTCGGGAAGACCTTGTTGCCCGAGCTTGCCATCAAGCTGGGTGGGCAGGTGCGCAAGGCCGACGCCGGTTTCGATCAGTTCAACGAAATCTGCTACGTGCTCGAGACTGGATCGGTGCTGTGGCTGCTCTCTGAAAGCAGTTCGGAGGGGCGATTTAACGCATTGGCGGTGGAGCATGGGCCAGCGCTCGAAGCCTGGCAATGTGCGCAGACCGATCTTGCGCTGAGCATCGATCTGCCGGGCCTCGGGGCGTCCGCCTCGCAGGTTCGCAACATTTTCGGCGAGGACGACGGCTCTGGTGACGGCATGATATTTTATGACGACGACTCCGCGCCGCTCTACCGCGCTGTGACCTATGCGGTAGAGGACGACACCGTGGTGGCGTACGCGCTTCTCGAAATTGCCGACTAGCCCGCGCCCGGACGCGGGCGTCCGGCGTTAGACCACGAGTTTGCGGTAGAGATGCCATGTCGCGTGCCCGAGCATGGGCAGGGCGAGGGCAAGGCCGACAAATAGCGGCAGCGACGCAACAAACACCATGACCGCGACCACCAGCCCGAAAACCGTCATTTGAACCGGATTGGTGGCGAACGCGCGGACTGAAACGGCGACGGCTTCGCCAGCGCTACCGCCGCGATCGACGAGCAGCGGGAAGGCGATGGCTGTGGTGGCCAGCACGACAAATGCAAAGGCAAGTCCGACGAGATTGCCCCAGAACAGCAGGCTCCAGCCGCGCGTGGTGGTGAAGGTCTCGGTGATAAGGGCCATGAGCGTTTCTGGCGGGTTCATCCCGAAATGTGCGCTGTAAATGGCTCCGGCCGCTGCGATCCACAGCGCGAAAATCACGGCCAGCATCGCGCCCAGAAGGACGATCGAACCGATGGCAGGGTGTTTGAGCACGCCGAAGGCATGGCGGGGGCTGTCATCTTCGCCCTGTTCGCGGCGCCGGCTGAGTTCGTACAGGCCGATGGCTGCGAGCGGGCCGATAAGCGCGAAACCGGTTGCCAACGGATAGAGCAGGGGAAATGTCGCGCCCCCGGCGCTCCACACGGCCAGCACAATACCGACGGCCGGGTAAATGAGGGCCAGGAAAAGATAGTGGGACGGATGGCGCCAGAAATCGGACACGCCGCGGCCGAGGGCGTCGAAAACGTCGGCCGTGGAAATCGCGCGGATGGCGCGTTCGGACACATTGGGTTGGGCAAGAGCGGGATTTGAATACACGGGCATGCTCGTCTCCTCGGTTCACAAGGAGCGCGGTGCCTCGCATTTCCCCCGGGGCACGGGCACACCGCGCTGCACGGAGCGCCGTCGTCATCGATAGCGCAACAATTTGAGCATACAGCAATTGGCTAGGCTGTGGCATTCCCCGTCACACACATGTGTGCGACGACCTAACTGTCTATGCAGGCTAGACGAAGGGCTGGAATTTGGATTCGAGCATGTGCTGGTCGAACGGCTTGAGCATGTGATCGTTGGCGCCAGCCTTGCGGGCCATGGCGATATGGCCGATGTCGCGCTCGGCGAGGCAATAGACGATCCTGGGCTTGTCGCCACCGGCATAGCCGCGCAGTGCCTTGAGAAATTCAAGGCCGCTCATGATAGGCATCTGCCAGTCGAGCAGGATGACGTCGGGCATTTCCTGGCCGCATTTTTCGTATGCTTCCTGCCCGTCCTCGGCCTCGTCGACAATGAAATCCATGTCTTCGAGAATACGCCGCGCGACTTTGCGGATGACGCTGGAATCGTCAACGATCAGGCACGATTTCATGGGGTCCATCCCTCAGCTTCCCGGGCAAATTGCGCCCGGGATCGGAGGGAGTTTACCGCCACAATGGTTAGCGAATGGGTAAGGCGCCCCATTTTGGCCTGCGCGTAAGGCCTAGTCGATGGTGTGCGACAGCGGATCGGCGGTGAAGCGCAGGATCTCGCCATCGAGCGCGAGGTTGAGCCCCATGTGGGATAGGCGCGCGAGGACGCCGGTGTAAAAGGGCTGAATGCCGCGGGCGTCGACGCTGCCCTCTTCCGGCGTGCCGGCAAGAAGACCCTGCACGGCGTTGGGGATGAGGGTTTTGGGGCCCGTCGCGGTGATGGTGAAATTCTCGGCGCCTGCGTCGCCTTCCACCTCGACAGTGACCGTGCCGCCGCGCGGAACGCCGGCGACGACGATAAGCAGCATGTTGAGCAGCAGCTTGGCCTTGTTCTTGGGCAACAGCATGGGGGTGACCTTCCAGTCGAGGTCAGCCTTTTCCCCGGCCATCAGGAGCGAGGCGACGCGATCTGCCTCGCGGGTGTCGATCTCGGTGCCGGCCGTCGAGGACGCGCCAAAGGCGAGGCGGGCAAACTCGAGCTTGGCGCGGGCCTGCCGCGTTGAGTTTTCGATGAGTTCCTTGGCAAACGTCTGCATATCGACCTGGGTGGGGTCGGCGAGGACTTCAAGCCCATTGCCGATAGCGCCCACAGGATTGATGAGGTCGTGGCAGACACGCGAGCACAGCATTGCGGCAAGGTCCGGCGCGCTCAGTTCGACAATGCTCGTCATGGCCAAATTCTCGCTCTTCGTTGTTCGAATCAAATTTCAATGCACTTTACTGTGCAAGCGGGGCAGGGCAACGCCAAGTTTATCGTGCGCCCTGTACTCTATTGGCTTTGGGCCGCGCGCCGGTCGGGCAGCGCGTTCCAATTGACGGCGGCCGTGGCCAGCGCCGAGCCCGGCGCCATATCGAAGGCGGCGCGGTTGCCGATTGAATAAAACAGCATCAGCCGCCCACCGACTATACGGAAAATCTGCGGATTGCCGTCGGAAAGATGTCCGCGGGCCATGGCCATGGCGCAATGGCCGCCGAAAATGGGGGCATAGACTTCGGGGTTTGCAGCAAAGATGTCCCTGTTGGCAGCGGAGACGAAATACCAGGTGACCCCGTTCCATTGCAGTTCGTTGACCGGTGTTCCCTGCAGGGCGGCGTTTTCTGTAAAGTAGGCCACGGGATCGAAGCCGGATAGCGCGACGCCGGTCAGGGCATTGGTGATAATGGACTTTTCCTGCGCCGGTGCTGCCGTTGTGAGGCCCAGCGCGAGAAAAAGCAGGCACAAAGTCGTGTAAGACTTTGTAAGGGTTAAGATTTGTTTACCTATTTGCCGCATTATCGCTCAATGAACCGCTATGCTGTTGGGGGCGGACCGGTCGATCCTAGCGCAGGGCCGTTTGGCCTTGGTTAACCGGTACGCATATCGCGAAATTTTTACGCGCGAAGTGGGAGCATATATTTTGATGATCAATCGCTTCTTGGCGGCACTGGTTCTTTCCATGGGCCTTGTTGTCGGCGCCGCGCCGGCACAGGCGCAGCAGGGATCGCTGTCTGACACCTATTCGAGCGACGAAATCCTTTCAGCCGGCCATCAGTTCTTCGGGTCGGTGGCCCAGGGGCTGGCGTCGGTGATCGAGCAGGCGTTCGAGCAGTATGGCCAGCCAAACGCCTATGTTCTGGGACAGGAAGGCGGCGGTGCGCTGTTCATCGGCGCCAAGTATGGCGACGGGACGATGTACACCCGCAACGCGGGCACCCATCAGGTGTTCTGGCAGGGCCCGAGCCTGGGGCTCAATATCGGCGCCGATGGCAGCCGGGTGATGATGCTCGTTTACAACCTGCCTTCGGTGGAATCGATCTATGACCGCTATCCGGGGGTCGAAGGTTCGATTTTTGCTGTCGGTGGCATCGGCATGACAGCGCTCAAGCTCAATGACGTTTATGTTGTGCCGATCAGCTCGGGCGTCGGGCTGCGGGCCGGGGTGGCCGTCGGATACCTCAACTTCACGCGTGAGCCGACCTGGAACCCATTCTGATCCCCGTCAGTTCTGACAGGACAGGGCGCAGGGTCATGTCACAGCTGTGAGATGACGCCCCCGATTTGATCGAGTAAGGTTACCTGCAGCAAATTGTGGCGCCGGGCCAAAACCGGCGGCATGGTGTGGGCAGGGCTTCCCGCTGGGGGAGAGGCGTATGGTCATTGAGAATGCGATGTATTTCACGCTCGGATTTCTGGCGGCGGCATTGTTTGCCATCGCCATCGGTCCGGCGTTCTGGCGTCGCGCCGTCCGGCTGACCAAACGCAGGATCGAAGCGGCAACGCCGGTTACGCTTGCCGAATTCCGCGCCGACAAGGACAAGCTGCGGGCCGAATTTGCCATCACGCTGCGCAAGCATCAGCTCAAGATCGACGCCCTGCGCAACCAGATTTCGGGAAATGTCGTGGCGCTCGACGCCGCGATGACCGAACTGGCGGCGCTGCGCACCGAGCGTGACGAGCAGTTTGCAGCCATCGGGTCTTTGCAGACGCGTGAGCAGGAACTTGTGGCCCGTATCCGCGATATCGAGCGTGACTCGGCGTCGCTTGCCGCAAGGCTGCGTCAGGCCGATGTGGATTATTCCGATATAGACCCCGAACTGATGCCCGATGCGGGCGAGGCGATCACAGGCGAGCAGTTGACCGGTGATTATCGCGCCGATGTCGAGGATTTGCTGACGGCGCTCAATATCGAACGCCAGCGCAACGGTTATCTCGAAGACCAGACGCGAATGCTTCTGGTTCGGCTGGAAAAGAAGAAAAAGAGCGGGCTCAAGGACGAAGCGATCGCCATGCTGCGCGATACGCTCTCCCAGAACGACCCGGAAAGCGAAGCCCGTGTCGACCTGCGGCGGGCCGAAGCGCGAATTTCGGGGGCCGAAAGCCGCCTCAACGCGCTGCTCACCGAATCGGCGGAAGAGGGCCAGGAGGTTGACGCCGAGGGTGCAAGACGGCTCCTGGCGGAAGATTTCTCCCAGGCAGAACAGAGCGAATTGCTCCAGACATCGGTTGCCGGGCTTGAGGAGGCCATCATGAAGGGCTGGGACACCGAGCGGTTCAGTGCCGCAGCGCTCCGCTCGCGACTGGAAGCCATCGCCACCGATGTCTCCAGGCTCGTCTATGCGGGTGATGCGGAAGATGGCCCGGCGATGACCGAGAGCCTTTTTGACAAGGTTCGCAAGTTTGCCGCGGACAGCCTCGATATCGAAGATCTCGATCCCAAGGACAAGGGCTCGGCCGGGGGCGCCATATCGGACCGCATGGCGGCGATGCGGGATCGGGCGGCGCAGTAAGTTTCATTCTGCTGCTCGCCCAAATGCCAGCACGATATTTCTTCTCTGGCCGTAGGGCCGCACTTCCAAACCTTGGCGTTCGCATTGGGTGGGCGTAGGTTTTGCCTAATACTTATGCATCGCGTCTATTTCGCGATCACCGACTACGGGGCAAACCATGTCATCCTCAACTTCTCAAGCCGTAGCGCGCAAGCCGAAGGGCCCGCTCTACACCAATTTTGGATTCCAGGTGCTGCTGGCCCTGGTCGTCGGCCTGCTGCTGGGGCTTATCGCCCGGCAGATGGGACCGACGGACACCGGCGCCAACTGGCTGGTGCAGACGCTTTCGACAGTGGGGTCGAGCTTTGTACAATTGCTGCGGGCTATCGTTCCGGTCCTGATCTTTACCGCCATCGTGGCGTCGATCGCCAATCTGCGTGAGCTCAACAACGCCGCGCGGCTGGTGTGGCAGACCCTTTTGTGGTTCGCGATCACGGCGCTGATTGCCGTTTTGATCGGCATTGCGCTGGGGCTCATCATTCAGCCCGGGCTCAATACCGCGGTGACCGAGGCTGCGGCCAGGGCGCCTTCGCGCACCGGGTCCTGGCTCGATTTCCTGACCGGTCTTATCCCGTCCAATTTCCTGGGGTTGCAGGCATCGACACGCCTAAGCGATGGGTCGGCCTCTACGAGCCTGAGCTTTAACGTGCTGCAGATTCTTGTCGTTTCCATCGCGGTGGGCGTTGCGGCGCTCAAGGTGGGCGATGCGGCCAAGCCGTTCCTCGAGTTCAACCGCGCGTTTCTCAAGGTCATCCACAAGCTGTTGTGGTGGATCATCCGGCTGACCCCGATTGCGACAGTGGGGCTGCTGGGTAACGCCGTGGCAGTTTATGGCTGGGACACGCTGGCCCAGCTCGGCTGGTATGCGGCGGCCATCTATATCGGTCTGGCGATCGTGCTGCTCATCGTCTATCCGACGTTGCTGACGGTCCATGGGCTCAACCCGATCCGGTATTTCCAGGGCGCATGGCCGGCGATCCAGTTTGCCTTTGTGTCGCGTTCGTCAGTGGGCACAATGCCGATCACCGAGCGGGTGACCGAGAAAAATCTAGGCGTGCCACGTGAATATGCGAGTTTTGCCGTGCCGCTTGGCGCAACCACCAAGATGGACGGCTGTGCTTCGATCTATCCGGCCATTTCGGCGATCTTTGTTGCGCAGTTCTTCGGCATCCAGCTCGGGCTGCAGGAATATCTGCTCATCGTCTTCGTATCGGTGATCGGCTCGGCGGCAACGGCGGGGCTGACCGGCGCGACGGTCATGCTGACGCTGACGCTTTCGACACTGGGCTTGCCGCTGGAAGGCGTGGGGCTGTTGCTGGCCATCGATCCGATCCTCGATATGGGCCGCACGGCGGTCAATGTCGCCGGACAGGCGCTGGTACCGACTATTGTTGCCAAACGGCAGGGGATGCTCGATCAGGGGGTCTATGACGCCGTCGAGCAGATAGAGGCGCTCGATACGGCGCCATCTCCGGCCACTGTGCCGGCGCAGTAGACAAAAGGGGGCTCCGGCCCCCTTTTTCAATTCGGCTGATCGTGAACCAGTCTGGCGATGAGGTCGATCTTTTCGACGATGGCGCCGGAGAGCACGAATGGATAGGCGTCCGGGAGGCCCATCGAGCGGTTGAGTTCGTTGAGCATGACGCTTACCCCGACCCAGGCTTCGGTCAGACGCTGGGTGTCGGTGGTGTGATAGGGCTGGAAATCGACTTCCGCTGAAAGATCGCCGGACCGGTCGCGCGGCGGTTCGGTGGAAACGCCGAGGCTGCGTGCGGTCTCGAGCGTATCGGCGATGTGGAGGTAATGGGCCCAGGTTTCAGCAAAGTCTTCCCAAGGGTGGGAACTTGCGTATGAGGACACGAAGCGCTGGGGCCAGTCGGGCGGGGCGCCATTGGCATAGTGAATTTTCAGAGCTTCATTGTAATCGGCAGTGTCGTCGCCAAATACGGCGCGGCAGCGTTCGAGCCAGCCGGTGCCGCTGACCAGAAGGTCCCAGTAATAGTGGGCAGTCTCATGCCTGAAATGGCCCAAAAGCGTGCGATAGGGCTCTCCCATCTCGCTGCGGCGCTTCTCGCGCTCGACATCGTCAGCCTCGGCCAGCGCGATGGTGATGACGCCATTGGCATGGCCGGTCATCACCTTTTCGACGCCGGTGTCGGCAAGGAAATTAAAGGCGAGCCCGCGTTGCTGATCCTCGTCCTTGGTGATTAGAGGCAGGCCGAGGCGGATGAGGCTGTAGAACAGCCGCTTTTTGGCCCGCTCGAGGATCTGCCAATCGGAGAGATTTGCGGCATTGGAAATGTCGGGAACCGTCTCGTTGTGACGGCAGGCCGTGCAAAATCCGCCCTCGGGGGCAATCCAGTTGCAGGCTCCATGTTGAGCATTTGCGCAATAGGGCGAGGCGTCGGAAATCGCCACCATGCTATTGGCGGCCGGGTCGTAGCCGATCGAGGTGCCGCACTGGCCACAGGTGCTGTTGTCGAAATAAACGGTCTGGCGGCAGTTGGGGCAGGTAAAAAGGCGCATTGCTGCCTCCGGTGAGGTTCGCTGCTGCAACGCCCCGAGAGGGCGAGGGTTCCTTTGCTAGATGCTGCCCACCGTGCGCAGGCGGATGCGGGGGTGGACTTCGTTCTGGCTCATGACGACGGTCTGGGGGCGGAAGCGTTCGATGATGGCGCGGACGTGCGGGCGGATGTGGGGCGAGGTGATGAGCACGGGGATTTCGCCCATCTGGGCAGCGTTCTCGAAACCTGTCTGGATGCCGGCGATGAACTGCTGAAGTTTGGAGGGTGCCATGGCGAGATGGCGTTCCTCGCCTTCGCCCATCATGGCCTCGGCGAAATCGCGCTCCCAATTGGGCGACAGGGTCAGGAGCGGCAGGTTGCCGTCCATGCCCAGATTGGCGGCGCAAATCTGGCGGGCGAGCCGGGCGCGGACATGCTCGATGATCTGGGCGGTGCTGCGGGCCGAGCCGGCGATTTCGGCAACGCCTTCGAGGATGGTGGGCAGATCGCGGATCGAGACACGTTCGGCCAGAAGGCCCTGGAGCACACGCTGGATGCCCGAAACCGAAATTAGCGAGGGGACAATGTCCTCGACCAGTTTTTGCTGATCCTTGTCGAGACCGGACAGCAGCGACTGGACATTGGCGTAGCTCAGGAGGTCGGCCGTATTGGCCTTGAGCACTTCGGTGAGATGGGTCGAAATCACAGTCGACGGATCGACGATGGTCATGCCTTGCACTTCGGCCTCGTCGCGCAGCGCAGCATCGATCCAGGCCGCCGGCAGCCCGAACGTCGGCTCGACGGTATGCTGGCCGGGCAGGGTGATCTTGTTGCCGTAGGGGTCCATGACCATCAGCTGGTTGGCATAAACCTCGCCATGGCCCGCTTCGACCTCCTTGATCTTGATCTTGTAGATGTTGGGCTCGAGCTGCATGTTGTCGAGAATGCGCACGGCGGGCATGACGAAGCCCAGCTCGGTGGCAAGCTGACGGCGCAGGGCCTTTATCTGTTCGGTGAGCCGGTCGGTGCCCGAGTCGTCCTCTTTGACGAGGCTGAGCAGCCCGTAGCCGAGTTCGAGCTTGAGCTCGTCGATCTTGAGGCTGTCGGTGATCGGGGCTTCGGTTGGCGCGGCAGCGACCTGGCGGGCCTGTTCGACGACCTGTTCCTGTTCGACGACAGCTTTCTGGGCCCTCAGCTTTTTGGCTGATGTCCATGCAAGATAGCCAACGGCACTGCCCAGGGTCACGAACGGGATGAGGGGCATGCCAGGGACCAGGGCCAGCGCGAACATGACGCCCGAGCTCATGCCAAGCGCCACAGGATAGGACGTGAACTGTTTGCTGAGCGCCTGGTTGGCCGAGCCGGAAACGCCGGCCTTGGAGACCAGAATACCGGCTGCCGTCGAAACGATGAGGGCGGGGATCTGGCTGACCAGACCGTCACCGATGGTCAGCAGCGAATAATTGGAGCTGGCTTCCTGGATGGTCAGGCCCATCTGCATCATGCCGATAATGATACCGGCGATGACGTTGATGAAGGTGATGAGCAGGCCGGCGATGGCGTCGCCGCGCACGAATTTGGAGGCGCCGTCCATGGCACCGAAGAACGAGCTTTCGTCTTCGAGCGTCTTGCGGCGGTTCTTTGCTTCGACTTCATCGATCAGGCCGGCCGACAGGTCCGCGTCGATGGCCATCTGCTTGCCGGGCATGGCGTCGAGGTTGAAGCGGGCGGCCACTTCGGCGATACGGCCCGAACCCTTGGTGATGACGATGAAATTGACGATCAGCAAGATCGCAAAGACGATGACACCGATGATGAAATTGCCGCGGGTGACGAAATTTCCGAACGCCTCGATGACGTTGCCCGCCGCCGCCGTTCCCTCATGGCCGTCGGCCAGAATGAGGCGGGTCGACGCCAGGTTGAGCGCCAGCCGGAACATGGCGGAGACCAGAAGGACGGTGGGGAAGGCCGAAAATTCGAGCGGCGTCTGAATGAACAGCGCCGTCATCAGGATCATCACCGAAAAGACCATCGAAAATGCCAGAAGGATATCCAGCAGCACGGCTGGCATGGGCAGGATGAGGACGGCAAGGATGATCACAACGCCAACCGCCAGCCCGGCATTGGACTGGCGGATGATCTCGACGATCTCGTTGATGCGGCCCAATGGGCCGGTTGCTGTGGTGGAGGTCGTTTCGGTCATCGTCTGGCGGGTGGTTCCCGATGGGCTCGGCGGATGGGGGGATGCGGCAGCCCCCACGCCACGGCCCGGCCCATGATGGGGCGGAGCAGCCGGCGGGAGGGGCGCCGCGATTGTCATGCGGCGCTAGATCGGGCTTCGCCGGGAGCGGGAATGTCCACCCCCTCGTCGGCATATTGGTTGAGCTTGTTTCGCAGCGTTCGGATCGAAATGCCAAGGATATTTGCGGCATGGGTCCGGTTGCCCAGGCAATGGCCGAGCGTATCAACGATCAGGTCGCGTTCCACATCGGCCACCGTGCGGCCCACCATCGAGCGCGATACGGCGTCGGCGGCCTGAGCGGCCTGGGTGGCGAGGGAATGGCTGGCCACCGCGTCGGTGAGGCCCGTGCCATCGGGCATGCGGATGGCTTCGGGCTCGATCACATCGCCCGATGAAAGCAACACGGCGCGATGGAGGGTGTTTTCGAGCTCGCGGACGTTACCCTGCCATGGGGCGCGTAGCAATTCGTCGCGCGCCGCCTGGGAGAGAATACGCTGGGTAAGCCCGTTGGCTGCCGAATAGCGGGCCACGAAATGCTCGGACAACGCGACGATGTCGCCGGGGCGCTCACGGAGCGGGGGGAGCTTGAGATTGACGACGTTCAGGCGGAACAGCAGATCCTCGCGGAAGCGGCCCTCCCTGACCTCGGTGACAAGCTCGCGATTTGAAGTGGCGAGGATGCGGATATTGACGGGAACGGGCTTGGTGCCGCCGACGCGATCGATGACCCGCTCCTGAATGGCGCGGAGCAGCTTTGCCTGCAGGCGGAAATCCATTTCCGAGATTTCATCGAGCAGCAGCGTGCCACCATTGGCCTCCTCGAACTTGCCGATGCGGCGGGCGACGGCGCCTGTGAACGCGCCCTTTTCGTGGCCGAAGAGTTCGGATTCGAGCAGATGCTCGGGGATGGCGGCGCAGTTGATCGAGATGAACGGCCGATTGGCACGCTTGGACCGGGCGTGGAGATATTTGGCCATGATCTCCTTGCCGGTGCCGCTTTCGCCGGTGATCAGGACGGAGGCGTCAGACCCCGCGATCTGATCGGCGAGCTTGACGACCTTTGCCATGGCGGGATCGCGATAGAGAAAGTCCGAGCTTTCCCGTGCCACGGCTGCGATGACCGCGGCGATCAGTTCGGCATCGGGGGGCAGGGGAATGTATTCCTTTGCCCCGGCGCGGATGGCATTGACTGCAGCGGCGGCATTGGTCTCGGTGCCGCAGGCAACCACCGGGATCGCAATGCGCTCGCCTTCGAGCGCTGCGATGAGCGCTGGAATATCGACCATGACGTCGACCAGCAGCAGGTCGGCGCCCTTGCCCGACCTGAGGGACGCCAGGGCGATCTCGATGGTTCCGGCATGGGCGACCTTGGCGCCACCATCCATGGCCATCTTGGAGGCCTGGCTGAGTTGTCCTTCGAGGGCGCCGATAATCAGTAAGCGCATGGGTGTGGTCTCCTTGCCGGCAGACTGGCGTTAGCCGGCCTTGATAATTTCTGTCATGGTGACGCCGAGGCGTCCTTCAACGAGCACGATTTCGCCGCGGGCGACGAGGCGGTCGTTGACGTAGATATCGATGGCTTCGCCCACCTGCCGGTCGAGTTCGACAACGGTACCGATGTCCATCTTCAAGAGTTTGGCCACCGGCATCCTGGTGCGACCCAGGACCACCGAAAGGCGCACGGGGACGTCAAAGACGGCCTCGAGATCGGCGGCGGATTTTTCACTGTTGCCGGTATCGTCGCTGTCGACCTCGGCCAGCATTTCTTCAAACGAGATGCCGTCGGGTACGGTCTGGATGTCGTCGTCACCATTGGCCATGGATCAGGCTCCCTGCTCGGCGCCGCGGGCCGCCAGGTAGGCGGAGATGCGGGTGTTGATTTCGTTGGATATGGCGTTGATATCGCGCACCAGCCCGCCATCGGCCCATTCGAGCCGGCCGTCGCCCATGCGGATTTCGGGGTCGCCCAGAACGATGAGGCGTCCGGAAAAGCCCGAAACCTTCATGCGCTCTTCGGCGATGGCTTTCATGGCGTCGCAGAGGTCGGGGTGGCAGCGGATGACCAGATGCGGGGCGGCTTCGAGCGAGGCCATGCATTCGGCCAGGAGCGCCGCCAGTTCGGTTTGCGGCTCACGCGCGATCAGGTGCGCGGCGAGCTTGCGCCCGACCGAAGCGGCAAGCCCGACCGATTGTTCGAGGTGCCGGCTTTCATAGCCCTCGATGGTTTGGACCATCTGGGCGACCTGAACGGCCAGCTTTTCGGCGGACTTGGCCAGTGCCGCGGCCGATTGGGCCTCGACATTGGACTGGCCGGCGGCAAGGCCCTGCCGGTAGCCTTCCTCGCGCGCCGCGGCGACCATCTGGTCGAACTCATGTTCGGGCATGACCTTGTTGGCCGGCGGCTTGTGAGCCAGATCCAGATCGAAGGTGAATTTATGGGCGACGCTCACAGGATCATCTCCTCATCGGCCTTGCCCTTGTTGATAACGATTTCGCCGCGGGCGGCGAGATCCTTGGCGGTGTTGACCAGCCGGGACTGGGCTTCGTCAACGTCCTTGAGGCGCACGGCGCCCATGGCTTCCATATCGTCGCGCATCATGCCCGCGGCGCGAGTGGACATATTGGCAAAGAAGAATTCACGGGCCGCGTCGGACGCGCCCTTCATGGCCAGGCCCAGTTCCTTCTTGTCGAAGTTCTGAAGAAGGGTCTGTATGGCGGCCGATTCGAGGCGGGTCAGGTCGTCAAATGTGAACATCAGGGCCTTGATGCGCTCGGCGCTGTCGCGGCTTGCATCTTCGAGCGCTGTCATGAAGCGCGCTTCGGTCTGCCGATCGAAGGCATTGAAGATATCGGCCATCTGCTCGTGGCTGTCGCGGCGCTGGGTGTGGCTGAGCGTCGACATGAATTCGGTGCGCAATGTGGATTCGATCTTTTCGAGGATCTCCTTTTGCACCGGATCGATCGAGAGCATGCGCTGGACAACGTCGAGCGCCAGTTCCTCGGGCAGCACCGCGAGCACGCGCGAGGCATGATCTGGCGCAACCTTGGTCAGGACCACGGCTATGGTCTGGGGGTACTCGTTCTTGAGATAGCTTGCGAGGATATCTTCCTGAACGTTTGAGAGCTTTTCCCAGATATTGCGCCCCGCGGGCCCGCGGATTTCTTCCATGATCTGCTCGACCCTGTCGTGCGGCAGGAAGGACAGCAGCAGGCGTTCGGTGGTGTCGGAATTGCCCGCCATCGTGCCGGTCGAAGAGACGCCCATGATGAATTCGGCGAGCAGCTCGTCGAGCATCTGCTGGGTGATGGGGCCAAGGCGCACCATGGTGCGCGAGAGCGTCCGGATCTCGATTTCATCAAGCTCTTCGAGGATGGGGCGGCCGAAATCGGGGCCGAGCGCCAGGAGCAATGCGGCAGCTTTTTCGTCGCCGCGCATCTGGCGCTGGGTAGCGTCCTCACCGACCTGAAGACCCTTGGAAGGGCCGGCGTTGGGTGGTGTGCTGGGTTCAGTTAGCGCCATGGAAATCTACGCTGCCTCGCTCAGCCAGTCGCGGATAATCAGCGAGGCCTGTTTTGGGTTTCCGTCGACGAGTTCACCGACCATCTTGAGCGCCTTGACCTGGGATTCGCCGAGCGATTTTGCCGTTTCCATCCACGCTTCGGTCGCCGCCTCACGGGCGCGGGCTGCGGCCATCGGATCTTCCTGGGGTTCCTGATACTCGGCCGGAACGCTTGAGGCTTCGGGCAGGGCGAGCGGCTTAGGCTCGGGCGCGAGGACCTTTTTGACCAGCGGGCGCATGACGAACAGGACGAGGGCCAGCGCGATGAGGAGGGTTACGGCCATCTCTGCGAATTTCATGAGATCGTCGCGGTTAAATTCGAACAGGCCAGGTTCGGCGGTTCCCGCCTCAATGCCGGGGCGTTCGGCAAACTGCATGTTGACGATTTCGATCTGGTCGCCGCGATCGGCGTCAAAACCCATGGCAGTGCGCACCAGCGCGGTGATCTGGTCGAGTTCGGCCTGCGGGCGCGGTTCGTAAATCGCGTTGCCTGCCGCATCGTAGGTATAGACGCCATCGACCACCACGGCGACCGACATGCGTTTGATCGAGCCGGCCTCCGTCACCTGGGTTTCGGTGGTCGAGGAAATTTCATAATTCATCGTTTCTTCGAGCGAAGACGAAGAGCTTTGCGCGCCGCCTTCGCCGCCCTGCTCGGATGCACCGGGCAATTCGTTGGCCACCGTCACCTGGCCAGTGCCGCCCGGGCCGTTGGACTGATCGCCGGTTTCGACTGTCTGGGCGGAGCGGACCACCTGCCCATCCGGATCGAAGGTTTCCGAGGTACGGGTGGAGCGGTTGAGGTCGAGTTCGGCGGAGACCTGAACGCGGGCCCGGCCAAGACCGACCACGGAGGCCAGTAGTTCCTCGAGACGCGAACGCATGCGGGTTTCAACGCCCAGGGTCCGTTCCTCAACGGCCTGCGCGGTGATTGAAACCTCACCCTCGCCGGATCCCGACGCTAGAAGCGAACCCGAGCTGTCCACGATCGAGACGGCGTTGGGCGAGAGGCCCTCGATCGCCGAGGCAACCAGGTGCTGGACAGCACGGATTTCACCGGCCGAAAGCTGACCGCGAACGGTCAGGACGATGGAGGCTGAAGATTCCTGGATGTCGCGGCGGAACAGTTCGCGCTCGGGCAGCACAAGGTGAACCCGAGCACTCTGGACCCGGCTGAGCCCGCCGATGGTGCGGGCCAGCTCGCCTTCGAGGGCGCGAATGTGATTGATGTTCTGGACAAAGCTTGTGGCGCCGAGCGTCGACTGGTTGTCGAATATCTCGTAACCGACCTGGCCGCGGGCTGGCAGACCGTCCTGGGCCAGTGACATGCGGATCGTGGTGATCTCGTCGCGCGGGACAAGGAGCGTCGCGCCTTCGTTGCGGATTTCATAGGGAATGCCCATGCTGCCCAGTTCGGCGATGATGGCGGCGGAATCGTCGAATTCGAGATTGGTGTAGAGGGGTGCGAGTTGCGGGGTTGTCGAGCGCACCATGATGAAGGCGAAAAAGCCCAGGATCATCACGGCAACCACCCCCATGGCGGCTATGCGTGCGACGCCGAGCTTGCCCAGCAGTTCCCCCAATTGATTCACGCTGCACCCTCAGCCTAGTCGTTACTTTTCTTGACGCCCAAGAAGGAGCGTCCAGGAAGAAGGCGCAATCAAATCACCGAGCCCACTGGGCAAAATATGCCTAGCGTATGGTAAACAAGGTGTTAACCAATTCTCGCACAATGCAAAAACGGCAATTTTTGCCGGTTTGAGGTGTGGGAAAAGTTAAGCCAATACACAAAACCCGCCACGATGATCGTGGCGGGTTTTGATTTTGAAGGCATGAAGAAGTGTGCTGAACGCGGGGTGTTCAGCCTTCCCGATAGTGCTGGATCCATGTGGTCCGCAGCCCGGCAAGACCATGCTTGTCGATAGCGGCCTGCCAGTTGAGGAACTCATCGACGCTCAGGGTGTAGCGCTCGCAAGCCTCTTCGAGACTCAAGAGCCCACCACGAACGGCGGCGACGACCTCAGCCTTGCGGCGGATGACCCAACGCTTTGTATTCGGCGGCGGCAGGTCGGCAATGGTCAGCGGGCTGCCATCGGGACCTATCACGTACTTCACGCGCGGACGCATTTGGACGGTCATTTTACTCTCTACTCAACCTGACCATAACCAGCGCCTACACTAGCGCGGGTGGCTTAAAATTTGGCTAAGCGGAAACTTACAATCGGTTAAGACCGCATGCAGAATGCGACGGCAAAACGCATGCCGCCATGCGCTGCCGTGAATAAATTCAATGAGATAGGGATCAAGCCGTCAGGCGGCTTCCTGCTCCGGCGTTTCCGGATCCGCATCGGGGTCAGGGTCCGTGCCGGAGGACGGAGCATGGACGGCGGAGATCGAGGAGAGCGGGATGCGCAGATCGCCGATCAGGATGAACGGCTCGGAGCCCGAGACATCCACGCCGTCGACAACGCCCTGCATTTCGGTGGTGACGGGAACATATTTGCCGTTGCCGTCGCGCGCATCGATGGTGATCGTGAACCGGCCGGAGGTCAGCTGGGTTCCGCTCGATGTGGTGCCGTCCCAGACGATCTGGTCGGTGCCGGCGGCCAGGGACAAGTTTTCGGTATAAACGACGTTGCCGCTGGCATCCTTGATGGTGATGTTGGTGTTTTCAGCGGCCGCATCGACGCGGTAGATCCAGTTCGCCGCGCCATCGAGCAGATCCGTCGTCGCGCCCGAGGCCGTGACGGTCTTGCCGACGTAGCTTACAGCCTGGGCGTTGGTCGAATTCTGCGACGACTGCATCATCGCCTCAAGGAACTCATTGGTCTTGAGCTGCTGTTCGACAGAGGTGAACTGGACCAGTTGCTGGGTGAACTGGTTGGTATCGAGCGGCTCGAGCGGGTTCTGGTTCTTGAGCTGGGTGATCAGGAGCTGCAGGAACGTATCGAAATTGTCGGCAATGGTCTTGCGGCTGTTGCCAAGATCAGAGCCGGATGCCGTTGATGTGCCTGAGACGGAATCGACCATGGATTGGTGTCCTTATACCCAGAGGTTGACGGCATCGAGCCGTGCATAGCCATATGTGGAGCCGGCCCGGTCGGGCAGGGCCGCAGGGCTTGATGATGCTTGGGATGCGGCGTCGATGACGCTCATGCGCCAGGGCGAACGTTCGGTTTCGTTTCCGTCGTTGCCACCGCTCTGCTGGCCGAGCGAAAATTCCAGCTCGGTCTTGCTCGCGTCCAGGCCCGCGTCGGACAGCGCACGTTCGAGCGCGCGCTGGTCGCGCTGGAGCAGATCGAGGGTTTCGCTGCGCTCCACGGCGAGACGGGCGACCACGTTGCCCGAAGTGTCCATTTCCATACGCACATCGATGCGGCCCAACTCGGCCGGATTGAGCCTGATTTCGAATCGGCTCACGCCATTCTGGACGTGGCGCGATATCTCGGCTGCGATATGGGGCAGGTTGATCTGCGTCTCGGGGCGCTGATAGAGCGCCGCCTCGGGCCGTGCCAATGCTGCGGGACCCGATGTCGAGGGCTGGGGCTGGCCAGGCTGGATGGTGAGCCCGTCCGGTGTTTCGAGGTTTTCCTGCGGCGTCGTGGCAGCGGGGCCGCCAGCGGCGCCAGTCTGCTGCGGAGCTGATTTGGTGTCGCTGCCCGATGCCGGCTGTGTGGCCTGGCCGCCCTGAACGAGCGAACGTTCGGACCCAGCGGGCGTCTCGCTCTTCTGGATGCTGGCCGCAGGCTTTTCGGATGTGGCCGGCTCGTCGGGTTCTCCGGCCTGCGCGGCAATGGCTGCGGCTGGATTGAGGCGCGTTTCGCTTTGAACGTGCTTGACGGCGACGACCGCCTGGGACTGCTCATCGGCCATGGCGCTTTGAATGGCAGCCGCGTGGCTGTCGAGGGTTCTGGCAAACCCGGTCAGTTGCGCCGCGATTTCAGGGGCCTCGTCGCGCACTTTGTCGGCGATGCCGGACGAGAGCGCTGCAAGGGTATCAAGCGGTCCAAGGTCTTTGCCGGCATCCAGCCCGAGCTCGGCGGCCAGATCCGAAAGGGCGGTCATGGCAGGAGATCCGAGCGGCGGCAGCGGCGCGCCCTGGTCGAGCAGGTTTTCTATTCCGGCCAGCAGGTTTTGCAGTTCGTCCAGATCGATTTCATCGATCGGCTCGCCATCCTTGAGCTTACCAGACAACGCCGCCAGCTTTTCAAGCAGTGCCGAGAGTTCGGTGCTCAGTTCGGGAACCAGTTCCGTCCCGGCGAGCGGGTCGGTTGACGGGATGGTGGGAGCTTGACCGGGCCCGATCTGATTGCCGGTTCCGATGTTGGCCAAGGGGCCGAGGGCAATGAGGCTGGAAAAGTCGATTGCGGCACCGGTATCGGTCGCTGTCCCCGTTTTGGCGGGGACGACGGCAGGGGCGGGCCTTGTTCCGATGCTGATCGCGTTGGTCACTTGGTCTCGAACTCTTGTGCGCACAATTGGTCGATCATCGCGTTGCAAGAGGAATGCCAGTTGGTGCTCAAGGTGATATCTCTTTAAATTCAGCCACTTGGGTCATTCCCGGAAATCGACGCCGCTCGCCGGACGGCAGGATTGACCGGGCGAGCGGCAAAAAATGCCGCCCCGCGTTGCGGTTCGCGCCGCAAGAGAGTAAAAGCCGCGGTCTGTGCCGGATGGAAAAGCCATCCGGTTTGTCCGCTGGCCCTTGACCCCAACCGGATGAGAGAGAAATGGTGAATTCCCTTGGTTTCGACCGGTCCCCCGGCGAAACGCGCGTCGTCGTCGCAATGTCGGGCGGCGTCGATTCTTCTGTCGTTGCCGGACTTCTGGCCCGTGAGGGTTATGAGGTGATCGGCGTCACCCTGCAGCTTTACGATCACGGCGAAGCCACGTTCCGCAAGGGATCGTGTTGCGCGGGGCAGGACATCCACGATGCCCGCCGTGTGTCGGCGACGCTTGGCATCCCCCACTACGTGCTCGACTACGAGGAACGGTTCCGCAAGGCGGTGATCGAGCCTTTTGCCGAAAGCTATGCGCTGGGCGAGACGCCCATCCCGTGCGTTTCGTGCAATCAGTCGGTCAAGTTCGTGGATCTGATGGAAGTGGCGCGTGATCTGGGCGCCGATTGTCTTGCGACGGGCCACTATGTGCGCTCGCGGATCGTTGACGGCACGCGCCAGCTTTTGCGCCCGCTCGACGGCGACAAGGACCAGACCTATTTCCTGTTTGCCACCACTGCGGGCCAGCTCGATTTTCTGCGCTTTCCGCTGGGCAACATGACCAAGGACGAAACGCGGGAACTGGCGCGCGACATGGGACTGGTGGTTGCCGAAAAGAGCGACAGCCAGGACATCTGTTTCGTGCCCAAGGGCTCTTATTCCGATGTGATCCGGAAGCTGATGCCGGAGGCGGAAAAGCCCGGCGATATCGTCGACGCGCATGGCCGCGTTCTTGGACGGCACAAGGGGATCATCCATTATACCGTTGGACAGCGGCGCGGGCTGGGTATTGCTTCGGGCGAGCCGCTTTACGTGTTGCGGCTCGATGCGAAAACCCAGCAAGTGGTGGTGGGGCCAAAGTCGGCACTGTCAGCCCGCACGGTGCGGCTGCGCGACCTCAACTGGCTCGGGCCGCGCCCGCTGGCCGAAATGGCCGATGGGAACGGGCTGGCGCTCGAGGCCAAGGTGCGCTCGACGCGGGCACCCCAGGAAGCCGTGGTCAATATCAGGGACGGCGAAATCTATGTGACGCTGATCGCTGGAGAGACCGGCATCGCGCCCGGGCAGGCCTGCGTTCTTTATTCCGATGACAGCGCCGATGCGCAGGTTCTGGGCGGCGGGTTCATTGCCGAGGCTGTGCCGTCGGCTCTGGTCGCCTGATCCCGGACACCTATTGGGCGACTTCAACTTCGTCTGGCGTTTCGGCGGTGGGGTCGGAGCCTGGTTCTATTGTCGAGAGATCTTCGACGGCGCTGGTGCCCGCCACATTGCCTTCGCCCCACTCGTTCATTGTCGCAACAATGGTTGCGCCGATGGTGATAACGGCCAGGGCGCCGAAGATCAGAAGGATTATGCGATTGCCCCAATTGGGCTTTTCGGTCTCGGCCATGGCGTTCTCCTTGCTGTGAACGGATCGGTGCCTCTGACATAAGGGGCGGCGAGAAAAATTTCCAAGGATATTGCCGCGCCAATCGTCACACATGCAAATAGACCTCGCATGTGGCAGCGGAAAGGGCAGGGGTGGATCAGGTTCTGGCAACAGAGGATACCATCGCCCGTGCGGCGAAAGGTGACCGCGCGGCTTTTGCCGCGCTGGTCTCGCACCATTACGACTTCCTCTATCGCACCGCTTATAAATGGTGTGGCAATCGCGAGGACGCGGAAGACGTAGCCCAGGACGTCTGCATCAAGCTGGCGACGGCGATCTCGGGTTTCGATGGGCGGTCGGCCTTTACCAGCTGGCTTTACCGCATCGTTCTCAACGCGGTGCGGGATCGGCAGCGGCAGGGCAAGCGGCGCAGCCGGCAAGCCGAAGCGCTCTTGCATGTGAGCCCAGGCGAAATGGCGCCCGAGCAGGAAAGCGCGACCACCCAATCGCAAATCTGGGACGCGGTCCGCAAGCTGCCGGAAAAGCAGCGCGATGCTGTGCTGCTCGTCTATGGCGAGGAGATGGCGCATGCGGAGGTTGCGGTCATCATGGGAACCAAGGAATCCACTGTCTCCTGGTATGTTCATGAGGCCAAGAAGGCCCTGAAAGGCTTGGTTTAGTTATGGACGACAAGCTCAAATCCGCACTTGGCGGCGTGACGCCGCCGCCCTCGAACCAAGCGCGCGAACAGGCGCTGGCCGCCGCCATGACGGCGTTCGATGACGCTCAAGAACAAAAAAATGCGCGTGGCGCCCAAGGAATGTCCTGGAGGGAACGTCTCAAATCCATCGTTTCCAGAAACAAAGGGACATGGACAATGGATATGCGTATTCCGCTCGGGGCCACTTTCGCGGCGCTCCTGGTTTTGCCGCTTGGCATCGCCATGATGAACCAGACGGCGCTGACGCCGCTCGACCAGCTTTTCGAACAGCCCGAACAAGATATTGCTGCACGCGACAGGGTGGAGGCCGAAGCGCCGCAGGAGACTGCCGCAGTCGAAATGCCTGCCGACATGGACCTCAGCGATGCGCCGGTCGCCGAACCGGCGCCCATGCCCTCGGCAGCGCCGGCTCCGGTGATGACACAAAGGCTGTCCAATATCGCGTCTTCAGGCGTGCAGAATTTCGAAAGCGTGGCGGGTGGTGAGGCTGGAGACAGGTTCGCCGCCTTCGAGGAGGGCGGTGTGCAGATCGTGGCCGACAACCCGGTTTCGACATTCTCGATCGATGTGGACACAGCCGCCTACGCCTATATGCGCCGCTCGCTGGAGATGGGGCAAATCCCGCAGGCCGACGCTGTGCGGGTCGAGGAACTCATCAATTATTTCAGCTACAGCTATCCCGCGCCAATGGGCGATGCGCCGTTCGCGACGTCGGTGTCGGTGACGCCGTCGCCGTGGAATCCCGAAAACCGGTTGGTGCGTATCGGGATACAGGGGAAAACTGTCGATCTCGATGCCGTTCCGCCGGCCAATCTGGTTTTGCTGATCGATACGTCGGGTTCGATGGACGAGCCGAGCAAGCTGCCGCTTCTCAAGCGTGCCTTTGCGTTGCTGGTCAATGAAATGGGCCCCGAGGATACGATCTCGATCGTCACCTATGCTGGAAGCGCCGGGGTTGTGCTCGAGCCCACGCCGGCCAGCGAAAAGGCAACGATCCTGCAAGCCATAGACAATCTTGTGCCCGGTGGGTCGACGGCCGGGGCGCAAGGGATCGAAGCGGCTTATGATCTGGCTGAAAAAGCGATGATCGAAGGCGGCACCAACCGGGTGTTGCTGGCGACCGATGGCGATTTCAACGTTGGGTTGTCCGACCCGGACGGGCTGGAGCGTTTCATCGAGACCAGACGCGATGAAGGTATATTTCTCTCGGTGCTTGGCTTCGGGACGGGCAATTACAACGATTCAATCATGCAATTGCTCGCCCAGGCCGGAAACGGCAACGCTGCCTATATCGACAGCTATTCCGAAGCACGCAAGGTTCTGGTCGAGGAGATGGGTGGCACGCTGATGACCATCGCCAAGGACGTCAAAATCCAGGTCGAGTTCAACCCGCAGACGGTCTCGGAATACCGGCTGATCGGCTATGAAACGCGGGCCCTGGCGCGCGAGGATTTCAACAATGATGCCGTAGATGCCGGCGATATCGGGGCAGGGCATACGGTGACGGCGATCTATGAAATCACGCCGGTGGGCGCCCGTGGTTCGGTCGATCCACTGCGGTATGGCGACGAGGCCGTGGCCGCGCCGAACAACGGTTCGGATGAACTGGGGTTTTTGAAACTGCGCTACAAGGCGCCTGATGGCGATGTGTCTGAGTTGATCGAAACGCCGATCAGCTTCGATGGCGATGGTGCGATGACGAGCGACGATCTGGATTTCGCGACGGCGGTGGCGGCATTCGGGCAAAAGCTCAAGGGTTCGACCCATCTGCGGGCGATGGACTGGTCCGAAATCAGGGCGCTGGCAGCCTCGGCAGTGGGCGATGACCCCACAGGGCGGCGCGCAGAATTTGTCCGGCTGGTCGACATTGCGGCGAGCCTTACGAACTAAAAAAAGGCCCGGGAATGTCCCGGGCCTTCGCTTTAGTCTATTGCCTTGAGGCCCGCCTCGATCTGGGCGCGCTTGGGTTCGAGGAAGGGCGGCAGGGCGAGATGTTCACCCAGCGTTTCCAGGGGCTCGTCCACGTCGAAGCCCGGACCATCGGTGGCGATTTCAAACAGTATGCCGTTGGGCTCGCGGAAATAGAGCGAGGTGAAATAGTATCGCTCGACTTCGCCAGAAGTGCGCAGGCCAGCCTGGGTAGCGCGGGCCACCCATTGATCGAACTGCTTTTTGTCCGGCGTGCGGAAGGCAACATGGTGCACGCCACCTGCGCCCGGCCGGGCAAAGGGCAGATCGGGTTCGACGGCAACGTGCAACTCGGCCGAAGCGCCGCCATCGCCCATGGCGAAGACGTGCACCTCGCCCTGATCGGCGGTCGCGGGATGCGTGCGGACCTCGCGCATGTTCATGACGACAGTCAGCACCGCCTCGGAACGCTTGAGATCGGGCACGCTCATGGTGATCGGGCCTAGCCCCTTGATCTGGCGTTCCTTGGGCACAGGGCTCTTGTCCCAGGGCTGGGCACCGCCAGCGCGGGTGTCATTGACCAGCCGCAGGCGCTGACCTTCGGGGTCTTCGAAATCGAGCGACATGTGGCCGGCGCGCTCGGCGATGTCAGAGGTCTTGACGCCGTTGGCCTCAAGGTGAGTCTTCCACCAGTCGAGTGCGGTTTCGCCTTCGACCCGGAACGCCGTGCGTACGATCGAGTGGGTGCCGCGCTGTTCGGGGGCAGTGGGCCAGTCAAAAAACGTGATGTCGGACCCCGGCGAAGCTTTGCCGTCGCCATAGAACAAATGGTAGGCGGTTGTGTCGTCCTGATTGACTGTGCGCTTGACCAGCCGCAGGCCCAGAACCTGGGTATAAAACCGCAGATTTTCGCGCGCATTGGCGGTTACGGCAGTCAGATGGTGCAGTCCGGTAAGATCGAGGGCCATGACGGTCTCCAAAAGCCAGTGTTCGTTGGGCCTAACATAGAGCGGCGCGGGGTTCAGCAAAACGGGTCTAAACCGAACTCATTATTCGAAGGTGATGAACGGTCAGGTTCCTTGCCGGGCGGTGGAAGCCTCCGAGCGCTTGACGTTCGCGCAAGTGTTTTCGGCAAGGCAGCGTGCGGAATCTTGCCGCGATGGGGGAATATATGGAAAGCATGAGAGGGGCTGCGCGTGACGCTTGACAGGGCGAACGCCGGTCCCTAATAAGCCCCGTGCCGTCCGCCCCTTGCGCAGACGGTAGGCCGCCCACGCGGCCGCGCCTCTCTGGGGCGGAGTAGCTCAGCTGGTTAGAGCAGCGGAATCATAATCCGCGTGTCGGGGGTTCAAGTCCCTCCTCCGCTACCATCTTGATTTTAAAGGCTTTTTTAGCTTTATAGTGTCCCTGAAAAGGAGCCCTTTTTGCTGCCAAAAGTCGACCTGGGACGGGATTGGGACGGGGGTCGGAAAATCAACAACGGCTTTTCGATCGCTGCAACGGCTCCCCCTTCATAATTTTAAATAGTTCTCATCATCGACCATCCGCCTGGCGACGGAGCGGAAGGTGTCGACGACGAAGCGTGGTTTCGGGGCCACCTCCGGGTGTCTGAGAATATACCGCAGCGCGAAGTCGCTGGACTTGCTGTGCAGGTGGGCGAGCTGCTCAATTGCTCGTTCCAACGATGTCCCCGGGTCACCGTCGAAATCTTGCATGGGCCAGCGACCGCTGCTTTTCGCCTTATTCCAGCAGGTGATGGCAGTACGATGCAGCGCCCGTTTCAATTCATTGGACTCTGGTGTCGTCCAGAGCTTGCGCAGGTCATGGCTGAAGGTGTTTCTCACACTGTCTGGACTCGAGCCTCGTTCGATGTGGGGGTACTTCAAGAGAAGCTCCACGCCCTGGCTGAGCGTGTGCAGTGCAGGAGTCTGCATCGCCGGCCAATCCTGATATCGAAGCAAACGATGGGAGGCGGTGAAATATCGATACGCTCCGGAAAGGAATTGTCCAGCATTGGATTCCCAGTATTGGTCTGGACGTGGTGTCATTGTGAGTTATTCTCCCCAGCAGAAGGGGATATTCATGCGCATAATCCTTACTATTTTGATAGGCCTTGTGGGCGCCGCACCTGCACTCGCGGAGCAGATCGAGTGCCATTCGAACGATTTCAGTGCACCAGGGTATGCGTATCGTGTCGACGCGGAACGAGACCAAGTGAAAGTCTGGAGCCGGTACGTGCCAACGGATGACCCCTATCTCGAGGCCGACGTCCTCGAGTTCTGGCATGCCCAGCCTGAAGGCTCGCTTCGCCAGACGATCGCGTTTGTTCAGATGAGGACGCAGACGGAGTTGCTTGCACCTTCGATGCTGGTCATCGATTGGGCTACAGGATCGATGGCGCACGCCTACCGTCCATTCCTCATTGCGCCCGATAACATGGTGGTTTCGCCACCCCTCCAATGTGTGCGTTTAGACTAACCATGTCCGACACCGACCCAGACCCCGACCCCTCCACCGCCGAACTCATGCTCTCCCTGCGCCACCCCAGCCAGGTCGAGGTCGACGAAATGCGCCGTATAGGTGCGCAGCCGGGTGCATGTGGGCTGGATGCCGAGGGACGGTATGTCGTCGTGCAAAGGGACGGCAGCCTGCGCGAGCTAAAGGTTAACGCGCTTTAACGTTGGAAAATTCAATTCGTTGATGTTTGCACCGATCGCGGTGACCCTGAATTCATGCACGGATTCGGGAAATTTCCGTGCGCCGAAAATAAATCATTAACAG
This sequence comes from Rhizobiales bacterium UBA1912, assembly GCA_002337455.1. Lineage (GTDB taxonomy): Bacteria > Pseudomonadota > Alphaproteobacteria > Rhizobiales > Devosiaceae > Pelagibacterium. The sequence goes on along the minus strand of DDGC01000005.1, from coordinate 14,380 downwards.
GGTATTGACGTAGCCATTTGGCTACACTACATTGAGGGGGTAAGAGGCATTGGGCCTCGCCGAAAAGGAGACTAAAAATGAAATCGATCCGCGAACTTTCCGACCTCGCCAACCATCCCCAACAGCAGGTTACCGAAGACGACGCCCGGGCTTTCGTCGAAGCATTGCTCAATGACGAGCGTGTCGAAGAAGCTGAATATGCCGGAGCCAATGACTGGGGTCAGCAGATCAAGGTGAAGATGCAGGGCTTGAATGACACACGGACCATCGGTGGCATTGTTGCTCACATCAATCGTCTCGAAAGTGCCGAGCGCAAGAAGCGGGAAAAGGAAGAAAAGGCCGCGAAGAAGAAGGCCAAATCCGAGGCTGCGGCAGCGAAGGAGCCCAAGATCTCGTTTGTCGACTATCTGCGCTATTTTGAAGGCAAAACTGCGCAGGAAGCTAAAGCGATAGATAGTGGCCTCGGCGGCGAATATTATGACAAGTGGAGAGAACAAGCTCCGTCGCTCGCGTTGCCTGCCGAAGTCATCGAGCAGCGGAAGGGCCTGGAAGGAACAGAGGCGCAGATTGCGTGGGCAGCTGATATTCGTGTTGAAAAGCTCGAGGGAGCGTCAGACGAAGATCGCGACGCAGTTATGAAGCTCATCCCAGATGCGAAATTCTGGATCACTATGAGAAGCGCGGCATCTGACGAATTTGTCAGTCTCGCGAAGCAGCGGAAGGACAAAACAACATCGTGACTGGCGAAGACATGAAGCGCATCCGCCACCAGCTGGGGTTCTCGACGCTCCAGCTGGGCCGCGCGATCGGATACGTCGGCGGCGAGAACACAGTGTCCGTCACGATCCGCAGATACGAATCTGGTCAGCGGGAAATTCCCCCATGGATCGGTCGCCTGCTGCTCATGTTTGAGCGTTACGGCGTGCCACCAGATTTCCTTCCGGACTCCAGCCAATTTATGGAGATGAAGCCATGAATACCCTATCTCAATACACCGTCTCTATCGCCGGCGAAGTGCAGCCGATTGAGTTCGACCCGATTGTCCGTGCCGACAATCCCAACATGGTCGCCGCCATGGCACTTGTTCATATTTCGAAGCCCGGTTTGAAAGAGCGGGTTGCATCATCGATGCGCTTGGAAGTCGACGACGAGACCGGGCATGTCAGAGCTTATGCGTTCGATCTTGGTGTCATAGTCTGTCCGACAAACGACTCCGATAACGACATCATCGATTTAGAAGATGCCGGCTTTTATGATCGGAAGTGGGCCGCCATGGCAAAGATGGCCGTGCAGAACCGCCACAATGAATTCTCGACGGGTCTCGCATCCTCGGAAGCAATTTTGAGCGTTCACGCCCATGGTGCATCGTCACTCAAGTTTTTTAAAGATTGGCGGACCATCGTCCAATTCGATGCAGGGTCGGCGAGCTTCACCTTTATGCGCAAGATCGGCATTTTCGATGCCGAATTCACCGTTTCGACGCGAGCGAAGAATGGCAACGATGAAGGCTATGTCTACTACGCAATCGGCGGCGAAGTGACTGAGGTTTTCGAAGGCATCGATGTCGCTGTCGAGCGCTTTAAAGCGGACCTCGCAAAGCTGCGCAGCCTGAGTGTCACTACCCCATAAATGACCCCATCTAATTTACGCGATACCGACATATATCGAATGCCACCCTTTCCCTCGACCGCGCATTAACTATTTCGAAACCCGCTATCTGGACGGCGCCGTAGCCTTGTGCTTTATGCGCCGTCCTGGGACGCCGTGACACCTGTCGACGGCGGCGCACTCGGGGGCGACACCGCAATATCGCGGACGCCCATCGAGCTCTGAAACCATCCACATCATGACAAAGGACGATTCTGCGGCTCGGCGCCTCGCCGAGCTCAATGACCATGACATCGATTCAATGCGCCGGCTCAAGAAGCGGCGCGCTGAGATCATCGAAGGCGACCTTCCGGCCTTGGAAGAAATTCTGATCCATGCTGCGTGGTGCCGCGATTCGATGGCGACCGATCGCCATCATTATTTCACATCCATTCTCCGCAATCTGACGCTTTCCGAAGCCGAAATCGAACTGATCGAGCAAGCGATCGTTGACGGCAGCACAGCCGTACTCGAGCTTGCCCGCGAGATTTTCGAAGGCCGCGGACGCTCTTCTGACGTTGCCCGTTGCGATCTCTACATCACTTGCTCTGACGATATCGAGGCGTTTGAAGAAGCGGCCCGGCGGCTGTTTCACGGTCGCCAGTCGAGCCGATTCGATAAGAGGTACGGCCGCATGCTGAGGCAGGCGACCATGCTGGGCTTGATCCAAGGCACTGGATTTTCAGTCCTTCACGGCTCGGACCTCAGTCGCGCCCAAGATGCGGGACTCCAGCGGTTGCTGGACTATGGCCGCGACGTCGATGCGTATCGTCAGTCGGACCGTTTAGTCCGAAACCACCCCGAGGCGCTCGAGGATTTGGAGGGTGCCAAGCAGTCGATTTTTGAGCGCCTCGTCGAAGAAACCGAGGACGACGGTTTGCGGCTTCTGGACGACGACCGGGTTGGAGTCGAGCGCAAGGCACCCGAGCACAAAATTGTCGTCGTGCCGAAGCTGACAGCGGGCACGGGCGGGCAAAAGGAAGCGCGCAAGGCGTTTGCTGGGATTGCTGGCAAGCCGCTGCCTCTCATTGATCGCGGCCCCGTGGACCTGCACTACAAGGTCCTCGCGGCGAAGTGGCCGCATGCAGCGTCCGTCATCGAGACCATCCTTGGCGACCTTTCGGGCGATGACCGTGTGCGCTTCCGGCCGACGCTTCTCGTCGGTGATCCAGGCTCGGGAAAGACGTCGCTTGCACGTGCAATCGCGGAGCAGTTGAGCTTGCCGCATGAGCTGTACAGCTTGTCGGGAATGGCCGACGCGAGCCACATGGGAACGTCCGCGCAGTGGTCGACCTCGCGCCCTTCCGTGCCGCTCCAGTTGATCCAGCGCTCGGGTTACGCCAATGGCCTGGTCATCTGGGACGAGCTCGAAAAGGTCGGCGAAGGACGCCACAACGGTGGCGCGCTCGATGCGCTGCTGCCACTTTTCGAGCGTAGCCAAGCGAGGGCGATCCGCGATCTCGCGCTCGAGGTCGAGGTTGACCTGAGCTGGATCAGCCACTTCGCCACCGCCAACGACCTCGACGGGGTGCCAGCGCCGGTCCGCGATCGGATGCGCGTGATCCGCATGCCGAATCCCGGCTGGCAGCACATCGGACCGCTGTCTCAGCAGATCATCCGTGGCATCGCGAAAGACCGCGGTGTCGATGAGCGCTGGTACCCGCCGCTTGCCGAAGACGAATTAGACGTCATTCGGGAAGCTTGGCCTGGCGGCAGCTTGAGGAAGTTGCAATCCGCGATCACTGCGACCTTGGCCGCCCGCGACCGCTTCATGGGTCAAGCCTGACCCCGCCCATCCTGGGCACCGCACTGACATGAAAGGAGATCATCGTGCGCAATCATTATCAACTCTGCGAGGTCCGCGAGGCCTTGCGCGACAGCCTTTTCCACCAATCCCTCCACGGCCGTGGGCTGCTTGTACAGCTCTGCGCGACCATTGCCTTGGCCGACCTCGACCCCAGGATGCTCGGCCTCGTTGACCTTTTTGCGGGCAACGACAATGCGGCATGGCGGTACCGGCACGCCGGTGGCAGACCAAGAGGCTGTTGGCGGGAGGTGTGGCATGACGGATATGAGCATTATCGCATTAGCCGACGAAGCCCGGCTCATCTTGCAGTCAGCATTCCGGAAGGACGATGCCTGCAACGGCATGATCGTGCTGCCTGGTCGGTGGGATGCCGATCGAGGCTTGGTTGACCTCTTTATCGCCGGCGTTCCCGATGGCCGATCCGTGCATCCTAAGGGCGCGTGGATGCCCCGGCGCGAGGACGTCGTCGAGCTGGTCCGTCGCGTCATCAATAGCCGATCTCGGCGCTGGGATCATGCCCGGCTGCGGCCGCACACGGTGCGGGAGGACTGGTGGTCGCCGATTCGTTCTGAGTTCGATTTCATCCAATCGGGTCCGGAATTCGCGAGTGGGTGGATCGACCTCATCATCGGCATGAGCGGCTGGCTGGCAGAGCATTACGACGGCCACTGGTCCACGTCGCAGCTCAAGGAAAAGTTCGGCGGACTTCGCTTCTATCACAACGCCGGCGACCAACCGACGAATGAAATCGTGACCGTCGGCGAGTGGCTCTCCGAATTCATCTGCGAAGAGTGCGGGTCCCCAGGCCGTCTGCGGAAGCGTCGGGGATGGTACCGGACAGTATGCGATCACCATGCGGCAGAGGGAGGTTTCGAATGAAGATCTGGATCATGAGTGATTTGCACGTCGACGCCCAAGACCGTGATTTCGACCTGCCAAAGCCGCCGCCGGAGGCCGACCTTATGGTCATCGCCGGGGACATCTGTGACGGGTTCACCCACGGCTACAATTGGCTGGAGAGGCAGCGGCAACGTGGATTTGAACTCCCGATCCTTTGGGTGCCTGGCAATCACGATTTTTACGCATGCATCAATCCACATGCCGCCCTCGACGCTGTGATCCGCGATTGCTTTGAGATCGGCGTCACCGTTCTGGCGCGCGGCGAGGTCGTCGAGATCGCCGGCGTGCGCATCGTTGGCGCAACGTTGTGGACCGACTTCGAAGTTGCCGGCTCCGATCCAATCGACATCGCCACGGCGACGGTCTGGGCGCGCAATGCAATGCCCGATTATCGATCCATCGATGTCGGACTGCGACGTCTCCGGCCGGCCGATACGCTGGCATGGCATCGCGATCACAGGGCGACGATCGGCCGACGGCTGGCGAAAGATTTCGACGGCCCAACAGTCGTCATCACACATCATGCGCCGCACAGGCTTTCGCTCGATGACCCCAATTTCCCGGATCCGAGCGATGGATCGTTTGCATCCGACCTGGGCGTCATGATGGATCGATATCGACCCGACCTCTGGGTGCATGGTCACCTCCATTGGCGGCGTGACTACGTGGTCGGCGACACAAGGGTCATTTGCAATCCGCGTGGGTATGCGCGGGAGCATGGTGGATTTGATTCACGATTCGTTGTGGAGGTGCCGACATGATGCCTGATATCGAAATCTGCCTTCGCGAAGAGCGCCGGATGTGGGCAGCGCTGCTTGAGCATGACGACGGAACACCCGATTTTTTCGACGACCTTGTGCGTCGGACCGCTCCAGTCGTGCCGGACAACCGCCCATTTTGGCCCAGGTGGAACTCGGATTCGGCATTCACGCCATCCATGGTGGTCGGCGAAAAATACTATGGACTCACACCTGACCTGGCAGCCGGATGGCGAGAGTATCGAGAGCGCTGGCAACGGCTGCTCGAGCTCAATCCGCGGATGGCGATTGCAGACAAGCTGGGGGATGTATCGGAGACGCATGATTTTATCTCGTTTCCCACCGGCTGGGAGCACATCGTGCGAGATTGGGTCCGCGCTGGCATGCCGGACCCGGCACCGTTCGATGACCGAAATCAGATTGATACGCCGGCCTGGCGGGCCGAATTCATGGCTGCGGCAAAGGCAGCGGGACCAGGGTGGGTGTTCCACGCTGACAGCCGTGACGTGATTTTTGAGTGGAGGTGGGATGATGACATGGGCAACTGAAGCCGAGCTCAAGCGCGCACTCGAGACACTCGCGGAGCGCTATCCTGGCCAAAAAATCGAGATCGTTTCGACTTTCGATATCGCGAATGTCGGTTGGGAATGTGACTCCCAGGGCGCGCTGATCGTACACGACGGAGTAGCGGAGCTTGTCATCGTCGACCAGGTCGGCGGGGATTATCGGAAAGTGCGCGAAATCTTGGAAGCGAAGGTCGAGGAGTATGAGCGGCTGATCTCGGAGACGAAGAATGTGCTGGGGCAGCACATGGTGCTCGAAGGACTGCCGCAGCGGGCTATCGATTTGGAGGAAGTCGATTTCGATCTGGGGCGCGATTCCGCATATCTCGTCGCACAGGAACGCATGCGGAATCGCATCGCGACCTTGTCTGCGGAAATCGAGCGGCTCGAAAGCGAGATTGTCGAGGTCGGCGTCGAGATGTCGAGCCTGGATTACCGTGACAGGGACGCCATCGAAGCCGCGATCGAGAAGTATCGTGTGCGCGACGTGCTGTCGCGTGATGAAGCGATTGTCGAGCTTCTCGCAACCGCGCGACGATTGGCGCCGGCATTTGAAGATTTCGCCGATCCTTCGAAATCCGATCTCGACGTCCTGGAAGCGGCGACAGCGATGGCCCGTGCGATGAAAAATTGGGGGGCTTTCGTCGACGATCCCAGCCACCCGGCCCTCGAAGGGCTGGAGGAAGCACATCCGCATACACCCGAGCTCGATCGGCGGCACGTCGAGAACATGCGCAGACGCGGAATCGAATCGCATCTCGATGACGAAGTCTTCCGCGGCACCGGCGATCTCGTCCGCGACCTGGGTCTTCCGGAAGTCACGCGGACGCTTTGGGCGCTGGTCCGAGCTCTGAATGCTTGTCTCGAAGACCTGGGCATGACGCCCGCCGAATTCGCCCAAGATGCCGGTTTCCCCGAGCAAGAGGTCCAGAGGCTCTGCGATGGCGTCGTGCATCCGGAGATGCTCGCGCGGCTAATTGAAATCTATGACGCGGCGGCTTGGAAATCGGGCTGGAGCATGGTGCGCGAAATGATCGATGACGAGATCGAAGCGCACGAAAAAACCGACCCCGGAGACGCCTCCTGAACCCGATCGCACTTCTCAAATGGGTGTCAGGTGCGGGCCGAAATCATGCCCGTCCTGACGCTTCCCAAAGACCGGTTTTGTGACCGGATTTGGGCGGTGCGAAAACGTCGAAAAGGCGCGTCTGCAAGCCGTTGAAGTTGATAAGTTTTTTGACGCGAGTTGTGTTTGCGTGTTGAAATGACTTGTGGGCGAGTTATCCTGACACGTTGGGGGTGGATATGGTCATCGCGCGTTTTTTCGAAAACCGTCATCGAGAGAAGCTTCGGGAACGAGGCCGCGAACATCTCAGAGCGATGGCGCAACACCTGGGCATTGAACAAGGCCTCTTCATCCGCGCGATGGAGGAAATGACTGTTGTCTCTGAATTTGGGGCTCTGGCACAGCAAGGGGAGGCACCTGCCTACACGGCACGGCTGTATCGCGAAAACATTCATCGAGCTTTCGAGTATCTCGCAAAGCGAGAAGGTGACACGCTGGAGATCGTCGCAGCCCGGCACAAGCTCGGCCCGCCAACTTACATCATGGAGGGTACCGAGGACCTGCTGCATCGATATGCGCTGAAGATCGAGCGCGACGGTCAGCCGGATCAGGAAGTGGCTGATGGGGTGCGACGCGGGCTGGAGCAGATTCGTTTCCCAGGCGGCTATCCCAGTGCTCGATGCCTCATCGTGCTGGCGTGCGAAAACGAGGGACAGGGTTACCGCATGGTTTTCAGCATGAAGGGCATTGCTGACCGGCTCGACATATCGCAGCAAGATGCTTCGAACCTCTGCCGTCCTCTCGCCGAAGGCGGCTATCTAAGGATGTTCGAGATGGACGGAAACACGATGGCCCAGCTCACGAATGAGGGTGTGAATATGGCAGGTGACATCATCGTATCGGAGATCAAGTTTGCGAAAAGCCTTGGACGGGGTTGATCAGGCCGCTTCCCGCTGCCGATCCAGGTACCGTTTCCGCATGCCCTGCAGCGTCCGCGGCGTCAGATACCCCCATCGCTCGATGGCCGCGTGCATCCCGTGAGTGCGCCACAACTCTGCGACTTGCGCATCTGACGGCCATTCATAAAAAGCAGCATCGACTTTGCCGTCGACACCCCTCATTTCGTCGGCCCTTTTATCTGTGGCTTGCGGGCTGAGGGCAGCTTCGCGGGGAATCTGGCGAGAGACGGCTCTCGAGGCGCAGTACGGTGTCGCGGACGTCGTGCAGGCGCTCACGAATCGAATCGGTATCGCAGCCGACACGACGCAGGATTCGCAGCGCCTCGGCGTCAGAAAAGGCTTTGACGAGGACGCCGAGGCGCCGCCCGCAGTATCGCCGAACCGCGTGGTCCGACGCCGGGATCATGCCGCAGCCGAAACGGTGACGTCGACGCCCACTGCGTCAGCGATCAAATACGACTTGCGAAGACTTATTCCGTCCCACTCGCCTCTCAAGATTATGGCGCGGACAGCGGTCGACATCGGGCGTCCCGAGACCACGATTTGCTGACACGGGATTCGTTTCGCGGCTATTCGCTGGCGGCATGCGTCGAGAATGAGATCGCGGTCGCTATGCTCTCGATGGCTCACAATGTGGGATCGAACAGGCTGCATTGAATACTCTTGAAAAATCATCGTTCGCAAGAACGATGAAAGCAATCCATGCAGGGTTCTACCCGCTCACCCTATTATTACAGAGACTTTTGAAGATTTCGTGCATTTTTTATTCGATTGTCTACTACCAATCTGCAAGCAACGGAGATCGTTCGAATTTCGAACAATAGGAACGTAGCATGGTGGTTAACGGGGCCTCGATGTCAACATTGAAGAAATCGCACACGAATTCTTAGAATCCGGTTGACCCTGTCTATGGTCTGGACCATCCTTACAACTCGGCGTTGCACCCGCCGGATGACAAAACGAATGGATGTTCAATGAAATTCGATAGCCTGCGTGTGCCGAAGCGCACGACAAAGCAGCCGACAAAAGCAGAGCGCCGCGCGCAGTTCGTGCGCGAACAGAAGTCGGCGTTTCCTGACGCGATTTCCAAGCTCGGTTTGAGCGACGCCGATATCGCCCAAATTCACTGCGTGAATGCGCGTGATCAGATCGCTGACGGCTTTGTAGAGACCGAGCCGCGGTGGGAGCGGATGGCAACAATGAGCAGGTTCGCGGTCCCCTGCGCGGTTCAGGGCTGGAGTGTCGTCCCGCAGGATGCCAAAGGTGAACGTCGGCCGTCATTCGTGACCGTTCCCGGCAAATCCACGATGTATAATGAGCGTCGCGGCGGCACGATATTCAGGCCGACTGAATATCGTGAGAAGCTCGCCAGCCTCGCGACAATGGTCGGCATCGCATATGGCACCGGCGGATCGAACCTCGCAATCCAGTGCTGCGCTGCCAGCGCGCACGTGCGCGTCCTGGATATTGACTGCAAGGACGCCGAGGTGGCTGAGCGCGTAAAACAGCTCGCGATCGACGTCTTGGGGCCCACGCCATTCGTGCGCTACGGCGCGAGGCCCAAGGTCGCGCTCATTTATAGGCAGGAGCCCGGCACCGGTGACGACCGGTGGTCCATTCCCAGATGGGCGGTCGAGCTGCTCGGCGAAGACGGCCGGCGCGAGCTTGATGACGATGGCAAGCCCATCAACGCCGTGGAATTCTTGAGCGAAGGCGGCCTGCTGACGGCATACGGCCTTCACCACCGGACCGGTCAGAGTTTCGATTGGAGCGAAGGCCGCGCACACCCCGCGATCGCGTCGCCGCTCGAAGCACCGGTCATCGATAAAGCGTCGATACGCTTGTTTCTTAACCGGATGCGCGATATTCGCCAGCTCTCAGGCGGCGTATCGACGTCAAATCCATACGGCGGCAGCGGCATCGATGTCGACGAGCTCAGGAAGCGCGCTGGCGGTCGGGTCTGGACGCCAGAGCTCAAGCGCGGCCCGTTCGTCATCGACGCAGAGGGACACATCACAGACGGTGCGGAAGTATGGCTTTCGCAGATGGCATGGGCAATGTGTGCCGCAAATGCTCACGATCTCAAGCGCTTCTACGGGCTGATCGAAGACATTCTGGTCACTGAAGCGGAAGGCAAACTCGGCAAAACGCACCGCGATAATGAGAGCCTGAGCGGCCTCGAGCGCATCGCAAAATCGGCGCGCGAGAAGCTGCGTGCAGCGGCAACAAAGTGGTACGCATCGCTCGAGGAGCATGCCAGAAGCGGTAAATATCACGACATCTGTGTGCCTTGGACGGTCACAGATGATGGCCGCCGTCCGCAGTCAAAGCGCGTGATGCCGGCACCGCGTCCCGCTCACGGGTCGCTCGATTGGATTCCTGATGACTACTGCATTGTCGACGGCTTGTCGGACCACGCCGCGCGCGCCAAGGTATTGCCTGTCAAAAAGGCTGCGGCGCTGGTCGAGGCCGATCGCCACTCCCGCCGCATCATTGAGGACCCGCTGGAGCGGCGCAAGATTGGTGAAGAGGTGACGCAAAAGGTCGACACCGCAATCCACCGATTCCTTGGCACAATCGGTGACACGTCCATTGAGCTGCCGTCCGTTCACTTGCTCAAAGCCCCTCCTGGTGCCGGCAAGACCTCGCACGTCGTCCGCAGCCTGACCGCATGGTGTGCAGAGAATCGCCGTGGCGATGGCGAAGGCCCGATTTTCGTGTCTGTCCCGACGCACGCCAACGCCGACGAGACCCTGGCGAAAGCCGATGCAGAGGGCATGATCACGCCGTCGCAGTATTGGAGCGAGCGGGACATGAAGGACGCCGTCAAAGAGCTCCGCAAGAAGGGCGTCAAAGCTATCCCGTTCCGCGGCCGTGAGGCCGCTGGTTGCCAACAGAGGGACAAGATGCGTCTTCTCAACGACGCCGGCCTGCGCGGGTCCGGGCTATGCAAAAAGAAGATGGATGTCGATGATCCCGTGACCGCACGCATGAAGCGGCGCGAGGGCGAGAAAATCGAGCAGGAAGAGGTGCTGTGCGAATTCCTGGCGCGCGGCGAGTGCAAATATTTCGCGCAATTTAGCGACCTCAAAGACGCTGACGTGGTCCTTATCAGCCATGCATACCTGACCATGCACGGGCTGCCGGCAGAGCTGAAGAAGTGCAATCCCCGGGCGCTCATCATCGACGAGACAATCGTGTATCAGGTCCTGCAGATCGGCACGATGACGCTCGAATCCTTCCAAACCGGCGGCGTCGAGCCGTTCGTCACGAAACAGGACAAGAAGAAGTGGCCGGACCTGTCCAATGAGGACATCGCGGCGATGTATTTCTCCGACCAGGAAGAGGCCATCGCTGTTGCCACCGACGCGCTCAAAGATGGCAAGGACGTCGCAGAGGTTATGCGCGAACACAAACGCGGCGCCGAGCTTGTCGATGCCGCGATCCTTGTTTTGTCGAGGTCGAAGACGCTGCAGCAGGACGTGAACCCGCGCCTCGACATCGAGAAGGTCCGTGAGCTGGCCGCAACGCCGGTCAACCGCGATATGATGACGAAGGAGAAATTCTGGCGATTGATCAAGGACAGAATGACAGGTGTTGAGGAAGGAAGCGCGAAAGGCGAGCGCGATGAGCGCGTGCGCCTCATCATGCTGCCGAAGCCGGGTGGCCATGTCGTCGAGCTGACCATCATCATGGGCTGGCGCAAGGAGTTGAATTGGAACGCGCTGCCGACCCTTTTGCTGGACGCGTCCGGGGTGCCAGAGATCATCGGTAAGATCTACGGTCGCGCGGTCGAGGTCACGAACATCGAGGCCCCGGCGCACGTGCGAACCGTGGCTGCCATCGAGTCGACTTACGCCAATTCCCGCTTCATCCCCCGTTTTGATGCCGATGATAAGGCCATACTGCAGAGCGAGCAGCTGATCCAGCAAGCCCGCGCGCTGATCACGACAACCGCGATGGTCTACGCATATGGACGCGTCCTGGTCGGCATGACGAAGGCAGTCCGCGAAGCGATCCAGTCCGGATGGGAGAAGCCCAAGAACGTCGACTTCGGTCATTTCGGTGCTTTCCGCGGCCTCGATTTCGCGAAGGGGCACGTGGCAGCGCTGTCGATTGGCCGATCGGAGCAGCCAGTGCACGTACTGGACGCGTACCGTGCCGCGCTCACATATGACGACGAGACCCCCGAGCAGCCGTTTGACAAGCTTGGCACTGGCCACGACGCCGAGGGCAATCCCGTCATGCGCAAGCCGCAGGAACGCCGCCTCCGCATGCGGACTGGCGAGGACATCTCACACTGGGTCCCCGAGATGCCCAAGATCAAAGACAGCATCAATTGGGCCCGGCTTCTTGAAGAGCAGTGGCGCGAGGAAGAGCTGCGCCAGTTCTTGGGTCGCCTGCGTCCCGTGTACCGTGGCATCGCCAAGGATGCCGACGGCAATCCTATCGATGTGGAGACGCCGGTCTGGATCTGCATGAGCAAGTGCGTGCCTCAGGACGTTGTCATCGATGAAGTGGTCACCCTTGATCAGATGCTGCAGGCATATCCGGTCGCGGAGCTTGTCCGGCTGTCTGACGGCATCCTGTCCGAGACGGTCACTCCACATGCTCCTGGTGCTGAGAACCTTCTGGCCGGACGGTCGTTGCAGCAATTCATCAAGGACATGCTGCCGCACAATGACAAGTGGTCCCGCAGGCTCATGGACGGCATGGGTCGCATCCACTATACCCCGCTCGGGTCGACGGACAAGAAGATGGCGCTGGTCGCGACCGGATGGATTGATGGAGATCCCGTCGCCGCATTCGAGCACAATTCCGAGAGATGGGGCGCGGCACTGCCCGAAGTCGCAGACTACAAGCCGTCGAAGCGGCAGCCGGTTATCAAGTCGGGACCGCGTGACCCTGACAAGCTTGACCTGCGGTTGGCCGCCGGCGAGACCGACGTCCTGCCCGAGCCCGACAATTCGGCATTGTCGGCTGCATCGATGATTGCTCAGATCCCTACAGGACTAGAAACCCGGGAACCCAGTCAATTTTCGATATTGAGTTCCAGCTCGACCTCGACGCGTTCGAAGGCCAAGTCGATGCGTTTCAAGCCGCCATTGTCGCGCCTGCCATTTGAGTACGCTTGATGCGACAGTTACACAACGAGCGAGCTCATAATCATTCAGACTCGGCGCGATTTTGTTCGCCGGGCTGGTCGCGAACGGCCGCTGTGCGCCCCCATTCCGGCCGTTCAGCCCACCTTGGTTCCGTCCCAGAAGCTGCCGGTCCTCTTGTGCCGCTGAAACCTGTCAACGGGGGAGTACGACTGGGGCATTGCCGCTATGGCAGATGATCGCCATTAAACATGTCCAATGCCGCTATCGAGCTGAGGTAAGAAGGTGACCGGGATCGCCCCGGTCACCTGGTGCTTACTGGGTTTCAAGCCATTCAAGCATTTCGGCTATCTCACGTTCTTGGGCGTCGACGATTTCCTGGGCGATTTCCTTTACCCATTCGTCCTCGGCATACTCGAGGGCCGCGTTGGCCATCGCGAGCGCGCCTTGGTGATGTGGGATCATGCCGCAGATGAAAGCGACATCGAAGTCTTCGGCCATCATGGCAGTCATCATCTCGTTGTGCATGGCACCCATATCGGCCATCATGGCCTGGTGGCCCTCGCTCATCCCTTCCATCATTGCGCTCATATCCATGTCCATCGATATGCCGGCCATGTGGCCGGCGTTCTCGAGACAGATTTTGGGTAGATCCGAGCTTTCACTCGCTTCGGCATCCATGCTCATCCCGTCCATGGACATGCCATCCATGTTGGAATGATCCATGCCCTGTGCCATCGCAACGGACGCAGTGCTGGCAAAAAGGATGGCGAGGCCGAGGGTTTTGAACGTCTTCATTGGTATTCTCCGGTTTGAAAATAGAGCTGTACTGCAGTTCAAACCAGTGGCTTTGGAGGAGGAGCAGGAACTCGGGGACCCTCTCCGCACATATAAAGCACGGGGTAGGTATCGACCAATTCAGCCACACGATCCAACAGCATCTCGCGCCCGGCGTTGGCAGGCATCAGGCAGCAGGCTATCGTTGCGCATTCGCCGTGGCCGCTCAATCCGTGCTCGACGTCGTGATGGTGGGCGGCATTCTCTTGCCCATAAACCTGCGAAGGCGAACGCATGACGCCCGGCGCGGCCAGAAGGCTGAACACAACCAATGATGGAAGAAGGATCAATTTCGCAAATTGGGACATCAGACTGATGATAAATCTTCCTTGGTCGGCGCTTCAGCAGTGGGCGTCTTAGGGTGGACCTGGTCGGTTCAGTTCACTATAGTGAGGAAGATAATCAGAGTATTGGGGCAAATTGCGGCGGTGACCGGTCAGACGGCGAATGCCATTTCGTGGAAAATGTTCCTGCGCCTCTTCGTTGTGGCGTGGATAATCGTTGTCGCACTGCCTCTGCAGGGGACCCACGCCCCGCTCCATTCCCCGACGATAACGCCTCTCGTGCAGGCAGATGATGGGAGTGCGGGGTCAGCCATCAAATATATGGGCGCGATTGGCGCTGGCCAGCACGACACCACCGACCACGTCCATGAAACGCCAATGATCGTGAACGCCCGCTGGGTAAGCCCACCCGACTGGCCGCTTTCATGGAAGCGTTCTCATGTCAGGACTCAGATAG